>JAUIGN010000008.1 GCA_030430075.1 bacterium
AACCGTTGGCCGGCCAGGAGGACCACGCCACGACCCGGCTGGCCAGCGACGAGCGGCTGCTCGACCTCCGCCTGAAGCGAACCGACGAAGAGGAACTCGACTCCGCTTCCCACGACGACTTCTTCGCGAACCTCGGTGAGGATGACGTTTGAGTGGGGGGTGACGTAGCGGCCCAATGACGCTCGATGGCAACTGACTGACGGTCCGATAACGACCGCGGTCAGGATGCCGGTTGGTGTTGTTGGTGGGGGCCGCGGTGGGAGACCTTCGGTCGGCGGTTTCGGCGAGGTCGGAGACCTGCGCCGAGCAAAAATGGAGACCTGCGCCGAGCAATGCCTGTTGTGCGCGGGTCGATTCTGTTGTGCGCGGGTCTCAGACCCCGCACCCCGGCCGACCGAAGGTCTCCCCCCAACCGACCGAAGGTCTCCCCCCCACCCGCCCCGCCAATTCCACCATTACGGGGCGACCGCCATTCGCTCCATGGACAACTCCCTGTTGTTGCCAGGCGCTACTTCGCCTTGGGGCGGTCAAAGCCGATCGCCGATAGGGCATGGTAGACTTCGTCTAATGTCTTCTCGCCAAAATTTGAAATGCTGAGCAAGTCGTCGCGAGTGCAATTGAGAAGATCCTGCACCGTGAATACGCCCCGCTCTTCCAGGCAATTCGTGGTGCGGACCGAGAGGCCGATCTCTGCGGTGCTCAATTCGAGACGTTCCGATAGGCTGCGAGAAGCTTCTTCGGATGCACTAAGGGGAATGCGAGTTGATGCCATCGGTTCCTTCCTTTTGGGAGTGGGTAATGCTCCTCGATCCTCGAGAGAATCGTCGCACGATGATCTCCTCGGGAGCAGGGGAGGCGTAGTATATCAAGCCACAACCGGCTGAGTACCACTTTTCTTCACAAGTTTGCTTATCCACGCCAGCATCTCTAGCATCGCTAGCATTACAGCATGCGGCGCGGGCCGAGCGGTGGCGGATGGGGTTCTCGGATCCTGTCCTGCATATTGCAGAGGCTGGTTTGTCATGCGATCCTGCCAGCTCCGTTTCATTGGATACCAGACCGCCTCCTGTTTCTTGGTACTTTACTCATGGATTCACACCACGAGACCGCGTCGGCCACCGACTTGTTGGATGGGTTGACGCCGGCGCAGCGTGCCGCCGTGCAGCACCAGCACGGCCCGATGTTGATCTTGGCGGGGCCGGGCAGCGGCAAGACACGCGTGGTGACGCATCGGATCGCTTATCTCTTGCGGCAGGGGATCCCGGCCCGGCAGATCCTGGCGTTGACGTTCACTAATAAGGCTGCGGAAGAAATGCAGCTCAGGCTGGCTCGGATGGCACCGGGCGAGATGGTCTGGACGGGAACGTTTCATCGATTCTGTGCAAGGCTCCTGCGTCAGCATGCGAGACTGGTTGGGTTGGAAGAGAACTTCACGATCTACGACACCGCTGATAGCCGCAAGCTGCTGCGGTCGGCGCTCGACTCGACAGAAATCAACCTCAGCCACATCACTGTCGATCAGATCGCACATGAGATCAGCAATGCGAAGAACGACCTCGTAACGCCCGACCAGTTCGTGGGGCGTGCCGGGCAAGCGTTGGGAGGCGTCGTTGAAGTCGCTTACCCGGCGTATCAGCAGCGGTTACAACAAGCCAACGCGGTCGACTTTGACGATCTCTTGTTGCACATCGCTACGATTCTGCGGGAGAACCCGGAGTTTCGTGCCGCCATGGATGAGCGGTATCGATACATCATGGTGGATGAATACCAGGACACGAATTTTTCGCAGTACGCGATCGTGCGTGCCCTTTCCTGCGACCATCCCAATCTGGCGGTGACCGGAGACCCGGACCAGTCCATCTATGGATGGCGGGGCGCCAACCTGTCCAACATTCTGGATTTCGAGCAGGACTTTCCGGATGTGCATGTCGTCCGGCTGGAGCAGAACTATCGCAGCACGCCGAACATCCTGCAGGTAGCCGATCACTTGATCGCTTATAACTCGCAACGCAAACCCAAGCAGTTGTATACGGACAATCCGCCGGGCAAGCCGGTGCGATTAGTGCGTTACCCGAGCAGCCGCGACGAGGCAGAACACATCGTAGCGCAGATCGCGGACGAGATTGCCGAGGATCGTCGCCGGCCTCGTGACTTCGCCATTTTCTACCGGATCAACGCGCTTTCACGCGCTCTGGAGAATGCCTTTCGCAGCGCCGGAATCCCCTACCAGATCGTCAAGGGGCTGGAATTCTACCAACGGAAAGAGATCAAGGATATCTTGGCGTACCTGCACTTGATCAACAACCCGCATAGCGACATGTCGTTCTCGCGGATCATCAACGTGCCGCCCCGCCGCATCGGCAACACGACGCTCAAGCGGCTTGATGCCCACGCACAGCGGCGGGGAATCCCACTCTTCGAAGCAGCGCGTGAAGCTGGTCAGATTGACGGATTGCGCAAACCGGCGAACACCGCGCTGCGGGGATTTGTGGAGATCATCGGTGCACTCAGTCCGTTGGCGCACGCACCGGTTCACGAGTTGATGGAGCAGGTGCTGAGTGAGTCCGGGTATCGCGAGTGGCTGGAGAGCTCGGAACTCGAGGAAGACGAAGCACGGCTCGCCAACGTCGAAGAGTTACTGACGGACGCCGCGGAATTCGACGCTCAGCATGGCGACGAGTCACCCTTGGAGGCATTTCTGGAACGGGCGGCGTTAGTGAGCGATACGGATGCATTCGAAGAAGACACTGACAAGGTGTCGTTGATGACGTTGCATGCCGCCAAGGGCCTGGAGTTCCCCTGCGTATTCATTGTGGCCGTGGAGCAAGGGATGCTTCCACACGAACGGAGCCGCGAGGACCCCAGCCAGTTGGAAGAGGAGCGTCGCCTGTTGTTCGTCGGGATCACTCGAGCGGAAGAAGAGCTGCAACTGAGCAACGCGGCCTACCGATTCTCACGGGGACGCCAGGAGATGGCGATTCCGAGTGCCTTCCTGATGGAATTGCCGCGTGACGAAATGGATGTGTTCGAACCATCGTCGTCGGCTCGATCGGCCGCAAGGTGGCACGACAATGACAGCGACTACGTTCAGGACTTCGGGGACGATTTCGGTGGGGACGCCGTTCACCTGGATGAGGCGGAGGATCCGCTGTTGGCCGAGGAAAAACAGCGTGCGTTCGAGCAGCGTCGTTCGTCACCGGCGGCGTTGTCCGGAATCACGGCAGCCGCCCGCCTGCTGGACCAGACCCTGGAGGGCGATTCCACCAGCCGCCCCTTGCCACCCGATGCCTATGCCGAGGGCATGACGGTCAGTCACCCGGGACGCGGACTGGGGCGAATCGTCGCATTGAGCGGCAAGAAAAACAAACGGGTGGCCACGGTTCAGTTCTTCGACTCATCGACTCCCAAGCAGTACGTACTGGCATTCAGCAACCTGGTGCCAGTCGACTTACCTGAACAATGATGGTTGCCGTCGCGACATGATGTCAGTCAATCTTGACGCGACCGTTGGCCGGGTTCAGCTCGAACGGTTGATTGGTCACCGGATTGAGCGGGATGGGCTCGGAGTAGTAACCGCTCGTGTGGAGCGTCTCGAGATCGGGTGGAAACGAGCCGTTCTCAAAGTAATAGGTTTCCAGTGCGTCGTTCAGGTCGGACCGGTACTGGGCCGCGCCGGCTTGCTTGGCTGCGTCGGTCGATCCGGAAAGTCGGGGAATGATGATCGCGGCGAGCGCCCCGATGATCGTGATCACGGCCAGCAACTCGAGGAGCGAGAATCCGCGTTTGCGCGACTTGGAAAGCATATTCGTAGTTCCTTGACTGACCCACCCCGAGTGATTTTGTACGCCCCTTCAAGGATAGGTCAAAATCTTCGGAAAACTTGCGCCGCACGCGTCTCGAGCGAAGTAATTTCCCAGAAATCCGGCCTTGGCCGCGAGGCTGGCTCGTCTTCCAGGCGGACCGAATCGCACCACCGCTACGACCCATACAATCCAACCTGGCCTCGGCAGCAACCTTGCCGCGCCGCGATGGGTGGCGCGTATTCGTTCACAGCGGGTCGTTTTGTCGAGCATGACCTACGCTGCTTGGCTCGGATCAGTCATCGACAAACGGTGAATCCTTGCAGGTCGCTGTTTGGCAATCGTTGGTGGACTTGCCCAAATCGCCGCGCCGATCGATCGGAACACGTGAGCGTCCGGTTTGTTCGGCGATCAACGCAACCGGGGCGAACGCTTAACGGCTGATGATCGGTCTGGCCTGGGCGAACGCTCAACGGCAGATGATCGGCCTGGGCGAACGCTCGACGGCCGATCCGTGATCGGGGGCGGTGGGCAAGGCACGGTTTGTCCAGGCAGGGGAGTTTGGCCCCGTCGGGCCGCGAGCGATATATTGGCGAGAGCGTTTCCGCGGTTCGACGCGCTAACCATCATCAATCATGGGTGGGAGAATTGCCATGAGCACGACACCTCGCCGAGAGTTTCTTCGCGCCGCAGGCTGGGGCGCCGCCACCATGTCGCTCAGCCAGCAGGTTGTTCACGCAGCCCCGAACGAACGCTGCGTGGTTGGGGTGATTGGCCCCGGTGGCATGGGGACGGTACACACGCGATTGCTCGCTTCGCGGCAGGACGTCGAGGTGCGGTACGTATGTGACGTGGATCAGAGCCGGTTGGAAAAGGCAGGCGAGGTCGTGCGCGGCGCCAGCGGCAAGGCGCCTCGCCAGACGACCGACCTTCGCGAGATACTGGCCGATGCGAGTGTTGATGCGGTGTTCATCGCAACTCCAGACCATTGGCACGCACCGGCGGCAATTCTAGCGCTGGACGCGGGGAAGCACGTTTACGTCGAGAAACCGTGCAGCCACAACATTCGTGAAGGGCGCCTGATGGCGGACGCCGTCAAAAGGAGCGGCAAACTGCTTCAGGTCGGAACACAAAGCCGCAGCACGGACGTCGTGCGGGAAGGCATCGAGCGGATTCGGGGGGGCGAGATTGGTGAAATCCTTGTCGCCAAGGCCTGGAACAGCCAACGCCGCGGCTCGATCGGCAAGACGCAGCCTAGCGATCCACCGAACCAACTCGATTACGACCAATGGGTCGGGCCCGCACCGATGGTTCCCTATCGCTCGAACCTGCTGCCGGGTGTCTGGCGGTGGTGGCACAATTTCGGATGCGGCGACATTGGCAACGACGGTGTGCACGATATCGATGTTGCGCTGTGGGGGCTGGGCGTGGAAACGCATCCGTCGAAAGTCACCTGCCTGGGCGGCAAGTACTTCTTCGATGACGACCAAGAATTCCCGGACACACAATACGCCGTCTTCGAGTATCCTCAGGCGAAGGCGCCGGCCAACCGGGCCAAACAATTGATCTTTGAACAGCGCATCTGGTCCCCTTATCCGCAGGAAGGCTATGACAACGGGGCCGCCTTCTACGGGACCGCGGGCGTTCTGATTCTTGGCCACACCACGGGATGGCGCCTGTACGGCCCGCGGATGAAACTGATTGCTGAAAAGACCGGACGCGTGTCGCTACCGGCCCACCACTCGAATTTCTTCGCCTGCCTGCGCGGCGAGCAACAACAGCTCAACGCCGACATCCACGTCGGCCATCGGGCCGCGACCATCGTGCACCTGGCCAACATTGCGAACCGTGTGGGCGACGTACTGCATTTCGATCCCGACCGCGAGCGGATCACCAACAACATGGCGGGTGACGCCCTGGTCAAACGCAGTTATCGAGACGGCCATTGGGCCGTTCCTCAAGGCGTTTCGTGATCCGTTGTCATCACACGGGCGAACCGGCCACGTCGGTGGCGGCTGCGCGATGCGGCCACTCGTTACATGCGGGACAACTCGAGTGATTCCGCGGGGCGCAGGCGGCAACCGGCTGCTGGTCGGCCGTCATCACGTGGCGCGACGAAAACGGTCCGGCAGCATTTCGTTCAGCGAGGTAGTGCGTTGAATCCGTCCGCCGGCGTCGCAGATTGCGATCGGCAACTGGTCGCAAAATTCGGCGAGTACCTGGAGGCAGGCGCCGCACGGCGCCGCGCCGGCCTGGGTCGCAACGACCAGTCCGGTGAACACCTGCCGGCCGGCGGCAACAGCCGACCCCACCGCCACACGTTCCGCACAAATTGTCAGTCCGTACGATGCATTTTCGACATTGCATCCCGAAAACAGGGACCCGTCGCTTGCCTGCAGCGCCGCGCCGACAGCGAATTGCGAATAGGGTGCGTACGCCAGACGTCGCGCTTGGAGCGCGGACTGTACGAGTTCGTCAAAGTTGATCTGCGTCATCGTACATGGATTGTGGTTGAAGTTGTCTGTCATGCCGTGCATGACGTGCGAAGTTGTCAAGAACGGGAACCAACCGGACACGTCCGCGGCCCGCCAGCCTGCCTGCCGCGCCACCGAACCATGGAACCAGGTCCCGCGCCAGATGGATCGTCCGCGATCGCTTACGTCATTCCAGTACGTTCGGCGATCAATGCCGGCCGTGCGGGACGGTTGTCGCTCACCAGGATACTCGCTTCAATCCGCGGTCGCACATGGGCCGCTCGACCGTCGTCCGCGAAGACGCGCACCAGCGGCTGGCCGCGATCGACGGGATCACCGATCTTGACCAGCATCTCCAGGCCCACTCGGTGATCGATCTTGTCGGTTATCAGCTTGCGGCCACCGCCCAATTCGATCACCGCCTGTCCGAGTTGCTCCGTTTGGATCCGGTCGACGAATCCTGACCGGCTCGCCAACACCTCGGTTGCCGGAGCGAGCGGTATGCGAACGTCGAGATCGCCTCCCTGGGCGGCGATCATTTGCTCGAATTTTTCCCAGCCGCGGCCCGCTGCCAGGTGATCCTCAAGCATGGTGGCAGCTTGTTGAAGGGATGGCGCGGCGCCGACAGCGACCAGGAGATCGGCTCCGAGCGAGGTTGTGAGGGCGACCAGATCGTCCGGTCCCTCCCCCTGCAGAGTCGCGATCGCTTCATCGACTTCGGCCCGATTTCCGATCATCCTTCCCAAGGGCTGGTCCATGTTTGTTAGTTGGGCGGACGTGGCAACGCCCATGCGCCGCCCCGTGTCGGCCAGCGAGGCTGCCAACGCCCGGGCTTGCTCCATCGTTTTCATGAATGACCCCGAGCCGAATTTGACGTCCAGCACCAATCCGGACAATCCCTCGCTCAGCTTCTTGCTCATGATGCTGGCGGTAATCAGCGGAATCGAAGCGACGGTCGCGGTGACATCGCGGAGTGCGTACAGTTTCCGGTCCGCCGGCGCAATCCGGGCGGACGCCCCGGCGATGACACAGCCGACTTGCGCGACGGTCGTCTGGATTTCTTCGTTGGTCAGATCGACGCGCAGCCCGGGGATGGACTCTAGCTTGTCGAGCGTTCCGCCGGTCGGCCCCAAGCCGCGGCCGGAGATCATCGGCACCCAGACGCCGCAACACGCCAGCAACGGAGCGAGCACCAAGGAGACTTTGTCGCCGACCCCGCCGGTCGAGTGTTTGTCGACGATGGGCGGGGCGTCACCGGGCCAGGCCAACGTATCGCCGGAGTCCAGCATCGCCTCGGTCAAGGCGGCCGTTTCCTCGGAGTTCATCCCTTGCAGGTAGATCGCCATCGCCAGCGCAGCCATCTGGTAGTCCGCGATCCGTCCCGCCGCGTAGCCGGCAATAAACTCGGCAATCTGCCTTCGCGAGAGAGCTCCGCCATCCCGCTTCGCGGCGATCACAACCGTTGGTGAGAAATCCATGATGGTCACCGTATGCAAATCAGCGTTTGATCGTAACAGCGCCATGGCTCCCTGGCCGACCACCGGCAGCCAGGCTTCGCGGCAGCCCCGTTCCATTCGAGCGGTTCATGCCTGCTGCAACCATCAGTGACGCCGTCCCCTGGTCTCTTCAATGCACGTCGAGCAGCATGTCGCTGTAGGAACTCGTCAGCAGGCGGGAGGGTGGAATGGCAAACTGGGATTGCAGCCGGTTGACGACCGCCTGGCCTTGGTCCTGCTGCCCCGCATGTTCCAAGACCGCTTCAAACTCGAGGAACGTTCCCAGTTGTTCAACGTTGTCGAGGTGGATTCGTACGTTCTTGTGGAGGTAGATTTCGCGATGCTTGGCCACCCGCACCAGCACGCCGAGCACCGCGGTCAGCCCGGCCAGCATGGCGGCAGGGTCAGGAACGTCAATCAGGTAATAATGGCTCGCTTTGGCATCGCTGGTGTTCGGCCGGTGATACGCGATCAACTGGGCGGGACCACCACGGATCTCGCGGAGCTTCAACCGACCCTCGCGGCAATGAAAGTAGGTATCGACCTGCTGCTGGTCAGGGAGACGGGAGGTGGCCAGCCGGGCCGCAATCGTGCGTGCATCGTCGAGCGACGGTAAGCGGGCTTTCAGCTCGACGTTACACCGAACCTGCTGGTCATCGCCGTGCGGACTCTCCGGTAAACTCATGCCGACACCAGATTGAGCAAAAATGCGGTAGGTTGCGTGTTGTTGGAGCGCCGAACGTTGTTCGTTCATGAACGAACAACGATTCAGGGCACGTCGGTGTGTCGCAATCTTTTGCAGGGAACGGACTCGACGCACCACGCATCTCAGGCGGAATGCGTCAGCGCCCAGTTTGTTCTGCGATCCAGGGAACCGGGGCTAACGCCCGACGGCTGATGAAGTATCCAGCCTAACAGGTTTGGCAATCGCGTTGGGGGGAGGAGACCTTCGGTCGGCGGTTTCGGCGGGGTCGGAGACCCGCGCCGAGCATGAGGGGTCGGAGACCCGCGCCGAGCATGAGGGGTCGGAGGCCCGCGGCGAGCATGAGGGGTTGGAGCCCCGCGGCGAGCATGAGGGGTTGGAGCCCCGCGGCGAGCATGAGGGGGTGGAGCCCCGCGGCGAGCATGAGGGGGTGGCGGCCCGCGGCGAGCAATAGGGGGTGGCGGCGCGAGGCTGTTAGCGCGGGTAGGTGGAATTGGGGCGTGGCGACGGTTCGGCAATCCGTTGCTGTGCATCGTTGTCTTCGTCGTCGTAGATCGTCCAAATGGGAGTTTGCTCGCGCAGGCGGGCCACAAATTGGGAGATCTCTTCGCTGCGTTTTTCGCCCTGCAGTTTCTTTTTGATGGTCGGCTGAGCTTCCGAGAAGGGGGTGAGGTGGGCGGGTGAATGTTCCTGCACACGAACAATGTGCAGCCCTTCGACATCCTCGATGATCTGGCTGAGTTGGTCAGGAGGGATCGAGAAGACGACCTGTTGGATTTCGCGCGACACCTCCAGGTCTCCCCATTCCGTCCAGTCGTGCTGTCCGCCCTGTTTGGCTTGCGGCCCTTGGGAGCTTCGCTTGGCAACGGCCTTAAAATTTGATCCCCCCAGCCAAACCTCGTTCCCCATGGCGCTGATGGCTGCATGTGCTTCTTCACGCGAATTGAAATGGTCGAATCGCACCGTCAGCTGCTCCCACTTGGCGCGATCCGGAACCTGGAACTCCTCGACGCGACGGTTGTAGTATTCCAGCATTTCCACATGCGTCACTTCCGGCTGGGTTTCGATTCCGCCGACCAGCGCCTGTCGGCCGAGGGCCCGTTCGGCAAACGCCTCGCGTTGTTTCTCCAGCGATGAGCCGTAGCGGAGCAGATAGTTATTCAATTGAATCGTGGTCGCCATCTTCTGCTGTTTCATCAGCATCGCGAGACGAAACAGGTTGGCGTCCTCACGTGCCAGTTCCCCGTACTCGGCCTCGCCGGCGGTGCGCACCTTCTTGATCATCTTCGCCAGGTCTTCTTCGAAGGCTTCGCCGATCCGTTCTTGAATGCCGGCCTCTGCTTCCGCCCGTTTGTCTTCGGGAATGCTCCGCAAGAACTCCAGGTACATCAACTTTCGTTCGATGAACTGGTTGAGCAGTTGCTTGGCCAGCTTGTCTCTGGCGGCGAGAATCTGGTCCCGTTGCTTGTCGCGTTCCTCGGGCGGAATCTTTTCGACGTTGGGGGCCAGGATGAGATTCGCCTCGCCGATCAGATCACCTCGCAGAATATACTGATCGCCGACCGTTGCGACGGTAACGGTTGGATCGTAGACGTCCGAAGCATCTTGTTCGGTGAGCGGGTTGCTGGTGGGCGGGATATTGGTCGGTGGACCGGCGGAGACGCCCACGTTGTCACCCGGCCAGCCTTGTCCAGTGTTGGCGACCGCTTGTGGCGGGAAACCGGATTGGAACGCAGGGCTCGACGGCGTGGCGGCTCCCGGTTGCAAGTTCGGCCCGGTTGCCGCATTTGGACCGTAGGCCGGCGGCGTGTTGGCGGGCGGCCATTCCTGGGGCGGCGCATAGGGCAGTGACGGGTTGGTCGCCGCCGAGGTTTGTGGCTGGGGAATGGGCCAGGCCGCCTGGCGGAATGTCGACGGTTGTTCGGCAACGGGGCCCAGGTCAGGTTCGGCCGCCACGGCGTTGGTCGATTCACCGGATCGTGCCGGTGCCGTGCTCAATTCTGCGGTGCTCGAACGCCGCTCGGGCAGGTTGCACGCGATGCACATCAGAACCCCTGTCAGGCAGCAAACGCGGAGGGCGAGCAGGGGGGAATTGAGCGAACGAGACCACCGGGTGTGGCCGAGACGATTGCCGGCAGGGGACACTTGGGGACAGCGCTCGCATGGCTTGTGCAATTCAACGGTTGCTACCGTCGCCAGCCGGAGGTCCCGGAATGCCGCCACCGGTGGACGGAAGCTACTGGCAGGAAGCCGTTGATGACCCGTTCCCTGGTGAACCATAATCGCCCAAGACAGGAGGATTTGTCGAGACAAGCACGTCGACACAGTGCCGGCGCGGGGCGGGAGTATAGGGGCCTCGTCAGCTTGGCCGCAACACCGATTTTGCGACCCGGAAAAAGTCGTTTGGCCGACTGGGCCCGGTCGGAACCTTGAGATAGGCCGAATTGTCGTCGACGACACGCAGCTTGCGCCCCAGCGATCTGGCCAGTTGCTGGATTCGCCCTCGATCCAGGTAGCCGAATACGAGGTACTCGTCCTCGGTCGAAATCGACTGGATCTGCCAAATTGCGGCGTTCATCCGCAGCTCAACCAACTGCAGCATCCGCTCGACTTCCGCGGGCGGCTTGCCGAACCGATCAGCCAGCTCGGCACGAAATTCGTCCAGGTCGTCAAACGCGGCAATCCGTCGCAGCCGGCGGTACAAGTCGATTTTGAGCCGCAGGTCGGGGATGTAATCATCGGGAAGATAGGCGGCTCCGGGAAGATCAATGTCGACATCAAAGGAGAGCTTGCCGGGAAGTTTCTTAATAGTCCGGACCGCGTTTTCCAGCAATTGGCAATAGAATTCGTAGCCAACGGCGGCAATGTGTCCGCTCTGCTGCGTTCCCAGCAGGTTACCGGCGCCGCGGATTTCCAGATCGCGCATGGCAAGTGCAAAACCGGCTCCCATCTCGCTGTATTCTTCAATCGCATGCAGCCGTTTGGCGGCGGCCGGCGTCACGTGCTTGTGACGATCGATCAGCAGGTAGCAGTAGGCACGGTGCTTGTAACGACCGACGCGTCCCCGTAACTGGTGCAAGTCGGCCAGCCCGTATCGGTCGGCTTCGTCGATAAAGATGGTATTGGCGTTGGGAATGTCCAGCCCGCTTTCCACAATGGTCGTGGCGATCAGCATGTCGAAGCGATGGGCCACGAAATCGACCATGACCTGTTCGAGCTGATCTTCGTGCATCTGGCCATGGGCGATGCCCATGCTGGCTTCGGGAACGATCTCTTCGAGCTTGCGTGCCAGGACGTCGATATCCTGGACGCGATTGTGTACGAAGAAGATCTGCCCTCCCCGGTTCAGCTCGCGCATCACCGCATGGCGAATCAGGTCCTTATCAAACCGGGTGACGCGCGTTTCAATGCCGACTCGATCTTCCGGCGGCGTTTCCAGGTTGGAGATATCCCGGGCCCCGACGAGGCTCATATGCAGCGTGCGGGGAATCGGCGTGGCGGACATCGTGAGGACATCCACTTCATTCCGCAACGTTTTCAAGCGTTCCTTGACGTCGACGCCGAACCGCTGTTCTTCGTCGATGATGACGAGCCCCAGGTTGTAGAACTTGACATCTTTGGACGCCAACCGATGGGTGCCGACGACGATATCAACTTTGCCGGCGGCCAGCCCTTTGATAATTTCGCGTTGCTCCCGGGCATGGCAAAACCGGCTCAGGCGGCCAATATCGAAGGGGAACTCGGCCATTCTCTCCAGGAACGTGTGGTAGTGTTGTTCGGCCAGGACGGTGGTGGGGACCAGGATGGCAACCTGGTAGCCGTTGTCGACGGCTTTGAACGCCGCCCGCATCGCCACCTCGGTCTTGCCGTAGCCGACGTCCCCGCAGAGCAGGCGATCCATCGGCTTGGTGCTTTCCATGTCGACCTTGATATCCTGCAAGGCGGCAAGTTGATCGTCGGTTTCCTGGTATGGGAACGAGGCGTCAAATTCTCGTTGCCACTCGCCGTCAGGTGCAAACGAGATCCCGACCCGCGACACACGGGCCGCCTGCACTTCCAGCATCTCCACCGCCATATCCATGACGGCCCGCTCGGCGGCCTTCTTCTGCTTGTGCCAGTTGGCGCCCCCCAGCTTGGCCAATCGGGGCCGCGACTTCGTGCCCCCGACATACTTCTGTACCAGATCGATGCGAGCGGCCGGGACATACACCTTGGCCCCGCCGTGGAACTCGATCAGCAGGTGTTCTTCGACCTGCCCGTGCTTGTCCAGCAGTTCGATGCCCCGGTACCTGCCGATCCCGTGACTCAGGTGAATCACCAGATCGTTGGGCCGCAAGTCCATGAAGCTATCGATGGCCTTGCCCAGCCGCCGGCGCGAGATGCGGCGGACTTCGCCCCGGTGAAACAGCTCATTCGCCGAAATCACAACGACGTGATCCCGCGTCAACCGGAATCCTGCGGACAGGTGCCCCACGACATAATGCAGCCGGCCCGCTCGCTGCAGCTCGGTCTCCGCGAACACCTCGCCGAGCCGCTCGATTTCGCCTGCCGTCGACGTCACCAGGATGACGTCGTGATCTGCTCCGACGTGTTCCAGTTCCCGGCGGACTTGCGCCATCTCGCCGCTAAAGCGTTCCACGGTTTCGCTACCCAGCGAACAGTGGATACCCAACGAGCCCTGCGCCAGGCTGGCGGCGGTCGCGTTGGAGAACTGCTGCAGGCCGGCCATCACCTTTTCCACACGATGGAATCGCTCAGGGTGCTCGAGCCTTGTCAGGTACTGCTTGCCGGCGTCAACAATCAATTCCGGCTCGATGTGCATCACCCAGGAGTCGTCCGCCAGGTAGTCCGCCAACTGACCGTCGGCGACCATGGCCGGATCGAGGACGGTGATTTCGACTTCGTCGAGCGTCTCGCGGCTGCGTTGCGTGGCGACTTCGAAGCGGCGGATCGAATCGATCTCGTCGTCGAAAAACTCGACCCGCACCGGCCCGTCCCAATCGGGCGCGAACAGGTCCAGGATGCCGCCACGTGCAGAAAATTCGCCGGGCAGCTCGACCGCGCTGGTGGCATGAAACCGTTGTTCCGCCAGCCAGCGCTGGAATGCGGCCACATCCAACCGATCCCCGCGACGGAGAATTCGCGAGTGCTTTTCGATCTGGGTTCGCGCCGGCGCCGGCTGCAGCAGGCTTTGGATACTGGCGACCACCAACCGCCGGCGGTCGGGGGCGTCGGCCAGTTGCTTCAGCACCCGCAGACGGTCACCGTACGTCTCGTCATGCACGATCCGCTCGCCCGGTTCCGCCTCCCAGGCCGGGTAGTGCAGTGGTTGCCGCGCACTGAAAAGTTCCAGGTCATCGCGGAGCCCTTCCGCGGTATCCGGCCGAGCCGTGATCACCACGACCGCCCCCGGTGCGTGTTCGCCAAGCGCCGCGGCCAGCAGCGCGCACGACGAACCCTTGACCGCATCGAACGTCGCTTGCCCACGCTGGGCGAGCGCGGCGACGGCTTCGAGGAATCTGGGGGAGGTCTCGAGTTTCTTCCACAGCGCGCGGGTCCGGTGGGACGCCTCGGCCGGGCTCTGCATGCTTGTCATCACAGGCCGTCATTGTAGGAGGCAACCAGGAAACGCGCAAGCGCTATTGCGAGAATCCCGCGCGGGGGGTACCTCGGAGTGGTAGCTTGGCATCTCGAGCAACGCCCTGGAGCGAATGTTGGCCGGCGTTCGCAACAAGCGGCAAGGGACTGGGTTTCCGACGCGCATAGCCCGGATGATGCATCAGCCGTCGAGCGTTATCCCCGGTTCCGTTGATCGCGCCGAGCAACCCGGACGCGAACGCGCTCCGGCTGAGATGCGCGGCGCTCTTGGGTAAGTTCTCCACAAATGACGGAAGCACAGCGAAACCCACAATTCCGATGAACGCAAGTTCCGTGATCGCACGGCGAACGCGCGGGATATCACTGCGTTCGCCAAGTAGCGAGCCGGCCGCAACCTGGTCGCTTGCAACTTTGAATATCAACGACTCGTGAGATCCAAATCGAACGGTATTGGGACCAGGTCATACGCTGCATGACGCCATACGGGATGGAAGCTTGGCCCCCTCACCCCCGGCCCCTCTCCCCCAGACAAGCTGGGGGAGAGGGGAGCCAGTGTGGTCGCGGCTGCTGCATGAGGTCATTTCGCACTTTTGAACTCGACACTTCCGGCTAAGACACTTCCAGATTCCGCACTTCCAGATTCCGCACTTCCGGATTCCGCACTTCCGGATTCCGCACTGCCGAATTCGACACTTCCAGATTCCGCACTTCCGTAGGTCATGCTGTGCATGACATTCCGTTCTTATCCGATCCATTCGAACGGCATTGGGACTAGCCGTTGCGTAGCGACCGCTTGATCGACTGCAGTTGGGCCGCTTCCGGTAGTTGCTTGTAGTGGCGATCGAGCGGAAAGCACCCGGAGACGACACCATGCCGGGGCGCGGTGGTGCAGTCGCTGAATGTCCGGCAAACTTTCTTGCGATTGGGCAGCTCGCCACGCAGCGTGTCGGCCGGCAACTCTGGGTAGGAGAGCACCATTCGCCCCAGACCGACGCTGTCGATCCATCCTTCTCGCACCACCGCCTGAGCGACATGCGGCAGGTAATCCTGCAGGTAGGTGTAAGCGCTGCCGACCATGGGGAGGTCCGGGTAAGCCTGCTTGCAGCGGCGGGCAGCGTGGATCTGTCGGGCGACTCCCACCAGTGGATCTTCGGGGGGCAGGTAACCGTCGCTGGGTGGAAAGATGGCCGGCCGCTGCATGTGGGGGTTGTAGTAGGGGCTGCCGGCAGAGATGTTGACGGCGGACACGCCCAGATCTTGCAGCACCCCCAGCAACTGCAGCGGCTCGTCGAGATCACACTCCAGCGGGTCGTCACGGTCCAGGCCGAAGCCGAGGTCATACGGCAGCAGTCCCGAAAAGTCCATCGGTTCGCCGACGTCCCGGCTGGTCCGATAAGGCGGCATGTCAAAGACGCTCAATCGCACCAGCACCATGAGTTCCGGATAGGTCTCTCGTACGCGTTGGATGATGGTCGTCAGCAACCGGGTCCGCCCGCTGAAGTCGCCGCCGAATTTCCCTGCCCGCGGCCTGGCGCTGAGGAATTCATGCAGCAGATAACCGTGGCACGCCTTGATGTCGACGAATCGGAATCCGCCGTCGCGTGCCAGGCCCGCCGCCGCCACGTAGTCGTCGATCAAACGCTCCACCTCGTCATCCGTCAGCACCACGGACGAATCGTCCGAGGCAATCCCGAACTTCTCGTCCAACAGGGGATGGTGGTAGGCGATGCGCGGTTCCAGCGTTTTTGAGTTTGGACGGCAGAAGCGGCCGGAATGGGTCAACTGTAAACCGACGAGTAGATCGTCGGTGCTGCGGAATGCCGTTCGATGGGCTGACTCGAGCTCCTCGAGCAGCTTGCCGAGTCCCGTGCGATTATCGGCCGTTGCCAGCGTTTGATTCGGGTTCGCCCGCCCAGACCGTTGGACGGCGGCTGCTTCGCCTCCCCAGATGAGCTTGGCACCACTTTCACCGAACCGGCGCCACCGCCGCAGCGTCAAATCGGACGGCGAACCGTCTCGGTTCGCATCCCAACCCTCCATCGGGTGAATGCACCAGCGATTGCCGACGTTGAAGGTACCGATCTGCAAGGGCTTGCCCAACGGCGAATCTTCGGCGGCGGAAAGCGGCCGCTCATCCACCGGCAGCTCGATCCCGAGTTCTGCGAGCCGCGCGCGAAATGCGGCAACCGTTTTGAGTTGAGCGATCTTGACGTACGGTTCCGGCATCTCTTCGCCTTTGTGGTAGCGGGCCAACGGTGTGAGGCGGGCCATTATAAGGGAAAACGGTGTTTTCGAATTCGCGGGCCGACCGCTCAAGCCCTGAGCGGCGTTGCCATCGAGAAGGCAACGATCTACGATTCGCAAATGGCGGCTCATCGATTCGCCTCCCCGCTGGTCCACCTTATCAAGTAGCCACGCCATGCGGCGCAAACGCCGACCAAATCGTCCCAGCCAGGAAAGCGAATCCGGCCGTCAGCGCAAGCCGGCAAGCGCGTCGCCCATCTCTCGTTACCTGTCGCTTGCTGTCGCGGCATTTGTCCTGACGGGAGTGCTGGTCCTGGCGGTCCAATTCCAGCGGCGACCGTCGCCCCGCGTGGCGGAATTCGAAGTCCCGGCCACGGCGACCGGCAAGCGAGTGGCTGACGCGTTGCTGGCGCGGGTCGAGACCCTGGCCGACCGCGGCGAGCTCGACCGTGCGGAAGCCCTGCTGGACGAGCTGCGGCAGATCGATCCCGACAACGGGACCGCCTGGCTGTACCGAGGGCATCTGGCCAGCCAACAGGGCAAGTTGGAAGCGGCCCTGGCGGCCTGGCGCGAAGTGCCTGACCAGCCGGCCGAGCGTGGTGGCACTGCCCGGTTTCTGGAGGCCACCATCCTGCTGCGACAGAATGCGGCCCGCCAGGCGGAATCGAAGCTGCTGCAATCCACATCGCTCAACCCGACCTACCTGCAACCTCGCGAGCGGTTGTTGACGCTCTACGTGCTCCAACTCCGTCGGGCGGCCACGCTGCGGCTGCTTCAACAGATCCAACAACTCCGCCGCCTCTCCCTGGATGAGCTCGTCTTGCGTTCGACGGCCGGCGAGCAAATCACGGAGGTTGACCAGGCGGTGGGGATTCTCACAGCGTTTGCCGATTCCGATCCGCTCGACGGCCATAGCCGGGCCGCCCTGGTAAAGTACTTGCTCCTCGCAGAGCGGCCGGCCGAGATCGGCAAGTGGCTGGCCGAGTTGCAGCCGCTGGCATCGGGAGACGACGACCTGCTGGCCACCTGCCTTGAAGCACATCTGGCGCTGGGCCAACCCCAGGAAGCTGTTGGGTTGCTCGCTGGGCACGGGCCGGACGAGCGTTGGCCCGCATCGCTGTGGCGCCAAGCCGGCGAGATCGCCGAGCGTGAGGGCGATTTCGGTCGGGCCGCCGAATGTTGGGGCCGCGTCGTGCAACGCGACCCGACCGATCGGCAGGCCCACTATCGGGCCGGCCTGCTGCTGGGACGGCTGGGCCGCACGGAGAACTCACAGGCATTGCTGGCCCGAGCCGCCCTGTTGGACCAACTGCGCCTCCAGGTCATGTTGGCCGCGCGCGCGGATCGGCGGAAGCTCGGCTTGCTGCTCCCTGTGCTTTCGAATGTCGGCGACCTCCTGCTGAAACTCGAGCAACCCACCGACGCCGCCGGCTGGTATCAACTGGCTCTGTCCTTGCACGCAGGGGACGAGCGAGCGCAATCCGGATTGCAACAGGTTGCCGCTGCCCGCGCGCGACCTTCCCGTCCCACCGACCAGCCCGCCGGCCCGCCGCTGGCCGGCGGCCCACCTGTCCAAACGGCGGACCCGCCCTTGGACCACACCGGTACGGACGTTCGCTTGCCGGACCCATCCAAGGAATGGCCGGGAGCGGACCGCCGACAGCCGGCGACCGCGGACGGCCGGATGGCCCAGATTCGGCTGCGCGACGTTCATGAACAGGTCGGCCTGCAGTTTCAGTACTTCAACGGCCGGACAAAGTTCAAGTACCTCATCGAGGCGATGGGAGGCGGCGTGGCGGTGCTGGACTACGACGCCGACGGCTGGCCGGACCTGCACTTTCCCCAGGGCTGTCCGCTGCCGGTCGACCTGCAAAACAATGACTACAGCGACCGGCTCTTTCGTAATGTGGATGGGAAGACCGTGATCGATGTGACCGCGGCAGCCGGGCTGCACCAGTTTGCTTACGGTCAGGGCGCCGTCGCCGCCGACTTCGATAATGACGGGTTTGTCGACTTGATAGTCGCGAACTTCGGCCGCAACACGGCCTTCCACAACAACGGAGACGGCACCTTCACCGACGTCACGGACCGGATGGGGATGCAATTGGCACGGATGAGTTCCAGCCTCGGCGTCCTGGACCTGGACCGTGACGGCGATCTGGACCTGTACGTCGTCAATTATGTCGACTCGCTAAAGGTTTGCCGCAACGCTGCCGGCGAGTTCAGCACCTGCCGTCCCGAAAGCTTTGACGGCGAACAGGACGAGCTCTATCTGAATCGAGGCGACGGTCGATTCGAAGACGGGACTCAAGACGGGGGCATCGGTGTCCCAAACGGCAAGGGACTTGGCGTCGTCACGGCCGATCTCGACGGCGATGGTTGGACGGACATCTACGTGGCGAATGATACGACGCCCAATTTCCTTTTCGTGAACCAGTTCGCTGACCGGCTCGAGCAGGGCCCTGCCGGACCGGCATTCCGTGAGATCGGCCTGGCGTCCGGCGCGGCGATGAGCGGCGAGGGGCGGGCCGAAGCCGGGATGGGAATCGCCTGCGCGGATCTGAACGGCGACTCTCACCTCGACCTGTTCGTTACAAACTACTTCAACGAGACCAATACCGCCTACTTCAACTACGGCGATGCCTTCTTCGAAGATGTTTCGCGAGCACGCGGTTTGGCAAATGCCAGCTTGCCGATGGTCGGGTTCGGCACGCAAACCGTCGACTTCGATCTCGATGGATGGCCGGACCTGCTGGTTGCCAACGGTCACATCGATGATTTCGGCGATCCGGCCCAGGCTTGGAAAATGCCGCCGCAACTGTTTCGAAACGGGGGGCAAGGGGATTTTCGCGAGGTATCCGGCACGGCGGGCGACTACTTCGCCGGCAAGTATCTGGGGCGCGGTGTGGCGCGTCTGGATTGGAATCGAGACGGGCGGCCCGACGTCGTGGTTGTGCACCAGGACGCCAATGTGGCGCTCCTCGAGAACCAGACCCTGGATACGGGGCAGGGCGTCGTGCTCCGGTTGCAGGGCGTGCAGTCCAACCGCGACGCGGTGGGGGCACGAGTTCAGCTGACGGCCGGCGGTCGGACACAACGGTTCGAGGTCTGCGGCGGCGATGGTTTCTATGCGAGCAACGAGCGCCGCCAGTTCATCGGGTTGGGCACCGCGACCACGATCGAGCAGTTGAAGATCACCTGGCCCAGCGGTCAGGTCGACACATGGCACGAGCTGCCGGTGAATTGCGAGCTGATCGCCATTGAGGGGCAGCGGCCGCGCGTCTCGACGCTCGGCAATCCACCCGGGGTCCGCTGAGTCACCCGCCGGCCCGGATGAGCCATCAGCCGGTTAGCGTTCGCTCCGGTGCCGTTAATCGCAGGGCAACCCGGGCGCGCAGGCATTCCGGCTGATCGGCAGGGTGCGATGGCAACGTCACCGCAAACGGCCGTTTTCTACGGGTCTGCGGTTCACGATCCGGACGCTGCGGCATCCGGTGCATCGGGAGGCGATTGCGGTTCGGCCGGGCCCTTCAACTGCTGCGCCCGCAGTGCATGCTCGTCCGCCAGTTGCTCCTGACCGGCCAGGCGGTAGAGTTCGGCCAGCAGTTCCTGGAAATTCGGCTTGTCAGGTCGGATCTCCGCCGCCCGCCGCGCGGCCTCCAGGGCCGCTTCGAGGTTCCCCGCCTGCATCCGGCAGACGCCCAGCAGAAACCAGTCACCAGCCTGGCGACGCAGGGAGGTTAATTGCTCCAGTGGCTGAATGGCCAATTGGGTCTGTCGCAGGCTAAGGTAGGAATTGCTGAGCGCAAACAGGGCTTGCGTCCGCGTGTCGACCGCCAGTTCGGGCGACTGCAACGCCGACTCGGCGAAGACGATCGCTTGGGGCGGGTTTTCGCGCTGATAGATCCTGGCGAGTGCGGTTTGGACGTCGGGATCCTGCAGGCCCCGGCCGAGCACGTCCTGCAGCAGGTCGCGGGCGCGGACACGGTACGCTTCCGAAACCGGCGGGCTGCGGGTCTTCAATGACGCGTCCAGATACGCCAGCCCCAGGCAGCGGTCCTGCTCCAGCTTGGGGAGGTGCGAAATGTCGCCCAGCGGAACCAGTTCGCCGGCTGCGGGTGGCCTGGCCACGGCGACGTCGCTGATGTGAACGCCGATGCGATGGTGGGTCGCCGGGACATGAATGATGTCGGTGGGGCTGGTCGGCATATGGCAGGAAGCACAATCGTCTTGCGGAGACTGGTCCAATCGCGCGGGTTCCGGCAGCGAACAGGGCTGGTCAGTGTGGCAAGCCAGGCACTTGTCACGGTAGTAGCCCACCCGTGCCTCGGCCGACGGCACACGGTGCGCATCGTGGCACGTGCTGCAGGTCAACGATTCCGAGCCGCGGTAGCAATTGCTCAGGTGAAGCTGTTCGACATGCCCCACAACCTTCATCGATGTGTCGGGAACCTGGAGGCCGTAGTGGATGCGGTAATCCTCCAGCCAATGCCCGGGCTGGAAATCACGCAACCGGCGCCCCCGCACATCGGCTTCAGCCGCCCCGTCGAGGTGGCATTGTGCGCAAATCGCTTCCCCTTGTTCACGCGACAGATGGCGCGGGTTGACAATGGTCCGATCCGGGCCAGCTCCGCTTTCCAATTCGCCCTGCCGTTTCGAAACATGCAAGGAACCGGGGCCGTGGCACCGTTCGCAGTCAATGGCCAGGGCGTGGATCGTGGAATGGCTGCGGTTCCCATCAACCGCCTCGACACGTCCCGCATGACAAAAGAGACAGTCCGTGTAAACCGGCCGAGCGAACCCCGTGTTGTAGTTCTGGAAGCCGGGCGAGAGTTCCCAGTGGTCCTTCGACGCGTACCAGGTGACCGGTGACTCGGCGAGAAAGCCGTCTCCGGCATCGACCAGGTAGGTGACGGCGTGCGCTCCAGAGCCCACCACGTAACGGCAAGCGAAGTCAGCCAATTCAATCGACTCACCTGAGGGGGGGGCAAGCGTCTCGCGATGGCGAAATTCATCGTCTTCACGCACCAACTGATACTTCCGCCGCGAGACGGGATCGACCACCTCATCGCCGGGCGGTTCTCGAGCCAGATCGACTTCACGCAACGAGCGGCTGTGGGTTGTCCCGAGAAACGCCTGGTGGACACTGTCATGGCACTCGGCACACGCGCCGCCGCCCACGTACGTCGCCACGTCTCGCGTATTCTCGAAGTCCCCGCTGCGGATCGGAGGCAGCTCGGCCGGCTCATCTGCCGCCGCTGCCGAATAAGTCGTTGGGCTGGCAGTTGTTGGGCTGGCAGCGACGGGGCGGGCTGAATTTCCGGCGCCAGGCACCGGCGAACCCGGCATATTTCCAGGTTGGTACGGATCGCGATTCCAGGCGGGCGCGACACCCTGCCCAGTCGGGGGAACGGACTGGTCGCCGTCGGACATTACTGCCGGGCGGTCCCGAAGATAAAAAAACGAGGCCCCGGCGAAGGTGAATCCCATCAACGCAACAAGTGTCACGATTCGCGAACGGGTCGTCATGAGCACCATCAACCTTGGCAACTGAGGAACCGGTCGTCAGTAACTTCATGAAGGTCGCCACCCTGCGGAAGGCGTACTTTCGAAGTTTCCGTAGGTCATGCTTTGCATGACATCATGCGGTCGGACATCAGAACATCATACGGGGACCCGTTATCAACAACTTCCCGCATGTCGGGACCAGTGATCGCCCAGAAGCTATTCTTGACCTGTTCTTGACCTCAGTCTGCGGAATTCTTCGAAAGGATCAGTGACCAACGCTTGAATTATATCAAAACGGTCGGACCGCACGTCTGGGAGGATCGACCATTTAGTATCGGAGGGCTTCCGCGGCTAGATCATGCTTCCTGGCTGAATCGCGGCACAGGGCAGAACTGCCGGCATGCGAACTCCTCCGGTCCGACCGGCTCCCTTGCATGGGTGATCGCGCGAGGCATGTTTGGCATGTTGCCATCGGTGCCCAGCGGGCAGAATGGTCCGCATATTTCTGGAGTTTCCTTGACACACGGCCGACCGATGATTGTAATGCGTATTGGTGACGCTTGTACGCACGCCCTGGCATCATTGTTCGTACGATCGTACTAGTTTTTTTGGGAAAAATGAGGAGGCATGTATGGCTGGTGACCAACAGAAGAGGCAGAAGTCAGGTTTTACGCTTGTCGAGCTACTCGTCGTAATCGCCATTATCGGAATTCTTGTTGCGTTGTTGCTGCCGGCCGTTCAAGCGGCTCGTGAAGCTGCGCGACGGATGTCGTGCGGTAACAACCTGCATCAAATCGGGATTGCACTCCATAACTATCACGACACCTACAAGTCGTTTCCGCCGGCAGCCATCTGGAAAAGGGAAAAGAATGGTCCGGGAAGTGCTTACGCGGGCGCCGGCAGCCACCGCAACTACACCTGGATCGCCTTGATCCTGCCCTTCATGGAATAAGAGCCGCTCCATGACGCGATCAATTTCAATCTCCCGTTGCTGCCGCAGACGCTGCCCAGCGGAGAGACGGTCGTCTCCCAGACCTTGCCTTCGATGCTTTGCCCTTCGGCTTTGTCATTCAACGGCGGTAACCCGCACGGCCTGGGGCACTCGAACTACGCGGGTGCCGAAGGCTACGACTGGTGGGACCGGGTGAATCACCCGTTGAGCGGTGTGTTCGATCTGAACACGGGCGTCCGCATCGGGGACATCAAGGACGGCACGTCGAATACGCTGGCGGTCGTCGAATGCAGCACGCAAGGTTTTGCGCCGAATCCGGGCGTTCCCAGCCATCAGCATGTTGGTGGTGGGTCACCCCGAACTGGTGGCGGTAACAACGCCGTCTTCCGCTGTGCTTTGCTCGCCTGCAACACCAACAACGACGTGCATTCCAACCGTGTGCTGCCCAACCCGGAAGGGACCGTGGGTGGTTTTTGGTGGCGTAGTGCACCGTACGCGATGCAGCCGACCTTTCTGCACTGCTTCGGGATCAACAACAACTGGCCGGGCGCCAGCAGCCAGCATCCGGGCGGCGCACAGGCGGTCTTCGCGGACGCCTCCGTTCGCTTCCTGAATGATACGATCGACTATCCGGGTGAAGCGGTCACCGGGTACGGTCAGGGTTCGGGCGTCTGGGGCGCGATCAACACCTACATCGGTGGTGAGAATCCGGGCGAAATCCCGTAGTCGAGATGGACTTCCAGGGGCCATACCCGGCGGCACCGCCGGGTGGGCGCCAGGGAAGGTCGCGCGACGGACGACAACCCAAGAAACGAACTACGCCCGGCAAGGTAAAACCTGCCGGGCGTAGTTTTTTTATTTGCCGCGATGACTCGGCCTACTACTTCGCGCCGGGCGCCGGGGTTCCTGCGCCGGGCTTCTCCGAAACTTTACCCGTCATCTTGGCCATATCGGCTTCCATTTGCGCGTTCATTTCCGCCTTTTCCTCTTCGGTCGCCGTCGTATCCAGGCCACCGCCGCAGCCGACGGTGAACAGTGCAAGCCCGATCGCGAAGAGAAGCGCCTTGCAGCTTTTCATTTTCTTGTGTTCCTTATCAAAGGTTTGGTAAGTTGCGAGTAGATTCTGTCGAGTCGTAATTACACCAGATACGATCCTGCTTGGCTACCATTCATTCCCCAAAAAACGAGCCGAATGTGGAGCAAGACTTGGTTGTCGCGTCCTTTGCAGACCGCTTGCAATCGGCTTCGTCGTTTCCCGGCTGCTACGTCCGCTGGCTCCTGCTGGCCGCCTGGCTGGCCGTGCCCGGGTGCCGCCAAGAGCGCACGACGATGCCCGACGAAGTCATGACGGCAAGCGGCAGCCAGGCGGTCAGGATGGTCGATGTGACCGGTGAGGTGGGCTTGAACTTCGTGCATCATCCAGGTCGAATCGGCGACTATGCGATGCCCCAGATCATGGGGTCGGGGGCGGCTCTGTTCGACTTCGACCAGGACGACGATCTGGACATGTTGCTGATCGACGGCGTTCCGCAAGCCGACGTGGAGAGCACCAGCCGTCTCTTCCGCCAGACCGCAAACGGGACCTTCGAAGACGTGACGCTGTCATCCGGACTGCTGAATCAAGGTTACGGAATGGGGGTGGCGATCGGCGACATGGATAACGACGGGGACCTGGACGTCTACCTCACCAACTACGGGCTCGACCGGCTCTTCCGCAACAACGGCGACTCCACCTTTACCGACGTCACGGAATCGGCCGGCATCACGAATCCCAGTTGGGGAACGGCCGCCTGCTTCTTCGATCATGATCAGGATGGCTGGCTGGACCTGTTCGTGGTCAACTACCTGGACTACTTTCCGGGCAGCATCTGCGAGGACGGTGGCGGGCGGCGAGACTACTGCGGCCCCGAATCATTTCGCGGCACGGCCGATCGCCTGTTTCGCAACCTGGGTGATGCGCAGCCGTCGGGGCAGATCGCGTTCGAAGACGTGACGGTTGCTGCCGGAATCGCCACGTTGGCCGGTCGGGGGCTGGGTGCTCTCTGCCGAGATGTTAACCAGGACGGGCTTCCCGATATCTACGTCGCGAATGATATGGAACCGAATCGGCTCTGGATTCATCAGCCCGATGGAACCTATCGCGATCAGGCGGTCCTGCGCGGCGTGGCAGTCAACCGGCTGGGACGTCCCGAAGCCAGCATGGGCCTGGTGCACGCCGATCTGAACGGTGACGGTCGGCAGGACATGTTTGTCACACACCTTCGCGCGGAAACCAACACGTTCTATCGGTCCGATGGCGATGGACGTTTCTCGGACGCCACCTCTGCCGCCGGGTTGGGTGTGCCCAGTTTGTCCAATACGGGCTTCGGGGCAGCCGCCATCGACGTGGAACATGATGGCGACCTCGATCTGTTCATTGTCAACGGAGGGGTCAAGCGGAGCCCCGATGGCCGCCAGGGCATATCCAGCGACCATTGGTCATCGTACGTGGAAGCCAACCAGATCTTATTAAATGCAGGCCAGGGGACGTATGAATTGTTGCCGGTGAAGCCAGGCGCATCGCAATCGGCCGGCGGCTTTCAACAGGCACGTGAAGTTTCACGCGCCCTGGCGGCGGGCGACATCGACAACGACGGTGACGTCGACCTGCTGGTCAGCAACGTCGGCGGTCCCGCTCGGCTGTTTCGCAATCAGTCGGCCAAGGCGGGGAACTGGCTGCAAGTGCGCGTGGTCGACGCCGACTTGCGGCGCGACGCGGTCGGTGCGATCGTGACCGTCGAGGCTGGTCGACGATCGTATCGGCAGGAAGCGAATCCCTCCTCCAGCTACCTCAGCTCGCATGACCCTCGGCTCCATTTTGGACTCGGGAGAGTGGCACGTTACGACCGCATCGTCGTGCAGTGGCCGGGGCCGCAGTCGACCGTCGAGGAGTTTTCGGGGGGGGAAACGGGCCGGGCCGTGGTGCTGTCGCGAGGTTCCGGTCGTGTGATTCAAAGGTCAACTCCTGAGGCCAATCCGGTCTCGGACGCTCTGCCGCTCGACGACCAAGGTGCAAGCACGGACGGTGCAGGAAGCGAATGAAACGTCAGCGAACAACGGTTCGGGTGCTGCTGGGTGCGATCGTGCTGCTTCTGCTGATGGTCGTTGGTTGGACCCTGCGCCCAGGCGGCGGCAAGCGCGCCTTTACTTTGCCAAACCTGGAAGATGTCCATCCTCGGCTGTCGGCCAGGTTGCAGGAACTGGAACTCCGCCTGCGTCGTGACCCCACAGGCCGGCAATGGGGAGAACTGGGGATGGTCTTGATGGCCCACGGTTGGCAGGCGGAAGCGTTGGACGCATTCCAGCGGGCTTCACTGGCGGACCCCGACCAAGTTCAGTGGATCTACTTGCGGGCGATGCTGTTGGAGAAGCGAGATCTGCCCGCGGCGGATGCGGTCTACGCGGCGGCCGCGGCCATCGATCCCAACGATGCCCCGCTTCGCTACCGCTGGGCTCACGTCCTGATCCGCCTCAACCAGTTGCCGGCGGCCGAAGAACAACTGCGGGTGGCCGCTCAATTGGCGCCCCAAAGTCCGCACCCGTTGCTCGCCTTGGGCCGGGCCGCCATCGATCGTGGCGACAATCAAGCGGCGCGCGCGTCTTTTCAGAAGGCGGCGGAGGTCGCCCCGTATTGTCGCGAGGCACGGCAGCAGTTGGCCCGAGCCCACTTTTTGCTGGGCGACCTCGCGCAGGCCGAACGGGATCAACTTTTTGCGGCCAGCTTGCCGCCCGCCTTTCCCGGCCTGGCGGATCCGTTCCTGCAGCAGGTGAACGAGCGGGAACTGGTCGCCCGGCAGTCCGCCGAGCGGGCGGATCGCCTGGCAGCGGCCGGCGACATGGGGGCGGCGACGAGGGCGTTCCAGCAACTGGCCCAAGACCGACCGGACCTGTCGCGGCCACGCTTGAACCTGGCCTCCCTGTATGCCATGCAGGGCAATCTGAAACGGGCCGGGGAAACCTATCGAAAGGTGATCAAGGACTTTCCCACCGAAGCGCTCGCCTACCAGGGGCTGGCCGGGGTCTTGGCGGAGCAAGGCGACTTGGGCGGCGCCCGTACGGCATTGCAGGAATGCATCCGCCTGAAACCCGACTACGCGCAGGCACACCACGCACTTGGCCAACTTTGGGAACAAGCGGATGACGTCGGCAAAGCGATCGCGTCATATCGTGCGGCGATCCATGCGGACCCTCGATATGCACCCGCCTACCTGGGCTTGGGGCGTGCGCAGCAATTGCAGGAGAACTGGGATCGCGCCATCGACGCCCTGGAGAACGCGGCGCGGCTGGCACCCCACGACGCCGTGGCGCGAGATGCCTTGCGGCGCGCCCGCCAGGCCCGGCAGCGCGCCGCTCACGACCGATCGGCGGACGAGTGAGGTAGCTGATGAACGAAAACCAGGCACCCAAGAATTCCAGCGAAAGCGCGGGTACCGGACGTCGACGTCGTCGCCTGGGCGCGGGAATTGTCGCGGCGTTGCTGGTGCTGGCCGCCGTATTCGCCTGGCAGGCGCAGCGGCAGAACGACCCCACTCGGCACGGCCGGAAAGTGAGCCAACAACCCAGCCAACCGCTCGAACAGCTCGTGCCGCAACAGGTCACCGGCGGCGAGTTCGCCTCATCGAGCTCGTGCCGGGAGTGTCATCCGGACGAACATGGCAGTTGGAGTCGCACGTATCACCGCAGCATGACGCAGCTCGCCACACCCCAGACCGTGTTGGCCGATTTCCACGATGTTGAACTCGATGCCCGCGGTCGCTGGTATCGACTCCAGCAGGACGGCGAGGCGTTTTCCGTCACGATGCGCGATCCGAAATGGGAGGCGAATCAGCGGGCGCTGGGGAACGACCCGTCAACCGTCGCGACGCCCCCGACGGTGACCCGGCCGATCGTCATGACGACCGGCTCGCACCACATGCAGGGCTACTGGTTCCCCGCCGGTCAGGGACGGGAGCTCCTGCAACTGCCGTTCTACTATCACCTGGCGGACCGGCGCTGGATGCCGCGCGAGGATGTATTTCTCCGACCGGCGGATAACGATCCCAGCCTGGCCAATTGGAGCATGGTCTGTATCAAGTGCCACAGCGTTGCCGGCGTCCCCGGGGGCGATCCGACGCAGACCGCCATGGACAGCCGGGTCGCCGAGCTGGGGATTGCCTGCGAAGCCTGCCACGGTCCGGGTACCGAACATGTTGCCAGGCGACGCGCGGTTGCCGGCAGGAGCCCTCCCCCCGCGTCCAGCGACCCGATCGTCAACCCCAAGCGACTCGACGCACAGAAGCAGGCGGAGATTTGTGGACAGTGCCATAGCGAGTTCTTTCCGGCCAACCCGCTGGCATTCTGGGAGCACGGTCTCGGCTATCGGGCGGGCCAGGCATTGGAACGAACTCATGTCGTCGTCAAGCACAACGGACCGCTCTACCAGGAGTTCAAGAACAAGTTCGAACATACGTTTTGGAACGATGGCACGTGCCGTGTCGGCGGCGACGAATTCAATGCACTGGTGGCTTCGCCTTGCTACGAACGGGGAACGCTCTCGTGCCTGTCTTGCCATTCCATGCACAGTGCCGCACCCGACGACCTGTTGGCCGACGGCATGCGCACGAACGCCGCCTGCCAACAGTGTCACGAAGAACCTCGCTTCAATGCGGAGCTGGACGAACATACGCACCACGCGGCTTCGTCGAGCGGTAGCCTGTGCTACAACTGCCACATGCCGCACACCACGTACGCCCTGATGACGGCCATGCGCAGCCACCGGGTGACGAGCCCGCGGGTGATGTCGATCTCCGGCGGCAATCCGCCGAATGCCTGCAACCTCTGTCACCTCGATCAGACGCTCGGCTGGACATCCAAGTACCTCTCCCGCTGGTACCGGCAGCCGCCGGTCACGCTGCGCGGCGACGAACTGCAAGTGGCCGCCTCGCTGCTCGGACTGCTGCGCGGCGACGCCATGCAGCGCGCTATCTCTGCCTGGCACATGGGCTGGCCGCCGGCGCTCGCCACGTCCGGTGACCAATGGCAGGCACCGTTCCTCAGCCGGCTCCTGGCCGACCCGTATGCCGGTGTCCGCTATCAGGCCGTCAAAGCACTGCAGCGCCAGCCCGGCCTGGCCGATTTCGAGGCCGACTTTATCGGGCCGCTGGCCGACCGTCGCCAGGCGGGACAGCAGGCGGTCTCGAAGTGGGTGGAGCTTCGCGGTAAGACTCCACCGGACAACTTTCGACATCTCATCCTCGATGAACAATTCGACGTGCGAGAGACATTGCTCGAGCGGCTGATTGAGCAACGCGACGACCGTCCCGTGCGAATTCCCGAGTGACGCCGGCGGTCGCGTGGAGCCCGCAGTTGGTAGAATGCGTGGTAGGGACATTCCCGGCAGGGCCCCGCGGTTGACGGTCTTCCACAACCTGGAGGTTTGCGCAAGCTGCGGGATTCAGGGAGGCTTGAAGGAACTGTGGCTCGAATGGTGCTGGTTAGTCTGGTTGACGGCGAACATTGGTTGGAGTCTAGTGCGTTGTCCGGTCTTCGTGGTCGAGGCACGGTGCGCGTCGCGCAGAGCGAATCACCACCCGGCGTGGCAGCGCAACGCAGCGCCGTTTCAGCCTGTTGGAGTCTTCCGCCTGTCGATTGCGATCCGCAAGTTGTTGCCACGACGTCATGTTGCCATGGCGTTATGTTGCCGTTGCCACGGCGTCACGCAAATTCAACGAATCCTTGGTGAGAGAGCTCTTCCAATCTTCGCGGTAACGATCAAATGATTCGCCAGCGTTCTCATCGCACGAACATTGCCGCCAGCGACCGGGTTGTGCTTTACCCGTCTTGCGGTCATTTCGACCAGACGTCGCAGACGTGGCGGATCGAAGTGCATGGGACGGTCTTCGAGGCCGGTGCCATTAGCTGGCGCAAGCAGATGTTGCTCCGCGTGTTGCAGCGTGTGGCGAAGGTTCGTCCGGATGCGTCGCAACAAGCGATCTTTGAAGCGAGGATTCGCGAGTTCATTGCTCCGACAGAGCGCGGCAAGCGGCTGGCGGTGCATGTCGGGGATCGCGTCTATCCCATTCGCAAGAAGACCAAACGCAACGGCCAGTTTCTGGGAACGGTCCGGATCCCGCAGGCTGAACTGGCGGAGCTGCAGCGCGACGGCCACTTCCATGAAGGGTGGCTGCACCTGCGGATCGCGACGCCGTACGGGGACTCCGGCGGCTTCACGGGCCGTGCTCAGTTGATCGATAACCGCGGCATCTCCGTGATCTCTGACATCGACGACACGATTAAGGTGACGGACGTCCATTGTCGCCGCACCTTGTTGGAGAACACGTTTCTGCACGAGTTCCGAGCGATCGAAGGCATGGCGGACCTCTATCGCCAATGGGAGGCCCAGGGGGCGTCGTTTCATTTTGTATCGTCGAGCCCCTGGCCGCTCTATTCGCCATTGGAAGAGTTTCTGCAGGCGACCGGTTTTCCGGGCGGTACGTTTCATCTTCGCTCGTTTCGACTGCACCAGCATATGTTGCGAAAACTGCTGATCGTGCGGCGCAAGGGCAAGATGGCGTCATTGAATGCCATCATGGCCAAGTACCCGCGGCGACAGTTCCTCCTGGTCGGCGACTCGGGTGAGCAGGACCCCGAATTCTATGCGGCGCTGGCCCGCCACTACCCGGGCCAGGTGGCCGGGATCTACATTCGCGACCTGCCGGCTCGCCCCATGTCCGCGGAACGTTGCCGGAAGACCTTTCGCAACATTCCCCGGGAGCAGTGCATGGTGTTTCGTGATACGGACGAACTGCCCAGGCAATTGCCGGTCGCTCTCCCCGTATTGCTTTGAGCCGATGCCGATGGTTCCGCTCGAACGGCTTGCTCGGCGGCGTTCGACCTCGCTCCCCGGGACGAATTTTCGTATCGTAAATACGAATGCCTGATGGTGCCGTAGTTGACGGCGGACATCGCGTCCAGACTGGTATGCGTGGGAGAACGTACGATGAAGAACTATATTCTGGCTTGCCTGATTTCTGCGCTGGTTGGCGGCATGTTGGCAGTCGGCATCACCGAGCCCGCACAGGAAGCCCGCCTGACGGCGCAAGAGCCCCGGTTTCAACCGCCGGCGGGGATCCGGCGCGGAGGTGCCGCGGCGGTCGCTCCTCGCACCACGCCGGGTGGTGCCGCGGCGGATCTGGCAAAGTTCACGCCCGACGAGCGGGTCAATATCGCCGTTTACGACCAGGCCAACCGGAGCGTCGTTCACATCACCACCAAGACCATGACACGCGAGATGTTCATGCGCGCCGAAGCGGTGCCGGCCGGTACCGGTTCCGGTTCCATTCTGGACAAGAGCGGCCATATCCTGACCAACTGGCATGTGGTCGAAGGGGCGAGCAAAGTGGACGTCACCCTCTTCGACGGTGAATCGTATGAGGCTGGACTGATCGGTCGCGACCCCGCGAACGACATTGCCGTGCTCCGTATTTCCGCTCCGGCAGAAAAACTCGATCCCATCACGCTGGGCGACTCGAACGACCTCCGAGTGGGCCAGAAGGTGTTGGCCATTGGTAACCCGTTCGGCCTGGAACGCACCTTGACGGTGGGGATTTTGTCGAGCTTGAATCGCAAGCTCCCCTCCAGGACCGGGCGGTTGCGCGACGATATCAAGTCGGTGATCCAGATCGACGCCGCCTTGAATCCGGGCAACTCGGGCGGGCCATTGCTCAACGGCCAGGCGACGATGATCGGCATGAACACCGCCATCGCCAGCCGCACTCAAGGAAATACGGGAGTCGGTTTCGCGATCCCGGTCAACACCATCAAGCGTGTGGTACCGGAACTGATCGAGAATGGGCGCGTGTTGCGTCCGGTGATCGGCATTTCTTCCGTCTACGAAATTGAACGCGGGTTGCTGGTCATCGAAGTCGTTAAGAATGGACCGGCCGACGACGCCGGCCTGCAGGGCTTTCGGTGGGTCACCGAGCGGCAGCAGACCGGACCGTTCATCACGGAACGAACCTACCTGGACCGCAGCAATGCCGACCTGATTCTGGCCATCGACGGTGTTCAGGTCACCACGGGCGACGAGCTGCTGGATGTGGTCGAGAGCAAGAAACCGCATGACACCGTGGTTCTGCAGATCCTCCGTGACGGGCGAAAGGTGAACCTCTCCGTCAGGTTGGGAGTCGCCGACTGACGGAACCGGGGCTGACGCCCTTCGGCTGATGCATGATTCGCGGCGCATGCCGAAACCGTTCAATTGGATTCCGCACTCCCGTGGGTCATGCGATGCATGGCATTCCGTAATTACCCCGCCGCAAGTCCGTGCCGAACTGGTGCGGGCGTTCATCTGCTGCGCACCGGTTCGGCACGGCAAGGCGGCTTGGTACAATGGGAGCGAACAGGAAAACGTGCCCGCGTGATGGGCGGGCGCCGGCCGTTCGTGGGCTGCCGCGGGTCGTGACGACGGAGTACGATGGGACGAGAGCGACCGGCGCAGAATTTCTCCCGGATTGGACTTTTCTGGTCCTCGAAACTAATCCCTCCGAACCATTCAGCGGAGTAGCGTGTTGAATATTGGCGAGACTCTGATCGAGGATACGTTTGCCGAAGCGTTCGGGATGCGCTACACCCGGCTGATCGTCACGGCACATGATGATTTCTGGTTGGATGCGGCGATCCGGGAATTGACCGGCTATAGTTCGTCGGTCATCGCCTGCGACGCGGAAGCGGGGGTCGAACGGATGTTGGCGGCCGAAGAAACACCGGACGGCCGGCCCGGCGTCGCCGTCCTGATTTTCGGGTTTTCGACGGACGCACTGACCAAGTCGGTGTCGAACCGCGTGGGCCAGTGCGTGATGACCTGCCCGTCAACGGCGGTCTACGATGGCTTGTCCGGGTTGGAAGAGCGGATTCCGTTGGGCAAGCGAATTCGCTTTTTCGGCGACGGTTTCCAGAAGAGCAAGGTGGTGGCGGACAAACGCTATTGGCGGATCCCGGTGATGGACGGTGAGTTTCTGGTGGAAGATAGCGTTGGCGTCGCCAAGGGGGTGGCGGGAGGCAACATCATTATGCAGACCGTCGATCAGCGAACCGGTTTGGAAGCGGCTCGTCGCGCGGCCGAAGCCGTGGCTTCCGCGGCCTGCGTGATTGCGCCGTTCCCGGGCGGAATTGCTCGCAGCGGCAGCAAGGTCGGTTCGCGGTACAAGGGCCTGCCGGCTTCAACGGCGGACGCCTATTGTCCCACGCTGCGAGGCCGTGTCGAATCGAAACTTCACGACGGCGTGCAATGCGCATATGAATTGGTGGTCGACGGCACGGACGAGTCCGCGGTCGCCGAGGCCATGGTGGCGGCCATGCATGCGGCGGCCGGGCCGGACGTGGTTGCCATCACGGCGGGGAATTACGGCGGGAAGCTGGGGAAGTTTCACTTCCACCTGCGTCAGCTCGTCGATGCCTGACGGCCATCGCGGCAGGAAGGCGAGCTGGTTGCACGATTGGGGCAACGACGAGGTCGAACTGGCCGCACGCAATCCGGATCAGCCTTCACGTGGAGTCCTTCTTATGCCGTCTCGCCGCACCGTAGTCTCGGTCTTGTTCGTCTTGCTCCTGGTCCCACTGCTGAGTGGACTGGCCGCGTGGATCCTGTGGCACACGTACCGAGTGCGCGCCGAGCGGCTTGCCGACCTGGGAGTCCTTGCCCAGCAAGATGCCTGGGGGCGGACCACGCAGATCAACTTCTGGCCACCCGGTATCGATCAAGGCGCCTTCGCCGAACTGGCCCACTATCCGCACGTCCGGCTCCTCAATTTGTCCGCCTGCGATATTCAAGATCACCACTTGGAGCCGCTGACATCACTGCCCCGGCTCGAAGAACTAATCCTGACGGGGACCCCGATCACCGATGCGGGGTTGCCGGTGATCGCCAGGTGCGGGCAACTGGAGCGGGTCGTGCTGACGTCGGCCGATGTGACGGCGGAAGGCGTACGCAAACTGGCGCAACCGCGCCCCGATCTGAACGTCGTCATCAACCCGCTCGCCCTCCACGGCTTAGGCCACTTGCTGGCCTATGGGGGGCATGGTGAACTGAATGGTGCATACGAACTTGTCTCGCTGGACCTCCACCAGGCTCCGGTCACCGATGCGGATATGGAACCGGTGCTGAGCTGCGAAAATCTGACCATGGTCAACCTGAGCGGGACGCAGGTTGGCGACGCCGGTGTTAATTGCCTCCGCAACGTGACTGCGTTGCGTGAGCTGTGGCTGACAGGTACGAAGGTGACGGACGCCTGCACGGCAACAATTTCCACGATGAGCGAGCTGCGCGCACTCTCGTTGGCCCGCACGGAAATCAGCGATGAGGGCGTTGCCCGACTGGCTGCACTCCCGCACCTTGAAGTCCTGCATGTGGGAGAAACCCGGGTCAGCGACGAAGGAATTCGCCACCTGGGCAAGCTGCAGCACTTGAAAGAGGTCTACGTAACCCAATCGCTGGTTACGACCGACGGCGCCGACGCGTTGGCCGAAGCGATTCCGGCAGTCGAAGTCTTTGGAGGCAGCGTACCCGAGACGCCGGTCGAAGATATCGAGAGTCGGGTCCTTGGCTGATAGGGCATCTGCCGGAGACAGTTCGTCTCCATTCGCATGGGCCGTCGCGTTGCGGTTCAGTCCTGCTTCCTGCGAACCTGGTAGTTGCCGCGGCTGGCGTCGTATTCGAGCTCAATCAGTCCCTGGTTCGCAACGTCCTGCAACAGCTTGGAGAAGTTCGAGTAGCCATAGTAGGCCTCGTTGAATCCGGGATGAACACGCCGCACGACCTGTTTAAGGGCTGATCCCCAAACCGGATCGTAGTCCTGCTCCATGGACTGCAGCACTTCCAGCAGCTGATCGGCCGCTTCCTGTTTCTTCTCGTCCTCCTGCTTGCCTTCCTCTCGCTTGCTCTTCTTGCGCTTGGACTTTTTCTGTTGGGGTCGGCTCTGCCTGGCGGCACGCACCAGGTCGTCGTAGTAAATGAATTCGTCGCAATTCGCGATCAGCAGATCGGACGTCGAGCTCTTCACGCCACACCCGATGACACGTTTGTTGTTTTCCTTCAATTTCGAGACGAGCGGCGAGAAATCGCTATCACCGGAGATCAAGGCGAATGCGTCGATGTGGTCTTTCGAGTAGCAAAGGTCGAGCGCATCAACCACCATGCGAATGTCCGCGCTGTTCTTGCCGCTCATCTTGCTCTGCGGAATATCAATCAGTTCAATGCCTTGCGCGTGGAACTCGCGAACCGCCTCGGCATACCCGCGCCAATCACAGTAAGCTCGCTTGTAGACGATCCGTCCCTTCTCCAGAAGCCGCTTGAGGATCAGGCGAATTTCAAAGCTGCCGGCGTTCATCTCCCGCACACCAATCGCCAGGTTCTCGAAATCGACGAAGACGGCAATTAGTGGTTCTGTGGACATGGGTGAAACAACTCCAGCAACAGTGAGAATGATGACCGGCTTCCGCGTGGTTACCGCGGGGCAGCGTGCCAGGTCCGAACGGGTGTCCATTCTCGCTGCCGCGCGCGGTCCCTGGCAAGGGGCCACGCGGTGCCGCCCGTTTTCGCAGGTCATGCTGTGCATGACATAACGCGGCCCGAATGCATGGCGGGTTGGTGGGTCACCACCTGCCTGGAATCAGGCACCATTGCCAGGCGCTCACCGCGGAACGTCCATCTGGCGACGGTAGCTATTGAGGAGATGCGGCGATCGTGCGCAAACAACGCCCGGCATTGCTACCGCTTCTTGCCCGGAGGCGACGTGCCCCGCGCCGGTTCGGTTTTCACCCAGGACTCGCTGATCGCAGCATGCTTCATGCTCTTGCCCCCTTCCACAAAATAGCTGTAAACGATGTGGATCGTGCCGTCACGCGCCTGGATTACCGCCGGGTAGTGGTATTGACCGGATTCTTGGTTCTCGAGATGTCGAGTCCATTTCCAGGTCTGGCCTTCGTCGTCGGACAGCGAAACGGCCAGGCTCCGGCGCCCGCTGGTCGTGTCGTTGTAAACCAGCAACCAGTTGCCGTTTGCCAACCGAATGCCGTCGAGCCCCGATCCCGGATTCGGCAGATCACAGACGCCGACGGCGCCCCAGCTCAACCCGCCATCGTGCGACTCGGCGGTCCGAATCCGATCGAGCGGACCGTTCTCGCGCATGTACGCGACCAGCGTCCCGTCATCTCTGCGGAGCACGGCAGGCTGGATGTTGCCAAAGCCAATCAGTGGTTTGCCGGCGTACCAGGATTCCCCGCCGTCGTCACTGATCGCCATGATCGACATCGAGAACGTATCGGTGTACAGCGGCAGCAAAATGCGACCGCTCGGCAGCACGGTCGGCTTGCACCGCGGTTGCCACCCCAGCCGTTGGTACAACTTGTTCCCCAAACGCTCGCGGACCTGATGGATTTCCTCCTGGTGCTCTTTGGAGAGGAAGCCGCTGAGCTTCCCCAGCATCTCGGTCAGCACCCCCAGGGCCTCGTCATGGAAGTCGTCCGGTTTGAGCAGTACGAGCCCTTCGCGTTGCCAAACCGGCGGTCCCGCCCGCTCGAAGTCCGACGACACCTTGAAGTTCGTCAAGCACGACTCCCACGTGTTGGCCAGAATGGTCGGCCAGAACAGCCAGAGTTGTCCTTTGGCGTCCACCATCATGCAGGTATTGCAGTCCGGAAAGCCGGGCCGATCGGCCATTAGAAATGGTTCGCTCCAGGTTTTGCTGTGGCGGACGTGACGTGCTCCGTAGACCGCCACATCGTCCGAACGGCGTTCGCCCGAGCCGCGATACCATGAGACAAGGAGATCTCCGTTGGGACATTCGACGATGCCGGGCGCGTGATTGTGCTGCGGGTGCAACGGAAAGACCAACTCCGCTTGGTACCGCGGAGCCGCTGCTGGCTCGGCGGCCACGAGCAACAGCGTGGCGGCAAGGTAGACGCTCATCGGATTCTCCGGCTGGAATGACTCGGTGGTTCGTAGGCGATACGACGTCCGCCGGCGGCGCGGTGCACAGAACGTGTCGCCACGCTTTCGATCGTTGGCGCATCAAAGGGCGATGAAGATGCCAGCACCGCTGGTCGGCTAATCCCGTTTGATCAATGTACAGAGCGAAAACGGCAAGCCGTTGAATTCGAACTGCAATTCGGCATAGCGGGCAAGATGCCCCTGGTCAGGCTTGGCGGCGGTGCCGACGTACGCGTTGCCCGCCTGCTCCAACAGCTGGGAGTTCCAGGTCGCGTCGCGGAAATCGGTGGTCGCAGACCTCGCCACCCACAACCTGGCGGCCGTCGGTTGGCGGGAGGTGGTCACGTGAATCGACAACCCGTCCGGCCCCTGGTTGAACTCCCAGCCGAGCTGCGGCAGCGGTAGTCCTTCCGCCCGATGTTGAAAGAAGGCCGCCACGGTCGTGAGTGCGCCCACACGGCCGCCGTCGAGCCCGTGACCGGCGTTGGGTACCTGCAATACGTATTTCGGCCCCTCCAGGTCATCCCAGTAGTGGCGCATGGCGTCGACGACCCAGTAGCGGTCATTCGTGCCGTTGACCAGCAGCTTGGGGAGGGTGAGTCGCTTGCGATACGTGTACGGATCCATCATCTCCCGCAAGTGCCGCTCGCGCTGAGTCTCTTCGCCCGTGTTGATCAGGCCCTTGCTGCTGTAATCGATAATCTGCTCGCTGTATTTTCCCCAGGAGTCGAGTTGATGCCGCATCTGCGGGCGAAAATTGAGCACGTCGATGACAATCGGGGCGGTACCGACAACCCGCTTGTCGACGACCGGAGTTAACCAACTGGTCCAACCTCGCTTTGAAGCTCCGGTGACCACGAACCCGGAAACCTTGGTATCCCATTTGGAGGCGGCAATCTCCTGGATCGCATCCATCGCCTTGACGGCGCTCTTGACCATCGGGAACAGCAGGGGCCAGGTCTCGTCCCCGGTTTTCAAATAGCGGAGCCAGGTTTCGGTGATCAGGTCATCTTCCGTGCGACCGTCCAGGAGCGGCTGGTTGGGAACCTGGTGCAGCATGGCAACGCGCGCTCCGGCTGCCTTGGCCAACTGGAGTCCCATCGCCCGTTCGCCCAACCCGGGAACTCTGCCCACGCGGCCGCCGGTGATAAATAGCAGGACATGTTGCGGGTGCCGGACGGTTTCCGGTTCGTAGACCAGCAGGTTGTGCTTCCAGACGATCGACTGCCACGTCTGTGACGTCAGGACAATGTCATGAACGGTACTTGTCCCCACCGCGTTGCTGGACAAGAGCTCCCACTGAAACACTTTTTCCGGGCGGGCCATGTAGTCCTGAATGGCGGAAGGAACGCCGGCAGTCGCGGCCGGCGCTACGCTCGACGCGGCCCCCGCATCGTCGCCTGCCACGGCCCGAGGGGCGGTCAACATGGCGGCCACCGCCGCCCACTGTGCGATTCGTAATGCTGTCTGTTGCACTGGGTGTCACTCCTTTACCTTCTGAGCGCGCTGGCTCGCAGTTCATGGCGATGGATAACGTCTCCGTCAATGGTAACGCATTCGAACGTCACCCGAGCGTCTTCCCGGGTGGTGTCAAAGCGCATCAGGCCGAACGAGCAGGTCTTGTTGTAGCCCCAGATCAGTCCGGGTGTCTTGACGACCCCATGCGTGTGGCGGTTGGTTAACCGGGAACTTTCGAACTCGTACAGATCGTAACCGCCGGGTCGCTCTGTCTTCCGCAGGTCCGTGCGGTGACGGTCGGCCGCAATCAGGAACAGGCCGTCGATCTTCTGTTTCTCGACAAACGAAAAGATCTCTTCACGCTCGCCGGGATACCCGTCCCAAGTGTCCTTGCTGCCGGGCTTGACGCCGGCCGTCCAGGGAACCGGCGATGCCAGTACCTTGAAGGTTGCCGACGACTCCTGCAAGGTCTCCAGCAGCCAGGCTTTTTGCTCGGGGCCGAGCATCGAGCCGGTGCGGCGATCACGGTAGTAGCGTCCGTCCAAGAGGATGAAGTGGACGTCACCGATCACGAAGTCGAACCAGCAGCCGGGCCGCTCCGGGCCGCCGCCATAGGCGGGATTGACCCAGTTTTCTCGAAAGCGATTCCAGACGGTTCGCTTCCACGGCGGAAAATCCACCTTGGGCCCCGGGATGCAGTCGTTGGTGCCGAAGTCGTGATCGTCGTAAATCGCAAAGGTAGCCGTCGAGGCCGTCAGTCGCCGCCATTCCGGCCGGGCCTGTCGGCGATAATAGCAGTACTGCTGACAAAGGGCCTGGGTCGGCTGGTCGATGTAAACATTGTCTCCCAGCATCAGGAGTGCCGCAGGCTGGGTCGCCCTGATCGTATCCCACATTCTTTCCCACTTGGGCACGTAGCCGGCACCGCCTCCGAAAGCAACGGCGAACCGGGCCCCCGTCCCGCGGCGTGGGAATGTCGTGAACGACGTGTTTTGAGCAAGTACCGGCGCATCATCGATCCAAACCTGGTAGGCGTAGCGTGTCGCCGGCTCGAGCCCCTTCACCACCACCACGCCGGTGAAGTCGGTGGCCGTGGATGTCTTCACCGGGTCGGAGAGGCGATCGTCGATTTTGATTTGAACCGAGGCCGGCTTCGCGGTCCGCACCCAGAACGATGCACGCGTGTCCGTCACGGCGCCGACCATCGGTCCGTGGAGCAGCGTCACTTCACCTTCGGCTTCAGCCCACCCTTGAAATGTCGGGGACGCATACAGGGGGGCCATCAGGTCGCGCGGCCCCGCGACCAACCGCGACCAGGGCAAGCCGGCGTCCAAGGCGGCTCGGGCTTCCCGTTCGGCGGTCGGCAAGTCGTCCTGCTTGAGCGCCGCCATCATCTGCACAAAGCGAGTTTCGGGATCGGCTGGATCCGCATTAGCCAGCTCTTTGGCCACTTTGCGGAAATTTCCGACCGCGATCGCTTGCGTCGCATTGCGCTGCGGATCGTGCTGGGCATGCAATGCCGGCGCAAGCGAGCAGGCCAGCAAGAAATGGACAAGCGCGAACGCGGTGAAAAGGATACGCATGGTGGTCAGCTCGACATCGAATCAGGAGAGGATTATTGATACTTGCGCAGCGAATGGACCAGGACGACCAACGGGAGTCCGCAGATATACGGCCGCGCGTTGCTTGCCGAAGGCTCATTTGCCGCGCAGCCGTCAATAGAAAAACATCAGCGTCCGGCGGCAATGCGCCGGTTGCCGGCCCGATGATCGCCCGTCTGATTATAGTAAGGACGAGCGTGAGTTGCAGGTCGCGCGGTCTCCACAACCACAGCGATCGGGGATTTCCGGCCGTACGACCTGCCAAGCGCCAAAACGTTCGTTTGCTTGTGGGACCAACGTCGTTCATGGTGACTCATGTTCTCGCGCCTAACGCGAGCGGATTTGGCTTGGATCGGGTCATCACCTCGGCAACCTCATTACCATTCAGTCAAGTCTTGTACGCCGCGTTTAGACAACACCTGCGTCGTCCGTTATCCGCCGGAGGTTCGCCCGGACCATTCATCAGCCGTCTGGCGTTCGCCCCGGTTCATTCGCCAGTTGCACAAACCGGACGCTCACGCGTTCCGGCTTCCGCGCGCGATTGCTCGCTTTTGCTTCAGAGCACGGCCTCGTTAGAATTTGACGGAATCAACCACTTGCTGCGACCACGACACGGTTGAGTAACCCGGCAGGGGCGTCATGCACGCCGCGGGGTGGGCTATACTCTGTGGATCGCGGCACCTACCCGAGTGGAGCTTCAAAGCTGATGGATCACGATACGGCCTTTCAAATGTCGGCGTCGAATATTCGCTTCGGTCCGGGGACGACGGCCGAAGTCGGGATGGACCTCCAGGAACTGGGGGTCCGCCGGACGTTGCTGGTGATTGATCCCAAGCTACGCTCGTTACCGCCCGGTGAAACGGTCCTGGCGTCGCTGCGTGACAACGGGATCGCGTTTGACGTTTTTGACGACGTCGAAGTGGAGCCCACTGATGGCAGCTTTCAGCGGGCGGCCCGGGTGGCGGCGGAAGGGCAGTTCGATTCGTTTGTGGCCTTGGGAGGCGGGAGCGCCATTGATACGGCCAAGGCGGCGAATCTTTACGCGACCTATCCGGCCGATTTCTTTCACTACGTCAATGCGCCGATTGGTCGCGGAGAACCCGTGCCCGGTCCGTTGAAGCCGTTGATTGCGATTCCGACGACGGCGGGAACCGGGAGTGAAACGACGGGGGTCGCCATCTTCGATTACGTTGCCAAAAAGGCGAAGACGGGAATCGCCCATCGCTTCCTGAAACCGCTGCTCGGCATCATCGACCCGGACAACACGCGTACCCTGCCTCCGGCGGTTGCTGCCGCGACCGGGCTCGATGTGCTCAGCCACGCCTTGGAATCCTTCACCGCGATCCCCTACGATCAACGTCCCAAGCCTCCTTCGCCCTTGCATCGCCCGGCCTACCAGGGTTCCAATCCGATCAGCGACTTGTGGGCTCTACATGCCCTGGAGATGGTGGCCGAGTTCCTGCCCCGTGCTGTGGCGGACACGTCCGATGACGAAGCCCGCGGCAAGATGCTATTGGCGGCGGCGATCGCGGGCATCGGCTTTGGCAATGCCGGCGTGCATCTTCCTCACGGTATGTCGTATCCTGTCGCGGGCAACGTGCGCGATTATCGCCCGGCGGGTTACGACGTCGACCACCCGCTGGTCCCCCATGGGATCTCCGTGATCCTCAACACGCCGGCCGTCGTTCGATTCACCGCGCCGACATCGCCCCAGCGTCATCTTCGTGCCGCCCGGGCGCTCGGGGCAGACACGCGGGGAGCCGGCGAACACGAGGCCGGCAGCGTGTTGGCCGACTGCGTGATCGACTTCATGCGTTTGCTGGAAATGCCGAACGGGCTCGCAGAAGTCGGCTACACGGAGGCGGATATTCCGGCTCTGGTCACCGGCACGCTGCCGCAACACCGAGTGACCAAATTGTCGCCCCGCGCGGCGGGCGAAAAAGAACTTGCCAGCCTGTTCCATGACTCGCTGACCATTTGGTAGCACGCGACGGAACCGCCGCGTCCCCCGGTTGCCAACGGATCATCGCGAACGGTTCGATCCGATCGCCGTGTATCGAACGGCCAGGCAGCGCGATGCTGGCTGGCTACTCGGAATCCTCGCGATCATCACCCGCTTGCTGCCAGTAGGATTCCCACTTGGCCATCGCCTGTTGACGGTCCTCATCGCGGGAAAAGCCCAAGGTCATGGTGTCGAACACATCGGGCTCCTGCACGCGGAGCCGACCGTAGGCAAATTCCGACGGGTCATTCTTGGTCAGCATCAGGAGGGCCGCCAGAACGACATCCCGCATCTGGACGTCGTACGTCTTGTTGTTGAGCCGATAGCTGGTCACGATCTTCTTGTCGTCCATCAACGGCACGAGAATGGACAGGTCGTCCTTGTCACCGAACTTGGCCAGGCAGAGGACGGCGAAGTAGCGATCAAACGAGTCCGCCTCGAAGGGCCGCTTGGCGATCTTGCGGGCGCGCGGCAAGACCTGGTCGATCTGATGTTGTAGGGCCATCAGCAAGAGCTGGTTTGCCGGAACCGCGTCGTCGCGCAGAATCCAGGCTGCCAACAACCTGCGGATCATCGCCTCATGGGACTCGGAGGCGAGCGCATTCTTCAGGGCGTCTTGCTGCACGAGATTGACCAGGGCGGAATGGGTGGTGGCCCGCAGGGGAATGTCCGGGTTGGTCGCCACGAAGAGGGCGGCAGCGATCGGGGGCAACTCATGCCTCGCTCCGAAGATCTGCACGGAAAACCGTAGCCGTTGGCAGTTGCGGGCCAATGCTTCGGCCGCCTGCTCGCCCTCTTCGAGCTCCGCGGACAACAACGAACGCTCGGCCTTCTGCATGGCGGCAAACAGCTCGCGAGCGGCTGCGGTGTGCCCGACCAGTTCGCGGAAGCGGTCCCAGCCCGGCAGGCCGTACGACTTGTCGGCGTCCTCGCTCTGCTCAAACGACTCCAGGCGATTTTGAAAGTCGAGCTCGTGCACGACCGACAAGACCATCTGGCTTCGCTGTTGCACCTCCCGGTCGTCACTGCGACTGGCTTCCCGGAGCGGTTCCACGGCGGGTAAGCCGAGCAAAATCAACTGGGCCGTTGCCCGCTCACGCTCGGCAAACTGATCCGACGCGAGTTGCTCGATCAACCGCCGCGCTTTCTCCTGCTGGCGAATGAGCGTTGCGGAATCTGCGGGGCTGTCAGTGCCTGAACGAACCACCTCGTTGGCCCCTGTTTGACCGGCCTGGCTTGAATCGGCGCGGGGGCTGCCACGGCGCGATGGCTCGGTCGACGAGCCGCTCGGCTGAGGGCGGCCAGGACCGTCCTGGGCCTGTGACCATGCCAGGAAGGGGCTGCCCGGCGCCAAGGCCATGCCAACGACGACGGCAGCAACATGACGTTTCCGCATCAAGGGGCAATCTCCGAAATGGTAGGGGGAGCGGGGCAACGGGTGGCTCGCCCCAACGATTCACGCAGAGACTCATCTTAGGCCAGAGAGACGGATGCCGTCCAGCGAAGTCGCGTCGCCTGGCCGCGTCCCTGGCGGCAAATGGCAGTCTCGCGGCGCGGCGGAAGCGTGCGGGGACCTGGACCGTTGGCGAGGAAAGCATGACTGCGGCAACTCTTCCGCCTGGTCCGGATGAGCCTGAAGTTCCGGGAGAATGCGACAGACGGGTTCGGCCAGCAGTTTCTTGTGATCGCGACGGTGTTGCCTTGAGCAATGGTTGCTGTTTCGCATCGCACGCACTACAATCGCAGGTAACAGGGATTTGCGGCCGCTTGCAGCCTCCAACTGCTAAAGAGCCAGGTACACAGCCGCAGTCTGCCATCATGGATGGAGACGCGGCTTTTTTTTTCGGCTTTGCGAATGCCCTGAGCACCTACGTGGAGTCGTCCTCACATGCAAAAGTCAACGACCTTGCCTCCCGCACCAAAAAAAACTCGTGGCGAATCGACCCTAGCCGTTCACGCGGGTGAAGATCGCCAGAAGCTGGGGGATTCGATAACCGACCCGATTATTTGCGCGGCCACGTTTACATTCGAGAGCACGCAAGCGGTTGTCGATTTCATCGAACAGAAGCAGCCGCGCGAAGAGTACGGGCGGTACGGCAACCCGGGTGAGAAAGTCATCGAGCGGAAGTTGGCCGAACTGGAGAATGGCGAACAGGCGCTCCTTTATTCTAGCGGCATGGCTGCAATCGTCGGGCTCTTCATGAGCAAACTCAATGCGGGCGACGAAGTGGTCTTTTTCGACGAGTGCTACCATCGCAGCCGGGAGTTCTGCAAGAAGCACCTGTCGCGGTTTGGCGTCACGACACGGCAAGTCAAGACGGGCGACTACGCCGCCATGGAAGCGGCCGTCAACGACCACACCAAACTTCTCGTCAGCGAATCGCCGACCAACCCGCACCTGAGTATCGTCGATCTCGACCGGTTTGCTGAGATTGGACGGCGAACCGGGGTCGAAACGCTGATCGATGCCACGCTGGCCACGCCCTTCAATGTGCGACCGCTGGATCACGGAGTTGACTATGTCCTCCATTCGGCCACCAAGTACCTGGCCGGCCACAACGATGTGCTGGCAGGTGCCCTGATCGGCGACAACGAAAAGCTCGAACCCGTACGGGCACTGCGCGGCGTGATGGGGGCGGTCAATTCGCCCCACAATATCTACCTGCTGGAACGCGGCTTGAAGACGTTCGGGATTCGCATGCAGCGACAGAACGAGAACGGCCAGGCGGTGGCGGAGTTCCTCGACGGGCATTCGCGGATCGAACGCGTCTACTATCCCGGGCTCGAGTCGCATCCGTACCATCAGGTTGCCAAGGAAACCATGCGTGGGTTCGGCGGGTTGGTGACGTTCCTGGTCAAAGATGCCGATTGGCGGGAAACCGGCAAGATTGTCGATTCCGTGAAGATCCCACGGATCGCGCCCAGCCTGGGAGGCGTCGAGTCGTTAATTGAGCAGCCGCTGGTGATGAGCTACTACGAATGCACTCCGGAAGAGCGGCGGCAGTTCGGTATCCCCGATAACATGATCCGCATGTCTTGCGGCATCGAGGATAAAGAAGATCTCATCGAAGATCTCCAGCAGGCGTTGGACGCATGAAGTTTCGCACCCGTTCGATTCACGTCGGCAACCCGTGCGATCCGGCAACCGGTGCCGTCGTCCCGCCGATTCACGTCGCCTCGACCTACGTACAGCATGCGGCTGGCGAGTGGCGGGAGTTCGACTATGGCCGCAGTGGCAATCCGACCCGCAAGGCACTCGAACAAACCATCGCCTCGCTGGAGAATGGAAGGCACGCGTTGGCCTTCGCCACCGGAATGGCCGCCACGCATTGCGTGACCATGTTATTGCAGCAGGGCGATCACCTGGTGGCCGGCGCTGATATTTACGGCGGAACGTACCGGCTGCTCCACAAAATCCTCAACCGATCTGGGGTTCACGTGACCCTGGCGAACAGCCGGGACCCGGAGGAACTGGAGCAGGCGCTCCGACCGGAAACCAGGCTCGTCTGGCTGGAGTCGCCCGGCAATCCGCTCATGTCGATCACGGACCTCGCGGCTTGCGTCGACGTTGCCAAGCGGCATGGCGTCATGACGGCTGTCGACAACACGTTCGCCACACCTGTGCTGACTCGGCCGTTGGACCTGGGGGTCGACATCGTCATGCACTCGGCCACCAAGTACCTGGGCGGTCACTCCGATGTGCTTGGCGGCGTGCTGGTTGTCAATCAGGACGACCTCTACGACCGGCTTTACTTCGCGCAGAATGCGACCGGCGCGGTGCTCGGACCGTTCGACGCGTTTCTGGTCGCCCGTGGTCTGAAGACGCTTGCCATCCGCGTCCTCGAACAGTGCCGGTCCGCCGCTAAGGTCGCCGAGTTCCTCGCCGCCGACCGGCGGGTGACGCGGGTTCTCTATCCCGGTCTGCCGACACACCCGGGACACGAGATCGCGGCTCGGCAGATGGACGGCGGGTTCGGCGCCATGCTCAGCTTCGAGGTTGCCGGAGATTTCGAGAAAGCGAAACGCGTTGTCCAGGCGACCGAGTTGTTTCAACTGGCCGTGAGCCTGGGGGCCGTCGAGTCGTTGATAGAACAGCCGGCCTCCATGTCCCACGCCAGCTACGATGCGGCAGATCGACAACGCCACGGCATTGGAGACGGCCTGATTCGTATTTCTGTCGGGTTGGAAGATGTCGACGATCTGATTCGTGACCTGGATCAGGCACTCGACGCGTGAGTGGCGATGCCGGTCCAGGCGGCGACGAGTCCGCCGCCCGATCCTCCCGCAGATAACGCAAACAGCAGGGCGCCCGCGGGGATGCCCTGCTGTTGCTGATTCGGTGTGACCCTGTCGCAACAACGGACCTGCCTGGTCGGCCGGTTCCTCGTTGCGGAAGATCAGATGGTTACGTCAGGACTGGCGGCAGCGCCGCGCGGTTGGCTGTGGTCGCCCGGTGGCGGCTACGTTCCGGGCCGCACCCATCCATCGTTGCTAGTTGGCACGCAGCGGGTTGCTGGGCACCCGGCTCTCGCGCCGGTCCGCAGAGACGGTTCGGACAGGTGCCGGAGCCTGGGTTCGAGATCGCTCCACGCGAGCTGCACTCTGAAGTGGCGCGGCAACGGTCACGACCAAGGGGCGCGGTTCCAGCTGGACAACCGGCGCGGCCGGAGTTGGCTGGGATGGACGTTGCGTGACATGGCGCCGCGGCACAGGACGCCGGGTCACCGGTTGGTGAATGACCTGGCGATGCGTCGGACGCCGTTCGGTGCGGCGAGCTGCATCGGTCGCAGGAACGGGAGGCGCTTGCAATTCGTCTTCGACAAACGGATTCGGAGGAACGACCGGCAAACCGACCTTCGACGATGACCCGCCGCAGCCGCAGCCTTTCGAGACGCAGCCCGCCTTCGACTTGCCACCCTTGCCGCACGTGTCGCAGGCGAACAGCCGCGCGGCCGCATGGCCAACGGAACTTGTCAGGTGATGAACTCCGTCCAAGACGGCGGGAATCACCGGAATGCAGCACGTCGAGCAACCGCCTTTCGAGCAATGGCTCTTCGAGTGGTAGGCCGGCTTCTGGAAGATCCCGTGTCCCTTTTGCGCGACATGGTGCCCCTTCTGAGCGACGGCATGCCCCTTCTGCACCACGGCGTGCGTTTTCTGGACGACACCGTGCGACTTCTGTGCGATCCCGTGCGACTTCTGCACGATTCCGTGCTTTTGGTAGACACCGTGCCCCTTCTGAACGATCCCGTGACCCTTCTGGATGACACCGTGTCCCTTCTGAACGATCCCATGTCCCTTCTGAACGCTGCCGCATCCGCAACTTGCTTTCTGCACACTGCCGCATCCGCAACTCGACTTCTGGATGCTCCCGCAGCCACACGCGGGCCGGTAGACCGTGTGCACGCGCTTTTGGACTGCACCGCAACCACACGAGGACGACTTTTGGACCACTCCTTTCTGGAAATGACCAGCAAACGCGCCCGTGTGCATCATGGTCAAGGCAAGGATGGAGATTGGCACCAAATGCTGCAGTTTCATGACGGTTCTCCGCGATTGGTTTCGATTTCAGCAGCTGCGGAAGCCACGTTGCCGCGCCGCGTGCCGGGATGAGTTCTGTTTCCGGTATCCCTCATCGAACCAGTGCCATGCTTACGACCAGAACTTTCGTTTCCAGGCGCAAAGTCGGCCTAACAGCATCATTCGCTGCAATCGTAATTGGTGCACCATCTTCTCCAGTCTTCCAGACTTGGTGCAGGTTTGCGGGATATGTCGAATCGACTGGGGCCCGGCACGCCACGCGTGCCGGTACCGGGCGGCATGCAGTGGGCCAAATCCTCCTGGCATGAATCTATTCTCCGTTCATCTGTGAAGTTAGGAGGATTGCGTTGTGGTTAGCGATTGTGCCGATTATTCGGATTATTCCGAAAGTTCCGATTGCCGGGTGCCCGATATGAAACGCTGACTGGGATGTTTCTGGATCAAGGTCGGTCGTGTGACCGTTAATTTGAGGATTCTGTCATGAAATCAATGCCGCGACGCCATCTGCAGACCATTTGTTGCGGTCTTTTTGCCATCCTGTTGAGCGGTTCGCAGACGGTCCTGGGTCAACAGGGGTACTCGAATCCGCTCCGCCAGCCCGCTGTCCAGCCGACGACGCGTGACGTTTCGCGTTCGCCGCGGGGCGAGGCCGAAGAGGCGGAGGTGGCCGAAGCTGCACCGGCAGCCACTGCGGCGAGCGTCGAGCCGTCCGCGCCTGCCCAGGCACCGAGGAGCATCGCCACGGCAATCGAGACATCGCCCGTCCGCCAGGTCGCCTACCAGGAACCGGCCGTCGCGGCGCCGTATGTGGCAGGGCCCGGCGATCCCCATATTCAAGGCGAGATTGTTCAGGGCGAGATTATTCAGGGCGAGATTATTCAGGGCGAGATTATGGCGCCGCATGTGCAGCACGATGGTCTCATGTATTCGGACGGCATCTTTCAAAAGGGTGGTAAGGGCGACTGTGGTTCCTGTCATGGTGGCGGATGTTTTCAATGCTGCCTTCCCTGTATCCCGCTTACGCTGGACAACGTCGAGTTCTTTGGGGGGACCCAAGGTTTTTCGGGACCGGCCAACCGTGGCGGCACGGGCAGCTTCGGGTTCCACCAGGGCTTCAATATCGGCATGCCGGTTCCTTGCACCAACGAGTGCGTCGGTGTGCAATTCGGATTGCGTGCCACGCAAAGCAACCTTTCCGGCGCCGGCTTTCCTCAGGACGGCGCGGGGAATACGCTCTTCACCGACTCGACCCGCACGCAGACGTTCATGACATTGGGTCTGTTCCGCCGCGTCGATTGGGGCTTACAGGGCGGGGTTGCCGCCGACTACCTCGCCGACAACTGGTATGCCGACGTGAACATTTCCCAGATCCGCGGTGAAGCCAGCTACGTGTTTCCCTGCACCCACGAGCTGGGCTTCATGTTCTCGACGGCCTCCGATGAAGACATTCAGGTCTCGACGTTCAACGGCGGCGGACCGCTGACCGAGATTTGGGAGGGCACCAAGCAGTACGCCTTCTTCTACCGCCATCGTCCCGCTTATGCCGAAGGTGCCGAAGCGCGCATCTTCGCCGGCTGGTCTGGAGACGACGACGGCATCATCGGTGCCGACATTCGCTTGCCACTCTATGACAGCCTCGCTTTGGAGATTGGGGCGAGCTATCTGATTCCCGAGCAAGCCACCAACGGTGCACCGGGTGGAGCGTTTGAAGAAGAGTCCTGGAACCTGGCCTGTTCGCTGGTCTGGTACCCCGGATGCCGTTCGGCATTCGGCGGTGATTACTTCCGCCCCTTGTTGAACGTGGCAGACAACGGTTCGTTCCGAGTCGGCCGCCGCTAGTCCAGCGGCCGTTCCGGGGACGGCCGCTTGGCATTGCCGGTCTTCCGGGATGCAGTGTCTTGGGTGCACGCGTCTTGATCCGCTTTCCAGCCGGCAGCCTCTTCGCCGTCAAGCCGCAGCGTCAGACACTTGGCGCTGCCGCCCGCCTTGACGAATTCGCTCAGCGGAGTCGCCATAGGCTCGAAGCCATGGTCCGATAACTGGCGATGAAAAGTCGGGCAACCGCTGTTGGTAATGACGGTCTTGCCGACCACAACGGCGTTGCAGGCGAAAGCGCGGGCTTCCCTGGCGGAGACCTCAATCAGCGTCTCCACGCCGGCTTGCAAAACCTGTTGGCCGTAGTGGTCGAATGCGGCCGGAAAATACGCGGCAATGCCGGGTGCCAGGGGGCAGAAGCAGGTGTCCAGGTGGTAGTAGTACGGATCGACCAACTCCAACGCCAAGGCGCGGCAGGCGATGATCTCTGCCACGCGCTGGTGGCTTTGCATTTCGCTTCGCAGCCGGTAGCCGGCATAGAGCGTGTCGCCACAAAACAGGGCGTCGCCGGCTCCCTCGAAGTACATGCTGGGCGGCAGGTCGCGCACGGTAAACTCCCGTTCACCGAACCACGACCCGTTATGGGCATGTTCGCCTTGCCGCTGCGGAAAGCGGAACCGGGATAGAATCACCAGGCGGCCATAAACCATGCCGGCATTTGCAGTGAACACCATGTCGGGTAACCCGGGAACCGGTGTTTGCAACGAGATCCTGGCGCCGCATCCCACCAGAATCCCGTGCAGCGTTTCCCATTGTTGCATTGCCAGCAGCTGGTCCGGTTGCCGCGCGCGACTCATCCACGGGTTGATTTCGTACTGCACGCCATAGTAGGTCGGCGGGCACATCAAGATGTGAGGCTGTTTCGTCATGCGACCACTTCGCTCAGATCCGCTACGAGCCCGCGCAGAAACGGTTCGACGTCTGTCACCAGGCCGACCGTTTGGAACGATCCGCGGTCGCTTAGCTTAATGACTGTCGATGGGTTGATGTCGACGCAGACGACACCGACCGAAGCAGGTAGCAGGTTGCCGACCGCAATCGAGTGCAACGTGGTGGCGATCATCAGGCAAAATGAAACCCCGTGAATGCGTTTACGCATTTCCCGCTGGGCTTCCAAGGCATCGGTGATGACTTCCGGCAACGGGCCGTCGTCACGAATACTGCCGGCCAGGAGGAAGTCGACATCGTGCTGGATGCACTCGAACATGATCCCCTTGGTCAATTCCCCGCAAGCGACGGCCTCCCGGATACCGCCCAAGCGCCGCATCCGATTGATGGCCCGCAGATGATGTTCGTGTCCCGCCTCGACAATGTCGCCGCTTTCCAGCTTGACGCCCAGGCTTGTGCCGAAGAGGGCATGTTCGATGTCGTGGGCTGCCAGCGCGTTGCCCGCGAACAAGTGTTGCACGTAACCGCCCCGAATCAGCTTGCACAGATGTTCGCCGCTGCCGGTATGAACGACGGCCGGACCGGCCACAACGAGCACCTTTTCGCGCTGGCGGCGACAACGGGCCATTTCGAGTGCCACCTGGGCCGTGGCGATGCCTTTGGGCTTCTCGGTCGAAACCTGGCTGTTCATAAACTCGAAACCGCGGGCTTGCAGGTGCCGCGACTGGGGATGGACGCGAACTCCCGCGTGGCCGACAACGAAGTGCTGGCCGGCCCGGACGTCGCTCATCGGCACACAGACGGCCCGGCCTTGGGCGAGGTCCACCGCCACGCCGCAGTCCATCTCTTGCTCCCCGACTTCGGTCCATTGCCCGTCGAGCCGTACTTCGGTCCGTTGATTCGTCGTGCTGTAGAATCCCTCTGGAAATGCGCCGTCCTTGTCCGCCTCGACAAACCGGCAATTACCCGTTGCAACCGAGGTCGCCCCGTGATCGGCAATCGTTGCCAGAATGGAATCCAAAACCTCCTGACTGGCCGCCGAGACTTCAATCGAGGCATGGCTCGGGTCCTTACGCGTCTGGCCGATGCTGACCTGCACGATGCGAAAACTGCCGCCGCTGCTTGTGATGCAGTCAAGGATTTTCGGCAAGATCAGGCTGTCGATGATGTGACCGCGTACCTCCACCGTCTCATGGAATTCACCAGGCGTACCAACCGGCTGGGCAGTCATGCGTTGCTCCGTTGATTCTCACATGGGGCGAATTTCGATTGTCTTGACTCAACATCCAACAACCAATGAGCGCGTGCCGATGGTTGGGTGCTGCCCGCTCCGCCGTGGCGCGATCATCTCCACACCGGCGCATCAATCACATCGGGGTAGGACATCCATGACTTCCTGCCCGCCACGGCCGGTGCCGGGCAGAGCTTTCCGGATCCCACGGCGCGGCGCCAGGAGCGCCGCGTGGAATGCGGCAGGAGATCTGGACCGGCTCCTTGCCTGCCGCGATGACAGTACGCGTCGTGCCGCGTTGGCGCCGAGTCCGACCTCCAGCATTTTATACGCTGCGGCACGCCGGATCGCCTTTCCGCAACCCGATGAATACCCCCAAGCAAGCGGCAAATCGCAACACGGTGCGGGGACCGCCGACGCACGACGTAGCCGGTTTGCCGCGAATTGCGATCCTAACCCCAGTTGCTCAAACGACTTTCCAGGCCTGGAGAGAACGGGTATACTGAGCCGTCCGAGTAATTGACGCCAATCATCCCCCCCCAAAGGCCTGATGATGCGGTTCGACGTGGGCTCTTCCCGCGACACTGCACAACGGGCCGCGACACTGCAGAACGGGCGAAGCCAAACCGATGACCGATTCTTCGAGGAAAAGTAACTGGAAGGACCTCGCCGAGCAGCTCGGCGCCAATGTGCCCGCGGAGACGCCCTCTCCCCCCGAACCCGAAAATCGGCCCGTGGAAGCTGCCACACCGCCACCGCCGCCCAAGCGGAAGCAGGCGACGCAAAAGAAATCCGGATGGGGGACGATTGCCAGCCTGTTGGGGATTGAGTCCTCGTCCCCGCAAGTAGACGAGGCTGCGGCCGTCCCAGAGCCGGAGGCCAAGCCGCCTGCGGCACCCGCGACGGTCGAGCCCCCGACGGGCAGCAACGCCGCAGCCGAGGCCGGAATGGATGAAGCGGCCCGCCCGGCGTCGATGGAGGCGGATGCACCCGCAGTTTCCGATGTTGCCGCAGGGCTGCCAAGTGCGCCGGCCAAATCGGCCGGTCCAGGCCAGGAAACACCTCGCCGTTCGACCTTCGGCGGCGGGCTGCTCGAACCGACCGATCCGCCGGAAGATACCGCGGTTGAGGCCGAGCCCGAGCTGCCGGCGGCTTCCAGTCCGGCAGCCGAAGCGGCGACCCCCGCACCGACAAGCGAACCGGAATCCCAGGACGAAGAGCGTTCGGTCCGTTCACGCGGTTCCGGACGCGGCCGCCGCCGCCGTGGTCGCCGCGGCTCGAGCGACAGGAATGAAGCCCAGGAAAGTGACGCACGCGGAGGAGCACCGCAAGAAGAAGACCAGCGGACGGCTGCCGACTCGGCGGCGGTCGAGCAGACGGATGACGATGACCCATTGGTCCTGCCACACGACACGTTTGTCGACGAGACCGACAACGCCTACGACGACGAATCCGATTCGATCGACAACTCAGCCGACGACGATGCTCCCCCATCGGACGACGAGCGGCCGCGACGGCGACGGAGGCGTGGCCGCAGGCGCGGTCGGCGGGACCGGGAAGCAGACGCGGACAGTCGCCAGGAAGGCGTCACGCCGGAGACCCAGGAGGCCGACCTGGACGCAACCCATGTGGCGACCGATGCCGCCGAGTCCACGGATGAGGATGTCGAGCCGGTTGGTGCGAGCGGGTCGGACGACAAACGTGACGGCGAGGAGGGTGCGCCGCGACGAAGGCGTCGCGGTCGCCGCCGCCGCGGCAAGCGTGAAGATTCAAAATCCGACCAGGCTGACGCGGCCGCCGACGCAAGCGATACGGACTCAGTCAGTTCGCCTTCGCAAAATGAACTCTATGATGACGGCGACGAAGAAAGCACGGAACACCCGCACGAGGCGAAGGCGGGTGACGAGCGGGACGACGCCGAATCCCGTCATCGAAAAATCCCGACCTGGTCCGACGCGATTGGTGGAATCGTGGACAGCAATCTGGCGTCACGATCGAAGAATTCGAGCCCCTCGAGGCGCGGCCGAGGGGGGCGGGGCCGTGGCCGCCAGAGCGACCGCTCGTCTTCGTAGTCCCGCACCGCACTCGCTCGACTTGACTGAATTCGCCCGGCTTGACTGTGGCAGAGGTGTCACGCGCCTGCCGGTATGCCCGCAGCGGCGGCCATGATGCCGGGCGTTGCCCCGGCCCTCAGGGTCGCCGGCGGCGTTCGCAGGCAGCCAGCAGTCGATCGCTGCCTCGATGTTGGCTTACTTGATGGCGATCGTGTGTTGCAGCGGTCGCAGGATGTTGTCGATGACGTAGTCACCGATCAAGGTCTCACAGACGTCGGACAAGTGCTTCATGGCGCTTACGTAAGTCTCGCCCGGATCCAAGCTTCCATAGCGGCGGGCGGTCAGGTAGACGCTCAATTGTTCCTCGGGAAACTCGCCGGTGCGAATGTGGTATGCCGTCGTCCGCGTCTCAAAGCTCAAGCGGCATTGCGTCCGGCAGTCACTGTCGAGTGCCAATTGAATCGACGGTTCGTTACAGATGACCGTGGCGCCGGGTATGTCGGCCATGCGATCAAAGGCGGGCGTCAGCCCGAGGGCCTCAACAAGCAGTTGGTTGTGGTTGCCCCGGTAGGTAAAGTCGAAGCCGAACATCACATTCAGTGATTCACAGTCAATGGGACTGACCGAGAGCGCATAGGGCGCGACTTCCAAGACCATCTGATGCTGTTCCAGCGCATCATCGACCGACGAGGGGTTGACGAATCCCGAGCAGACGCGGCGGTTTTCGACGGTGGCCCAACGGTAGTTGCCGCGGTCTTTGTCTTCTTCCAGTACAAATTCACCCCGATCGCGGTTGTAGAAATTCCGCATCGACGGATACCGCTTCTGGATCTGCTCGAAGAAGTGGAGCACCGTTTCACGGTTTTGCGGCAGGTCCATTTCCGTGTTGAGATTGACGTTTAGATAATAATCATCGCTCAACGAGCCGTAATGATCCATGAGGGGCTCCTCGAAAGAAGTGACAGCCAAGCCCGACCCGACCGCGGGGTGCACGCACGCTCCTCCATCCGATGGTCGACGTTGGTACGCACCGACTGGCCGCGAAGGGCGTCGATTGGCCGCGAAAGGCAACTGATCGGTTGACACGAGGTCCAAACCGCGAAATGTTACTTAACGCAAATTTTATCCGGAAACTTCATACAAGGCCAGGACGGTTACCCCGATGCACAGTTGCCTGTTCTCGACGGAGTTGGGTTGGTCGGCCGCATTATGGAGCGAACTGGGGCTCTGCGAACTGAAGTTTGGCTATCCGACACCGGCCGCGGCGGTTGCCGCGCTCCGCGAGTTCGTCGACCCGACCCCTCCGACGAACTCCGCCAAAAAGTTGGTGGCCCGTTTGCAGACGTTTGCCCGTGGTGAACCGGTCGGCGACTTTCTCGACATCTCGCTGGACACATCCCACCTGACTGACTTCGGCGGCGCGGTCACGGCGCGGTGCCGTCTCATCCCGCCGGGCGAAACCCTTTCGTATGGTGCGCTGGCCGAGGCGGCCGGCTATCCAGGGGCGGCGCGCGCCGTGGGAAGCGTGATGCGCAAGAATCGCTGGCCGCTGGTGGTTCCCTGCCACCGGGTCGTCGCTGCAGGCGGCAAACTGGGGGGATTTTCCGCGCCCAGCGGCCCGGACATGAAACGTCGGCTGCTGCGGTTGGAGGGAGCCGACTTGGTACCCGGATGAGGCGAGCGGACCGACGAGTGCGGCCAATGGACTGACCCGAATCAGCCGGGTCCCCTCGAGCCGCTCGACTTGACGCGACGATTCTGCAGCGCGAGATGCCCAAACCACACGAACTGACCTGGCGCCCAGGTCCGCAATCCGTCGGTCATGCGCCGCACGACGCCTGGGGCCATGCGTGTCACACGGACGGTCCAAGCTCCATTCGGAACTGCCCGCTGCCGAATCCCATCATCCGCCCCGGCGCCGAAATTCAGATCAAGTCAAAAGTCTCGACGCCGGACTTTCACAACTGTCGGTTGCGAGCCCCCTGGATTTTCGGCATAATGAGTGACTTGAGTCGCCCGCTCACTATGCCGGCGGCTAACCGCAACACAACGCACCCCTAGCTCAACTGGATAGAGCATCGGTCTACGAAACCGAAGGTTACTGGTTCGAACCCAGTGGGGTGTACTCGACCTACGACGATTCAACCCCTCGATTGTACCTGAGGTACATCCGAGGGGTTCCTCGTTTTTACACCTTCGGAGCCCGACATTCTCTTTCTCACCAACACCGGGCGTTGAGCCAAACGAGACAAGGGTTGAGCCAAACGAGACAAGGATCGTCACCCCTGGCCCTAGCGACCAAGAAGTCCGAACAGCAGACGGCCTTGTACTTCAGGTTCCCACTGGCTGGGAGCTACTGCCGCCCGGTGACGCCGCCCTGACCAGGCGCGTGAAAGCGGCCGGCCCGACCTGGACCGTTCAGGAGAAGAAGGGCCGCAAGACTTTTTCGCGGGGCGTCTGGGCTCCAGCAGAACGTGTCGCCTCGATTCTCGCTGAACTAGAAGCAGAACGCTCAACCGACGCCTACGCGAAACGGAGGGCGGCGGACACGGCTCGACGCAATCGGAAACACGCCGAGTACGTTGAAGAATTTCGTGCAGCCGTTCTGGCGTTCCTGGAATTCGCACCGGGTTATGACGATCTGGCCGAACAACTCGCAGACGCGGTCACGCAGCACGCAACTCCTGTGGGCAGTGGCACAGTGGCTCGGACGCATCGGATACCGATTTGGCAGCGTGCCGAGTCTGCGGTCATCGCCTGGTTGCGACACCAAACGACCGCCTACGACAACATGAAGATCGCTCGGCTCAAAGGCAAACGGCGAGAAGTTCGCCGCATGTTGGCGGAAGAGTCACGACGCCTGCTCGAAAGCTACCGCGAAGGACGGCCAGCCGATGCGACAAGCTGTCCGCTCCAGCGTGCCTTGGCGCAGTCTGAGATAACGGAGATCACCTGATGACAGAACGAACTCGCTGGATCGGCCTTGTCGTCTTCATCGTGATCTGCCTCGGTGCTGGTGGCCTGGGAGCCATCGCAACGACGCCGGAGATTGAAGGCTGGTACAAGACGATCGAGAAGCCGTCGTGGAACCCGCCCGACGACGTATTCGGCCCGGTCTGGACGACGCTCTTTGTGATGATGGCGATCGCGGCCTGGATGGTCTGGATACCGGAAGGGCTCAAGGCCGGGGCGATGCCACTCACGCTGTTCGCCGTGCAACTCGGTCTGAACGTCGCTTGGTCGTGGATCTTCTTCGGCATGCACCAACCAGGCTGGGCGTTCGTCGAGATCGTCGTTCTGTGGCTGGCGATCGTGGCAACCACGGTTGCGTTCCTCCGCAGGTCGAAGATCGCCGGCTGGCTGATGGTGCCGTACTTGACGTGGGTCAGTTTTGCCAGCGTGCTCAACTTCACGATCTGGCGGTTGAACGCGGGATAAGGCGCGGGACAAGGTGCCAACCATGTCGCGAGCACAGAGTTGTGAAACTGCTCTTGGTAACATGAGTTGCATCGTTGCTCGATGTTGCTGTCATCCCGAAAGCCAGGCTCATGTTCGTAACGCGAAGCTACGTCGTCCGCTCGCTCTTATCACTCGTGGCGCGCACATTGGAAGCGCTGCCCGCGATGGCGGCCCCGCCGCGCTGCCGGGGTTCAAGGGCAACGTTACGGCGGTTTCCATGTCGCCGTTCTGGGATGAGCCACTCGCCGCAATCCAGGCAAAGTACGAGAAAGTCAGGCAGATGGCTTTCCTGTTGAGGACAGAGAACAAGGACGCAGCCAACGCCGATGGCTCCATGTCAAAGGAGCAGCAGCGAGATTATGGGCTGGCAAGACACCTCGGTTCCGTTCCATACGGAAGTTACCGACTTCAACCGTCGTTACCGTACGCCGCATATGGAGCAAGGCACGGCCCACGAAGGTGGCGTCCGCGTCCCCATGATTGTCTCTTGGCCGGGTGTGACCAAAGCCGCTTCGGTTTGTCGGCAGTCCGTGATCATTGAAGACTTCTTCCCCACGGTTCTGGAAATGGCCGCTCGATCAGTTCACCGACCGAGTGCTTCACGAGAAGTCCGTCCTTGTAGCTCTGGCCGGCCCGGTCGCCGAAATGACTCACGGCGGCGAGCCCTTCCATCCTGGTTTCGTCGCTGAGTGGGCAGCGGATTGGAAGCTCGCCTGGGAAGCGGCCGCTCCGCGATCTCCACTCGATCAGAAACGTCTGGCCTACCTGGAGCAGACGACCGCGCGGCTCTATCGACCGCTCGACCGCTCGACCGGGAGGACGACTGGGCGGCGCTGGCGGCGATCGTGGACAATCGCCTCGCCCACGAAACACTCGACGGAGAAGAGGTGGAATACATCGTGCGGCGGTGGACTCGCTGAAGAACTTCCGGAAAAGTCTGTCAAACGAGGGAATAGAATCGACTGCTCGCGCATCGAACATCCCGTTGGCGGAAAAAACGCGAACCATCCTGAGCGATTCGCGTCTAACGACTCAGACAACGAACAACACCTGAAAAGGACAAGGCAGAGTTTTCCGATGTTGACGATCATACGCAGTTATCTCGGTGCGAAAAGTGATGGGCGATTTGCCGAACGTTCGGCCCAGTGTCGTTTGAATACGACGCTGCCCGCACTTCCTCTGCGCTTGTGACCCAGGCGATTGCCTGACGCCTTTCAACAAGGCCCGGTGTCATGAGCGACATCGGGCCTTTTTTCGTACCTATTCCAAAACAACTTGGGCTGGTAGCTGAGACGGTCTAGCGGCGGTCTGAAGAACCGCAGACGAGGATTCGAGCGCCTCCCGGCCCACTTCGCGCTCAGTGTACGCACAGAACACGGCCCGTTCGAATTCGGGTGAGGTCATCGGTCTTTCAAGCCGAGCAGGTTGGGTTCGACTCCCTCACCTTCCGCTGCAAAAAACGTGTGTCCTTGGCCGAGCGGCAAAGGCTCCAGGCTTCCAACCTGGCGAGGCGGGTTCGACTCCCGCAGGGCACTCTCTCCGGCGCGTAGTCGCGGCGTGAGCCTTTGAAGCTTGCAGGTCGGGTGCGATTCCCGGACGGAGTGCTTCAATACGACAAACATTGCGGGGTAGTTGCTGTTGGTAGTGACGCCTGGCTCTGAACCAGGAGGCCGTTGGTTCGATTCCAACTCCCGCAGCTTGAAAGAACGGAAGCCATCCGGTTGGATGAGTGGCCTGTCTCGAGAACCAGTGGTCGCGATCGCGACGTGTGAGTTCGAGCCAGGCACCGATCGACGAAGCCGGATTGGTCGTTTCCGCGGAAACAACACGCGCCTCTGATGTAATGGCCGCATGACTGATTCCAAACCAGTTGGTCAGGGTTCAAGTCCTTGGGGGCGTGCTTGCGAGCGAACGTTCGCTCGCCGAATGGGCTAAGTGCTCATCCAGGCCGGGCACCGACCGAAGGGTGGTCGAAGCCAGGACTGCCGGGTGCGACATCCAGACCCGCTAGGTGAACATGACCAGGTACGCAAACCGGCAAAGCGAGCAGGCCGAGAACCTATGATTTTGTGGGTTCGATTCCCACCCTGGTCACTGAACATGATCCCGTGGTCCAGTGGCGAAGACGCCTGGATGACACTCAGGAGATCGGTAGTTCGATTCTACCCGGGATCACTTTTGACAACTGGTCTGCAAGTGTTGTGGTAGCACGCCGCTGTGGTAGCCGACCGCTGAAAACTTTATGGTGTCCGTGGTGTACGCGGTAGGCACAGCTGCCTGTGAAGCAGAAGGTATGGGTTCAACTCCCATCGGTCACCCCTTGTTGCCGACGTGGCTCGACTGAGAAAGGCTCCGCTCTTGTAAAGCGGTTCATGCTGGTGCGAATCCAGTCGTCGGCTCTTACGTCCCGATGGTGTAACGGACAGCACAAGACCCTCCTAAGGTCTTGGTCCTGGTTCGATTCCAGGTCGGGGTGCTGACAGATTTGGCTCGTGAGTGTGTTGGATCGCATGACAGCTTCCGAAGCTGTTGGACCAGGTTCGATTCCTGGACGGGCTACTCGACAACATGCCTTGCGAGTGTGATGGACGCACGGTGGTCTTCGGAACCACAAGACGGGGTTCGACTCCCTGGCGGGGTACTGAAATCAACATGTCCTGGGAGTGTGCTGGATTCGCACGCGAGCCCGCGAAGCTCGAAGATCAGGTTCGACTCCTGGCCGGGACACTTGCATGTTTCGCAGCAGCGTCTTCGGGAAAGGAAGGTGTCCCATGTCCAAACGCAACTTTGACGAACAGCCATTGTTTTCGAGACGATGAGCAAACGCCGGAAGGGATTCCCCTCCGAAACGCAAGTCAAACGCGGCGTACGCATCGTGGGCGACGGCAAGCTGCTGGAGGAGAAGCTCGGACGCAATGACCTTTGCCCGTGCGGTAGCGGCAAACGCTTGAAGAAGTGCTGCCTCAAGAGGGGGCGGTTTTGATGGCGTCAATCGCGACCACTACTTTTAGGGACGACGAATGAAACAACGCCCGCTTCGAGCGGGCAAAACGACGCTGGAGCCAGACGGCACGGCAATCGGCTGCAACCCGATCGAAGTGGGTTCGACTCCCACCGGCGTCTCTGGTTATCATGGGCATCCCCCTCCTTGGCAACTAGACTGCTTCGACCGAACATTCCCGAGATTGGCACTGGTAGCTACGATTTGGCAGAGTCCACCTGCCTCAAGAACGCGGTAGAGAGCTTGGGGTTGCGCTGCAGAAGAAGGCTACTGCGAATTCCAGGGCGGTTGCATGGCCAGCGGTTTCGCCGGCGGCACAGCCGCACTCGTCTGGTCGCAGTATCCCGACCTGAGCAACCGCCAGCTCCGGCAGCTCCTCCGCAACACCGCCCGCGCGGCGAAAGGTGTCCAACCCGATGAAAACGACTGGGACAATCAGACAGGATTCGGCATCCTCGACGCCCTCAACGCCGTGTCACTGGCGAACGAACAGATCACGCGACGCGTCGAATGGTCGGGCAGAGACGCGAAACTGAGTGAAGCAGACGGAGGGTTGCGGCTTAAGGGCCGCCTCGTCAACCGGGGCGTATTCGATGCGGAAAAGGTCATCGCGGTTGTTTACAACGGCAACCCTCGCCAGCCCGCTTCACCGGAAGGGACGGTCGACAATCCCGCCCCCGGCCTCCAGATTCGCCAGCTTGGCCACGCCATCGTTCCGGTCCGCGGTCTGCACGAGTCGGCGATCACCATCAAGCTCACGGAACCCCCGGCCGGCTCACTCTGGGTCGAGACATTTTGCCTCGACCGCCACGACCCCGGCTACGTCCACCGCGTTGAGGTCACAATCACGGAGTGATCAGGCGGGCCTCACTTCCGGGCCGAGTGAGCGCTTGTTCTTGACCCGGTGTCCTCGAACTGATTCCCTGGGGACAAATGACGACGACTTCGTTTCAGCCGGCAACGGAGCCCTGGAAACCAAGGTCCAACGATCGGCAGGCGTTGGTTGAAACCCGGGCAGTTGCGACCGTTGCTTTGATATCCGACCCAGCATCCGCGTCGCTGACGGTCCGCGGCAACCGCGGTTCCATCCGGATCCAGCAACCGCGGATCCCGCTGCCCGGAACGCCTGCCTGCCTGCCTGCATGACAAAGATCGCCTGAAATGGCTGACCGCGAATCCTTGCCTCACGACATGCCAATTCTCACGACCTGGCAAGTGAACATCGGGTAACGTGCCAAGCGTGATGCGAGCGCAGAGTTGCGAGAAGGCTTTTGGTAGAATGAAGGGTCATCAATCATTCGATGTTGTCCCGTTCTTGTGAGCCATGCCGATGTTCAACTTACGAAGCGATTGCGGTCGCACGCTCTTGTCGCTTGTAATCGGCGCCGTGATTGTGCTTCCTGCCTGGGCCGACGACCGACCGGTGCAGGTCTTTGTCCTCGCCGGGCAGTCCAACATGGTCGGACACGGCAAGACTCGGGACGGGCTCAACCCAGAGTACGATCCGAGTCAGCCGCAGTCCGCGACGAACCGTCGCGAGATACCCGGCGGAATCGGTGGCCTGGCCTGGGCGGTCAAGACCATGCCCGAAACCTTCGGTCCGAACGGGACCGATCCGCTGGTCAACGGCGACGGCGAGTGGCTTGTCCGCGACGACGTAAGCATCTACTCACGCATCGAGGTTTTCAAGGACAAGCAGAAGCCCGGACGACTGACGGAGGGGCACACGCAGCAGGGCCGGCACTCCGTCGGCTTTGGCAAGGGGAGTTGGAACGGACCTGAGTTCGGGTTCGGCCATGTCGTGGGCAACGCGCTGGACCCGGATGTGCTGATCATTAAGGTCGCGACCGGCGGGACGAGCCTGCAAGCTGATTGGCGATCACCGAGCGCCGTGGCCAAGCGGGGCGGCAAGGTCGGCTACATGTGGACTCACATGCTCCGGACCGCGAAGCACGTGCTGGACAACCTCGGCAGCGAGTTCCCCGGGTACGCTGGGCGGGACTACGAGATTGCGGGCTTCGGCTGGCATCAGGGCTGGAACGACCGCACGCCGAAGGGCGTCGGCGAGTACGAGGCCAACTTGGCCGACCTGATCAGGGACGTGCGGACCGAGTTCGGCGAGGGTCTGCCGTTTGTCGTCGCCAATACCGGGATCGGCGGCGCTGACGTGAAGGGTGTCGGGCTTTCCCTAATCAATGCCCAGAACGCGGTCGCCGACTTCAAGAAGTACCCCGACCATCAGGGCAACGTCGCGGTGGTCGATACAAGACCGATGTATCGCGACAAGTCCGTGTCGCCGTCCGGCTTCGGCTACCACTGGAACCATAACGGCATTACGCACTACGAGATTGGCGCGGGGATGGGCAAGCGAATGATTGAACTCCTCAAGTCGAGCGAGTAGTCGGGGTTCTGCTCGTCATTCACGGGAGCCAGTCTGCTGCAGATCGTCAAACCAAACCCAAACGGAGAGAGAGTCGTGAGAATACCGGTTTCCTGCGTGGTTGTTTTCGTGGCCCTGCTGTCATGCGCACAAGCGGACGACGAAAAGCCGCTCAAGGTGTTCATTCTGGTCGGCCAGTCCAACATGGAGGGGCACGCGAAGGTCGAGACGTTCGACTATCTCGGTGACGACCCAAAGACCGCCCCGCTCCTCAAGAAGATGCGAAACCCGGATGGCACTCCACGAATGTGCGATGGCGCCTGGATTTCGTACTACACCGGGCGCAGAGAAGAAAATGGCGAGGGCTTTGGCAAGCTTACAGCCGGCTACGGATCGAGGCCGAACCCATCTGAGAACGGCGGAAAGATTGGCCCCGAGTTTACGTTTGGAATCACCATGGACGAAACCTTCGAGGAACCCGTCCTGATCATTAAGACGGCCTGGGGCGGCAAATCCCTCTTCTACGACTTCCGACCACCGAGTGCCGGCGTATACCCGCGTACGGAGGACGACATCCAGAAAGATCGCCGCCCCGCGAGCGGTTCAGGCCACTACTACCGGCTGATGTTGAATCACGTCAAACATGTGCTCAGCGACATCGGCCGCGTCGTTCCGGACTATGACGCCAAGCAGGGATATGAAATCGCCGGCTTTGTCTGGTTCCAGGGTTTCAACGACATGGTAAGCCGTGACGTCTATCCAACTCTGCCGAAGGATGCCTCCGGTAATCGGTTCGCCAAGTACAGCGAGCTGATGGCTGGCTTTATTCGTGATGTGCGTAACGATCTCGACACACCGAAGATGCCGTTTGTGATCGGCGTTATGGGGGTTGGCGGCGAGCAGGCGAATGAAGGGAACTTGGAATTTCGCAAGGCGATGGCCGCGCCCGCCGCGCTGGCGGACTTTGAAGGTAATGTCGTGGCGGTTCCCACCTCTCCGTTCTGGGACGAGCCACTTGCCGCCATCCAGGCAAAGTATGAAAAGGTACGTCAGATGGCCTATCTGTTGAGGACGGAGAACAAGAACGCGGCCAATGCAGATGGTTCGATGTCGAAGGAGGAACAGCGCGAATACCTGCGAAAGTACGAGGCGGAACTGGTGAGCCCGGAGGAGATTGCCCTCCGTGCTCGTGGCGCATCCAATGCCGGCTATCACTATCTCGGATGCGCCAAGACCTTCGCACTCATGGGCGAGGCGTTTGCGAATGCCATCCTGGAGATGCGGGGCCAACGAAGCCGTGGGTAAACGCCCAGCGGCAGATGAATCATCCCCACGAATCCCGGCAAACGCGCAAAACCCGGTCGTGAGCAGCGCATAGCCAAAGCCCTTTCCACGCGTGCTGGCACGACGGTGGCCTTTTTCGGACGCTCAAAGGTTGCCGGCTGGCTAATGACGCCGTACCTGGCATGGGTCAGCTTCGCCTCTGTTCTCAACTTTACGATTTGGCGACTGAACACAGGATCGAGGACGCAGCAGGAATGGTGTTCGCTGTTCCAAGGATGGTGCGCGCGAAGCGTTGTTCGTGATATGACACCTGTCGAATGGCCTCACGCTTGACCGCTGGGCCGGCGACTGCGGGGCGCTGTCGAGTGGGGAGGGCACGCATCGCACCGGGGACGTGGGTCGGCCGCTGCGTAGGGGGCGGAGAACTGCACCGAATTGGGGTTGGATCCAAGGAAGCCGTGTGTCTGAAATCTCCGCGTATCACGAGGCCGGCCACGCGCTGGTTGCAATCTGCAGTGGAGCCCGCGTTCGTTCCGTGACGATCGAACCGGAATGGGACGATGGTCCAGCACGGTACGCCGATATCCAGGTTGAATGGCCCCTCGATCGATTCACCGAACGCGAGCGTCACGAGAAGTCGGTCCTCGTGGCACTGGCCGGCCCAGTCGCCGAGATGATTCACAGCGGCGAGCCCTACCACCCCGGCTTCGTCGCCGAGTGGGCCGCTGATTGGAGGCTCGCTTGGGAAGCAGCGTCCGCGCTGGTCCCTTCCGAAAGGCGACGACTGACGTATCTCGAGCAAACGACTGCACAGCTCGATCATCGGCTGCGCCAGGCGGACCACTGGGCGGCACTGGCAGCCATCGTCGACAACCTTTTGGCGCACGAAACACTGGAAGGAGACGAGGTGGAGGAGATCGTGAGGCAGTGGCTCGGCTGATCGGGACGATTCACCGGCCAGCGGTCGTGATTGAGGGCCTGGCGTGGGCTGGTCGCTGGTGTGCGACCGGGTGGCTTGCCGGGTACAATGTCGGCGTGCTCTTGTACGAATGGGACAACCAACATGGTCCAACACATCGCCATCGCTGCCTGCTTGTTGATTCCTGCATTCGATCTTCTTGCTGACGAATCGCGGAGACCCAACTTCGTGGTCATCATGGTTGACGACATGGGCTATGCCGGCGTCAGTTGCTTCGGCAATCCGTACTTCCAGACGCCCGAGATTGATCGGTTGGCGGCCGCAGGAATGAGGTTGACCGATTTTCATTCTTCCGGAACGGTCTGTTCGCCAACTCGCGCCGGACTGCTCACCGGCCGGTACCAACAGCGGGCCGGCATCGAGGCGGTCATCCACCCGGTCGCCGATCATCCGGAGCATCGCAAGGGATTACAGAAATCGGAAACGACGTTCGCCGAGCTGCTCAAGATGGCGGGGTACAGGACGGGCATCATTGGCAAGTGGCACCAGGGGTATCCGCATAATTCCGCCGACTATCATCCGCAGCATCACGGCTTTGATGAGTTTTTCGGCTACCACAGCGGCAATATCGATTTTGTCAGCCACGTTGGCGATCACAACAAACACGACTGGTGGCACGGTCGCAAGCGTGTGCAAGAGGAAGGGTATGCCACCGACCTGATCAACGCTTACGCCGTAAAATTTATCGAGCGGCATCGTCGGGAGCCGTTTTGCCTTTACATTTCGCATCTGGCGATCCATAACCCGGTACAGGTTCGCGGCGATCCTGTGCGTCGCTCGGAGGCCCACGGCTGGAGGCGCTGGAGGCCGGCGGATGAAGCCGAACGCATCGAGAAGTACCGGGGTATTACGCTTCCGATCGACGAAGGCGTGGGCCAGATTCGCCGTGCGTTGAGCCGGCTCGGACTGGCCCAGAACACGCTGGTGCTTTTCTTTTCCGACAACGGTGCCTCGGCGGATTTTCCCAGCGGCAGCCCGCAACTGCGTGGCCGCAAAGGGTCGGTTTATGAGGGCGGCCACAAAGTGCCCTTCATCGCCCGGTGGCCTGGGCACATCGAAGCCGGCGCGTCGAATGACACTCCAGCGATCACCCTCGACATCATGCCGACGCTTCTTGCACTGGCCGGCGTTGAGTCGCCCAAGCAACATCCATTGGACGGTGTGGACCTATCGCCGACGCTGCTCCGCGGCGAATCTCTACACCGTCGACCCTTGTATTGGGCGTCGTTGAGCAATCGCGGGTCGCGCAGTGAAGCGATGCGTGAAGGATCGTGGAAGCTCGTCGTCCAACATCCAAAAGCCACGCCAGGTCGGTTCGAGAACGAATCGGTCGAATTGTACGATTTGGCCCGTGATCCGGGCGAACAGACCGATGTCGGAACAGAGTATCCTGGGCGCCGGGACGCGATGCTCAAGCAATTGAAGGCGTGGTACGCGGATACGATGCGAACCGCGACACAGCAACCCGGTGGCTGGTAGCAGGGTGATCTCGATGCACGATGATGAAGGGGCAGGCTGGCCCAGTTGCACCATGGGCCCAGTTGGACTAGGGGCCCAGTTGGACCATGCGGTTTTCGCCCGTGTGCCGGCTGAGATCCGCGGTCCTTTGCGTGGATTATTCATTAGCCGTTGGGCGTTAGCCCCGGTTCCTTGGAAAACCGAGCAAACCGGACGCTATCGCGTTCCGTCTGATATGCGAGCCGTTTTGGGTAAGTTCACCACAAAAGATTGCGGCACAGTAACTTGCACTGAATCGTCGCAGGTGGATGAATCATCCGGGTGAGGGCAAGTGCACGGCAAGCGACCGCGGTTCGGCGAGTCTGGCTGCATGGTCGTCAAGAGCGGCCACCCGCGCCGATCCCATGCCGGGCACTTTGTAATTCAAAGTAAGCCAGGCGCGTTGTGGGCACGCGAGTCGCTACAATCAGGGCGAGCGTGGTTGCTCGCCATTCGACTTCCGCTCTTGTACATCCCGAATGCCACAGGAGGCGCCGTGCATCGTTTGCTTTCGCTGACGCTGGTCTGTCTGGCAGCGTTGTACCTGGTTCCCGCAGGCCGGTTTACTTGCCTGACGGTTTGGACAGCACGCATGGTCACGTTAATCTGCCTGTTGGCGTTCGTCAGTGGCGCAGATGAGTTGCATGCGGCGCCAAAGCCTGATCGAGCGTGGCCGCTCGATTCTGCCGTCTCGGAACGCCTCCGGCAGAAGGGTGGCTCGGCGGTCGAGGCCGTTGGAGTTCACAACCAATGTCTTGTGCTCAAAGGCAAGTCGTTGCTGGAGTCTCGAGCCGGCTCAACGATTCCCCATTCGGCGGAGCCTTTTACACTGACTGCCTGGTTCAATCCGTACAACATCGATCGCGGTCAGCAGATGATCGCGGCCAAGAATCGCTATGCCCTGGATGAGCGGGAGTGGGGCGTGATGATCGACCGCGACCAGCGGTTGCGGCTCTACATTCGTCAAAACGGCTGGGAGACGGCGGAGTCCACTGCGGTACTGCAACCGGGGCACTGGCATCAAGTGGGCGTGGTGGTTGCGTCCGACAGAGCCGAGCTGTGGTTGAACGGGAAACTGGCGGGTACCGTTGCCCTGACGCGCCCCATCCCGCAGACGAATGCCCCGCTAACATTCGGCGGCGTCGATGACAATGGCCGGATCTGGCAGACTTTTCAAGGGGCGCTGGACGAGGTGCGGCTCTTTCAGCGTGCGCTTCCTGCGGAAGAAATGTCGGCGCTCTACACGCCGGTCACGGCGACCCATGCGATTCCCGATTTCGCCAAGCCTTTTCCGCTATGGGACGATACACAGGTGTTGCCCGTTGCGGACGACATCCCAGCCCTGGCGGACATCACGTTTCGTGTCATCAAGAAGTGGGATCGGGCGGCGGACGGTTACACGTTCCTGCACGGAGTGGGGCTCGCCTGGCACCAGGGCAAGCTCTATGCGTCGATTGGTCATAATCAAGGTGCTGAGAACACGGTCACCGAGGAAGCGCAATACCGGGTTAGTGAGGATCGGGGAGCAACCTGGAGCAAACTGCGAGTGATCGATGCGGGGGAGGAGCCAGATCTCGCGGTTAGCCACGGTGTGTTTGTCTCCCATCGCGGTCAACTCTGGGCGTTTCACGGCGCCTACTACAACAAGATGCAGCACATTCATACGCGGGCCTACACGCTCGATGAGCACACCGGCAGATGGGTCAGGCACGGTATCGTCATTCGCGACGGCTTCTGGCCCATGAATCAGCCAGTCAGGATGGAGGACGGCAACTGGATCATGCCGGGTATTTCTGCGGGACCCTATTCCAACAAGCAGGTGTTTCCGGCGGCGGTGGCGATCAGTCATGGCGACGATTTGAGCAAGTGGGACTATGTCGAAGTTCCAGCCGGTGCAGGGATCGATCGGATGTGGGGCGAGTCGGCGATTTTTCTGGACGGGGCGCGAGTCTTCAACATCGCCCGTTATGGCGGAGGCGCGGTGGCACTGGCGGCTGTCAGTGAAGATTGCGGTCGGACCTGGTCGCCCTCGCGCATCAGCAATTTGCCCATGGCCACATCCAAGCCGGCGGCAGGAACCCTCAGCACGGGCCAGCGTTACCTCGTCTGCACCACAGCGAGGAACAACGGCGGCAAGCGCTCTCCGCTCACGATCGCGTTGACTCGCCCCGGCGGGAGCCGTTTCTCCAGCGTCTACGTGATTCGGCGATCCCGCAACGGTGGCCAGCCGGGCGAATCGGCGGATGACCTTGGCCTGGCGTATCCCTGCGCGGTGGAACATCAGGGGCAGCTGTACGTCGGCTACTCGAACAACGGCGGTCGTCGTGGCAACATGAATAGCGCCGAACTGGCCATTATTCCGATCAGTTCACTCCAGACGCTCCGTTAGGAACGTCGCTTCGACAACGTCCGCACGGTTGCTCCAGAAGCATCAAGCCAGCCGTTCGTACGCATACCGCAGGTGATCTTGTGCCTGACGCCAGGCTGCGTTCCTGCTCGTCGCGACCCTGCGTTCCTTTACTGGTCGCGCGGCTGAGCTACTTTTGCTCGTCGCGACCCTGCATTCCTGCTCGGCGCGGGTCTGCATTCCTGCTCGGCGCGACCCTGCATTCCTGCTCGTCGCGACCCTGCATTCCTGCTCGGCGCGGGTCTGCATTCCTGCTCGGCGCGGGTCTCCGACCCCGCCGAAACCGCAGACCGAAGGTCTCCAATTCCCACGCCTCAGCCGCTGATCGCTCGCTCGAGGGCCACGGCCGTCCAAGTTGAGTCAGCGTCGAGCCACCAGCGTCGAGCGACTGGTGTTGGCTCGTGCCCTGTTTAGCCGCGGTCCTGCCATGATGAGGATGCCGTCTTGCATCGCCCTGATCGGGAGGTGCGGGAAGGAGGCAAGGCAACGTACCTGCAGTATGTCGGGCTGGGCGACGTCATGCACAGCATGACCTCTCGGAACAGCAAGAAGATCTCTGCCGCCATTCGCTGGAATCCGCCGAGCGGCGAGGCTGCGGATACAATGAAAGCGTTCATCGTGAGCCACCTTTCAGCGAACCCAGCGAGCGATCTCATGAAATCCGTAAACGCCGTCCTGATTCTCCTGGCGTGCCACGTTGCCGGCACACCCGCATCCGCATTGGACCGTCCCAACATTGTCCTGTTTCTTGTTGACGACATGGGCTGGATGGACAGCACGCCCTACGGGTCACAATACTACGAGACGCCCAACATGCAGCGTCTGGCCCAGCAGGCGATGCGGTTTACTGACGCCTACGCGCTGCCCCTCTGTTCGCCGACGCGAGCGTCGATTCTCAGCGGTCAGTACTCGTCGCGGCACCGTGTGACGTCGGCCAGTGGCCACCGGCCGGCCGCCTCGGAAGGTGCGTCTCCCTACCCAGCCAAGGCCCCACCCAACAGGCGGTTTCTTTATGCGAACAGCAAGAACTATCTCGATCTCAATCTACCCACGTTGGCCGAAGTCTTGCAGCAGGCGGGTTACCGCACGGGGCACTTCGGCAAATGGCACTTGGGCTTGAGCCAGGAACACTGGCCGGACAAGTATGGCTTCGAAGTCGCCTTCCATGCTCAACCGAGCCCCGGCCCGCCGAGCTATTTTTCGCCCTACGGCGTGCACCGGGCAGGCCGGCCGTCCGGGCGGCACCATGTCGGTACGATCACGGATGGTGTGGACGGCGAGTACATCACAGATCGATTGACCGACGAAGCAGTTCAGTTTGTGGAAGCCAGCCAGGACAGGCCGTTTTTTCTCAACTTCTGGCACTACGGCGTCCATGGCCCTTGGGGACACAAGGAAGCTTACACTGCCGAGTTTGCGAAGAAGCAGGATCCACGCGGCAAACAGCGGAATCCGATCATGGCTTCGATGTTAAGAAGTGTCGACGAAAGCCTGGGCCGATTGATGGATCGATTGGAAGAACTGCACCTCGCGGAAAACACGCTGTTTATCTTCTACTCGGATAACGGCGGCAATGTCCACAGCCGCACCTACGACGACCGCAAGACGGCAAATGTTAAGCAGGGCCATCCCCAGTTCGAGGCGATTCAGGACTGGCGGAAGTGGGCCGGAGGCGAACCACCGACGAACAATCGACCACTGCGGGAAGGCAAGGGCCGGATCTATGAAGGTGGGCAACGCGTCCCTTTGATGATTCGTTGGCCGGGCCACATCGAAGCGGGGGCCACGACGGATGCGGTCGTGGGACCCATCGACGTGTATCCGACAATCCTTGATGCGGCCGGCGTAGCGAAACCGGCGGAACACATTGTCGATGGCGAGTCACTGTTGCCGGTGCTCAAGCAAACCGGTCGCTTGCATCGCGACGCTTATTTCACCTGGTTTCCGCACCTGGTTCCGGCAGTCTCGGTGCGACAGGGCGAATGGAAGCTGATCCGTCGTTTCGAGCCGCATCCGAGCTATCCCGAAGTGTTTGAGCTCTACAACCTGAATGCGGACATCGGCGAGACCGAGAACCTGGCCAAACAGATGCCGAAACGCGTCAGACAGCTCGACGCACTCATCGACCAGTTTGTCGAAGAGACCGGTGCGCTCTATCCCAAGCCCAACCCGGCCTTCACCGGAACGGCCAAATCGTTTGATACCAGTGAGGGGCTCGTGCCCCGGAACTGTCGGCTCGTCAATACGGTCGGAGCGATCCGGGTTGACGGCACGGGGCGGCTGCCATTCCTGGGTACCGCCAGAGTCAAGCTGCGGGGACCGCTGACAATGACGCTGATTGCGCGCAGTGCGCGGGGCGGCAAGGGGCGGGTACAATGGAAGACAAAAGGCCAAGACGATTTCCCCGAGTCGGAGCAGCGCATCAGCTACGATCTTCCCGCCGGTGAAGCGTGGCGGGAGGTGAAGGCGGAGTTACCGATCCAAGGTCAGCCACAGATCGTGCGCCTGTACCTGCCTGCCGAGACGTCTCCCGTGGAACTCCGGGCGATCCGGTTCCAGGATGGTCAAGGCCGCACAAAGGTGTGGGACTTTTCCCCAGTCTCGCCGTAACCACTCCTTCCCCCGCGGGCGCCGATGCGGCGGGGCGCATCGGTCGCTGGCCGGCGGGAGCGGTTCCCGGCGCGCATCTGCTGCGACAGGCGTTCCCGGCATGGTCGCTGTTCCGCTGCCGCGATGGAGTTGCTGCCGACCAACTATTGTCGTCCGAGTGCTGCCCGGATGGCTTCCTTGGGATCGACGACATGGTTGTCCGGGTCGTCATCAATTGACAGTTGGACGCCGCGGACCTCGCCATTGAAGGCGTTGCCGACCGGGCCGTAATCGGGCGAGACGGGAGCCCCGGAATCGACACCGACGTCGCAACCGTCGTCAGCAGAGAACACGATCGAAAGCGTCGCATCGACCTTCCCGGATCCCACCTTCTTTCCGTCCACATAGAGTGTCGAGGTGCCGCCCTTGCCGAGTCCGCCGCCGGCATAGTCGAACTCCATCCGCACCTGGCGTCGGCCTTTCTCGAGCCGTTTGTCAGATTCGACGAAAAAGTTCTTGAAGCCGCCCCAGTTGTAGCAGTACTTGAGCTTCCCTTCCTTTGCGTACAAGCTCCAGCCGCCGATGTTCGCCCCTTGAGAAATGATGACGCCCTCGGCGCCCTCGTCCGGCACGACGATCTCCGCCGTCACGGAGTGGGACTTGTTCTTGATACTGAGCACATTATTCTCCAGCAACCGCCCCATCCCGCTGAAGAGCAGTTGCTTGTCACCTTCGATCAGAATTGGCCGGCCAGCCGTGTCGGGGTTCATCTTCTCGATCAGCCGGTCGTCAAGCGGAAGGACGTTGTAGCGCGTCGCTTCGATCAGCCATTGACGTTGGAGCTCGTGGAGCTTCTCCGGCATCTCCTTGGCGAGATCGTTGGCTTGCGTCCAATCCTGATCGGAGTAGAGTTCCCAGGCGTCGTCGTCAAAGGCTGGCAGTTTTACGTCTTGCGGTGCCCACGGTGTGCGGTGCTTCGTCACGGCGGTCCAGCCGTTGTGATAGATCCCGCGGTTGCAGAACATCTCGAAGTATTGCGTGGTTCGCCGTTCCGGTGCTTCGGCATCGTTGAACGAATAGAGCATGCTGGTGCCTTCAATGGCTGCCTGTTGGATGCCATTGACCGATTCGGGGTGAGGCAGGTCGGCCGCCTCCAGGATCGTCGGCGCGACGTCGATGACATGCGCGAACTGATGACGCATTTCGCCGGCGGCCTTGATACCGTCCGGCCAATGAACCACGGTCCCGTTACGTGTCCCACCCCAGTGGGATGCCACCTGCTTCGTCCATTGGTAGGGCGTGCACATGGCCAGCGCCCAGCCGACGGCAAAGTGGTTGTAAGACTCCGGCCCGCCGAACTTGTCGATCCGCGCCGTCAGGTACTCTGGCGTTTCCAGCGCCTGGAGGCCGTTGAAGTAGCTCATTTCGTTAAAGCAGCCGTTGATTCCTCCCTCGGCCGAGGCTCCATTGTCGCCCACGATGTAGTAGACCAGTGTATTGTCGAGGATTTCCAGGGCTTCCAGTGAGTCGATCAAACGACCGACATGGTGGTCGGTGTATTCGAGGAATCCCGCGTAGACTTCCATCTCTCGTGCGAGCACCGGACGAAAGGCTGCTGGAACATCGTCCCACCGTGGGACTTCGGTGTTAGGGGCCGTAAGCTTGGCGTCGGGTGGAATGACGCCGAGCCCTTGCTGGCGGGCAAACGTCTCTTCGCGAACCTTGTCGTATCCTTGATTGAACTTGCCCTTGTACTTGTCGGCCCATGCTTTTGGCACGTGGTGCGGGGCGTGGGTGGCGCCGGGGGCGAAGTACACGAAGAACGGCTTGTCCGGCATCAGCGACTTCTGCTGGCCGATCCACTTGATCGCCTTGTCCGTCATGTCGGGCATCAAGTGATAGCCTTCCTCCGGCGTTCGATCGATCTCGACCGGCGTCGTTCCCTCGTAGAGCGTGGGGTACCACTGGTTCGCCTCGCCACCGATGAAGCCATAGAAGTACTCGAAGCCGTTGCCGCCGGTGGGCCACGCGTCGAACGGCCCGGCGGGACTGGTCTGCCAGACCGGCACTTCGTGGCACTTGCCGAAATGGGCGGTCGAGTAGCCGTTGAGTTTGAGCGTCATCGCCAAGGGAGCTTTCGAGTGCGGACGCACGGAGCTGTAACCGGGCGCGCCAGTGGCAATCTCCGTGATGCCACCCATGCCAACCGAGTGATGATTTCGGCCGGTGAGCAGCGCCTGGCGTGTGGGCGAGCAAAGCGCCGTGGTGTGGAATCGCGTGTACCGCAACCCGGCGTCGGCAAGTCGCTGCAGTGTCGGCGTCTGGCAGGGACCACCAAACGTACTCGAAGCCCCAAATCCAACGTCATCGATCAGCACGACCAGGACATTTGGTGCGCCTTTGGGGGGACGGACCTGCGGAATGGGGGGAAACTTGCTATCCGGGTCCTTCGCGTCATACGTGACCAGGTCGGGCCGGATCGTGTTCTGCAGGGGGAGGTGCGTTCGGGCCGCGGTCCCGATCGCAGGTGAGCGCTGCTGGCCGTCGTCGCCGCGGGCAACTCCACAGGTCGGCGCCAGAATGGCACCAATTGCCAGGCCCACAAGGAATGCAGAATGGCGGATCATGATATTTCTCCAGGTAGGGTGCGCAGCGAGTGGATGGCGGCCAGCGGCGGCCACGTTTCCTGACCGCTCGGATTGGAGGGTCTGCGGGGCGGATCGAGGTGTGCAGCGAACGAATTGCGGTCGCCGCCTCGTCGGGGCACCGGCCGGGTTGCTCGGTCGAGGCGTTGAAGTTTCCGATCCATGCCAGGTTGCTCTCCTATTGATACTTGCGCAGCGAATGGACCAGGACGACCAACGGGAGTCCGCAGATATACGGCCGCGCGTTGCTTGCCGAAGGCTCATTTGCCGCGCAGCCGTCAATAGATTCCAAAATAGTCCTCGTCGGCCCCGGGAGCAAGGTTCCGGCCGATCCGTCTGCGGCCGGATCCGCTGGCGGAGCGACGGTGCTTGCTGTGGAAGCAAGGCGGCCCGTAAACTCAAGGCCGGCAAGGGGACCCGACCACGGTGCCCTGGGCCGCCAGAGTTGTCAATCCAGGCCACCAGCGCCGGGCCGCGGGGGCCGACCAATCACCGCGTCGACTCCGGCACCGGGTCGACTCTGCACCGGGTAGACCCATGACCGATTCCGACCTCCAGGTAGATGACATTCGCCCTTTTGTCGGGACGCACGATTTCGACGCCTCCAGGGATTTTTACGTGGCACTCGGCTGGCGCGTGACGTACGACTCCGACACGCTCCGCGTCCTGGAATTGGAGAATCACCGCTTCTATCTGCAGAATTTCTACAACAAGGTGTGGTGCGAAAACACGATGCTGCACGTCGCCGTGAAGAACGTCGAGGCCTGGTACGCCTTCGCCAAACAACGGTTTGCCGTGAACACGTTTGGTGGCGACGCGCGGCTTAGCGACGCTCCCCGTGACGAAGGCTACGCGAAGGTCTTCTATATCTGGGATCCCGCGGGTGTACTGCTCCACATTGCTCAGTTTGCCGAAGCATGACGAACGGCCAACCTGAACCGGCGCTTCTCCGAGTCCCCATCACTTGATTCGCATCGCTCCCGATATCCGAGGACATTCGCATGCAACGACCAATCCGCCGCCTGCAGCGTCGGTCCATCGGAATCCGTCGCCAAGGTCGATCAAGCGCAGGCCGCCGCGGCTTCCGTCCGGCAATTGAGCCATTGGAAGCGCGCCGGCTGCTGGCCGCAGCGGCCCTCCCCGATACAGCGGCGCCCGACGGAGACAGTCCGCAGATTGAGGTTGGCGACATCTCGCTCCGGGAAGGCAACAGCGGGACAACATCGTTTCGCTTCCCAGTCTCACTCAGCAAGCCAACCGAGCGGCCGATCACTTTGTCCTACGCCACGCGCGCGGGAACGGCCGAAGGTATGGACGACGACTATCGCTCATTGACCGGGGCGATCAGCCTGGGTGGCACGCGACCGATCGGACCGGCATTCGCGCCGTACGGCAGTTTTTCCGGTGGTGTTCGTGTGGCCAGCGGGGATGTCAACGGCGATGGCGTGGCGGACCTGATAACGAGTCCCGGGCCGGGTGGCGGGCCGCACGTCAAGGTGTTCGACGGGACGGATCAGAGCGAGATATTCAGTTTCCTGGCATACGGGTTGGACTATTCGCGGGGCCTGTATGTTGCTGCGGGTGATGTCAACGACGACGGCAAGGCCGACATCATTACAGGGGCGGATGCCGGTGGAGGGCCTCACGTTCAAGTGTTCGATGGCGCCGATCCGGAGAACCGCCTGGCCTCGTTCTTTGCCTATGGCATGGAATTCACGGGTGGCGTGCGCGTGGCCGCGGGCGACGTGAACGGGGATGACATTGCGGATCTCATCACTGCCCCGGGGCCGGGCGGTGGTCCGAACGTCAAGGTCTTTGACTTGACCACGTCGACCACGGCTCCCGCCAACTCCCTTTTTGCCTTCGCCCCAGACTTCCTCGGCGGCGTCTTTGTCGCTGGCGGGGACGTCAACGCGGATGGGTACGACGACATCATCGTGGCACCGGATGCCGGCGGTGGACCGCACGTCCGCGTCTTTTCCGGAGCGGACACGAGCGTCGTGCTTGCCAATCTCTTCCCCTACAGCGCGGACTTTACGGGCGGTGTCCGCGTGGCGGCGGTCGACCTGGACGGAGACGACCAGGACGAAATCGTCACCGCACCCGGGCCCGGCGGCGGACCGCTTGTCAAGGTGTTTGATGGGACGACTTCGAACCTGGTTGATAGCTTCCTTGCGTTCGACTCCGCGGCATCGCCGGGAACAAGCCTTGCCGCGGCCAGCGATCGGATCGCCGTCGGTGCCGATGAGGGCGGAAACGTCGCCCGCTTTAACCGCAGTATCCCTCAAGTCGAGTTCGTTGTGGTCGATGTGGTGGGCGACGATCTCGAAGAATCCGACGAGCAGTTCTTCGTCGACTTCGCCGTGACGGATGCTGCCGGCCAGACCATCACCCTCGCGTCGCCGGTCGCGACCGGGACCATCATCGACGATGACACACCGGGCATCGAAATTACGGGGGCCGCGACACTGGTGACGGACGAAGCCGGTGGAACCGCCAGCTTTCTGCTCGCCTTGAATTCGCCGCCCACGACGGATGTTCGGGTTGACGTGACCAGTTCCGATGCCAGCGAAGGCACGGTCACGACGCCCGCCGGAGGAATCCTTGTCTTCACACCGAACAACTGGGCGACGCCGCAACCGGTGGTTGTGGCGGGTGAAGATGATGTGTTGGCGGACGGCTACGTCGACTATTCCATCGACCTGGACCTAACGACGAATGACAGTGAGTATGCGGTGGTCTTGCCGCCGACGATCAGCGCGACGAATCTCGACGACGAGCCGTTAACGCTGTTGGTCACGACGCTCGAAGACGAAGACGAGCCGGGCCTGTTTCCCGACGGCGGCGAAGGGCTCAGCTTGCGTGAAGCCATTCGCGTCGCCAACGAGCATGCCGGCCACGACACCATCTTTTTCGACGGAGCACTGACCGATGCTGGCCCCGGAACGCTCGTGTTGCAGCCGGCGACAACGCCAGTGGACCGCCTGACGCTGTTCGACGATGTGACCATCGTCGGCACCGGCGCCGACGTGTTGGCGATTGACGGAAACCACGACACCGGCATCCTGGCCGTGGAGGCAGGCGTCAATGCGGAATTGCGCGGACTGACGCTCCGGCGGGGGAAGAGCGATTCTGGAGGGGGAATCCTCAACTTCGGAACGCTGAGGATTGTCGCCAGTGCTCTCATGGACAACATTGGTCTCCTGGGTGGTGGTGTTTTCAATCAGGGCAACCTGGAAATCGTGGCCACGACCCTCTCGGGCAACCTGGCCGAGTTCGACGGCGGCGGCGTGTTCAATGCGCAGTCGGCCGACATGCCGGGGAGCATCCACATCGTCAACTCGACCCTTTCGCAGAATACGGCCTGGGGCGACGGCGGAGCCATCTGGAGCGAGCAAGTTGCCGGCCAACCATCCGCCCCGCTGCAGTTGCGCAACACGACCGTCACGCTCAACATGGCCAATGCCGACCAGATGGATGGCGGCGTGGGAGCCGGCCTGTGGTTGCAAAACAGCGACGTGGTGATTGACAACACGATGATTGCCGGCAATCAACGCCACGACGAGATGCTGGGATCCGATGCTCCCGATGACATTTTTCGCTCGGCGGCTCCTTCCAACAGCGATGAGAATCTGGTGACGGCCCACCATAGCTTGTTTGGTGATCCGGCGACTGCCGGGCAGCCGATTGCCGGCAACAACAACCTCATCGGCCAAGACGGCGGCCTGTACCCACTGGCGGAGATCCTTGACCCCGCACTGGCCAACAACGGCGGGACGACGCAGACCCATGCATTGATTGGTGGGAGTCCTGCCATTGACGCGGGCGACGCGTTCTTGGCGGTAGCCCCCACGTCCGAAAGTCTGCAGGTTGACCAGCGTGGTCGGAGACGGGTGTACGGTGAGCAGGTGGATATCGGGGCGTTTGAATTTCATGTTCTCGAACCACCGGCGGCCGACCCGGGCGGACCTTATGCGGTCAACGAGGACGACGCGATCCTGCTGGACGGGGCACAGGTGTTCGATGCCAACGATCCTGAAAGCCTCCTGCAGGTGGCCTGGGACCTGGACGGTGACGGAGTATTTGGCGAGACCGGGGCAGCGGCTGTGCGCGGCGACGAGACGCTCTTGTGGTCGACCTTTGTGGCAACCGGCCTGGAAGGGCCGGCTGAGGTCGTCGTTACACTTCGTGTCGTCGATACCGACGCCAACGCAGCAGAAGTGTCGACAACGGTTACGGTCAACCCGATCGCCGATCCCCCGCACATCACTGGGCCGGCAACCGTCTTGGAAGATCCCCCAGATCCCGTCATGTTCACCATCCACCGCAACCCGTTCGACGGAGACGAGGTGACGCACGTCGCTCTGTCAGAGCTTGTCGGCGGCATGGTCTGGCTGCCGGCCACCGATCCCGCCGATCCTCCGACGCTTTACACGGCGGGTACCTGGATTGAGCTCGACGCCGAAGGTACGCGGCCGATCCTGTTCACACCAACGCTTGACTTCAATGGAACGGCCGGGTTTTCAGCGATGGGCGCGGTCGATGGCAGCGGGGGCGGCGCCGGGGCACCGACCACCGCATCCTTCACCGTGCAGCCTGTCAACGATGCGCCGGTGATTTTCGGGCCCCAGCAATTGGCGACGATCGAGTCGATCTCCTTCCAGCTACCGGACGCCTTCGAGGTTCGCGATGTCGACCTCATGGAGACAGACGGCGCCAAGTTGAGTGTCTCGCTGAGTGCGTCTCAGGGGACCTTTCTGGTCGCTGAGAATGCGCCCGTCAGCATTGCCCAGATTGGCCAGCGAAACTTGGGGTGGAATGCTGACGAAGCGAATGCGGCCGCCGTTTTTCCATATATCACCTATCTGCCCGACCAGGGATTCCACGGCCACGATGTGCTCGACATCAGCGTCTCGGACAAGGGCGCCACGGGAAGCGGAAACCGGTTGACGACCACGTTCCAGGTCGACGTGTCGGTGGAGGATGCCGCGTTTGATTTTGGCGATGCCCCGCAATTGCCAAGATTGACGGCCGATGGTCCTGGCGACCCGCGCTATCCGACCACACTGGCAAGGAACGGGGCTCGGCACGTTACCGGTGGAACACTTCGCTTGGGCTCGGTGGTTGATGCGGAGCCGGACGGTCTGCCGTCCCTTGGGGCGCACGCCGATGACGGGACGGCCAGCCCGGACGAAGACGGAATCGGACTGCCGGCCGGATTGGTGCCGGGATCATCCGACGTGCCAATCGTCGTGACGGTTTCGGGCGGCGCGGCCAAGCTCGATGCCTGGATCGACTGGAATCGGGACGGTGACTGGTCTGACGCCGATGAGCAGATCGCGGCCAGCCGCGATGTGATGGACGGCGAGAACCAGATCCTCGTCGATGTCCCAGGGTTCGCCGCAGGCACGCGGCATGGAGATACCTACGCCCGTTTTCGCCTGAGCTCGGCGGGGGGCCTGAGCCCGGTCGGCCCCGCCCTGGACGGAGAAGTGGAAGACTACGTGTTGCAGATCGGCGCCGCCGCTTCCGAGCTCGGCGGCCTCGCAGAAGTCAGCTTTCAGCCCCAACAGGCCGGTCACACGTGGGCCCTTCGAGACGCGCTCGGCGGATTGCTTTACGAGGAAGAGAATCCCGACTTCTCACCGCTCGAGGCGGTCGTCTTCGCCACCGACCTGGCGGACGACACGCTTTCCATTGATGTCGCCGAGCTGGATGCGCTGGCGAATATCGTCAATCTTCTCTTCCACGCAGGAGAGACGCACGGCGATCTGGACGGGATGGTATTCGAACACTCGGACCCCGCCGGCGAGCCGATCGACTTCCTGATCGCCGTCAACCTCTCTGCCGCCGATGTGAGCGATCCAGGAGGATACCTGCAGGCGTCTGACGACTCCGTCGTGGCCATCGGTCCGCTGGTCGAATACCAGTTGCTTCAAGTGCTCGGCATGCAAGAGTGGCCGCGAAGTGGGCACATGAGCTGTTACTTTACGTTTTCGTTGAGCCTGGCGGCAACGTGCGGTACCGGCCTTGATCCGGTGGATGCCACGGCCGTCGCCGTGAACGAGCTCGCTTTCGCACTCCCCTCGACCGCCAACGACCTGCTCGTCGAACGACTCGCCGACGGTTCCGGCACGCTGAGCATCGTCAGCCGCAATGATACGTTCGAGTCCGCCATGCTGCCTGGACCCGAAGGATTGCTGACACTGGTCGGCGGGAGCGGTCCTGACACCATCGAATTGATTGACCTGACTCCCGCTGATCTGCTCGTGCCGTTTATCGCCAACGGCAACGGGGGAGATGACCTCTTCGACCTCCGCCAGTTCCCACAATTCGGCCTCCTGCTGGGAGATGAAGGGAATGACCGGTTTCTGGTCGAGACCTTGGCGTTTCCCATCCTGGACGGCGGGGAAGGCCGGGACGTTATCGAGTGGGTGGGGGCAGGCACCGTAACCGATTTCACGGCGGAGAGTGGCGGGCTGTTGGAGAGCATCGAACTTTTTGACATTCGCGGCAGTGGCCCGAACCTCGTGCGGCTCGACACGGTGGAGGTCGAGTTCATCGTTGGCGACGGCGGAGCACTGGATGTGTTGGCCGATGGCGATGACACGGTTGAACTGGGGGGCGGATGGCGGGTCACCGGCAGCGAAGTCCGGGACGACCGCTTCTATCGGACCATCGAACAGGTCGATGGAGGAACCGCCAGGGTCAACATCTCCGGACCGCACGATTGGCAAAATCCACTCCTGCCGCTCGACGTCAACGCCGACAACATCATCAGCCCTGGTGACTTGCTGATTCTCATCAATGAACTCAACCACCCCGACTACCTGGGACCAGACCTCCGGCTGGTGGACGCGAAGTCTGTGCCCGAATTCCCGCTGACGTTCTTCGATACGAATGGCGACGGGTACGCAGCGCCCAATGATGTGCTCAGAGGGATCAACTATTTGAATTCGTTAAGCAGCCCCTCGCTGGCGGCCGAAGCGGAAGCCCGTCAGTTCGAGGGAAAGAATGTCGCCATTCAAGTTGAGCGAAGCGACCACCATCGCTCGTGTTGTTCGGCCGCAGCGCCGGCGGGGGGCGTCGACTCGCTCCGCAACTCGGGAATCGACCTGCATCGGCGGAAAGAACAGCCGCCCGAGCAACGAATGGCGCCCGGGCGACAACCGGCCAGCGGCGTTCGACCCGATCTCCGCACGGATCGGTCGATGGCAACGGCGCGTGCCGCCGCCCGTGCCCGGCCCGTCAGGCAGGAGCCGCTTCCCGCCGACTTGATCGCCGCGGTTGATCACCTGTTTGCGACGGCCACGCGGTTAGGAAACGCCGAGTGGCGTGAACTGTGGGACGCCGGCGGAGCGCCTTGATTCCCGGGTTGTGGCTAGAGTTCGGTTCGCCGGGGTAGGGCGCGTCCGGTTTCCCGGTGGTCGTTCGGTTTGAGCGCCTGGCACGATTGGTGGTGGAGACCTTCGGTCGGCGGTTTCGGCGGGGTCAGAGACCCGCGCCGAGCATTTAGGTCAGAGAGCCTCGCCGCGCATTTCGGTCAGAGAGCCGCGGCGAGCATTCAGTTTGGAAAGCCGCGCCGAGCATTTCGGTCAGAGACCCGCGCCGAGCACTTAGGTCAGTGAGCCGCGCCGAGCGCTGAGGTTGGAGTCGCGCCGAGCATTTCGGTCAGAGAGTCGCGCCGCGCACTGAGGTTGGCGCCGCGAGCGATCAATCAATTCAGCGGTTGTCATCGGCGTTGTCCGCATCGTCCGCTGACTTGTTGTCCGCATCGTCGTCGGACTTGTTGTCTCCGTTGTCGTCTGACTTCTCGGCCGGCGCTTCGCCCGTCCCGGCAGGCGGAGTGTCGTTCGAATCGCCGTTAGTGGCGCCTGGGGCACCGGCTGCCTGCCCGGCTTGGGCGGCGTCACCGGGGGGGGCGTCAATCAGCGACGCCTGCCCTTCATTCGCCAGTTTCTTCGCCGCCTCGAACCACTGGTGCTCGGGCCGCGCCAGAATCTCTTCGATGAGCTGAGTCACGACCTCCGCTTCCGCCGTCCGTCCGGATTCCTCGGCGTGGTGCACGATCTCGCGGGCCTGGGGAATCAATTCCTGGTAGAACCGTTCGGCAACCTCGAACATGCCGTGCCAGTGGGCGTAGTCAGGAGCCATCATCGAGGCACCGTGGCGAGCCCGCCGCCCCTCGTGGTGCCAGAGATAGAACCAGGTCCATTCGATTTCGTCGTCGAAGTCTGCCTTGGTGATGAGCTGTTGTTCGTGCAAGGCGTTCATCAGGGCCTGTCCTGGCTTGGCGAATTTCTCGTTGTAATTCACCACGAAGTCGTCGTACTGCGAATAGAACGCGTTGACGTAGTTGGGCGTATGGCAGTGCAGGCAGACGTTTTTCATTTCCTGCCGTTTTTCCTGCCACGTGTTGACGACCAGTTCGCGACGCTTATCCGGGTCCTTTTCCTTGACGACGTGGCCCTCGGCATCGGTGTCCATCACGATACTGACCGGCGGCCGGTTGCTCCAGGAAATCCGTTCGCCCGGGTCGTGGGTGACACGACCGCCGTTGCGAGAGTGTCCCGACATGTGACAGGTCGCACAGGTTGGCGCTTGCGTGTAGTCTTCACCCAGCACCCAATCGTGAGCGTCCAGGTTCATGTGATCCTTGAGATCCCGGAAGGCGACGCCGTGCTTTGATTCCTCGTAGATCTCCTTTTGCGGATGGTCCGGGCCGAGATGGCACTTGCCGCAATTCTCCGGCTGGCGAGCACGCCGGGGTGAGAAGTCGTGGCGCGAGTGGCAGGCCGAACAGGAGCCCAGGGAGCCGTCGAGGTTCAGCCGGCCGATGCCCGTATTCGGCCAGGCGCTGGTATCGAGAAGCGGGGCACCGTTTTCATCTTTCTTGATGCGGGCGACCGCGTCGGCGTTGGTCGGCTGGCCCCGTTCGTCCGGTTCGAGCTCATCGACCGTGATCAGCCCGCCATCCTTGGCCACCAGGCCAACCTTGCTGCCATGGCATTGTTTGCAGCCCACATTGACGCTCGCCATGCCGTTGACAAGATCGACGTCACGTCCCGGCGTGGGGGAGTGAGGATTGAACGGCTCGCGATTCCCTTCGACGGTTTCCGCCAGGAAATTGTCCAGCGAGGCCAGGATGTTGCCGGCTCGCGCGTGGTGGCTGGCCATGAACTCCTGAGTCTCCGTCTTGTGACAGCGACCGCAATCCTTGGGCGTAACGATGGTTGCGATCGTGGCCCCGTAGTGGGCAAACGCGTCCGCATCCCCCTTCTCCGCCAAGTGACACTCGACGCAGCCGACTCCTTTCAAGGCGTGAGTACTGCCCTCCCAGTGGTCGATGATCCCGGGCGACGACTTGTCGTGGCACTCGACGCAGGACTTCGATCCTGCCGGCACCGAAACGGAATGCGCCGCCAGGCCCGCTTCTTGTCGTCGCCGTGCGACCTCCATGGCTTGTACAAAGATCAGGGAGCCGAGAAAGGCGAAGCCGAGAATCCCGATAATCAGTTGCTTTGTTTTGACAGTCATGGCCGTTCGGTCGCTTCCAAGTAGTGAATGGCTTGGGATGGCCGCTTCCAGGTCGATGGAGGGCGGTCCGGGTTGTCGAGAAGTCAGTGCGTGGCGACGGCTTCCCAAACCGTCAGGCCGATCAACAGGAACGTCGCCACGATTCCGATGTAAACACTGATTTCCTTGATCCCCGTCAACTTGACGAGCGTCCGGTCAATCCAGGGCCAGGCAAACATGGCAGCCAGGATAAAGCCGGTGCTGATGACGGCAAAGGTCAGCGAAAACAGTTTCAGCCAGCGGAACGAGACGTAAAAGAACCACTCGGGTTTGATCACTTCCGGTGTCGTTTGGGGATCCGCCTGCGGTCCCATCGTCGCTGGGAAGATGGTGGCGAGCGCGCTCAGTACGATCATCAGCACCAGTCCCACGCCCAGTTCGGTCAAAACGTGATCCGGGAAGAAGTTGAAGTGCGGCGGCTGATCGTCCGGGTCGTCTTCGAATCGCAATTCCGTCACGCCGTGCAGGCGAATAAACATGATGTGCACGGCGACCAGGAGCATGATGGTCGAGGGCAGGATGGCGGCATGCATGATGTAGAACCGCGACAGCGTCCGCTCGTTATATCCATCCCCGGCCAGCAGCATCTGCTTGGCGAGGTGCCCCGCCACGGGGACCGCATCACTGATGTTCGCGGCGACCGTCGCCCCCCAGTAGCTCAACTGCTCAAAGACCAGGCTGTATCCTGTGAAGCCGGTCAGCAGGGTGCACATCAGCAGGCACATCCCAATCACCCAGTTCAGCTCGCGCGGGCGCCGGTAGGCGCCCGTGAAATAGACCCGCATCTGGTGCAGAATCACGGATGCGATCATCAGTGTGGCAGCCCACTTGTGCAGGCTGCGGAGGTACCACCCGAAGGCAGCTTCCTCGGTGATGTACCGCACCGACTCGTAGGCGGTCGAAGCCGTGGGCTGATAATAAAAGGCCAGCAAGATCCCGGTCACGATCTGAACGACGAACAGGTAGGCCGGCGTACCGCCCAAGGCAAACCACCAGCGTTTGAGGTGGTATGGGACCGGTTCGTTCGTGAGTTCGCGGAGTTGCTCGCCGCTGATCGGCACGCGTTCGGAAAACCACTCGCTCAAGCGACTCATGCAGTTCCTTCCGACGGCGTGACGGTGATCGAATCCAGCGGTACGGCGATCAACAGCAGATTTCCCTGTACTTGCAGGGGAAATCGAGTGAGTTCCTGTTTCGCCTTGGCGGGCGGACCCAAGGTTGCTTTGCCGTTGGCGTCGAATGCCCCGTTGTGGCAGGGGCAGAAGAAGCGGTCGTTGACCGCCTCCCAATGAACCTGACAGCCAAGGTGCGGGCAAATACTCGACAGCGCCACGAATGATTCGGCCGCGTCTCCTTCCGACTGGCGGGCCACCACGACCTGCGCTCCCGATGGCATCGTAAACGGCAATGACTCGCCTACGTCCAACCGGTCCAGTGTGCAGACAAACTGCCAGACGGCCTTCCCGGCGTCGGCCGGGTAAAGGAACTTGCCGACCTGAAACCCGAGCGTTCCGTAGCCGGCGGCCAAGCCTCCACACATGACAATTGTCGAAGACCGGTTGAGAAATGCACGCCGGTCGGATCCGCCATCTTGTGCACCAGGACCGGTCGCATCGTCGTCCATGGGTGAATCTCGATTGAGAGGTTCGACGTGAGGTCAGACGAACAGTGTACCCCCCAAAGATCGCATGTCAACGCCCGGCGCATGCGCCGGAAGGGCAGCGGTTGATGCCCAAAGCACGACGGTCATGCTGTGCGTGACGGACTGCTGAGCCTGCTATACTTTTGTCCCGGACCGCGACGGTCGGATCTTCAAACCACTCCCTTTCCACTTCCGCCCACGAGCCTGTTCCTGCGTTTGCCGCAATCCGTAGAACTCGGTATCCGGAGAACGCGGATCGCCGGAATAATAAGGAACTTGTTGTGCCCCATGCCAGTCCCATCACGACCGACGTCGACTTCGCTCGCGACGGCAAGCAGTTTGGCCACCTGGCCGTCCCTCAATCAACGAACTCCGCCGGCTGGGCCAAATGTCTTGTTCCGATTACCGTCATCCGCAATGGAGACGGCCCGACGGCCCTCTTGTTTGGCGGGAACCACGGTGACGAATTCGAGGGCCCGGTAACGCTCTTGAACTTGGCGCGGCGGTTGCGGCCTGAACAGATCCGCGGTCGCGTGATCATGGTGCCGATGTTGAATCGACCGGCCATCGCCGCGGGAACGAGGCTCTCTCCAATCGATGGCGTCAACATGAACCGCGCCTTTCCCGGTCATCCCGGCGATACGATCACCGGGATGATTGCCCACTATGTGTCCAGCAACTTGCTGCCGCTGGCCGACCTGGTGATCGACATTCATTCCGGTGGATCCTCCATGCATATGCTGCCGTCGGTGAACATGCATCGGCTCGAGAATCAGCCGCAGATGGAACGGATGTTGGAGGCGGCACACGCCTGGCGGGCTCCTTACATCTTCTTGTATCGCGACGTGGCGGGCGCCGGCCTCCTGCCGTCGCATGCCGAACAGATGGGGAAGGTAACGCTCGGTACGGAGATGGGCAGCAAGGCGCAGTTCGGCGTGGAGACACTCGGCATCACCTCGCGGGGCGTCGACAATGTTCTGCATTGGGCGGAGATACTCGTTGAACCGCCGCCGACCGGCGGCTCGGGCGCGGCCAGTCAGGTCGTGGAAGCGGGTGACGAGAGTGATTACCTGATGGCCCCGACGAGCGGTATATTTGAGCCGCTCCAGGAACTTGGCGACCAGATCGTGCGCGGCCAGGTGATTGGTCGACTCCACGATATCGAGCGTCCCCAGCAGCCGCCGGAAGAGATCCGGACTGAGAGCGCGGGGATTCTGTTCGCTCGCCGCAGCGTTCCGCTTACCGCCCAAGGTGAGTGCTTGGCGGTCATCACGCGGGTGGTTGACCCGGTATCGACCAAATCGTAGCCAGGTTGCGCCAGCCGTTGGTGAGTCACCTGTTGTCGTCCGCTTGCCCCAGCGTGGGGAGCAGGTCGAGCGAACCCGAACGACTCATGAACGACTCATGAACGAGCAATCATTGAGAGCAAGTCGTGGTTTCGCAATCGCGTTTGGTGAACTTGCCCAAGGCGCCGCGCAGATCAGCCGGAACGCGTTCGCGTTCGAGGTGTGCTGCTTTCGACGAAACCGGGGCTAACGCCCGACGGCTGATGGAAGATCCGGGGGAAACGCCCTGGGGCTGATGGAAGATCCGGGGAAACGCCCTGGGGCTGATGGGAAAACCGGGGCTAACGCCCGACGGCTGATGGAAGATCTGGGGAAACGCCCAACGGGCAATGAATTATGCATGCGAAGGGTTCGCGTCCATTCGTTTGCGGCCCGTGCAAGCGCGCTTTGTTCGGTGAGCGACAACCGACTCAGGGAAGCGTATCCAGGTATTGCAGGAGATCGGCCATTGCCTGGAGGTCCACGTCCTTCTCCAAGCCTTCCGGCATGAACGAGATGCCCGTGCTTTGCAACGCTTCGATTTCGGCACGGCGAATCGTGATCCGCGTTCCGTCAGGGCGACGAATCGCCAGGCTGTTCGCACTTTCTTCCTCAATCATTCCGGTCGTGACGCGTCCATCTTCGGTCTGAATCACGTAGGATTGAAACTGCGGCTTCACTTCACGGTTTGGGTCGAGAACATTGAGCATCACGGCGGGCAGTCCGCGATTGCGAATGCCCTTCAGGTCGGCGCCAATGGCGGTCCCCACACCTTCTAACTGATGGCAGGCAGAACAGACCCGCTTGAAGACGGCCTTCCCCCGCAGTTCGTCTCCTGTCCGCGTCAACGCGGCCTGGTACCGGTCGATCACTTGCTGCCGCTTGGCCAGCCCGGCGTCCGCGTATAGCTTGCCGACTCGGGCAGCGATCTCTTCTTGTGGGTGCTGTTTGAGCAGTTCGACGCGTGCCGAATCCAAGTCGCTGCGGCTAATCTTGCCGGCGTCGATCTGATCAAGCAAGGAGGCGATCCAGGACGGGCGGGATAACAGGGTCTCTGCCGCCTGAGCCCGCAATGCAGGGCTCAGCCCGCGCCATGCTGCCAGGACCAGGTTCGCCACTTCCGGCCGATCGTATTCGGCCAGCGAGGCCAGCACGGCCGCCTGGACCTCGATCGGCTCGCGCAGGTCCAGCAATCCTGTGAACAGCGGACGAACACTCTCCAGAGGTGCAAGCCGCAGGCTGCGGATTGCCGCCACGCGTGCCGGCACGGGTTGCTTCGTATCCCCGGCGATGGTCCGCGATTCGCTCAGCAATTCGTCCAGCAAATCGCCCGCCTTGCCGCCGGCAGCCGCCAGCATCCGCTCGCGGGCCTCGCCGACCTGTTTTTGCACCAGGGCCTGCACCAGGTCCGAGGCCAGCGGTTGCTCATCCTTCGGCAAGCCATTGATGACCTGCAAGACGGCAGCCAGCTCGTCGGTCCGGTTAACGGCCCCGATCTGCTTGGCCAACGTAAGCAGGAAGTCACGGCCGTGAGGGGTGGAACGGAATGCGGCATTCCGGCCCAGCTCGGCAAATACCGGTCCAGCTCCCTCTCGCAAAGAACTGAGTACTGCCAGGCGCACCCACGAGTCCGCACCGTCGGCAATCACGATCGACGCCAGGGCCTGGTTACGAGCTGTCCCGCGGACGGCACCTAGCGAGAAGGCCGCCTGATAACGGACCGTCAGGTCGGCGTCGGTTGCTGACGCGACCAGCCGGGCTGCGATTGCGGGCGATGTCGGGGCACGCGATTCGCAAAGCTGCAAGGCTTGCACTCGTACCCGCGGATCGGTGTCGACGAGGGCGGCAAGCAAGGTCGTCTCGTCCAGCGCCTCCAGTCCTGCCAGCGAATGCAAGGCCGTCATCCGGCCAACCGGACGGGAACTGCCGGCCGCCAAAGCCTTCAGTGGTGGAACGGCACGGCGATCCTGGCGCGAGTAGATCAAACGCGATGCCGTGTCGCGGTGCCATCCATTGGCATGTTCCAGCAAGGCAACCAGCTCAATCGTCGTGGCGGAATCCAGGCGGGGTGTAGGACGCGGTTTGAATCCAACCGGCGCCAAACGGTAAATCCGACCACGATCGTTGCCCGCCACGGGGTCGATGAACTCCAGGAATTCGGGCGGGAGGAACGCGGCCCCTTCGATCAGTCCCCGGTAGATGTCCAAGGCGAACAGTGTCCCGTCCGGCGCGTTGGCAAACTGTACCGGGCGTGTCCAGATGTCGCGCGTGGCGAAGAATTCTCGCTCTGCGTCGGCGCGCCGAGCGGTTACGCCGACACCGTTCGCTTGCAGTGTCGCCCGGTAGATCAAGTTGTTGGCGACGTCCCCCACCAACAGGTTTCCTCGAAAATCAGCCGGCCAGGCGTCACCCCGGTAGATGGTGATTCCGGTGGCGCCGGTAAAGAACCCGAACGGCGTGCCTCCTTCGTCGGAGCCGCGAAATTTGCCCGTCTTGCGGAGGCTGGTGCGCAACTCGCGCCACGGCTCGTTGGGACTGATCCGATACAGCTTGGTGAATTTTCCGTCAGGCGCGATGTCCACGGCGGCGGCGGGTGCTTCCAGGTTGGGATTGCGGGCCAGGTAGCGATCGTCCAACATCAGCGTCTGCGCCGGCACACTGTTGGAGCATACGAACTTGCGTCCCCAGTCGTCCATGCTGAGACCGTGTTGACCGCCGCCGCTGGTCAACTCGAAACGCGTCAGATCGCGCGGATCGAAGACGAATCCGCGACCGCGGACCGAAACCGCGGGGCCGTCCGCGCCACCGCCAATCCGAATGTTGCCGCCCGAGAGATTGGTCGAGACGTGAATTCGGTTGTCGAAGCCCCAGCGGAACGAATTGAGATGCGCTTCGCCCGCCTTGTCCGTGCCAAACCCCGTAAAGACGACCTGGCGTAAATCGACGTGCCCATCGCCGTCCGTATCCTTGACGTACAGCAAGTCGGGGGCCGCACCGACAAACAGCCCACCGTCCCAACAGAGGACCGCGGTTGGATACGCGAGCCCGTCGACATAGACCGAGCTCTTCTCGTACCGCCCATCCTGGTCGACGTCCTCCAGCATGCGGATCGTTCCCTGCATCTCGAATCCGTCGACGGCATACCCGTTGTACTCCGGCAATTCGACAACGAACATCCGCCCCCGTTCATCGAAGTCGACCGCCACCGGATCCCGCACCAGCGGTTCGGCCGCCACCAGCGTTGCCTCGAAGCCGTCAATCATCTCGATCTGCGCCCGCGAGTCGTCCGGCTCCCGTGGAGGGATTTTGGGCAACCGGGCGGCTAACTCAGAGATCGTCGATTCGCCGTCTTGGGCGTCGAGCGGACGTGCGGACCAGGGGGCGACGCAGAGAGCAACGAGGAGGGCGAGCAGCGGCAGTCGGATGAATCGCAATGGTTGGGGCATGGCGGCACGTGGGGCGGTGAGCGTGGGGCGGGCGACTCTTGGCGGCAGTCGCAGGCAAGACCGGTCCCGCCATTATAGCCGGGGACGCGCGCGAATTCCGGACAACGCGAAATCGTCCACCCGGCAGCCGCCATGCCGTGGTGTGTGTCACCCCGTGAAGCGTTCCTCCGTTCTTGCCGCCACTCAGTAGGTCATGCTGTGCATGACGTCTCGCGACAGGCCCGCCAGCAGGACGTAAGCCGCCGCGACGCCGCGGAAGTCGCCACCGTCGCCAGGCGGTGGACGGAGGATATGACTTTACGCTCAGAATGCGTTGACTACGTTCCCGTCATTCCGCGTGATGAGCGACCGCAGCAAGCCCGGGTCGATCGTGTTGGCCAGGAATTTCACCGCCCCATCGGCTAGGACGACCGACATGCCGCCAGGATGCGAACTTCCCAACTCCGCTCCGGCGCCGTTGATGACCGGTTGCAGTTGTTCGAGGTCCAGGTCGGCGGGCTCCATCCAACTCGTCGAGGAACCGGCCACTTCGACAACCAGGATCGTATTGGCGGTCCCGTCAGTGACATCGCGGAAGCCGATCTGGTTGGTCCCTTCAAACATCGTTCCCGGCCCCACAATCACCTTGTAGTCGGTACGGTACGGGTCACCACCCTTCACGGAGGGACAGCAGTAGGGTGAAATCACCGTTTGCGCCAAGGCCAGGTTCTGAGGTGAATCCCAGGCGGAGTTGAGGTCGATCTGCTGATAGAGGCCGTCTTGCTCAAGGTACGGCAAGATCAACGTTCTCCAGCTATGCAGCTTGTTCCCATCGGCATCGACCGTGTAGGCCGGCGGGAAGGCATCGTGGACCGTCGCGTAACTGTGCATCGCCAAGGCAATCTGCTTGAGGTTGTTCGAGCATTGCATCCGCTGCGCCGCGCCCTTCGCCGAACCGACCGCCGGCAGAACCAAGGCCAACACGCCCAGCCCGCCGCAAGTAAGGAACCCCAAGACCAGCGTCAGCGCGATGTACAACCCGGAGGCACTCGAAGACGACGGTTTGGGTTTCCCTGCCTGAGGCTTCTCTGCCGCGGCAATCGTGACCGTCGCGCCGCAACCGGCACACGGCCCGCTTTGTCCGACATAGGTGTCCGCCACCTGCGTTCGATGGCCGCAATGGGGGCATTGGAATGGAATGGGCATCGCACCCTCCCTGTCGTCCGAGGCCAGGTCAATTGATTCACAGCGCCGCCACCGGGCAACCCGCAGCGGTCGCCGACGCGGTTGATTCGCCCGTGTGCGGCGAATCTTGGCAACCAGCCAACGACAAAAACATGATTGATGATGCACGACTCGGCAAGACGATGACGCACCTCCAGGCGACCAGCGAACGCGGATGAAGGTAACGTCAACGTTATCCCGGATCATTCATGAACGAACGGCAACTCAGCGCAAGTCGCTGTGTCGCGAAGGTTTGCGGTGAACTTGCGGAAGGCGACGGGCGCCAGCAGGCAGGTGTTCGCGTTCGGTTTGCGCGGCGGTGAATGGAACCAAGGCCGAACGTTCCAACGGCGGATCATCTGGGCGGTGTTCGCGAATGGTGCGCGGGCCGGCTGCGGTGGGATTTGGAGACCTACGGTCGGCCGTTTCGGCGGGGTCGGAGACCCGCGCCGAGCGATTTGTCGGAGACCCGCGCCGAGCCGTACTTTGGAGACCCGCGCCGAGGAAGTGGTGGGATTTGGAGACCTACGGTCGGCCGTTTCGGCGGGGTCGGAGACCCGCGCCGAGCGATACTTTGGAGACCCGCGCCGAGCGATTTGTCGGACGCCCGCGCCGAGCCATACTTTGGAGACCCGCGCCGAGCAATTTGTGGGAGACCCGCGCGGCGCCGTGGTGTTGACGATTCTTGGCCCTGGCTGGTAGTTGTCCGCCGGGGTGGCTATCTTGACCCGCCTGGGAATTTCGCCCCGCCTTCACCCCTGGGAGCTTACTGGATCATGAACGAACGAACCGCGAGCAAGCCCGTGGCCCTGGTAACCGGTGGAGGCACGGGGGTCGGTCGTGCGGCCGTCTTGCAGTTTGCCCAGCGCGGCTTTGACGTGGCCATTAACTATTCCCGCTCGGCGGACGATGCCGAGGCGACTGCCGGTGACGCCGGGCAACTTGGTGCCGCTTCCCAGGTGATTGCCTGTGACGTGGCGGACGACCGGCAGGTGCGGGCCATGATCGAGGCGTGCCGGACACGGTTCGGCCGGTTGGACGTGCTTGTCAACAATGCGGGTCGCACTCACTTCATTGAGCATGCGGATCTGGACGCCGTGACGGACGAGGTCTGGGACGAGATTCTCAACGTCAACTTGAAGGGCGCGTTTGCCGTCAGCCGCGCCGCCATTCCGCTCTTGAAAGCGTCGAGCGGAGGCGCCATCGTCAATGTCGCCTCGACGGCGGGAGTCGGTGGGCAAGGGAGTTCAATCCCTTACGCAGCCTCCAAAGGGGCCATGATTACGATGACCAAATCGCTGGCCCGCGCCCTGGCACCCGGGATTCGCGTGAACGCGGTTTGCCCTGGAGTGATTATCTCCCGGTGGCTGGCCGACCAGCCGGAGATGATCGACGCTGCCGTGCAGGTCACGCCTTTGGAGCGGGCTTCCACCACCGACGACGTCGCCAAGGTGATCACGTTTCTTGCTTGCGACGCCCAGATGATGACCGGCCAGGCACTGATCGTCGACGGGGGACGTACGATGTAGCGGATGTCGCGATCACGGCCGGATGCCACCCTGCGGTCGGCTACTCGGCACCAACCGTTGCTGCGGCGGCCCGAGTTTGCGAGTAGGCGGTCTGGGCCAAGAGGCGTTGCGCCTCGTTGAGCACGAACTTCGGGTCCATGAACGGTTCGTAGCTGATGTCTTGCCAGCGGATCAACCCATTGCCGTCGATCAAAAACGTTCCGTGTAAGGGCTGTTTCTCAAAGTCGTCGTAGCAGCGGTAGTCCTTGAAGATGGTCAGGTCGTTATTGGCCAGGAGCGGGATGGGGAGCGGCCCCTCTTCGTAGTTGTCGATCGAGACCTTCAGGCCGGTCTGGTCATCCGTGCTGACCGCCACCATTTCGATGCCGGCGTCCCTGAACTGTTCGAGCATCGGGGAGAACGCGTGCAGTTGTTCGGCGCAATGCAAGCAGCCGTAGCCAAGATAGAAGATCACCACGACCGGCTTGCCCTGGAACGTCTTCAACGACAAGGGGGTCCCGTTGTGGTCTTTCAAGGTCCAAGGTTTGGCCAGCGATGGTTGCCAGCGAAAGCTGCCTAGCGAATCCAGGTCTGGCCGGTCGCCAATGTCGTCCTTCAGTGGTTGTTGGACGCGCCAATCCTGCGGGCATCCGGCAGCGGCCACGACACCGGCGAGCCGGTCGAAGACCGGGGAGCACAAGTCGATCGGCCCAGAGAGCTGCCGCAGTTGCTGAAACCGCTCCTTGGCCTCTCCCAATTTTTCGGCCCGTTCCAGGAGTGCAACCAGCATCGCCAGAGGCTGCACCTCGTTCTTGTGACTCTCGACGTACTTGACCGCGTCCTTGATCGCTTCGTCTTGCTCACCTGCCTGAAACCGGACCTCGGCCAGAAACATGGTGTCGACGCCACCCGCCTTCTTCAGCAACGGAAGGGCCCGCTTGGCATCGCCGGCGGCGACCGCCTGCAAGCCTTCGATCTCTGCGATCGCCTTCTCCAGCTCGCTGATTTGCGAACTGTACGAGCGTTCGGCGTCCTTTTTGGCTTTGTCGATCTTCTTCTGTTGATCCTTGACTTGCTTCTCGCGGAGCTGTTTTTCTGCCTCTTCTTTCGCCTTGGCGATCGCTGCGTCGTCACCGCCGTCTGCCTTGGCCTTTTCCGCTGCGTCTGCGACCGCCTTGTCGATGGCCGCCTGATCGTAGGCCGCCTGCTTCGCTTTCTCCTCGGCTTCCGCGACCGCCTTGTCTTTTGCTTTGCGCTTGTCTTCGAGCCGGCTGCGCAACGTGGTTAGTACCTCCTCGCCCTGCTCGGTTTGCCGGCTTCGCAAGTAGGCTCGGCCCAAGGCACGCAAGCGGACGACTTGCTGCTTTTCGTCGTCTGTCGGTTCCAGGTAGGGCGTGTCGCAAAGCTCGATCAGCGTGTCCCATTTCTCGTATCGCGTCAGCGTTTCGAGTAGCCGAGTGCGTCCATAGTTGGAACTGCCCCGCTTCAAGGTGTTGTACTTGGGATGCCGCGGGAGCTCGATCATGTTCTTGGCCAGATCGATCGCGTCCCGAATCCGTCCGACGTGATTCAGATTGCGAATCAACCATTCATTGTTGTGGGCAAAATTGTGAATCTGATCGGGGAGGACCTGGTCGCGCATCATGTGCGCATGGTCGACGCGGGCCGAGGCTTCCTGCTGCCAGGCGGCATCGTTGTAACGCTTGAGCCGCGAATAGATGTGCCCCGGCATGTGCCACATGTGAGCGATCGCGGGTAGCGACTGCCCACAGCGGGCCGCAGATGCAAGCGCCTTCTCGGGCTTTTCATAGTCCCAAAGATGAATGCGGTAATGGTGCGCCGGATGCATCGGCTCGACCGCAAACACCTGATCCTGGAGCGCGTCGATGGCCAGGTAGCTGGAGATCGGAATGCCGCTCGACCGGCTCGCCCACAGCTCCAGGGCGAGGAACGCCTTCGCCTCCACATCGTCGGGGAATTCGTAGAGCAGCTTCTCCAGGGCCTTGGTGTACTTCTGAGCCCGCTCCTTGCGTTTCTTGGGGTCCGCCTTGGTGTAGGCGTCCAAGGCGTCGATGTAGAGCTGTTCGCGGCGGCTGGCCTGACCCTTGCGCTTCACCGCTTCGGCCATGAATCCTTTCGCCCGCTTCGAATTGTTCTTGTTGGCCATCGCCATGCCCCAGTAAGCAATCGCACACTCGGGATCAAGGGACGCGGCCTGCCGAAACGATCGCTCCGCTTCGAAGTACCAGAAACCGTGGAGCTGCGCAACGCCCTGTTCGACGAACTTGGCCGCCTCGGCATTCTCCGTGGTGGCGGGGAAGTGAACCCTCCCCAAGCCTTCCATTAGGTACGCTTGCTGACGGGGGCCTTCATTGAACGCCTCGCCATGTTGCGAGTGGCCCGCCAGCAGTTCCTCGGCCGCTCCGTCTTCCGCCGCCTTTTCGTCGTTTGCCTTTTCGTCGTTTGCCTTTTCTTCGTCTTTCGCAGCGTCGTCTTTCGCAGCGTCATCTTTTGTCGGCGTTTCCTTAGCCTCTGCATCTTGCGCGGCGAGCTGACGGGTGACGCCGCCATACGAGGCCAACGTGAACGTGGTCAGGACAACAAGCCAGATCGACAGTGAGCGAACAGTCATGCCAGGCCTCTAGGCGGAGGAGTGAGGATGGTGCGGAAGGAGCGACGGCTCGACCTGCAAGTAGGCAACATGTCGAGCCCTCGCCAGTTCTCAGCGTAGATTCCCGGCGAACTTTTTTCAATAAGCGCTGAGAAAGCGCTTGGCACGTCCCGCCGGCTCGCCGGTCCCAATTGCATCGCATGCCGCAGCGTGTGGCCACCGGAAGGGGCCATCAAGAACCGGCTCGACGCGGCCACGGTCGCCAGACGTGGGCAGCCTGAAGCCGGCGCCGGAAGCCGGCGCCGGAAGGCGGTGGAAACAGGCGATATCAGGCAGTCGCTTGCACGTCGGCCCGTACGTCATGCGGTGGTTCGTGCCGTGCGGTCTGGCGATCCGCGCGGCGGCGAATCGCATCAGGTGGCATCGATCGGGTCCCGATGCCACGTCAGGCCCATCTCGGTTTCCAGGCCTTCATACCAGGCGCGCAGCAAGGAGATGCTTTCCACGTACGCGATGTATTGCACCTCGGGGGAATCGCCGCTGGTCAGGAAGAGTTGTTTGAGCAATTCTTCCGGTGGTGAATCGCTGACGACCCGCACGAGGTAGACTTTGGACTGGGGCATATTGAGGGCCGAGCCGACCTCGCCGATCTCCAGTGAAAAGATCTCCTTCATCAAGTCGGCGCCGCCATTTTCGATCCCGTCGATGTCGCTCAGCATCGGCGTCCCCGCGCCACTGGGATTGAAGCCGGTCGTCATCCAACTGAACTCGGCCGGTTCCAGCACCTCATGAGCGTCGTCGTCGGCAAACTTCTCCTGGAGTGTCTGTTCGCCCTGATTTAGCTCGTCGGCCAGTTTCTTCGCTTCGGCGACGGCGACCTTGCGGGCTTCGATCCGCTTCCAGGCAACTTCCACTGCGGGGCGGGCTTCGGCAAAATCGGGTACGTAGGGCGGTTCGTCATCGGTCTTCCAGTAGAGGAACTGGATCCCCGACTCGCTGCCGCTGATGGTGTTCGGGCTGTATCGCCGCACGTCTTCTGCGAATGCGATGTCGGTAAAATTCTCACGCATCATCTGGAAGGATGGTGAGAACTGCATATTGAATGCATCTCCCAGTTCGTAGCCGGGCGTCGAGCCGTCCGCGGCGCCCTTGATCTCGATTGCATCGACGAGCGGTATCTGCCCGACCGTCAACCCGTGCTCGGCCGCCAGATCGGTGACGTCGACCGGCCCGGCCGGCTCGACCTCCTCGCCCCGCTCGTCTTCATCGTTACCTGCTGCCCGTAGTTCAGCCCGCTTTTCACGGCCCAGCTTCGTGACGCGGCTGCGAAGCGCGGCGAGTGCCTGATCGACGCGTTCCTGTGCCGGCTGGCGTGCTTCGATCTCCGTCAACTCATCCCGAATCTCCTGCCGCAGTTCGTCGTCGAGCGGTCGCACGCGCGGCGGTTCGTCTTCCGCGGGCGAGGCGACCTCGTTGGCTGGCTTCTCACTTGCCGTCTCCTCGGCCGGCTCCGAGTCGGGCGAGTCATCACCTTCCGTGGCGGTTGCGGTGGGCGGCGACGCAGCCTGCCCTGGTGCGGTCCCGTCCGGCTGGCTCGGCGCGTCCGCAGGCTTCTCTGCGCCAGGGGCCGCGGCGGGTTCTGTCTTCGACTCCGCCGTACCGGCCGGATTGTCTTCGGTTCCATCCTTGCCGGCAGGATCCTTGGCCGGCTCGGAAGCGTCCTCCGGAGGCTGGACTTCATCGCCCTGTGTGGTCACGAAGAACTCACGCAGCTCCCCCGCCTGTCGTTCCCCTTGTTCGGCCGGGTCAGCCGCCGGTTCGTCAGCCGCCGGTTCGTCAGCCGTCGGTTCGTCAGCCGCCGGTTTGTCAGCCGCCGGTTCGTCAGCCGTCGGTTTTTCTTCTGTCGGTTTTTCTTCTGTCGGTTTTTCTTCTGTCGGTTTTTCTTCTGTCGGTTTTTCTTCTGTCGGTTTTTCTTCTGTCGGTTTTGGCGCGGCCGGGGCATCCTGCTTGGCTGGCTCATCGCCGGGTGGCGTCGGTGCGGGGTCGTCTTGCGGCGTGGCCGGCTGGTCGTCGCTGGAGTCCCCATTGTCTGCCGGGGTCCCCTGCTTTGGCTGGGCGCCGTCCGTTGGTGGCGTCGGTGCGGGGTCGTCTTCTGTGGGCGGCTGCGTTGTGGACGGCTTGGTGTCGTCGCCGGCGTCTGCGGGCGGCTCGCCGCCGTCGCTGGCATCCCCTGCACCGGGTGCGGTGGGCAGGTCGAGCGCCCGGTAGCGAGTATCTTTGTTTTCCTCGTAGTGCTTCTCGATCTGCTCGTCCGTGATCGTGACCTTGGCCTTTTCTTCTTCGAGGAACTTATTGAAGTCGACCCGCACGAATTGGAACGCGGCCTTGCGCCGCTGTTGGAATCCAGGTTCGGGCGATTCGGGGAAGGGGAACCGGTTCTTGCCTTCCTCGTAGAGCGTCTTGAGCTGCGGTTCGGTCGGCTCGCCCACCTTGCTGACGTAGTCGTCGACATCGAGCGCGACGGCCTCGATCTTGACGCGCCGGTTGAGTCGTTGGAAGTAGTCCCAGGCCTGTACGGGTGGAACGGTGCCGTAAGGTGCGACGTAAAGGCCGGCCTCCGCCATCGAGCGGACGCGTTGCGCCATCAACTCGACCCGCAACTGGTTCAGCAGTTGCTGGAGGCTGAACTGGCCGCCCAGATGTTCCTTGAAAATGACACTCATTTCCTGTGCCTGGATGGTTTCATCGCTGAGCTGCTCGAGGAATTCCGCGATTGCCTCGTCGCTGACCACCATCCCCATCGCTTCGCCCTTGGCCGCCAGCAGGTGGGTGTGGACCAGGTTCTCATCCGACATCGTGGCAGGAATCCCCGGATCCATGACTTGACCGAACTGACCCTGGCGAACACCGCGCGGCGTCCCTTCCCGCCGCTGCGTCTCTTGCACGACAGCGAACAGGTACGAAACGGCCATCCGGTGCATCAGCCGCAGTCGTTCCAGTTCGCTTTCCTTCAACCGGCCTCCGTTCCACGAAACGACCAGAGAATCGCCGCCAGCACCCGGACCGCGCTGCGTTCGCAAGTAGTCGTCCAAGGGCGGCAGAACGATGAATGCCACCATCAGCATGACGCCAAAAACAACCAGGAATAGGTACTGATGCTTACGAAACATCGAAAGCGGATTGGACATCGTTGTCACTCCAAAGTCGTAGTCGCCTGCGGCACGCGGGCTTGACAGAGCATTCTGTCAGGTATTATTGATTTGCCATGTGGAGGCATCCCTGCGGATTTGCAGATTGTATGGCTCGTCGACGTAAATTCAATCCCAAAAAGGAGTGTCGGACGATCACCGGGCTGTTTCCGGAGATCGAATCACGGACGATGGACGGCTGTCGGCAGAAAGTGACCACGGTTCGTCGCGCGCCGTAGCACGATGCGACGATCCAATAATGCGACGGCCCGATAGGGACCGACCCGCCAGCCGTCCCTGCTGACAACCGCCGCCGGCCTTGGCGCGCAACCGCTCGGCAAGGTCCGCCGTTGCGTTCGCCGTATTGATATAGACAACCTGTTCACCCTAGATCTCGTAATTACCCAATAAGATGGCAAATAAAGACTCCACTTCATCCGGCAAAGCCCTGGTCATCGTCGAATCGCCTGCCAAGGCACGCACGATCGGCAAGTTCCTGGGAAGGGACTTTACGGTGGAGGCCAGCGTCGGCCACATTCGAGATCTTCCCAAGGGGCGGAAGGAGGTCCCGGAGGACTTCAAGAAAGAGGAATGGGCCTACTTGGGTGTCAATGTGAACGATCGGTTCACGCCGATTTACATTATCCCCGATGACAAGAAGCAGCAGGTCACCAAGCTCAGGAAGGCCCTCAAGGGCTGCTCGGAACTCTACCTGGCGACGGACGAAGACCGCGAAGGTGAGGCGATCAGTTGGCACCTGTTGGAGGTGCTGAAGCCGAAGGTGCCCGTCCATCGGCTGGTCTTTCACGAGATTACTCGCGAGGCAATCAACGAGGCATTGGCCAATCCGCGCGACGTGGACGACGCGCTGGTCCGAGCGCAGGAAGCCCGCCGCATCCTGGATCGGCTCTACGGCTACGACGTATCTCAGTTGCTCTGGAAGAAGGTCGGCCGCGGCCTCTCGGCCGGCCGTGTGCAAAGCGTTTCCGTGCGGTTGATTGTCGAGCGGGAACGGGCTCGGATGGCTTTTAACTCGGCCACCTACTGGGATGCGACCGCCCTTTTCGCCACCGACAAGAACGAAGAGTTCACGGCCACGCTGACGGCCGTCGACGGTCGACGCATTCCCGCCGGCAAGGACTTTGACGCTTCCACGGGCAAGCTGAAGGACGACTCGCTGCTGTTACTGGATGAACCGTCGGCAAAAGCGCTGGTGGAGAAGTTGCGAACGGCTGAGTTCCGAGTGACGTCGGTCGAACAGAAGCCGTTCAAGTCGCAACCTGCCCCGCCCTTCACGACCAGTACGATGCAGCAGGAAGCGAACCGCAAACTGGGCTTCACGGCCAAGCGAACGATGCGGGCGGCACAGGGGTTGTACGAGAACGGTCACATCACCTACATGCGTACCGACTCGACCAACCTGGCAAACGTCGCCGTCGATGCCGCTCGGGACCTTGTCCGGTCCGAGTACGGTGACGAATTTCTCCCGGGCCAGCCGCGGGTTTACAAGAGCAAGGTGAAGAACGCCCAGGAGGCCCATGAGGCGATCCGTCCGGCCGGCCATCCCTTCGAACTGCCCAATGTGATCGGCAAGTCGCTGGCGCCGGACGAGCGGAAGCTGTTTGAGCTGATCTGGAAGCGGACGATCGCCAGCCAAATGGCCGACGCCCGCGGTTTCCGGACCACGATCACCGTCGAAGGCGCGGGGGCCACATTCCGAGTCAGCGGGAAGACGATCGAATTCCCCGGTTATTTGCGGGCCTACGTCGAGGGCTCCGACAATCCGGATAGCGAACTGGCCGACAAGGAGACGCTCCTGCCGGCCTTGATCGAGAACCAGGTGGTGGCGTGTCGCGAGTTGGAACCGCACGACCATACGACCCAACCGCCGGCTCGATACACGGAGGCGTCGCTGACCCGCAAGCTGGAAGAAATGGGCATCGGCCGTCCCAGCACCTACGCATCGATCATCGAGACGATTCAAGCACGGGACTATGTCTTCAAGAAGGGCAGTGCGCTGGTTCCCACCTGGGTCGCGTTTGCGGTCACCCGGTTGCTGGAACAGCACCTCGAATCGCTGGTCGATTACCGTTTCACGGCCCAGATGGAAGACTTTCTGGATGCCATTAGTTGTGGTGATGCGGAACATGCGGACTACCTGCAAAAGTTCTACTTCGGCAACGGATCACCGGGCCTGAAAGCGCGCGTGGCGGCCAAGGAAGAAGAGATCGATCCGCGCTTGATGAGTCGTTTCCCCGTGGGCACGCCAACGACCGGCGAGTACCAGGAGGAGATCGTTCTGCGGGTCGGCAAGTACGGTCCCTTCCTGGAGCAGGGCGATCGCAAGGCGAGCCTCCCGGACGGGATGGCCCCTGACGAAGTGACGCTGGCTCGGGCCATTGAGTTACTCGACGCCGGCATGACCGACGATGAACCGCTGGGCACGTGCCCTGAGACCAACAAGCCCGTTTATCTCAAGGTGGGCCGGTTCGGTCCCTATGTCCAACTGGGCACGCCGGATGACGAAGAGAAGCCCAAGAACGCGTCGCTCCTGCCCAACATGAAACCGGAAGAGGTGACGTTCGAGGTCGCCTTGAAGTTGCTTTCGCTGCCCCGTGAAGTGGGCAACCATCCGGAGAGCAAGGATCCGGTGATGGCCTACAATGGACGCTACGGGCCGTACATCAAGTGCGACAAGGAGACGCGCTCGCTGCCCGCCGACATGTCGCCGCTCGACATCACGCTCGAGCAGGCATTGGTCCTGTTGGCACAGCCCAAGACTCGTGGTCGAGCGGCCGCCAAGCCGCCGATCAAGGTCTTTGAGGAATCACCGGTGACGGGCGAACCAATCCGGTTGCTCGAAGGACGCTATGGGCCCTATTTTGCTGACGGGCAGTCCAACGCTTCGCTGCCCCGCGGCATGGATCCCGACGAAGCGACATTCGAACTGGCGCTGCGCCTGCTGGAAGAGCGGGCCGCAAAAGGGGGCGGCAAGAAAAAGAAAAAAACCAAGAAGAAGGCCGCCAAGAAAAAGAAGGCCGCCAAGAAAAAGTCGGCTAAGAAAAAGTCGGCTAAGAAAAAGTCGGCTAAGAAAAAGACCGCTAAGAGAAAGACCGCTAAGAGAAAGGCACCCGGCGACGGATAAGCAACGATCACCTACCGCTTTGGCCCCTTCCGTAGGTCATGCTTTGCATGACAATTCGCCTTTTTTCCGATCCCTTATCGGCCAATCGGGCCGGGAGCGGCCCGTTCCCGGCGATCGGGCTGGCGCGTTTCGGCATGCACAGCATGCCCTACTTTTTTGGACGGCAACGCCCCCCTTCCGTAGGTCATGCTTTGCATGACAATTCGCCTTTTTTCCGATCCCTTATCGGCCAATCGGGTCGGGAGCGGCCCGTTCCCGGCGATCGGGCTGGCGCGTTTCGGCATGCACAGCATGCCCTACTTTTTGGACGGCAACGCCCCCCTTCCGTAGGTCATGTTGTGCATGACGTAATGCGGTCTGGCATCTTCCGGCAAGCCGGACCTCCACGCCGTCACTGACCAACGGCGGTTGGCTCGGTCGTTTCGAACCGAAAGATGCCCTGCCCGTTCGCCGCTTCGATCGTGTAATAGACTTCTCCCTGCTCGTCCTCACCAAACGAGAGGACGGGAATTCCCGTGGAAGCAATCCGGTAATTTTTCACCACCCGGGCCGCCCCTTCATCGTATTGCAGGGCCCATATCTTGCCGGAAACGAAGTCGGCGTACAGGTATTTTCCCCGCAGTGCTTCCAGCCGGTCGCCGCGGTAGACGAACCCGCCGGTGATCGACTTGCCGACCTGGTGGTCATATTCCCAAACGGGATCGATCGGCGAATCGGGATTCGAAGATTGGCCATTGTTGAACAGATGCGTCGCCTCGCGAATGCTCCAACCGTAGTTTCCGCCGCGTTGGACGATGTCGATCTCTTCCCACAGGTCCTGGCCGACGTCGGCGGCCCAGATTGTCCCGGTCAGCCGATCCACGGACAACCGCCAGATGTTGCGAAAGCCGTAGGCGAAAATTTCCGGTCGGGCTCCGGGGCGGTCGATGAAGGGATTGTCGGGTGGAACCGCATAGTGTTTGCCGGCCTCGTGCCGATCAATGTCGATCCGCAGCACGGCGCCCATCCACGATTTCAGATTCTGGCCGTGTGCCAGGGGGTCATTCCGTCCACCACCGTCGCCCAGGGCGATGTACAGGTACCCGTCCCGGCCGAAGGCGATTGAGCCGCCGTTGTGATTGGAAAACGGTTGGGGAATCTTCATGACGATCAATTCGCTGGCCGGATCGGCACGATTCGGGTCCTCGGCAGAGACGGTGAACCGTGACACGATCGACGTTCTTGGTTCGGCGGCCGAGCTGTAGTAGACAAAGAACTGCCCGTTGCTGCGGTACTGCGGATGCATGGCCAGCCCAAGCAGACCTTCTTCATTGTCGGCCGCCCAATCCTGCACGCGTTCCGTCAAGTCCAGGAAGAGGTGCGTCTGTTCTGCGTCGACATCGTTCTTGAAGATGTGAATCGGACCGCGCTGGGTAGCCACGACGACACGATTGGTTCCGTCTCCCGTGTGCGTCACCACGATCGGGCGCAGTGGCTTGACCCTGCCCCGCTCGTCGACGGCGTCCCATCCTTCCCACTGCAGACGCGGAAACGCGGGCGCACCACGGAGCGCCAAACTTCCGTCCACGGGGTCCGGGACCGCCCCATCACTGCCCAGCTTGCGAATCTTGATGTTGCGAAACGCAACTTCATCGCCATGGTCCTGCAGGCAGAGATGGCCCGCCTTGGCGGTGCCGAAGTTGGGGAACCCGGCGAACTTGCTCTTGGCAACCCGCGCCTTCCAATCGTCGCTGCCGAGCTGAAAGTAGTAGTAGCTGACGCCGTTGACTGCGACCTCACATTGTTGAGGTGAGACGCGCAAGTAGATGTTGTTCCATTGTCCGGGCGGCCGCGTGGCGTCGGCGACTGCGGGGCTCGGGATGCCCACCTGGTTCTCAAAACGGACCGCCCAGGCCGGCTTCACCGGTTCGTACAGTTGATACAGCCAACCTGCCTTCTGCGCGTCATGGCCGTCGACGTTGTCCTGTATCTGGATTTCCGGCCCGGAGTGCCAGGGGCGTTTCCCTTCTTCGGTGACGCGAAACATCAGCCCGCTATTACCCTCCGGGCTGATGTTGTATTCAAGTGAGAGTTCGAAGAATTCGAATTTCTCCTTGGTGATCAGGTCACCCGCCCCTTTGGCTACGCGGCGGAGTTGGCCATCGACGACCTGCCAGCCCGGGCTGACGTCGTCCCGCTGGTAGTTCCGCCAACCGGCCGTCGACTTGCCGTCGAACAAGAGCCGCCATCCACCACGGCGTTCCGCTTCGGTCAAGTCGTTCACGGGAGGAGCGGCCAAGCTGGCGCGTGTTGCGAGCAGGAAACCGAGGGCCAGGCAGCATCCGATCGTAAAGACTGATTTCATGGCGAGCTCGTGGAAGGCCGAGTGCAGGAGAGGGGGCGGCGGTGGCCGTACGGTCACGGTCTTCGCAGCATGCCAAACAAGGTAATCGGGCCGCCGGACGGCGTCAAACGGAAGGATGCCTGCCGAACTGCGAAGTCGCCTGCCGCTGAAGCGAGGGCCCGCCCGCCTCTCCTACCGGCAGGCCATTGCTCCAGCGATCTTGTTGCCGCAAGCGGCGTGCGAACGGCCGTCCTTCGGCAGCAAAACGCTCGATCTTTGGTGCTTTCTCGCCAAGTGCCTGCGATTGGCTGCGGAAACGGCCGCATTCGGACGATGATGATCTGCGGCGCGGCGTCCGCGCCGAGCCGGGGTGGGTGGTCGCGACGGCTCCCTGGGACGACGCCCGGCCGGTGATGTTGTCCTCTCCAGGAAGCTTGTCGTGTACGCTGGAGCAGACCGGCCTTGATGCATTCCCGCTCGGGCGGCGAGTGCCAGCGGCCGGCCGGAGATGTCAACGGGCGACCGTCAACCAGCGGGTAACCGCCAGACGGCTCGGCGGCCGCGGGGATCCGCTGTCAACCAGGGAGGATTGGATGAACCGACGTGTCGTCGTCACCGGGCTCGGAACGCTGGCCCCCAACGGCCATACGACGGAGGAATTCTGGAGTGCCTGCCTGGCGGGCCGATCGGGGATCGAGCGGATCACGGCCTTCGACACGACCGGGTTTGCGGTGCAGGCAGCCGGCGAAATACGCGGTTTCCGGCCGCAGGACTTCGTCCGCAACCGCAAGGCCCTGAAGATCATGGGCCGGAACATCCAATTCGGCGTGGCTGCGTCCGCGATGGCGATGGAGGACGCCGGCTTCGCGGCAGAGGGCCCGTCGCCGGAACGGTTCGGGGTCGTGATGGGGACGGGAATCGTCCCCACCGATGTTGAAGAAGTCTCCGAGGCGATCCTCGCCAGCCTGGACGAGCGCGGCGAGTTTGATTTGCAACGGTTCGGCGAGACCGGTCAAAAAGTGCTGTTCCCACTCTGGTTGTTGAAGCATTTGCCCAACATGGTCTCCGGGCACTTGTCGATCATTCACGGTGCCGAGGGGCCTAACAACACGGTGGTCACCGGCTGCATTGCCGCGACCCAGGCGATCGGCGACGCGCTACAGATCATTCGTCGGGGCGAGGCGGACGTGATGCTGGCCGGCGGCACCGACACGCGCATCGATCCGATCAGCCTGATTGCTTACGACCAGATGGGGACGATCTCCACCTCCAGCCGTCCACCGGCCGAGGCCTGCCGCCCTTTCGAATCGAGTCGCGATGGCTTCGTCCTGGGGGAAGGAGCCGCTTGCCTGGTGCTGGAATCCGAATCCCATGCCAGGCAGCGGCGAGCGACGATTCACGCCGAGGTCGCCGGCTACGCGACGACCTTTGCCCCCTACGGTGGGACGGAGGAAGCGGCCGGCCGGGCCGCGGCACAGACCATGCAAACGGCGCTTCGTGACGCCGGCATCCCCGCCGACGCGATCGACTACGTATCCGCGCACGGCATCGCGACGCCCCACAGCGACCGGATGGAGACGTTGGCGGCCAAGATCGTCTTCGGCGCCCGCGCGTCGGTCGTTCCCATGTCGTCCATTAAATCGATGATCGGCCACCTGGTGGGGGCGTCCGGGGCCGTAGATGCCGTCGCCAGTACCCTTGCACTGCGTGACGGGGTTGTCCCGCCCACCATCAACCTCGATCTGGCGGACCCGCAGTGCGACATGGATTATGTCGCCCACACGGCGCGCGAGCTGCACGTCGGCGCGGTCCTTTCCAATGCGTTCGGCTTCGGCGGCCAAAACGCGGCACTCGTAATGCGGGAGTATGAACATTGAGGCGTCGCAGGGTCGTGATCACGGGGCTCGGGGCGATCACACCGCTGGGCCAGGGCGTGCAACTCAATTGGGATGCCATGCGACGCGGCGAGTCCGGAGTCCGCCGGATTCGCCGCTTTGACGCCAGCACGTTGGCCGTCAGCATTGCCGGCGAAATCGAGCCGCTACCGGTCGTGCCGGAAGACGACTCGTATGCCGCCCTGGGAATCCACTCGCGCTTCGCCCTTGTCGCCGGGCGTGAGGCATGGAGCGATGCCGGATTGGCGGCCGCGCCGCCCGTCGCCGAACGCACGGGCGTCTACCTCGGTTCGGGTAAGGGGATCGTGCAGATCTGGGAGATTGCCGAAGCGAGTATCGCGGCGCGCGAGAGTGGTGAATTTGACGTCGCCCGGTTTCTCCAGCAGGGTCGCGCCACGTTCGGACCTCTCGATGAACAGCGGTATTACCAGCCGGCAACGCACCTGGCTCGAACCATCGGTGCCACCGGGCCGAGCTGGGTTTGCATTTCCGCCTGTGCCGCCGGGAACCACGCGATTGGCGAGGCGTATCGGGCCATTCAGCACGATGCGGCGGATGTCGTGCTGGCTGGGGGCACGCACAGTCAACTGGATGCGATGAGCCTGTCCGGCTACGCCACGCTCGGCGCCCTCTCGTCGCACAACGAGACGCCGCAACTCGCCTCGCGACCGTTCGAACGGGGAAGGGACGGATTCGTGCTCGGCGAAGGGGCCGGTGTTGTGGTGTTGGAGGAATATGAACATGCCCGCCGGCGGGGGGCACCGATTCGGGCAGAGATTGTCGGCTATGCGAATACGGCGGATGCCTATCGGGTTACCGATCCGCGCCCGGATGGGGCCGGCGCGGAACGTTCCATGCGACTTGCCCTGAACGATGCCGGACTGGTTCCGGAGCAGATCGACTACATCAATGCCCACGGGACGTCGACCGTTCAGAACGATGCCGTCGAGAGCGCCGCGATCAAACGCCTCTTCGGTCCCCGCGGTGTCGCGCCCCCGGTATCGAGCGTCAAGTCGATGGTTGGGCACTTGATCGCGGCGGCCGGAGCGCTGGAGGCGGTCGTATGCGTGTGCGCCCTCGAAGATGCCACCATGCCCCCCACCATCAATTACATGGAGCCGGATCCAGCGTGTGATCTGGACTACGTGCCTAACGAATCGCGGCCCCAGCCGTTGACCCACATCATGAACAACAGCTTTGGATTCGGTGGGCAGAATATCGTCACCGTATTTCGCCGCTTCGAAGCGTAGCGAGGCAGGGCCTCGGACCCTTGGTGAGCTAACGCTCGCGACACGTTCACCCGCTCCCGGCTTCTGCACCGCCGGCTTCCGCACTGCCGGCTTCCCGACTTCCGTAGGTCATGCTTCGCATGACATTCCGCACTCCCCTATTGGCGGCTGCGCGGCAAATGAGCCTTCGGCAAGCAACGCGCGGCCGTATATCCGCGGACTCCCGTTGGTCGTCCTGGTCCATTCGCTGCGCAAGTATCAATAATTCCCCCGCCGCGTGCCCGTCTCATCCCAACAGGCGCCACGTGCCGTGTGGTTCGTAGACCAAGTCCAACAGGACCTCGTCCACCAGGCGGTGCCAATCGCTCAAGGCAGGGTGGTTCGCGTCGAGCTCGATCAACGGCCACCGTTTGGGTGTCGAGATTCCTCGTGGCCGTTCCTCCGGCCGCATCCGTTCGGCCACGGCCGGCAGGCGGGGCCGGATGGTGAGGTCGCGGGAAGCGGGGCTACGGTCCGCCAACCGCGTTTCCTGGCCAACCCAAGAACGCTTCACGTCAACCGGGAGGGCCGATGTTGAACCGGTGAGCGTCCACACGATCGCTTCTCCTTCCCCACCGATCAATTCGTGATTCAGTCGGTTGATCACAAACAACGCATCGTGGGGTGTAAGGAACAGGTCGCCATTGGGATCGATGTATGGTGGGACGGCGATTGTCGGGTCCGGCGGCCACGGCAGGGCACGCGTCCCGTTCTTGTTGATGTCGTTGATGAGGATCAGCGCATCGATGGGCGTTTCGAATCCGTCATTGTTGACATCGTACGGATTGAGCGGGTTTTGGTACGGGTTGGCGACAACGGTCAGGGACGACTGGCCGAATTGAATCAGGCCGTCCGGCACATCTTCATCCAACCCGAACATGGTTACTCGGCCCCCGGCCACGCCTTCGGCCGGGTTACTCGCCAACACCATTTCTCCCGCCTCGACAGCCGTCATGCGAACGCGAAACAAGAGATATTCGCCGCCACCGATGGGTTGCTCCCCGGCGACTGCGCCGATCTCATCAAGGAGCCCATCCAGGTCACCTCCCGGGGCCTGTGCATTGGGATAGGCCGTTCCGAACTCGACCTCACCGGCAACCTCCAGGCGCGTGTCGTAGACTACGTCCAGGAAGGCACTCATCACACCCGCCGGATTCTGGCGGAGGTCGGTGACGTGCACTTCGAGATAAAACGGGGTTCCGACGTTTGCAATGGACAAGGGCGCGCCCGTGAGGCTGGTGAGGGCGAGCCGCACGTCAACCAGTTCTGCCGGTTCGGCATCCGCATGGCTGCCGAGCTCGACATGGGCTTGGTCACCGCCCACAACCCACACGCGAGTTGACTCTTGGTCGGTGCTGGTCTGCCATCCGCTGGGGAGAACTTCCCGCACCATGTAGGTCTCCAATGCGGGCAGTTCAGAAAAATGGACGAAGCCGCCGGCGTCGGTGATCAGGGCAGTTTCCGACGCGTTCAGCAGGCCATCCTGATTCTGATCGAGGTAAACCGTTCTCCCGGCAAGGGGCCCTTCGTCCAGGTCGCGAATGCCGTCCTGGTTGTCATCTTGAAAGGCGATAACAGTGAGGCCGGCGGGCGCCAGGTACGCCTGGGCTCCTGCGTGCAAGAGCCGGTTGTCGTAGGTCGCCTGGTGAAGCGGATTCGCCTGTGCCAGCCTGGCTGCGGCCAGGCCCAACGCCACAAACCCGCTATTGAGTGTGCCCTTGAGTGAATTCACGTGGATGTCGAGATGGTCGCCCAACTGCTGCGGCACGAACGACTCGACGTGATTCAAGGGGCTCAGTTGCTGCTGGCTGATCAGGTAGTCCCACATCAGTTCCGCTTCCAGCGGCGCGAAATCGTAAGCCAGGGCGGCGTAGTGCGGATAGACGACGGCACCGTTCTGCTGCGCCGTGCCGTCGCCGATTTCGGTGTGGCCGCCCAGGCCGGTCACCAGGTACGGATTGGCGACGGCCGCGCCGGCCGGCACGTCGATCCATTCAGGACGAGGCGCTTCGCCTGCCGATGCGCCGTGCCCGGGCACCGCCTGCGAGTCAAACCAATGCAACTGCCGGTTCACTGCCTCTTCCTGGAACGCCGCGACGTCGACGCCAAACCGGTCGACACCCAGCACGGGGAGCCAGGGAGCAACCAGAAACTCAATGAAACCGGCACCGTCGTACGTCCGCGGCGAGGTGGCCACATCGGCCGGGTGGGGTGGATCGAGCAGCATTCCGGTGACGCCCGAATAGGCGATTTCGATCAATGTCTCTTCGCCGCCGTAAAAATCCCAGTACGATGGAAGCACGCTGCCGTCCCCACTGACGCCGTGGCTGATCCAATCCCGATCGGGCGCCTTGAGCCGCTCGAAGTCGATCGCCCGCAGCGCCTCTTCGTAGAGGGACGTGTCCAGGCCCAGGGCGGTTCCGGCAACGACTAACGACACGACCCCGAGCAGCGTATCGATACTGGAATACTCGACGCCGCCCGGCAGCAGACGGGCCGGCCCTTCGATGCGGAGGGCATCCGCGACGACGGCCCCATTCGCGTCGTTGGAAACCGAGACTTCCCCGTTCTCCTTTCCAAACGGAAATGCCCCCAGTGAGATCCACTCCTCTTCCCGGTCTTTCTGATCCACCAGAATCGTCTCGATGCCTCCGGCATGCCGGACGGTGAAGGGCGCATTCGTGGCGTGGCTCTCGTGCGGGACGTTCCGCATGAACAGCTCGTAGTCGCCGGCCCGCCCGGTCGGAAAACGCCAGGTGACGGTATGCGTCCCGTCACCCGGCTCGGTTGTCTTATACGAATCTCCCCAGAACCCTTCGTACAGCCGGCTATCGTTCCACAGGCCAACGACCTGTTGATCCGTGCCGCCCGATTCCGTATCGAAGATGGCGTTGCGGTGGACGAAATGCGGGGCCAGTCCCAGCACGCTGTCACCGGCCAGGATATCGAGCATCGCAATGCCTGAGCCGTTGACGATGGCCATGGCATCTTGCCGTTCGATGATGCCCAGTTCGCTGAGCAGCGGCGCCAACAGCACGGGCATGGCCAGGACGTTGGTCCCGTCAAAATCGCCGCTGGGGAAGGCATGGCGATCGCGCGTCCACTGGCCGTCGAAGTTGCCGAGGACGAACGAGGAGTGCCACAGCAGTTGCTCCCAGTCCGGCTCCAGCCTCGGCCCGACCAGCTCGAAGCGGACATTCGAAACCTCCGCCATGGTGTTGGCGTCGTCCAGGAAGAGGACCAGTTCGAGTGCCGTCGGGGCCGGATCGGGAAGCGGAAATCGCAAGGTCGAACCGTTGGGCTCCAGCGGTTCGCCCGATTCCCAGACGACTTCCCCGTCGACATCTTTGAGCTCCGCCTTTAACCGCCCCGTGCCGCGGGCGTCGACCAGGATCGCTCGGGCGGCGTATTGATATTCTGCTTTGATCTGGGGCGCCAGAACGGCTTGCAGATCGAGCGGCGTTCGTTCGGCAACGGTGTGATTCAGGGAGAACCACATTCCCGAATGCCCGCCGGTCGGACCCACCGAAAAATTGACTCGGCCCGGTTCGACCGTCGTCATGCCGCTTTTTAATTCGAATTGGCCGCGATTTGTCCGCCAGCGCGTGTAAGGCGCAAAGTCCTGCTGCTCTCCTTGTAGCGGAATCGTGCGGAAATCATCCAGCACAGCGGGGATCACCGTCGTCCCGGTTTGTCCCACATCGTCCACGACGATGTTCACATCGACCGGCGGGAGACCGGTCGCCGTCAAGCGGAGTGTTGCCAGATCATCCGCCGCGTCGGCGTCTGCCGCCGCGCCCACCGCAACGTACTGCCATTGATGCCAATTCTCTTGTGTGAAGATCAGGTTGGCATGCTTGACGACCTGGACTTCGCTGTTGTCGCCCACCACGCCGGCCGCGATCTCAAGCGGCGTATCTCCGGGATCGGCGGCGGCACGTACTTGAATGATCCCGCTGCGCCCTTCCCCAATCCGCAGTCCGGTTTGCCGTACCAGAATGCCTTGTGAACCGTCCTTGTCACGCACGTCGATCCGCACGTCCAAGGGTGCCATGCCCGGCGCGGAAATACGAAACGTTGCCATCGCATTCGGCCCATAAGCGTCGCTTGCCGCATCGAAGTTGCGTGTCCGCATGGCACGATAGTTGGTGTCGTCCAGCACGAATGCGCTGTCTGCTGCCGCGACCGAAACTCCCTCCGGCCCGGCGACCCGCGTGATCGTCACGTCAAGCGGCCGACCGGGCCGTCCCGTTGTCCCGACTTCCAGAACGGGCCGCTCGCCGGCTCCTTCAAACACGACCGGGCGCGAATCCTGGATGCGAAAGGCCAGGTCTTGCTCGAGCTCGTAGAGCGCGACCGATTGTGGCGCCGTCAACGAATCGCTCTGCAAGACCAACGTGCCCACGCCCGACTGCCCATCAGTATCTGCCCGTGCGCCCACCACAATCGGTTGCGGCGTGAGATAGTTCTGCGGTGTGAACTGTAGCGGGCCGGGGGTGACCAGGTACAAGTCCGGGTCGGCGTGCTCCAGGCCAATGGATAGGTCGATGTTGGTGTCCGGTTGACGCGACAGGGAAACGTGCACGGTGGCCGTGTCGCCTTCGAGCACCTCCAGGGCATCCGTGTCGGCGATCGCCAGCAGCGGTGCGGCCTGGACCATCAGCGCGTTTTCATCCAGGGCCGCGTAGAGCGAACCGGAGTCGAAGGCAATCTGGTTCGCCGAGCCCAGGTTGGCGAACAGTTCCGGTGCCGGCAGGTCGGCCAGTGCGAGTGCCGTTGCCGGCCAATAGTGGAGATCGCCGTTGTCCGCCAGCGCCCATAGTCCGTCGCGGTCACCCAGGGTGCCAACCTGCAGATCGCGCAAGGCAAGCCCCAGGTCGGCAACTTCGACGCCCCCTGTGTCGCCGGCCGGCGCGTCGAAGCGCACAATCTGGCCACTGGCTCCCGCCGCGAACAGCGTGTCGCCGTAAAATGCCACGCCGTTGACGTTCCCTGCCAGGAGCTCCGTCTCTGTATCGGCCGTCGTGTCGATCCTCTGCAGGCCGCGGTTGGTGGCCAGGAACACGAGATCGGCACGGGACCCGATCGCGACGCCCGAAAACGTGTAGGCGCTGCCACCCTGCATCGACTCGTAGGTGGTTACCAGCCGAGCGGCGTCGAGTCCTTCGTTAACAGCGAAGAGGCTATCCCGCCCGCTGTCGGTCTCGTAGAGCACCAGGATCTCGTCTTGGTGTCTGCCCAGTCCGGCAATCCCGGGTGGACCCGGCGAGGCGAAACCGACGTCATGGTTGGCCAGGGTCTTGATCTGGCCGCTGTCAATTTGTCCCTGGAGTGAAAACGGCGCCTCCGCCTCGAATGCCTCGAGCACTTCCTCGTAGCCGTCGGTGGTGTAGAAGCGGCCGTTGAACGCCACGGCGCCGATCTGGTCGTCGCCGCCTGGGGTATTGATATCCCAGACGAAATGGCCCGCCAGGTCGCGAATCGGAGTGCCGGCCAGCAGCCGCCGCGACTCGAGTTGTTCAAAACCTCTGCCCATCCGTCGCCGTAAGGCCTTCCTGCCGGCAACGGGCCGGCCGTCCGGTCCGTGCCGGAGACGCTGCTTCAGTGCGGTACCACGTGACGGACGGCCGAGCGACTTGCTGTTCATGGTTGCACTCCTTGGGAAGCCAGGCATTCAACACCAGAGACGGTTGACCCAGCTTACCGGTACTGCAAACGGCCCGTTCGGGATCCCCGAACGCTGGCAGGATTTATCGATCGACCACCGGTGGGGTGGCTTCGAGGGAATATTCGACACGGAGATGCCGGCGGGCGGGCGCGCCGTTTCTGAGCACGAGTGGAGTGACCGCGAAATTGCCCTGATCGAAGCGGTTGAATTCAGGCGAAGCGTTCCACTGGGCGCCAAACGAGAGTAGGGCGCGATCCTTCGACTGGAGCCGCAGCCTGAGGTTCGGCGTGCGGGCGCTCTCCGGGCCATCGCCGGCCGCCCGGTTGACATTGCCCCGCATGAGAACCTCCAAGGTCTCGAAGCGGTCTTGCGGATAGGTGGCCGGCTGAGCGAGCGAAGGGTGAAAGCTGCGATCGTAGCTGGCTCCGGCCCCGTTGGACCAGTAAACGCCTCGCGTGTCGCCGGTGTCCCCGGTCGTTCCGTTGTCCAGAAGCACCTTTCGCAAGTGGTTGCTGTTGACGCGCAGCAGCGTGACGTCACCCGGCAGGTCGGGCAGCAGGTCGTTGAGGCGGACATCACATTCTGCCGTGACGATCATCCGCTGGTCGTTCGCACGATAGCCAATCGTCAATGCCAGTTTCCATTGACCGCCGTCATGGTCGCCTGCGGAAACGCGGCCGGACGCCAGCAGGGAAATACCATCTTCATTTGCCGAAACATCCAGCGATTCCAGGCCGACCGAATCTGCATCGCGGACGCCGATGAACGGAGCCAGGAAGAGGGTTGGTCCCCAGCGATGGTCGGCCGGCCCGTCCAGACGGGGCCGCAGGGCCAGGCTGCCTGCCGGCGTTTCCAGCAAGGTCGCGAAATGCAACCGCTCGTCACCAAGGTGGACGAATAGGCGATGCTCCTGGTTCTCCGTTTGCGGGTCGACCTCCCGGGTGACCAGGTAGTCGCCGCTGGGGACCGTGACCGGTGGCATCGGGATCTGCCAATGCCGCAGCAAATCCGCGACGACCGGTTTGGCCTGCGGTTGCGGTTCGTTGGTAAACATCCCCACGAATTCACCGGCCGGGTCGCGCTCGTCGGGACGCACGCCCGCGCGGCGGCCGACGAAGGGGCGGTCGAAGCCGAAGGCAAATGAAGGGAAGACGTGCCGCGGATAGCTCATGTCGCGGAGCAATCGCAAGAAATACTCGCGCTGTGATTCCGGCGTGAACCCGGAACTGGCGGGGCCCGAGGGGAACGAGAGCATCTTCAACAGGACCGGCTTGTCACTGGGCAATTCAGCGGCCCGAAAACAGTCCTCGCGGGTGCGGCGGAGGGCTTCGGACGGGTTGGCGTGTACTCGCCAGGCGCCGCCGACATCGGGGAAATACCAGTCTCCGATCTCCCGCAATACGCGGCCACGTTCGCCGACGTAGTTGACCATGGGCGCCGTGTGCGTGACCGGCAGGCTGGTCTCCTCCCGCAGTTCCGCCATCCACTGGGCCACCACCTCGTAGTCCATGGATTCGCCCCGCACATGGCCGACACAAAAGGCGTCCACGACATTCGCCGCCGCTGCCGCGCGCGCCTTTTCGAATTCGTCCACCGGCTTGACGTCGGCGTGATCCGGAATCCACAAACCCATGATCACGCGCAGCCCGAGCTCATTGGCAATGTAGGGGATTTCGCCCAGCGTCCCGCTGTTGCCAAACGTGATGATCCCGGTGAAGCCGCCCTGTTCCTTGAGGATCGTGAGGTCTCTCCGGATGCTGGCTTCCGTGGGAAACTGTCCCGCGTGTGGATCAAAGTCGCGCGGGTCGTAGGCGATCCACAGTTGCTCGCTGAACAGATCGACCAGGCTTTCGCGTTGCTCGGAAATGGACGCATGCACCTGGTACAGGACAACGCCGGAGACCGTCATCAGCGGGACGGCAATGAATGCGACCAGCAGGGGCGTCAGCAGATGGTGGCCGTTGCGCCGAAAGAACCCGGCTGCCAGCCAGAGCAGCAGGAGCGTGACGACGACGAAGATACAGAAGAATAGTTGTTTGTCCCACAGCCGGTCAACCACGGAGAGCGTGTTGCTTGGCAGCCGGCTGGAGAAGTATTGGAAGACCAGGGGCAGCAGCAGGCCGATTGCCAACCCCAGCCAAGGTTGGGTCCGGTGCGGCCGTCGCGGTCGTTTGCCGTCTGCCGGCTCGGAAGGCAGGCCCGCGGGACCACCCTGGCTTGCCGGATGTTCCCTGGCCGAGCTGGAAGCGGTGGAAGCGGCGGAAGCGGCGGTCGAGCCCGTGGCGGAGGCCGCAGGCTTCATGAGCACTTCCATCGCCCGCGCGATCTGAGTCGGCGAATGTTGCTGGGATTGTTTGAGGACCTGCCTGGCTTCTTCAGGAGTCATCGGCAGGCGCCTCCAGATTCTCCTCCCAGTCCGTCAACATTTGCGAATGGATCGTCAGGAACGGAGGGCCCCAAGCCAGCAATTCCGCATCGAAGCTGGGAGGGAACGGCAGGTCCGCGTGACTCGCCAGTCGCCCGCAGAAGTCGTGCCGATGCGCCGGGTCGGACTGGTGTTTTCCAAACAGCAACTCCGGTGCGCTCATCGCCATCCGAACCAGGCGATACGTCTGGAGCGTCAACAGGGGCGGATGTTCGCCTGCCCGCTGGCGGAGCAACCGGACGGCATCCATCGTCGGTTTTTCGATCAGCTCGAGCGAATACGTAAACGAATAACGGAGCATAAGGCATTGAAAACGAAGCAAGTTCATGGTGCCGGATCGAAGCGCGTCGGCCAGTGTCGCCTTGCCCGGGATGCCCACCTCGTCACACGTGTTCTGCATCGAGAGTTCGGGGATCTGTTCGAGCAGCCTGATATTGGCCTGGCCAAGTTCGATTCGCGTGGAGTCCCAGAATTCCCGGTGAATCCGCTTGCGATGCTGTTCGTAAACTTCCAGGAGATTGCCGCATCGCTCGCCAAATGCCGTCTCTCGAGGCACGTCGTCCGGGTGGGCGACCGCATGCTCGACACCATCCACCGTCTCACTCCTCGCACGTTTTGCATGACCCCGCCTGCGAACCGGCCATCGACCGACGGGCCATCGACCGACGGGCCCGATGGCGGGTCCCCGTCGGGCAGCGAGCCCGCCGTCCAGGTACCGGTAATTGCTACCATCTGTGCAAAACATAACGTACACGAGTTCACGCGGTGTTCATAGTCGGCTGCCGGCGCCCACCGGCATGTTCGAGACATGCTGGCGCTGAACCGGCGCGCACCGTTCGTGCCAGGTGGCAGGCCTCGTCACAGCCCGCCGTCGCTGCGGGTGATCCAATCCAGGGCCGCTTCCAGTGACTCGACCGGCTGTGCCATGGCCCGCGGCGACGTCGCGTCGCGATCATCGGCGGCTGCCGTGCGATCGGCGGCCCGGGCCGTGGCCAGGATGTCCAGCAGGGATGTGCGGCTCGCAGCAGGCGGACTCGACGGCCTCCACGGTCGGTCGGCATCATGCCGATGAGGCACGCGCTGGCCGAGGAACACTTCCCGTGCAAACGTCGCCCAAGGCGCGGCACGGTCCAATTCGGCGAGCGCCCGATCCGCGGCGACGCGGGTTGGTGCCAACGGCAGGAAGCTGCCTTCGCCTTCGCCGTCCGGCGTGCCGTTGATCTGGTTGATCACCTGGAGCACGTCCAGCGGGCTCACGAAACCGTCTCCGTTGACATCGAGAAAGGGCGGCGCCGTGCAATTCGGCGGCAGCGGAAGTTCGCGCGAACCATTCTCGTTGAGGTCATTGATGATCTGCAGAACATCGATCGGAGAGACCGCGGTATCATCGTTGACATCGAAGCGATTGTTGGGGTTCTGCGAGCACTCTTCCTTGATCTCCAGCGCCGCCTGACCATACCGGATCAACGCGACATCGACCGGACGGTTGTTGCCAAACAACAACACGCTGTGGTCGGGTTCGACATCGGCCGGATCGGAGACGACGGTGGCGTCTCCTTCGGCCACGGCCCGAAATGGAATCGACACCACGAGTTGCTCCTCACCTCCGGTTGGCCGCGTCGAGCCGCTGAAGCCACCGACCTCGTCAATCGAGCCTGCCGTACCGGAATCACCTGACCTGCCGTTGGGGTAATCGTCGGAGAATTGAATCTCCCTGGTGGCGTCGACTTGCAGCAAGGCGGACGGGTAGGTGAGATCGAGATACGCTGCGAAGACGCCCGCCGGAGCGCTCCGCAGGTCACTGGCATAGACCTGAAGCCAGAGGTCCGCATCGGGAACGCTCGTCTGAACCGGTTCGCCATCGTCATCCGCGAACTGCAGCCGGAATTGGACGTCGGGTGGGAAGACGTCGAGCGTCACGGTGGCCTGGTCGTCCAGGGCACCGTCGGAGACCGAGTAGGTAAACCGATCGGTGCCGGTGAAGCCGGGGTTGGGCACGTACTCGAAGGAGCCGTCGGCGTTCAAGTTCAGCCGGCCGCTGTTCGGCTGCGTGCTGACGCTGGCCGCAAGGTGGGGCGAATCGATATCCGTATCATTGACCAGGAGGCCGCTCTCCGCCCCAACCACCAGCCGGCCATCCTGGGCCACCCGGTGATGGTCCGCCACGGCGACCGGCCGATCGTTGACCGGCGTCACTTCGATGACAACGGTCGTCGCCGGCGAGGCCGCCCCCCGGGCGTCCAGCGCGCGGTAGGTGAAGGTATCCTCGCCGTTGAAGTCCGCGGCGGGGGTGTAGTCGAAGGAGCCGTCGGCCCGCATCGTGACGCTTCCGTTCTCGGGCGGATCGACGATTTCCGCGGTCAGCGCATCGCCGTCCGGGTCGCTGTCGTTCGTGAGGACGCCGGCGTTGGCTGGGACGGTTCGCACCTGGTCTTCGGGCACCTCGTAGGAATCGGCGGCCGTGCGTGGCGCCGTGTTCTCTACGATCGTGATCGCGGTGCGGGCAAAAGACAGCCGGTCCTCCGGGACGGGGACGTTGCGGCCGTAGGTCAGGATCGCGTGGGCCGGCAGTTCATCTGCGGGATTCGCGGTGAACTCGGCGTTTCCCGCAGCGGTCGACACGAACGTCGCGGTGATCACCCGCAGGGGACCCGGCGCGCTTTGCGTATCGCCGAACCCACCGGCTTCGTCGATCAGCCCCGCCACCGCCGTTGTGGCCGACTGGCCGTTGGGGAAGTGGGAGCCGAACGCCACCGGGCCGTCCAGGTTGAGTTTCCCATGGTCGTACAGCAGGTCCAGGTAGGCGGCAAAGACGGCGTCGGTCAGCAGGTCATCCACCATCACACGCAGTTGAAACGCATCGCCAACGCTTACTTGGTCAATTGGATTGCCCTGCAGGTCGGTTGTCGTCAGCTCGAATCGTACGATTGTCTCGTCGTCGAGAATGGTGCCGTCGGCGGATGTATCCTGCAACTCGCCGTTGGTGACCCCTGTCAGGCGGACTTCGAATGTCTCGTCCGTTTCGGTCAACTGATCCTCGATCGTCGGGACGCGAATCTCGCCCGCTTGCTGTCCTGCGGCGATCGTCAGGGTGTCGGCGGTGGTCTCGTAATCCACTCCCGCCGCGGCCGTTCCCGCCGCGGTCTCGTACTGAATCACGACCGGTTCGGTCGCCGCCCGGTCCAGTGTCACATGGAAGACCAGGGTCTCTCCTTCCTGGGCCTCGGCCGCGGCAAGCGAGACCTTGGGTTGCGGTTGCTCGTTCTTGGCGTTGGCGAAGTTCAGGCCGGAGACGTTGCCGTTGCGGGTATCCACCGTGGCCGGTTGAGCGGGAAACGTGCGTTGGTAGCCGGCGGGCAGTTCCTGGAGCACGGTGAACGATCCCGGCGGCACGTTGGCGATGGTGTAAGAGCCGTTGACGCCGCTCGTTCCGGCCGGTTCCTCTTGGTCGCGGCTGCCGTCGCCATCGAGATCGACAAAGACACGGACGTTGGCCAGTCCGGGCTCGCTCACATCAATGGCCCCGTTGTTGTTTACATCTTCGAAGACCGTTCCGCTGATCGTGACCGGTTGTGGGCGGACAATGAAGGCGTCCAATTCGATACCAAAACCGTCACCGCCGATGATCGACAACTCGAGTTCCGGTGTCAGCCTGGCAGTCCCCAGGCTGACCGCGTGGAAGGAGTTCCACCCCTGGCCAGGGGACAGGTTTCCTCGCTTCGTATCGATCGTCGGGACCGGATCGGGCGTGGTAAAATCGCCCATCGTCAGTTGCAGTCGTTCGGGTGCAAACCGGGTGTCCTGATCGTTCGAGTACACCACGAGCACTTCGGCCTGCATCGGTTCCAGGTTGTGCGTGATGGTCAGGACGGCTCCGCCGCCCGTGGACTTGGTCCGTGCGTTCGTGGCCAACGAGCGGAACCTGCCGCTACCGCTCGCTTCAATCTGGACCAAGAGATCGCCCGGCTGGACGTAGTCGGGGGCGGGAACCGCCGTCAGCAGATCGCGGCGTTCGAGCGGTTCGATACCGGCGCCCAACGTTCGCTGGAATGCCGGTCTGCCTGATGAAGACGCGGCGGACCTGCGGCCGGTGATGGATGAATTCCGGCGAAAACGGCGCGACAGACGGTTAAGCAGGTTACTTCTCATCGCTGAACTCCAGGGGGAACCGAGTGCTCGAAAACCGGAAGCGGTCCGCGCAACTTAGCAGCACGGCCAGGTTCCCGTTCGGGATTCCCGAACAGAGTTCGCGACTACTGATCAAACACCTCCCGGTTGACGACGTGCGGTGGTTGTCTTCCCGCCAGGATGTCCAACACGCCTTGGGCGGAGCGGAGTGCTGCGGCCTGCATGGCGACGTCGGTCTGGCCGGCGATATGGGGTGTCAGCAAGATGTTCGGCGCCGTCAGCAGGGGATGGTCGAGCGGCAGGGGTTCTGCCTGGAAGACGTCGAGGGCGGCGCCGGCCAACCGGCGTGCTTGTAAGGCCGACGCCAAAGCATGTTCGTCGACCACCGCGCCCCTGGCCGTGTTGAGCAGGAGGCAATGGGGCTGGAGGAGCGCCAGCGAATCCGCGTTGACCATGTTGCGGGTTTCGGCCGTCAAGGGCACGTGAAAGGAGAGGACGTCGGCAGCGCGGAGCAATTCCTCGAACGAATCGCAGAAGCGGGCAGGTCCGGGGTAGTCCGTGCGATCGACGTAGGGGTCGTATGCGACGACATCCATTCCCAGCCCCATTGCTGCCTTGAAGGCCAGCCGTTTTCCGATCCGTCCCAGGCCCACGATGGCCAGCGTCCGGCCCGCCAGTTCGATCCCTTCAAATCGACTTCGCTCGACCACCCAACCGTCGCGCAGGGCGGCTTCGGCCGGCCCCAGTTGGCGGGCCAGCGCGAGCAGCAGACCGAGCGCGTGCTCGGCAACCGCATTGGCATTTGTTCCGGGCGTCGACAGGACGGGAATTCCCCGTTCGGTGGCCGCTGCAATATCGATGTTGTCCAGGCCGACTCCATGTTTGGCAATCACCTTCAACCGGGGTGCAGAGTCCATCCGTTCGGCAGTCATCGAAAAGATGCGGACAATCACGGCATCTGCCGCTGGTAGCAGATCAATTGCCTGTTCGGCGACGCCGCCGTCCCGCCAGGGCGTGTGACACTCGCATTGCGCAGTCAATCGCTGCAGACCCGCAGCGCCAATCGGTTCGGGAATCAGGATAACCGGTTTCACGGCAGGCTCCTTGTCGGATGTCGGATGTCGGATGTCGGATGTCGGATGTCGGATGTCGGATGTCGGGTGGAGGCACGGGAAACAGTCGACGTGGGCGGATGACCGTTGGCCCGCGCATCGCACGATTGATCCGCACCCGATCCGTTGCGATCCGGGCAGTGATCAATCGCTTGCAGAAACAAGTGTTGGTTTGCGCGCGGGTGCTAGCATTGTCCAGTGCTTGCACAAGATCTAGTGCAAGCAAGTTGAAAATCTCAAAGATAGAGCTAGTAACTTTACTTGGTTTTCGTCCCGGCTATACTTCGGGCGACTTTTGACTCCCATCGAACGCCCGGGCAAGACGGTCCGGGTGCGACCTGAAAAGAGGACTAGGACGAGACAACATTTTCCGGCGTTGCGCCAAGGAACGGCGCGCTCTCACGGCTCGAGCATCCCACCATCGCTTGCCGTTTGTCAGGGACGATCAGAGGTGGCAGCCCCGCAGGCTGTCCCATCGCGTTGTCTCTCTCAACGACGGCACGACCGCGAAATGCGGATATTGGACGTTGCCGGCGTGACGCGCATCTCCCGCTTCCACGACCCTCTGCCAGAAGTCTCGCGAAAGAAAAGTGTCAGGGAATTTGGGACACTTATTGTGTCGGAAATAGGGAGTTATTGATGACGACCAAGCCGATCATCGGGATTAACGCGGACTACCGGGCTGCTCGCAACGAGGCGCCCGCCTTCTCGTATCTGTGCGAAGGGTATTACGAGTGCATCATCGAAGCCGGCGGCATTCCTGTCATGCTGCCGCCCTTGCGCGATGAAGACGACCTGTCCCACGTGCTCGACGCATTTGATGGTTTTCTCATGGTGGGTGGTCAGGATCTCGACCCGCGCCGTGATGGTTTCATGCTCCATCCAACCGTCAGGGTGATGGAGGAAAAGCGGGAAATCTTCGACCGCATGATCATGCGCCAGATCACGGACAAACGGCTTCCGGTCTTCGGCATCGGCGTCGGCATGCAACTCTTGAATGTCTCTCAGGGAGGCAATCTCTTCTTGCACATTCCTGAGGATCTTCCCGAGGCGATTCCGCACAAGGACCTGCATGATCCCGGTCACCGGCACGGCCTGGATGTCACCCCCGGTTCGCTGATGGATCGGGTCTACGGGGACGGCGAGATTCGGGTCAACAGCATGCACCACATGGCCGTCGATGAAGTCGCGCCCGGGTTCATCGCGACCGCCCGCTGTCCGGATGGGGTGATTGAAGCGATCGAGTGCGAGATTGAAGGCTGGTTCGCACTCGGCACGCAGTTTCATCCGGAAGCCGATTCGTCGTCCGCGTTGGACGTGCGGATCTTCGAAGAGTTCATCGACGGCATCAAAGAGCCGAAGAAGGCAATGCAGTTTGCAGCGGCCTGACGCATGGCGCCTGCGACGCTACCCAGGTTTCCACCGCGTACGAATGTCGTGTTCGTACGCGGTGGTTGTTTCTTGCCGCGGGCGTCCGCCGGCCATGATTGTGCCGGGTGACGTTGGCGCCAGCCAAGGAACGTCGCGGCCGGTCGGCGTTTCGGTCGAGCGGAAGGTCTATTGGGCCGGCAAGTTGGGCCGGCGAATTGGTCTCAAGCTTCCAACTTCGTCCCCAACACGCGGAGAAATTCGCGAATCCAGGCGGGATGTGCAGGCCATGCCGGCGCGGTGACCAGGTTGCCATCAACGTGGGCGTTGTCAAACGTCTCGTTGGGCGGCACGAACTCGCCACCGCCGCTCTCGATTTCGGGGCGGACGGCCGGATAAGCACTACAGGCTTTTCCCTGCAACGCTCCGGCGGCCGTCAGGATCTGCGGACCATGGCAGATGGCGGCAATCGGTTTGCCGGCCTCGGAGAAGTGGTCGACGATGGCCAGCACGCGGGGGTCCAAGCGGAGGTATTCCGGAGCACGGCCTCCCGGGATGATCAGGGCATCGTACGACGACGCTTCGATGTCATTGAAGGTCGCGTTCAGCGTGAAGTTGTGGCCCCGCTTTTCGCTATACGTCTGGTCCCCTTCGAAGTCGTGGATCGCCGTCGCAACCTGCTCGCCCTGCCGCTTGTCCGGGCAGACCGCATGCACGTCGTGTCCGACCATCAAGAGCATCTGGAAAGGGACCATCACTTCGTAATCTTCTACGAAGTCGCCGACCAGCATCAAAATCGTTTTCTTGGCCATCGCTCTTCAGCACCTCATTCCTGGGCTCGCGGGATCACCCGAAACCGGCCGACACGTGTGCCTTGCTGGTCACCGGCGTGGCACCTCGGGAGGGGCTGCGCCGCACGGTGATGCCGGCTGTTACCGGAACCGACATCTTACGGGTTGCAACCGGGCGATGGGAGGGGGACGAGGGGTCCGGAAACCTGTCCGGCCGGCATCCTGTCCGCCGGCATTGACCTTCAAAAGACGGTCGCGGCCCCCGCGCCCCACGGCCCGCGTTCTCGCCGGTCGCCGCTCGACGCAACGATTGTCGATCGGTTTTCTCCAAAGATCGGCAGCCGCATCCGCCGAGACAAGAGAGAGCTACCGTTGGCCGTCGGATGGGCTCCGCTGCCGAATCGCCTTCAACCACTTGCTGAATCGCCGATGCTAGCACGGACCCCAGCCTTTCTATCGGCCTGCCTGCTGGCACTCTGCCTGGCGACGCCGGCTGCCGCCGAGGCGGTCATGCATGTGGATCTGCGGCCCGTCGCAGAGGCGGATTCGGTCGAGCGGTTTGTGGTACTTTGTGCCCGCAAGTCGGAACCTTGGGGGACCGGCCATTCGTTTGTGGTCTGGGTGACGCATGATCTACGTACCAACGAGACGCGTTCCCAGGGGTTTGGTTTCTATCCTGGGGCCAACCGGGTGCTGGTGAAGCTGGCGGGCGGGAAGGGGCGTGTTCTGGACGAATCCAACATTGATGCCTCGATCAAGGCCGGGCTGTTGACCCATCGGCTGATCTTGCAGGTGAACCGGGCGCAATTCGAATCGGCCTGGTCGGCCAAGCAGGACTGGGAACGGGCCGAACATCACTACCACCTGGTGGGTCGAAACTGCACCCATTTTTCGCACCGGATCGGTACCTCGCTGGGGCTCGACGCCCCCCAGCCGACAGCCGGCGAACGGCCCCCGCTCTACTTCGAACGGCTGATGCAGTTCTGTCGGCAATTGCCTTGACCGCTCCCTCATGGCTGCGGGTGGCGGCCCGCAATCCGCTCGCCAGGAGCGCGATGCAGGGGGACGTGTTTCGCCGGAAAAGAAGGAAGGCGGTGGGAACTGCCGTCCGGCGACGGCGATGACAAACGGCGCTTCGGAGCGAACGCCGAAGTCATTCGTGGCTTGTTGCTGTTGCGACGGGTTGAGATCGCCCTTGTCTTCGATGCGAACATCCTGTCACAATGCGCGGCGGCCCGCTGGGTGCCGTGCGTCGCCGCGTGGAACGGGCGTCCGGCAGCACCTGGGTGAATGTTACAAGGCGGTATCAGGCCGGCGGAATACGCGGGACCGGCTGTCGCGTTGGCAGCACGCGCGAGGGGGACCGGGTTCGGATTTCTCGAGTTCCCGAACCGGCTTGCCGTCGCCCTGCCGTTACCAACTGGTTGCCGACAAAAGGATGTGTCGTGCGCAAGAAACCGTTCTCGGATTGGCTCGTGTATCTCGTGGTGCGGGTCGCGGTTTGCCTGGTGCAAAGCGTGACGATCGAGACGTGCCACACGATGTCCCGCCTGCTGGCGGTCTTGGCCAACGACATCCTCAAGATCCGCAAGCGGGTCCTGGAAGAGAACCTGTCGGCCGTATTCCCGGAATTGACGGCTCGCCAGCGAAGCGACTTGTCGCGGCGGATGTGGGAGCACCTGTTGCTCATGGGCTGCGAGATCTTCCATGCGCCTCGCAAGATCCACCGCACCAACTACCAACGCTACATCCGGCTGGAACGGCGGCGGGAGATTGTCAATTACCTGTTGGATCCGCGCCCCGTGTTGCTGGTGTCCGGTCATTTTGGCAATTTCGAACTGGCCGGATTCGTGACGGGTCTGTTAGGGTTTCCGACCTTCACCGTGGCGCGTCCGCTGGACAACCCTTACCTGGACGAATACATCAACCGGTTTCGATCGGCCAATGGTCAATACATTCTCTCCAACCGCGGTTCCTCGCATCAGATCGACGGAGTGCTGGCGGACGGCCAGGCGCTGTCGCTGCTTGGCGACCAGCATGCCGGTCCCAAGGGATGTTGGGTCGATTTTTTTGGCCGACCTGCGTCATGCCACAAGGCGATCGCCCTGTTCACGTTGACCAGCGGCGCCCCGCTGCTGTTGGGATACTGCCGCCGCGAGGGGACGCCGATGCGTTTCGAGCAATCGGTGGCCGGGATGGTCGACCCGCAGGATGCCGGCCCGGAGTCGGCGAATGTGAAGTCGTTGACGCAGTGGTACAACGGAGTTCTCGAGGAGGCGGTGCGCGCGGCACCCGAGCAGTATTGGTGGCTCCATCGCCGTTGGAAAGGCACTCCGCCGACGCGCCGGTCGCGCACCAAGCAGGCGGCCGCCTGAGCGCTCCCATTTCTTGCCTCGGCACGCCTGTTGTGGGGATCGGGAAACGGCTAAAGTGAAGCGAGCTTGAACTTCAGCCGATGCAGATTGCCCCACGTGACTCGGTTGCGGCGTCGTCTTCTAGGCCCCAGACTTCGTCGTTGCCGAATCGGCGACCTGTCCTTTGTCCTGCCTCCTTGCGGGGACCCGCCGGCCATGCCCGATTGGATACGCGTCGCAACAACGGATGAACTTCCCTCGGGATCCAGCCGCGAGTTGGTCGTTGGCGAGCGGATTGTGGCCCTCTTTCATGTGGATGGCGAGTACTTCGCATTGGACGGAGTCTGCCCGCATCAGGGTGGCCCGCTGGGAAAGGGGGCGTTGACCGGTTGCATCGTGACTTGCCCCTGGCACGGTTGGCAGTTTGACGTCCGCGACGGCCAGCACCAGGCGTCGGCTTCCTTGCGGCACACGGCCTTTCCCGTCAAAGTCGACCGCGATGCGATTTACGTGGATCTGGATGGATGATTCGATACCGGCCTTTCCTCAATTGCGATCCTCCCGCACTCGCCGAGATTTGGTGCGCCCAGTCGCCGCAACGCGGTTTGATGCAGCCGATGACGCCCGCGGTGTTGGATCAACTGGTCCTTGCCAAGCCATACTTTGACCGCCAAGGATTGATTGTCGCCGAACAGGACGGCAAACCGATGGGGTTTGTCCATGCCGGATTTGAGGCCAGCGCCGACGGTGCCGGTTTGAATTTCGAGCGAGGGACGACGAGCCTGCTGATGGTGGCGCCGGGCGCGAATCAGCAAGACATCGGCCAAGCGTTGTTGGGCGAAGGGCAGCGGTATCTGGTAGAACGCGGCGCGAAAACACTCTTCGGCGGCGGGACCGATTCCATGGCCGCTTACTACTTCGGGCTCTACGGCGGCTGCCGGCTGTGCGGCGTCATGACGTCCGACACCGTTCAGTCCCAGATCTACCGGGCGGCCGGATTTGCCGAGCGTCAGCGAACGTTGGTATTGCAGCGTGATCTGGCCGGCTACCGTCCGCTGGTCAATCGGGAGATCATGCAGTTGCGGCGCCAGTGCCAACTGCAGCGGGTCGGCGATGTGGTCGCCGAGAATTGGTGGGAGGCCTCGTCCGTCGGTCAGATTGACCAGGTCCGTTTCGAGCTCGAGTCCGGCAAGGGAGCCGAGCGTTTGGGACAGATCAGTTTTTGGGACATCGAGCCGTTGGCCAGTAGTTGGGGCGTACACGCCATGGGGATGCTCGACTTTCAGGTCGCCGACGACGCGCGGCGGGCCAGCCTGGCTACCTTCATGCTGGGAGAGACGATTCGCGAACTGCAATCGTTCGGCGTTACGCTGGTCGAAGTCCAGGCCGACGAACGTGACGTCGAATTGGTGAGTGTTTGCCAAAACCTGGGGTTCCAGCAAGTCGATGTGGGAATTCGTTACCAACAGCCGAACGGGGATGCCTGAGTTGGAGCATGTTCCCGTTGGCCGTTCGTCGTCGAACGGCACGCGCCAGCCGGCGGGGCGGGTATTTCACCGCCTGGCGACGGCAGTTACGTTGAGCAAATTGATTTTGGGTCGTTGCTAAGGAGGTGGATCGATGGACCGTGTACTGACAGTAATCTTGGCTGGTGGGCGAGGCTCGCGGCTGGAACCTCTTACGCTGGACCGAGCCAAACCGGCGGTGCCCTTTGGTGGTGCTTACCGCATCATCGATTTCGCCCTCTCCAATTGCCTCAATAGCGGCCTCCGCCGAATTCTCGTGTTGACGCAATACAAGGCGATGAGCCTGCAACGTCACGTCAACATGGGCTGGCGCAACTCATGCAACTGGGAGATGGGCGAATTCATCGAGATTGTGCCGCCCGAGCAGCGAATCGACGAGCACTGGTATCGCGGCACGGCCGATGCTGTTTATCAGAACATCTACGCGATCGAGAAGAGCTCGCCCGAATACGTGATCATCCTTGCCGGTGACCATGTCTACAAAATGAACTACGACAGCATGGTCGCCTTCCACAAAGAGAACCAAGCAGACGTGACGGTTGCCGCGTTGCAGGCGCCGGTCGCTCAAGCCGCAGGACAGTTTGGAGTGATGGAGGCGGAGTCGGATTTTCGGATTGTCGGCTTCGAGGAAAAGCCGGCCTCGCCCAAGACCATTCCGGGCAAGCCGGATTGCTGCCTGGCGTCGATGGGAATCTATGTCTTCTCCGCCCATTTTCTCTACGATCAGCTCTGCAAGAATGCGGCCCAAGTGGACGCCGGCCACGACTTCGGTCACGACATCATCCCCTCCCTGATCGACTCGCGGCGCGTTTTCGCCTTTCCGTTTCGGGACGAGAATCACAAGGACGAAGCCTATTGGCGCGACGTTGGGGCGCTAGACGCCTACTACGAGGCCAACATGGATCTGGTCGCCGTCGATCCCCTCTTGAATGTCTACGACAAGTCATGGCCGATTCGGACGTTCCGCCCCAATTTGCCGCCCGCCAAGTTTGTTTTTGCCGAGCGGGGGCCGGGTGGACGCTGCGGGACCGCCATGGACAGCATCGTCTGCGCCGGTTCGGTGATTTCCGGTGGTCAGGTCAGCCGGTCGATTGTCGGGGCGAGCTGTCGCATCAACAGTTTTGCCACCGTCGAAGATTCGATCTTGTTTGAAGGCGTGCACGTCGGCCGGCATGCCAAGATTCGGCGGGCAATCATCGACAAGGGAGTGCAGATCCCCGCCGGAACCGAGATTGGCTTCAATGCCGAAGAGGACCGAGCGCGGGGCTTTAAAGTGACCGACAAAGGCATCGTGGTCATCGCCAAGACCGCCGGCAGCGAACAGTTGTTCGAAGCGGCTGCCACCGCGGTCCCGGAGGATCCATCAGCCGTTGGGCGTTAGCTCCCCGTTCGGTTGCTCGCCGAGCGAACCGGATGGGAACGCGTTCCGGGTGGGTTCGCGGCGTTTGGGGGTCGGTTGACCGCCAACGCTGGCCGACCGGCGGCCTGTCCTGCGTCGTCATCCGATCATGAGTGATCGGGGCGAGAGTGATCGGGGCGAGAATCAGCGGCCTGATGCCGGTCCGGAATGGGGAACTCGGCAGCCGGCGTCATTCGGCTGACTCCGAATCGACCCGATAGATCTCGTACCGGCAGGGTGCGGATCGTGCTTCCGGAAAGACGCGCGGCAGCGGCGGCGGGCGAAGCGACTTGGCCCGATCGATGATCACGTAGCGAAACTGGAATTCTGCGGCGAGCCTCCGCAGGGTGGCCGTGTCATGCCGCGTCAGGCCGTCCGCGCGAACCTCGGCCGGGTAAACCTGCTGGTGCCGCCGCCACCAGTCGATGATCCCAGCGGCGTCTTGGGGGATGTCCTTCCAGTTCACCACTTCGGCACGCTCGGCATACCACTTGAACGTCTGTTGGCCTCGCGGTGTAAGGACGATTTCGTCACGGGCCGTATGTGCGCGGATCCACCGGCAGGCGGCGAGCCAATCGGTGAAGTCGCGTTCCCGCTCGAAGGCCACCTGGCCGGCCTGGATCACGGCGTCGGGTCGCGGGTCGAGGGCCCGCCGCAGAACCGCATCGCCAACCACCAGGCTGACAAATACGGCCGATACTGCCAGCCAGCGGCGACGGGACTCGGCCGTTGGCAGCGTCAATAACTGCCGTCCACAAGCCAGTGCCAGCCCGGCCGGGACGAGGGCGTCGGAGAGGCGAAACCAATAGAAGCGTAACAGGCCGGCCGACAAATCGGGACGCGACAGGGTGGCCTGGTCGATCACGATCCCCCCGACCGCGATGAGCAAGGCGCCGCCCACAAACAGGTGGACCCGGCGCGCGTTCCCCCAGCGCAGTTTGCAGCAGAGGCCAGCCCAGCCGGCGACGAGCAACAAGTGGCGGAGAAAATACAGGTGTGTGGCCGGCAGCAAGATCCTGGGCAGCCCCAGGTACGGGCAATCGATCGCCAGCGGCTGCAACAGGATCTTGTGAAACACCAGGTGATGCGACAGCCGTCGATGCACATACAGTTCATTCGCCTCGGCCACCAACGCCTGGTCGACCTGCCAGGTGAGGGCCAACGCCGGCAACAATCCAGGCAAGGCCAAAGCGAAGCCGCCGGCCAACGACGGCAGCATCGTCGCCAACCGCGGTCGCTCGCGGGGCGAACAGATCCAGACAAAAAAGGCCGCGATCACCGACCAGCCGCCCGTGAGGACGTGAAACGATGAAGCGGCGCCCAGCAGCAGCCAGGCGCGGTTCCAGCGGCCTTGCCAGAGTGCTTCCAAGGCCAGGAACAACAGGACGTAGGCAATGCCCTTCGCTTCCAAGCCGCCGAACACCCATTCACCGGCCATGTGGCCGCAGCTCAGAAAGCCAGCGTACAGACCCAGGGTCAGCAATGCCCACCATGGCCCCGGCAGGATCCTGAGGCTCAACCTCCGCCAGGACCAGGCCAGCAGACCCCAGGTCGCCAAGCGGCCGGTCCAGGCGACGGCCGGCAGCGGGAGCCAGAGGGTGAGCCAGCCAATCGTCCAGTAAAAGACCAGGTGGGCATCCGCCGATTCGAGAAACGCATCGCCCTGGCACCAGGTGGGGTCCCAGTAGTGTCGGGCCTTGGCCAGGTAGTGGGCCTCGTTGACGCTCGGAGGAACACCTCCGGCAACAGCCAGGATCAACCCCACCATCGCCAGCAACTCGGCCACGGCCCACCGGCGCGCGACCCCGGTGGCTTCTGGGCAAGCATGCGGGGTGGTGCTCATGGTACGTGCGACGCTTGGCAGGCAGGTAGTGGGACCGCGCGAATTCTACCAGCAACATCCCCTCGCCTTCCAGGACGCTCCGGCATGATCCCAGACCGCCTGGCGTCATGCCCAGCATGAAGGATGGAGCGGCGAAACAACGCCTGCCCCGCTCCGCAGTCATGTTGGGCGGGACACGGCTGGATGCCGGCGACCCGTGCCATCTTCCCCGTGGTGCATTCGTCAAGTGGGGCAGCAAAGACCTGCTACACTGGAGTTCGGCCTGCTTCGCTGTGGTCTTCGCTGCCGGACGATGGTGCCGGACGATGGCAGTGAGGTTCGAACGTCTTGCCCTGCCGTCCCGTCTTCACCCTGGGGCGACCACCTGCACATCAACCGAGGGTTCATCCATGTTCCATCCGTCCGTCCAACGTTGTCTTCTGACGGGTTGCCTGGCATGTTTACCGGGGCTTGCGGTGACGCCCACGATGGCGCGCGAGCAAACGGCGGGCGAGCTGGCGATCAGCCAGGCGTTGGGCCGCAGGTGCCAGGTTGTTTCGCTCTGGCCGGAACCGGAGGCGATTCCCGACGTCAGTCCGACGAACGGAAGCGAAGAGGCCCGCCGCCCCGAGGACGGATCGTCCGATCTGACCATTCACAATGTCGCTCGGCCTTCGCTTGTGATTTGCGCTCCCGCAGGGAAGCCGGCCCAGCGGCCTGCGATGGTCCTCTGTCCGGGCGGACGATATGGACATCTGGCGATGGAGGAGTCGATCGCCGCGGCGCAGTGGTTGAATGGCTGCGGTATCACGGCCGTCGTGCTCAAGTACCGCGTCCCCAAAAGGAACCAGGGGCTGTTGATGTATCACAATGCCTTGCAGGATCTGCAGCGAGCCGTTGGTTTGTTGCGAAGCCAGGCCGGCCAGTGGGACATTGACCCCGGCAAGATCGGCGTTTGCGGAGACGGGACCGGGGCGCACCTGGCGGCCATGCATGCGACCCACTTCTTGCGGCTTTACGAAGCGGTCGATGAACAGGACCGGGTCAGTTGTCGTCCCGACGTTTGCCTGCTGCTGGATCCTGCGTACCTGACCGATCCGCTCCGCTCGCGAAATCTGGTGCCCCCACTACGTGCTGAGAAGTTGTCCCCCGCAGTGACACCACCGACTTGGATCGGCTGCTCGCAACGCGCCCCAGCGGTTTGGGGAGCCGTCCTTTACGCGATGTCCCTGCGGCAAGCCGAGGTCCCCTTCGCCTTGCACGTTGATAGCGGCCACGGGATGCGACGGACCGACGCGGGCACCGGCACCCCTGACGGGGCCGAGCCGCGCCGTCGCGGTCCGGCGATCGAACGATGGACCACTTCCTTGCGGCAGTGGCTCGGGGATGTTGGTCTGCTGCCGCCTCCGCCCCAACCGGCTCCCTTGACCTACCTCGCAGCGACCTTACCGGAAGTGGATCCGACCGGATCGCAGACCCTGGGTGACGCACGGTTGCGACAAATTGTCGGGCACGATGCGCCCCTGATTCCACTCTGGCCACCCGGCCAGGCGCCGGATGAGACGCTGACGGCCGCGAGCGAGAAGGTGACGCATCGCTCGCGTGGAGGCCAGGCACTGAACATCACCAACGTCACGCGTCCCACGCTGACGCTTGTCAAAACGGACGACTTGCCGTCGTCCTGCCCGGCGGTGATCGTCTGTCCGGGCGGCGGTTACGGTGGCCTGGCGGCCGAACACGAAGGGACACGGGTTGCCGAATGGTTCAATACGCAGGGCTATGCCGCTTTTGTCTTAAAATATCGCGTGCCGCGCCGCGGCGGCAAATTCGCCAAACATCACCATGCCCTGCAGGACCTTCAGCGGGCGATGCGAATCGTCCGCAGCTCGGCGGCCGAATTGGACATTGATCCCCACCGCATCGGCGTCTGCGGGTTCTCCGCCGGCGGACATCTCTGCGCCACCTTGGCGACCAACTTTCAGGAACCGGCCTACGAGCCCCTGGATGCGGTCGATCAGAATTCTCCGCGGCCGGATTTCGGTCTCTTGATCTACCCGGCTTACCTCACCGATCCGGTCGATTCCGATCGCGTCGATGCCGTCGCGCGGGGCATGTTGAAGTCCGAAGTCACGCCGCCCCTGTTCATGGCAATTGCCGCCGATGACCGGTTTGCCCGCGGCATGCTCAACTACTACCTCGAAGTACGTGAGGCGAATGTTCCGTCGGAATGCCACGTCTACGCGGGCGGCGGCCACGGCGGTGGGCTCGACCCGGTCAGCTATCCGACGTCGCAGTGGACGCAAGCGGCCGAACGGTGGCTGAAGTCGCTGCAGGATTGACTTCGCAAGGGCGTCGTGCAAACCACCCTTGTGGATTTCAGCGGTCTACCGTCTGCGGCGGAAAGCCAAGGGCGGGACCCGCTTGCCGCGCAGCCACTGGGACTTGCCCTGAACGGTTGCCCGCGCAGGGATAATCCGCCTTAGCGCCGGAAGAGCAGCTTGCGGTCATCGCGGTGTGCGATGCGGGATGCCAGACCGAAGCAGCACGACCCGACCAGCCCGACCAGACAGAGAACGCCAGCCAGGGCGAACCTGAGGCAGCGCAGGATGCCGGCACAAATCATGAAGAGGGCACCGGCCAGTTGCTTGACGCCCAGTTGCAGCAGGCCGCCGACCGTCGTGCCGGTGCCGGGCAAGGTCCGCTGGCAGTAGGGGCAGCAGGCGTCGGCGGTCGCCTCGGAGGCCGGCTGGGTCGGCTTGTCCGGTTTCGCGGCAGGCTTGTCGGGAAAGCGAAATCGGGGCGTGGCCGGAGGGGCAGTTCTCATCGGGGATTCCTGTTGAGGGTTTTGGGCGTCGCAGACGCATTCGTTCCGCCCCGGCAAATCTTGGCAACGGTTCGGAGAATGGAGACAAGATTGTGCCTCGGCACTCGAATTGAGTTAGAATGTGGACGTCTGTCCTCTTCTGTAATCGTCTGACCGAATCGTTGATCCGACCGAATCGCCCGTTGCAGGCAAGGGTGCACGTCATGCTTCGAATCCATTGGTTGGGGGCGATCTGCCTCATCCTGGGGGCTCCCCTCGTGGTGCGCGCCCAGTTCGAACGCCAGGTATCGCCGGCTCGCCGCGCCGAAATGGTGCAGCGGATCGACGAGCTGATTGATGTGCGGATCCAAGCAGCCGAAGTCGAGTCGGCGGCACCGTCGGGCGATGCCGAATTTCTCCGGCGGGCGTCGCTGGACTATTGCGGCGTTATTCCCAGGGTTGCCGACGTGCGTGCGTTCCTGGCGGACGAATCACCCGGCAAGCGGGCGCGGGTGATCGACCGCCTGCTGGCCTCGCCACGCCACGCCACGCACCTGGCCAACACGTGGCGGCAGTTTATGTTGCCGCCCGGACTGGGGCTCCAGCAGATTCAGAGTGTGGCCGGTGTCCAGAACTGGTTGCGGGGTCAGTTTTCGCAGAACATGCGGTACGACCGCGTGGTTTCCGACTTTCTGGTGGCATCGGGAGGTGGCGACGCCGGACCGGCGCTGTATTACACGTCGTTGGAGCTCAAACCGGAGAAGCTGGCGGCCAGCACGTCGCGGATCTTCCTTGGACTTCAGATCGAGTGCGCTCAGTGCCACCCGCACCCGTTTGACCACTGGAAGCAGGAAGACTTTTGGGGGTACGCGGCCTTTTTCGCCCGCCTGGATCAGTCGCAAGCGATGAACAATCCGGCCGCCCAGGTCAGCCTCGTCGACCTCCCCGAGGGGGAAGTCACGCTCCCTGACACCGAGACGGTGGTCGCGCCGAAGTACCTTGACGGAACCCCCAGCGGCGCCGCGCAAGGCGGATCCCGGCGTGTGCGATTGGCGATTTGGATGGCCTCCCGGGACAACCCGTACCTGGCGCGGGCCACCGTGAATCGCGTTTGGTCGCAATTGTTTGGGCGGGGGCTCGTCGAACCGGTCGATGACCTGGGGCCGCATAACCCGCCGAGCCACCCGCAGTTGATGGAGGAGTTGACCGACTACTTTGTGGAGGCCGGTTTTGACTTGCGCGAGCTCTACCGCACACTCGGGCTAACGGCCGCCTATCAACGGACCAGCGCCTGGCAACATGACGACCCGCCGCCGGCCGACCTGTTTGCCTCGATGGCGATCAAGACGATGACGGGGGAACAGCTTTACGATTGTCTGCAGCAGACCCTGCTCAACCGGTCCTCCAACGCACCCAACCCGCTGGCCGCCGTTGGGGGTGTTTTTGATCCGCAGCGGCTGGCATTCACCGCGAAGATGAATATGCAGGGGAGCAACGCGACGGAATTCGAGGCGGGCATTCTGCAGGCCCTGACGATGTTGAATGGATCGCAAACCGCCGCCGCGACGCGTATCGAGCAAAGTCGTCTGCTGGCCGCCATCGAAGCGCCCTGGTTTTCGGACGCGCAGCGGATTGAAGTCCTGATGATGGCGACACTTTCTCGTCCACCCAGTGAACAGGAAAGCGACGCCTTCCTGGCGCACGTCGTGGCTGCCGACGACGCCGAGGCCAAACAACGGGCCTACGGCGATGTGTTATGGGCCCTGCTGAACAGTGCCGAGTTTGTCATGAATCACTAACCAACCAGAGCATCGGATCAAGTAGCGAGCGATCGCACGCGACCTATCAATCAGCTTCCTTAAATCGCTGGAACTTGGCTCGAAATGGACGACTTCGGCCGCTTAAGCAAGCCCCTTTGGAAAACCCATCAGCCGTTGGGCGTTAGCCCCGGTTCCCATAATGGCACGGCATGCCGAACAGGAATGCGTTCCGGCTGAGACGCACGGTGCTCTGGGTCAGTTCACGGTAAACGATTCCGTCCGATGATGTTCCAGGACAGGTCATGAAACAGATCAAGAAGATGGTTGTGGGGGCTGGCCTGCTGCTGGCATTGACCCCGGTGGTCGCCGGTTGTCGAAAGCCGACCGTCACGCAGACATCGCAGCCGACAGCAAGCGGAGAAAAGTCCGGTCAGACGGACCAGAACGATCCGGCAACAGGGGCCGGGGCGGCAATTGTCGGGGAAGATCTGGCGGATGCGCCGGGCACGAAGGCGGGCGTCGACGGCGTATCAGGGGACGCCGACGCGCCACATCGCGATCCGTCTGCGGCGGCATCGGCTGCGAAACCGCCCGAGGCGGCAACGCCGCAGGCCGATCCGACGGACGCCCCGCAGGAACTCGACGATCAACCGCTCGCCGACCAACCAGCCGCGGATGTCGCTTCCCGCGATTCAGGTGCCAGTGCGGCGCCGACCGAGCTTGCCGAGCCCGCGTCGCGGGATGCATCTGCCGATTCACCGGCCGAGCGGATCGTGTTGCTGACCCCGGGTGGGCCGTTGGTGGTTGACGTGGCGATCATGATCGATGGCGACTTGCATTCCACGGCGCTGGCCGAGCTGGTGGATGCGGCCTATGCTGCGGCGGACACGGACGGAGACGGTGTACGTACCTGGGAAGAAGTTGCCGACAGTCCCGCCTTCATGTACGGCCAGTTTGGCAACTTGCCGATCACCGAAGATTCGCAAAAAGACCAGCTCGTCTCCATGTACGACCGGAATCGGGACGGCCTGGTGAACCGCGAGGAAGTACCCCGGTTCGTGACCCGGAATGTGGGACGTTCGCGTTCCTTCTCTCTGCAGAGCTCGAACGAATTCCGTCGTGCCGGCCGCGCGCAATCGCCGCTCCGTCGTCTCTTGGATGCCGATCGAAACGGCGCGATTACCAGCGCGGAGATGGAGGCGGCACCGGGCAGGCTGCTGCGTTACGACGCGGATGACGACCAGGTCATTACCCTGGCCGATTTCAAAGACGATGCCCAGACCACGCCGGGCAGCATGTCCAATCGTCGCAATACGCGCGAACCGGAGACGGCAATTCTGGTAAACGAACGGACCAATTGGAAAGCGGCGACGTACATACTGGAAGAGTTGTATTCGTATCGCGATCCGGTGCGGGCGAGCGACTGGCCGTTGACGCCCGACCTGTTTTCCATCCTGGATCTCAATGGTGACGAGCAGTTGGATCACGACGAGGTCGCGCAGTTGGCCACCGTCCCGCCTCACCTGCGATTGCGGGCCCAGTTCGGTGCGGCGGGCGATCGCGGCAACCGCCTCACCGCGCTGACGTTGGAGACGGTGGCTGCGGAGGTCGAGTCCAAGGTCAAGTCGATTCGCACTCATGATCGGCGGGTTTCGATTGAATTGACCGAGGTCGAAGTGCAGTTTTTTGTCAACGAAGACCCGGCCCTGGGCAACGTGCAGCAGGTGGCTCAAGCCCAGTTCAACACGCTCGACACCGACGCCAACGGCTACCTGGATGAAGCCGAGGTTCCCAATCAACTTCCCGGCTTTAACGTACCGTTCAATGGGGTCGACGCGGACGGGGACGGAATGGTGTACCTGGAAGAGTTGGTCAGGTTCTTGGATCTCCGCCAGCGTGCCTACCGGGGACAGGTCCGTGCTCGGGCGGCCGACCAGGAGGATGCACTTTTCACGGCGCTCGACACATCCGGGGATGGCCGTCTGCATGCGCGTGAGATCGCCGCGGCCCCGGCCGAACTCGCGCGGATGGATCGCAACCAGGATGGTCAACTCAAGTCACACGAGATTCCCGGCAGCATGGTGGTCGGGATGGTCCGAGGTAGTCCGCAGCAGGACGACACGCTGTTCGTGATGCCGACCGGCGTCAACACTGCGCGGTCCGACGAGCTTCCGCGATGGTTTGTCGGCATGGATACGAATCAGGATGGTGAAGTCGGAGCCCACGAATTCCTGGGAACGGCGGACCGTTTTGCCCAATTCGATACGAACGCGGACGGGTTCCTCGATCCCAGCGAGTTATCCGAGCAGCCCTTGTCCGAGCAGCCCTTGTCCGAGAAGCCCTTGTCCGAGAAGCCCGTGTCCGAGTCGCCCGTGTCCGAGTCGCCGTAACGGCCGGTCACCGGCTGACGATCCTCCCCGCGAGGCCGCTCGATTCGCGGTTCCGCCTTCCCAGGGCGGAACTCGTTCACGGCTTGTCATTCGGCAACGCGATGCGAACGACTTCGTCCGTTTGTTGCTCGTCCGCCAGGCCCCCGTCGTCGACGCGGTTGCGGCCGCAAATGTAGACCAGGTAGGCGTCCTCCTGCACCACGTAGCGGACCGGTTGCCCGTCGAACGGATCCCGGGGGATGGCTGCCATGTCGTGGGGAACCAGTGCTTCGAGCGATTCGGGGACGTGCCCCTCGCGGCGGCGAAACCGTTCAACGGCCACGGCGACTTCCAGGCACCGATTGGTGCCGTCGGTGCGAGCGGCCGCAGTGACGCAGGATTCCATGGCGGGGAGGAGCATGGCCGACAGAGGGTACCGCAGCCGTCCCAGCGGCGCGGCGAACTCGGCTTGCATCTCTGCCGCCACTTTGTCGACGGCGGGGAAGACTTCCGGGTAATCCAGTTGCACGGCGTCGTAGATGTCGTTCTGGACTTTCAAGTAGAGGGCCAGGTCTTCGTTGCTGCCTCGTACCAATTGCATCCCCGGCGTCTCGCTCGGGTGACTCAGCAAGCCCGCCGGATTCTTGAATGCAGCCCGGCCAATGACCCGCTCGCCGGCCACGGCGTATCCCACGCCGGCCTTGAAGTCATCGCGACGAAGCGACTCCTGGATCTGAACGAGATGCTCGTCGGAGAATTCGACGTGAGGCAGGACTTGTGCGAGGACGTTGCCGGCGATCCCCTGCAGCGCCATGCGGACCAACTGCGAGACCAGAACCGGCTGGTTTTCGACGCTTCGGACGACGTTCGTCAGGTCTTGGATTGACTGCGCAGCCCCCGCGGCGTCACCCTGGTGGGCCTTGACGTGTGCTTCGAGCGCCAGCATGCGCGAGCAGGTTCGCGCCGCTTGCACTTGAGGCAAGAGCATGGAAAAACCCTGTTGGAAGTCGAGCGGAAAGCGGGCGGCCCCGCCCATCGCCGCCGCTTCATGCAGGGCAGCGAGACCCTCGTCGTAGTCGCGGAGGAATGTTTCCACGGCCTGACGCTCGGGCCACGGTTCGCCGGGCGGCGGAATCTCCAGGTTGTTGTCGCCGACGAGCGGCAAGGCGCGGCAGTCGGCCTCGAACTGGGCACCTGAAAACACCTGCTGTGCCCGCAGGTAGGCCGGCGTGGCATCGGCCAGTCCCGCAGGGATTTCGTAGAAGGCATCCAATTCTGCAACTTCCGTCGGTAACCCTGCCTGGCGAATCCGGGTTAACTGCTGTTGGACCTGTCCGGACGACCGGGCACTCCAGACCAGGAACATGGTCAGCGGCAGTAAGAGGCTGCCGACCAGCATCGCGATCAGGCAGCCGCAGGGAACCCAGTTTCGCGGTCTTTGGCCGGCAGTGGGGGGAGCATCGTTCATGGGGTCGATCCGTGAAGAATGGACAGCGTAGCAGTGACAGCAGAATACCATGATTCTGAACGTGGCCACGTTCCGGACCGTTGGGAGCGGCCACGTCAGCCGGCAGCCAAAATGCGGTGTTGACTACAGGCGTGCCGGGCCGCCCCGTTGTTGGAGGTTGGTCTGCCCGGTTTCTAGTCATTCGCCGGAAAGCTTGTTGTGGAAGGAGGTTGCGAAATTTGTGCCGGCCAGAGAACTGAGGTCGACGAATTGCCGAACGGGCCAAAGACGGTTACACTGCGACTTCCCGCGACTTGTTCGCTAGCAGATCAGAGTTTCACCGCAGAAAATCAGGGTAGCCCGGGAAAGGGAGCTGTCGATGGCCGATGCCGCCAAATTGCAGATTGGGGACAAGGAACTTGACCTTCCGATTGTGGTCGGCACGGAGGGCGAACGGGCCGTCGACATTTCTCGATTGCGTGCCGAGACGTCCTACGTGACGCTTGACGAAGGCTATGTGAACACCGGGTCGACGACCAGCGACATCACCTTCTTGGACGGCGAAAAGGGAATTCTTCGCTACCGCGGCTACCCCATCGAGGATCTGGCACGCCAGGATTTCGTCGAGGTCGCCTACTTGCTGATTTACGGTGAGCTCCCCACCGCGGCCCAGCTCCACGATTTTCGTATGTCGATTAGGCGGCACACGATGCTGCACGAGGACATGCGGTCGTTCTACAGCGGTTTTCCACGCGATGCCCATCCGATGGCGATCCTGTCGTCGGTCGTGGGTGGCCTGTCGACGTTCTACCAGGATTCGCTCGACCCGATGGACGAAGAGCAGGCGATGGTCTGCATTCACCGGTTGTTCGCCAAGCTGCCGACGATCGCTGCCTACAGCTACAAGAAGTCGATCGGCCAGCCTTTCGTTTATCCGCAGAATGACTTGACCTACTGCGAGAACTTCCTGCAGATGATGTTCGCCGTGCCCAGCGAGCCTTACGAGATCGATCCGGACTTCGTCTCGGCACTCAACATGTTGCTGATTGTGCATGCGGACCACGAGCAGAACTGCAGCACGAGCACCGTACGGATGGTCGGTTCCTCGAACGCCAACCTGTTCGCATCGATCGCTGCCGGGATTTGTGCACTCTGGGGGCCGCTTCACGGTGGTGCGAACGAGGCCTGCGTGAATATGCTCGAACAGATCATCGCGGACGGCGGAAATGTTAAGAAGTTTGTCGACCTAGCCAAAGACAAGCGGAGCGGTTTTCGACTGATGGGTTTCGGCCACCGGGTGTACAAGAACTATGATCCTCGCGCGACGATCATTAAAGCGGCCTGCGATAAGCTGCTCGCGAAGCTCGATTTGGCCGACCCGCTGTTTGACGTTGCCCAGCAACTCGAAGAAGTCGCCCTCAACGATCCTTACTTCGTCGAACGTAAGCTGTATCCGAATGTGGACTTCTACTCGGGCGTCATCTATCGGGCGATCGGAATCCCGCAACAGATGTTTACCGTCCTGTTTGCGATGGGGCGACTTCCTGGCTGGATTGCCCATTGGATGGAAATGCATCGCTCGCCAAACAAACGCATTTGCCGGCCACGGCAGGTGTACACCGGCAGCCCGGTCCGCCAGTTTGTAGAAATGAGCGACCGCTAGGCCCAAGCTTTTCCATTGGAATTCGTAAGTCTCGCTGATCCCCGATATTGCTCTCGGATTCCAAGTCTCCGGATTCCACGCCTCCGGACTCCGCACTTCCGTAGGTCATGCTTGGCATGACCTTCCGATCTCCCCTGGTTGCCTCGCCGCAAACCGTTCAAGCGCCTTCGAAAAGTCGCTATTTTCCAACGATGCGAGCGGAAAAATCGCGAGTGCCTGGTGGAATCGCTGACGCTTTGTCCGCCGACACGTTGAGCATGCTGCCAGCGGCTTCGAATGGAATGGTATTCGGGTAAGCGTCCGAATTGCTCGTCCATCAACGAAATCGTGGGCGAACGCCTTTCGTGTGGTGCATGATCCGGGCCGGCACGCTCGCGCTTCCGGCTGCTCGCGAGCTGTTCGTTCTTCAAGCAGAGCATTAGCGGCGAATGATCCCAACGAATCGCCCTGTCTTCCACATCGCACGCCAGCAGCTATAAGCCGCCTAGCTTTCCTGGTTTTTCATGCTGCGTGGGCGGGCACTTGTCTTCTTGGGCCCAGAATGTCCGGGAAATTCTGCCGGTCGTTGCCGTCTTGGCGGTTCGCCTCTAGCGATTCTTTGCGCGCGGCCGATAGTACAAATTGACAGCCCGGCAATGTTGGAATAGGGAGCAGCGGCGGGCGATTGCTAGCAACTCAAGGAGCCCCGGATGGCGACCACACCTGCGTTTCGCAGCACGGTTCGTACCTTTTGCGGAATTCTGATGGGAATGACGTTCTGGTGCGCCCGGTTGGCGTTGGCCCAATCGGGCAACTGGTCTGCGGAAGTGATCGAATTGGAGCCGATTTCACCGTCGATCACGCGACCCGTGGTCGTGGCGGTGGCCCTTGACCCGTCAGGGCGGCAAGTGGCGATCGCCGGCGACGACCACGTCATACGGATCTGGGATCTGCAGCGGCGCCAGCGGATTCGATACCTGGTGGGTCACACGGATTGGGTCCGTTCGCTCTGCTATGCCCCGGACGGCGGGCAACTCGCATCCGCCGGGAATGACGGTCGCATCCTGGTCTGGCAGGACGGCTCGAGTCGTCCGTCACGGGAACTCCTGCGGTGCGATCACGGGCTGAGCGCATTGGCGTTTCGGCCGGGTACGTCGCAACTTGCGTCGGTGGGATTCCAAGAGCCGTTACGTTTGTTTGACGCCGCCACCGGGGTGCCGGGCCGTCAGTTGAAGTGTCCATGCATCGATATGCGAGCGATCGCGTTTTCGCCGCGTGGCGACCTGGTGGCCGGTGGCGGGCGGAACGGCAAGATCCGGATTTGGGACGTTGCCACCGGTGACGTGTTGCGAGACGAGGTGGCCCATCGACAGCGGATTCGGGACCTCTCGTTTTCGCTCGACGGCCAGCGGCTGGCGTCCTGCGGCGAAGACCGGCGGGTCCGAGTCGCCTCCATCGACGGCCGCAGCGAGATCATGCTGCCGCCCGCCGGATGCAAAGTGATGGCGGTGGCGTTCCTGGGCAACAACCGGTTGGCGATCGGCGGCAGCGATAACGCGATTCGCATCTGGGATCTGGCCACGCAGCAGGAAGTCGAGCGTCTGACGGGGCATACCGGGTCGGTGATGGCGTTGGCCTATCGGGGCGGCACGCTGGTGTCGGCCGGCTTCGATGCCACGGTCCGCGTCTGGGGGCCGCACGTCAACACCAGCGCCGGATCGGCAGGGGCAACGGCGTCCGGGGCGTTCGAAGTGCGGTAGGTCGTCGGCAGGTCCGATTAGTAGAGAAACAACTCGTCGCATTGCCATCAGCGGCAATGATCGTTTTCACACGGAGGTGAATCGTGGGCTTGTTGGCACGCTTGTCACGCCTGGGTTGGCAAAAAAGAAAAGAGCAGCAGTCGCCGAAGCGAAAGGCGGACCGCAGCGCGCAGCGCCGTTGTTTCTTCGAGACGATGGAACCGCGGCGCCTGCTTCATGCGGATCCGTTGCAGATCGGGGCTACCTACCTGGAAGCGGACATCGGCGGTGATGTGCACGGTGACATCTTCGAGATTACGTTCCAGGGAGGGGCGGATGGTACCGAGCTGACGCGGCTGGTGATCGATGGCGACCACGGCGCGCCCGGTACGGGTGAAGGGGACATGATTTTCGATACCGAGCTGGGAGGGCTTGGTGCGGACGAGGCGATTCCGTTTACCGTTCTGGATCTGGCTACCGAGGACGCGGGGGCCCAGGTCACGGCGACCGTTGCGGACGGCGGCCATCAATTGATCCTCGAGTTTGTCGGATTTCGTGCCGGCGACCACCTGCGGTTCAGCATCGACGTTGACGAAATCGAGGGGTTCGATCCGGCGGAAACCGATCTGCAGTTGATTAATGACGAGATCGATCCGATTGCTTCCGGTGTCGAATTTCAGGGGTCGATGTTGCGCGCCGAGTTTACCGCGCCGCATTACTTTGGCATCGGCGGCGAGGCAGAGTTTCGCAATCGCTACGACGCGGCACTCGATGCCAGCGGATTGGACCTGCCCGCGGACAACGCGGACGGACAGAGCGATCGTACCGACGGGGCCTTCTTGTCGCTGCAGCAAGAACCGATGCCCGTCACCATTTCCGGTACGGTCTACCTGGACCACGATGTGGACCTGGATCAGGATCCGGGAGAGCCGGGGATTTCCGATGTCGCGCTGGAACTCTGGCGGCAGGCCGATGCCGGGTATGAATCGACCGGATTCACCACACGCACCGACGCCGCGGGTAACTACGAGTTCGGGTTGGATCTGGATCTCAAGCCGGGGACGTACCAGGTTCGCGAGACCCAGCCGAGCGGCCTGTTCAGTGTGGGCGCGACGGCGGGGTCCGTGGCCGGCCAGCCGACCGGCCTGGCGGGGGGCGATCCGGACGTCTTGACCAACATTGTCATTCCCCTGGGAAATCAGCACGCGGTGGACATGGACTTTGCCGAGTCGGAACCGTCGTCGATCGCCGGCAGCGTCCACTTGTCGGACGAGAACGGCAACTGCTTCGGCAGTTCGGCGTCCCACGAACCGCTTGCCGGGGTCGTGATCCACCTGCTGGACGCGGACGGCAACCAGGTGGGGCAGACCACCACGAATGCGGACGGAGGCTATCGCTTCGACAACCTGCGTTTCGGCACGTACTCGATTGCTGAGGTTCAGCCGTCCGGATTCCTTGACGGCGGGCAACATCTGGGTACCGTCGCAGATGCCGTTGTTGGATCGGTCGAGCAGAATGGATTTCGCGGGATTGTGCTGGCCTCGGGTGAGGCGGCCGTCAATTACGACTTCTGCGAACACCGGCCGGCTTCGCTGGCGGGAAACGTGTTCCATGATTTCAACGACAACGGCGTCCGCGATGCCGGCGAGGATCCGATCGCCAATGTGAGTGTCGAACTGCGCGACGAAGCAGGGGCCGCACTGGCCTTCGCGCGAACCAGTGCCGACGGCAGCTACCAGTTCCAGAACCTGCTGGCCGGGACCTACTCCGTCGTCGAGGTGCAGCCGGCCGGTTGGACGGACGGCCAGGACATCGCCGGTAGCGTGGCGGGCGAGGTCCGCGGCGTGGCTTCGAATGACCGCATCGAAACCATCGTGCTCAAGCCGGGCGACGCCGGCGTGGGATATGATTTTGGCGAGATTCGCCTGGCCAGCATCAGCGGAGCGGCGCATACCGATCCCAACGGCAATTGCCTGTTCGATACGGGGGATGCGCCGCTGGCGAACGTGCGAGTTGAGTTGCTCGATGCGGAAGGCCGCGTGGTGGATTCGCAGGTGACCGGCGTCGATGGCTCCTACCGCTTTGAAGGCTTGCGGCCAGGCTCTTACTCCGTTCGCGAAGTCCAGCCGGCCGGCTACCTGGAAGGCGGACAACGGACGGGGACGGTCGACGGCGCACTGATGGGAACCGCAACCCGGAACCTGCTGGCCGGGATCACGGTCATGTCGGGGCAAGCAGGCGTCGACTACAACTTTTGCGAACAACTGCCGGCATCTTTGGCGGGATCGGTCTACCACGATCGCAACGACAACGGGGTCTGGGAAGCCGGAGAGCCACCGATTTCCGATGTGCTGATCGAATTGCGCGACGCGTCCGGAACGCTCGTCGCCACCACGCGAAACGATGCCCACGGCGACTACGAGTTTTCGCAGTTGGCAGCCGGAAGCTACTCGGTCGTGCAATCCCAACCCGGCGGATGGGTGGACGGGAAGGACTCGGTAGGAACGGTGGCCGGCCAGACGCGGGGTGAAGTCGGCAACGATCGGATCGATCAGATTGTCTTGCAGGCGGGGCAGGCGGGCGTCGACTATGACTTCGGTGAGATTCAACTGGCCTCGATTAGCGGAATCGTTCACACCGACCCGAATCAGAACTGCCTGGTGGACGACGGCGACGCGCCGCTGGCCAATGTGCGCATTCAACTGCTGGACCAGGACGGCAAACTGCTGTCCACGCAGTTGACCGGCAGCGACGGATCGTACCGGTTTGACGGTCTTCGACCGGGAACTTATTCGGTACGCGAACTGCAGCCAGCGGGGTACCTGGAAGGCGGCCAGCGGATGGGCACGGTTGCCGGCGTCTCGACCGGCGTCGAGGCCCTGAATACGCTCGGCGGGATCGTCCTCTCGTCCGGCCAGACCGCGGTCGACTACAACTTCTGCGAACAATTGCCGGCGTCGCTGTCCGGTTCCGTGTTCCATGACGTCAATGACAACGGACTGACGGATCCCGGTGAAGCACCGATCGCGGACGTTCTCGTGGAACTTCGCGATCAGACCGGGTCGGTCGTGGCCACGACCCGCACGGACGCCGAAGGCAGCTACCGTTTTGAGAACCTGCCCGCCGGAACCTACTCGATTGTGCAGACACAACCGGCAGGTTGGACGGACGGCCAGGATGCGGCCGGAACCGTCGCCGGCGAGACTCGAGGCACCGTCCACAATGACCGCTTTGCGGGTGTGAGGCTGCAGCCGGGTGAGTCCGGTGTCGACTTCAACTTCGGCGAGATTCAACTGGCCAGCATCGCCGGGTTTGTGCATACCGACCCGAACCGAAACTGTCTACTGGACGCCGATGACGCGCCGTTGGCCAACGTCACCGTGGAACTGCTCGACGCCGACGGCAACCTGCTGGCCACGCAGCAAACGGGCTCGGACGGCACCTACCGCTTCGACGGGCTCCGCCCCGGAACGTATTCGGTTCGCGAGATCCAGCCAAGCGGATTGTTTCACGGTGGCCAACGGGCCGGCAGCCACGGCGGACAGATCCAGCTCGACGACGCGATCAGCCAGATCATGGTGGCTTCGGGTGACGCGGCGGAGAACTACAACTTCTGCGAATCGCCGGCTTCCAGCCTGTCGGGCTATGTCTTTCAGGACGGGGCCGCCCTGGAGACCGAAGATGGCGAGGTTCCCGAGAACCTGGCCGAACTGCGGGACGGGATGCGAACCCCTGACGATACGCCCATTGCCGGTGTCGTGATCGAGCTTCGCAACGGCCTTTCCGGCGCGGCGATCGATGCCAGTGCGGCCCTGCCGGGCCACTACGAGCCGGGACCGATCCGGGCGGTGACCGATGCCAACGGTTTCTACGAGTTCACCGGGCTCCGCGGCGGGGCCAATTACGCCGTCTATCAACTCCATCCCAGTGGGTATGTGGACGGGATCGATGTCGCGGGAACGACCACCGGGATTCCTTTCAATGTCGGTCAGGTGGTCAATGAGTTTGTCGTTTCGCAATTAACGCAACAGCCAAACAACGACGCCATCGTGCGAATCCCCCTGGGTGTCGCCGCCGCGTCTGAGGAGAACAACTTCAGCGAAGTCGTCGTCGTGGCGGCGCCCGACGTGCCGGTGTACAACCCGCCGCCGGCAACGCCCCCGCCGCCGCTCGCCCCGATCGTCTCGTCGGTCGTGCCGGCCCCCGCACCGGTCCCTGCGGTGATCAACCCCGTGATCCGAAACGTCCAGGTGAACTACGTCGGAGCCGCTGATTTCAGTGCCCCGTATACGTGGCACCTGAGCGTGATTGACGGCGGCAGGCCGCGGGCCGCGAACTCGGCCACGACCTACACCGCCCTGCAATGGAGTTCCAGCCAGTACTACGATGCGAACCGCTGGAGTGCCGGCCACGTCAGCGAAGGCCGCTGGCAGTTGTCCGCCGGCGAAGCCAACCTCAACCAGGTGCGGAGTGTGCCCAGTTTGGGGATTCGCGGTGGGACACCCATCGTCGGTGACTTCAACGGGGACGGTGTCGACGAGGTGGGGATTTTCTATCGGGGGGAATGGTTTATCGACCTCAATGGGAACGGCGTCTGGGACGACGAAGACCTCTGGGTCCAACTGGGCGCCGAGACCGACCTGCCGGTCACGGGTGATTGGAACGGCGATGGAAAGGACGACATTGGCATTTTTGGCCCCGAGTGGGCGGGTGACGAAAACGCGCTTCGCTACGAACCGGGGTTGCCGGACGTCCAGAACCTGACGCGCGGCAAGCCGAAGAACGTACCTCCGACCGCCTTCAATGCCACCGATGGGCGCCGCCTGATGCAACGGCACGCCGGCGGGGAAGGTCGTGCCGACGTCATCGACCACGTGATTCGCTTCGGTTCCAACCGCAGCTTCCCGGTGGCCGGCGACTTCAACGGCGACGGGATTCGAAACATTGGCGTCTTCCGGGACGGACTTTGGTGGTTGGACGTCGACGGCGACGGCCGCTGGTCGGATCGCGACATGCAATTCGAATTCGGCGAGGCGGGAGATCTGCCGGTCGTCGGTGACCTGGACGGCAATGGCGTCGAGGAAATCGGTGTTTATCGAGGCGGACAGTGGGTGCTCGACAGCAACGGCAACCACGAGCTTGACGCGCACGACCGGGTCTTCGAGATGGGCGGGGCCGCGGACACGCCCGTGATGGGCGACTGGGACGGCGACGGAATCGATGAACCGGGGGTTTACTCGGATGAGTCCCCAGCGAACCGTGACGCCGCCTGACGCGGATCAAGCTAACGGATTTGTGATCCCGTGCGGGGCGTCGATCCGCTTCACGCGGCGGCCAACCGTGCCGGCGGCCAACGTCGTCATGGTCGCCGTTTCCCGCCAGAAGAGCCGAGCCTGGAAAATGGCATAGCCGAGCAACAGCAGCGGAAACACTTGCACCCCATACGCCTGGGCCAGTAACTGCGAGAGGTGCGGTCCGAAGTACAGCGTCGCCAAGGCGGCTTGCCAGATTCCCGGGTGGCGACGGAGCGGCAGACGGCCTCCCACGCGTGCTGTGGGGATCATCAGGATCGCGCCGGCGGCCAGCAGGGTCAGGTCGTAAATTGGCGTGTAGGGATTTGCCAGGGCATTGATCGTGATCAGCAGCGACAGCGGAAGAAAGGCGTGCGGCGGCGCGGGGGCCCTTCGCCACCGCCAGACGACCGCCGTCGTCGCCAGCAGGCCGAGCCCCAGCGTCAGCAGCCGAGCGGAACTGCCGACGCCCATCGCCAACCAGGGCGCCAGGCCGTGTACCTTCCAGGGCGGGGTCTCAAGGTTCCAGGGGCGAGACGCCAATTGCAGCGTCATTTCCCAATACTCCTGCATACTCTGCCAACCGGCGATCGCCCAGGTCAGCGCCCCGATCAGGCTGACGGCGGGGATCAGGCCGCGCAGGATGCGAGGTTGATGCAGGACGCAGCCGGCGACCAGCAGTAAGAGCACGTTGGGTTTGCAGGCCGCCAGGGCCCATACGGCCCCGGACCAGGCAAACTTCTCTCGCTGCATGAGCACGATCGCGACCGACATAATCAGCAGCGTGAAAAGCGAAGATTGCCCTCCGATCCAGGTCTCCAGGACAACCGGCCAGCCGAGTACGACGAGGCAGCAGAGGCGTCGATCCGCCCTTGATGTCAGGCCGGTCTCACGGAGCAAGAGCCAGCATCCGGCGACCGCACTGCTGACGCCCAGCGCCAGGAAGGTGATCACGGCAACTCGATACGGGAATTGGGCCAGAGACGCCATGACGAGTGCTACGATCGGCGGGTAGCGATAGGGCAGGGCGAACCGCGGATCGATGTCGGGAAAGAGGCGGTGAAGGTGAGCCTGCTGGGCCGCCGGATCGTAGAGTTGTTCGAACTCGCTGTTCCCGACCATCTGGCCGGAGACATAGAACATCGAAAAATCGGCACCAAGGGGCGTGCCGCTCTTGTCCAGCAGGTCGTCGTGAGGAAAGAACCAAGCCACCCAGCCGCTCAACAAGGCCGTCAGGATGGCCATTGATAGAAAGCGAGCGCGGCGCCTGAGGATCTCTGCGGCGGTCCGGCGAGGTCGAACGGTGGTCGAGGGCATCTGGGGAGTGGGCATCTGCACGCGCGAACTTCGGACCAATGCGTAGCCTGCCACGCATCATGCTGGATGAGGAGTCTCATCGCAAAGATAGCTCACGCACGACGGCTGGCGAGCAAAAGGACCGCTCGCTCCCCGGGTTGGCGGTGGCTCGCTCACGTGCGGGTTGTCGGGATGATGCCGGTGATCGCGACGTGCGGCGACAACTTGCCCGGAGGATTACAGCAGGCCGGCCGGTCGCGCCGCGTGGCAGGCCGCACCGTTGATTCATTTCGAGCCACGCAATTCGGCGATCTCGGCCCTGGTTGCGGCGATCTCCTTTTCTAACCGCTCGACTTCCCCCGGCTCGTCATCTTGCTGTTTCGCACCTGCCAGTTGCTGCTGGAGTTTTTGGACCTTCTGATTCGCCTTATCCAGTTTCTTCTTGATCTTCTTATCCATGTGCATCTCCGCGGGAGAAATAATCGAGTTGCATGCGCTGCGGCTCAATCGAAAGGCGGGTCCGCCTGGCCCGGACCCAGTCTACTCAATTTCTTCACATTCGTCCCTTGACGACAGGGCCGGCGGGGTGCGTGCATGTCGGACCGCCTGACCTGTTGTCAACGGAGCTCAGATACCGCTTGAGGCGGGATGAGATTCGAGCTCTTAGACGCGTGCTTGGCATTTTTCATGAGGCCGGCCAGGCAGACCACCAAGACGGCCAGGATCAAGTTGACGGTGAGCCAGAAGCGCTCTTTCTGGCGGAGTTTTTCCGCCAACCCACTCCGGCCCGACAGGGCCGCGGAAAGGAAAAAGACAAGAAATACGAGGATGAATTTGATCCCGAAAGCAGCGTGGTACGAACTGGGGACATTGAAGTTCTTGACGACCAGGATGAAGTTGATGAGGCCGCTGACAAGCAGCAAACCACTTGAAATCATGACCAGTTTCGACCAGCGGCGCCGGAACAGGTTGGCAAACTCTGGTGCCGCCTCCGCGGCAATGGCCGGCAGGTAGGCGCATCGCATCAGAATGACGCCCCCGACGAGGATGATGGCACCGAAAATGTGTGTCCAGCGAAGGACGAGTTCCAAGACTTCCATAACCTGCATCTTTGACCCTTAGCAATGTGGGGTGGAGCGAGTTCAAGTTGACGCTATCGATCGTAGCGCCGCTGGCAACAATTGTCTAGCGAGGCAGAGCCTCGGGCTAATCGCGGGCGACGCCGGATGGCGATGACGCAACAACGAAGCAGTCCAAGTCGCTGTCTCGCCGTCGCGTGCGGTGGAGTTACCCAAAACGCCGTGGATCCCAACATGCATGTGTTCGCATCCAGCTTGCTCGGCCGGCAACGGAACCGGGGCGAACGCCCAACGGCTGATGAGTCATCTGGTTCGAATTGCTGGCATGCTAGCACGACTGGAGCTCATGCCAATCGCGAGCAAATGCCGGCGATACGTCGATCCGCCGCCGCTAGCCGTGATCAGTCGGCTCAACACGAACGATTTCGGCCCCACAGGCGAGCTTGTCGGACGGCGACGCAATCTCCGGCAGCTCAATCCACGTTGGTTGTCGTTTGACCGAATCCGATCATGTCCTATAATGATCGCTCGCCAAGACAAGATGTCAGGCCCCCACCACGCCCCAGACGCGGTCTCCTTTTTTGGCGAGGCACCAGATCCGCTTGAACCGATCATGGTGAGAAGATCATGACAGCGTCTCGATGTTGTCCTTCCCGCAGTTTACCGGTTTCACTCGCGTGTGAGAGTGATTCGCCGCCGAGCGGTTGTTGTGGTTGGACGGACCACTTGGGAGTGGTCGTCACACATGCCGCCAAGATACACCGCCAAGAGACACCGCCAAGAGACACCGCCAAGAGACACCGCCAAGAGACACCGCCTGCCAGGAATCGCAGTCAGGCAATGCAGCCGGCTGGAGGCCTTCATTGTGGCCTGCACGTAAGGCCTGTGCATGTCTCGCCAGCAACCTGCGGGAGCGTGCCCGTCTTGACGCGCTGCCTAGGTAGTCGTCGTTCTGCCACGTTGGGAAGCTCGGCGGCGTAACGTTCGTTTTACACCCATTTCGACCTGCATGGATGGTGATCTATTGAATACGAAAATTAATGAAGCGGTTGTCGATGTCGAGGAAATGGCAGCAGTCCGTTTGCAGCACAGTCCCTACCGATCAATTCGTCGCATTACGTGCGAGTTCGAGGGTGGCGTGCTGACTCTTCACGGTCGTGTGTCGACGTTTCATTACAAGCAGTTGGCCCAGGTTGCCGTTGCCGACGTTCCAGGAGTCGTATCGATTCACAACTGCATCGACGTCGAGTCGCCATAGGGTTGACGCGAATCGGCTTTTCCAGGAATCGATCGCAAGCAACTACCGTAGCCCCGCGGTCGGGGCGGGTGAGCAGGTTGTTGGCGGCGTGTTCCTGTGCGGCGTCCGGAAGCATCCCGCGATGCACCGCGTGCAATGTGAAAGGATCGTCTTACGAACCCGGGGGGACGGTTCACCAACGGCTCCCGGCAGGCAGCAATCGATGAAGCGCGAACGACAACTTTCCCCCATTGCGCCTTGTGCCGTATGTCTGTGCCGCATGTCATCGGGCGGCTGCCAGGTGGAACGAGATTGCGTGTGTTGTTCGCGGGCGTTGGTTTACAGCAACGACGGCTTGGCCTGATGTCCCCTGATGCCGACTTCCCAGACCGTGTCGCCGGGCATCTTGCCAGTCGGCCGGCGGACGGCTTGAATTGCTCCGCATTCGCGCCGGCCCATTGCTTTGGGCGGCACCAGGGCCCGCCCTCGCCCGATGCGCGGCAGGCAGCGGTCATGCTCCTCCTCTTTCGTGAGCAAGGTACGTGGCGAATCCCACTCACGCTGCGTCCCCCGGAGCTGGTCAACCATGGGGGGCAGATCAGTTTCCCCGGCGGACGGATCGAAGCGGGCGAGTCGGTTGAAGAGGCGGCGCTGCGTGAGCTTCAGGAGGAGCTTGGCATCGAGGCTGCGGGCGTGCGCATTCTGGGGAGACTGTCCCCGGTCTACGTCTTTGCCAGCAACTTTCTTGTGACCCCGTGTGTCGCCACGGTCGACGGGGTTCCGGAGTTTACGCCCTGCCCGCGCGAGGTTGCCGACCTGATAACGCCGGGCCTGGATTCGCTGGCCGATCCAGGGGCCCGGAGTTTGATCACGATCGAGCGGCGTGGCCTCCGCTTTGTCGCGCCTTGCATCCGCCACGCGAACCATTGCATCTGGGGCGCGACCAGCATGATGCTCGCCGAATTCCTGGAGGTTGCCGAGCGGTCGGCCTGACGGCACTGCCGCCCAGGGGCCGCATCCGCCTGCTCCCGCGGCGGATCACCGAAAATCCGGAACAATTGGCGGAATTTTGGCGAACCCGCAGCCTCATCTGGCGACTTGGCTACGTCCATGATAAGCCGCCTATGGGCCGCATTGCGACGCCGATATATTGAACGTATCAGGGGCCGGAGTGGCTCGCCTTCGTACCAAGTGTCCTGCAACTTACGGCAGACGATCCATGATTCGAGTCGCAATTCTCGGTGCCACCGGCTACACCGCGTTGGAGTTGATCAAGATTCTTTTGCGGCATCCCGAGGTTGAGATCACGGTCCTGACCAGCCGGCAGGAAGGCAGCCCCCACGTCTCCTCGATTCATCCGCAACTCAGCGACCGGTTGGATCTCTGTCTGGAGAATACGGATCCGGCTTCGGTCGCCGAACGCGTGGATTGCGTGTTTTGTTGCCTGCCCCATGCCGCATCCGCGGCCACCATCATGCAGTTGCTCAACCACAATGTCAAAGTGATCGACTTCAGTGCCGATTATCGTCTGCGCGACCAGGCGACCTATGACCAATGGTATGGCGGCCCGCACCCCGATCCGGACCGGCTGGGGCAAGTCGTTTACGGCTTGCCGGAATTGTTCGCGGAGGAGATCCCGACCGCCGAACTGATCGCCAACCCCGGTTGTTACAGCAGCACTTCCATTCTCGGATTGGCTCCGTTGCTGCGGGCCGCGATGATCGATCCGACGAGCATTATTATTGATGCCAAGAGCGGCGTTTCTGGTGCAGGCCGTGCGCCGAAGCTGGGCACGCTCTTTCCGGAATGCAATGAGAGCCTGTCGGCGTACGCGGTGGGAGCCCACCGGCACGAGCCGGAGATAAATCAGGTCTTGTCCCACGCCTGCCACCAGGAAGTGCGGGTTCTCTTCACGCCGCACCTGGTTCCGATGGACCGGGGCATTCTGTGTTCGATCTATGCCGAGCCGACCGGGACGTGTTCCGTTGACGAGTTGATGCAGGCATTCCGGCACTTCTACGAGGACCAACCGTTTATTCGGATTGTTGATCACCTACCGGCGACAAAGCATGTCAGCGGCACGAACTTTTGTGATATCACGGTGCGCGTTGCCGGTGGCCGCGTGATCGTGCTCGCTTGCACCGACAACCTTATCAAGGGGGCCTCCGGCGTGGCGGTCCAGAACTTCAACCTGATGCATGATTTCGAGCAAACGACCGGCTTCGAGGCCTGAGGCGGCCGGCGGTCGGAAGCCCTGCCTGTCGCGGAACGCCATGTGCCCCACCTGCCTGAGACACGTCATCCACCGTTTCCGCATCGCGTCTACAGTTTTCTAAGACAAGGAGTCATCATCGGTGAAGCTGCCCGCCGTGCCCCAAGGTTTCCGACTTGCCGGAGCCGCCTGCGGAATCAAGTCCGACCCGAACCGTGAGGACGTCACCCTGATCGTCTGTGAGGACGAGGCGGTAGCCGCCGGAGTCTACACGACGAATCTGGTCCACGCGTCGGCGGTCGCCCTGAATCGTGCCAAGACCCCTTTCGAAAGTTGCCGAGTGGTGGTGGTCAGTTCGGGCAACGCCAACACCTGCACGGGTGAACGGGGGGGCCGTGATTCCAGGGAGATGCTCGAGCTGGCCGCGGCCGCCTGTGGTGCCCGAGCGGACCAGGCCCTGGTCATGTCCACCGGAATCATTGGGGTCTTTTTGCCGATGGACAAGGTCCGTGCCGGGATCGCCGCGGCGGCGACGAAGCTCGGCTGCGACGATGCCGCGTTGGCCTCCGCCGCACGCGGCTTCACGACCACCGACAAGTTCGAAAAGGTCGCCGGGCGCGTCGTCGAGATTAGTGGGGCGGAAGTCCGCATAACGGGCATCGCCAAGGGGGCAGGGATGATCGCGCCGAACATGGCGACCATGTTGGCCACCATCATGACCGACGCGTCACTCACGCCGGACGACGCCCAGGCAAGTCTTCGTCAGGCTGCCGACGTCAGCTTCAACGCGATCAGTGTCGATGGGCACATGAGTACCAGCGACACCGTCTTGTTGCTGGCCAGCGGCCGGCAATCGGCCGCGCCGCTGGCCGGAGAAGACCTGGCCACCTTCCAGCGTGCGCTCGACGAGGTCTGCGTCGAACTCGCCAAGATGATCCCGGCTGACGGCGAGGGCGCCTCGCACCTGATCGCCCTGCACGTCCGTGGTTGCCGAACGCAGCCGGAGGCTCAGCAGATTGCCAGGAAGGTTGGCGAAAGCGCTTTGGTCAAGACGGCCATCGCCGGATCCGATCCGAATTGGGGAAGAATCGTATCGGCAGCCGGGCAGGCCGGGGTGCCATTCGATCCGGCCGGGATGAGCCTGGCGATGAACGGACACACGATCTTCCAGGATGGGGAACCGGTCCCCTTCGACGCGGCGGCCGTTTCCGCATCCATCAAGGGCCGGCCGGAGACGCTGGTCGAACTTACCTTTTCCGAAGGCACCGCCGAGACCCGTTTTTGGGCCAGCGATCTGACGGTCGACTACGTCGTTTTCAACTCGGAGTACACGACCTGAGCGAATCCGTACGACCCGCGTGGACCATGGACTACAATGGACGGAATGAGCAGCAATCGTCGAAGTTGCCGGGGCGTCGTCGGATCGGAGTCGTAAATGATACTGCTGGCCCAACTGGGACCATTCATCGAAGATCACTGGCACATTGTGCTGATTGCCGCGGTCTTCTTTGCAGTCCAACTGTTTCTTTGTTCGCGGTTGATGCGCCGCATCAAGGCGCAGCGACGGATGCTGGCGACGCTCCAGGCGAACCTGGCGGAAGGCGGCGACGGACGCACGGCAGCCGGCGGTAAGGAGGTCGCTTTTCCCTGGCTGCATTGGGTGACCGGTGTGTTTCCCGGCGGTAGCAAGACGCCAGGCAATTACACCCGCGACGATGTCCTTCAGGAGTTGGACACGCGGATCGCAGGAAGTTCGGATTACATGCTCCTGCAACGGCTGGGTGTGGTGGCGCCGCTGTTGGGGGTGATCCTCACGGTTGCCGGTTTCGCCTGGTTGGAGGTTCCAGAGGAGACCGAGTCGCTGGGAGATATTCTGTTTGCCGTGATGCCGCTGGTGGCCGGGGTCGGGGCGGGAGCGATCCTGGCGTTCATCAATCAGTTTCTGCTGCACCTGGCCGGAAACAGCGCCGAGGCATTACGGATTGCGGCCCGCAACTGGTTCGACGCGGCGATTTGGAGCGGAATCGGGCTCGATACGCAGGCCGCCACGATCAAAGCCATTCATGCAATCGAGTCGATGGCCGATTCCATTGCCAGTTCCGTCGCCCAGCACGACGCCAGTACCGAGCGGCTGGTTGCCACCACCGCCTCCATGCAGCAGGCGGGGGCGGCCTTGGAAGCTGCGGCCGGTGCATTTGGCGACCAGATGAACGGAATTCCAGCGGCGCTGACCAGTCTCCACGAAACCACCGCCTCGACGGCGGAAGCCCTGCAGCAACTGATTCCGGTAGGCAAGCGCGCTATTGCCGGCCTGGACGTTTCGGTATCCGCTTTTCGCACGGCCGTGGAAGACGAATTCGTCGCCGCCGCCTCGCTGCATCATCAGGTGGTCGAGCGAGTTGGCGAGTCGGTGGTGCGGCTCGACGAATCGACCGAGTACCTGCGGGGAGGTGCGGAAGAGCTGAAAACCACGGCGCAGTCTCAGCAGGAAGCGTTTGTCGCGATGAACAAGACGTTGCACGATCGGCTTGTTCCGGCCCACGAAACGCTGTTCGCAGGCGTTGGCGAACTGACTGAAGAAATGACCGCCTTTCGCACCGCGGTCGAATCGCTGTCCGGTAATGTGACGACGATTGCGGCGGAATTCGCCGGCGCGGCAGGGCAGCTCGAACCGGCCATCCAGTCATTCAAGTCCGCGGTGGACGGCCAGTTTAGCGACAGCACGTCCCGGCACGCAGCCAACCTGACGATGTTGAACGAAAGCGTCGATGCGATTCGGCAGAGTGCTGATACGCTGGCCACGGGCGCCCGTGTTTTGGAGTCGATGATGTCGGAGCAGGCTGATCTGCAGCGGGAACTGGCTCCGACCCGGGAGCTGATTCAACAGACGGTCGCCAAAATGGGCGCGGTGGGCGACGCCTTGCACCGTTCGCTGGACGAGGTTTCGCCGGGCCAGCGAACGCTGCGGGAGGCATCCGATTCCTTTGCGGACTCGGCGGCGCAGCTATCGATCTTTGTCGAATCGTTGGTTCCCGTCGCTGGGCAACTCAGGGATCTCGACGCGACGCTGGCGCGGCTGAAAGGAACGGTCGAGACCATCCAAGACTTCAGTAAGCTCGATTTGGATGTGGAACAACTGGCCGGCATTCTGGCCCAGGCCGCCACGGTTGCCGAGGCCATTAGCGAGTTACCCGACCAGGTCCGCGAGATCCTGGAGGAATTGGTGGCCGCTCATCATGACGGGCAATCCAAAGCGCCGGTGATGGGCTGGCTGCGGAGCCGTCCTTGAGGCCGCGGAGCTGATTGGCAGTACGGTAGGTCATGCAGAGCATGACGTAGGGAAGTGCGGAATCCAATGGAACGGTATTGACGATAACGCGGATAATTCATTCGCCGTCGGGCGTTAGCCCAGGTTCCTTGAGTGGCTGCGATACGCGGCGCTTTGGGCATGGGTGCCGCAAACGACTGCGACACAGCGGCGTGCACAGAACGGTTTTTCGTTTATGAATCATCCGGGCTCGAGTCACGTTTGGCGAATTGCGGGAGGAGCGTGATGCAACTCGAACGGGCGACTTCCACCAATAGTGAGGCAGGCCTGGCCGGCTGGATCTCCAGTAACGACGTCACCCTGTTTACCATGATCCTGGTCGTCATTGTGGCCCTGTTTCTGCATATTCAACTGACCCGCGGGCAGGATGAGTATGAGCAGTTGAGCAACGCCAACGAGTCGTTGCATGCCAATTTGGGGATGGCCAAGTCAGAGCGTGATCAATTGACAGATCAGTTGCGGGATCGTGACCAGACACTGGCCACCACGCGAGAAAACCTGCTGCTCACGCAGCAAGAACGCGACCGGCTCAATCAACAACTGTTGGACGCAGCCCGACGGATCGCCAACCTGGACAAGACGATTGCCGCGATCAGCACGGAGAAGGCGAGCCTGGAGACGGATGCGGCCGCCCTGAAACAGCGGCGGACGGAACTGGAAGCGGACAAGGCCCGGCTGTCACAGCGGGTGGAGACGCTGACCAGCGATACGACCAGTCTGGCCGACGAGAAGAAATCGCTGACCGAACGGATGGCCGAGTTGGCGACCCAGCTTGAAGCGAAGCTCGAATCACTGACGGCAGTCGAAGCAGAGCGAGAGCGCTTGCGCAAACAGAGCGACCAATTGGACGCCATTGTCGCGACGCTCGAAAAGAAGCTGGCCGCCGCGGGGACCGAACTGAGTAGCGTGCGGGCCGAGGCTGGTGAAACCGCATTGTCCTACCAGCAGCGGATCACCGCGCTGGAGAAGACGGCCGATGATGAGGCACGGCGGGCGGAAGACTACCTGGCCCGACTGCGGCGTGCGGCGGAGATCTTTCAGGGCCTGAAGAAGTCAAACGCCAATTTGGAGTCGCAACTGGTGGGGGCCCAGCAACGATTCGAGCGGCAGCTGAAGATGGAGACCACCGTCAATCGCAAGCTGGTCGGCATCAACGGCAAGCTGAAACGCGTGGCCCTCCTGTTCGATGCCTCGGGCAGCATGAAGCAAAAGGACGACGAGGACGGGGCCGACCGCTGGCAGGAGGCGCAGGAGATCGCCAGCACCTGGCTGGGCCACCTGGACCTGGACGAGTGCGTATTGATCGTCTTTTCGTCGGACGTGCGGACGTTTCCCAGCGACGGCCGCCTGGCCAAGATCCAGGGACCGGCCGGTGATGCCAATCGCGCCCAGTTGATGGCCCAGCTGAACTCGGTGGAACCGGAAGGGTGGACGAACACCCTGGAGGCTTTGAAAAAGGCCTATTCGTACGACGGTATCGACACGATCTTGTTGTTCTCTGACGGTGCCCCGACGTTTGCGAATTCGGGCCGCTTCGATCCCGAGGTGGCCCAGCAAATTTACACGTTGTGCCGATCGCACGCGGAGATCCCGGTCAACACGGTGGGGCTCGGCAACTACTTCGATCAAAACCTGTCGACCTTCCTGCGGACCGTGGCCTCCGTCTCAGGCGGCACGTTCCGGGGCCGCTAACACAACAGCTCAGCCGCGTGTCTCCCACCAACTGCCCGGCGCAGGTCGCTTCGTTTCCGCTCCGTGCGGGTCGCTTCCTTACTGCTCCGTGCGGGTCGCTTCCTTACTGCTCGGCGCGGGTCGCTTCCTTACTGCTCGGCGCGGGTCTCTGACCCCGCCGAAACCGCCGACCGAAGGTCTCCCCTTCCCCATTTCCATCGCATTCCCGGGGAGCGATTCAAACGAGCATTCGCAGGTTCCGTGGTACGGGCCTTTGAACAGTGGTTGCAGGGGCTACCTGCGCGCCGCCCAACCACGTGACGTGACGCACAGATGACCGACGGAGGGGCGGACGCACGCGGCTCGCACGTCACCCGCCGCCACCTCCAGTAGGCCAAGGGCCACTCAATGGCCGCTCGATGCTCACGGTGCGACCAAGGTAACGCACTTGAGCGTGCCGCCGTTACCCTGATTGTCCCGAAAGAGAAAGCGTCCGTTGCTGTAGGCGGGCAGCGCGCGGGTGATCTGGTTCGAGAGTTGAGCGCTGGCCAGTGGCTGGTAGCCGACGGGCGAAGCGGGGGCCAGGACCAGTCTCCCCTGATTGGTCCACAACAGCAGGTGGTCGCCGACGAGAATCGTGTGGGCGACTCCGAAGCCGGGAGCCGTCCATTTCACCTGGCCGGTATTGGCTTCGATGCATCGCAGCTCGCCGTTGGCGAAGTCTTCCCGACCGTGGGTTCCGTAGAGGTGCCCGTCGTGGTGGACGCACGTTGAATACTGGCTGGACATGGTCGTGTCGTTGGCCCACACCTGGACGGCCGAATTTCGCGTCAGCTTTGCCAGGTGTCCACCGACACCGTACGCTGCAGAGACAAACAACCGGTCGTCAAATACCAGCGGGGAGGCGGCGTTGACGGTCGGTCCGCGGGCCCCGAACGGGAAGCGGAACAGTTCCTTGCCGGTCGCGGGGTCAATCCCCATGGCGTGCATGCGGGTGACGAAGATGACTTGGGATTGGCCGTCGATTCGAGCGGCGGTCGGCGAGGAATAGCTGGCCCGTTCATCGGTCTGCTTCCAGACGGTCTTGCCGGTCTGAAGATCGAAGGCGACCAGCCCGGCGTCGCGACCGCCGACATTCAGCAGCACCTTGTTGTCGGCGACGATTGGCGTGCTCCCGGCACCGAAATAGCTTCCGGGACCCGGGTAATCGGCCTGTGTGTCGCGGGACCACAACGGGGTGCCGTCGGAAAACTTGACTGCATGCAGGTGGCCTGCCGCACCGAACACGACCACGCGGTCACCCGTGACCAGGGGAACGCAGCGTGGGCCGGTGTCGGAGTTGTATCCGCCCGAATAGGTTGCCGGAAAATCGGCAGTCCATGCCGACTTGCCGGTGGCGAGTTCAATGGCTTCGACCCGTTCGATCTCGCCGACCCGATGAAATACGATCACTCGGTCGCCCACGACGGCGGGACCGGCGTATCCGCTGCCGATCGGGAACGACCAGTTCACCGGTGGGCCCTCGGCCGGCCAGGCCTTGAGGGGCCTTTCGTCGACCGCGGTACCGTTTCGCTGCGGGCCCAGGATCTGGGGCCAATCGCCGCCGTAGCAGGAGGACGCGAGGAAGTGGCTGCCGCCGCAGGCCAGGAACAGCGCGGCCAGGACGGGGATGGAGCGGGGAACCAGGGGCATGGAAGTTCTCGTGGCGTCAGAGGAAGTCGAAGGAAACCGTGGCGGGGAGCATTGACCGCGCGTGGGGGACATGCCGTCATCGTAACGTGGCAGGGCCGTCGCCAAAAAGGGAATGTGCCAATTTCTGGCTCGCTGCTGCTGGTCGCTTGCCGCAACATGCAACCACCGTTCCGGCATGTGATGGCTGTGTTTCGACGTTCGCTGCCGGACGGCCGGAGTGCCCCAATACAATTCGCCGCGATTGGAGTACAATACGAGAGGTTCGTCAAGTTGTCCGAGATCGATCGCGGTCTCTTGCTCCCTCAACGGTCTTTCCCACCCCCAACGGATTGTTCGGTGGAATCATGGCACCCCGTTTCCGCTTTCTCGGAAAAAAGAGAGGAGAACGCCGCACGGGCTCGCGGATTGTGGGCAGCGTTGGCGAAGCGATCTTCTTCGGGCTCCTGTTTCTGCTCGGCGCGATCGCACTGACCGCACTGGTCAGTGCCGAGATCATCAACCCGGCGGCTTCGATCTACCGCCCCGGGTTCGGTTTTTGGCTGGCGGTCACCGTCCTTTCCTCGTCGGTGTTCATCGGAGGCGCGGGTGTCATCCTGACGGTGCTCCGCGTTGGCGTGTCCGCGGAACGCCGATCGGCCATTGTCCAGCGGGCTGCGGATCTGGATTTGATCCAGGACGCCCTGCCCTCGCAGAAGGACTATCCAGCGATTCCTCGCGAAGCCAACCTCGTGAACAGTCCGGGGGTCAACCTGGCCTATCGCCTGCCGGTGTTCAAGTCGTCCGCCTGGAAACTGCCGGCGATGACTGTGCTGGCATTGGTGGCGACCGCCTTCGCGGTGGCATTACTTGTGATTTCATTCGAGAGCTGGTTTTTTGGCGAGCCTGAATGGGTTTTGATGCTGTTTGCCGTCCCTTACATCATCTGCAGCGTCTGGACCGTGAACTACATCGTGCGGACCGTGTGGGTGAACAGTCGGATCGGTCCTACCTGTGTTGAAATCTCAGATCTCCCCTTGCGGCCAGGCCACGAGTATGCGATTTTCCTATCGCAGGGTGGGCGAATTTCCCTTGCGGGGTTGCAGATGCTGTTGGTTTGCGAAGAGGAGTCGACCTATAGCCAGGGGACCGACATCCGCACGGAAACCAAGGTGGTCTACGAAGAGCCGGTCTTCGAGCGTGGATCGATCTTGATCGAGCCCGGGATTCCACTGGAGATGCGGGAATCGCTGCTGATCCCGGCCGACGCGATGCACTCGTTTCAGTCGAACCACAATTCACTGCGCTGGAAATTGGTCGTCGCCGGCAAGCCGGAGTCTCGGCCCAAGTTCGTGCGAAACTTCCCCATTGTTGTCTATCCCAATGTTAACGGTCACTAAACGATCCCAGCAACGGCACCGCCAACGACTCGGTCATCCAATGATCGAACCGCTCATCAGTTTGCAGTTCCTCGGCTCGAACGGCATCTACCGGCCGGGCGACGAACTGCATGCGGAATATCAAATTGATGCCGTGGAAGCGGACGAGCTGCAGGCGGTCGAGCTGTCGGTGCTTTGGTTCACGGAAGGGAAAGGCGACGAAGACCTGGCCGTCCATTATTTTGAACGGCGGGTACCGGCGGATGCCGATGAGCACGATCTCCGTCGCCTCCATCGGTTCAAGACGATTCTGCCGAACAGCCCGTTGAGCTATACGGGCGAGATTCTCAAGATCCGCTGGTGCGGGCGCGTGCGGATTTTTCTCCGCCGCGGCAAGGAGCTGTTTTTCGACCAGCCCTTCGAGTTGCGTGCGCCTGCCGATGATTCGAACCACAAGGGTGGGGCGGCGTGACAGGCCAGCAACCTGAAGCATCTTCCTCGAATTCGCTGCCCCCCACGAATCCGTTCTCGACGAGTGCGGTTCGCCCGGGTGCCCTCGATTACCGGTTCCCGGCCGACGATTCGTGCGAGCTGCTGGTTGGCCGTCTGCGCGACCATGCCTGGTGGGGGGAAGTGGTCGGACCGCACGGTTCCGGCAAATCTACCCTCCTGCATTCGCTTCACGAGCCTTTGCGCAACGCGGGCCGCCGAGTGGCACATGTGACGTTGACCAGCGGCCAACGCCGCTTGCCCGTGGCGACCGGCGAGATGGCGGCCTGGGACGCCGACACGCAACTGATTGTGGATGGGATCGAACAACTTAGTTGGTGGCAGGGGCGGAAGCTAAAGAGAATCTGCCGCCGGCAGGGCTGCGGGCTCCTGGTCACAGCACACGTCAGCTTCGGCCTGCCGACCATCATGACAACTCATCCGACCGTCGAGCGGACGCGGCAGTTGGTGTCCGAACTGCTTCCGGCGGCCGCTGCCGAGTCGGTTTCGGCGGAAGACATCGCCGACGCGTTCGCTCGTCATGACGGCAATGTACGCGAGGTCTTCTTCGACCTCTACGATCGCTATGAATCGCGTGCTCGCGATTCGTGATTCCCAGGCGTACCGTCATTTTTCGCCACAGCGTACCCCGTTTGTAAGCTACCGTTGCGCCGGGGCATCGCTCGGAACGCGCACTTCCAGAACCGGACGGTCCCCTACGATCCGAAGACCCGGAACATTACGCGCGTTTTCGCAATCGCGGCGTATTGACCCAACGGCGGTTGACGGAGCAGGGTGGAAACGAGTCCAACAAATGGTGTGTCATAACATCGGCAGCGGGAATAGTTAGATGAACAGTTGGATTGGCCGGACCGTGGTGCTCGCGAGCGTCCTATGCGTGCATAGTTGGTTGGCCCCGCAAGGTGCGGCCGGCCCGCTGGCCGACTGGCTCTCCGGCCGGTCTCCCTATTACGAGCCACATTCGTGGACGAAATGCAAGGGCAAGAAGCAGCCGCGGACACCGGCCCGCACGACCTTGCCGCCGCCACCGACTCAGTTTCCCGGCCAGCCGGTCATCTATTACCCGACCAGCGTCGTCAGTCAGCCACCAGCCGCGGTGACCTCGGTACCATCGGCGGAAGCGAGTCCCACGGTGCAGCCCACGCCCAACTTTCAGCAACCGGCAACCGTTTCGGCGGCGCCCATGGTGGGAACCGTCAGTTGCGGACCGCCGGTGGTGATCCCTCAGCAAGTTTGTGTCCAGCGGCCGGTCACCAGCTCGGGTTGCTGCAGTTCGTCGCTGACCTCATGGTGGCCCCGTCGCACGTATCGGTCGTCCTGGGTGCGCGTACCGACGACCCGTTATCGAACAGTGATCGGAACGACGCAAATTGCTTACGGTAATCCCGCAACGCAACCCTGCAACGGATATAACTGGCAATTGCGGCGAGTTCCTTCGTCCTGCTTTCGCTGGCCATGGGAATGGGGCTGCCGCCAGCCGGTAACGCAACAACCGGTCGCCTACTTCGGGAACCCGATGGTCGACCCGTGTGCGGTTTATGGAACCACGGTTGTCCCTGTTGCGCCGACCGAATCCCCTTACTACCCGGCACCGCCGGCGCCGTCGAGCGGAACGACGATGGTTCCTGCCGCGAGCCTGGGCGCGACTCCGCAACCGCTGGCGCCAACCGTGGCACCGCCGGCCGCCGGTGGGACCCCGGCCGATTATCCGCCTTCGCTGAGTCCCAACGGGATCGCACCCAACGGCTACCGTTCGCAAATGGTGCCTCGACCGCCGTCCGCCGCTGCTGTACCGCCTGCGGAACCATCGCCGACACCCGCGCCGCCCGCGGGTGGGGAGGCAGGACAGACGACCGGCGGCGCCGGAGAGGAACCGGCCAGGCAACGGACGCCCGCACCGCCGTCCGGAACCGGCGGGCGCGGGTCGTCGTTGATTCCCGGATCACCCGAGCATTCCTTTCCGCCTGGCGGCACGACCTATTCGTCCGCGCCTCAGCCGACTCGGCCGACCGGGCCGGAAAGTTCGCAGCGGGCTGAAAGCTATTTCAACGTCAATCCCATCCGCGACCCGGAGTCGGCAGCGAATCGAAAGGGATTCGACACGGTCCCGCGGTTGCTCCGACCGGACAATCATTCGGCCGCCAACGATCGGCGTGACCCGGTTCGAGCCTGGCAAATCGTGCCCATTGCGTGGGAGAAGGTCGAGCGGACGCTGGGCACCGCGGAGCCCCCCACGGGCGTATTGGATCGCCTGCCGGCGGCACCCGCCGCCGTTCCCGTTCGTCCCGCCGATTTTGACGACGGCGGTTGGAAAACCGCTCGGTGAGGTAGAATGACGGCTTCCGACCGACTCGCATCCGAACCGTTCGTCCTGCCATCATGCCCGCCAACCTGACCATTCAGTACCGCAAGGCGGAGGAAGAGTATCGCAAGGCGACGACGCCGCACGACGAGCTGCGGTGCCTGGAAGTGATGCTGCGGGCCATGCCCAAGCACAAGGGTACGGACAAGCTGCAGGCAAGTCTTAAACAGAAGATCAGCAAACTTCGGCGGCACTGCGAGCAGTTGCCGCGATCGGGAACGACGCCCGGCCAGGGGATGCGGATTCCGCGGCAGGGGGCCGGTCGGGCGGTCCTGGTCGGCGGCCCGAATGCCGGCAAGAGCCAGCTTGTCCGCAGCTTGACGACCGCCCGGCCGGACGTCGCCGCCTACCCCTTCACCACGCTGCAACCCGCCCCCGCGATGATGGATTGGCTGGACATCACCATCCAACTGATTGACACGCCACCGATCACCGCGGACGTCTTCGCCCCGACCACGCAGGCGCTGATCCGCGGTGCGGATGTGGTGTTGCTGGTGATCGACCTGGGCACCGATGAAGGGATTGACGACGTCCAGCAGTTGCTGGCCAACCTGGAAACCGGCAAGACGAGGCTGGCCCGCGAGACCACGTTGGATGCCGACGATGTTGGCCTCTGCTACACACGTACGATCGCTGTTCCGAATAAGCTCGACCTGCCCGATGCGGAGCAGCGCTTAGCCCTGCTTCACGAATTCTGTCCCTGGGAGTTTCCCGAGTGTCCTGTCTCCGCGCAACGGGGGACCGGTTTGAGTGAACTGGGTGAAGAGATCTTCCGGGCCTTGGACGTCGTCCGCGTGTATACGAAAATGCCTGCTCGGAAGACGCCCGACTACGACAAACCGTACACGGTCCGACGGGGAACGCCGGTCATCGAGATGGCGGCCTTGATCCACCGGGAGTTCGCCGACAAATTCAAGTTTGCCCGCGTCTGGGGAAGCCAGATGCACCCCGGGACCCGCGTCAAGCCGGACTATGTTTTGAACGACCAGGACGTCGTCGAAATTCACGTTTGAGCAACCCCGGCGCAGCACGACCCTGGGCGAAGCTCCCGAAGTCCGTAAACTCATGCAGGCGCTCCAACGACGCCCGCGCCGTGGCGGCTGCAAAGTCACCTGCCGCGGCGGCAGTCCCCCTCCCTTTCTCTCCGGAACCGTCATGACGAACGATCGCATCGCCGATACCTTCGACCAGATCGCCGATCTGCTCGAGTTTCAGAGCGCTAACCCATTCCGTGTCCGCGCCTACCGCAACGGCGCCCGCGTGATCCGCGACCTTTCGGAACGCTTGTCGGCGATCGTTGCCGACGACCCGTCGCGCTTGACCGGCTTGGACGGCATTGGCAAGGACCTGGCCGAGAAGATCGAGACGCTCGTGACGACCGGCGAACTTTCGCAATTGAATGAACTGCTCGACGTGGTGCCGGCGACGGTCCTGGCGATCATGCGCGTCCCCGGGCTGGGCCCCAAGAAGGCGGCGGTCCTGTTTCGCGAACTGGGTGTTCAGAATCTCGACCAGCTTCGCGAGGCCTGCCTGGCCGGAGAGGTCCGCAAGCTGAAAGGCTTTGCCGCCAAGACCGAGCAGACCATCCTCAAGGGCATCGAGATTGCGGCTGCGGCCAATGAACGAATCCTCTGGGCGGATGCCGACCGGATCGCCCAGCAGGTGCTCGAACACCTCCGCGCCTGTTCCAGTATCGAACGCATGGAGTTGGCTGGCAGCTATCGCCGCGGTCGCGAAACGGTTGGCGACCTGGATGTGCTGGTCGTCTCCACCGACGTCGCCGAGATCATGGACCGCTTCGCCGATGTACCGGACCTTGAGACGGTGATCGGGCGCGGCGACACCAAGATGTCGATCCGTCTCCACTCGGGGCTGCAGGTCGACCTGCGCGTGGTGCCCGCCGAATCGTTCGGTGCCGCGCTGCAGTATTTCACCGGCTCGAAGGATCACAATGTGACGCTCCGCGGCATGGCCCGCGAACGGGGCTTGAAGATCAACGAGTACGGGGTCTATCAAGTCGACGGGGATCAAGAGACCTATCTGGCCGGCGCGACCGAAGAGGAAGTGTATGCAACGTTGGACCTGCCCTGGTTCCCACCGGAACTGCGCGAGTCGCGGGAAGAGTTTGCCTGGGCGGCCGCCGGAGAACTTCCTCAACTGATCGAATTGCAGGACATTCGGGGCGACCTGCACATGCACACCACGGCCACCGACGGGAAGGCGACGCTGGAAGAGATGGTCGCGGCGGCCCGCCAGCGAGGCTTGAAGTACATCGCCATCACCGATCACTCCCAGCGCGTGACCATGGCGGGCGGGCTCGACCCGGCCCGCGTTCGCAAACAATGGGCGACGATCGACACGCTGAACGCCGACCTGGGGGACGCGTTCACCGTCTTGAAGGGCATCGAGTGCGATATTCTCGAGAAGGGCGGGATGGATCTGCCTGATGATGTCCTGGCCGAAGCGGATTGGGTGTTGGCCAGCGTGCACTACGGTCAGAACCAGCCGCGCGATCAGATTACCGAACGCATCCTCGGCGCACTCGAGAATCCGCATGTCACCGCCATTGCCCATCCAACCGGGCGGCTGATCAATCGGCGCGAAGCCTACGACGTCGATCTGGACCAGGTGATGGCCACCGCCAAGGCCCAAGGCAAACTGCTCGAACTTAACGCCAATCCGTGGCGTCTTGATCTGAACGACGTCTTCTGTGCGGCTGCCAAACGACACGGGATTCCGATTGTCATTTCGACCGATGCGCACAGCGTCGACGGACTCGACTGCCTGCGTTTCGGCGTCCTCCAGGCTCGCCGGGCCGGGCTGACCCGGCAGGATGTGGCCAACACGCGGACCTGTCGGCAATTGCAGAAGTTGATCGGCGGCCACGCCTGAGCCGTTCGTCGCATACTCCCCGGCCCGGCATGCGCCGGCGTTGCCAGCAGCGATAGCAGCCAGGCGGGCAGTCCCTCTGGATTGACAGGATGCCCCAGGTTTGCAGCCCGGTTTCCGAGTCTGGTCACTGACCTTGTCCGGGCTAAAGAATTCCTTTACCGTTCGCCGATCGATTTTCATGAATCGCGAGAATCCCGTCAGAGAGATCGGCGCGACTGCATTGTGCGTCGCATCAATTCACTTTCCCAACGGCCCGAATCGTCCTTGAGCGCGCACGAGTCCAGGAACGAACCTCCTGTTGGGAAGGCCTCTGATCAGTCCGACTTTCATTCCGGTCTAGATCACATGTCACTAGATAAACCGACCGCCCTGGCTCTGCTGCGAACCATGCTCATCAGCCGTCAGGCGGATGCACGTGAGAAGAGCCTGATGCGGCAAGGCAAGGGCTGGTTTCACATTCCGGCGATGGGGCACGAAGCCACGGCGGCCGGTGCGCTGCACATGCGTCCCGGCGATTATTGTTTTCCGATGTACCGTGACCGTGCGTTGGTCTTGTCGCGCGGTTTGACCGCCCGCGACCTGGCCCGCGACTTTTTTGCCAAGCGGACGAGTTCGAGTGGTGGCCGGCAGTTGCCGGGGCACTTCAGCGACCGGCAACTCAACATCTGGAGTCATCCGTCGCCTTCCGGTTCACACATGCTGCCCGCTTGCGGTGCCGCCTGGAACTTGAAGATGGCCGGTCAGGGTGACATCGTGGTGGCGCATATCGGTGATGCTGCGGCGCGGCAGGGCGACTTCTTCGAAGCCGTCTGTATCGCCCGTGAACGCAAATTGCCCATCCTGATTGTCGTCGTGGACAACGGCTATGGGATCAGTACGCCGACCTCCGAAACGAATGCCTTGGCACTGAAGGTGCTGGATGAACAGCAATGGCACCGGCTCAACGGCCGCGACGTGCAGCAGTTTTACCAGCAATACGGCGACTGCGTCGATCAAGCGCGCCAGGGCGAAGGACCGGTCTTCGCCTGGGCGGAGTTCGACCGCCTGGGAAGTCACACGAATAATGACGACCATCGCCAATATCGCTCGCCCGACGAACTGGCGGCGATCTCGGCCCGCGACCCGCTGATCTTGTACCAACAACAACTGATCGACCAGGGGTTTATTCGCCGGGAAGAGATTGATGCCATGGAATCCCATATCCGGGATGACGTCCGCGCCGAGTACCGGCAGGCGAGTCGCGAACCGGATCCGGAGGCGGCCGATGTCTTGACGAACATCGAGGCGGAGCGCGGTGAGGCGACCGCGCCGCCGATTGAGTTGAAGTCGAGCACCACGATTGCGGACGCTGTCGGCGCCGTCTTCCGTGCCGCCTTGGAGGAGGACGAGCGGTACCTGTTCTTTGGCGAGGACATCGAGGACCCCAAGGGGGGCGTCTTCAAATTAACACAGCAGCTCTCGACCGATTTTCCCGGCCGCGTGGTCAACTCGCCGCTGGCCGAGTCGACCATTATCGGCATGGCCAGCGGGCTGGCGTCGACCGGCATGCGGCCGATCTTCGAGATTCAGTTTGTGGATTTCATTGCCACCGGCTGGAATCAGCTCATCACCAACCTGGCGACCCTCCGCTGGCGAAGCAACGGCAAGTGGGCGGCGCCCTGCGTGTTGTACGCGCCGTACGGCGGCTACCTGCCGGGTGGCGCGATCTGGCACAGCCAGGCAAATGAAGGGGCGATCGCCCACTATCCGGGGTTGTCGGTGGCGATCCCCAGCACGCCGCAGGATGCTGCCGGCCTGTTCTGGACGGCCATGCAAAGCGACGATCCGGTCTTGGTGCTGTTGCCAAAACACCTGATGCGGAAGCCGTTCGACCACCAGGGACCGGTCAAACCGGTTGCCCTCGGAGAAGCGGCCGTGGTGCGCCCGGGAGCCGACGTCACGTTGGTTGCCTGGGGCAATACCGTGGAGATCGCTGCCGAAGCCGCCGCGACGTTGACGGGCGAAGTGGACGTCGAAATCCTGGACCTGCGGAGCATCGTGCCGTGGGATCGTGAACGGGTGCTGCAGTCGGTCGCCAAGACCGGGCGGCTGGTTGTCGTCCAGGAAGACACGGAGAACTGCAGCGTCGGCCAGATGGTAATTACCGAAGTGATGCAGGACGCCGATGCCTGGTCGTGTTTGCGTGCGGCGCCCCAACTGGTCAGCAAGTCGAATGTGTTGATCGGCTTCCATCCCAACCTCGAATACGGCTGCCTGCCCTCGGCCGACGACGTGGTCGGGGCCCTCCGCGCGGTCTGTCGCAGCGGCCAGACGCGGCGCGTGGACATTGATCGCACGGCCGCGGCCGGTGCGAATCGGGAACCAGGGGTTGCTGTCGCGGCCCCCGCGCCGGCGGAACCGGCCGTGCCTGGAGGCGTTGCGGCCGGAGCGGACCCCATCGAGCAGGTCGTGCCGGTCAAGGTTCCCCACTTGGGTGAAGGGATCTACAGCGGCGAAGTGGTCGAGTTATTGCGGGAGGTGGGCGAGTACGTTCGACAGGATGAACCAATCTGCGAAATCGAATCGGAAAAGGCAACGATGACGATCGAGGCGTCGCACGACGGCGTCGTGGTCGGCTGGGATGTTGCCTGTGGTGACTCGGTGGAGGTCGGCCAGGAAATCGCCCAGGTTCGTGCTGCGGAGTCCGAACAGGGTCCGCCACCGGAGGTCGAAGTCGCGCCGGAATTGCCCGCGGTCGTGTCGGTTCCGGAAGTCGAGTCGTCTGGCGTGCCGGACAAGGCACAGCGGTCGAAGAATGCCATGGCCTTGACGCGGGCCGTGCAGGTACCGACGGCGGCCGTCAACCTGCAGGTTGTCTGGGAGACCGTGCGGACGGCCTGCCGCCACATGATGGTCGATGGCAAGCCGTGTTCGCCGACCTCCCTGATCGCCTGGTGCCTGGCACAAGCATGCCGCACGGAAGCCGGGGTTCGCTTCATCAGCAACTTCTCACACTTGGAACCCCAGGCGAATACATTTGATCTGGCGATTGCCGTGTCGCTGCCGGACGACGAATTGGCGACGGCGGTCGTTTCAGACGCCGGCAATCTGGCCTGGCCCGAGTTCCAGCAGCGTTATCGGGAGGCGGTTCGCGCGGTCCGTGCCGGCGAGGTGCATGATCGTCGCGGCGCACCCATTCAGCTTTCCACGATGGGCGGACACAAGATCGAGAAGGCGCATCCCCTGGTTGTGCCGCCCGCCATCGCCACGTTCTTTGTCGGCGAGGCGCACTACGAGCTGATCGAAAAGGGGGGACGGCCGGTGGCCGCCAAGGTCGCGACCATGATCATGTCGTTTGACCATCGGCTCGTCAACGGCGTCGGCGCCGCCTCGTTCATCAACGCCGTTCGGGATCACATCGAGGCTTCGGTCCCTGCCGACTCCGAACAGTTGAAGACGGTCATCAAGCTGCGTGATGTGGCCTGAGCCACCGATCGTGTCAGCGGCCCGGTGACCAAATCGGGGCGATCATCTGGGCGTCCAGTGACTCCCAGCGGCGGACAAGCGCCTGCAGCTTTTCCGGGTTGGTCACTGCCAGATCCGACGCCTCGCCAACGTCCTCCGCCAGGTGGAAGAGCTGCCACGCAGCCGTGCCATCCGCTGTTGAGCCCCGGTTTCGACTTGGATTGCGTACCAACTTCCAGTCACCGGAACGCAAGGCCGTCCTGCGGTTCAGACGCCAATAGAGATCCTCGTGAGGCCGCTCGGTTGAATCGCTGCTCAAATACGGCATCAGGTTGACGCCGTCGATCGGGCGGTTGGCGGGGACCGGCGCATTGGCAGCCGCAGCGGCCGTGGCGTAAATATCCAACGAAATCACGGGCCGCCGGTCCGTTACGCCGGCGGGCAGTCTGGCCGGCCATTTGACGAGAAAAGGAACCCGAATCCCACCTTCATAGACGTCTCCCTTTCCGCCCCGCAGAGGAAGGTTGCTCGAAGTCAGCTCGCGGGTCGGACCCCCATTGTCGCTGATGAAGAAGACCAGCGTATTCTCTTCCAGTCCTCGATTGCGGAGCGTCTCCAGCACCTGGCCGACACTTTCATCCAGGTTGGCCAGCATCGCGGCGAAAATCCGGCGGTGGATATCGTCGATGTGACGGAACTGCCGCATGTACCGGTCGGCGCCTTGCAGCGGACTGTGCACGGCATTGTATGCCAGGTACAGGAAGAACGGCCGGTCATGATTGCGGTTGATGAAACCGACGGCTTCCCGGGTGAACGCGTCGGTCAGGTAAGCGGACTCCTCGACCGGCTGGCCACCTCGCAGGATCGGATTGTTGGCATCGTATGCCGGCTCGTCATGACGCATGTGGTTCGAGTAGACCATGCGCCCGTCGTCGCTGGTCCAGCGCCCCACGCCGTCCGCCGCGCGCCGGCCATCGGGAAGCGTCTTGCGGCGGAGCATCGTCGTGACCTGGGCATACGGTGGTCGGACGAAGAAGTGGCCTTCGTGCAAAAAGCCGAAGAACTCGTCGAATCCGCGCCGCAGCGGATGAAAGGCGGCATGCCCGCCCAGGTGCCATTTGCCGATCAGACCCGTGGCGTAGCCGGCGTCGCGCAAATGCTGCGCCAAGGTGACTTCCGCCGCGGGGAGTCCCGCCCGGGGATCTTCGTTGTGGTGACCGATCGGGTTGAACTCGTATCCGAACCGTGTCTGGTAGCGGCCGGTCAGCAGGCCGGCTCGGGAAGCACTGCAATAGGCGGCTGTGACATAGCCATCCGTAAAGCGAATTCCGGTGGCGGCAATCGAGTCAATTTGAGGCGTGGGGATCTGTGGGTTTCCCTGGCAACCAAGTTCGCCGTAGCCGAGATCGTCAGCGACCAGCAACACCACGTTGGGCCGAGCTTGGTCTGCTGCCGCAAGCGTGACCGCGACACACCCCGCGACCATGGGCCAGACCATCAATGGCAGGAACCGTTGGGGATTCGGAATGCGAAACATGGGTCAATCCGGTCATTGCTGGTATTAAACAGGTGAGGCGACTCGCGGTACAACGGTGGTCGCTGAACGGACTCGGTGTCGGTGGAAGACCGTGTCGAGGGAATGCCCTGAAGGACCTTGCAGGCTCGGCTGCCGCCCTACGATTCGTCCGATTTGCGACCCACCTCGTCTTCGGACGGATCGACGCCTGCCGGATCGACGCCCGCCGGCTCGACTCCATCGGGGTCGCCAACATTGGGGTCGCCAACATTGGGGTCGCCAACATTGGGGGCGACGTCCACCGGCTCTCGCTCGCCGGGAACGGGCAGCGGCTTCAAGTCGCTCTCCAGGCGATGGAATTCGCGATCGAGCTGCTCGATGACATCGTCGTCGATCTGGGCGGGCGGTGGTGCCGGTTCCGGGTCGGCTTTGAATTTGCGGAACAGTCCGGGGGCCCGGCTGAGAATCATCACCATGATAAAGACCATGACGCCCCAGCCTCCGCCCTTCTTTTTGTTCGCAGGCGAGCGGGGTGTGATGATCGGGCGGGTCGATGCCGGCGTGGGGGAGACCGATCTTGGAGGAACGCCGCTGGGTGACGCGGAAGGTCCGGCGGGCGAAGTAGAAGTTGCGGATTCGCCCCACGCAGATCGATCGGCCGTTGCCGGCGGCCTTTGGTTGGTCGACGCATCGCGGCGATCAAGAAATGGATTCTGTTGCTCCGCGGACGGATTCGACCCGGCCGCACCGGGGGCCGCGGGCGGCCGACGTTCGGTTGCCAGCGGTGGGGTCTTTGGGCCGAACCCAGGCTGATCGGTCGCCATCGGCGGCAGGGGCCGAAAGATCGTCCCACATGCTCGGCAACGCGCCTTCTTGTGCTCAAGCCCATCGGCGATTCGCAGTCGCGTCTGGCAGGTCGGACAGTTGAATTCCACGCTTCCGCTCCTTGCTGATCATCGACCCCGCGCGATTGTTCAGGCCGTGATATCCTCGGTTGATTCGTCGGGTTCGTTTTCGGTTGGTCGATCCCTACCTGGGCGGCAACCGGTAGGCGCCAGGATCCACCGGCCCCCTGCCCATTATTATAGACGCCCCGATGAAAACGTCACCCGATCGGCTTCTGCTCGGCGACAGCAGTTCGAGGTGCATCGAAGCAGTCGTCATCGCGTCAACCCGGAGGTCGTCTCGCAGCCGGCATCGGCCAACGACTGCCTAGCAGGGCCGGATTGTTTGTTGCACCGGATTGTTTGTTGCATCAGGGGAGGTTGATCCATTAACATGCCTCGATGCGTTGTCAAGCAACATGTCGAACAATGTGGCCCAGCCCGCGGGTGATGTTGCTCGCCGCCGGTCTCGTGTGGTGGCTCGTTTGCCCACCGGGAGCAGTGGGCGATTCACCGTCGGACGGCACCGGCCGGTCGATCAATTTCGAAAACGAGATCATTCCGATCCTGGATCGCTACGGATGCAACGCATCTGGCTGCCACGGCAAAGCGGAGGGGCAGAATGGGTTCAAGCTGTCGGTCTTCGGATTTGATCCGGAAGCGGACTACCGCGCCTTGGTGATGGAAGGCCGGGGACGCCGTGTCTTCCCGGCGGCGCCGGCGCGGAGCCTGTTGCTGCGGAAGATTGACGGTGGTCTGCCACATGGTGGCGGCATTCGCATCCCTGCCGCTCGCCCTGAGCATCGGACGCTCCATGACTGGATCGCTTCCGGTGCCCCGTTCGGCTCACCCGACGACCCGCGGGTCGTGGCAATCGATTTGCGACCGAATCAGGTTCAAATGAAGATGGGCGCGCAACAGCGACTGACGGTGACGGCGACCTGGAGCGACGGCAGGCAGGAAGATGTCACCCCGTTGGCTGGATTTCAGACGAACAACGAAGGCCTGGCGACGGTCAGCGAGGACGGCGTGGTCACGTCCGGCGAGATGCCTGGCAGCGTGGCGGTCATGGCAACCTACCTGGGACACGTCGATGTACTGACCGCGATTGTGCCTCGTTTGAGTTCATTGGCGAGCCCGTCGGAGACGCGGCCGGTGCCAAGTGACCCGGCGGCGAGTTCGACGAATGTCATTGATGCGCTGGTTGACGAGAGGTTGCGTCTGCTCAATATTCCGCCGTCGCCTCCGGCGGATGACGCCACATTCTTGCGTCGCATCTACTTGGATTTGATTGGCACACTTCCGACTGCTGACGAATGCCGCTCGTTTTTTGCGGATTCTGGCGAGGACCGTCGAGCTCGGTTGGTGGCGCGCCTCCTGCGTCGCCCCGAGTATGCGGATTACTGGGCGCTGAAGTGGGCCGACCTGTTGCGCGTCAATCGGCGGGAACTGGGGCGAAAAAAGGCGTTTCAGTATTATCAATGGATTCGCGCCAGCTTCGCGCGGAATCAGCCTCTGGACCAGTTTGCCCAACAGTTGATTGCCGCCGATGGGCCGCTTGACGAAAATCCTTCCACCCACTTCTTTCAAGTGGTCAAGCAGCCGCATGCAATGGCCAGCACCCTCTCGCAAGTGTTCCTGGGTGTCCGAATCGAGTGTGCTCAATGCCATCATCATCCCTTCGATCGCTGGTCGCAGACCGACTTCTACGGGATGCAGGCGTATTTCACGGAAGTCGCCTTCAAGACGTCGAGCCATGGCGAAACGCTCGTGAATTCGGGCCGCGCCAAGACGAAACACCCGCGGACCGGTGAATTGATTGCAGCCCATCCGTTGGGCGAAGCGGACGGCTTGGGCGACGGGGCTGACGGACGCCGGCGCCAATTGGCCGCGTGGATGACGTCAGGAGACAATGCGTGGTTTGCCCGCAATCTGGCCAATCGGATCTGGGCGCACTTGATGGGGCGCGGCCTGGTCGAACCGGTCGACGATTTTCGCCTGACCAATCCGCCGACGAACGGCCCGCTGCTGGATGCCCTGGCCGCCCACCTCGTTGCGAACCGGTTCGACCAGCACGAACTCATTCGGCTCATCACCTCGTCAGCCGCCTACCAACGCTCGTCGCATCCCAGCGAGGAAAACCGCAACGACGAACAAGCGTACTCGCGTTTTCTTTTCAAACGGCTTGACGCCGAAGTCCTGCTCGACGCCGTTTGCCAGGTGACCGGGAGTCGCGAGAAGTTTCACGGCGTCCCGGCCGGTCGTCGCGCAATTCAGTTATGGGACAGTGAGGTGCCCCACGATTTCCTGCGGATGTTCGGTCGCCCGGTCCGGGCCACGGCCTGTGAGTGCGAACGGGTGGCCGAGCCGACCGTGGGCCAGGTCTTGCACGTGCTGAACTCGCCGGAGATTCAGGTCAAACTGGCTGATGCCGGCGGCCGGATCGCTACCTTGGAACAGGAAATGAAACAGGACGATCGGTTGGTGGAAGAATTATACCTGGCATTTTTTAGCCGCCCTCCGTTGGCGTCCGAACGGGCGGTGGCCGTTGACCATTTGCAGCGCAGTGCGGATCGACGGCAAGCGACCGAGGATCTGGCCTGGAGTATGCTGAATTCACTTGAGTTTCTCTACAACCACTAGCGAGGCAGGGCCTCGGACCGACGGCGAGCTAACGCTCGCGGCATGTTAGTCCGCTCCCGTTGGTCGCTCAAACTTGACTCAATTGTAAAGCCAAAACTGATACAAGCCATCTAGCGAAGCTGGGCCTCGAAACCCGAGCGTGCAAAGGCTCGCGAAATCGTAATCCGTTCCCGTTGGCCGATAGAAGTTGGCTGAAAATGAATGACGTTGACCCAACCAGCAAGGCTGACAAGTTGCGCAGCGGGCGAGCCGCAGCGCGATCCCTTTTCACAGCCGCAGGTCAGCGGTCCCGTGATCGAGGACCCGGAAGCACGGCAGAGGAATGACCATGAAGAGAACGTTTTGCGATCGCGTCAACCGGCGCGACATGTTGCAGGTCGGGGCCGCCGGCTTGCTTGGCATGGGAGTTTCGACGTCTCAGATCCTGCAAGCGCAAGCGGCCGGCCGGGGCAGCGACGTGTCGCTGATTATCGTCTTCCTACAGGGCGGGTTGTCCACGATTGATACGTGGGACATGAAGCCCGCTGCGCCGGCGGAGTTCCGGGGCGAGTTCGATCCGATCGATTCTGTCGTTCCCGGGATGCAATTCTGCGAGCATTTGCCCCGAGTGGCCGGTCAGGCCGACAAGTTTTCGCTGGTGAGGTCCTTTGGGCATAGCAATTCCGGTCATGGGCCGGCCGACCATTACATGTTGACCGGTTATTTGCCGCGAGCCGGATTTAATGGCGGGCTCAAGCCGAACAATCAGCGGCCCGCGCACGGTGCCGTCATCTCCCGGTCGCTCGGGCCACGCGGTTCAGTGCCTCCCTACGTCTGTCTGCCCAAGATGCATAACAGTGCCGGTTCGTCGTACCTCGGTTCGTCCGCCGCACCGTTTGTGGTCGAAGCGGATCCGAACGCACCCGGCTTCTCGGTTCCCGATCTGGCGCCGCCGTTGTCGGTCCCGGCCAACCGCTTGGATGCACGTCGTGACCTGCTATCGCGCGTCAATCGGTTTGCGGAGACGGCCGAAGTGTTGGCGAATCGGAACGCGCGAACGACTGCGACGTTCCAGCGGCAGGCGTTCGACCTGATGACGTCTCCGGCGACCAAGACGGCGTTTGAGATCAGTCAAGAGCCTGATGCACTACGGGACGAATACGGCCGCAGTTCGCTGGGCCAGTCGTGCTTGATGGCACGGCGGTTGGTTGCTGCCGGTGTCCGCTGTGTTCTGATCGATCATACGAATTGGGACACCCACTACAACAACTTTGCCGTGCTGAAGCGCGACCTGTTGCCCCATTTGGATGCCGCCATGTCGACCCTGTTTCGTGACTTGCACGACCGTGGGATGCTCGATTCAACCATGGTCGTGGTGACTGGCGAGTTCGGCCGCACGCCGCGGATCAACAAGGATGCCGGACGCGATCATTGGGGTCCCAGCTCGGCAATCGCCATCGGTGGTGGAGGGGTGCAGGGTGGTGTCGTGGTCGGCGCTTCCAACGAGCGGGCCGAGAAACCGGCGACCCGGCCCTACGGACCGGCCGATCTGGCGGCCACGATCTATCACGGTCTGGGGATCGACCCCAAGACCGAATACCGCACACCTGAAGGTCGCCCGATGCCGATCGTGCCGGGCGACGGGCATGTGATCGAAGAGTTGTTCTAGCCCCAATCTCGTTCAATTGGTTCCCGCACTTCCGGAGGTCATGCTCTGCATGACATTCAGCGATTCCCCGGGGCGACACGTTGCGGATGCTTTCGCCGGATGCGAATTGAACAGCATTCGTTTTCGCCCGGATCGTTTGTAAACGAACAAACAATGCGTTACCGTCCGGTTCGCTTGGCGATCAAGAGAAGTGAGGGCGAACGCCGCGGCGGATCAATGGTCCGCGTCCGCGGTACGTATCACGCACATGCGACGGATGATGAAAGCGATTGGAATGTTGCCAACGATGACCCAACGAACCGCCTGCCTGGTCGTGGTTCTCGCGATCGGGGGATCGCGGGTTCACGCAGACGCCCCGACCGTGTCCTACATTTTTCCGGCCGGCGGTCAGCGAGGCACCACGGTGTCCGTGCGTGTTGGCGGCCACTATCTCCACGGCGATTGTCGCTGGCAGATGACGGGTGATGGGGTCGAGGCATCCGAATTGCTGCAGCGAGCCGCCACGATGACCTGGTTCGACGGGCCCGTCATCCCCTTGCCGGATTCACAACGCAAGGAAGACTATCCCTGGGAACACCTTGGCGGCGTCAAGATTGATTCGGCAACGCCCTGCGGTGTCCGGCGGTGGCGCGTGTGGACGTCGCAGGGAGTGACTCCGTCGCGAAAGTTCATCGTGGGCGATCTGCCGGAAGTGATCGAGGAGGAGATCGACGGAGTGCCGGTCCCGACGCACGTTGATGTGCCGGTTACGATCAATGGCCGCATTTTCCCTCGCGAAGATGTCGACGTGTGGGCCTTTGACGCGAAAGCGGGGACCAGCTACGTCTGCCAGGTGGTCGCCGAACGGATCGGTTCACCGCTGGATTCGCGTCTCGAGATTCACGATCCACATGGACGGCCTGTCGCAGAGAACGTGGACCGGCATGGCCGCGATTCCTATCTCCGCTTCCAGGCGGCAGAAACAGGGCGTTACGAGGTCCATATTCACGATGTCAATTTCGACGGCCTGCAACACTTTGTGTACCGTCTGACGATCACCGACCGGCCTCGAATTGAGCACATCTTTCCGTTGGGCGGGCAGCGAGGGACTTCCTTGAGTCTATCGCCGATCGGCCAGTCGCTGCCCCGCGCTCCGCTGACGTTGACGATCCCGCCCGACGCACCGCGTCGCTGGCGACCGCGGTTCGATGTCGGCCCATTTCGCACGAATCGAGTACCGCTTGAAGTCTCCGAGGTTGTCGAACAACTTGAGGTCGAGCCGAACGGAAAGAACGAGGACGCCCGGCCATTTCAACTGCCGACGGTTCTGAACGGCCGAATCATGGAACCGGGTGACGTCGACGTTTGGCGGTTCGATGCGGCCCAGGGGGACCAGGTCGACTTCGAGGTTCGGGCGGCCCGCCTCGGCTCGCCGCTTGACGCGGAGATCGCCGTCTACGAGGCGTCGGGTGGAGAGGTCGGTTCGAATGATGATCTTGGCAAAGGCGTGGCCGACTCACGGCTGCGGGTCACGTTGCCAAGTACCGGCGTCTACTACCTGGTAGTTCGTGACCGGTTCCGCCAGCGGGGCGGCCCGGCCTATGCGTACCGGATCGAAGCGCGGGCGGCGGTCGACGAGCCGCCTGGGTTCGCCGTCGATTTACCGACCGACGGGTTGACGCTGACGCGCGGCGGGGAGACCAAGCAGAAATTCACGGTCGCTCGGCAGGGAGGGTTCGCCGGTCCGATCGAGCTGCGTTTCGAAGGACTGCCGACCGGCGTGAAGGTGTCCGGCAACATCATCGGTGCCAAGAAGAATGACGCCCAGGTCGTTTTTGCGGTCGACCCGCAGACCGCCGTGGCCGTTCACGCGGTGCAGGTGGTCGCGGTTGCCACCATTGACGAACAGGAGGTCGTGCGCCCGGTGGTCCAAGCAGCCGACAGCCCTGATGATCTCGCCATGGAGTCTTTGCTGGTGGCGATTGCGATGCCGACACCATTCAAGGTGGTTGGCACCTTTGAGACGCGATATGCCGATCGGGGTTCCACGTTCACGCGCCGATACCGCCTGGAACGGGGCGGCTATTCCGGGCCGCTGCAGGTTCGTCTGGCCGAACGCCAGGTAAGGCACTTGCAAGGCGTTACGGGAGAGACCGTCGAGGTTCCGGCGGGGGTGGATGAGTTCGACTACCGAATCAAGCTGCCATCGTGGATGGAGATCGGCAGAACCAGCCGAACGTGCGTGATGGCGGTCGCCGAAGTCGAAGATGAATCCGGCCAACCGCATACGGTCAGCTACACGTCGCATGCCCAGAACGATCAGATCATCATTCTGGTTGATCCCGGGCAGCTTGACCTGCGGGTCGCTCGACCGTCCCTGGTCGCACGTCCCGGTCACCGTGTCGACCTGCAGGTTGACATCGCGCGCGGCAAGGACCTGGGCGGAGACGTCCGCCTGGAGCTGGTTGTTCCCGGGCACATGCGCGGCATGACGGCGCAACCCGTCCTGGTGCCCGCGGATCAGCAGCGGGGGACGTTGACCATCGAATTTGCTGCGGACGAGGTCGGTCCCTTGAATCAGCCGCTGGTGATTCGCGCCACGGCCCAGCGGGGTGGCCAGCCGTACACGGCCTGCCGGACGGTGAAGATCGTACCCCAGCGGAAGACGGCCAGCGGTGCCGAGTGAGGCGCCCGCCGCCAGCCCACCGTTTCCGTTTGGCGCGGGTCCCCGCCCTGTCCCTCTGCGCTCTGTTCGGCGCGGGTCTCCGACACTGCCGCATCGCACGGCTCTCTGTTCGGCGCGGGTCTTCGACCCCGCCGCATCGCAAGACTCTCTGTTCGGCGCGGGTCTCCAACCCCGCCGCATCGCAAGTTTCTCTGTTCGGCGCGGGTCTTCGACCCCGCCGCATCGCAAGACCGAAGGTCTCTGTTCGGCGCGGGTCTCCGACCCCGCCGAAACGCAAGACCGAAGGTCTCCAACCCGCGCCACCTAAACGCATTCGCCCCGATTCTGCTCGAGTTGGGCGATCTTTTCGAGCCGCCGCGCGTGGCGCCCGCCTTCGAATTCGGTCTCCAACCAGATTCGGAGAAGTTGGTCGATATTCCGTTCGCCGACCATGTCTCCGGAGAGGCAGAGGACGTTGACGTCGTTGTGACGGCGGCACATTTCGGCGGTGACTTCATCGTTGCAGATGGCGGCCCGAATCCCGGGCACTTTGTTGGCGGTGATGGCCATCCCGATTCCGGTGCCGCAAACGAGAATTCCCCGCTCGGCTTCGCCGCCGGCGACTGCTTTTGCCACGGCAATCGCAATGTCCGGGTAGTCGCAGCTTTCCGTGCTGTCGGTCCCCAGGTTGGACACTTCGTGTCCTTCCGCAGCCAGGAACTCGTCGATCTTGGACTTTAGATTGACGCCGCGGTGATCGCTGCCTATGGAAATTCGCATCGCCTTCATTCTCCCGGTTCGCCCGGGTTGCCGGGGTTGCCTTGGTCTCCAGTTTCGATGGGGTCTGGAATGGCGGTGAAGTCAAATTCGCTCATCCAGCCCGCCAATTGTTCATCAATTTGAGCGGCACAGCGGCGGTAGAATTCCAAGGGACCTCCGATGGGGTCGCTGACGTCGCAATTGTCGCGACAGATGAGTCGGATCCGCGGTTCGGCGTCCGGCCATTGGGACAGAATGGCCTCGCGGTGCCCGCGCGTCATGGTGAAGATATGGTCGGCAAAGCGGACCAGGCGGTCGCCGAGTGGCTGGCTTTCGTGTTGGGAAAGGTCGAGGTTCATTTCCTTCAGCACTTCAACGGCTTCGTTGCTGGCCTGGCCACCCATCATTGCCGCGACGCCGGCCGACATGATCATGAAGCCGCGATCTTCCAGTTCACGGACGTCGCACTGCAGGCGATCGGCGACCCGTTTTTGCATCAGCAGCTCGGCCATCGGGCTGCGGCAGGTATTTCCCGTACAGACGAACAGGACCATCATGCTCGTGAGTCTTTTCAAGGTGGCATCGTTGATCACACCGGGGCGGAGGATCGTCAGTTGGTTGCCTTCCACTTGGACCACGGTTGACGGTTGCCCGAACTTGGCAGGACCATCGTCGATGACCAGATCCACATCGTCTCCAAACGCCTGGACGACCTCTTGGGCCGTGGTGGGTTCGGTTTGTCCCGGCCGATTCGCGCTGGTCAACACGATGGGTCCGGCGGTCAAACGCAATACGGCCAGCAGCAACTGATGCGCGGGCACGCGGAGACCGATCGTTCCCTGGGCAGAGACCGCCGCGCGGCTGAGTGCCGGTAGCTGTTTGACCAGGCTGTCGGGGTGATCGTCCTTGAGCACGATCGTGATCGGCCCGGGCCAGCATCGTCGCGCCAAGCGTGCGGCGACGCTTGACAGGGCCGGTACGTAATCCAAGGCATCTTCGGCGCTCTTGACGGCCAGGGTCAGCGGCTGGTCGTCCGGCCGTTCCTTGAGCTGCGACAAGCGGGCCACGGCCGATTCGCTCAGCGCACTGGCGGCCAGGCCGTAGACGGTTTCCGTGGGGAAGGCCACCAACTTGCCTTCCGCTAGCGCTTGGACGGCCCGATGGACGACGTCGCGTGGGTCGTCGGCGTGGCGAAAGTCAATTACCGGTGGAGCCATATTGAAACTGGTCGGGCGGCTGGATGCGGATCGTGTTCGCGGCGAACGTTTTGTCGTCAGGGAATCTGGCTCGACCGGCGTGGTTGCGGCCCCTGGGGACCCCATCGATTCCACCGGGGGGCGGTCGTAATCTCTGACTATAACGGTCGTTGCGCGCTAAGGTCAAGCACCGGGCCGCTTTCGAATCCGAGACTCAAAAGACAAATCAACAACGGAGGAACCCATGATATCCTCATCAAGGAGAATCCGGCTAGAATGAGGAACGTCCGTGGGCGGATGCTGGACCCGGGAACCGGCCAAGCGTAGCTTCCTTGAATTCACCGCTTCGGACGCGGGGGGAACACGTGGGCCACACGCGTTCCTGGTAGATGCCTGGCTGCATTTCAGCAGGCAACGCATGACCCGCGGAGTGACGAACAAACGACCGTAGCGATTCGCCAGGAGGCTCGGCCTCGCGCGATGGTCTCTGATTTGTGTTTCATTGTGTTTCATAGGGTGCTTGTGATGCCTGTTCGCCTTGCCGCTGCAAGCTGCCTGGTCAGCGGACTCCTGGCTGCGGCCGGATGTGACGGTGTGGGGGGCGGCACGGGCCACGTGGAACATGTGTGGGGCCGCCGTGGATTGTCGGACGGCCGCCTGCAAAAGCCGCGGGCGATGGCGATTAACCAGCAAGATCAGCTCTACATCGTCGATACGACGGGACGCATTCAAGCCTTCGATCGAGACGGCCAGTTTCTGCACGGGTGGCGGACGCCCGAAATCTACGCCGGCAAACCATGTGGGTTGACGTTTGACCGGGATGGCAACCTGCTGGTGGCGGACACCCACTATTTCCGCATGTTGGTCTACACGCCCGCAGGTGAACTGCTGCAGGAACGCACGATTGGCGGCGAGTGCGGGCACGAGCCGGGCCAGTTTACGTTCCTGACGGATGTCGTACGTGATACTGAGGGAAACTACTTCATTTGCGAATATGGCGACTATGACCGCGTGCAGAAGTTCTCTCCGGAGGGTGAGTTTATTCTCCAGTGGGGAAGCCATGGCAGCGAGCCGGGACAGTTTGTGCAGCCACGCACTCTGGCCATTGATGAACACGACCATGTCTGGGTAACCGATGCCTGCAATCATCGGATCCAGGTTTTTGACGCCAGCGGTGCGGAGGCAAAATTGGTCCGCGTTTGGGGGCGGCAAGGACGCGAACCGGGGCAGTTGCGGTATCCTTATGGGTTGGCCCTGGACGGCAAAGGGTTCGTGTATGTGGCGGAATTCGGTAACAGTCGTGTGCAAAAATTCACCATCGCCGGCGAGTATGTCTCCCATTGGGGCATTCCTGGCCGGCAGGAAGGCGAGTTGAACAAGCCGTGGGAGCTGGCGTTTGACTCGCAAGGCGCACTGCACGTTCTGGATACGTACAATCATCGAGTGCAGCGGATCCGCATGTAGCCCGCCGGTCTCCTGCGAAGCACGCGGGAGCACGTGCTGGTTTGCTCAACCGGAACGCACCCGGTTCGACGGGGGCATGAAGGTGGGAAGCGGCCGGCTGTGGGGCTACAATTCGAAAGCCTGTCGGGCTGCGACGATCACGAACCAGAGGACGCTACGATGTCCAATCTAGAAATCGGATTCGACCAACCGTGGTACCTGTCGCTGTTGGCCCTGATACCGTTGCTGTGGATCTTCAGTTACCGCAGCCTCGCCGGGCTCGGCAACATCCGCCGCCTGTTGGCGCTCGGCTTGCGAACGTTGGTTCTGGCCTTGATCGTGTTTGCCCTGGCCGAAGTCCAATTGCTGCGGACCAGCGATAAGGTCACCGTGAACTATCTTTTGGATCAGTCCGAAAGCATCCCGCTGGAGAAGCGGCAGGCGATGCTGGACTTCGTGATCAAAGCGGTCCGTGACCATCGCAACGATGCCCGCGGCGATCTGGCAGGTGTGGTCGTATTTGGCCGCAACGCCACCATCGAGATCCCCCCCTTCGACGACGATATTCTCGTGCTGGGCGGATTGGAGTCGCACGTCAACTTGCGTTCGGATGCGACCAATCTGTCGGCGGCGCTGAAGCTCGCTCAGGCGTCGTTCGCGGAAGGCTCGTCAAAACGAATCGTGATCGTTACCGACGGCAACGAGAATCTGGGCGACGCTCGCTCGGTCGCTGCGGCCCTGGCCGAAGATGGCATTGGGATCGACGTCGTGCCGGTGAAGCTGACCACCCGATCGGAAGTAGCCGTCGAACGCGTCATGATGCCGTCGGATGTTCGCCGCGGGCAGCCGATGGAGACGCGCGTCGTCTTGAACAATTATTCCGAGCAGACGGTGGCCGGCCGGGTTCGCTTCAGCCGCCGCGTTGGCCTCAACGACGAATTCCTGGGTGAAATCGACGTGGAGCTCGAGCCGGGCAAGCGGGTGCTCAGTTTCGCTGACAAGATCGAGGATCCCGGTGCGTACACGTACCAGGCCGATTTCATCCCCAACGACGCCGAAGACGACCTGATGACCCAGAACAACCGCGCCACGGCGTTCACGCACGTGCGCGGGAAAGGGAGCGTCCTGCTGATTGAGGACTGGCAGAACGCGGGGGAATTTGACTACATGGTCGAGCGACTGCGGGCGAATGACATCGAGGTTGACGTGATGTCCAGCGACTCGCTGTTTACCAGCCTGGCCGAACTGCAAGCGTACGATTCGGTCATCCTGGCCAATGTGCCCCGCAGCAGCGGCGATGACGCGCAGTCCGTTTCCAGCTTCACCGACCAGCAGGTCGCGATGCTGGTTCGCAACACCGAGCAGATGGGGTGCGGATTGCTGATGCTGGGCGGACAGAACAGTTTCGGCGCCGGCGGCTGGTCGAATACCGAACTTGAAAAGGCCATGCCGGTCGATTTTCAGATCAAGAACGCCAAGATTCGAGCGGTCGGCGCGGTTGCGATGATGATGCACGCTTCAGAGCTGGCCGAAGGGAACCACTGGCAGAAGGAGGTCGCCAAGAAAGCGATCAACGCACTGGGACCGATGGACTATTGCGGACTGATCCATTGGGACGGCGACGACCGTTGGTTGTGGGGTGAGCCGCAGGGCATCGTCAAGGTTGGCAATCGGCGCACCATGATGCTGGCTCGGCTGGGACGCATGCAGCCGGGTGACATGCCCGAATTCGAACCTGGCATGCGGAAGATGTTGGCTTCGTTTCAGCGCGTCAATGCGTCGGTCAAGCTGATGATTGTGATTTCCGACGGTGATCCATCACCGCCGACCAGCAGCACGTTGGCGCGGTACAAGAAGGCGGAGATTCAGGTCACGGCGGTCGCCGTCGGCACGCATGGGCCGGCCGGTCACAAGACTTTACAGAAGGTCGCCAGCGTGACGGGGGGCCGTTACTACGTCGTTAAGGATCCTCGGGCGCTTCCCAAGATCTACGTCAGCGAAGTTCGCCGCGTCGCGCGGCCGTTAATCGACGAACTCGACCCGCCCGTGCGGCCGGAAATCACGTATCCGCATGAAATCCTGCAAGGGATTGAAGGGCAGCTGCCGCCGATCAGCGGTTACGTGATGACGACGCTTAAAGAGAATCCGCTGGTCGAAGTCGCCTCCGTCGTACCCACCAAACACGACCCGAAGAATTCGACGATCCTCGCCTCGTGGACCTACGGGCTCGGCCGCACTGCGGTCCTGACCACCGACGCCGGGCATCGGTGGGCTCTCTGGAAAGACTGGGAGAACTATGACAAGTTCTTTTCCCAGTTGGTTCGGTGGTCGATGCGGCCGGTGAATGATGCGGGCAAGTTTGCCGTGGCGACGGACGTGAAAGACGGCAAGGTCCGCGCGGTGATCACTGCCTTGGACAAGGACGACGAGTTTCTCAACTTTCTCAATATGGCCGGCTCGGCGACCAGTCCCGATCTGGAATCGTTCGATATCAAGATCGAGCAGGTGGCGCCGGGCCGCTATGTGACGGAATTTGACGCCGACAAAGATGGAAACTATTTCCTGACGATTAGCCCCGGTTCCGGTTACGCGCCGCTGCGGACGGGCGTCAACGTCCCGTACTCGTCCGAGTACCGTGATCGGGAAACGAATATGGCCCTGCTGAACGCCTTGGCTCGCATGAAGCCGAAGGACGGCGAGGAGGGCGTGTTGATCGACGGAGACTTGGGGGCGAACGATTTCGGTTCGCTGCTGGACGTGAATTCGTTTCGCGGCGATCTGGCGCCGGCCGTCAGTTCACAGGACGTCTGGCCGCTCTTCCTGGTCCTCACCGCGGGACTGTTCTTTGCAGACATTTTTGTCCGCCGAGTGACCGTCAACTTTGATTGGGTGCTGCCGGCGGTGGCCTGGATCCGGAGTAAAGTCTGGCAGACCGAAACGACGCAGGACGTCGATCAGGTTCTTGACCGGTTGCGTAGCAGCAAGGCCGAAGTCTCGGGACAGATTGATGAACGCCGCGCGGCGGCCCGCTTCGCACCGAGCGACGAGGATCTCGAAGACCGGGGCGGGCGTTCGTTGGACGACCTGGTCGAAGGGCAAACGGCATCCGCGGAGAATGCGGCGGCGGGACGGCGTCCGGCCACGCCGATGGGCCCGGATGCGGCGGAAGAAGAGTCGTATACCAGCCGGCTGCTGAAAGCCAAAAAGCAGGCCTGGAAAGACCAGCCGGACAAACAGGACTAAGGCTGCCTGAAGGCGCCGTCCCCTTGAGGCGCCGTCCCCTTGAGGCGGCGGATTCCCTTTCGACGACGCACCCTCTTTCGTCAATTCCGTAGGTCATGCTGCGCATGACGCTTCTTGGTTTCACCCCACACGAGTCCCACCGCACGCGTCCCACCACGTCATGCATTCCCCTCGATTGCCAGGCACACTGCGGAAGTGGATTCCACGCTGATCGCCAACCGCATCGAGCGATTCGCAGCCGCCCGGAGCTTTCTGCGATCGGCCGAAATTGTGGTCTCTTGATTTCGCCATCTGGAAGTGGTTAATTACTAACGAGGCAGGGCGTCGAACCAAGGGCGAGCTTTGGCTCGCGTCATGGTAATCCGCTCTCGCTGGTCGCTGAACCTTGACCCAAAGTGAACGGCTTTGGCCCCCTACGCAAGCAAACTCGGATGATTCATGAACGAACAACCATTCAGTGCAAGTCAAAGTTTAGCAATCGTTTGTGGCGAACTGACCCAAGGCGCCACGCACATCAGCCGCAACGCGCCAGTGTTCGGTTTGCTTTGCGATCGACGGAACCGGGGCTAACGCCCAACGGCTGATGAATCATCCGGGCCAACAAGCATCAGGTGAGCTCGCGCCCGTGAGCTTCGCGCATCTCATGCCGTTCGGCAACCTGTCCAGCAATCCGTGCGAGCCGCATTCTCTTTCGGTTAAGGAGCGTTCATGAGTACCCAGGATTCGATGGAACACCAGGCGGAGGAGTTCCGCAAACGCTACACGGCCGTGCAGGAACAGATTGCCAAGGTGATTGTCGGTCACGAAGAGATTGTGCACGGCGTGTTGACCTGTCTGTTCGTCGGCGGCCACTGCCTGCTCGAAGGTGTTCCCGGATTGGGCAAGACCTTGTTGGTGCGGTCGCTGGCGGAGGCCTTGCATTTGGAGTTCAGTCGAATTCAGTTCACGCCGGACTTGATGCCCGCCGACATTTTGGGCACGAACATGGTCTTGGAAACACCCGATGGCAAGCGGGTCTTTGAATTCCAAAAGGGGCCGATCTTCACGCAGCTCTGCCTGGCGGACGAGATCAACCGGGCGACGCCCAAGACGCAGTCCGCCATGCTGGAGACGATGCAGGAGGGGACGGTCACGGTGGGGGGCGTGCGGCACCAGCTTGCCAAGCCGTTCTTCGTGCTCGCCACGCAGAACCCGATCGAACAGGAGGGGACCTACCCGCTGCCGGAAGCCCAGTTGGATCGCTTCTTTTTTAAGCTGGTTGTTGGCTATTCCAGTCGCGACCAGCTCTCCACCATTCTCGACCGGACGACGGCCGGCGAGAAGGTCGTTCCCGAGCGGGTGATGGACGGCGCAGAGATTGTCAAATGGCAAGAGCTGATTCGTAACGTGATTCTGGCCAAACATGTGCAGGACTACGTGGTGCGCTTGACGCTGGCCACGCACCCGGAAGGACCGTTTGCCTTGCCGGTCACCAACCAGTACTTGCGGTGGGGCAGCAGTCCCCGGGGGGCACAGACGCTGGCCCTGGCGGCAAAGGTCCGGGCCCTGCTCGAAGGCCGCTTCAATGTCAGCTTTGAAGATGTTCGCCGCGTCTACTTGCCCGCCATGCGGCACCGCGTGATTCTCAATTTCGAGGCCCAGGCGGAAGGGACGGAGGCGGACGACGTGCTGCTGGAGATTCTGGAAAAGCTTCCGGAAAAAGCAGATAGTACTCCCGTCGCCGCAGTCGTTGCCGAGCCATCCTGATGCCGCCTTCCGCCACGCAGAGTTCGCTCCTCAGCCCGCAGATGCTGGCGCAGCTCGAACGTCTTGAACTTGTCAGCCGCAAGATCTTTCGCGGCCGGTTGAAAGGCGAGCGGCGCAGCCGGCGCAAGGGACAGAGCGTCGAGTTTGCCGATTTTCGCAACTACGTGCAAGGCGACGATCTACGGTTCGTCGATTGGAATCTCTATGCGCGGCTGGACAAGCTGTTTCTCAAGCTCTTTTTGGAAGAAGAAGACCTACACTTCTACACGTTGATCGACACCAGTGCCTCGATGACATTTGGTCAGCCGTCCAAGCTGCAACATGCCAAACAGCTTGCCGCTGCGCTGGGATTCATCGGGCTCTGCCGCGCAGACCGCGTTAAGATCGAAACGCTGGGCACGTCACTCGCCAAACCGGGCCCGACCCTGCGCGGTCGGGCCAGTTTGTGGCGGATGCTCGAATACCTCGATGGCATCGACGAACCGAACAACGTGCCGCTGGCCGCCGGTGTCAAGGACTTCTGCGTGAGAAACTCGGGGCAGGGGATCCTGGTGCTGATCACGGACTTGATGGACAAGGCCGGCTACGAGTCGGCCCTGCGATTTCTCCTGGCTCGGCAGATGGACGTTTACGTCATCCACGTGTTGTCGCAGGAAGAGATGCACCCCGATCTCAAAGGCGATTTGAAGCTGGTTGATTGCGAAGACCAAGATGTGGCGGAGATCACCGTCAGTCGTCCGCTTCTGGATCGCTATCGGAAGACGCTGGCGGCGTTCATTGACGGGGCCCGCGAATATTGTACGCGTCGCGGGATGAGCTACTTGATGACAACCACCGATACGCCCGTTGAAACGCTGGTTCTCAATTACCTTCGTCAGCGGGGGCTCGTGCGGTGAACCTGATCAACGCACTTAGCCCATTGCAGTGGGCCTTTCTATTGGCGATTCCCCCCGCCATTCTCTCGCTTTATTTTTTGAAGCTCAAGCGACACCCGGTCGAAGTGCCCAGCACGTATCTGTGGAGCCGCACGATCGAGGATCTTCATGTCAATTCGATTTGGCAGAAACTGCGGCAGAGCCTGCTCCTATTCCTGCAGATCCTGGTGGTGCTGCTAGCCATTCTGGCCTGTCTCCGGCCGGGCTTTCGCGGCACGGAACTGATCGGTGACCGGTTCATCTTCCTGATCGACAACTCGGCCAGCATGAGCGCCAAGGATCTTGGGCGAACCCGGTTAAGCGTCGCCCAGGAACGGGTGATCGAGCTGATCAATCAGATGAAGTCGAGCGACGTGGCGATGGTCATCAGTTTTTCGGATGTGCAGCGTGTCGAGCAGTCGTTTACGCACAGTCGGAGCCAACTACGCCAGCGGGTCAACCGCATCCAGCCGACACAACGGCGGACCGACCTGAGCGATGCGCTGCGGGCTGCAGCCGGGCTGGCCAACCCCGGGCGAACGAGCGAAGTGGGGACCAATGATTACCAGGTTGCCGAAGCCTTGCCCGCGACGTTGTACATCTACAGTGACGGCGGCGTGCCCAAGGTGCCCGACTTTTCGCTCGGCAACCTCGAGCCGATCTATGTTGCCATCGGCGACGAGCAGGCGGAAAACGTCGGCATTGTCTCGTTCAGTACCGAGCAGAATCCCGAAAAGCCGACGCAGATGCAGGCCTACGCGCGGCTCGAGAACAGCGGCACCGAACCGGTGACCGTTGAAGTCGAACTGACGCTTGACGGCGAATTCCTGGATGCCGCTGAAGTGCAAATCCCCGCGCGGGCCGTGCGTTCGATCAGCAGCGGTAGCGGAGCGGACAGCACCAACGCGGAGGCGGATGGCGAAGGCGCGGGGGATGGGGGCGACGTCGAGCGGAAGGATGATCTCCCGGGCGCTGCCGGCGTGCAATTCGAACTGGAGCATCCCGGTCATGCGGTGTTGCAACTGACCATCAATCAGCAGGACGATTTCCCGCTGGACAACACAGCGTACTCAGTCGTGAACCGACCGCGCCAGGCCAACGTGTTGCTCGTGACGCCCGGTAACGAGTCGTTGGAATTGGCCCTTTCGACCAGCGAAGCGGCCCGCATCGCGCTGGTTGAGATCGAGCCGCCCAGCGTCCTGACAACAAGCGCGCATCAAGCGAGCGCCGAAGCGGGCATCTACGACTTGATCATCTATGACCAGTGCGTCCCCGTAAGAATGCCCGCCGCCAACACGCTGATCATCGGAGACATTCCCCCCGTGGACGGCTGGTCCAAGGGGGAACGGGTCAATCGTCCCGTGATCATTGATACGGACCCCGCTCACCCCATGACGCAGTTGGTGCAGATGGGGGACGTCAAATATAACTACGACGGGTTTCCGATCGACGGGCCGACCGGGGCCGCGACCCTGATGGATGCCGACGTGGGGCCGATCATGGTGATCGCCGCCCGGGCTGGCTTTGAAGATGTCGCCCTGGGGATCGACATCGTCGGAAAATATGCTGACGGCAATGTGGGCCCCAAGACGGAATGGCCGATCCGTCGCAGCTTTCCCGTCTTCATGATGAACACCGTCAGGTACCTGGGCGGCGCCCGTTTGTCGTATTCGACCGAAAGCCATCAGCCGGGGACTGCTGTCAAGATCCGGTCAAGTCTGCCGGTCGAACAGCTTCACGTCACGTCGCCGATTGGCAACGAAACCACGCTCGATCGCGAGGCACAGAATTCGTTCGTCTACAGTGAGACGGATCACGTCGGCGTCTACGAAACAAAAGAGGGACGCGGTCGCGAGATTGCCCAGCGGTTCGCCGTCAACATGTTCAGCAGCCGCGAGAGCGACCTCCGCCCCGAGCCGAATATCGTGCTCGGGTACGAACTGGTCGACGGCCAGTCCGCTTCCGAACCGGCTCGGAAAGAGCTCTGGAAGTGGTTGCTGATCATCGCCCTGAGTGTGCTTGTGTTTGAATGGTATGTCTACAACCGGCGCGTCTATCTGTAACGGCGTGTCCCCGTCGCGCGGCCGCTCAATGCCCCGTTTTGGCGTTCGCGACCGCGACGTCCGGTGGGACCGATACTTGCACCCGACGCTTGTCGTTGTACACCGCATGACCTACCCTGGAAAACATGCGGCGTCGGGAGTCGTTACGCGGTGCATGAGGCTGTTCGTCGGTAGGTCATGCGATGCGTGACGCAAGGCGGGATCGTTTCGGTTATGCCCCTCAAGTTCCAATGTCAGTGCGGTACGAAGCTGGTCGCGTCGAGCCGGTTCGAAGGGAAACGGGTCAAGTGCCCCAAGTGTGCCAGATCCGTCCAGGTGCCGGCGAAAGCCGACGCCCTTCCTGCGTCGCGCCCGCCTGCCCGGCAAACCAAACGGCCTCCGGCTGCGTTGGAACCGCCCCCGAAGTCCGCCGGCCAGGTGCCTCCGGTTGTTGCACCAAACAGGCCAGGCGAGCCGGCCAGGCCCGCCAAGTCCGCCGAGCCGGTCGCCCCCGCCGCATCCGCCAGGCCCGCCACCGCTTCCGACCCCGGACGGTCATCCCCGGCGGCGACGGTCCCTCCGCCTGCCGGCCAAGGTGGTTCGTCTGCCGATCCGGGGCGGAAACAACCACCGGTCGCCGCGCCGCCGTTGCCGGGAACGGGTACCGAGCCGCGGTTGAGGTTGGACAGCAGGACCGCCGTGCCGCCCGCCCCGCCGATCCAACACGCGGTCGCAGAGCCGCCACTGCAATCCGTTGATCCGCCAGCGCAGCCAGCGGTCAAAGCGGAAGAAGCGAAGCCGCCGCCACCAATCACGGACGCCAGTCCAGCCGCTCAAGAGGTCAGCGAAGGCGCAACGCAGCCGCGGGTCGCCACGGAGTCCGGCCCGGCCGAGGCCGCCGCCGCGAAGAAGCCGATACCGGCGAAGGCAGGACCGCCGCCAGGTCGCCCGGCGCCGGAAGGCCGACAATCGGAATCCCGACAACCGGACGGTCGGCAATCGGATCGTCGAGCCCCGGAAGGTCGAGCGCCGGAAGAACGAATGTCGGACGCCCCAGCGCTGGAAAAGCCGAAGTTTGTCGAGCCAAAGCCGGACGAGCCAAAGCCGGTCGAGCCAGAGGTGGAGAATCGCAGACGGGATCCGCGGGAAGCGGCTGACCGCAATCTCGACAGCTCGAAGCCGGCGGCGTCGCATTCGGACGACGACGTCGACGGCCCGGCCGATCATCGCGGGCCACGGGCGGACGCTCCGTCGCCCCCGTTGGGCAAGACGCCGCCGCCGCCACCTGCACCACCTCGACCTCACCCGCCAGATGGTGAGGCCGCGGTGGGTGCTTCTCCACCACTTCGTGCACCATCTTCGCCTGCCGATTCCTCTCGCCCACCGTCCGCGACGCCGGCCCCCCCAGGGCCGCCCTCCATGCCACCTGCCTCGCCGGGGATCCGACCTGAGAGACACGCGCCCGGCGCCGATTTAGCGGCGCGGGGGGCGCCGCTGGAACCGCCGCGTGCGGACGACCAGCGTGAGCAACCGTTGGCCCCGGAGAAACGCCCCGGCTATCAACCGACCAGCGACCAGGTCGAGATTGTCCGCGTGATCGGCGTCGCGCTCGCCGCGGTTGCCGCGATCAGCGCGATCCCGGCGGTGCTCGACGTGGTCGCCCATCTTCGCACGGAAACGTCGCTGGGCGTGACCCGCTGGGCCTACCTGGTCCTGATGCTGGCCATGTTGCAGTGTGCTTACGCCGCCTACGTCTATCAACTCCCGGATTGGAGCACCGTCTGGGTAGTCACGATCGCGACTCTGGTGATGGCCACCGGGTATGCCATGATGTTGGGGCTGACGTTCATCAGCAACGGAGACGCCTGGGCGGTGCGATCCTTGGATCTTGGAGATGTGATCCGCGGCGGTCGAGCGTCGCTGTGGTGTTTCCTGATGCTCTGTTTGACCAGCATGGTGAGCTACTTCAGCGGGAGGATCAGTGTCCGCTGGCGTGACGAGTTGCGGTCGGCGGCGACCGGTGGAAACGGGTGACTCGTTCAGGTCAACATGCCAGCGATACAGGCGGTCATGCAGCACGCCAGCGCGCCGCCGAGCATCGCCCGCAGCCCGAACCGCGCCAGGTCGGATCGCCGTTTGGGGGCGATCCCGCCGATCCCCCCGATCTGGATTCCAATGGCGCCGAAGTTGGCGAACCCCGACAGCGCGTAGGTCAGAATTCGCACCGTTCGTGGTGTGAGCTGAACATCCGAATCGGGGTGGAGCCAGCGTCCCAACTGCTCGTAGGCCACAAACTCATTGGCCACGGTCTTCAAGCCAAGCAACTCGCCCGCGCGCAGGCAGTCGCCTGATTCAATGCCCATCAGCCAGGCGACCGGTGCGAATGCGTAGCCCAACCCGCTGGCCAGTGACCAGGAGGGTCCGCCGGTCGGGGTGCGAAAGCCGAGCAACCAGCCGATGCCGCCGATGGCGCCGTCCAGCATGGCGAGCAGTGCCAGGAAGGCCAGCAGCATGGCGGCCACATTGATGGCCAGTTTCATGCCGTCGGCGGCGCCAATCGCGGCCGCCTCGATGAGATTGACGCCGCGCCGCGGAATCTCGACATCGACCGAACCCATGGTTTCCGGTTGCTCGGTCTCCGGCTGGAGCATCTTGGAAATCAGCAACGCTGCGGGCGCCGAGATCACCGATGCGGTGACGAGATGACCGGGGCTGATCCCCATCCCCGCGTAGGCTGCCAGCAAGCCCCCGGAGATGGTTGCGAAGCCGCCCACCATCACTGCGTGCAATTCGGATTTTGTCATGGCATCGATGTAGGGGCGGATCACGAGCGGCGCCTCGGTGTGGCCCACAAAGACGTTAGCCGCCGCAGCCACGCTCTCGGCGCCGGAGATCGCCAGTGTCCGCTGCATGGTCCACGCCATCCCCCGAATGACCGCCTGCATGACGCCCAGGTGATAGAGGACGGACATCAGGGATGAGAAGACAATGATCGTCGGCAGGACGCCGAAGGCGAACGATCGCAGGAGGCTCAGCCGAGGTGGAAACGCCTCGTCGGTTTCACGCGGATTGATTCCGAAGACGAAGCCGGCTCCCTCCGCGACAAACGTCTCCAGATGTTGGAAGAAGAAGTTGACGGCGCCACTCATCCAGCTTCCAATCGGTGAAGGAAGTCCGGGGGGCGTCCAGAGGATCAGTCCCGCGAAGCCGACTTGCAACAGCAGCGCGCCCAGCACGAGGCGCCAGCGGATCGCGTTCCGTTGCGAGCTCATCAACCATGCCAGGCCGATCATCGCCGCCAGGCCGAAAAGGCTCGTCAATCGCAGCATCGGGGCTCAACCTTCGTTGGTCGTGTTGAAAATTCGGTCGCCGGCATCACCCAGTCCGGGAACAATGAAGTGCCGGTCGTTGAGGCAGGTGTCGAGCGCACACACATGGACCGGTGTGGCGGGAAATCGGCGGGCAACTTCTTGGACACCTTCCGGCGCCGCAATGAGGGAGAGGAGGCGTGTTTGGGGGACGCCCCAGGCGTGCAACGCTTCCAGTGCGGCCGCCGCCGAGCCGCCGGTGGCCAGCATCGGATCGACGACCAAGGCCAGGTCAACCGGACGTCCCGGAGGTAATTTACTGTAGTACTCGACGGGACGTGCCGTCGCTTCGTCGCGATACAGTCCCAAATGCCAGACTTCCGCCGCCGGAATGAGATTCAGGATCGGGTCCACCATTCCCAGTCCGGCGCGCAGAATTGGTACCAGCCCGATCCGCTCGCCGAGCTGCGAACCTTGCGTCTGCTGGATCGGCGTTTCAATCTCGTGCTCGATCAACTTGAGATCCTGCGTCGCTTCGTAAGCGAGCAGGACGGCCAACCGCTGGACCAGCAACCGAAATTCGCTGGGAGGCGTCCGCACGTCACGGAGTCGCGTCATGTGATGCTTGACCAGGGGATGGTCGACAATCCGCAGGTCGCTCATGATTCCTGCTCCTGATTTTCCGAAGTGCATTCTGGCGGTGTGCCGGTCGCCGGGGCCGATTGTTGCAGCCCCGCTTCCGTCAGTCCGCCATGTCGTTCGTCGGTGACCGGCGGCAAGTCTTCGACGAGTCGCTGAAAGTCGGCCGGTGAAATCCCCAGACCGGCTGGGAATTGATCCAATTGGGCCTGGCGATTAGGGCTGACATGCCCCGTCGCGGCAGCAACTTGGAACGCCTGTTGAGCGACGATCCTGGCTCCCTCGCCGCCCAGCGATCGGCCGATTCGCCGGACCATCCCGGCGGCATCGACGTCATCCTCGCAGGCCTGGCGAACTTCGTCTTCGATCTCTGTGCGAGTCAGCCGCTGGCCGGTCAGTTGCTGATAGAGCCGTTGGATGGCGGCGATTTCTGCGGGCTCCAAACGCCCCTCGACCATGGCCATCAGGACATTGACCCGCAACACTTCAGCGAAAAACTGCCGGTCGGCGGCATCCGGTTCGTATTCCAGAATCGCGTCACTAAAGACGGCTCCACAGGTTTGGCAGACAACCGACTTTTCCGGTGGCCCAATTCGCCAGAGCGGCCACATCATGATGGTTGCGTATTGGTAGACCACCTGGAACCGAAAGCGCCTCGACTGGTAACACTGCGGACAAAAAAAGTCGCCCCCGCCGCGCATCGATTTGATCCGTCGATTGCCGATGAACATGGCAGCAACTACCCGCCGTCGTGATTGGATGCCGTGTCTTTCCTGATCGCCTGCGGCGATCCTTCGCCGGTCAGGTTCGCCTGTTCTGCGGACGCGTTCTCCAGGGACGAGTTCTCCAGATACGTGTAGCCGTTGAGTCCTTCTTCGTAGAATTTCACGAACCGGCCCGCTTCCGCTTCGCCCAGCAGACCGCCGTGGACGGCCTTCTCGACCGCCGCCTGCAGCCGATGGATCAGGTCCCGTCCGTCGTACTGGGCGTACTGCAGGACCTCATGGACCGTTTGGCCCTTGACGATGTTTTCCAGCACGATCTCACCCGTTTCCAGCAGATCGACGTGGACGGTGTTCGTGTCACCGAAGAGGTTGTGCAGGTCCCCCAGGATCTCCTGGTAGGCACCGACCAGAAACGTGCCGACATAGTAGGCGGAATCATCCAGCTTGTGGAGCGGCAGGGTCGGCTTGACGTCGCGGAGGTCGATGAATTGGTCGATCTTGCCGTCGCTGTCGCAGGTGACGTCGCCCAGCACGCTGTGAACCGTAGGGCGTTCGTCCAGCCGCTGAATTGGCATCACGGGAAACAACTGTTTGATGGCCCAACTGTCGGGAATCGACTGGAACAACGAGAAGTTGCAGAAATAGGTTGACGCCAGCAACCGGTCCAGGCCCCGCAGCTCTTCGGGAACGTGCTCGTCCGCGCCGTGGACGAACTGTTGGATACGATCGCAAATGGCGAAGAACAGGTTCTCTGCGAGACTCCGTTGTTCCAGCGGCAGGTAACCCGACGTGAACAGGTTCAATGCCATCTCGAAGGCCTGCTGGGCGTCGTGAAAACTCTCGAGGATATTGCGGGAATTGACGAGAGCATAAGTTTCCCAAAGCGTATGCAGCGGTTGTTCCGCATGTTCCGGGAGCGCCGAGGGCACATCGGCGTGGCGATCGGGTGCCGAACTGCCGACGACGCCGCTGACCAGCACGCTGTGATAGGCGGCGATCGCCCGGCCGCTCTCCGAGATGATTCGGGGGTGCGGCACGCCGGCGTCGTCGCAGACCGTTTGCAGATGGTAAACGACGTCGTTCGCGTACTCCTGCATCGAGTAATTAACGCTCGATTCATAGCTGGTTTGCGAGCCGTCGTAGTCCACGCCCAGTCCGCCACCGACGTCGATCAGCTCTAGCCCGGCGTTGCGTTTGACCAGGTCCGCATAGATCCGCGCCGCTTCGATCAGTGCGGACTTGATGTGCCGAATGTTGGTGATCTGGCTCCCCAGATGAAAGTGGATGAGCTTGAAGCAGTCGAGCATCTCATGTCGCTGCAACAGGTCGAATGCTTTCATCATCTCCGTCACGGTCAAGCCGAACTTCGAGCGATAGCCGCCGGACTGCTGCCATCGTCCGGCCCCGGCGGCGGCCAGCTTGACGCGCATCCCGATCTGCGGGCGCACACCGACGCGGTCGGCATGGTCGAGGATCATGGGCAGCTCCGTCAGCTTCTCGACGACCGGAAAGACATTCCGGCCGACTCGCTGAGCGAGCATCGCCATCTCGATGAATTCGGCGTCCTTGAACCCGTTGCAGATGATCGGAACGTCGTCTTCGGTCAAGGCGACGACCGCCAGCAGTTCCGGTTTGCTGCCCGCCTCGAGCCCAAACCCGTGCGGGCGACCGTAGTGTAGAATCTTCTCGACGACCTGGCGCTGCGGATTCACTTTGATGGGAAAGACGCACCGGTAGTCGGCCTGGTAATGATGGTCTTGCATGGCCTTGGCGAAGGCCGCGTGAAGCTGGTGAACTCGATCTTCTAGTATGCCGTTGAAGCGCAGGAGGATCGGCGCGTCGAGGCCCCGCAAACCCAGCCGGTCGATCAACTCCTTCATGTCAATCGAACGGTCCGGATCGCGGCTCGGGTGGACCAGTAGATGACCGTTCTCGCCGACGGAAAAATAGCCGCTGCCCCAACGGGCGATCCCGTAAAGCTCGCTGGTGTCGACGTGGGTCCAACGATCAATGGCTTCTCTTAGCATACAGCCTCTTTCACATCGGGGTCGGTTCGGTCCGGTGCGCGTTCCCCAGGAATGTCTTCATCATGAATGACGCCTGTCGGAGCCGTCGCGCTTACGTCAATTCGTAGGCCATGCGGTGCATGACTTCATGCGGGCTGGCATGAGGCAGGAACCTGCCGTCAACGACTTCCCGCGTCTCCGTACCGCTGAGTTGATGGAGGTTGTGCGTGGCTCGTTCCTCTGCATGTGAGCCATGCCGTCCGGCCCGCCATCCTACTCGATTCCCCAGGTCGCCAACATGGGCGACATCCCGCACCGGCGGGACCGTCGACGCCATGTGCGCTCGCCAACCGCCCCGGTACACTAAGGCGGCGGCAATGGTGCCGAGCCTTTCATCCGCGGACGCGCCGAGCACATGAAACTGAATTGGCAGACCAACGAGATTGCCGCGATCTTTCACGTGGCGGCTACCTGGGCAGACGGGCAGCCGATTGCCGACGAACGGCTGGCCGCTGCGGTGGCGCAACCGGCGCAAGAGATCCAACGGGTTTTCGCCACCGCCGGCGTTCCCCTTGCGGCAGGCTGGAATCGGCTTTGTCGCGCGGCTTGCCTGCACAGCGAACCGGCCCGCTTGGTGCGGACGGCGCTACCGGGCCCACCGCACCACGCGGGTCCACCGCACCACGCAGGTCCAACGCACCACGCGGGCGACCAAGACCTGCCGGCGACCGGGGCGCCGCCGGACGGAGATCGCGATATGCGGCGCGAAATCATTCCCTGGGCGGAGGCGTTGACCGCCAGCGTCCGGGCTGCGCGGCCGGACCTCTCCGGCGAACTGGGGCACCGCAGCCGGCCGTTACGTGAACAATGGGATGCGCGTGGTCCCGGGCTCCTGCATCAGTTGCGAAAGCAGACAGACGCGCCGTGGCAGCGGGCCGCTGCCGACCTCTTTCTGCTGATTCCCACGCTCGGTGGATACGGCACGATCGACCAGACGCAGGGAACCGTCCGCATGGAGGCCCTGTTGGCGAATGCTGTTCCAGGGCTGCCCGAGGTTGTGCGACTCGCCTGGCTGGTGGTTCGCCTGGCCTGGCACTCGCCAACAGGGGCCGGCCCGATCTTCGCCGATGGTGGAGCCGAGCGCCGCGCCGCGATTCCCGGTGACGATCCGGACCTGATCCGCGAGCCCGATCGGCTTGACGAGCAAGTCGTGACGTTGGCGGCCATCCCTGCCACGCTGGCAGCGGCCGAGGCAGTTGAATTGGTCACTTTCAATCAAGAGACCGTGCGGCAGGCAGTCACCGCGTGGCTCGGGTGGGGCGCGGGACCCGCCTGGCAACACCGCGCTCCGTTGGCCCAATTGGCCTGGCAATGGTGGTCTGCGCGCGAGCCGAATTCGCTCTGGGCAGCCCAGTTGACGTCCCTGCGCCGGCAATTGGCTGTCGTGACCGGCGCCTGATCGCTCGGACGATTCACGAGTCGCCGGGCGTTTGCCCCGGTGCTGTGGATCGTCAAGCAAGCCGGACGCGAACGGGTCCCGGCTGAGACCGGTGGTCGCTTCGGTAGATTCGCCGCAACTGACTGCGGCAAGGCGACTTGCACGGAATCGTCGCGTGTTCAACGCATCCTCCGGGCTGACTTGCCGCTCGGGGCCCAGGCGTTCGTTTTGCGACCTGGCCCCTGCGTCTCGCGATGGCCGACGGACGAATGGCGCAGGTTCGCCCCTTGCTGGTTCGAGGCCCGGCGATGCTCGCAGGTCGAAAAAAACTCGCTCTTGTGAGATACCGGGCTGGTCCAGTACCATTCGCCGCCCGGGCACGGCGACCGACTCCGCGCCGGCCCACTCAGTCAGTGACGAAATCTGCGGAAAGGAATTCGCAAATGAAGTTTACGCTCGGTGATCTTGCCAAACTCGTCGACGGACAACTGGAAGGCCCAGGAGAGATCTCGATCGAGGGGGCCACGATTATCCGCGATGCGGGGCCCGGCGACATCACCCTGGCGGACAATCCGAAACTGGCGGAATCCTTGGCGTCGAGCGAGGCGTCCGCTGTACTGGTCCCCGCCGGGTTTCGCCCTGCAGGGATTCCCAGCCTGACGGTCGAGGACGTGCATGCGTCGTTTGCGAAGATCATTTCCGCCTTGCGGCCGCATCGATCGGTCAAGGCGGTCGGGGTGAGTGCGGCCGCCCACGTCAGCCGGTCCGCTGAACTGGGAGCGAACGTGGTGGTGCATCCGGGGGCCGTGATCGGCGACGGCGTACGGATCGGCACCGGGTGCGAGATCCATTCCGGCGTCCAGGTGATGGCTGGATGCACGCTGGGGGCCGGCGTCACGCTGTTTCCGAAGGTGGTCCTGTATGAGCACACGGTGGTGGGCGACCGGGTCTTGATTCACGCCGGCGCCGTCCTCGGTGCCTATGGCTTCGGCTACGAGATGCAAGAAGGAAAGCACCAGGTTTGCGCCCAATTGGGGCACGTCGTCATCGAGGATGATGTGGAGATCGGGGCGAACACCACCATCGATCGCGGCACCTACGGCGCGACCACCATCGGCCAGGGGACGAAGATCGACAATCAGGTCATGATCGGCCACAACTGCCGCATCGGACGCCACAACCTGCTCTGCTCGCAGGTCGGGATCGCGGGAAGCTGCACCACCGGCGACTACGTGGTGATGGGCGGCCAGGTCGGATTGCGTGATCATATCGACATCGGGCACCGCGTCTTGATCGGCGCCAAGTCGGGTGTCATGCGGAGCATTCCGGACGGCGAGGTGCACTTGGGGATGCCGGCTACGCCGGAACGCGAGCAGATGGTCAAGCAAGCTGCCTGGGCCAAGCTGCCTGAGATGCGGCGGCAATTCAAGATTCTGCAACGCCAGGTCCAGGAACTCGGAGAGCAACTTGCCCGCGACGCCGCCTAGCCCCGCTCGAAACGTTTCCTCCCCAGGCCACGATGCGACCGCCTTCGGCTTGATGGCCGGTTGGGGGCGCTACCCGATCGTGATCGCGCAGGCGCTGCAGGCCCGGGGGATCCCGGTCGTCTGCATCGGCGTCAAGGACCACGCCGACCCGCAACTGCGCAACTACTGCGACCACTACGTCGAGCTGGGCATGGGCAAGCTGGGCGCGGCCAGTCGATACTTTCGTCGCCATGGCGTGAAGACGGCGACGATGGCGGGGAAGATCCACAAGATCGTGCTGTTTCAGCGCGATTTCCTGCTCAAGCATCTACCGGACTGGAAGGCCGTTTGCACGTTCTTCCCACACTTCGCCAGCAAGTCGAAGGACCGTAAAGATGACACGTTGTTGACCGCCTTGGCTGACTTTTTCGATCGCGAAGGCGTTCACTTTACTCCCGCCACTGACTTTCTGCCGGAGCTGCTCGTGAAGACAGGTGTGCTCAGTCGACGCAAACCGTCCGCTTCAGAACTCAAGGATATCCGTTTCGGCTGGGACCTGGCCAAGGAGATGGGCCGGCTGGACGTGGGGCAAACCGTGGCCGTGAAGGGTCGCGCCGTGTTGGCCGTCGAAGCGGTGGAAGGGACCGATCTCTGCATTCGCCGGGCAGGCGAGCTGTGTGCCAGCGGTGGATTCTCCGTTGTCAAAGTCGCCAAGCCGCAGCAGGACATGCGGTTCGATGTGCCGACGATCGGGATCGGCACGCTGGAGTCCATCGTGGCCGCCGGGGCCCGCGTGTTGGCGATCGAGTCGGACAAGACGATCATCGTCGATCAGCCGGACGTCGTCGAGTTCGCCGACCGGCACGGACTGACGATTGTCGCCCTGGAAGACGAAGCGGTCGCCGCTCAACAGGATGCGGCCTGAGCGGAAGCCGGTACCTGCTCGATTTGTCCTTCCTCAAACGATCGGCGAAAGCAGGGCTTTCATTTCACGAACGGCCCGGTCCATCCCGACCATCACGGCCCGGGCGACGATGCTGTGTCCGATGTTCAGCTCGTCCATCTCCGCGATCGCTGCCACGGGTCCGACGTTCTGATAGTTCAACCCATGGCCGGCGTTGAGGATCAGGCCCCGTTGGCGGGCCAGTCTGCCGGCTTCGATCAACCGGGCCAGTTCGGCGGCCTGCCGGCTTCCGGTCGCCAGGGCATAGCAACCCGTGTGCAGCTCGATGGCCTCCGCCTGGCTGGCGGCTGCCGCTTCGACCTGCTCGGCGACGGGATCAATGAACAAGCTGACGACGATCCCCGCGGCACGCAATTGCGAAACGGCATCATGAACCTGTTGCCGGTTTGCGACCACGTCGAGCCCGCCTTCGGTTGTCACTTCTTCGCGACGTTCCGGCACGAGCGTCGCCTGGTCCGGCTTGAGCCGGCAGGCGATCTCCAGCACTCCGGCCTCACAGGCGAGCTCAAGATTTAACTTGACGTGCACGGTCTCTCGCAGCAGGCGAACGTCACGCTCCTGGATGTGCCGCCGATCCTCGCGGAGGTGAACGGTAATGCCGTCCGCACCCGCCAGCTCCGCCAGCGTGGCCGCCCAGACCGGATCGGGCTCATAGGTGTTCCGCGCCTGGCGAACCGTCGCCACGTGATCGATGTTGACACCTAGCCGAGCCATTTCAGAACATGCTTTCGGTTTGAGGTTGCGTTTGCCGTCAGGATCGAGCCCATTGCTTTGAGATCTTACACCCAGGCCAGCGTGGCGACCATGACCCGCTGACCGCCCCGCCGACGGCTCAGCCCGCCGCCGGATCGACCTCGACGCGCGCTCCCCGATTATCCGGGCCGGCCACCCAGACATCCGTATCGGCCAGATCCCCGGACGCCGTGAGTTCGGCCACCAGGTCCGTGGCCGATGGTTGATTGGGAACGATCACGTAGAGTGCCGGGCCCCAGGAACTCTGGCCGACGCCGATACCACCGCAGGCACGGATGCGGTCGACCAGGGAGGTCAGCCGGTCGCCGTTGTAGACACCGCCTTGCACGGAAGCGAAGGCCTCACCGGAACGACGCCCATACTCGTAAACCGCCGCACCAAAGGCATCGCACGCGTCCTGGGCGAGTGCCGGAAGCATTTGGTCCTCGACGATCCGCACGAGTTGACGCTGTTGTTCTGCGGGCACGGGAGGCAGGCGATCCATGGCCAACTGTTCGCCTTCGCCAGAAAGCCCAGCTTGTTCCCTGGGACAAATCACGACGAACCGCCAGCTGGCCGGAATCGGCATCCGCCGTTCCAGCGGGGAGATCGTCTGGTCTTGTGTCTTGCCTCGCTCCCAGATCAATCCGCCGCGAAAGAAACCGTAGGTGCCGACGGCCGACCGCAGTCCGCGACCGGCACAGCGGGCCGTGTCGACTTCCGAGAGCCGGCGGCCGAACAGGTGGTTCAGGCCTTGCACGACGGCCAGTCCAAGCTGTGTGCCGCTCCCCAGCCCGACATGCGACCGGGGGGCTTCCAGCACCTCGATTCGGCATCCGGGCGGCTCTGCCAGGCCGTAATAGTCGGCCCACCGCTGGGCAAAGTGGGCGACCCGTTGGTGGACTGGGCCGTCATCGCCGGCCCGAATCGGCTGCGAAAAACGCACTCGGAGCCGCGGCAGGTCGATCATCACGCCCACGCCGCCAAACTGCCGCTCGCTAGCACCACCGAAGCCGAGCAACCCAAAATGCAGGCGGCAGGGCGCGCATACGGTGACGGTAGGGGGCATGGTGTCGTCTGGGGATCGTAAATTGCGAACAGACCAAGGGGGCCCGTAATTATGGCGACCGTGCGTCGGTCCCACCAGGGAGGCCAATGTTGGGCGAAGCTGCCGACGGTGCCGACGGTGCCGATTGGAGGTACGTGTTTTCAAGCGGTGTGTGCGGGATTCGATCTTGACCGGGAGCGGCGATCTTGCCACGATCCTCGACCCTTTTGCCGGCCTGGTACAGCTTGGAATGCCATGAACGCACACTCGCCTTTTCTCTTGTTGGCGGCGCTGCTCGCAGTCGCCGCCGCAGGCTGCCGTTCCCCCTACTATGCCGACCAGGGCGCCGCTGTGGGCGCGTTGACGGGCGCTCTGGCGGGCGCCGCAATTGGAGAGCATAACGACGAACCGCTGGCCGGCGCTGCGATCGGTACTGCCGTCGGAGCGCTGACCGGTGCAACCCTGGGAAGTGCCGTTGATGCCGATGTCGCACGCACGCAAGCGGAGATCGAGCGGCAAATGGGGCGTCGCATGATCGGCGCCGTGACGGTGCCCGATGTGATCTCGATGACCGAGGCCGGATTGAGCGATTCGGTGATCGCGGCCCACATTCGAGCCAACGGGGTTGCTCGACCGCCCACCGCGGAAGACCTCGTTGCACTCAGCCAGGCCGGCGTCACCGAACCGGCCATCCTGGCGATGCAGCAGGCGACTCCGGCCGCTGCACTGGCGTCACCGCCTCGCGCGGCACCCGTGATTGTCGAGGAACACCACTACGGCCCTCCCGTCTACTATCCCGGTTACTATGGCCCGCCGCGGCGCTTCCGGCACCGGCACGCGCGGCAGGGCGTGCACTGGGGAATCTCGATCGGCCACTAACGCGGATGATTCATCATCCGGGGGCGGCGGCCGGTGCCCGTCATTTGCTCAGCCGCTGCAGAATGTTCCTGGTAATCTGCTCGACCACCGCATCGTGGCCACGAAGTCCATGCACCCAGTCGGTCGAGCCCGCGGTGACGACGGTCCCGGCTTGCGTGTAGGTGCCCAGGACCGCGGCGCCGATCCGGTCGGCCGGGAAACGGTCGTACCAGAGTGAATCGCCGGGCGCCCAACGGGCTTCGCAGGTGCCGAGAATGGTGAACGACTTGGGCGTTCCGTCACGGCCCGTGGGAAATGGGAGTCCATCTTCCCATTTCATTTCGCAGCCATCGCACTCGTAGCCGACGACGGTGTCCTGGCCGCCAAAGCGGTCGCCCCTTTTCAGGCCCGTGCCCTGGAAGAGCCAATGGTCGGGGCGATGGACCAGGTAAGAAGCGGGGCCGTCCATGAACTGGCCATGGCTGCGATGGTAACCGCCCCACAGAAAGCCGACACCGGTCAGCGTGTTTTCCGGCCGCTCGACCAGATGGTGGCTCCAGGCGGTGCTGAGCAGATGCGGATCGCCGGTCCGGAAAAGCGGATCGAGCACGTAGGCTTGCTTCCAGCAGGTGAGTGCCCGCCCCGCTGCTTCGCTGCGGACTTGCCAGCAGCAGGTGTTGCCGCTGAGGAACGCCACGTTGCCGCCCCCGGCGATGAACTTCTCCAAATGGTCGCGCATCGGTGATGACCAGTACTCATCGTGGCCGATGCTCAAGACCAATCGGTAGTGGTCAAGCAGTTCGGGACGGAACTCCAGGTCGCTGTTGACGGCGTAGTCGAGTGCGAACCCGTTGTCTTCAGCCCACCGCACAAAGTGAATCTCCCAGTTGGAGAATTGGGACCGCAGCGGACGATCAAACGAAACGCGATGGCCCTGCAGACCGTCGCGATCGTGGTAAGAATAAAGGCTGTGACCGCCCCAATTCGTATAAGCGTTGTACGTATTGGTGGCGAGCTGGAGCAGGATCTTCGAGTTCTTTCCTGGGGTCGCCGCACGAACCACGAAGAACAGCTTCCCGGTGGATGTGACCGCTGCCTCCACATCCGCTTCGCGGCGCTCAGCCGTGGTCGTCAGCGTCACTTGGTAATAACCGCTTTGCCAATCAGGGGGAATCGGCAGTGAAAAGGCCACGGGCCATTGGCAGCCATCCGAGGACGCGCGGTCGGGAATCGGGTGCTCCTTGCCGGAGAGGTTTGTCTGTTCGTACACCTGATGGTTGGCCCGGCCAATCCGCTCGACGACCAAATGCACGTAGGGGGCGTTGGTGGAGAGATGAATGTCGACGGATTCTTTCGGAGCGACGCTCAACGGATTCGCGTAGCCGGCAACATAGGGCGCCGTGGGCAGGAGTTGATCTCCATTGAGCGGCGTTTCCAGCGTGGCGCAGGTGACGAGGAACATGAGCCAGAGTGTGGCGCGCACTGGGGCCGGTGGCCGGTAGGTTGCTGGCACGGCATGATCTCCTGGGGCAGGCACTTGGAAGGCGAACCGGGTTGATCGGACCATCATAAACTGGCCGTCGAGCGACGAAAACAGCGTGCCGGCGGGCGTTATCGGAACGTGTGGGCTCTCCCCCCGCGCCGTCCCGACTGCTACGATCGGAAACGATGGACAGCAAACTCGACCTGCTCCGCAACCCATGAAGAGGGCCCGATCGCCATGGTTCACCTGCCCCACGTTTTGCCTGCCGAGATCAACCTCGATTCCGGCCAACTGCAGCGGGCCTACGACCTCCTGGAGGGCTGGACCGCGGGGGCGCAGCCGGCGGTGCCCGGTGGGGCGATTCTGGTTGGTCGCCACGGAAAGACCGTGGCGCCCAGGTTCTTCGGCCGGCAGGGCGCCGAGCCCGGTGCGGAGCCGATCCGTCGCGACGGCATGTTTTTGCTCGCCTCCATCACCAAGCCGATCACCTACCTGGCGGCCATGATGCTGGTCGAGCGCGGGCTGCTCAGCTTGAGTGACCGCGTGACGCATTACCTGCCCGACTTTGCGGCGCACCACAAAGACGAAACGCTGGTTTCCCACCTCTTCACGCATACTTCCGGCATGCCCGACATGCTGCCGGACAACGCCGAAAGACGCCGCCAACATCAGCCGCTGGAGGTATTCATGCAAGGGGCGGTTCGCGATACCGTGCCCCTGTTTCCCGCCGGAACCGATCTCAGCTACCAGAGCATGGGGACGTTGGTCGTTGCCAAGTTGGTTGAGGAACTAGCGGGCGTTCCAATCGCCCAATTCCTCAAACGTGAGATCTTCGATCCTTTGGGCCTGACGTCGATTGGCTTAGGCGCAAAGGGCCTCGACCGCAAACGGATCGTGCGCGTGCAGACGCCTGCGTACCAGGAAGGACATGACTTCGGCTGGAATAGCCGCTATTGGCAGGACTTCGGAGCGCCGTGGGGCGGTATGTTCAGCTCGCCCGATGATCTGGCCGTGATTTGCCAGCTGCTGCTCAACGGCGGGCGGCTGGGGAATGTGCGGCTGCTGGCACCCGATACCGTAACGATGATGACGACCAACCGTCTGCACGATTATCCGGACATCCCCGAGCCGGTGCGGCGCACTCAGCCCTGGGGACTGGGGTGGCAGCTGAACCCGGTCGGCACGGAGAAGAGCTGGAGCGATCTGTTGGGCGCACATGTTTTCGGCCACACGGGAGCGACGGGGACCATGGTTTGGATCGACCGTCAGCGGGACGGATTCTGCCTGCTGTTGACCACCGCAATCCGTTCGCGGGCCCCCTGGCGGCTGGTCCATCTCTCCAACGCGATCGCCGCGGCGTTTGTGTGAGGCGGAGCCGAAGCCCCGCGGTCAACCGAAGGGGCCGGCATGTGCTGCATGAACCAACAACGAACGCCCCGATGATCCATCAACCGCTCGGCGTGAACCCGGCTCGTTCCCCGGCCGTTCGGCGTGAGCCCGCACCATTCATCAGCCGGCGGGCGTCAGCACCGGGATCATTCATCAGCCGTTGGGCGTTAGCCCCGGTTTACTCGAAACCGCCACGAACCGGACCCTCACACCTTCCGGCTGACATGCGCGCCGGCTGACATCCGCGGCGCTTTGGGCAAGGTCATCACAAGCGATTGCCAAACAACGACTTGCCCTGCATGGTTGTTCGTGCATGGTTGTTCGTGCATGGATACTCCGGATGATCGCCATCGCAGCGTGCACCGAACATCCGCGACACACTCGCCGGCCGGGCTCAGCCGTCGCCAGTCAGGATCGCATCGAAGTCGGCCGCCGATGCTTCGAGCATCTTCATCATGGCCATGAAATCGCCGCCGTGATTGATCAGCGTTGCGCCCTGAGCCTGCAACTCCCGCATCCGCTCGACGGTGCCTGCGGGGCAGCCCCACGCTTTGCCCGTCTGCCTGGCCGCCCCAGCGACGCGGGCCATGGCGTCGTCGAGCGTCAGGCTGGTGCCGCTGGTGCGGATCCGCAATCCCAGGTCGCCAGGTCCTACGAACAGGCCGTTGATGCCCTCGACCGCCGCAATCGCCTCGACGTTCTCAACCGCCTCCAGCGTTTCGATTTGAACGACCAGAAAGGTGTCCCGGTTAGCGCGGTCCGTGTAGCCCTCTCCTCCGCGCAAGATGAAGTCGCTGTCCAGGCCGGCACCATCGATCCCTCGGTCACCGAGCGGCGGGAACTTCGTTGCATCGACCAGCATTTGCGCTTTTTCGGGGGTCGAGACGTGGGGGATCATCAGGCCGGTGGCCCCATCCTCGAGGTACCGGTAGAGCTTGCTTTTTTCCAGCGTCGCGGGGCGAACCATGCAGTCGATATCATACAGATGGAAGTAAGCGAGCAGGGCCTGGACTTCGCGATCTTCCATGGCCCGATGTTCGAGATCCAACCAAATGCAGTCGAACCCAAAGTGGGCCGCATGGCGAATGTAGGCGGGCATGAAGTGGCCCAGCGCACACATGCGGACGAGTTCGTTATTTCGTAGTCTGGCGAGTGTCTTGCTTTGCCGCATTGGTCGTCCTCGACAAGGGCTGCGAACGGTCAGTCAGGACACCAGCTTACGCTTTTGCTGGCAATGCTGCTATGGACAGTCCGACAAAGGAATTGCGGTCCGCCAGCCGTGTTGGCGAGTGCCGCACGAAGGCGCGCGAATTCGTCATCCCGCGGCGGGAAACGGCCGATCAATCCAACACGGCGTTCCTGTTGCGAAGAGGTCAGCCCAGTGCGGTGCCAGGGCCCGGGAAACCGCGCAGCGCGTTACGAGTTTGCCATGCGTCCCATCATCTGCTTCTTCTGCCTGGCCTTGCTGTCGATCGGCGGCGGTTGCTCGATGTCCGACATCGTGTTCGCCGCCATGAGCGATCATTACAGCGGCGGCGGCACAACCTGGGAAGAAAAGAAGTACGCACACGACCGGCAAGTGGAGGCCGCGGCGAACTACGAAAAGTATGGGACGTGGCCGCAACGTGGGGGCAGCGATCGATAGGGACGGGGCGACGACCCCACCCCGCATCCCTGGTTATCCCGCTCGTTTCAGTGGAAAACAACCACTTGCGAAATCCAATGAAATGGTATCCAGCTTACGCTGTGCCGACCTCGAGGCCGGTCATTGTGCCGGTGCTGCTGGAGAAGCGGTCCGCAGGCAATCCCAACTGCTGTAATAGGCTGACGAAGAGGTTGGGAAGCGGGTAGTTGTTTTTCTGGTCGAAACCGAGGTGCTGACCGTGGCGGAAGTTACCGCCGGCCAGCAGCACGGGCATGTTCTGGTTGCTGTGATTGGAGGCGTTGCCCAGGTTGCTGGTCAGCAGCACGGATGTCTGTCCGAGCAGGTCGGTGCCCCGCTCGTCCGTGTTTGCCAGGCTGCGAAGGAATTCGCCCCAGGCGGCAATGATTGCCGTCTCGACAACCGCCAGTTGTTCGAGCTTCTCTTCATCGAGGCCGTGATGGCTGAGTGCATGGTAGCCTTCGTCCACGCCGGGCAATGGGACAACGCCGCCGGAGCCACCCAGGTGGTAAACGATGAATCGCGTCGAGTCGGTCTCCAGGGCCAGCCGGATCATGTCCGACATCAGCGCTTGGCGGCCGATAAAGTCGTTCCGGTTGCCGATATCGATCGGCTTGGGGCGGTCAACTTTCGGCTTGGGACGATTCGCCCAGGCCTGGGACGCGGCCATTCGCTTTTCCAGGTCACGTACGCTGGTCAGGTAGGCGTCCAGGCGTTGACGGTCGCCATGGCCAAGTTCCCGCGTCAAACGTCGCGTGTCGTCGCTGACCAGGTCCATGATGCTGCGCCCTTGCTGGACGCGTTGCGCTTGGCGGGCCCGCTCGGCCGGCGAGTCGTCAATAAACAGACGGGAGAAAAGCCGCGACGGCGATGACTCGGCAGGGATCATCGAGCCGTTTTCGGTATACGCGGGGCTGTTGCTTCCTGAACTGCTGAGTACGAGCGACGGAAAACGGGTCTCGCGGCCGAGGTGCTTGGCCATCAACTGATCGAGCGAGATGGTGTTCTTTGCACCGCCGGAGTTGCCGACCGGCCGGGCGGTCAGAATACTGGCTTCTGCCCGGTGCCCGCCCGTCACACCTGGGTGGGAGGCACCCGAAATCACCGTGAATCGATTGCGGAGATCATCCACGGTTTGCAGGTATCGGCTGGGCCGGTAGTCCGGCCCGGTGTCGGTTGGATTCAAGTTTGCCGCGTGCAGTCCCAACCCCAGCGTCAAGGCCACGAAACGCTGCGGCGGAACCTGCTGCTGCGGCTCGGCGAACGCCGATTCCATCGCGCTGAGCCAGGGAATGGCGACCGACACACCGGCACCTCGGAGCAACGTACGGCGGCTGAGTTGACGTTGAAAATTGAAGCGAATCGACGTATTCACAAGGGCCCTTTCGAGTCGCACGGCGGCGGTTACTTGGAAAGAAAAATCGGACTGACGGTGACGGCGTGCAGCAGCGAGCGCAAACCGTAGTTCGTGGCAGCCGCGGTCTCGACGATCTCAGCCACATGCCGGCGATCGGAAAAACGAATCGGCGCCCCGGTGCCGTACGTCAGCAGCTTCTCGGCAAGATTGCGCGCCAGTTGGGAGCGGTCCTCCAGAACCAGGCGACGGAACTCGTCGAGATTCTCAAACGGCCGCCCGTCGGACATTTCGAAGCTTGCGTCGATCGGCAGACCGCGGCGATTGCGGCCGCGTCCGGCCGCGAAGTAGCGATCGCGCCAACGGCCCGACGGGTCGTAGTTTTCGAGTGCGAAGCCGGGCGGGTCGATTTTGACGTGGCATGATGCGCACGAAGTGTCGGCTTGATGTTTGGCCAACATTTCGCGAATGGACTTGGCGCCCCGAATGTCCGGTTCAATCGCCGGAACGTTGGCCGGTGGGGGCGGAATCTCGACGCCCAGCAGCCGCTCGGAAAGCCAGACGCCGCGGATCACGGGCGAGGTGGTCGTGCCGTTGGCGGTCACTTTCAGGATCGAGCCATGCGTGATCAGCCCACCCCGATGATCGTCGGCCTCCAGCCGAACTTTCTGCACGGCGTCTCCCTGTACCGAGCCGATGCGGTAGTAGCGAGCCAGCCGACTATTGAGGAAGGTGAAGTCAGAGTCAATCAGCAGCTCGACCCCCAAGTCGTTATCCAACATCGTCTGCAAGTACCGATGGGTTTCATCCAGCATGGACTGCTGGACGATGGCGTCGAATCCAGGGTACAGCTTGCGGTCCGGCTCCGTAAAATCGATCAGGCTCAAATCCAACCATTGGGCCGCCAGGTCCACGACGAACTCCCGGCCATGCCGGTGCTGCAGCAGACGTTCGACCTGGCCGCGAATCGCCGTGGGCTCATCGAGCCGCCCGGCGTCTGCCAGCTCCAGCAATTCGCGATCGGGCGGCCGGTTCCAGAGCAGGTAGCTGAGCCTCGTTGCAATTGCGTGGTCATCCAGCCGCCCGGGCTGTTCGTAGAAATAGAGGAACCGAGGCGAGCAAAGGATCGCGCGATAGGCGACCCGCAACGCGGACGCGAGGTCCGTGCCGTGATCCAGCGAGCGGTGGGCGAGGGCGACAAATGGGGCTGCGACGCTTGGTGCAACAGGCCTGCGAAAGGCCCGCGTGGCGAAGTCGCCAACCAGCCGTTCGGCGTCGTCGCGAGGATCGGATGATTCCAGCGCTAACACGTTTGGTTGCTGACCGCGATGCACGGGCAGTTCGGCAAACAGGAGCCGCTGTACGTGCCGATCAGCCGCATGGCGGTGAAAGCGGGCCATCCGGATCGATTCGATCGCAACTCCCGGGACGTTCTGGGGGCCTCCTTCGCCCGTACCGACCTGCCCGCCTTGGAAACGGGCCATTTTGAGCGTCGCATCACCGGGACGAATCTCCAGCATGTCACCTGCATTGAGCCACGCTTCGAACGTCACTTCGCGCAGCTCCGGCTGCGCCTCGAAGGCACCGACCCAGCCCAGCAAGGGGGCGCTGGAGACACACTTGCCGGACCGAACAGTGCACCATACACCCCGATCCGGCGGTGGCTTGAGTGCCCTCGCCTTGACGGTGAATCGATACCAGCCACTCTGGCGAGCCGTCGTCGACGGTAGTCGCCCGTAATAGATCAAACGTGAAGACCAGGTGACGGCATGCCCGTCGATCAGTTCCGGCTCACGGGTCCTTGACCGGGCGCGTCGGCGGACCAACTTGCCGGCTGGCAGCAGACGCTCCCATTCATCCGGCCCGCTCGCGACCCGCCGAAACGCCTCGTCGAGCGCCGCGTCGACGACCGTTACGTGCTGTTCGAGCTGGAAATGGGACATCGCCTGGCCGTCCGCCACCGTTGTGAACCCGGCAGTCCGAGCTTCGGCCGACATTTGATCCCGTAACGGGATGTCGATCCCCAGCAGGTCGTGCAGGGATCGCTCGAGCTGCAGGTTGGTCAGCCGTCGCCCGCGGACACGGCCGAGCTGAGCATCTCGGTGGCGCTGGTGTGCCACGAGCCGGGATTCGGTGCTGCGAAGAAAATCCTCACGAGCTACCGGAGGAGGCGGTTCGACCTCCGCGGGCGGCATTTCACCCGCCTGCACGCGATCGTAAATGCGGACCCAGGTCGGCTCGACGTCCTCCTCCTCCAGTTCGGCCGGGAGGCGGGTCAGGTCGAGGTTTCCCGCGGCGTCCTGGCCTGCATGACAATCGAGGCAGTATTGGCGAAGAAATCGGTTCGCGCCGTCCGGCTGCTGGGCCGCAGCCGAGGCGACGGTGGCAAGCATCAGGCCGCCAACGGCGACTCGATTTGCGATGCGAGGCAGAATTCCCATGGTGGTCACATCAAGTGAGGAGGGAATATTTCTTGAGGCGGGGGATCGCCAGAGGTCTGGAGCCGATCTCTGGGAACCTTCAGCGTAGTCCAGTCGGGCCTCGCAAATCAAGTGGCCGGCGCGCGCAACAAAGTGCTCCGCGAGCCAAGAAACGCCCTTCCTGACTTGCGTCGGTCGTGCCCAGCATGACCGACAGAAGCAGCGAGCGAAGGCCTGACGGGCCTAGTGCCAATCCACCTGCGTCGACCGGCGGGGCGCCAACAATCGCGTGGCCGGCGGTCTACTCGATCAGCGTGCCGGTGGCGAGGCACGTGGCGGTGATGCCCAGGTCGGTCTCGATCTTGATTTTCTGCACGACATCGCCCAACGATCCGTCGCCGACGAACGTGACGGGGATAAAATTTAACTTCTTGGCATCCCCCGAGGGCTCGCCAAACTCGAAACGCGGATCGTCACACGCCACGGCCTTAATGGCGAACGGCTTCTTTGCGCGGACCACCAATTGCTTCGTGATCGACCCGTTGCTGGACAGGTTGCCGATGAACAACGATGCGGGACTGACCGTCAGTGGCGAGACGACCCGGCCTTGCGTGAACAGGCGAATGTGTCGCGACGTGCGGTCATTGGAGACGATCGTAAGACGATCTTGGAAATAGCCCGGCTCAATGTCGCCCTTCAACCTGGCGGTCATCCTGTAGGTCACCTTGCTGCCGCGACGAATCGGTTCGGACAGGGCCACTTCAAAGGAACGGTTGGGACTGGTGACATCGACAATTTCCCAGTCCCGCCTGCCAATGTGGCTGATTTCGACGGTCCGTTCCGCCACCGTCGACTGGTCGATCTCGCCGTAGTTGATTTCCGCCGGTTCGACGATGACGTCGTCCCGAATGAACCCGGAAACGTTCAGTTGGACCTCCGCATAATACGGCTTGTCGAAAATGACCGTGATGGTCGCCCCTTTTTCGCCGAGGAACGCTTTGGTGTTGTAGGTCGCCAGCAGGGTCGTTGTCTCGTGGGTCTTGAGGTGGCGTTTGCCGATGGTCGGCGTCGTGCAACCGCAGCTACTTTGAACCGAGGCGATGTGCGCATCTTCCTTGTAAATGTTCTTGATCACAAACGCGTGCTGGGCCTTGGCGCCGTGCGGGACGGATCCGAATTCGTGCGACGTGCTGGAGAACATCTTGACTGCCCAGTCCTGCGCGTCGGCAATCGAGACCACCGCCAAGGGAATTACAAACGCCAAGAGGAATTTCCGAATCACCGGACACCATCCTTGTGATTTTCGAGCTTCGGAGGCGGCTGGGGAGCCCGTTTTTACGGGCGCCCGATCGGATCAGCTCGGGCTGATCGGCTGTGGTCAGACGCACCCGCCTCGAATCTACTGTTTGTCGAATTGTCGTGTCAACGAAATGTGCGAGAGTCACATTGGTGCGATCTCCATTCGGCTTGATTCGGCGATCTGCGCCGGAAATGATAGAATCTCTGTTACCACCGGCAGAGTTGTTAAAGACCTCCTATTTTGACAATGGGCCGGCCGGCGGGCGAAACTGATACCCGTCGGGCGACTGGACGGTTACCATGTCAGGCGGCGGACGAGGGCGAGGGCCCCAATTCACAGGACCACACGTTAGTGCGAAGGACAAGCGCTCATGGAGAGGCGATATACTGTTTCGGGGGGGGTAGGTCGGTTGGCCTGGTTGGTCTTGCTGCCGCTGGTTTTTGCGCTCGGATGCTCGGGGGCGAGCGTTCCGGCGGAAACGGCCCGCTTGGTCGCCGAATCGGACGGCCTGCCGCTCGCGGCGGCTGAGCCCGGTGGGCCGGAATTTCCGTCAGATTCCGAGGATGAGGCAGACGGGAAAACGGACGACGGGAAAACGGCGCCGGACCGCGGCGGACAAGATTCAGCCCCGCCCGAAGGTGCGGCCCGCAATCCGTTTGCGCGCCGCATCGCCAACGTGCCCGATTTTCCTCGCGACATGGAGTGGTTGAACACCGGTGGGCCGCTCCGCAAGCGAGATTTGAAGGGCAAATTCGTCATTCTCGATTTCTGGACGTACTGCTGCATCAATTGCATTCATATCTTGCCCGAGCTGAAAAAGCTCGAGCAGGCCTACCCGAACGAGCTGGTCGTGATCGGTGTCCATTCGGCGAAGTTTGAGACCGAGAAAGGAACCAAAAACATCGAGGAGGCGATACTTCGCTACGAAATCGAGCATCCGGTTGTGAACGACCATCAGCATCAGATTTGGAACATGTTTGGGGTCCGGAGTTGGCCGACCGTGTTGATGCTTGATCCCGAAGGGCAGGCAGTCTGGTACAAACCGGGGGAGATCCAATTCGAGGAGTTGGATGCGATTCTGCAGGCCGCTTTGCCCTATTATCGCGAGCGGGGATTGCTGGATGAGACGCCCCTCCGCTTCGATTTGCTGGCGCATCGCCAGCGGGCGACGCCGCTCCGGTTCCCCGGCAAGGTGCTCGCGGATCCGCCCGGCGATCGGCTCTTCGTGACCGACAGCAACCACAATCGAATTGTGGTCACGAATCTGGCCGGTGAACTCCTGTATACAATCGGCAGCGGGGCCATCGGCAGCCAGGATGGCGACTATGGGGCGGCGACCTTCGATCATCCCCAAGGGCTGGCGCTGCACGGTCAGACACTTTACGTCGCGGATACGGAGAACCACCTGTTGCGGAAGGTCGACCTCCAGCAACAGGTCGTGACGACGATTGCCGGCCAAGGGGTCCAGGGCCGCAATCCGTGGCTGGGACTTGACCGAAATGCCACCATTGATGACTTGCCGGACCGCTTTGTGGCGGCGCCCAGAGAGGCGGCCTTGAACAGCCCCTGGGCATTGTGGGTGCATGAAGACGACCTCTACATTGCGATGGCGGGCCCCCACCAGATCTGGAAGATGACGCTGGATGAGAAGGAGATCGGCCCGTATGCCGGCAATGGACGCGAGGACATTGTTGATGGTCCGTTGCTCCCCAAACGTCCCTACCAGCAGGGATATGCTTCGTTCGCTCAGCCAAGCGGCCTGACGTCCGATGGTACCCGGTTGTTCGTTGCGGACAGTGAGGGGAGTTCCATTCGGGCGGTGCCGTTCGAATCGGACGGGGAGGTGCGGACGGTCATCGGCACCGCCGATCTGCCCCACTCCCGCCTGTTTACCTTCGGCGATCAGGATGGGCCGCGCGAAGAGGTGCTGTTGCAGCACGCGTTGGGTGTGGAGTATGTCGACGGGCAGATTTTTGTGGCCGACACATACAATAACAAGATCAAGGTGGTCGATGCGAAGACGGGCGAGACTCGGACGCTCGCTGGGACCGGGGAGCCGGGCGCAAGCGACTTACCGCCGCAATTCGACGAGCCGGCCGGCATTGCCCATGCCAAGGGGCGGCTGTATGTCGCTGATACCAATAATCACTTGATTCGCACGGTCGACGTGGCAACGGGAAAGGTCGGGACACTGACGATCTCCGGCCTGGAACCACCCCGCGTGAAGCCGCCGGTCGTGACGCCCGATTTCTCTGCGTCTCCGCAGGTCAATGTTGATTCGGCGAGCGTTCGGCCGGCGGACGGGAAGGTTCGGATGTCGATCGCCCTGGCGCTGCCGGCAGGCTGGAAACTTAACCCGGCAGCGCCCTTGAACTACTGGCTGGAGGACCTGGACGAAGGCGGTCCGCTGGCGGTCGACTCCGGGGGGGCTGAGGTGCAGGCGGATGGGCGGGACTTGTACTTTGATGTGCCGGTCGATGGCCAAGGGGCGGACACGCTCCGCGTCGCCCTGGCCTTCTATTACTGCCAGGAGGGGAATGAAGGGCTCTGCAAAATGGGAAGCGTCGTCTGGACCGTTCCTCTGCAGGTGTCGCCCGCCGGGGGACGTAATCCGGTCTTGCTGCCCCACGAGGTGAACCTCGCCGCCCCGTAACGTGTCGGTCCATAAGGTATCGGGCCGGTGTGGAGAAATTTGGTCCGGCATTGGTCGGGGATGCAGCCATTGGTCGGGAAAGCAGAGCACAGCCGGCCGGGTCGCGCACGTTGCCTGGCCTATCGTGGTTGTTAACCTGGCATCGTTGCCCGTACGACGTTGCCCGTACGACCTCAGGTGTGCGCCACAGTTCGTATTGCGGAATTGTTTAGAAAGTATGATGAAGGGGGTTTGACGAACCCGGGGATTGCCCCTAAATTTAGTCCCTTGGTTGGTTGTTGCGGTCGTCGCCCGGTCGCGGCCTGAACAAGTTCAAGTGGTCGACGCCTGAACCAGTTCAAGCCAACAGGCCTGAGCACGTGGCATTATCTCGAACGGCAAACAAAAGTTCGAGCAGCCATTGACACCGGTCGCAAGCAACGATAGATTTGGCTGTTTCCACCTGAGGCAAATTGTTGCCAGGTGCCGGCGGTAAGAAATTTGGTTCTGGATATTGTTTGCAGAGCCTGACTTCTGTCCGCTGGGACAGTCGGCCGGCAGGCCGGATGCTCTTTGACAATTTGGTTGTGAAGGTAAATGGCATCTTCGCAGGACGTGTTGCGTTGTGGGTTCAGCCCGTGGCGTAACGTTTGTTCTGCAATTTTGTTCTTAGTTTAGCGCTTTAGACGAATTGAGAATTGTTACTTGGATTGTTAAGTGCGATCACCCGCCTGGCGAAGGTTGGGCGGCAATTCATGGCGAGAGCTTTGGATTTAAGTGGTCAAGCTACTAAGGGCGCATGGGGGATGTCTTGGCATCGGAAGGCGATGAAGGGCGTGGAAGTCTGCGATAAGCTCGGGGGAGTTGACAAACGAGCGTCGATCCCGAGGTTCCTGAATTGTTCCTGCGCTGAATACATAGGCGTGTGGAGGCTAACCTGGTGAACTGAAACATCTCAGTAACCAGTGGAATAGAAAGAAAAATCGATTCCGTCAGTAGCGGCGAGCGAACGCGGAGTAGCCCAAACCGCGGGGGTTTTCCCCTGCGGGGTTGTAGGGTCTTTCACATGGGAGTTACAAAGCAGTCGGCTAGCGGAAGCTTCTGGAAAGTTGCACCACAGAGGGTGACGGTCCCGTACGCGAAAGTTGAACTGCCTCCCGAAGGATACCTGAGTAGGTCGGGTCACGTGGAACCCCGACTGAATCTGCGGGGACCATCCCGTAAGGCTAAATACTCTCCGATGACCGATAGTGAACTCAGTAGCGCGAGTGAAAGATGGGAAGAACCCCTGTTAGGGGAGGATAGTGAACCTGAAACCATGCGCCTACAAGCGGTCGGAGCACTATGGCAAGCTTGCTTGCAAGGTGTGACGGCGTGCCTTTTGCATAATGATCCGGCGAGTTACCGTTAGCGGCTTGGTTAAGTCTTTTCGGGACGTAGCCATAGGGAAACCGAGTGTTAATAGCGCGAAATTGTCGCTGGTGGTAGACGCGAAACCTGGTGATCTACCCATGAGCAGGTTGAAGCGCGGGTTATACTGCGTGGAGGACCGAACCCACTTGGGTTGAAAACCGAGGGGATGACTTGTGGGGAGGAGTGAAAGTCTAATCAAACCAGGAGATAGCTCGTTCTCTCCGAAATAGCTTTAGGGCTAGCCTTGAGCCACTATGCATTGGGGGTAGAGATACTGAATCGGATGGGGGCCCTTCCCGGGGTACCTCACTGAACCAAACTCCGAATACCAATGTAATTATCACAGGAGTCAGTCCACGTGGGATAAGCTGCGTGGTCAAGAGGGAAACAACCCAGACCGTCGGCTAAGGCCCCTAAATTATGCTTAGTCACTAAGGAAGTAAGATTGCTGAGACAGCCAGGATGTTGGCTTAGAAGCAGCCACCATTTAAAAAGTGCGTAACAGCTTACTGGTCGAGCAGTCTTGCGCCGATAATGATCGGGAGTAAGCATAATGCCGAAGCTGCGGGTTCAGTGATCCTACGGGTGATCTGAGCGGTAGGAGAGCGCTGTACGTCAGATACAAGCCGTACCGAAAGGAGCGGTCTCGGGGCGTACAGGTGATTATGCCGGAATGAGTAACGATAAAGCAGGTGAGAATCCTGCTCGCCGAAAGCCTAAGGTTTCCTGGGGAAGGTAATTCCGCCCAGGGTTAGCCGGTACCTTAGTCGAGGCCGAAAGGCGTAGACGATGGATAGCAGGTTAATATTCCTGCGCCACTTATGTGGACCGATGGAGGGACGGCGCGCGAAGGGTGAGCGGTACGACTAGAAATGTCCGTGGACCGTCGCAAGATGGAGGGATTGGAAAATCCGCCCTCATAATTCAAGCGTCGGGACCGAGAACGTTTAAGTTTTCGAAGTCATCCGAAGTGCGTCCAAGAAAAGCTTCTAAGGGTTGAAGCATAAGTGACCGTACTAAAACTGACACAGGTAGGTGAGACGAGAAGTCTAAGGCGCTCGGGAGAACGGTGGTTAAGGAACTCTGCAAAATGGCCCCGTAAGTTCGCGATAAGGGGTGCCCTTGGCGGTTCACGCTGCTGAGGGCCACAGTAAATCGGCTCCAACGACTGTTTATCAAAAACACAGGTCTCTGCTAACACGTAAGTGGATGTATAGAGACTGACGCCTGCCCGGTGCCGGTAGGTTAAGGAAGCGGGTTATCCCTTCGGGGAGAAGCTCTCGACCGAAGCCCCGGTAAACGGCGGCCGTAACTATGACGGTCCTAAGGTAGCGAAGTTCCTTGTCGGGTAAGTTCCGACCTGCATGAAAGGCGTAACGATTGGAGCACTGTCTCAACCACCGACCCGGTGAAATTGTAGTCGTGGTGAAGATGCCACGTACCCGCGGTTAGACGGAAAGACCCCGTGAACCTTTACTGCAGGCTGATATTGGGCTGAGGTATGTTTTGTGTAGGATAGGTGGGAGGCTTTGAAATGAGGGCGCCAGCCCTTGTGGAGCCATCCTTGAAATACCACCCTGGATATGCTTTAGTTCTAACGTTGATCCCGTGAATCCGGGCAACGGACAGTGTCAGTTGGGCAGTTTGACTGGGGCGGTCTCCTCCCAAAGAGTAACGGAGGAGTACAAAGGTACCCTCAGCCTGGTTGGCAATCAGGCGTAGAGCGCAAAGGTAGAAGGGTGCTTAACTGCGAGACTTATCAGTCGAGCAGATGCGAAAGCAGGTCTTAGTGATCCGGTAATTCCGAATGGAAGGGTTATCGCTCATCAGATAAAAGGTACTCCGGGGATAACAGGCTTATCGCCTCCGAGCGTCCATAGCGGCGAGGCGGTTTGGCACCTCGATGTCGGCTCATCACATCCTGGGGGTGAAGAAGCTCCCAAGGGTTCGGCTGTTCGCCGATGAAAGTGGTACGTGAGCTGGGTTCAGACCGTCGTGAGACAGGTCGGTCCCTATCTGCCGTGGGCGTTCGAAACTTGAGCGGGTTCTTCTTTAGTACGAGAGGATTTGGAAGGACGAACCTCTGGTGTACCAGTTGTCGCGCTAGCGGCACGGCTGGATAGCTAAGTTCGGACAGGATAAACGCTGAAAGCATCTAAGCGTGAAGCCCTCCGCAAGATCAGGTTTCGTATGTGCTAGACACGAGAGCCCCCTGGAAGACGACCAGGTTGATAGGCTGGATGTGTAAGCTCAGTAATGGGTTTAGCTCACCAGTACTAACGGGCGAAAGCTTGGCCACTTATATCCAACGCTTTCAATTCGGCGCTAAGCAAGAACGCCATTTACCAAATCACAACCAAACACCGGGCGTGTCGCGCCTTCAACGGACGACACGTTCCTTCCCGGCGACCATATCGGAAATGTCACACCTGTTCCCATCCCGAACACAGTAGTTAAGGTTTCCGAGCCGATGATAGTGCCAAAAGCGTGAAAGTAGGTATCGCCGGGATTTTTAAGCATTCAAAGCCTTCGCGGGTCACCGCGAAGGCTTTTTTTTGATCAGTCGCCAGGTCCGACTCGTCAGCGGCCACGGCTTGTTCGACCGGGCCGGTCTTCGTCCGTTGGGCGTGAGCCGCAACACGGTGCAATTCGCATCCCCCAATGACATTCGCAACGTGTCGCCAGACAAGGCGTTGACTCGGACGTTCGGCCCGGTTGTGTTGATGGCTGGGGGCACGCGGAGGTGAGCGTGTCCCGGTGTGGTGCCCCCAATTTCTGTACCAGGGGTAAGTCAGAGCCAGGATTGGGGCCAGGGTTACGCATGAACCTGTTGGAGTGAGTGCCTTGCCCGAGCTGCGGGCCGCTTGGGGCCGGAGCGGATCAGCCTTCTTGCCAGGCGTGGCGGGCTGCGTTGTAGAGCTGTTGGAGCGGGACGCCGTGGGTTTCGGCCGCCTGGCGGCACGATTCGTATTCGGGTGAAAAGCTCGTGCTCCCATCGGCCAAGGTGGCCAGTTTTCCTTGGATTTCTCCCCATTCGGTCGTCACCGAGTGGGGGCGACGGGCAAGCTTATGGCGGCTGGCTGCCCAGCGGCGAATGCCCAGCGTCGAGGTTTCGCGAAAGAGGATCGATTCCAGTGGTGCGAGGTCCTGTGGCTGGCAGAGTACGCTGATTTTCGTGCCCGGGCGGTTTTTTTTCATCTGGATGGAAGTTGTGTAAACGTCCAGCGCGCCGGCTTCCGCCAGCAGCGCGGTGCAGTGCCCGAGGATTTCGCCCGAGACGTCATCGATGTTGGTCTCCAGGACCCAGATCTGGTCTTCTTGGCGGGGGTGATCAGTGCTTCCAGCCAGCAAGCGGAGGAGGTTTGCCTGGGAGTCGAGCTGGCGAGTTCCGGCGCCATAGCCAATCGAGTCGATTTGCATGGCCGGCAGCGGTCCAAATTCATCGACCACCGTGGCCACGATGGCGGCTCCGGTGGGGGTGGTGAGTTCGGCGGCAATGGCGGAAGTTGCCAGCGGAACGCCGATCAATAGTTCGGCCGTTGCCGGCGCCGGAATACCGACTCGGCCATGGGCGATCGTGACGTGGCCCGTTCCCGTGGGGATCGGCGAGCAGACGATGCGGTCGAGCTGAAGCAAATCAAGGCCGATGGCGCAGCCGACGATGTCGGCGATCGAGTCGACCGCGCCGACTTCGTGAAAGTGGACTTTCCGAAGGGTTGTGCCGTGCACCTTCGCCTCGGCTTCACCGAGACGCGTGAAGATCCGCTTCGCCAGCTCCTGCTGGCTGGCCGTCAGGCGACTCCCGTCGATCATGTCGGTGATGTGGTGCAGGTGACGATGCGCATGCTCCGGTTCGTGGACGACGTCGACCTTGGTGGCTCGAAAGCCCTTGCGGGTGACCTCCTCACGTGTCAGCCGGCAGCTTGGCAGGCCCAATGAGTCGATCCCCGCCTGGATGGCGGCCAGGTCGACGCCGGCATCAACCAGGGCGCCCAGCGTCATGTCTCCGCTGATTCCACTCGTACAATCCAGATAGGCAATTTTCATTTTGGGCTCTTCGGTCATCGGTCATCGAGGAGGCGGCACGCATGATCGCGGCGCAATCATGAACAATTTGGGGCGGCTCGCAACCGGCGGCAAGTGCAAAACGCGAAAATCGGCCCGGCTTCCCCAGATGGGGCGAAGGTTGCTTGCTGTCAGACTTCTGCCCTTCCGTCAGACTTCTGCCCGTCAGACTGCCGGACGGCAAAACTTGCCGCGGATCGTTGGGGTTCCGCCTTGACAGTTGCCATGAAACGGGTAACTTGGTGGATTCCCCAACCCGTAAGTTTCGAGGTAGACTGACAAACCGATGCCCACGATCAACCAGCTAGTACGCCGCAACCGAAAAAAGAAGCGGAAGTTCACCAAGGCGCCGGTGCTGGACCGGTGCCCGCAAAAGCAGGGCGTGTGCCTGCAGGTGCGTACGATGACACCCAAGAAGCCGAATTCGGCTCTGCGGAAGATCACCCGTGTTCGGCTTTCGAATGGCAAGGAAGTCACCGTGTACATTCCGGGAGAGGGGCACAACCTGCAGGAACACTCGATTGTGTTGGTCCGCGGCGGTCGTGTTCGTGACCTGCCTGGTGTCCGCTATCAGGTGGTCCGGGGTGCTCGCGACACCTTGGGCGTCGATGGGCGTCGGCAGTCACGCAGTCGGTATGGCGCCAAGCGGCCCTAGGAAGTTTTGGCTGGATTGGCCGGCTGGTTGGGTCGGCCGGCTGGTTGGATGGGCCGGCGGTCGGTCGGGATTGGCCGGTCGCGGTTGCCCTGCGAGGTGGGGACGATTGACGCAGGTTGGCGTCCTGCGAGTCACAAGGCTACGAGTCACAGAACAACGCATAACAGGACCATTTGGACGAGCCCATGGGCGCAATTACTGCCAGTCGAAAAACATTAAAGCCGGATCCTCGCCACAACTCTGTTTTGGCGGGCAAGTTTGTGAACTGCCTGATGCTGGATGGGAAGAAGTCGATCGCCCTCAAGGTGTTTTACGACGCGCTGGAGATCATCCACAAGAAGGTGCCGGACGTCGAGCCGATTGAGGTGTTTCATACGGCCATCGAGAACATCAAGCCGTCGATCGAAGTTCGGTCGAAGCGCGTTGGTGGTGCAGCCTACCAGGTACCGATGCAGGTCAATCGGACGCGACAGCAGTCCTTGGCGATTCGTTGGTTGTTGATCGCGGTGCGGGAGAAGAAGGGGCGCCCCACGTCCCACAAGCTGGCGGACGAGGTGCTGGCCGCATACAACCGCGAGGGGTCGGCCATGACACGTCGAGAGAACGTCCACCGCATGGCAGAGGCGAACAAAGCGTTTGCTCACTTTGCGTGGTAGTCTCGCGAGAACCAACTGGCCGCAGCTCGTTCGCCGATCTGCGGCTTTCTTTTTGCGCCCAGCGGGTGACCGCGGGTGTTCAGGCAGTGCCCAAAAATGTCTCGAAAGTTATCCCAGCTCCGAAATATCGGCGTCATCGCGCACATTGACGCCGGCAAGACGACCGTTACCGAGCGAATGCTGTTTTCGGCCGGGGCCAAGCATCGAGTTGGGGAGGTTGATAAGGGAACCACGGAGACGGATTCGGATCCCGAAGAGCAGGAGCGGGGGATCACGATCTACTCGGCCTGCGTCACGTTCGAGTGGCAGGATGTGCATATCAACTTGCTGGATACACCAGGGCATGTCGATTTCACGGCGGAAGTCGAGCGGTGTCTGCGGGTTCTCGACGGGGCGGTCGTTGTGTTCAGTGCGCGCGAAGGGGTGGAGGCGCAGAGCGAAACGGTCTGGCGACAGGCGGATCGTTACCGGGTGCCGCGCCTCGCCTTTATCAACAAGATGGATCGCGAGGGTGCTCGCTTTGACGAAGTCTTTGAAGAGATTGGGGCCCGTCTGGGCGCCAGTCCGGTTGCCGTTCAGATTCCGGTCGGCGCCGGGCCTGCGCATTTTGATGATCCCTTCCGCGGGGTGATCGATCTGGTGCGGATGCGTTTCTTGCGATTTGCCGACGACGACATGAAGCCCATCGTTGAGGACATTCCAGAAGAGTTGGCTGATGATGCTGCGTTCTGGCGGGACCAGATGCTCGAGAAGTTGTATGGTCAGAGCGACCAGTTGATGGAGCTGGCGCTGCAGGAGGCACCGATTCCCGAGACGCTGTTGGTGGACGTCTTGCGGCGGGCGACGCTGGAGATGCAGGTCCAGCCGGTCCTCTGCGGTTCTGCTCTGCGGGGCATCGGCGTGCAGCCGGTACTGGATGCCGTGGCCGCCTACTTGCCCAGTCCGCTGGATGTGCCGCCGGTTGAGGGCGAGGGCGTGGCCAAGAAGAAGGAGAAGGAGGCGCCGCACGTGGTGCGCAAGGCGGATCCGGACGAGCCATTTTGTGCCCTGGTATTCAAGGTGTTGCCGGCGAAAACGGGGGACATCTCCTGGTTGCGGGTTTATTCCGGGAGTCTTAAGTCGAATTCTCGCGTCCTGAATGCAACGCAGGGGATCAAAGAGAATGTCGCCCAGTTGTGGCATATTCATGCCACGAAGAAAGAATTTCAGCTCGACGACGTTTCGGCCGGCGACATCGTGGGTGTAATTGGGCTCCGTCAGACGGTCACCGGAGACACGCTCTGCGATGCGCGCGAGCCGATTCGGCTGGAGTCGATCGATTTTCCCGAAACGGTGATCTCGATGGCGATCGAGCCGGAGTCGACAACCGAGCGAAAGAAGCTGGAAGAGACGCTCGATCTGCTCAAACGCCAGGATCCGACGTTGCAGGTGGTCAGCGGCGACACGGGGCAAACGCTGGTGAGCGGAATGGGCGAGCTGCACCTGGAAGTCATCAAGAACAAGTTATTGCGCGACTTCAACCTCAATATTCGGTTTCACAAGCCGCAGGTCAGCTTCCGGGAGACGGTTGGGGCGGCGGCGGAAGTGGAGGGCGAATGCCATCGGTTGATCGGCGGGCAGCAGTTGTTTGCCAGGTTGCGCGTGCGGGTCGAGCCCGGGACGGCCGAGGGTCCGCCCGTGGCCGTGTTGAGTGCCTGCCCGCCGGACGCCTTGCCCGCGGAGATGTTGGTGGTGGCCCTCGACGAGCTGAAGGCTCGTGGCGAAGGAGGTGGGCTCATCGCCGGATATCCGCTGACCAAGTTGCGGGTCACGGTGCTGGGCGGCGAAGCGGATGAGTCGCCTGATGAGCGGGCCTTTCGGATTGCCGCCAATGAGGCGTTCAATGCGGCGCTCGAGCAGGGAGGCAAGGTGTTGCTGGAGCCGATCATGAAGTTGGACATCGTGACCCCCGAGCAGTACTTGGGCGATTTTGTGGGCGACTTGCAGCAGCGGCGGGCCGTGATCGTCAAGACCGAGGTCCGAGGTGATGTGAACGTGATTGAAGCGCGGGCTCCCTTGAAGGAGCTGTTCGGCTACTCGAGCGCCATGCGGAGCCTGAGTCAGGGGCGAGCCGGGTGTTCGATGGAGCCACTAGAGTACGCGCCGGCCCCGCCGGAGGTCGTGAAGGAGTATCAGATCTAGCTTGGCTGGGATTCGGGGCAAAAGGGCGAGTTGAGGCTCGCGACATGTTGCTCGGCTGCCGATGGTGGCGAAAGCTCGGCTCCAGGTGAATCGCGTTGGCCCGCACAGTCGGCCCCCTCACCCCCGGCCCCTCTCCCCCAGGCAAGCTGGGGGCGAGGGGAGCCAGTGTGGGGACGAGCCAGTGTGGGGACGAGCCAGTGTGGGGACGAGCCAGTGTGGGGACGAGCCAGTGTGGGGCGGCAACTTGCGGCCTTTCGAATTCTTTCCACTTTTGCTTGTCTGTGACGGCATCAGCGGTTGACGAGGTTTACGACGGCCCGTAAGATCGATGGCTTCCAATTTGAGTTTGGGAACGGCAGGTACGGGCGCGAAAAAATGGTCGTCGCCCGACGCATGGTTGACCAGGAGACGTGTTCGTGGCAAAGGCTCGTGAAGTAATTCGGATTCGCATGGAAGCTTATGATCACGCCATCCTGGATCAGAGCGCGCAGGAGATCGTGGACACGGCGAAGCGGACGCATTCGGAGGTTCACGGGCCGATTCCTTTGCCGACGCGCGTTGAGAAGTACACGGTGCTGTCAGGCCCGTTTGTGGATAAGAAGGCCCGGTCGCAATTTGAGATTCGGACCCATAAGCGGCTCGTCGATATTGTGCAGGCGACCGCGAAGACGATCGAGTCGTTGAATAAGCTTAGTCTCCCCGCGGGCGTTGATATCAAGATCAAGGCCACGCAGCGATAGCTCAACCCCCGGTCTAAATCATCTATGCATGGAAGTCAGGCGGGTAAGTCAGGGCATGGTTCCTGGTCTCCCGCCGGCGAGTAATGACGAGGTATAGCGATGAATGGCATACTTGGCCGTAAGGTCGGGATGACTCAGATCTATGATGAAACTGGGGAGGTGATCCCGGTGACCGTGATTGAGGCGGGGCCGTGTCATGTTCTTCAGGTTCGCACGGTTGAGCGGGATGGCTACGAGGCTGTTCAGCTCGGATTTGTCGATAAACCTCGTCGGTTGGCTCGCCGCAGTGAACGCGGTCATGTTGCCAGGCTTGGCAGTAAGCGTTCCAGGAAGATTGCCGCTTCGGGGGTTGATCTGGCTCCCAAGCCAGACTGTGAGCCCAAGCGATTTATTCGCGAGTTGCGCGGGCCGGTTGGCGACCGCGAGGTGGGGCAGTCGCTGACGGTTGATATGTTTCAGCCATCTCTCGTTGATCTGCCTGAGATGCTCAGGGAAGCGGCCAGTTCCAGCGGCGTGGATGTCGAAAAGGTGGGTTGGAAGCGCGAGTTTGAGAAAAAGAAGGCGGTGAAGTATCGCGAGACGGTGGCCTCGGTGATGGCGGTGGATGTTGTCGCGGTGAGTAAGGGGCGGGGTTTTGCGGGTGTGATGAAGAGGCACAATTTCAGCGGTCAGCGTGCTTCGCATGGTGTTAAGAAGGTGCATCGCCACGCTGGCGGTACCGGTTGTAGTGCCAGTCCGAGCCGTCTGTTTAAGGGCCGCCGGATGGCTGGCCAGTATGGTAATGCCCAGGTGACGGTTCGGAATCTGCGGGTGGCTCGAGTGGATGCCGAGGAAAACCTGCTGCTGGTGCGTGGTGCGGTGCCGGGGCCGAATGGCGGTTACGTCATTGTGCGTGAGACCAATAAGATTTAGTTGCCTGGCGGGTTGGCCACTCCGGCGTGTGGTTGCCGGGGAGGCCGGTTCAGGAGTGAGTGACTCGAAGTGCCTGGAGTGCGGAAGCACGGATTAAATTATGGCGAAATTGCCCGTTTATGACCGAAGTGGAAGCCAGGTCGGCGATTACGAAATCGATCCGGCTGACTTGGCGCCGCGGATTAACAAGCAGTTGTTGCATGACGCTGTCGTGATGTATCAAGCGAATGCGCGGCAGGGGAGCAGCAAAACGAAGACTCGGGCTGAGGTTTCGGGTACGACTGCGAAGATGTATCGGCAGAAGGGAACCGGCAACGCGCGTGCTGGTTCTCGGCGGTCGGGCGTTCGTCGCGGTGGCGGCCATATCCACGCGATTCGTCCGCGGGACTATTCGTACCGGTTGAATCGCAAGGCGGTGCGTGCTGCGACCCGGATGGCGTTGGCCTCGAAGATCGCCGGCGAGCAGTTGGTGGTTATCGAAGAGTTGGCGTTCGAGCAGCCCTCGACGAGGGAGATGGCGGCGGTCTTGAAGGTTCTTCCGGGTGGTGGTGAGAGCACGTTGGTGGTGACTGCCGAGCATGATGTGAATGTTTACCGGAGTGCTCGGAATATTCAGCAGGTGTCTGTTTCTCCGGTGGCGGATTTGAACGCGTTGGCGATTTTGTCGCCGCGTCGCCTGGTGGTTGCCAAGGCCGCCTTGGATGTGATTAAAGAGCGGCATGCCGTGGCGGCTGGCTAGTTAGATCAAGCTTGATTTACGGAAGTGATACGATGACGCAAACCGGCTCGAATGCCAAGTCGAAGTCGATCGTGCTGGAACCGCACCAGGTGGTGTTGCGGCCGCTGGTTACCGAGAAGGGGGTTCATCGGTCTTCGCGGCAGAACCAGTACGCCTTTGAGGTGAATCCGCTGGCCGACAAGGGTGATATTCGCAGGGCGGTGGAATCGCTGTTCGATGTTCGCGTCGTCAAGGTGCGGACTCAGAATCGCCGCGGCAAGCCGCGCCGTTACCGTTTCAAGTTTGGCCGTACCAACTCGTGGAAGAAGGCGCTGGTCACGCTGGATGCGGAGCACCGGATTGACTTCTTCTAGGCCGCGGTGAATGGCTCGGGTTGGTTAAGCAGGTGTGCGAGGGTCGCACGCAGATCAGAGATTTGTTTGATAGAAGTAGCAGGCAGTCATGGGAATTCGTAAGTACAAGCCGACTTCCGCTGGGCGTCGCAATGCAACCGTCAGCGATTTTGCGACGTTGACCAAGGGGGCCAAGCCCGAGAAGAGCCTCTTGCGTCCCTTGACGAAGACCGGCGGGCGGAACAATCAGGGCAAGATTACGGCTCGGCACCGTGGCGGGGGCCACAAGCGGCGGTATCGGATTGTCGACTTTCGCCGTGACAAGGACGGCGTGCCGGCTCGAGTGCATTCGATTCAGTATGACCCGAACCGGAGTGCCCGCATCGCATTGCTGCATTACAACGACGGCGAGAAGCGTTACATCATCGCGCCGGACGGCCTGCAGGAGAATGATGTGCTGCAGAGCGGTCCGGAAGCGCCGCCGACGGTCGGCAATTGTTTGCCGTTGAAGAACATTCCCCTGGGTACGGCTGTGCACAACATTGAATTGCTGCCTGGTCGGGGCGGCCGGATGTGCCGTAGTGCGGGGGCGGCTGCGACGTTGGTGGCTCGGGAGGCGAGTTGGGCGCAGATTACCTTGCCAAGCGGCGAGATTCGGCGGATTCCTGCGGCCTGTCGGGCGACGGTCGGGAAGGTTGGAAATTCGGATCACATGGCGGTGGTGTTGGGTAAGGCGGGCCGCAAGCGATGGTTGGGGCGGCGTCCTCATGTTCGCGGGACGGCGATGAACCCGATTGACCATCCGCACGGTGGTGGCGAAGGTCGCACCAAGGGTGGGCGTCACCCGGTCAGTCCGACCGGCGTGCCGGCCAAGGGTGGCAGTACGCGGCAGCGGCGCAAACCATCGAACTCGTCGATCGTGCGGCGGCGGCGTTCGCGCCGTTATGGGCAGCTTCGCATTAAGTAGTCAATCACACTCCGGTAAGAACTCAGGATAGTCGTCGGTATGAGCAGGTCGCTAAAAAAGGGTCCATTTGTCGATCTTCGGCTGTATCAGAAGGTGCAGAAGCAGCAGGAGTCGGGAAAGTCCGAGCCGATCAAGACGTGGGCGCGGTCATGTACGATCGTTCCGGAGTTTGTCGGGGTGACGTTCATGGTGCACAACGGCAAGGCTCATTTGAAGGTGTTGGTGACCGAGGACATGGTCGGTCATAAGTTGGGTGAGTTCTCGCCGACTCGGACGTTTCGTGGGCATGGCGGCAAAGGCAAGCGGTAGGCAGTTTCGCCGCGGACCAGACACAAGGATCACAGCATGGCATTTCGAGCCAAGCATAAGAACGCCCGAATTAGTCCTCGCAAGGTTCGTCCGATGGCGGATCTGATTCGCGGTAAGTTTGCTGACGAGGCGTTGGACATTTTGCAGTATCAGCCTAACCGCGGCGCACGAATGTTAGAGAAGGTGTTGCGGAGTGCGTTAGGCAACGCTCAGGACCCGGATCAGAATCCTGGCCAGACGGTACGCATTGATCGTTTGGTGGTGACGGACGCACGGGTTGACGGCGGCCCGACATTCAAGCGGATCCGCCCTCGGGCACGGGGGATGGCCTTTTGGGTCATCAAGCGGATGTCGCATATTCACGTCGCCTTGGAAGACATTAACGAGCTGTAACCAGAAGAGCGTAAGTCATGGGACAAAAAGTCAATCCGGTTGGGTATCGTACGGGCGTCATGATCGGCTGGAAAAGCCGTTGGTATGCGTCGAAGCAGGAGTATGCCGAGCTGCTGTACGAAGATCTCAAGGTGCGGAACTTCATCAAGAAGCATCCCAAGAAGCAGCAGTATCGGAATGCGGGGATCGACCGGATTGAGATCGAGCGGACGCGCGATGAAGTCAAGGTGATCCTCTTTGTGGCGCGGCCCGGATTGATTATCGGGAAGAAGGGGCAGGAGGTCGAGCTGCTGCAGGAGGAGCTGCAAAACTTGATTGGCCGGCGGGTCAATTTGAAGATCGAAGAAATCAAGCGTCCCGAGTTGCAGGCCCAGTTGGTGGCAGAAGACATTGCGAACCAGTTGGCCAGACGCTCGAGTTTTCGTCGCACCATCAAGCGTTCGATGGAGCAGACGATGGATGCGGGTGCCAAGGGAATCAAGATTCGCCTGGCCGGTCGGCTGGGCGGGGCGGAGATGGCACGAATCGAGAAGCAGATTTCCGGCTCGATTCCGTTGAGCACACTGCGGGCAAAAATTGATTACGGTTTCACTGAGGCCAAGACGCCGCAAGGACATATTGGCGTTCAGGTTTGGGTGAATCAGGGAATGTACGAAGGAGAATCCGATGGCGTTGATGCCGAAGCGGGTCAAGCACCGAAAAAGCCAAAGAGGACATATAAAAGGTAATGCGACCCGCGGCAATCGCGTCGTCTTTGGTGATTACGCGTTGCAGGCCATGCAAGGCGGCTGGATTAAGGCTCAGACGATTGAGGCCGGCCGAATCGCGGCTCAGCAGTACATTCGCGGCGAAGGCAAGCTGTATGTCCGGATGTTTCCGCATCGTTCCATTACCTCGACCCCCCTGGAAACTCGGATGGGTAAAGGTAAGGGCGAACCGGAGCACTGGGTTGCCACGGTGAAGCCGGGAACGATTATGTACGAGCTGAGCGGCGTGACCGAAGAGCAGGCTCGGGTCTGTTTTGCCCGCTTGGCCCACAAGATGCCGGTTCGTGTTCGGTTTACGCGACGGCGTCCTGCCTGAGCTGGGACCGAATGGTCCCGCCGGTCTCCGCTGGAGCTGGAGGTGGCGGCTTCCGCTGGGCATGGCTGGTGAGGCTGTCGGTGGCGTTTTGGCAGGTCGCGGTAAGCGGCTGATGCGGACAAGCGAGTTGAGCGGTGACCGTTGGTTGGTGACCATTGAGCGGAGAGAAGTGTTGCGATGAAAGCAGCGGAGATTAGAGAGATGAGCGACGAGCAACTCCAGCTCACGCTCGACGAAACCTGTGATCGTTTGTTTCGCCTGCGGATGCAGGCGCAGACCGAACGTCTCGATGCACCCAGCGAGTTGCGTCACCACCGGAAGTTGGTCGCCCGAATCAAGACCGTGCAGCGGGCTCGTGAACTAGAGAAGCAAGCGAAGGAGGCGGCGGCCGGCTAGGGGTTCAAGGGCAGCGTCGTCCGGTCGTCAGGTGACGGTTTCCGGATAGGAGAAGCTGTTGTTGAGTTGATGCCCCGGGTGGGTCGAGCGAAATCGAGGAAAATCATGCCTAAGAAAACGGCCATTGGTGTTGTCACCAGCGACAAGATGGACAAGACGCGGCGCGTTGAAATTCGCAGTCTTGTGCCCCATCCCAAGTATGGCAAATACGTCCGTCAGCGGACCATCTGTTACGTGCACGACGCGAACAATGATTCCGGATTGGGGGACACGGTGGAGATTGTGGAGTCGCCGCCGATCTCGAAGAAGAAACGATGGCAATTGGTCCGCGTGGTGGAGAAGAGTCTGGCGGTGGATGTGGCGGCGCTGAAGGCAGCCCGAGAAACTGCAAGTGACAGCCTGGAAGGTCAGGACGCGGAAAATCAAGGTACGGCGGTCGAAGGGTAAGCGATGATTCAGCAAGAAACCAGGTTGCGCGTTGCCGACAACACGGGTGCCAAGGAGATCATGTGCATCAAGGTGTTGGGAGGCTCCCGGCGTCGATTTGCGACGTTGGGCGACGTGATTATCTGCAGTGTGAAGAGCGTCATTCCGGGCAGCGAAGTCAAGAAGAAGTCGATCGTGCGGGCTGTGATTGTCCGAGTTCGGCAGCCTTCTCGCCGATCGGATGGCAGCTACATTCGCTTTGACAGCAACGCAGCCGTGATTATTGACGCGGACAACAACCCTCGCGGCACGCGGATTTTCGGCGCCGTGGCACGCGAGCTGCGCGAGCGGAACTTCATGAAGATTGTGAGCCTCGCGAACGAGGTTGTCTGAGAGGAAGCCATGAACGTCAAAGTCAATGATATGGTCGTGGTGGTTGCCGGTGACGACCGCGGTCAGCGCGGCAAGGTTCTCTCGGTCGACCATGAGAAGCGAAAAGTTCTGGTCGAGGGTGTGAATCGTGTCTACAAGCACGTTCGCCGCAGCCAGAAGAACCCGCAGGGCGGGCGTCTCTCCAAGGAGATGCCGATCAGCGTGGCGAACGTCATGCTGATCTGCCCGCAAACGAACGAGCCGACGCGTGTCGGCGTTCGTTACCTGGAGGACGGCAGCAAAGAACGGTACTCGAAGAAAAGTGGTGCCTCCATGGGTGTCATTTCCCCGCCACGGAGCGTCTACGCGAAGAAATCATGATTCCCCGACTACAAGAAAAATACGAGAAGGAAGTTCTGCCGGCCCTGGCGGAGAAGTATGGCCGCTCGAATCGGCTGGCGCTGCCCCGCTTGCAGAAGATCGTTGTCAACATGGGCGTTGGCGAGGCCATCGCCGAGAAGAAGCACATGGAGACGGCGGTCGAGGCGTTGACGCAGATCGTGGGACAAAAGCCGATCATCACCAAGGCGCGGAAGTCGATCGCCGGCTTCCGGCTCCGCGAAGGGATGCCGATCGGCTGCAAGGCCACGTTGCGTCGGCAGCGGATGTACGAGTTTCTCGACCGGTTGATTTCGGTGGCGTTGCCCCGTGTCCGTGACTTTCGCGGCCTCAGTTCGACCGCTTTCGACAAGAATGGAAACTACAGCATGGGGCTGGTCGAGCAGTTGGTGTTTCCGGAGCTGAACCCCGATCGCTTCAGCCGCGTGCAGGGCCTGAATATCACGATTGTGACTTCCACGGGTGACGACGACGAGGCACGCGAGCTGCTGCGAATGCTCGGGATGCCGTTCCAGCAACCGGAGTCGACGGCCGGTGCGGCCTAGCGATGATTGGTGAAGGTGTCCTGAGGCGGTCGAAAATCCTCCTTTTCAAAACGGATTAGTAACGTGGCGAGCAAGTCAAAAATTGCAAAGGCGAAACTGCCTCCCAAATTTTCAACGCGGATCCAGCGACGCTGCAATGTGTGTGGCAGACCTCGCGCCGTCTATCGGAAATTCGGCGTATGTCGGATTTGTTTTCGCAAGTTCGCGGACCAGGGCCTGATTCCTGGCGTACGTAAGTCGAGCTGGTAATTAAGGAAACCCAATCAACATGATGACCGACCCGATTGCCGATATGCTGACGCGAATCCGCAACGCGGTAAGCGTCGAGCGGCCTTACGTCGAACTGCCGGCATCCAAAGTCAAACGCGGCCTGGCCGAAGTGCTCAAGCGCGAAGGGTACATCTGGGATTTCGATGAAGTCGACGCCCAACCAGTGCAGCAGCTCAAGCTGGATCTCAAGTACGGCCCCAACGGCGAACGCGTGATTCAAAGAATCCGGCGGATCAGCAAGCCAGGTCGCCGTGTGTATAGCAAGGCGCGTGATCTCAAGCCGGTGTTGAACGGTTTGGGGATTACGATCATCAGCACGAGCCGAGGCGTGGTCAGCGATCGTGAAGCGCGACAGCGCAACCTGGGCGGCGAAGTGTTGTGCGAAGTCTGGTAGCAGACGACAACTGGTGGCAGACGACAAGGTGAGAAAATATGTCCCGAATTGGAAATAAACCAGTTCCCATCGTCGATGGTGTCAAGGTCTCGATCAAGGGTCGAGTCGTCACGGTGGAAGGCCCGCTGGGGAAGCTGGATTACGAGCATCGTGAAGAAGTCACGGTCGCCCTGGACGACGAAGGCAAGCAGGTTGTGGTCACACGCGAGTCGGACGAGCGTTCGGCGCGGGCGTTTCACGGCCTGACACGGTCCTTGATCGCCAACATGATTCAAGGCGTCAAGGAAGGTTATGAGAAACGCCTGGAGATTGTCGGAGTCGGCTACGTCGGTGCGGTCCAGGGTCAGGAGTTGAGCTTGCGGGTGGGTTATGCCAACGAGCTGAGAAAGAAGATTCCCACCGGCCTGGATGTGACCTGCCCCGACCAGACCCACGTCGTGGTGAAGGGTTGCAACAAACAGATGGTCGGCCAGTTTGCCGCCGAGGTGCGTGCCCTGCGGAAGCCGGAGCCTTACAAGGGCAAGGGCATTCGTTACCAGGACGAGCACATCAAACTGAAGCCGGGTAAAGCGGCGACGTAATCGAGGTATCAAACGTGAACAAGCAGAAGATCATTGCGAAGCAGCGGCAGCGGCGACGTTATCATTCGCGCAGCAAGTCGCGCGGGACTCCCGAACGGCCGCGGTTGTCCGTGTTTCGCAGCCACAAGCACATCGCCTGCCAGGTGATCGACGACGTGGCCCGGAAGACGATTGTGTCGGCCAGCACACGAGATTCCGACTTGGCGGCGTCCATCTCCTATGGCGGCAACAAGGACGCTGCCGCGGCGATCGGCAAGGCGGTCGCTGAGAAGGCACTCGCTGCCGGTGTCAAGCAGGTCCGTTTCGATCGTGGCGATTACCAGTATCATGGGCGGGTGGCGGCGTTGGCCGATGCCGCGCGTGAAGCCGGCTTGAGCTTCTAACGAAACCATCCATCGGCCCGTCGAGCAGGCCCCCAACCACCAGAGATTCCAGGAGTTGTCAATCGTGGCGACGGATAATACACACTCGCAAGATATCGAGCACACAGTCAAGATTCGACGTTGTGCAGCCGTGGTCAAGGGCGGACGGCGATTCAGCTTTGCTGCGATGGTCGTCGTCGGCAATGGCAACGGCAAGGTTGGCTGGGGCTATGGGAAGGCGAACGAGGTGCCGCCGAGCGTCGAGAAAGCCAACAAGCAGGCGTCCCGCGAGCAGGTCGATGTGGCCCTGGTGGACGGGACGATTCCCCACACGGTCCACGGGCACTACGGTGCCGGCAGGGTCACCCTGGTACCGGCCGGTCCCGGTACGGGAATTATCGCCGGGGCGGCCGTGCGTGCCGTCTGCGAAGCGGCGGGGATCCATAATATTCTGACCAAGAGTACCGGCACAAATAACCCGATTACCCTGGTGAAAGCCACGTTCGATGCGCTCGAGCAGCTCCGTACCCGCCAGGATATCGAACGTTTGCGAGGAGTATCGTTGTCATGAACTTGCATGAAGTTCACAAAGGCATCACCAAATACAAGAAACGGAAGCGAATCGGGCGGGGCACCGGCTCTGGGCACGGCAAGACGGCCGGCAAGGGTCATAAGGGCCAAAAGTCGCGCGCCGGTCACTCGAGTTTGGCGATTTTCGAGGGTGGTGCGATGCCGTTGGTGCGTCGCGTCCCCAAGCGGGGGTTCCACAACAAGCACGCGCTGGTCGTGGCGGCGGTCAATGTGGGCGATCTCGAGGCCGTTTTCGAGGCGGGTGACGAGGTTACGCTGAGTTCACTGAAAGAAAAGTCTCTTGCCAAACACCGGTTCGATATTCTAAAAATCCTCGGTGACGGCGAATTGACCAAGAAGTTGAAGGTTTCGGCACACCGCTTCAGCAAATCGGCGCGAGAGAAAATCGAGCAAGCCGGGGGCGAAGTGGTCGTCGTGCCGGGACGGACGCCGGTCGAAGAGAAGAAGCGGCAAGAGCGATTGGCAAAAGCCTCGTCTTAGCTGACCAGGGACGTTATCAGCCGCCAATCGGGTTACGATTCACCTGCAATCGCCTAGGACGGATCGAGATATGTGGGAAAAACTGCGCGTTGTCTTTACGATTCCCGAGCTGCGGAAGAAGATCATGCTCACGCTTGGTCTGCTCGGCATCTATCGGATCGGTTGGCACATCCCCTTGCCGATCATCGACCAGGAGCAGATTGCCAGCCAATCCGGCGGCGGTGGCGGGTTGAACGACTTCGTCGATCGGGTCGCCGTGTTTGCGGCGAGCGACCTGCGGCAGGCGACGATTTTCGGGCTCGGCATCATGCCCTACATTTCCGCCTCAATTATCTTCCAGCTGCTGGGAAGTGTCTGGAAGCCGATTGAAGACCTCCGCAAGGAGGGGGAAACGGGGCGGAAGAAGATCAACGAGTATACCCGCTATCTGACCGTGGCCCTGTGTGCAATTCAAAGCTACTTCTACGTGAAATTCTACCTGATGGCCAGTGATCCTTCAGGCGGGCCAGGGCTGGTGCATGCCGATTTCTTGAATGAGGCTGGTACGCTGACCTTTGGGTGGCAGGTCACCGCCGTCCTGACGATGACTTGCGGAACGATCTTTCTGATGTGGCTGGGCGAGCAGATCGACGAATTTGGCATCGGCAACGGGATCAGCTTGCTGATCATGGCCGGTATTCTGGCCCAGATGCCGGGTGCGTTGAGCGGCTTGCTGGACAACGCCAGCTTCGAACTGGTTGGGCTCAGCCCAACCAAGGTCGGCATCGAAACGCTGCTCGTGCTGGCCGTGCTTTTTGTTGCGGTGGTCGCCAGCGTGGTGTTCATTACGCTTGGTCAGCGGCGCATCCCCACGCAGAGCGCCAAGCACGTGCGGGGGCGTCGTGTGTACGGTGGATCGCGGCAGTTTTTGCCGCTCAAGATCAACCAGGCCGGCGTCATGCCGATCATTTTTGCCAGCAGCCTGTTGATGCTGCCCGGCATGCTGTTCAATGTGCTGGCGGGCTGGACGTCGGGTGGCACGCAGGACACGATGCTTTGGCTGGGGGGCGTGTTCAGTGGCCGAGGGGGGATTTCCTTCTCGTACAACCTGCTGTACGTGGTGATGATTTACTTCTTCTGCTATTTCTGGACGGCGATCACCTTCAATCCCAAGGAGATGGCCGAAAACCTCAAGGACTACGGTACCTTCATTCCCGGTTATCGGCCTGGAAAACGAACGGCCGACTATCTTGAGAAAGTGATGGTCCGGATCACCTACGTGGGAGCTGGGTTCCTGGCGCTGGTGGCGATTGTTCCGACGATGATTTCCGGCTCACTGGGCGTCAGCTTCGCCGTTGCCAGTTTCTACGGCGGCACCGGCTTGCTGATCGCGGTCAGCGTCGCCTTCGACCTGGTCCAGAAGATTGACAGCCACTTGGTGATGCGGAACTATCGCGGGCTGCTGGAGTCGTAGCGTTGTCCGTTCAGCCTGCCAGGTCGCCGGGGAGAATTTGCAGTGGACGGCGCCCATGAACGTTGTTTTGATCGGCCGCCCCGGGGTCGGTAAGGGGACGCAGGCTGCCCGCCTGGCAGAAGCATTGGGTTGGTCCGTGATCGCTACCGGCGAGATGCTGCGGGCCGCTTTTCGCACTGGAGACGACGACCTGCGGGTGGTCGCCGAACGGATCGCGGCAGGCGAACTGGCTTCCGACGAATTGGTCATGGAATTGGTCGAGCGTCGTCTTGGTGAGCCGGGCGTGAAAGATCATTGCCTGTTCGACGGCATCCCGCGGACGCTGGCCCAGGCCGAGCGTTTGGATGACTTGCTGCAGCGACTAGGGACGCAGATTGACTTGGCGATCGAGATGTCGGCGCCGGCGGACGCCCTGGTGGGGCGGATCCTGAGCCGGGCCAAGATCGAAGGCCGGGCGGAGGACAATCCCCAGGCGATCCGGCAGCGGATGGAGATCTACAACGAAACGGCCGAACCGCTGCTCCGCTACTATGCGGGGCGCGGGATTCTGCGATCCGTGGACGCGCTGGGGGAACCCGATGAGGTATTTCAGAGGATCCGTGATTGTCTTGGCGAGCAGCGATTTTCTTAACGAGCAAGAGAATTTGGGAAAATTCGTGATCCGAGCGGCCTTTTTGGGCTCAATTCCACACAATTGGACCGTCGGCCCTTGTGGAGATCGGCGTAAACGCCATATACTAGCGAGCTTTAGCATGGCGAGGTGAAGAGAACATGAAAGTCCAAAGCAGCGTAAAACGCATGTGCGAGAACTGTAAGGTCGTACGGCGGAAGGGTCGTGTGTACGTTGTTTGCAATAATCCTCGGCACAAGCAGCGTCAAGGTTAGGCGACGATTCGAGGAGCGTTTCTGCGGTTGGCGCTGAGGAACGGTTTCCCGTGGCGTCGTAACCGGTTGCCTGGTCGACCGTTTCCGCAATGGCCGTTCCAAGTAGTGGCCGTTCCAAGTAGTGGCCGTACCAGAAAAAGTGGCGGCCGTACCAGGAAAAGTGGTGGCCGCTCCAGGAAGAACCGCTCCAGTGTGGTTTGGGTGAGTGGCCCTTCGCTGGGACGACGCGGTCCGAGCCTGACAATGTCGCGGTTGCTTGATGCGGTCCCACCTCGGCAGCCTCCATCATTCCTGACAGCCCTGCCAGGGTCCATTTGGCGAAGTTTTTTTGATGTATTCCGGAGCTAGCAGAACATGCCGCGTCTTTTAGGTGTAGACATTCCCAACGAGAAGGCTGCGGTTGTCTCGTTGACGTATCTGTTCGGAGTCGGCCCGCAGACGGCGCGCGACCTTTGCCATCTTGCCGGGATCGAGCCGCACAAGAAGGCACGTGATTTGGCGGAGGATGAGTTGGGCCGGTTGGCGGCCTTGCTGGAGCGCGACTACACCGTTGAGGGTCCGTTGCGTCGTCAATTGCAGCAGAACGTTACGCGGCTGCGGGACATCAAGTGTTACCGGGGGATTCGGCATCGTGTCGGGTTGCCGGTGCGTGGTCAGCGGACCCGCACGAATGCTCGCACCCGGAAAGGTCCTAAGAAGACCGTCGCCGGGAAGAAGGGTGTTAAGGATCTCCGCTAGGCGGTGAAGGCCGCGCGGTGCGGCGAAGGGTGCGTGTGCCGCTTGAGGCGGAAGGTACGAGCGAAGTCAATTGGGAGTCAGAAGCGGTGGCGAAGACCAAGAAACGAAAAATTCGTCGCAACATTACGGTTGCAGTCGCACACATCAAAGCGACATTCAACAACACATCGGTCACGATCACGGACACCAAGGGTGATGCGATATGTTGGTCCAGTGCGGGGACGTGCGGTTTCAAGGGGAGCCGTAAGAGCACGCCTTTCGCCGGCCAGTGTGCCGCGCAGCAGGCGGCCGAGAAGGCGGCCAAGTTTGGTGTCAAGGAAGTTGAAGTGCGCGTCAAGGGTCCTGGCTCAGGTCGCGAAAGCGCCATCACCGCACTCCAATCGGCCGGGATGACCGTCAAGCTGATCGAAGACGTCACGCCCATTCCTCACAACGGATGTCGCCCTCGCAAGAAACGCCGGGTGTAACCTCAATAACCGTTATCCGCTGTTTGTGAGTCGACGCGGCGCCGCTGCGTCGTTCACGTTTTCTACGGAGGCTACTGATGCATATTCGATGGCGTGGTCTTGAATTGCCGAGCATGGTTGCATGTGACCAGCAAACGCTGACATCGACCTACGGAAAATTTTACGCCGAGCCGTTCGAGCGCGGGTTTGGGACGACAATCGGAAATAGCTTGCGGCGGATTCTGCTCTCCAGTCTGGAAGGCAGTGCCGTCACGCAGATCAAGATCCGCGGTGCCCAGCACGAATTCACCACGATCCCCGGCGTGCTGGAGGACATCACCGATATCGTGCTCAATGTGAAGGCCTTGGTGGTCAAGAACCACAGCGAGTCGACTCGGGTGATTACGGTCGAGAAGAACGAGGCGGGCGTGATCACCGGTGGCGACGTCCAAACGGACGCCGACGTCGAAGTCATCAACAAGGATCATGTCCTGGCGACGTTGACCGACAGCGTCCCGTTCATGATGGAGATGGTGGTCGAGAACGGGCGAGGCTATGTGCCGGCGACCGAGCATAGTTCGGGTGAGCACGAGATTGGCATTATCCCCATCGACGCCGTCTACAGCCCGATCACGCGTGTTCGCTACGAGATTGAAGAGACTCGCGTCGGTCAGAAGACGAACTACGACAAGCTGCTGCTCGACATTTGGACCAACGGTTCAGTGAATCCCGAGATGGCCCTGGTCGAAGCGGCCAAGATCCTCCGCAAGCACCTGAACCCGTTCGTGCAGTACGTCGAGCTCGGTCCCAAGGTCCACTCGGCGCCTCGCAGCGGCAGCGGCAGCGCCGACGCCGCCATGGAAGCGAAATTGAATCTTAGTCTCGCCGAATTAAAGCTCTCCGTCCGGGCCATGAACTGCCTGGAGTCGGAAAATATCAACACCGTCCGTGACCTCGTGCAGCGAACCGAGGACCAGTTGTTGGAGGTTCGCAACTTTGGTGAAACGACGTTGGTTGAGGTCCAGGAGAAGCTGAATGAACTCGGATTGCACCTTGGGATTCGCATCCCTGCTGCCAGTTCGAGGTTTTAGTCACAGACGTTTTCCACCCGGAATCAGACGCATCGCCGTCTGCGAGAATCATGCGACACCGACGAAAAGGGCGCACGCTGGGACGCAGTCCCAGCCATCGACGCGCCATGTTGCGGAACCTGGCCAGTAGCTTGTTCTTGACCGAGCGAGATGCTGAATTGGACGACAATGCGCCCAAGGTAAAAGGACGCGTGGTGACCACGCTGCCGAAGGCGAAGGAAGTTCGCCCCTTGGTTGAAAAGTGCATCACGATCGCTCGCCGAGCACTGCCGCATGCCGAATCTGCGGAAAAATACGCGGTGGACGCGGAACGCGGTTCGGATGCGTGGAAGCAGTGGCGGGCCAGCGATCAATGGCGGCAATGGGCCGACGCCAGGGCCCCGGTCGTCGCAGCCCGTCGCCGCGCATTGCAACTGCTGGGCGACAAGCAGGCCGTGGAAGTTTTGTTCGAAGAAGTCGCCCCGCGGTTCGTCGATCGACCGGGGGGATATACACGGATCCTCAAACTGGCGAAACCGCGGCTGGGTGACGCCGGCGCCCGAGCGATCATCGAATTCGTCGGCGTTCACGACCGCGTGGTCGCCAAGAGCGAGAAGCCGTCGTTCGGTGACGATGAGGCTCCGGCGGAAGACGACGCCGCGACGGGAGACGACGCCGCGACGGAAGAAGCCGCCTCGGATACACCGAGTGGTGATGTCGCTCCGGACGCTGAGGCGTCTGCAGAGGCCGGCAACGACGCTGAACCGGCGGAAGAGAAGAAGTCGGACGAGTAACCGGGCGGCAGCCGCAGCGTGTGTGCCGCTGAGCCTGCCCGGGATCTCCACCCAGTCTTGGATTGCAGGAGCCTGTCGGCGTGCCCCAGCCGAATCCGTGGCCGGACGATCCAGCCCGCCAGCAACCAGATGCCAAGGGTCGGCCGCCTGCTGGCAATCTGGATCGGAGCCTGTCCGATTCGGTTGCGGAAGGCGACCAGGCCGGGGCTCATCGCAACACGGCTTCGAATGATCCCGCAGCCGGCCCGGCGTTGCAGGCCGGATTCGATTTTACCGCGCAAACGCGGACGTTGTGCGGGCACGTCACTTCAACGCAGGTCGAGTTTTCGCACATCGATCTGGATCGGGTCGCTTTATCTTTCGCCCAATCCCGCAAACCCGTTCTGCACGGGTTGCAGGCATCGTTGACGCCGCTGCGTTTCGAGGGCGGGGCCGAGCAAGGGACCGTGCGAGGGCGGCGCTATCGGGTCCAGCCCGTCTTCGACCGCCGCGGACGTGAAATGCTGTATGTGCTTAACTTCTACCTGCCACGCTTCATGCAGTTGGAGTTTCGCGAGAAGCTGGTCACGGTTTTCCACGAACTCTGGCACATCAGTCCCGATTTTGACGGGGACCTCCGTCGGCATCCGGGACGCTGTTACGCGCACTCCCATTCACAGGCCGATTATGACCGGCAGATGGGCCTCCTCGTGGACGCTTGGCTGCAGACCGAGCCGCCCGAGTCGCTGCTTGGCTACTTAAGGCTCGACTTCACCGAACTGCAGCGCCGTTACGGCCGAGTTTACGGTGTCCGCATTCCTCGTCCCAAGTTGCTGCCCGTCTGATCTGCGGAATGTGGAACGGTGGATTCTATTGATACTTGCGCAGCGAATGGACCAGGACGACCAACGGGAGTCCGCAGATATACGGCCGCGCGTTGCTTGCCGAAGGCTCATTCGCCGCGCAGCCGTCAATAGCGGCCGATCGTCGCCAAGAGTCCGCCGGTGTTGGTTCACGACGGTCATTGGAAAGGCGGGCTGCGGCCTGCCGTGTCGCGTGCCGACGGCGCCCGATCAGAGATCGCCCAATTGCTTTCGCAGTCGCCGTAAGACGCGGCTTTTCGACTGACGGACAGCTGCCGGACTGATCCCGGCTTCACGTGCGATCAAGTCGGTCGGATGGCCGAGCACCGTGGCTCTCCAAAACGCCTCCCAGGTGTTTGTCGTGAATTCGCCGCGGATCTGGTGGAGTGCACGGTGGAGCAGGGCGGCAACATGATCCGGTTCTGTCGGGTCCTCGATCGGGATCGGATCGGCAATCGCCTGCAGCCGGCTCAGCGCGGTAGAACCGCCGGGAGCCTTCTGTCTTCCCTTCTGCCGGCGGTGGAACTCGACGATTCGACTGCGTGCGACGGTCCAGAGCCAGCCACGAAAGGTGGCATCACGCCGGTGGCCGTCAAATCGGTCGAGCCCGCGAAAGGCGGCCAGGAAGACCTCCTGGGCGATGTCGGGAACTGCATCGGCCGGCACGTTGGCTGTGCGGCACCAGCGGTCGACCAGTGGTCCGAAGAGCGTGACGAGTTCTCGCCAAGCGGCCGGTGAGCCGTCTCGCAATCGGTCGGCCAGGCTTAGTCCGCTGGCACTATCCGACGCCGCGTCCGAAATCGTGTCACGCGCCACTCGTTGAACCTTATAGTAATTCACGGCCTAATCTGACTTCATTTATAGCGACGCAGCGCACGCGTATCAAAAAAGGCTTGTCCCGCGCCGGTTCCGGCAGTGCCCGTCGGCCCACAGGATGTTTCTCCTTTTTTGGTACCGTTCGCCGAAAATGCCAGTCTGCGTTCTCCAATCCGTGCAGCACCAGCCATAGCGAGATTCTCACCATGCTTGCCACGTCCTGCTACTCACGCGACGAGTTGGAACGTTACCTGCTGGGACGGGCGAATGATGAACTGCATGCTGCCATCGAAATTCATCTGGAGGCCTGTCCACGTTGTGACGAGACCCTGGCAGACCTCGATTCAGGCGATGACACGCTTGTTCGCACGCTCCAGGTCAAACCCGATAGGTTGCCGGGCGATGCGCCCGCTTGGGTCGGCCGCCTGGCTGGGACTCCGTTCGAATCGGTGGAGGAGCGGGCGGATTCAGCGGCGGTGGGCAACGAGGATGAGGCACCGGCCGAGTTGGGTGACTACCAGTTGGAACAGATCTTGGGGCGGGGAGGAATGAGTATCGTTTTCGCGGCGCGTCACAAGCACTTGGGACGGCCCGTGGCGCTCAAGGTTCTGTTGCCGACAGCGGAGCAGCGGTCGGTCTCGCGTGACCGGTTCGCTCGAGAAATGCGAGCGGTCGGGGGACTCGACCATCCGGCAATCATTCGTGCGACCGACGCAGGCGAGTGCAACGGAACACTCTACCTGGTCATGGAACGCATCCAGGGGTTGGACCTGAATCGGATCTCCAAGGCCGAGGGGCCGCTGGGCATCAGCGATGCCTGCGCGATCTGCATCGAAGTGGCCCGTGGTCTGGCTTACGCTCACGACCAGGGGGTTGTCCACCGCGATATCAAACCGAGCAATCTGATGCTCGACGATCGCGGCCATCTGAAGATTCTCGACTTCGGTCTCGCTCGGATGCAGCCATCGGCTTGCGACGTGAGCCTGCAAACCACGGTCGGGCAGTTGCTGGGGACGCTTGACTACATGGCGCCCGAGCAAGCCAGCGGGGCCGATGTCGACGCCCGCGCCGACATTTACGGCTTGGGCGCCACGCTCTTCAAACTGCTGGCGGGCGTGCCGCCTCGTGGCCGATCGGCCGACGTGCCGATCATCGAATTCTTGCACCGCCTGGCGACCACGGAAGCTCCACGGCTGGACGCGTATCGAGACGGGTTGCCGCCGGAACTGGTGGAGATCGTCAGCTGCATGGTGCGGCGGGATCCCGCGCAGCGATTGCCTGACGCCGCCGACGTGGTTGCCCGGTTGGAGCCGTTCGCCGCAAACGCTGATTTGACACAGTTGGCGTCGGCCGCCCGCGCGAAATCGGTTGCGCCCGAGGACGGCCATGCTGATGCGGTGCAGGCCAGCCTGGGAGCGTGGCGTGCCGAGCCGCAGGTGGACCCGGCCCCGACCGTTGAAAAGCCACCCCGGAGTGACGCGCTTCCCGTGCTGAGAGGTTTTGGCGCCGGTTGGATTGCCCTGGCGGCGACGCTCGGCGCGCTCCTGGGGGGCATCGCGTTGACCATCATCCTCACGTTGCGGTCGCCCGAGGGAGAGATCCGGATCGAGTCCGAGCTGGAGAATGTGCGTGTCGAGTTGGTTGATGAAGAAGATCACGTCGACCTGCTGACGGTCGATCAAGGGAAAGCACAGACAACGGTGCGTACCGGTCGTTATCGGATCCGACTTGACTCGCCGGCGGACGGCATCGAGGTCACACCCCGCGAAGTGGTCGTCTCGAAAGGCACCGTGGTCCTCGCCAAGGTGACCAAGGTGGCTGAGGGAGCCGGCAGTACGCAAGCGAAAGGGAAACAGAACGGGGCCGGGGCACCGCAGCGAAGTCGGGTCGTTGCCATGGAAGCGCAGATTCAGCTGGCCCAGACCATGGATGAATTGGCCGTCGCCAGGCGGCAAGAACAACCGGACCAGCGGTTGATCGAGACGCTGGAGGCCAAACTGAGCCGCTTGCGTGCGTTGAGCCGGCCGATTCCGACCGAGCCGGTCTACGAAGGACGTACGCTGCCGGATTGGGTTGCGCAAATGCGGTTTGAACAAGAGAGTAGTGCTCGCCAGGTTGCCGCCATGAACGTGCTCAAATTGGCGGGCACGCGGCCGGCAGATGAACAGATGCAATTGTTGCTCGAAGCGGGAACGCGACTCAATGCCTGGTCGTCGCGGACGCTGGCCGAACGATTGCTGTATGAACTGCGGGACGGACCGCAGTCGATCGGCAGCAGCGTCCGGCAGATCATGAGCGTTGATCGCACGCACGCCGCCGAGCATGTGGTTCGCGCCCTGCAAAGCGACGATCCCGAACGGCGCGAATTTGCGCTCAGCCTCTGTTTGGATCTGCGAGAACAGATCCAGGATCAAGACTGGCCAGGCATCGTCCCTCAGCTCAGGAAGCTCTGCGAAGAACTCGACGGCGAAACACGACTGATATGCCAGGTGACGCTGGCCATGTGCGAGTCGGATCGCCGTGCGGCAGGAGAGACGTTGCAAGCGATTTCCCTGGAAGCCGCCACGGCCGATCTGGTGGCGGCCATCATGCTGGCAGGAATCGAACGTCGGCTGGACGTTCCCCGTCCCCGGCAAATCCACTGGCTGGCGACCTACCTGGATCGACTCCCGTTCTTGGCGCCCAACGAATTCCCCGACGAACTTGTCGGCTTTTGGTACCAGCCAACGATGGGACCATTCCGGGGTGTTCAATGGAACGATCCCGGCGAGGAAGTCGGCGCGGAAGTCAACACGCTGGTCGGGCCGTTGCTGAAGTCGTTTGAACGGCGGCTTGCCGAGGCGGACGAGCAGATGGACGACGACCAGCGACAGCGACGCGTGGCTGCCAAGTCGAAGGTTCTTATGACGGTGATGGAGGTGACCGACCTGGGAGGTACGACGCGGCAACAAGCACTCGACCTCCTGCAGCACCGTCTTCGCCAACTGCTGGAAATTCGGGCAAATCGCAATCAGCCGCCGGACGAGTTGACCGATACGCCACAAGGCATTGCCTCGGTCATTATGTTGGCGACTGGGAAGGTGCCGGATGTGTTACAGCAGCCGGGTTTGGACGAGCCGGGGTTCCTGGCCGAACAGTTTGCTGCGACGTTCAAGAACGACGCGGGGCAAGGTAATTCGCTCGCGTCCGACGGAACGACGCGCGGGATTTTCGGAGGCCGGCGTTTTACGCTGAATCTGGCCAGTTGGTATCCGTCAGAAGTGTTCGCCGAGTTATTGCAACAGCATGTCCGCCTGACTGAATCGGAACGTGAGCGGAATGCAAGCCGGCGTCAATTGCCTGCGTTCTTGCGGCGGACGAGGTCGGGCGGTCCATGGGATTTGGATGTGCGCCTGATGCTGGGCTTCGCGAGCCGGTCGGCGGAGGCTGCCGAGTTCACCGAAAACTTCGCCTCGCAGGCAGACCTCAGTCGTGACTTGATGCGCCATCCGGCCTTGGCAAACTTCGTCGCCGAACTCATGACCGATGCCGACAGCCAGGCGGCCTGTGGACTGGGGTTCAGCTTGTGGGCCAAGACGCATTCGCGGGAAGAAATCCTGGCCAGGTGGATGAGATGGCTTGAATCGGGCGACCCGCTCCACGCTCGATTTGCACTGGCCCACCTCGCCAAACAGGGAGACGAACAATTTCTCAAGGACCAGGCCGGGCTCGTCGCCGGAGCGATCGATCGCATTGCTGAGCAGCATCGACTGACCGAAGACGAGCTGACGTATCTCAATGCCTTGGGTGACAAGGCGCCCCGGGCGGCCCGCCACGCGGTTGCCTATTTGCGCAGTTGGTTGCGCGAACCCGAATTGCGGGTGGGCGACGATCCTCGCAACGACCGGCGCGCCTTCTATTCCAGGTTTTCCAGATTGGTGCCCTGTGTGGAGATTCTCCTGCGTTCACCGGAAGCCGCGGCGGAACTGCGTGAGGAGTTGGAGCAGGTGGTCAACGACGAGTCGAGCAGCGTTGGCACGCCCCAGGATCGCGTGCTCTTGAAGCAACTTGTCGTCAAGCTCGCCCGCTAACTCCCCGGCCGCAGTCGCCGCGGCGATGCCGGGCCCTCAGCCGCCGGATGGTGCTTGGGGTCATCCTCCGACCGGATCGCGGAGCGGCCTTGACCGGTAGTGCCCACCCCGATGCGAGCCGACTCTGCGGCGAGAGCGGCTCCCTCACTGTTTCCAGAAAGTGGGCCGTATTTCGGCGGCTGCAGGCTGTACAATGTGTCCCGGTCGTGTGACCCATACGGTCACTTATGTCACGGGGGCGTTTCGCCGCAACGATGTCTGCATTTTTGCCACAGTTTCAGCACGACGTTTTCATCAGTTACGCACGCGTGGATGATCAGCCGATGCTCCCGGGCGATGACGGGTCGTGTTGGGTGCAGGTATTGAAGTCCGGCCTCCAGATGCTTCTGAATCAGAAGACAAAGGGGGCCAGTATCTGGATGGACCTGGGTGAGATCGCCGGCAATGAAGCGATTCCCGCCGAAATCCGCCAGGGCATTTCTGGTTCCGCCACGTTGCTGATCGTCATGTCCGATGGCTACCTGGCGTCAGATTGGTGTCGTCAGGAGTTGGAGTCGTTTATCGAGGCGGCCGGGCCCGAAGGGACATCGGGGCGGATCTTTGTTGTGCACCGCGACGAGATCCCGTTTGACCGGTGGCCGGAACCCTTGCGGGATTTGATTGGGTATCCGTTCTATCTCAAGGACGCAGCGACCGGCGACGTGCGGCCGATGGCGGTACCCAAGCCGGACCCGCAGGAGAAAGAGTACTTTGCGCGGCTCTACCGGTTGCGGAATGAGCTGGCGGACCAACTACGCCGCATGATGTCTGGCATGACCGCTGACAGCGCATCGCCAGCGGCGGCCCCGCTCACTGAGCGTCGAGTTGGCGAGCCCCTGTTCGCTGCGTCCGGAGGCGGACCGCGCGGTATCGGTCGAGCGGTACCTGTGGCGGCAAATGGAGGCGAGGCCGCGGGGGAGCCGGGCGAAATGCCGACGGTCTACCTGGCGGAAGTGGCCGGGGATCAATACGAACATCGCGAGCAGGTTGCGCAGTTCCTGGCCCAGTCCGGCTGTCGCGTTTTGCCGGCCCAGTTCTACGGTCGCGATCCGGCCGTATTCCAAGCGGCCCTCGATCAGGATCTGGCTCAGGCCATGGTCTACGCGCAACTGTTGGGGCCCTTTCCGACACCCCGCACGGCCGGGTTGCCGTACGGCTACGAGGGTCTGCAATTCCAGCAGGCGGTGGCGGCGGAGAAGGTGGTTTTGCAGTGGCGCAGCCCGGCCCTCGATCCGACCACGATCCGCGATGATCTCCATCGCCGACTTCTATCCGGTCCGGATGTTCTGGCCACGGATCTCGAAGAATTCAAGCGGCTTATTCTGGAGGAGGTGCGCAAGGCGTCCGTGCAGCCGGAACGGGAACTGGCGGACGAGGACACCTTTATTCTGCTCAGCGCCGCCGGTGACGACGTGCGGATGGCGGACGATATCGCGGCTCGGCTGGCCGAACAGGCAGTGGCGTTCGACATCGTCGACGCATCGACGTCGCTGCCCGACCTGGCCGGGTCGGACGACTATAACGGCGTGATGATCGTCTACGGTGACTGCCCGCAGGAATGGGTGCAGCAGCAGGTTCGTCTCTGTCGTCGCGTGGTATTGCAGAAGAAGCATGCGGCACCGGAATGCGCTGTCTATGTGGGGCCGCCGCGTGAAAAAGATCCGCTCCGTTGTCGACCGCCGCGATTTCACATCATCGACGATCACGATCAGGTGCGGTTGGAAGAGTTCATCAAGGCGGTTGCGAAGAAGGGGGCCACCGCATGAGCAAGATGGAAGTGCAATGGCGTTTCGCCCAACCGTTTCCCGGATTACGACCCTTCCAGCAGGAAGAGGCGGATCTGTTTTTCGGGCGGGGGGAACAGATCGACGCCCTGCTGGCGACGCTCGAGGACCACAATGTAGTCGCCGTTGTCGGTGCGAGCGGATCCGGCAAATCCTCGCTCGTTCGCGCCGGCTTGTTGCCCGCCTTGGAAGCCGGGTTTCTCTCCGGTGCAGGTCCGGTCTGGCGGATGATCGTCATGCGGCCGGGCACGGCCCCGTTTTCCCAATTGGCAGAGGCGCTGCTGCAAGCAAACGACCCGGAACAGCAACCCGATCCTCAGCAGACCGCGTTTGTCGAGGCGACCTTGCGGAGCGGTCCGCAGGGGCTGCTGGAGGCCCTGGACGACCTCGGGTTTCCGGCGGAGGCGAGCGTCCTGGTACTCGTTGACCAGTTCGAGGAGATCTTTCGGTTCCGGCACCGTGAGACGTTCGGCGCGAAAGTCCATGACTGCCCGTCGGCCGCCATCGAACGCAACGACGCCACGGCCTTCGTCAACATGTTACTGGCAACCGCTGAGGCCAACAGCGGGTCGTTGTATACAGTCATTACGATGCGTTCCGATTTCCTGGGGGATTGCGACGCGTTCCACGGGCTTCCGGAAGCGATCAATCAGTGCCAATTCCTGGTCCCCCGTCTACGCCGCGACCAGGTTCGGGACACGATCGTCATGCCCCTGGATCTGTTTGGTGCCAGCGCCGAGCCCAGCCTGGTAAGCAGGATTCTCAATGAAATCGGCAGTGACCCCGACCAGTTGCCCTTGATGCAGCATCTCCTGCACCGGATGTGGAAACAGGCCGCTGATGCTGCCGATCGCCAGCCGGTCGTCTTGCGACTTTCCGACTATGACGCGGTCGGCGGACTGGAGAATGCGCTTTCCCGGCACGCCGACGAAGTGTTTGACGAACTGGCTGACCCCGAAAAGCAGCGTGTTGCCGAACTCATGTTTCGCGCGCTTTGTAACCAGGAGGGGGAAGCCCGGTTGACTCGGCGGTTGGTAACGGTGTCGGAAGTCGCGGCGGTGGCCGGTGTGGCGGCCGAACGCGTGCAGGAAGTCGCCGGCGCATTTCTGCGCCAAGATCGCAGCTTTCTGGTCCATTCCCCCCGTGGCGAATTGGCGCCGGCGAGCATGTTGGACATTAGCCACGAGGCGCTGATTCGCCAATGGACGCGGTTGACCGAATGGGTTGCCGTCGAGGCGCGTTCGACCGTCGTGTACCGCCGTATCGCCGAGACCGCTCGCCTGTGGACCGAAGGCAAAGCCAGTTTTATGGTCTCGCCCGAGTTGGATATCGCGCTCAACTGGCGAACGCGACAGAAGCCGACCCGCGTCTGGGCGGAACGGTACGGCGGCGAATTTGAATTGAGCATGAAGTTTCTTGATGCCAGCCGGACCGAACAGGCGTCGCAGCGGGAGCGTGAGCGGCGTGAGGCACGGCGAAAGTCGCTCTTCTTGTTTTCGACCCTGGCCGTAGTTTCGATCCTGATGCTGACTGCCGGCTTCCTCTGGCGGAATTCGGAAAGGCAGGCGACCGAGCTGAACGAGTTGTTCATCGAGAGCCAGCTTTCGCTGGGGACGGCGTCGATTCGCGAGGGTCGGATGGGCGAAGGGCTGCTCCGCTACTGGTCGGCGTACCAAAGTACGAGGCCCGGGCATCCTTCCCGCCAAAGTTCGCTCGACTTGATCGCCGCCTGGAGCAAAATTGCCGGACGCCCCCTGGTCCACGACCGCGGCGTCCGGGCTGTTACCTATAGCAACGACGGATCCGCGATTTTGACGGTGACCACGGACACCGCCACCCTGTGGGACGTCGCCAGCGGAGAACCGTTTCCCTTCCCGATGACGGCCCAGGGCGGCTTTTGGCAGGCGATCGCGGTCAGCCCGGTGGCGACGAACGTCCTGGTGGCCGACGGGACGCACCTTAGCCAATGGGATTTGCGGTCGGGCGAGCGGATCGGTCAGCCCTTCACCGCCGACGGCCGCATTGCGTCGGTCAGCTACACGGCTGACGGAAAGCGGGCACTCACCCGGACCTCGCGAATGATTCAGCTTTGGGATCTGGCTAACGGTACGCCCTGCACTGCGGGATGGCCGGCAGACCAGGTTCGTGCGTTTTCGCTCGACGGCGACGGCCAAACAGCCCTGTTGGTCGGCCCGAGCGATTGCCGCTTGATCGACGTCGCCACGGGACGGGAGACGCCAATTCCCGGCGTCGACGTCGCGAAGGTGGAGGATGCGCGATTGAGTCCCGACGGTACGACCATGATCACGCTGGCCGACCACGGTGCCCAACTATGGCGCCTCCAGGTCGACCCGCTGCACGGCGTGGATATCAAACACCACCGTGTGGAGACGGTTGCGTATCGGGCCGACAGCGAAATGGTGTTGGTCGGCAGTGCCGACAACACGGCCCGCATCTGGAGCACTCGAACCGGTGAACCGGTGGGACCGTCATTGCGGCATCAAGGAACCGTGACAGCGGCCCGGTTTTCTGCCGACGGTGAGGTTGTCCTGACCGGCAGTGCCGATAACTCGGCTCGTCTCTGGGACGTGGAGACGGGCGGGCCGTTAACCTATGCATTTCGCCATGCCGGGACGGTGACGTCGCTCGCCTTTTCGCCGGACCAGGAGACGTTCCTGACCGGCAGTGTTGATGGGATGGCCCGGTTGTGGCAGCGGCGCGTCCGCAAGATCTTGAATTCGGGGACGGAGTCGTACAAGGCCGGAGTGTTCAGTCCTGACGGGCAAGTTGCCGCCATCGTCGGTGACTTTCACTCGCACTATGCGATTGGCTTTTTCGACCTGGAGACCGAGCGGCCGAGCGGTCGTCGGCCTCATACCAGCGGGAAGGCGCACCGCATCGCCTTTGCTCCCGACGGCCGGCGATTGCTCACATCGGATGGGAGGTTGGTGACCATCTGGGATGCCCGCACGAGAGAGATCGTGCCGACTTCGCTCGGCCGGCTGGATGGTCCGGTTCACGCTGTCGCGTTTGGGGTCACGGGAGACGAATTGCTGGTTGCCGGCAACTCGGGTACGCGATTGTGGGACCTACGCGATGCCTCGAGGCCGCGCTATGAGTTCCCCCACCAGGCGGCCGTGCTGGCGGTGGCGATGAGCCCTGACGGTAGCAAGATCGTGACCGGCGATTCCGCTCATGCTGGTCAGCTCTGGGATGTTGCCTCCGGCCAGCGGATCGGGCCCCCGTTGCGCCATGGAGATGCGGTCGAGGCCGTGGCGTTTAGCCCCGACGGGCGCCTCGTCGCAACAGGGAGCGCCGACAACACGGCCGCAATTTGGGATGCGAGCACCGGGGAACTGCTCGTCCGGCCGATGGCCCACCGTGATGCGATTACGGACCTCATGTTCAGCCCCAATGGCGCCACACTGCTGACGGCCAGTGAGGATACGAGAGCCCGGCTGTGGGACGTCTCCAGCGGGGAACTGCTGGGCGACCCCGTCCTGCACGCAGAGCAGGTCCGCACCGCCCGCTTCGATCCGCAGGGACGCCGCGTCCTGACCATCGACGATGACGGCTCCGCCTGGTTATGGGATGTCGTTGCTCATGCGGTCGATGATCCCGTGCGGTTGCGGTTGTCGCTGGAGTGGCGGACCGGGTTGCACTTCGCGACGGTGCGCGCGGTTCGCCGGCTTACGCAGCAAGAGTGGCTCGATCGGCAGCGGAGACTCCGCGAGCTTGGCGGGCCCGGTGATGTGGGGCCGTCGGAGGAAGCGGGCACTCCGTAGGTTATGCAGCAGCAGTGACCGCACGGGCTCCCCATTTTCCCGGCCCCAACGATTCATCAGCCGTTGGGCGTTGGCCCCGGTTTCGTGGATACTAGAGCGGATTATTCATTAGCCGTTGGGCGTTAGCCCCGGTTCTTTTGAAAACCGCGCAAACCGGACGATAACGCGTTCCAGCTGAGATGGACGCGCTATGGGTAAGTTCACCACGAGCGATTACCGCACAACGACGTGAACGGAACCGCGATTCGTTCGTCAGTCATCCCGGTTTAACGTTTGGTCGTCGAAATCCACAGGAACGGGCGGTCGGCCTCATCGAGGCGGAGCTCAGTGCTCAGACCGGCCTGAAACATGACGGTATCCAGGATCCGTTTGTAAGAAGCTCGTTTTGCAGGAAAATCTACTTTGCTGGCTGCGGGGTCGACCTGGTGCCGGGCCATCGAGTTGTGGTCGAAAAGGAAGGGCAATTCGACTCGCGGTTGGATCGCCTCGATGGCTTCCGACAACGGTGTGTCCCGGATTTCGACCTTGAGGTTTTCAAACAGCTTGGGTGCCGTACTGTAGGGCGTCCCTTTGACGGGCCAGCCGACGGGCCAGGATTCCTCCGCTGTCCCGGCTTCCTCGATCACCAAAACCGTCTTTCCATCATCGCGGCGGCGGGGTCGCCAGGTCAGTCCCAAGGGCCGGATGGTCGCCGCCAGCGCCGTCCCACAGCTGAGCCCTTTCAATTCATCCGCGACCAATTCGTTACGCCCAAAGGCGGCTCGGCCCGCGGCAGAGACTTCGAACGGGGCCGCCACCTGGCGGACGATCTGCCGAGCGACGTCGCCGGACCGGACGTCCTTGGTGGTGAATGGGATGGGGCGGCTTGCCTGGGCATGAAATGCCACCAATTGGTCGCTGGTGAGTCCAAAGGCGACTCGGACGGCCGTCAATCCTTCCACACCCTCGGCCCGCAGCTTCTTGACCCAGGCGGCCAGCTTCGTGCGGTCGTTTGCGGAGAATTCGCCACCGAGCAGTCGCAGGCGGTTGTCCCCCAGGAGGATTCCGACAACGTGGTAGCTCGGTGAACGGCTGGTGCCGACATCCTCCACCGTGGTGGTCTCGCTGCCGCGTGCGCCCCGAATTCGAACGGTCGTTCCAGGGAGGTTCTTGAACAGGTCGATCCACTTCCGCTGTGCCGTCAACGGGAAACCGTTTCCTGTGACCAGCTCGAAGCTGACCCGCGGAGCCGCCTCGAGCGGACGACTCGCAGCCAGGGACAGCAGGAGCAGACCCAGGCCGGCGAGTGGGCGGGATGGTCGCATCGTGGAATTCCTCATGTCGGGGGTTCACGGGATGCTGAAGTATACCACGTCAACACCGGCCCTCCGCACCCGACACGGGGAGGACGGTGGAGGGCCGCAGGATCCGCAAACCTTGCCCAGAGAGAGGTTTATGTGCCAAAGTTTGGGGTGGAACGGACCGTTGGGGAGGTTGCATCTGATGTCGGCAGAGGTGAGAATGGGCGGTCCGAAAAGCAACATCCCCATTCAGCGACGACGCGAAGGAGACCCTCCAAAATGGCTCGACCCGTCACCCTGTTTACCGGCCAATGGGCCGATCTGCCCATCGAGGAGATGGCCCGCAAGACCAGTGAATTTGGCTATGACGGGATCGAATTGGCGTGTTGGGGCGACCATTTTGAAGTCGACAAAGCGGTTTCGGACGACGGTTACTGCAAGCAGCATCGAGAATTGTTGGAACGATACAATCTGCAGTGCCATGCCCTCAGCGCCCACCTGGTAGGCCAGGCGGTGTTGGATATCGTGGATGAGCGGCACAAGCAGATCGTGCCGGACTACGTGTGGGGTGACGGGGACCCGGCCGGCGTCAACGAGCGGGCCATCGAAGAAATGAAGCAGACCGCTCGGGCGGCCCAACGTTTTGGCGTGGAAGTGGTTAACGGCTTCACCGGTTCCAGTATCTGGCACCTCAATTACTCGTTTCCGCCCGTTTCCGCCGCGATGATTGACGCCGGTTTCGCCCTGCTGGCAGAGCGATTTAATCCGATCTTGGACGTATTTGGCGAATGCGGCATCAAGTTCGCCTTGGAAGTTCACCCCACGGAAATCGCATTCGACATCTACACGGCCGAACGTGCCTTGGAGGCCTTGGACGGTCGCGAAGAATTCGGCTTCAATTTCGACCCCAGTCACTTGCACTGGCAGGGGGTCGATCCGGTTGAATTTATCCGTGCATTCCCGGATCGGATTTACCACGTGCACATCAAGGATGCCATCACGACCTTGAATGGCAAGACGGGGATCATCGCCAGCCACTTGAATTTCGGGGATGCCCGACGGGGTTGGGATTTCCGCAGCCCCGGACGCGGGGCCGTGAATTTTGAGGAGATCATTCGGGCCCTGAACGAGATCGACTACCAGGGACCGCTTTCGGTCGAATGGGAAGATTCCGGCATGGACCGTGAATTTGGGGCCGCGGAAGCTGCCCAATTCTGCAAGAAAATCGACTTCAAGCCGAGCGGCCGGGCCTTCGATGCGGCCTTTGAAGAGTAGCCGCACGTCACCCGACGGCCGACCCAACCGATTCGCGCGGTATGTGCACGCACGTACCGCGTTTTTTTCTCTCTTCGCCGGATGGTACACTTCAAGGAGGAGCGGCCGAAGAATCACGGTGACCATCGTCGCCGTTTGCTCTGAGAATGCAAAACGACCGCGCCACGCGCTCGGAGCATGACGCGACGTGAAGTCATTGAGCAATTCACAGCCCGTCTGGGCGGCGGACTGCGTACCATGATGGGAGCCTGGCCGTCGAGTATGCTCGGCAGCTTCTCGAGGTGAGGTGGCCACAACACCCTGAAGTCTGGCGAATCTATGAGCGCGGCGGCCGACACGGTCTGGCATCCTCGACAGGCGACGCACACATTGCGGGTGGTGGTTACAGCCAGCCTGGTTCTGTGGTCAGGCCTTCAAATTCGGGACCTTGAAGCAGCGACTGTGGCGCGGGCGGCGAGCGACGCGGTATTCGCCGAGGAACTGGAGGCGTTGGCAGCCCGGTGCGACGCGCTGGAGCTGCCAGCCCAGGCACGTGCCACCCGGGATTGGTTGATTGATCGAGATCCGGGCCGCCGTTATCTGTTCGTGGCCGCAGAGGCCGGAGCGCCCCAGCCGGTGGCAATCGAGCCACCAATTGTCGCCAAGTGGCGCGAGCACTTCATGCGTTGTCGTCGCGAGCAGGCCGACCGGCTCTTTGGCCTGGCGAAACGGCAACTGAACAGCGGGCACGCTGCGGCGGCTTACACGTTGATCCACGAAGTGCTCCACGAAGATCCCGATCATGCCGAGTCGCGGGCGATCCTCGGTTATCGCGCCAGCGGAGACCGCTGGCTTCGACCGGGGGGAACCTTGCGACAGCGGAGCGGACGCGCGACACACCCCAAGTTTGGCTGGCGCCGCGGAACCTATTGGCAGATCGAGTCGCCACATTTTCGCATCACCACCAATCATAGTCCGAAGATGGGGACGGCCCTGGCCGAGCGTCTCGAGCGGTTCCAGTCAGTCTGGCGACAGGTCTTTTTCGAAAGCTGGAGTACGCGCGCCGCGTTGGCGGACCGGGTTGCCGGGGGGCGGTCTTCGCTGGGGACGAGCAGAAAGCATGAGGTTGTCCTCTTCAAGGACCGGCAAGAGTACATCGAGAAGTTGGCCGGTGTCGGACCACAGATTCGGTCCAGCCTGGGCTACTATGCCAAGGACGAGCGAATTTCGCTCTTCTACGCCGGCGAGGAACGCACGATACCCACCTGGTTTCACGAGATTACGCACCAACTGTTTCAGGAAGCAGGCGAAGCGGTAAGCGACGTCGGCGAGAAATGGAACTTCTGGATCGTCGAAGGGATTGCCGTCTACCTGGAGTCGTTGGTGCAACACGATGGTTACTACACGCTTGGCGGTTTCGATGCCGATCGACTGCAGTACGATCGTTGGCGGACGTTGCGCGGCGAGCCGTGCATGCCGCTGGCTGAACTGGTCGAACTCGGTCAGAACGATTTGCAACAGCATCCAGAGATTCGTCGACTGTACACCCGCGCGGCGGCCTATGCCCATTTTCTGATGGACGGTCAACAGGCCACCTACCGGGACGCCCTGCTGCGGTACCTGCAGGCCGTTTACCTGGGGCGCGACACAACCCGCACGCTGGCAGTCAGCCTGGGCACCACATACGAAGCGGTGGACAAGCAGTTTTCCGCTTTCCTGGCGGTCACCGATGACGACCTGAGGCGACTCAACCCGCCCCAGCACGTACACAACCTGTCCCTGGGGATGACGCAAGTAACCGATGACGGGATGCAGAATTTGCGGACGCTCGTCAAGTTGCATTGGCTGGATCTCGCCTTCACGAAAGTTTCTGACGTGGGAGTTAGCCAACTGGGCGACCTGCATGCGATGCGGCGATTGAGTTTGGAGGGAACGCGGATCAGTGATGCCTCGTTGTCCGTCGTCTCGCAGATGGCGGCATTGCAGGAGTTGGATCTGGCGCACACCGCGGTTACGGACCGGGGGATCGCAGAGTTGGAGCGATTGCCCGAGTTGACAACGTTGTATCTGACGAAGACCAAGATCACGGATGCTTCGATCCGCCATCTGTCCAAGCTGAAGCAACTTGAAATCCTTGACGTGGAAGAAACCGGCATCTCAGCCGCCGGTGTGGCCAGGCTGCGAGCTTCCCTGCCTCGACTCAGGAGCGAATGACCGATGCGACCCTGGTGTCTCGCGGAGACCAATTACGGTTACACCCAAGAAAATCGCTATGAAGTCGCCGTCCTCCCGCTGGGGGCGACCGAGCCGCATAACCTGCATCTGCCCTATGGAACCGATTGCTTCGAGGCGACGATTCTCGGCGAGCACATTTGCGGAGCGGCCCACGACCGGGGAGCGAAGGTCGTCCTCTTGCCGACCATTCCTTATGGAACGGATACCAACCTGCAGGCGTTTCCGTTGGCAATGAACCTGGACCCGACGACCCTGTTTCTGGTCATCAAGGATTTGACGGCGACGCTGGAAAAGAGCGGCGTTCGCAAACTGTTGCTCCTGAACAGTCATGGCGGCAACGATCTGAAGCCGCTCCTCCGTGAGATGTACGGAAAGTTCAATGTGCATCTGTTCTTGTGCAACTGGTACCAGATGGTCGCTGACCAATACGCCACGCTGTTCGAAAACCGCGACGACCATGCCGGCGAAATGGAGACCTCATTCGCCCTGGCCTACTTTCCCGACTTGGTGGCACGCAACGAAGACGGCACGCTGCGAGCCGACGCCGGCGCTGTGGGGAAAACGCAATTCGAAGCGGTTGACAACGGCTGGGTCTCCATCACACGCCCCTGGCACCTCTTGACGACCAATACGGGTGCGGGCAATCCGCATCAGGCATCGGCCCAGAAGGGCGAGCAACTCATGAAGCTGCTGGTTGAGCGGCTCGCGACGTTCCTGGTCGAACTCTCCGCGCGGGAAATCGACGAGCGGTTTCCGTTTGCTTGACGCGCTAAGGCAGCCCGACGGGCAAGCCAAGGCGAGCGTCTTCGCCCCCGGGGCCCGTCTCGTTTTTCCGGCCCACCGGCTGCGGCATCGAGCGTCCCCTGGCCGCCACAAGTCGCAGGCGCACCCCGGTTTTCGCGGCGTTGACCGATCGCCGGGGTCGAGATACGATAGAGGGCTTGGTTGTGGTGGGCATAGCTCAGTTGGTTAGAGCACTGGATTGTGGTTCCAGGGGTCGGGGGTTCGAATCCCCTTGCCCACCCCTGATGCGAAAAAAAAGGCTGCCGATCGTCGGATCGGCGGCCTTTTTCGCTTCGACAAGGATGCTCGTGGCCGGGGCTCATGCGGTCCGAATCGACCCGTTACCTCGAACGGATCCGCCGTCGGTTGCCACCCCACCAAGCGGCAAGAAAAAAACGCCGCCGGCAGGTTGGACCCTGTCGGCGGCGATTCAAATGACGGCGTTTCCAGCTCAGGCGTCTCAGTCCAATTGGCTTTCCAACTGGTAGAGGGTCGCTCGCAGCATATTCAGCCGCTGCATCGGATCCATGGGAACGTCACTCTCCATGGTTACCTTCCAGCCGGGCATTTCCATCGTGTAGACGGTGACCGCGTCTACATCGTCGTCGGCTTGCGGCTCAGCAACCACCTCAACCGGTTCTTCGGCAGCGTCAACCGGCTCGACGGCATCATCCGCCGACGCAGCGTCTTCCAGCGAAGCCTCCTCGTCCGCAGGCAGGGCGTCCGCGTCCTCGACAGCTTCCGCTTCGTCCGCGACCTCGGCGTCTGCGGCTTGTTCAACCGCTGGGGTTGCGTCCGCCGCATCCACTGCCTGGCTGGGACCAGCGATCAGGTACCGCACGTCTTCGGCCTCGTCCGACTCATCGACCGTGGCGTCGTCCTGGTAGAACGAGTCGTCACCGTACCACCAATCCTCTTCGTAGTACTCGTCGTAATACTCTTCGGCGAGTTCCTCCGAGGTGGCGGCATCGTTGGTCGCTTCCGCCGCCACGTCCGCATCCGTCGAGTCGGCTGCGGGAGCTTCAGCAGTAGCCGCCGCGGCGACGTCGGTGTCCTCGACCGCTTCTTCGCCGGCCCCATCGGCACCGTACGCCTCGTCGTAGAACCACTCGACATACTCCGTCAGCTCGTCGCTGGCTTCGTCAGCGGCATCGGGGCCGCGATCGGCGTCCTCTTCCGCGACCGCGTCGTCGCCGGCGTTCGCCTCAACGGCCCCTTCTTCGCCGGCGTCTTCGGTCACATCGTCGTAGGCCTCGGCATCGTACGACTCGTAATCATCGTCGTAGGCTTCATCGTCATACGACTCAGCATCGTAATCTTCGTAGTCGTACGCATCGTATGACTCGTAGTCCTCATAGGCCCCGTAGTCGTACGTCTCGTAGTCGTCGTACGCTTCGTAGTCCTCATACGCCTCGTAGTCCTCATACGCCTCGTAGTCCTCATACGCTTCATAGTCCTCATACGCTTCATAGTCGTCATACGTATCGTATTCGGAGGCCGGTTCCGCAACTTCTGCGGCGACCGCTTCTTCTTGGGCCGCTTCCGTCGCCCCTTCGTCGACCACGTCCGCGTCTTCGACGGGGGCTTCCGTGGCGGTTGCTTCAACGTCGACGTCGTCTTCAGGAATGACGATCCAGTTCAGCCAATCTTCGTCGTCCGTCGCGTCTTCAACGAGCTCCGCGACGGCGTCCGTGCTGTCCAACGCCTCATTCTCGTGGCAAAGCGGTTCTTCGCCCGCCGCGTCGAGCTCATTGGTTGCGGCGATTTCGTCCACCAAGACACTCGCCTCCGCCTCCAATGCCGCCGCGTCGGGCGCCGCCAGCGCCTCCTCCGCTGCGGCCTCGACGTCCACTGCGATCTCGGCCGAGTCGGCCAGTTCGGCGAGTAGTTCCGTCGCCTCAACGGGTTGGCTTGCGGGCAGTTGAGCGCTTGGGAAGTAGATCCCAACTGCGGCGACAAGCGAGTATGTGAAAAAACGTGTCTTCATTTCTCAGGTCCTTTAAAAAATGGAAACGACCGAGTTAGCCAATTGAGCACACCTCCGTGCCATGCCTTCACAAGATCGTATCGGTGCTGATCGATTTGTTAAGTTACGTAATCGGTGTGGTAGTAGGAAAAATGCCTGCGACTGTGCGGAGTGTAGTGGCTACGAAAAGCAGGTAGATTCTGCCATCGAGAGCTTAAAATTAAGCTTGCATTGCGACGATTTCACCTGAAGACGCCACGCCGACCGGCCAAAGGGCGACCGACTCACGACCGTGGGGAGACCGCCGAGGCTCGGTTCTTCGTTCGCCTGAGAAGGACCAATCACCAGCCGTTGGGCCCGAGCGCGCATCATCCAATCGCCCTTGGGCCTGAGCGCGGATGATTGATCAGCCGGTGGGCGTTAGCTCCGGTTCCGTTGATCGCATCGCAAGCCAGGCGCGAATGCGTGCCGGCTGATATCCGCGGCGCGTGGGTCTGGTTCGCGACGAACGATTGGGCCACAGCGACTTGCCCTGAATACTTGTCCGTTCATGAACAACCCGGACTACTCGGCCACCGCAATCTGTAACGAGTCGGCACCCGCCCCGGTGCATGCCTCTTGAACAGCGACCACGAACTTGACCGGGCATTCCGGGTCAGCGTTAATCGTGACGACGAGGCGTTGGTCGTTGGCCGACTTGAGTTCAACCAGTCGTTCGGCCACCTGGCTGGTGTCGACCCGGTTGTCGTCCAACGTGGCCTGTCCGTCGCGATCGATGTTGACGATCAGGTTGACCTGTCGTCGCGGGTGGCTCGGTGCCGGGACGGCCTGGGGCGGGCTTGGAATGACCGGGGCAATCGCCGTCGACGGCACCGGTTGGACGGCGTCGGCCACGCGCGCCGCTTGTTGCACCGCGACTTCCGCCCTCATTTGCGCCGTGCGGGCTTGGGCAACGGCCCGGTCACGCACCGCGACGGCGTGTGCCCGCGAAACCGATGCGCTGCGGACGAAGAACAAGCCGACGCCAACGATCAGCAGGATCGCCAGGATCGCCGCCGGTACACCAACCACGGCGGCGGCAACCAGGACGGGGGAAGATTCCGACGGCTCGTGTTGCTGGTCATATCCCATGATCAATTCCTCGTGCGGTGTCGACGGTCCCCTGGTCTGCCGGCTGACAGGCCTGTCCGCGGGTCCCTTCGTCGGCGACGAGAAAATCTTGCCGGCATTTCTCTTCAGCGCGGCAATTTTCTTGCCAGTATCGCCCTGCACAGCATGCCGAGCAGGGCAATTCCGGGCAGGGCAGGCGTGAGCCCAAGCCGCCTGGCCTGGTTCATTGCTGAGGCGTTGGGCGTCAGGCCACGTTTCCGTTGATCGCCGCGCGAACCGGAGCGGTTCCGGCTGAGATGGGCGGCGCTGTGGCAAGTTCACTGCCAACGACTGCGGAACGGCGATCTCCGCTGAACCGTCGATCGTGGGCGATTCTCCTGGCTTCGGCGATGCCTATTGACGGCTGCGCGGCAAATGAGCCTTCGGCAAACAACGCGCGGCCGAATATCTGCGGACTCCCGTTGGTCGTCCTGGTCCATTCGCTGCGCAAGTATCAATCGTCGCGCAGACCGAGCGGCCAGCACCTTGGTTTGCTGGTGGTCGTCGTGTCGGCGCGTCAGTTCGCTCGAATGTCACGAGGGAATTCTTGAAAACCGCAAGCGTCCCGTAACACGCTGCGCCCGATGCCTCGAACCAGGTTGGCCCACAGAGAATCCTGGCTGGCAAGGACGGCTTCGAAGGTGGTCGCCGTCGGCATCCAAACGCCGGCCCGCAGTTCTTGTTCCAGCGAACCAGGCCCCCATTCGATCATCCCCAGTTGGATCGGCTCGGCTTGCACCTGCTCTCTGCGCGAGGAATCCTCCGCAGCGCCGGCCAACAATGTTTGGCGAAACGCGTCGTTGACGACGATACCCCGCGAACCTGAGCGTCCGACTTCGACAAGCAAGGCGACCTTGCGGTCGTATGCCGTTCCGTGCAGATGGGGGTTCGCGACGAGTACCTGCCGGGGCGCGGTGGCTGATTCGGAATTGGGATTATGAGTGAGCGCCATGAGCGTGGCTCCTGTCCTGCCAATTTGACATGTGACGGGTGTGGTATACGCTCAATATGAAGCAAGTTGCGTGCCGGTGCCCGGGTGTGTCGCTTGTTTTGTCTGCAAGTGATATTCAGACAACGGTTTGCGAATTTACAGACCGCCCCACGCACGGCCAGCCCGGTCGGTCAAGAAGGACGCGTATCAACGCCCAATCGTGGGATGCCGGAACCGGACTGGGAGCGGCAGCACACGACTGGCGACAAACGCTGGAGGAATGCCCTCCGCCGTCGAGCCCCGTCAACCGTCAGTCGAACTTACGTTTGCTGACGGTTGCCGACTTGGGAAAGTCTGCCGGGATCGCTGCCCGCGTCACCTGGCCGGTGGCAGCCCATTCGGTGCCACGCTGGAGGCTGACGATGAATCCGACGCATTCTTGAGAATAGTCGGCATGGCCCATCGGCGTGTGGAAGACCCGACCTTTGCCGTAGCGGACCGTAAACAGCATCGGTTCATGCCGGCCGGTTCCACCCTTCTCGGTGTCGGCATACGCCGTGGCCAGAATGTGCATGTTCTCAGCCGGTCCGCGAAGCTTGTCGTACAGTTCATCCCGTTCGTGCATCCACACGGGCGGCATCCCTTCGGTGATTGGATGGCGATCATCGCGAACCACGATCTGGAACGGATGTTGCGGGCCATGGTGTCCCCCGCTTCCCGGACTGGTATCGCGGACGATCTCACCGCCATCGTTGTAGTAGACATAGGGGCCCGATTTCTGGTTACGACCTCCCCATCCTCCCAGCCCAATCATCTCGTTGTATTCCGGCCAGTTCCCGAAACTATTATTGGCCGCATGGACGACGACGAAACCGCCGCCTCCGCGTACGAAGTCGATAAACGCCTGCTGCGTTTCTGTGGGCCACGGTGCGCCGTTGTAGTTGGAAACGACGACGGCATAGTCCGAAAACACCGGTTTGAAATTCGGATCCGGGGTCGGTTTGGCAACGACTTCTGTTTGCGGCGCGTCGTCCCCCAGCGGGTATTTGTCGAGCAGTTCTTCGCCGCGCCAGGTGAAGGCCGTTCGTGCAACGTCAACCGTAAACAGCCCTGTCTCTTCCAGGTACTGTTTCATCATGACGGTCGTCTTCGGCCAGGCTCCGTGATTATTCTGGCCGTCCACGATCAAGGCCCGCATCTTGTCGGCTGCGTTTGCCGGACCGCTTAAGATGGCCAGCAACAGGGCGAGGGCCCAAAAGGGACGATTACGCATCGGTGATTCTCCACAATTCGTGAGGCTGCCTTGGGTTCCGCCTTCCACGGGCCCGGCACGATGCGGCCAGTTTACCCGTCGAACGGCACGATGGAAAGCAATGCGGCATGTCTAGGCGACCACATCCAAGATTGGCCGCCCGCCGATCGGGAGCGGCCTGTCATTGCGATCCATGATCTCCGAACCGGGGTCAATCCCCAGCAGGTAGAACAGGGTCGCGGCGAGATCTTCAGGCTTGACCGGATGTTCGTCCGGGTACATGGCGTGCGAATCGGATGAACCGTGGACAAATCCGCCCTTCACACCGCCGCCGGCCAGCAGCACGGTGTAGCACTGGGGCCAATGATCGCGGCTTTCGTTCTTGTTGATCTTGGGCGTTCTGCCGAATTCGCCCATCCAGACGACCAGCGTCTCGTCCAGGAGTCCCCGTTGTTCCAGGTCATCAAGGAGGGTCGGTAGCGTTTGATCCGTGATCGGTAAGTGATACTGGTCGACGATCTTGTACATCCGAGTGTTGTCGAAGCCGTGCGTGTCCCAGCCGCCGGAGCCGATCTTGCGCCCCCCGATGCTGTTGGAAAAATAGACGGTGACGAACTTGGTCCCCGCCTCGACCAGTCGCCGCGCCAGCAGGCAGCTTTGACCGTAAGACGTCCGCCCATAACGGTCGCGTATCGCATCCGGCTCGTCGGCGATCGAAAATGCCTTCCGCACGCGGTCGGAGGTCAGCATCCCGATCGCCTTGTCATAGTATTCGTCGAACCCACGGGCGGCAGCGGAAACCTCCAGCAGCCGCGTTTGTCCGTCAATCAAGCGCTGGGCCTCGCGACGCCGCCGCAAGCGTTCGATGGACAAGCCGTCGGGCAGGCTGAGTTCCGGCAATTGAAAGTCATCCGCATTCGGATCTTGCAGAAACAAGAGTGGGTCGTGGCGCTTCCCCAAGAAGCTGGCGTGTTGTCCGGGAACGATCGACCCGTCGCGAATGATGTGTGGGTAGGCCACATACGTCGGCATGCCGTTGGTATTCGGGCTGAGATGATCAACGACACTTCCGTAGCCGGGGTACAGGTCAAGCGAATCCCGCAAACGCTGGTCATCGCTGGGTGGGGCGTGGCCGGTGATTGCGTAGTAGCCGGCGGAGGCATGATTCTTCATGCGGTGCGTCATGCTGCGGATCAAACAGACCTTGTCCATGTGCCGGGCCAGATGGGGAAGATGCTCGCAGATCTGAATCTCCGGCGCACTGGTTGCAATCGGTTGATATGGGCTGCGAATCGTGTCCGGTGCCCCGGGCTTCATGTCGAACATGTCCAGCTGGCTGGGACCGCCCCATTGAAACAGGAAGATCACCGATTTGGCTCGGACCGGCGTTTGGCGGCGGGATGGCTCTTCCGCCAGCAGACTTGGCAGTGACAAACCGAGGAGTCCCAATCCGCCGATCTGAATCGCCTTGCGTCGGGAAAGACGCTCGGCGGCAATGGTGTGATGCATTCGTCGGTTCATGGGCAGATTGTGATCTCGACAGCGACCTGGGTGGACTCGATCTTCGTGCCTATCGTATCGTGGCGCGGGTGGCAGGAGCAAACCGTTTCTCTCCAGGCAACGATCGCTACGGGGTGCGACGCATCATGCCCGTCAACGGCCCCAGGTGGCAAGTCGCCGATGCCGGTCGGCACCGCGCGGCACGGAAAACTGGGCGGCACGGCAAACTGGTTTCCTCGACAGCCGTCAGCGAAGATCCGCTGCCAGCCGGTTCAGCAACGTGGCGATCTCCCCGTCACCCCGGATCGGTGCCTGACAAGCGAAGTTTTCGCAAACATACACATGAGGCTCGTTGTCCGCCGGCATCTTGCCCTGGAACAGGGCCGCCAGGTGTTGCGACCGAGTCGAATCGGGATCGCCGGTTGTCCGGCCGGCGATTCCGTAGTTCACCAGGAAACGCTGATGAAAGCGTTGCCCGAGCTGCTCCAGGCGCGCCGTCCCCGAGTCCTCGCCGGGAACCAGCAGGGTGATCTCTCGACTGGGCTGGAGCCACATGTTGGCGGCGATCAGCATCTGTCCGGTGGCTGCCGGTTGACGGGCCATGGCGTGGCTTGCCATTTCCAGCGTGCCTTCGGCCGCGGCCAGGAAATCATTGCGACCGCACAGCCGGCCGAGCCGCAGCAGGGCGGTTGCAGCCATCGCATTGCCGCTGGGGACGCTGGCGTCGTGGAGGTCCTTCGTGCGCGTAATCAGGACTTCGTGGTCGTCGGCCGTAAAAAAGAAGCCACCGCCCTCGTGATCCGAAAAATGCTCAAGCATCAGTTCGGCGAGCCCAACGGCTTCGTCAATCCACGACTCGTCAAACCGAGCTTCATACAAGCTCACCAGAGCGTTGGTCAGGTAAGCGTAGCCATCGAGGTAGGCGGGGAGCCGGGCCGCGCCGTGTCGCCAACAGTGAAGCAGCCGACCATTCTTGTCGCGGAGCCGGCTGAGGAGAAACCGGGCGGCACGGGCGGCCGCATCATAGTAGTGAGGTGCGTCCAACACGCCAGCTGCCGTCGCCAAGGCCTCGATCATCAGCCCGTTCCAGCTGACCAGAATCTTGTCGTCCTTTGCCGGATGCACCCGTTGCTCCCGAGCGGCAAGCAGCGTCGCGCGCGATGCGGCCAGTTCGGTCTCGAGTTCCGCCAGGTCCCATTGGTTTTGTGCGGCGAGCTGCGGCAGCGGGACGGGCAGATTCAAAATGTTGCGGCCCTCAAAGTTGCCGGCCGGGGTCACGTCATAGGCCTGGCAGAACCTGGCGGCACGCGCGTCGCCCAGCACCTGACGAATCTCTTCCGGCGACCAGACATAGAATTTGCCTTCTTCCCCCTCGCTGTCGGCATCTTCCGTACTGTAGAACCCCCCTTCCGGCGCGGTCATGTCTCGCAAGATGTATTCGATGGTTTCGCGAGCAACTTCGGCGTACCTCGCGTTGCCGGTCACCAGGAAGGCGTCCAGGTAAGTGCTGATCAAGAGACTGTTGTCATAGAGCATTTTTTCGAAGTGCGGGACCAGCCAGCGGGCGTCGACCGAGTAACGTGCGAAGCCACCGCCCAGGTGATCGTAGATTCCGCCTTGTGCCATCCGATCGAGGGTCACCGTGACCATTTCCAGGAGCGGTGCCCGAGCGGCATCGTCGACCGGCCGGCTTGCCCAGCGTTGGAGGAGCAACCGCAGGTCCATGGCGTGCGGGAACTTCGGCGCGCCGCCGAATCCGCCGTGCCGGGAGTCGAAGGTCGCTTGCAGCTTGTTGACGGCCTGCCCGAGCAGCCGGTCGGAGATGGCCTCGTTCGCCGATTCGCCGGCGGAAAACGCGCGCAGATGGGCGGTCAGCTTTCCGGCCTGTTCGATGGCGGCGGACCGTCGTTTCGACCAGGCCTCCGCCACGCCGGCCAGCACCTGTGGGAAGCCGGGAATCCCTTGCCGGGGCGCCGGTGGCCAATACGTCCCGCCATAGAATGGCTCCAGCGACGGCGTCAAGAAGACCGACATCGGCCAGCCCCCCCGACCGGTCATCAACTGGACGGCATTCATGTAGATCTGGTCCAAGTCGGGCCGTTCTTCGCGATCGACTTTCACGCAGACGAACAGCTCGTTTAACTGTGCGGCGATCTCCGTATCCTCGAACGACTCGTGTTCCATCACGTGGCACCAGTGACAGGCGGAGTAGCCGATCGACAGAAAGATCGGTTTGTCTTCGCGTTTGGCCAGCTCGAACGCCTCGGGGCCCCAGGGATACCAGTCGACCGGATTATTGGCGTGTTGGAGCAGGTAGGGGCTGGATTCCTCTGCGAGTCGATTGGCCATCGCGTCTCGCCGCCTATTTGTAAGATTCTTCGCCCGCGGGGAAACGGCCCTGGCGGACGTCGTCACAGTACTGGTCCGCGGCCCGTCGAATCGTCTCGGCCAGGTTGGCGTAGCGTCGAGCAAAGCGGGGGATGTAGCCACTGGTGAGCCCCAGCACGTCGTGCGTGACAAGCACCTGGCCGTCACAGGCCGGACCGGCGCCGATGCCGATCGTGGGGACCGTCAGGGTCTCCGTGATCTTGCTCGCAACCGTAGACGAGATGCACTCCATGAGGACCGCAAACGCACCCGACCGCTCTGCCGTAACGGCATCGTTCAGCAGCCGGTCTTCGTCGCGTTGGACTTTGTAGCCGCCCAACTGATGCACGGCCTGGGGGCTGAGACCGACGTGGGCCATGACCGGAATCCCGGCGCCTACCAGGCCGGCGATCACGTCCGCTTGCTCGGCGCCGCATTCCAGCTTGACCGCCTGGCAGCGGGTTTCTTTTAAGATTCTGGCGGCGTTTTCGATCGCCTTGTGAACCCCCACTCGATAGGTCGGGAACGGCATGTCGACGATCACCATAGCCCGGTTGACCGCCCGCCCGACCAGTTCGGCGTGATAGATGATCTCGTCCAACGTCACCGGAATCGTGTTCTCGTGACCCTGGACGACGACCGACAGGCTGTCTCCCACCAGAATTGCGTCGACCCCCGCGTCGTCAAGCAATTGGGCCATGGGAAAGTCGTACGCGGTCAGCATGGTGATTCGCTGCCCCGCCGATTTCATCTGTTGAAAATCGGGAATTGTCTTGCGGCGAATCGGTCTGGTATCCGATGGGCTTTGGGCATCGTTTGGGCTGGGGGCGTCGTTCATGCTCCGCATTGTGACCGGCTGGTCTACCACTGACAATAGCCGGTGGTGGGGGTCGTGATCGGTGGGTAAGGGGCGCGGCGCCCCCAACTTCGTGCCGCTGGAGGTCGTCGCCAAACGGTGGGAATTCGTGCCACCCCAGTGTGCCGCGCATCTTAGCCTGAACGCGTTCGGCACCGGTTCGCTCGCCGACCGACGCAACCGCATGCCGACGCCCGGCCGTCGATGACTCGGCCGTCGATCACACGCGAGGCTGCGCGTCAGACCAACGTGGCATGCGGCCGGCAAACAGGGTGTACCTATAGTTTGACTCAACGGTCATGGCGGTGTTGCCGCGTTGATCACCGCAAGCCGGGCGACCGCGGCGACGACTGCCGCCTACCGTCCCCGCACAAATTGAAGGACCACGTAACGAACCAGGCGACTTTTTCGCACAATTCACTTGCGGCCGGCCTCGCCAAGTCGATAGAATCCAGCTTAGATCGAAATCGCTGGATGCGTTCCGCTGCTTGCAGGCAAGCGGGCAGCTTCCCCCCCCTAACACGTCACAGGCAAGACGGAGTCGAGTGATGCTAAGTTTTTTGACCGGAAGACAGCGTGGAAATTGCGAAGGAACCAGCCGCCGCGACTTCATCAAGGTCGGTTCGCTGGGGCTCGGCTCGCTGGCCCTGCCCGACCTCCTGCGGGCACGTGCGCGAGCGAATGCCGTTGGAGAAACCACCAAGGACACGTCGGTGATTTGGGTCTGGTTGGGCGGTGGTCCGACCCATGTCGAAACGTTTGACCCGAAGATGACGGCTCCGTCTGAATACCGGAGTGTGACCGGCGAAGTAAAAACCAATGTTCCGGGAATCACTCTGGGCGGCAATTTCCAACGGACTGCGGCGGTCGCCGACAAGATGGCGTTTGTTCGTTCCTTCGCGCATACCAACAGCGGACACGGTGGCGGAACGCACTGGGTGATGACCGGATACGACAACCGCCTGATTGACAACGGCGGTCTCCCCTCGCGGCCGGGGATGGGATCCATTGTGTCGCGGATGCGGGGAGCCAACCATCCGGTAACGGGAATGCCGACCTATGTGCGACTCAATGGGATCGGCAGCGATGGCCCGGCGTTCCTCGGCGCCGCGTATGCGCCCTTTGATCCGGGCGGTCAGGCCAAGCGCAACATGTCACTGGTCGTGGACAAACTGCGGCTCGACAATCGCCGCCAGCTTCTCCAGGGGATCGACAATGTCAACCGGTCGGTCGACCGCAGCCAACTGATGGAAGGGCTGGATGCCTTTGAGCAGCAAGCCTTCAATCTGGTGTTGAGCCGTTCGCAGCAAGCCTTCGATTTGAAGTATGAAGATCCCCGCGTGGTCGATCGGTACGGTCCCGGTTTGGGCCAACAGCTGCTGCAGGCTCGCCGGCTTTGCGAAGCGGGTTGCGGGTTCGTGAATATCAGCTACGGCGGCTGGGACATGCACGGCAACATCAAGACGTCGATGGATCGCCGTGGCCCGGAACTGGATCGCGCCATCGCGGCACTGGTCGAAGATATGAGCCAACGGGGTGTCGACCAGAAGATCATGCTGGTGGTGACCGGCGAATTTGGACGGACGCCGAAGATCAACCGCAACGCCGGTCGCGACCACTGGGCACCCCTCTCCACGCTCGCCCTCGCCGGCGGTGGCCTGAATATGGGACAGGCGGTGGGCGAGTCCGCTGAAAAGGTCGACGTGCCCAAGTCGACCCCGATATCGCCGCAAGACCTGATGGCGACCGTCTTTCACGTGCTGGGGCTCAATCGTCGAGCACAGTTTGTGAACCAGGCAGGTCGTCCGGTCTACATGGTCGAAGGTGGAAAGCCGATCGCGGAACTCGTCTAGACGCCAGCCGTTCGCGCTGCAAACGGTGCCAGGAGGGGTGGTGCCAGGAGGGCGTTTTGCCGAACTGGGGCAAAGCCCCGTTGCGGGAACGCCTGCCATTGCGCATCCTGGACATCTGAGCTTCGCTCGATCGGTTCATGTCGCCTTTCGCTCTGCGAAAACAGCGCTACGACGCCATGTTCGCAGTGCGAGGGGCGGCGCGTGAGAAAGCGATTCCAAGTGCGCTTTCCCATGGGCTGGGCCACGTTGCCTGAGCAGTCCAAATTGTCTGGCAGTCCAAATTGTCTGGCAGCCCAGCTCGCGGCGATTATATTGCACCGTGTCCGGGCTTCCAGGTCCGGGCTTCCAGGTCCGGGTTTCCAGGTCCGGGCTTCCAGTTACCAAGAGAAAGTAAAGGGACGCTGTCCAACTCAAGTGCTTGCGCGGCCTCACGTACCGACCCGGGCTTGTCGCACTGTGTGGTGGCAAACAGGGCTTCCCTCTGTCCGTGCGTGCCGTTGCATTGGCGATACGATTCGCTTCTCCCCAGGGTAGATCCATGCCGTTTTGCTTCCCCGCTCTTCGTGGACTTCGGACTCGACTTTCGTCATCCGCCCTCCTGACACTTGGTCTCCTGGCTGCCCTGGCGGCGATGGCTGCTGGAGACGATTGGCCCCAGTGGCGTGGAGCGAATCGAGCGGGAGTCTGGCAGGAAGACGGAGTGATTGACGAATTCGCGTCCCCGCAGATCGACATCCTTTGGCGCCAGCCGATTGGTCCCGGTTACAGTGGCCCAACCGTCGCGGAGGGCCGAGTCTTCGTGACCGATCGGCGATCGGAGCCGGAGCCGGTCGAACGGGTTCATTGCTTCGACGCCGTGACAGGAACGCCGCTCTGGGACTTCTCCTATCCTTGCGTGTACACGATCAGCTACGAGGCCGGGCCGCGAGCCGCAGTCACGGTCGACGCAGGGCGAGCCTATGCACTCGGCGCGATGGGCCACCTGCACTGCCTTGCTGCAGAGACCGGCCAAGTCGTTTGGAAGCGAGACCTGGACCAGGAGTATTCGATCTCCGACGACCGTCGCATGCCGATCTGGGGCATCGCCGCGGCACCCTTGATCTACCGGCAGTTGGTGATTGTCCACATCGGCGGGCGCGACAACGCGTCGATTGTGGCGTTTGACAAGGCGAGCGGGGATTTCGTTTGGAAATCACTCCGCGATCAGGCCCAGTATTCCGCTCCGATTCTAATCGAGCAGGCTGGCCGCGACGTGATGGTCTGTTGGACGGCGGATAGCGTCGCCGGCCTGGATCCGGCAACCGGCAACGTCTACTGGCGGCACCCCATGGAGCCCTCCCGCATGCCGATCGGCATTGCCACGCCGGTGGTCAACGGCGATCGGCTCTTCGTGACCTCGTTCTATGACGGCTCGCTCATGCTGCGGCTGCGGCAGGACCAGCCGAGCGTCGAGCCGTTATGGCGGAGGGTGGGACCGAGCGAGAAAAACACCGACGCGCTGCAGTCGATTATCAGCACCCCCCTGTTCCTCGGTGAGCACCTGTACGGAGCCGACAGTTACGGCGAACTCCGCTGCCTGGAGGCGGACAGTGGCGACCGTGTTTGGGAAGACCTGACCGCGACGCCGCGGGCCCGCTGGAGCAACCTGCACTTCGTGCAAAACGGCGACCGGACGTGGATGTTCAATGAGCGAGGTGAGTTGATCATCTCCAAGCTCTCACCTGAGGGGTTCCAGGAGATCAGTCGGGCCAAGCTGATCGAGCCGACCAGGTATCAATTGAATCGGCGGGGCGGCGTATGCTGGTCGCATCCCGCGTTTGCAAATCGTCACGTCTACGCGAGAAACGACAAGGAGATTGTCTGTGCCAGCCTCGCTGCCGACTGACGTTCGGCCACAGGCACGGTTTGCCGCGTCGGCACGAAGCGACCGAATGCCAGGCAAGTGAATTGCAAGCAAGGAAGCAGAATCATGGTGTTTACTGATGCGGCAAGTTGTCTTAAGCAACACTTTGACTACCAGAGCAGGAGTCGCGGCCAAGAGTATTTCGACGAGGCCGCGGTTCTCTTTCAGGAGCTTCGTCCCGGCAGGATCTGGGCCACCGTTGACGGATCGGCCGGCCGGACTTACGAGGTCTATATCCGTGGGCGCGAAGTCAACGGCGAATTGAGCATCGATCTTGGATGCACGTGCCCGCAGTTTGCTCGCGCCGGCAGCTGCAAGCATCTTTGGGCCGCCATTCTGGAGATGGACGACCACAAGGTCGGTCTGGTTGCGACCCCGGACGAGCAATTCGACAACGGACAGGTGATCGTCGCGGCTGAGGGCGGGGGAGACCAATGGGAACGTGATAACGACCTGGATTACGACATCGGGCAGTCGTTCGCCGGCGTCACGTTCACATCGATCACCATGCCACTTTCATCACAGCGGTCAGAAAGCCAGTGGCAGCGGCAGTTACGCGGGCTGAGAAAAGGACCTGCGGGCCCCCGACTCGATTCGGACCTCGTGGCGAGCCCGCTGACAAGTGACCAGCGGAAGCTGATGTGGTACGTCATCGATCTGACGACCAGCCAGCATGCGGGCCGGTTGTCGATTCGGCTGTTTCGACAGACTTCCAAAAAAAATGGTGAGATGGGACGCCTGCAGGCGGTCCGTATGCGGCGCTCCGAAATCGAATCCTGCACGGACCCGCTGGATCGCGAAGCCTTGCCCTTCCTGTTTGATCGGTTGGTCGACTACGAAACGCCGTATGGCTACTACCGCAACGATTGGCAATCCATCTCGACTTGCTTGTTGAGCGGGGGGGGCTGCCAGTTCCTGCTGCCCAAACTCGCGGTGACGGGGCGGTTGGCCTGGATGTTGGACACCGACGGCGCGGTTGACGATCTGCGTCCGATCACCTGGGAACCGGGCGAAGCCTGGCAGATTCGCTTGCAGGTTCGCGAAGATGAGCAGGCCCAGTCCTGGCGTATCGAGGGCGAGCTGTTTCGGGGCGACGCAGCCCGTCCGCTCGGTGACGCGGTGCTGGTCCTGGATAACGATCTGGTCATGTTCTCCGACGTTGCGGCGCCCTTTCGCTCAGAGGATGGCGGCGCCTGGCTGAGCCTCTTGCAAAAGAACGGCCCCGTCGTTGTGCCTTACGCCGACCGGGTGGAATTCCTCAGCAGCCTGGCGTCGGTTGCGAGGTCCGCCGAAATCGAATTGCCTCCTTCACTGCAAGTCGATCGTGTCGTAGGCTCGCCGCAAGGACGCATTCTGATTCACAAGCCCGAGTGGGACCATGACCGTCACTTGCATGCCGACGTGACGTTCAGCTATGCCGCCGTGGAGGCGGCTGGAACGGCGACCGCCGAGCAATCATCGCCAACCGGAGCCGCGGCCGACGTTATCGAACAGCGGCGCGATTTCGGAATCAACGATTCTGTTGTCGATTGGTATGACGAGCAGGCCGGCAAGATCGTGACGCGCAATGTTCCGGTCGAGGCCAGTTTGCTCGAGCAACTGCGTGAAGCCGGGATCCGCGCCGCCGGCAAAACGAGCCGCCACCAGAGGGACGTCAAGTTCACTCGAAAGTCGTTTGCCGACGTCGTCATGAAATTGATCGATGCTGGTTGGATCGTCGAGTCGGAAGGGAACCCGGTGCGGTCTGCCGGGCAGTTTAGCCTGAGCGTGACTCGGGACATCGACTGGTTCGAACTTGATGGCCGGGTGGACTTCGACGGGATCTCCGCCTCGCTGCCGGCGTTGCTGGCCGCCGTCAGGGCGGGCCAGCGCCTGATTCAGCTCGATGATGGCTCGGCCGGCATGCTGCCCCAGGAATGGCTGAAGCGGTTTGGCACCTTGGCCAACCTGGCGGATACCGAGGATGACCAGCTTCGCTTCGCTCCCACGCAGGCCTTGTTGCTGGATGCGTTGCTTGCCGAGCAAGACCAGCAGCATCTGCAACTGGACGCCGGTTTCGTGCGGATGCGAAACAAGCTCCGCGACTTCTCCGGGGTGAAGGGTGGCAAGGAGCCGCGCGGCTTCCACGGCGAACTGCGGCCCTACCAGCGCGTGGGACTCGGCTGGTTCCAGTTCCTGCGTGACTTCGGATTCGGCGGCTGCCTCGCCGACGATATGGGGTTGGGCAAGACGATCCAGGTCCTGGCCCTGTTGCAGTCGCGGCGATTAGGGAGAAAGGAACAACGTCGGCCCTCGGTCGTGGTGGTGCCGAAGAGTCTCGTTTTCAACTGGCTTGACGAGGCCGCTCGTTTCACACCCAACCTGAAGGTCATCAATTACACCGGCTTGAGGCGGCGGGAACAGCTGGAGGAACTCGGCGAATGTGACCTGGTCGTGACGACCTACGGCACGCTCCGGCGCGACATCGTCGACCTCAAAGAAATCGAATTCGACTATGCCATCCTGGACGAAGCCCAGGCCATTAAAAATGCCGGCTCGCAAGCCGCCAAGGCGTGTCGTCTCTTGCAGTCTCGGTACCGTCTCGCCATGACGGGAACGCCCATCGAGAACCATCTTGGCGAGCTGTGGTCGCTGTTCGAGTACTTGAATCCGGGAATGCTGGGCAAGACGACGGCCTTCTCTGCGGTGGCCAGATCGGCGACCGCCGAAGACGACGACGGCGCGTTGGCCGCTTTGGCGAGGTCGATCCAGCCGTTTATCCTTCGCCGCACCAAGCAGGAGGTGCTGAGCGAACTCCCTGAGAAGACGGAGCAGACGTTGCTCTGCGAACTCTCTGCCACCGAACGAAAGAACTACAACGAGATTCGCGATTACTATCGTGCCCACCTGGCCGGTAAGGTGGCTCAGAAGGGGCTCGCACAATCCAAGATCCACGTGCTCGAAGCCCTCCTCCGGCTGCGCCAAGCGGCCTGCCATCCGGGGCTGATCGATAAGAGCAAACGAGAGTTGCCGAGCGCAAAAGTGGAGGCGCTGCTGGAGCAACTGGAAGAGATCATCTCCGAAGGCCATAAGGCCCTCGTGTTCTCACAGTTCACATCGCTCCTTTCAATCGTCCGCAATCAACTCGATGCGCGAAACTGGAATTACGAATACCTTGATGGGCGGACGCGAAAACGAGACGAGCGAGTGAAACGGTTTCAGGAGGATCCGGACTGCTCGCTGTTCTTGATCAGCCTGAAAGCGGGTGGAAGCGGCTTGAACCTGACATCCGCCGACTACGTTTACATCCTGGACCCGTGGTGGAATCCGGCGGTCGAGGCACAGGCCATTGACCGCACCCATCGGATCGGGCAGGAGCGACGGGTCTTTGCCTACCGCCTGATCGCCCAGAACACGGTGGAGGAGAAGATCCTGGAATTGCAGACCTCGAAGCGCAAGTTGGCCGACGCCCTGATTTCTGCCAATGACAGCGTGATCCGCAACTTGACGGCCGACGATCTGCAGTTGTTGTTGAGCTGACGAACGAGCCATCAAGAACCACCAGAAGTTCGGAACCACCGCTAAGCGACGGTAGCCATTGGCACCGTGAGACAGCCGCCGGTTCACCCTTCCGTAGGTCATGCGCTGCATGACACTTCCTCTTTTTCCAAACACACGCTTTCCAAGCGGCAACCCGCCCGGCGCTTCCGCGCGATTTGCCGACCGTGGTTCGGCATGCACAGCATGCCCTACGTGCGCGCACGGCGAGTTGAATCGAGGGGGCCATGTGGCCTATGATGCAGACCGATTGCTGAGGAACCGGTTGTCCCCGAACGGTTACCTGAGCCGATGTTTGATTCGATTCGTCTTCAGTTTGCGAGAACCCCATGGTCTGTCGTTCGCTGCCGGTCAAATTGCTGGGACTGCTGTGGCTGCTTGCCGGCCCGGCTGGCGTTCACGTGGTGTGGGCGGAGGCGCCGCGTGAGTTGACCGCGCCGGATCGGCGATCCGATTGGCTGAATTGGCGCGGACCGAATTTCAACGGCGTGGCCGCCGCGGGTGAGAGCCCCCCGACGCGCTGGAGCACAACGGAAAACATCGTCTGGAAGGCGGCCGTTCCCGGTCGCGGTCACGCGTCTCCCGTGGTGATCGGCGATCTGGTGGTGTTGGCCACGGCCGAGGAGCAACGTCAGGAACAGGCTGTCTTGGCCTTTGATCGTCGCACCGGCCGACAAGCATGGAAGACGGTCGTCTCGACTGGCCGTTTTCCCGACAAGATTCATCGCAAGAACACGCACGCTTCGGCGACGGTCGCCTCAGACGGGCAGCGGTTATTCGCCGCGTTCTATCGGAACGATTCGATTGAGTTGTCCGCCCTGTCGCTGGACGGGGCCCGCGTGTGGCAACAGCGGGTGGGCCGGTTTCTGCCGCGCCGCTACGAATATGGTTATGCCCCGTCGCCGACGATCTACAAGTCCTTGGTGATTGTCGCCGCGGACTACGAGGAGGGCGGTCACTTGACAGCCTTCGATCGGGTGACGGGCGAGCGGAAGTGGCAGACCCCCCGACCCCGTAAGCTCAGCTTTTCCTCGCCGATCGTCGCTCGCGTGGCCGGACGTGACCAGTTACTGATCAGTGGTTGTGATCTGGTCGCCAGCTACGACCCGAGCACCGGCAAGCAACTCTGGGCAACGCCCGGTACCACGATGGCGACCTGCGGAACGATGGTGTGGGATGACGACCTGGTGTTCGCCAGCGGCGGGTACCCGAAATCCGAGACGATCTGTGTCCGCGCCGATGGCAGCGGTCGGGTGGTCTGGAAGAACAATCAGAAATGCTACGAGCAATCGATGCTGGCCCATGACGGATACCTCTATGCGGTCAGCGATGGCGGCATCGCCTATTGCTGGCGTGCCCGCGATGGGCAAACGATGTGGCAGTCGCGGTTGCCCGGTGGTGCGGTAAGTGCTTCGCCGGTGCTGGCGGGTGGCAACATCTACGCCGGCAACGAGCGGGGGACGGTGTTCGTCTTCCGGGCCACGCCCGAACGGTTCCAGCTAGTCGCGCAAAATCAGCTTGGGCGGGAGCTCTTTGCGACGCCCGCCGTTTGCGGCGACCAGATCTTTCTGCGGGTCGCCGAACAGGGTCGCCAGGAGATGTTGTATTGCCTGGGGAGCGGTGGATGAGTCCATCGGCGGAGGCCCTTGCCGTTCGGCCAGTAGTCCCCGGTTTCGACCATTCGCATCAACCGTAAACTGCAGGTTTGTGATGGAAGCGACACTCAAGAGCAAAGGGCCCTGGACGCACCGGGCGGCGATCTGGCTGTTCGCCGCCGCCCAATGTGTGCTCGTGTATTGGCTGTTGGGATTCGTGGTGAACGATATCGGGAGCCTGGAGGGGCCGTCGTATCAAGACATCGAAGCGCGGATGCTCAAACGGACCCTGATCGAGCAGCGAGAGAAGTTGACCGAGCAGTTTGCGGAGAACAAACGCCAGGTCGCTAACCAGGAAGAGCGGCAACGTCTGTTGCGTGACAGCACGGACAACTCCAAGCAGACCATGAATCAGTTGCTGGAGTTCCACCGGTTGAGTCTGGAGAAAGGGGTCGAGCCGAACGAAGCGGAACAGGCCGCGTTGGCGGAGGCGGAGCAACGGTTCCTGGCCAATCAACAGCAGTATCAAGAGTTGAATGCACGGCTGGTGGAATTGAACGAGGCGCAGCGAACGTTCAAGGAACAGGAACGCGAATTGAATGCCACGCTGGCGGAAGCGCGCGAGCCGATTGATGCCGAGTACCGGCGGTTAGAGCTGTGGCACCAGATGAAGCTGGCCGGTATCAAACTGGCGGTCCTGGTGCCCCTCCTGGTCGTGGCGATGGTGCTGTTTGTGAAGCGGCGTCAAGGGTCTTACGGTCCGATGATCTACGCCTTCGGCATCGCCGTCGCGGCCAAGGTGACGTTGGTGATGCACGAACACTTTCCGGAAAGATATTTTAAGTACATTTTGATTTTGGTGTCGTTGGCCCTGGTGCTGAGCATCCTGGCTTATTTGCTGCGGAGGCTGGCCTTCCCCAAGCCGGACTGGTTGCTGAAACAGTACCGTGAAGCATACGAGCGTTTCTTTTGCCCGGTGTGTGATTTTCCCATCCGTCGCGGGCCCCTGCGCTATGTTTTCTGGAGTCGGCGGAGCATTAAGAAGTTGAGCTTCCCGCATACGGAGTCTCAGCCGGACGAGCCGTACGTGTGTCCCCTTTGCAGCACGCAACTGTTCGAAACGTGTGCCGGCTGCGGGGCAACTCGACACGCGCTGCTGCCGACCTGTGTTCATTGTGGCCAGACCAAGTCGGCCGATCAGATCTTCTCTGCCGCAGAGGGGGCGCGGCCGGCGACCGGTTGAGCCGACGACCGGCTGGCCTGGCGACCGGCTGACCCGCTCCGTGTTTGCCGGTGGCCCTGCATCCCCACCCCGGCGCTCGGCGCGTGCTCTCGCGCTCTCGCGCTCGGCGCGGGTCTCCGACCCCGCCGAAGGCCTGACCGAAGGTCTCCAATTCCTCTTCTCTTCTCTTCTCTTCCGTCCCGTCCCGTTCCGCCCCGTCCCTTCCGTTCTCTCCCGTCCCGTCAGACACTCTTAAGTGACTTGCAGATGGTCTCTTACAGGTCCGCCTTGATTTTCCGCCTTGATTTGTTGTGTAAGACTTGCCGCACATGTTCTTGTATTATTGGTATACGTAAGTACACTATTTGCCCGATGAGAATGTTAAGAGTGACTGCAGTCCCCGGGTGAGGCAGCTTATGCATCCCAAAATTCGTGAACTGGACACGCTTCTGCGGCAGGTGGAGAGGCCGGAAAACGGTCCGCACCGCACGCCTGTTTCCACGGGGTGTGGGCCCTTGGATGTCGTCTTGCCCGGGCGGGGGTTTTGGCGCGGTTCGCTGGTTGAATGGCTGGGGAACGGTCCCGGGTGCGGGGTCGGCATGCTGGCGTTGTGGGCTGCTCGTGAGGCTTGCCGTGAGGGGGGAGCGTTGGTGGTGGTCGATCCGCAGGATCATTTTTATCCTCCTGCTGCGGCAGCCGGGGGAGTCGATTTGGCGAACACGATCGTGGTGCGAGGCGCGCGCTGCCGGCAGGTGCAGGAGGCAGCAAGGCAGAGCGAATGGGCCCTTGATCAGGCGCTCCGTTGCCCGCATGTGGCCGCCGTGATCGCCTGGCCTCAACGGCTGGACAGCCGTGTCTTTCGGCGTTGGCAGTTGGCGGTCGAAGCCAGCGGTTGCCTGGGCCTGTTGATTCGTTCGGCTGAGGCGAAGCGGGAGGCGTCGTGGGCGGATGTGCGGCTGCTGGTTTCTCCGGAGCGGACTATCGGGCCGGCTCCCAGGGCCATGAAGTGGCGGTTGCAGGTCGAGGTGCTTCGTTGCCGTGGCGGTGTGCAGCAGCGGACCGTCGGTTTGGAAATTGACGAACGGACAGGTGACATTCATGCCACGCATCCTGGCGGTTTGGCTACCTAACTGGCCGATTCAGCGGTTGCTTTACGACAAGCCGGCGCTGCGGCGGCGCCCCGTGATTCTGCAGCACCGCACGCGACGCGGACTCTGCGTGCTGGCCTGCTCGCATGCCGCGCGCAGGCAGGGAGTTCAGGCAGGGCTCCCGATTGCGGAAGCGACGGCTGTAATGTTGGCGGTCGATTCGAGGGCGGGGCGAGAGGCGTTGCGGTCTGCTGTTGCCGGGCAATCTGCCGGGCAACCTGCCGAACTGCATGTGGAGACACATGATCTCCGCAAAGACCAGGCGGCGATCCGCAAATTGGCCATTTGGTGCCATCGCTTCAGTCCGCTGGTCGGTCTGGAAGAGTCGCCCGCACCAGATACGCTGCTCTTGAATGTTACCGGCGTGATTCCTCTGGTGGGTGATGAAGGGACGCTCCTGGAGCAAGTGATGCGGAGCTTTCGTCAGCATGGTCTGGAGGTGCGGCTCGGGGTGGCGGAAACGGTCGGGGCCGCCTGGGCTCTGGCGCATTTCCAGCCGGCCGGAGAGCTGGATGCGAACGAGCCGTGCCGATCGGAGACGCGCCTGCGGCAATTACCGCTCGCCGCGCTACGGTTGCCGGCAGAGATGGTCGACATTCTGATGCGTCTGGGCCTCTGCCAGGTGGGCCAACTGTTGGAGTTGCCGCGTGTCGAATTGGAATCTCGCTTTGGTCCCCAGTTGTTGCGCCGCCTGGACCAGGCGTTTGGCAAGGTTGCCGAACTGATTCAGCCGGTCCAGCCGCCGCTGGATTTTATGGTGGAGTGGCTATTTGAGTATCCGATGCCGCAGCGCCGGGCGGTCGAGCAGGTGTTGCGCCGGCTGGTGGAGCAGCTCTGTTTTGCCCTTGCCGATCAGGGCCGTGGTGCGTTGCGTTTGCGGGGGCGGATCCGCTGCCAGGATGCCGACCCGGTAACCTGGGAGGTGGGACTGTTTCGCCCCAGTGCGGATCAGGAGCATCTGTGGCGGTTGGTGGAAACGCACTTCGACAGGCTGCCGTTACCCGGGCCGGCGACGAGCGTCGTGGTGCGTGCCACGCAGCATGAGCGGTTGCGGACACGTCAGCGTGAACTGTTCGACCAGCAACAGCGGAACATCGATTCGCCGCAGATCGCCAACCTGATTGATTGCCTGGCCAGCCAGTTGGGGGCGGCGGCGGTGGTCCAGTGCCTGCCTCGGCACGATGCTCAGCCGGAACGCGCCTTCCGGAATGTGCCTCTGGTCGATGCAGGGAAAGGGGGACGTAAGGGCCCCGTTTCCGAGGTGGCTTGCGGGCCCCTTGATCGGCCGCTGCAACTGGTGCACCCCCCACTTCTGCTCGATACCGTCTCGGCCGCATCCGATGGTTCGCCGGTCAGTTTTCATTATCTGGGGGGCCGGCATGATGTGGCCCGGCATTGGGGGCCCGAGCGAATTGAGACCGGCTGGTGGCGGCAGCGTGGCGTCCGCCGCGATTACTACCGCGTGGAAACTCGAGAAGGACGTCGCTTCTGGTTGTTTTACTGCCTGCAGGAACGTCGGTGGCATTTGCACGGGGTGTTTCAGTAACTGGAGCGTTGCATCTCGATCATTCATCATCCGTTGGAGGTAGTCCGGATCATTCATCAGCCGTTGGGCGTTAGCCCCGGTTCCGTTGATCGCAGAGCAAGATGGCCCGGGGTGGCCACCTCCCGGAAGTCGTTGATGTTCGTTCCCAAGGATCCAGGAGAGATGTATCCGTTATGCCTGAAGGTCCCGATCTCCCCAAGCGTGAACCGCTGCAAGCCACCGGTCGGCAACCACCAGCCGGTTCGGCGCGACACGGTGTTCCTTATGCAGAATTGCATTGCCGGACCAATTTCACCTTCCTGGAAGGGGCGTCTCATGCGGACGAGTTGGTCGCGCGGGCGGTTGAACTGGGGTATTCCGCCTTGGCGATCACCGACCGTAACAGCCTGGCCGGCATTGTTCGAGCCTATGCGGCTGCCAGGGAGAGTGGTTTGAAGCTGCTCTACGGAGCTGAAGTTACGCCCAGCGACGGACTGCCCGTCGTGTTGCTGGCGACCGACCGGGCCGCGTATGGCCGCCTGTCTCGTCTGTTGACACTGGGGCGGCGACGGACCACGAAAGGCGAATGTGAGCTGACGGTTGCTGACATCGGGGCCCATCAGGCCGGATTGGTGGCGGGCATCGTGCCCGGCCAGGATCTGGATTCCGTCGAACCGGATCGCCAGCGGAAGGCCGCGATCCGAGGGTACCGCGACATCTTTGGCGACCGCAGCTACTTGCTGGCCGAATTGCACTACGGGACCGCGGACCGGCGACGGCTGGGCCAGTTGCAGCAGTTGGAGGCGGAGACCGAGGTTCCGTTGGTCGCTGCCGGCGATGTGCATTACCACACGCCGGATCGGATGCCTTTGCAGCACGTCGTGACGGCGATTCGTCATGGAACCACCGTGGCGGAACTCGGACAGCGACGACTTCCCAATGCCGAACGCCACCTGCGCGATCTGGGGGAGGTTCAAGGGGTGTTCGCCCAGGTTCCCGTAGCGGTTCAGCGGACCCAGGAAGTGGCGGATCGCTGCACGTTTTGCTTGAGCGAGTTGCGGTATGAATATCCGCGCGAATTGTCTCCGCCGGGTGAGACGCCGCTGGAGTATCTGGGCCGCCTCGCCTGGGAGGGCGCTCGGAAACGCTACGGGCAGATCCCCGCCAAGGTGGCCGAGCAGTTGGAACATGAACTGTCGCTGATCGGAGACTTGCGCTACGAGGCCTTTTTCCTGACCGTCTACGACCTGGTCGGGTTTGCCCGCTCACGCAATATCCTTTGCCAGGGACGCGGGTCGGCGGCCAATTCCACGGTCTGCTATTGCCTGGGGGTGACCGCCGTTGACCCAATGGAGTCGAACCTGCTCTTCGAACGGTTTGTCAGCCGCGAGCGAGATGAAGCGCCGGACATTGATGTGGACTTCGAGCATCAGCGACGGGAAGAAGTCCTGCAGTACATCTATGAGAAGTATGGGCGGGACCACGCCGGAATTGCCGCGACGGTGATCACCTACCGACCCCGTTCGGCGATCCGCGACGTCGGCAAGGCGCTGGGCCTCTCGCTGGACCGGGTCGATGCGCTGGCCAAAAACACCGATTGGCGCGGCCATCAAGGCGTCTCCGCGGATCGCTGTCGGCAGAGTGGCATTGATCCCGCCAGCCGGCTCGGCCGACAGTTGAGCGCATTGGTGGAACAACTGTTGGGATTTCCTCGCCATCTCTCCCAGCATGTTGGCGGGATGGTGATTACCCAGGGGCCGTTGTGCCAGATGGTGCCGATCGAGAATGCGGCCATGCCTGACCGCACGGTGATTCAATGGGATAAAGACGACCTGGAGACGTTGGGGATTTTGAAGGTTGATTGTCTCTGCCTGGGAATGTTGACGGCGATTCACAAGTGTTTTGATGTGTTGCAAGCCCATACCGGCCGACAACTGACCATCGCCGACATTCCCGCCGATGATCCGGCGGTCTATGACATGATTTGCCGGGCGGACACGATCGGCGTGTTTCAGATCGAAAGTCGGGCGCAGATGAGCATGCTGCCGCGGTTGCGGCCGCGACGGCTCTACGATCTGGTTATCGAAGTGGCCATTGTCCGCCCCGGACCCATCCAAGGCAAAATGGTCCATCCGTATTTGCGCCGCCGCTGCGGCGAAGAGGCTGCGACGTATCCCAACGACGAGATCCGCAGCGTGCTGCAACGGACGCTGGGCGTTCCCCTGTTTCAAGAACAGGCGATGCAGTTGGCTGTCGTCGCGGCAGGCTTCAGTCCGGGTGAAGCCGACCAGTTGCGCCGCGCCATGGGGGCCTGGCGACGGCCGGGACTGATTGATAACTTTCGCAAGAAGCTGATCGAAGGCATGCTGGCTCGCGGGCACTCAAGCGAGTTCGCGGATCAGTTGTTCGAACAAATTCGTGGGTTCGGCGAATATGGATTTCCCGAATCGCATGCTGCCAGTTTCGCGATCCTGAGCTACGTGTCGTCCTGGCTGAAGCACTATTATCCGGCAGCCTTTACCGTATCGCTGCTCAACAGTCAGCCGATGGGCTTCTATGCGCCCGCCCAGTTGATCCGTGACGCGCGTGAACATGGTGTGGAAATTCTGCCCATCGACGTGAATCACAGCGACTGGGATTGCACGTTGGAACCCGTGCAGAGGGAAGATGCACCGACCACGGGAGCCGCTCCGGTTGAGAAACAACCGGCTCGCCAGCAGCTCGGCTTGCGACTCGGAATGCGGCTGGTGCAAGGGCTACACCAGGCGACCGCCGCGGCGCTCGTCGCGGCCCGGCCGCAGGGCGGATTTCAGTCGATGGCCGAGCTGACTCGACGTAGCGGGCTAGGACAGGTTGCCATGGAGCGACTGGCCGCTGCCGATGCCTTCACATCACTCAAACTGAGCCGCCGCAATGCCCTCTGGCAGGCCCTTGATCAGACCCGCAAGCCGCAAGACCTCCCCCTCCTGAATGCGTTGTCTCCAGAGGATTCGCCCACCCCGCAATTGCCGCAGTTAACCGAACAGGAAGAAGTGTTCGCCGACTATCGCGCGGCCGGGCTCAGCCTGAGACGACATCCACTGACGTTCTGCCGCGATGCCCTCAGCGCACTGGGCGTGGTGAAGGCGGACCAGCTGCGAGTCGCTCCGGCCAATCGGCCAGTCAGCGTGGCGGGCCTGGTCTTGATGCGGCAACGGCCGAGCACCGCGAAAGGAATCACGTTTGTCACGCTGGAAGATGAAACGGCCACGGCAAATCTCGTGATAAAACAGGGCGTCTGGGATAAATACAGCAAAGTCGCCCGGAGGGCGAATGCCATGATTGCCCATGGCAATTTAGAGCGGAAAAACGAGACGATTCACGTCGTGGTGCGGCGGCTGGAGGACCTGACCGATCGTCTGGCCGGTGTGGAAAATCGGTCACGCGATTTTTGCTGAAAATTAGCGGTTTTAACTAGGCCGCAAGGTTGTCATACAGTCCGCATATCTTCCATTCCCTCCCCTTTCTGCTAGCAGGAAGATGGTGTACTTTTCCTAGCTGGTTTCAAATCACACCAGCGCCAACGGACGGCCAAACGCCAATCGGCAGGCCGACTGCACCACCGGCCAAAACACTCACGCGTCGAACCCCACGTTCACACTCCCGCAGGGCACACCGCCCGTCGTTCGGCGCCCACCAAGTTCTCGAAAGGTACCATTGATGGCTCGTAGACTGACTCTGTTGCTTGTTGCGTTGTTCGCTTTGGCACTGCTTGCCGAAGACGTTGCCCACGGGTTTCCCTGGCGTCGCCGCCGTGTCTACTACTCGAGCGGCCCTGTGCAGGTCGCCATGAAGAACCCGGCGGCCCTGACCGATTATCCTGAGGTGGGTGCCGTCTACAACTACAACCGGGCGCGCGGCGAAGAGGTCGCCTTCAAAGACCGCATTCGCTTCTTTGTTGAGATCTATGACGAAGACCTGCTGGCGTCGAACGACGAGTTGGTTGCGGAAGTGCGGCTGACCGATCTGCGAAATTCGGAACACGAACGGACGGTGTTCGTACCGGTGACGTTGGAGTCCATCGAAGAGAGCGATTCGCGGCTGGGGGTTTTTGAAGTGGCCAACGCCCAGCGGCCCACGCAGCAAGATGCTGTTCAGAAAGGACCCGCGCAGAAAGGCGACCCGGAGGTCAGCGAACTCGCCGTGGCAGGCGACGATTCGACGCCCGTCCAAGACTCCGGTCCGGCTAGCGGCAACCAGGGCGCGACACAAAAAGCGCCGGTTCAAAAGGTCGTTGCGCCGGCACCGCTCGTTTCTCCCGAGTCGGTCTATCGCGCCTTTGTGATCCTCCATCGCCGGGCACCGCAGTACGGCACGAAGACCGCCTGGGGGCGCCTGCGTGGTCCGTACTATGTGGCCACGTCAGGCGACTCGCAACTGGCCAAGGCTCGTCATCACATCGTGATGCGGACGTTCAAGGAATTTTATTACACCGAGCGTGGTTGGGTGCGTGACGAGAACAGCCCCTTGGATTGCCATGCGTACTATTGCTGGGCCACCGGGAGTTGCACGAAAGGCGCCTCGTACGGCTACACCGATCCGGGCTGGCTCTTCGACCGCTACCACGGCGGATACGAAGTGGCCGACCTCGCCACGGAAGGTTCGATCCACGGGGACTACGTTCGCATCCCCGGCCACACCTTCATGATGCTCGCCTATGACACGCATTTGAACCAGGTCTGGACCATGGAATCCAATTTCAATTACACCGTTGAAGTGGCCATTCGTCCACCCGATGGAAGTTGGACAGTCGGGCATCTGCTGGACAACCACATTCGCGAAGACCTGTTTCAGCCCAGCTCGGATGACGCTCTGGTCGGCGATGAATCGGACGAGATGTCATCCGCCGGATTGACCAACGTGAGCATGGATATCGAGGACGTTCCGGCGGCTGAGACGCGGTAAGCAGGCGCCGTAACTTGTCTGCGGAACCGCCGCCGTTCAAGTTGAGCCGCGATCTGGCCTGGATCATTCATCAGCCGTTGGGCGTTAGCCCCGGTTCCGTTGATAGCAGAGAAGATCGGACGCTACCGCGTTCCGGCAGAGATGTCCGGTGCCGCGGGGGCGTTCACTGGCAGCGACTGCGGCACAGCGAGTTGCACGCTTTTTCATTGCGTCACGCATCGACCGGTTGCCGCGCGCGGCGGACGAACCAGTCCGTTGCCAGCACGCCCGCGATGGCAAGCCCGGCGGCCAGGAGGACCGCCAGGCAGGGCCCGTCGAGCGATTCCGGCCAAACCAGCTCAAACTGCTTGTGTTTGAACTTCTCGATTTCAGGCGTCAGGTCTCGCTGGAACGGCCACAACTTCCGCAACGCGCCCAGCATGAAGCCGCACAGCAGCGACATCGTCAGGGCATGGTGGTGGGTTAGCAGCCATTTAAGGACCTTGCTGAACAGAAGCAGGCCAAGTCCGCAGCCGCAACCGAACACGGTCAGCACCAGCAGATTCTGCATGGGCGCTTCGCCGTGCAGAAGATTATGCGGAACCTCGGTGAGGTGTGCATAGACACCCAGCACCAGCAGGATGAGGGCTCCACTAATGCCGGGCAGGATCATCGCACAGATCGCCAGGCTGCCGCAAGCGAACAACCACAGATAGCCCGGCGGTCCCGTCGTTCCTGCGGGCACGAGTGTCGAGACCCACCACGCCATCGCGATGCCGGCCAGGCCAAGCACCGGGGAGTAGATGCGGTCTCTGCCTGTCGGTCGAATCATCAGCGCGATCAGCAATGACGACGCCAGGATCATGCCGGAGAACGAGGCAAAGGTAAGCGAGCGGGCCAACGGGTCCGCCAGCAGCCGATTCACGATCAGGCTCATCGCCACCACGCCCGAACCCAGTCCTCCGCCCAGCATCATCAGGAAGCGGAGGTCGACATGCGCCGCCGCCTCGCGCCAATGGCCCTGTTTGAGCTGCCTGACCAGGGTGACGTCAAAATTTCCGATCGCGGATACCAGCCGCTCGTAGATTCCCAGGATCAGGGCCACGGTGCCACCCGACACGCCCGGCACGACATCGGCACAACCCATGCTGAGTCCACAGAGGACCGTCTTGGCATCCGACCGCCAGTTGCTGGAAGGCTTCTTCATTGTGTGTTGTCGAGACCTGCTGCTGCGAGTCGAAAGGGAGTGGAATGTGGGCCGCTTGTTGAGCTGTCGAGTTCCTCGCACCGCGGCGTGCCGTCCGTGGAATCGACGCAGTAGCAACTGCCTGAAAGCAGGTTAAGTCGGGTTGGTCATCAGCCGTTGGGCGTTAGCCCCGGTTCCGTTGATCGCCGAGCAAGCCGGACGTTAACGCGGTCCGGCTGATCTGCGTGGCACATTGGATAAGTTCACTGCAAGGGACTGCGGCAAAGAGCCTTGTAATGCATGGTTCTTCGTTCATCCATCGTCCGCGTTAAGCTCAAAACCGTCCAATCCGAATCGCGTGATGGCATCCTCAACAGGTTGAATGACGGAACGCCAACGCGTGAGCGGCGTCGAATTCGACCGCGTCCCGGCTGCGGACTTGATCGTGGGGATTGCCTTACGGCAGCGAAGTGTACGGCAAACGTCACGCATCAACGACTTCGGTTTGCACACGAAGTGTGGTTCGCCACGCCCGGACAATTCCCGTATGTTGCTCGCTCGATGCCCCCTGCTACCATTGTAGCTCAGGCGGTACCGATGGAATCAGCATTTTGTGATTCCAACCTGCCTGTTTGCATACTTACGAAGGAGGCTGCCGTGCGACATTCGCTGCGAGACGGGTTCACGCTGGTCGAGTTACTGGTCGTGATTGCCATCATTGGGATTCTGGTGGCCCTGCTGCTGCCCGCCGTTCAATCCGCCCGCGAGGCGGCGCGGCGGATTCAATGCAGTAACAATATCAAGCAGATCGCGCTTTCGGTCCATACCTATCACGACTCGTTTCGGAGTCTGCCCGCGGCCGGTCGCGGGTATGGTATGTGCAACGGAACGCCGGCCAACGGAGAGGTGAAGAACTCCAACGGTCTTGTGGGGTTGCTCCCGTTCATGGAGCAGCAGCCGCTTTATGACAGGTTTAATCACCTTGAGGCGTATTCCGCTTCAAATATCCGGTCTGCGGGGACGGTGGTCGGAAATCCGGCCACGAACGGAAATGCGGCCCTCTCCGAAACGGAACTGAGCGTGTTCCTTTGCCCTTCCGACAACAACGGTCCCAAGTCGAGAACCCTGGTTGGCGCCCACTACGGTCCTGCGTCCGGGTTCACCGGTGCCGCCACGAATTACGACTTCATCACATCGGCATTTACGGATTTTTCCAACTGCAACAGCTATACCGTTTCGGGTGTCGACAAACGGATGTTCGGTGAGGAGAGTGCAAACCGCTTTTCGGCGGTCATCGACGGGCTCTCCAACACGTTCATGCTGGGCGAGACAACAAAATGGCACGAGAACGGGCGAGCTTTTGCCTGGGCCTACCGCGGCTGGGTAATGACCGGCGTTGATCCCTACCCCAGTGCTCGCGACGCCGGGATCAATCTCTAGCACATGCCTTGGGTCCATCCTAACTGGCAGAGCCCCCCTTATGCTCCGCTCCGCGGACGGACGCGAACCTGGTGGTCCGCCGCTGCCAGTCTTCATCCCGGGGGGTGCCAGTTTGCCTTGGGCGATGGATCGGTCCGGTTCGTTTCCGAAACCATTCAGAAGTCGATGCTCAACAACCTGGCGCGAATGGCCGACGGTCAAGTGGTCGACCTGCCGTAGTGCCTGGTCGACGTCACTGCGGAGCGGAGGTGAAACGGGCGAGGAATAAGTCAAGAATGGCTTCCGTTCCGTCAGCCGCGCGGAGAGTCAGCGAGGCGGGCACGCGAGAGGTTGTCGAGGGCCCGATCCTAACGTACGGGAACGAACGGTCGACACCATGGAGACGACAGCGAATGCGCAATTCTATCAAGGGGGGACCGGACTTTATGCAGCCAACCAAGCCCGCCCGGAGGCAACGCAACCCACGGTTGCCGTACGTTTTCCTGGGCATCGTAAGTTGTCTCTTGCTGGGATGCGGTCCCGGTGGACCCAGGTTGGTACCGGTGAGCGGGACGTTGTCGCTTGACGGCCAACCGTTGGCCTACAAGAGCCTGTTGTTTATCCCTGAGGGAGAGACGGGTGGCAATGGAGCCGGCGGCTATACCGACGGGACCGGCAACTACGAACTGATTGCCGTCGTCTTCGGAAGCACGAAAGACCATCGCGGCTGCCCGCCGGGGCGCTACCGCGTGGTCGTTTCCGAACCGACGATTCCGATTCGTGCTGAGGACTTCGAGGCCTCCGATGCAGGGCCCGAAGGGGACGACCCGGTGGCTGCCGTCGGCCCCGTCGGCGTCCGGACCGGCCAGATGGTGCCCGCCATTTATTCCACCGAGGCGACCACCACCCTGCTCGTGGACGTGCCGGATTCCGGCGGTCAGATTGATGTGGCCCTGACGTCAAACTGAGCGGAGCGAGCCATCATTCGTTCAGCATTGGCAGCCAAGGATTGTCCGAACAGGCCGTGTCCTGGTTGCCGCGAAGGCAGTGTTGCGGCGTTGCATTCGCCGAGCGAACCGGCGATCCCTGATCCCCGATCCGTTCGTCCCGTGGATTTGCTGCGGCCCGCGTCGGGCCCGCCGCAGTCAACACATTCTGCCGGATGTGCGAGGGAAAGAACTGGCGCGGACTTCGGCTGACGCTTCGGCTCGCCGAGGAGACCACGCAGATTGCTCGGCGCAAACCCGTTGACGTCCGGTTTGCCAGACGATTCCCCGAATCGTGGCTGACGCTCTGCCGCCGATGAATTATCCTTGCTGGGGGCATCCCGGCGCAGTCTGGCACCAGCAGAGTGGAGACACATGGAAACGGCAATCTGGTCCGCCGCGATTGCGGCCGCCTTTGGCGTGGCGACGTACGTTGCGCAAAGTCTGATCACCAAGTACTTGGAAAGGAAGGCCGTGGGGACGGCCATCCTGGCGGAAGTTCAGCGACTCTTGATCGTTGTCACCACTCACCAGCGTTGTTGGCAAGAGTGGATGGAAAAGAAGGAGACGCAGAAGCATCCCCTGATTCCGTTTTCCTGCGACGTCTACGAAAAGCATGTCGATAACCTGGGGCTGGTTCAACCGAAATACGTCGGCCATGTTGTCCAGTTCTACGGTCATCTGAAATTCACCAATGCCCTCCAGGCCGTGCGGGCCGACGAAGCGGACTTTGACGACATCTACAATCGCGCGTTGCAGGAAATTGTCGACTCATTCGGCTCGGCCTTTGACAAGGCGTTCGCCGCCTACCACCTCGATTGAGACGACAGGCGGGTGCCGGATGGCTGCGGTGGCAGCGGCTCGTTCAATGGGGTAGCGGGGGAGCCTTGCGCCGCTGGTCTTCCATCAGCTTCCGGACCGCTCGCGAGGCCTGCTGCCAATTGCCGTCCAGGCCCTTGCCGATAATCTGTCGTAGCCACCTTGCTTCCCGCGCGTGCAGGTCGCCGGCGCCTTCCGCGTCCGCCACCATAGCGGCGATGGTATTGAGCCGCCCCTCGTCCTGCTGATTGCACGCAGAGAAGAGGGCCGTTGCGTAAGCGTATCCCGCTTGCGAAACCTCGCCGTAAGGTCGGTTAGCGAACCAGTACCCGACGGCGCCCGCTGCGAGCAGGGCCAGCAGGCCCCAGAGCCAACGATCCTGATGCGACTTCATGCTTTCCATCTCTCCGTTAATAGTCGCCCCGGATCGTCTCGCCTTCGTTCATGCTGGAAAGTTCAGCCCAGACCAGCAGGTCGACGGTTTCGGCAATGAAGCTGACCGAGCCGTCACCAAAGCAGACGTTGCCTCCACCGAGGTGCTCGGCAAACATCTGGCCGACGTGCAGGGTGGGGAAGTTGACCGGATGAATGATCGGTGTCCCGGTGATGTCAAGTTCTCCGCCCGACGGACCGGCATGCACGAGCGTCAACGTGGCGGCTGCATCCGGACCGTTCTCCGGGGTGGTGAACGCCGGGTGCGTGAAACCGCCGGGTACGACGCCCGCCCAACTCTTTTCGCTTAAGCGGGATGAGTGTTCACCAAGGAAGATGGTCGAACTGGTTCCGTCGGTCACATCACGAAAGCGGACATCCGAATTGCGAAAGAAGGGACCGTCGGCCACATTGGCCGCATTCCCGTTGACGGCGACGATCCGCGTCGACCCGGTGTAGATGTTCGTAAACACTTCGCCCGTGGCGGCCGACCCGCATTCGCCCCAACACGACTCCTGGCCATGGCTTGCCACATAATTTGAACGGCCCAGGCGGACCGTCCCACCATAGCGGGCCAGGGGCCCGCCGCCGGCGTCGCGCACGATGAATGGCTCGGAGACGCCGCTGGCCGACGGGCAGAGGAAATTTGGAATCCTGGTCTGCACCCAAGCGGCGTTGACCGGATCCCAAATCGGCCGCTCGAACGTGATCGCATCCGCGAGCGTGGAACCTTCGATAAACGGGAGCAGCAATGCCTGCCAGCCCCACCCGGGTCCGGCATCCCACGTCAGCGGATCGATCATTGCGGTTGCGGGGCCGCTTCCGTCATGCGTGGCGAAACTGACGTAGCCTGATGGAAATCGCTGAAAGGTCCCGTGGTAGTTGTGAATCGCCAGCCCCAACTGCTTGAGATTGTTCGTGCAAGACATGCGGCGGGCCGCTTCGCGCGCTTGCTGGACCGCTGGCAGCAGTAAGGCCACCAGGATGCCGATGATGGCGATCACCACCAGCAGTTCGACCAGTGTGAACCCGTGACGGCGTATCGAACAACCGTGCCGGTCAGATGCTTGACCGTCGTTCGCATGGCGGCGATTGCCGGTACGCTCGTCTTTCACATCTTGCCCCTTCCCCGGGCGGGAAACGGCTGCACCAGAAACACAGCAGGGACTTGAAGGAGGCTCAGTCATCTGGGGACTCGCTGTGGTGATCCGGTGGATACATGCCTCGGCATCGACCCGATCGGAGGGCCGGATGTAGCCGAGGCTACATTTGAATTCAGATTGTAGCCTGCGCTACATTCGTGTCAAGGCGGTTTCCTGCCGAAAAGCGGATCCTGGCCCGCGCCAATGGGCCAATGGATGGCGCAGCCGAAATGGGGTAGAGTAGGCCTCTGCGTGGAACCGACATGGTGTACCGACATGGTGTACCGACAAGGTGTACCGACAAAGTGTCCTGCGGAGCTGCATTCGTGGCCGGCCATTGTCTTGCGACCAGGCCGAATTCGCGCCAGCGCCCACGGAGAGTTCTTGGGAGCGAGCACCCATCAAGTCATCAAAACAAGACCGCAAGGATCAGCGGATGTCGTCGTCGCGTAAGTCACTGGGCAGGCATACTCGGACGCGATCGGATCATGCCACGGAACTGGCCGAGGACTACGTCGAGGCGATTGCGGAAATCATCGCCGAGGCCGGAGTGTGCCGCGCCGTCGACCTCACGGAACGATTCGAAGTGAGTCATGTGACCGTCAGCCGCACGATCGGCCGGTTGGTTCGAGACGGTTTTGTGGAGACCGAGCCGTACGGGCCGGTCGTCCTGACGGCGAAAGGCAAACGGTTGGCCCGGATCGCTGCCGATCGCCATTCCGTGGTGCTCGACTTCCTCATGGCGATCGGCGTGAGCGAGCAGGTGGCGCGGATTGACAGCGAGGGGATCGAGCACCATGTCAGCGACGAAACGCTGGAAGCGATGCGCGACTTTCTTCAGCGCTGACCGCAAGCGCTGCCGGCTGTCCCGACGCTCTTACCAGCGCTGCCGCCGCGCCCGCCCCCGCCTGGGACACGAGTTGACGTTTCCTGCCCGTCTCACGATGCCGCCGAATCGGGCGCGATCCGGGCCGTTTTCCAACGCCCGGTCCGAAAGACGGCGATCGCCGTCACGGCCAGTACCGATTCCGCGATTGCCACGGACCAGAATACGCCGGCAGGCCCGAACTGCAACTGCTGGGCAAGTGCCCAAGCCATGGGAACCTGCAACAGCCAGAAACAAACAAAGTTAATGCGCGTCGGCGTCATCGTATCACCGGCACCGTTGAATGCCTGGGTCATTACCATCCCCCAGGCATAGAAGATGTAGCCGTAACTGATAATACGAAGGGCATCGGCCCCGAAGCGGATCGTCTCCGGGCGGTCAGAGAAGATCGCCACCAACCGGCTGCCGAACAGTAGAAACGTCAGCATCACGCCGCCCAGGAAGACGGTGTTGTACCAACCGGTGAGCCAGACCGAGCGTTCGGCGCGAATGGGCTGCCTGGCGCCCAGGTTCTGACCCACCAGGGTTGCCGCGGCATTGCTCAACCCCCAGGCCGGCAGCAGGGCAAACACCACGATACGAATTGCAATCGTGTAGCCGGCCACGGCCGAGCCGCCGAACGGGGCCACGATCCGCATTAAGGCGACCCAGCTTGCGGTTGAAATAAGAAACTGCGTCACGCCGCCGACCGACAGTCGCAGTAGTTCCCGCATCAAGACCGGATCGACGTGCAGCAGGGGTGGCCGGACGGCGATTCGACCCTGCTGTCGGCCCAGGACCCAGAGCTGGTAAGCGACGCCCGTACCGCGCCCGATCGTCGTCGCCACCGCGGCGCCGGTAACACCAAGCTCGGGAAACGGTCCCCAACCGAAAATCAAACACGGGTCGAGCAGCAGGTTGACGCCGTTGGCCAGTCCCAGGGCCCGCATTGCCAACACCGGGTCGCCTGCCCCACGAAAAATGGCGTTGTTGAGAAACAGCAACATGATGACGACGTTCGTTCCCAGCAAGATCGCCGTGTAACGACTTCCTGTCATCACCACTTCTTCGCCTGCCCCCATGAATGCGAGCAGATCGGCCGCGAAGACCGCGCAGGGAATCCCGCTCCCTACACCGAACAGGATGCCGACCAAGATGGCCTGCTTCGCAACCCGCGCCGCCCCGGCCGGGTTCCTTTCGCCAATCCGTCGAGCGACCATCGCCGTCGTGGCCATGCTGATGCCGATGGCGAGCGAATAGATTATCGTCAGCAGCGACTCCGTCAATCCGACCGTGGCAATCGAGGCGTCGCCCAGGCGGCTGACGAAGTAGATGTCGCAAATCGCGAAGATCGATTCCATGGCCATTTCCAGCACCATCGGAATGGCCAGTACGGTGATCGCGCGGCTCAAACTGCCCGCCGTATAGTCATGTTCGCCGGAGCCCAGAGCCTCGCGAAGAAACCGCCCCCACGATGACGGTTGGTTTTGGAGATCGGCCATCTGGGGTCCTTGCCAGAAGAATCGGACGGTCAGATCGTACGCAACACCAGCCTGGCCGCCAAGTCACCGCCCCACTGGTCCACCAGACGACACGCGCGACGTCGACCAGGTTCGCCGCCGCCTGCGAAAAACGGGACCTGAAAACGGTCGCATGGATGTGCCGATCGGGCGCCCTGCCGGGGCGACGCGGTCCGGTAACCCAGCCCCATTCACACCGAAGTATTCCGCACGCGGTCACTTCCTGGTAACGTACCGGAGTACGGGAGGGTGCCCTGCCAGCAGTCGCTGCCCGACCCGCCATACAGACGTTACCCCAGCAAGCGGTGGCCGGCATGAGCCTGATCGCGACCTGTCCCTGCGGAGCACGCTTCTCAGCCGCACCTGAGTTGGCCGGTAGGGTCGTGTCCTGCCCGACATGCGGCCAGGAGTTTCGTGTGCCGAACGCCCCACCCCCGCAGGGCCCGGACGCACAAACCCCCTTCCCTGCTCATCAGGCGTGGCCGCCGGCGAATTCGACGGGTGGCGGCGACGCGTCGCCGGTTCGTTCCACTGCGGCCCAGCAGCAGCCGTCCCGCACAGGGTCGGCAGCCGGCGCGGCGGGGATCAAGTATGTCGTCATCGGCCTCGGCGTGGCCCTCGCGGTCGGCGCGTTCACGGTTGTCGTGGCCCTGGTGCTCGCCTTGCCCGGGCTGCGGTTCGCCATGGTCCCCGGGATTTCGGCCTCGCCACCCAAGGATCAAACGCTCCTTGCCGCTCGTCGAGGGTTTGTCACCAACCTTGTTCGTTCCGGCGAATTCTACGGGCCGCCCGATATCCCGCCGCCCGGCAGCGGATTTGAGTTGATCGAATATCAGTCGGCGGTCGGACCGTTGGCGGCCTACGTCACCACGGACCCGAGCGATGGGGGCCGGCACCCGGCCATCGTTTGGATCACCGGAGGCGACAACAATTCCGTGGGCGATGTCTGGTCGCCCAGCAGTCGCCGTAATGACCAGTCGGCCAGTGCCTTTCGAAAGGCGGGCATCGTGATGATGTTCCCCTCCCAGCGTGGTGGCAACGACAACCCCGGCAAACGCGAAGGCTTCTATGGCGAGGTTGATGATATCCTGGCCGCTACCGAGCACTTGGCCCGGCTTCCCTACGTGGATCCCGAGCTGATCTATCTGGGCGGCCATAGTACGGGTGGCACCATGGTGATGCTGGTTGCCGCTTGCTCCGATCGCTACCGGGCCGTCTTCTCACTGGGACCGGTCGCCGGCGCCGCTCAGTACGGCGGCCAGTTCGTGTACTGCAATCATCAGGATGAACAGGAGATGCGCCTCCGCTCGCCCCTGATGTGGATGCACTGCGTCAAGTCTCCAATGTACGTCTTCGAAGGGGCCGAGAACGGCAACTGGTCCGCCATCCAGATGATGGTCGACGTCAACGACAATTCTCAGATTCAGTTTTTCAAAGTTCCCGGCCACGACCACTTCACCGTGATTGCTCCGCTCGCCGAGCAGTTGGCCCAGGGAATTGTGACAGGAAAACTGGCGATCACGCAGCAGATGGTGGATGGGTTGCGGTAAGCATGACTCGCCTTGAAACTGTCGGCGTGCGGTCTGCGAAGGGCGACGTTGGCGGCCGTGAATCCCACGACGCGAAGCAAGCTTTCTGCGGCCACTTTGAGCATCGGTATCTTTATTCAACGACCACCTGGAGCTACTGTGATGACACGCCTGTCTCGTTTGTCCAAACCGCGATGCGCCGTCGCGTTCGTGCTACTCTTCCTGACGCCCCTCGTGCCGCACCTGCTGTGCAGCAGCCTGGCCGCCGCCGAACCCGTGTCGCCGGACCTGGAGGTGAGTGTCCTCAAGGCCGGCCTCGCCTATCTGAACGCCGTACGGGCGGATCCCTCCGCGCATGCCGCTCCCGGCACGAAGTTGGACAAGTACAGTCAATATCGAACCATCTGCGTGAACCTCACAGGGCATGCGAAGCAAACGGTCCCGTTGCGTTGGAGCGACGACCTGTATCGCATCGCCGTCGAGAAAGCCAACTTCCTGCGCAAAGTGAGCCTGGCCAAAGGCGATCTCTACATGGTGCACGTTCCCTCTGCTGCAGAGCTCAAGGGAACAGGATGGGAATCGAAAGCCGGCTGGCGAATTCGCGGCGAGAACATCGCCCGGTCGTCGGCCAACCGCAACAAGATTATCCACGATCAGGCGGGAGAGATGTTCATCCGCGGCTGGATCAACGATCGCTATGAGCTCGAGCGAAACTCGCCGCCCGGCCATCGCTACTCGCTGCTTGGCGGCGAACCGGGTGAGGGCCAATCGGCACAGCGCGAATTCGGCATGGCGATCGTTCAATTTCGAATTCCAAATAATCCGGACCGGCCCCACCTCTACTACATTGCCGTGGCGATCGTACGATAAGCCGCTTGCAGTCTGCCCGTCGGGATCGAGGCATTCTTGAACTGCCCGTGCGCGGTGCGCGTCCTTCAGTGCGCCGGGTGGCTGGCGTACGCGCCGTGACGGCGGCAGTACGTGGTAAGCCACGTTGAATTGCCTCATAATACGCGCCGCTTTCGCGGAAACGCGATCGCCATGACTTCGACCTGCCAGGCGTCATGCTAAGCCCGGCGAGTCGAGGTAACGGATCGCCGGAATGATCCGAGAGGAGCAATTTGCCCATATCATTCATTCAGTATAGGTAGCCCAGGCAATGAGGCGCGCGCACCGAAGCACCGATCCGCGGTCTGCAAAACGACGTCGGTTGATGATTCCTCGATTGGAGCGGCTCGAAGACCGACGTCTGCTGGCCTACTTCGAGAGCTTCGAGAGTGGCTTAGGGCCGGAATGGTCGATCGCGTCCGTCGATCCAGACGCTCGAGTCGAAGTACGCGACTTGGCAGCGGAAGGGATCATCACGGCAGGGCCCAGTCTCGAGTTTACACAGGGTGGTAACGAGCAGGCACTCGTCTTTGATTCGACCAACGGCACGGCAGGCAATGATCTATCGATTGCCATTCTGTCGCTCGACCTGTCTGCACTGACTGATGCGATTCTTACTTTTCAGCACTATGAAGTCGGCGATACGAATCACTCGATTCCAGACGAACACACGACACTGACAGCGGGCGACGGCATCGCGATCAGTGACGACGGCATGACCTGGTATGAACTTTTCGACCGCAATGGCGAGGGAATCAATCGTGGCGGAGACGGGCTTTGGCGGCTGCGCCAGATCGATTTGGGACATGAGATTGACCGCATCAACAGCCAGTTTACCGGTGCCGACCTGCAGTTTTCGGATGAATTGCGCCTGAAATTCTCACAGTACGATGACCGCCCTTTGCCCACGGATGGTTGGGCAATCGACGACATCCGGATTGAAGGGGCGACGCCCGTATTTACTCCGGCGCGGGCGCGAGGTGCATTTCATCGTTTTACGAATGCGGGTGAGAGCGAAGAAGACTACTATTTTCGGGTCGGTTTTTTCGGCAACGTCGATGCCAACACCCCCATTCTTGTCTCGGTACATGGAACGACGGGCGCCTTTGGGAGTGTCCACGCAACCCGCTGGCAGCGATATATCCGCGACAACGACGACGACATTGACTCGTTGATTGTGGTGACGCCTGCCTTTCCTCCAGAAGGGCGATTTCGGTCCGAGGTCGGCTATGGCCGCCTCTCCTGGAATGAGACGACGACGGCGGCGGCCGATCTGGCCCTGCTGGAAACGGTCGACACGATTGCCGCTTCCGGGTTTGGCGATGCCTCAGAACTCTTTATCTGGGGGTTTTCACAGGGTGGGTCCTACGCGCTGCGCTTCACAGCGGCGCATCCCGATCGGGTCGCCGCGGCCGTGATTGGCGCGACCGGTTCGCAACTGATGGCGACCGAAGCGATCGCCTGGCAGTACGGAATGGGTGAACGCGACGATTACCCGCAGCCCGGTTCCGTCGACCTTGACGTTCCAGACGCGCTCGCCAGCCGAGTCCAGTTTTGGATCGGCGAGCACGATGACGATACCGAACACGATTTGCTGCCCAAGAGTCCCGCCGCCGTTTCGTCGTCGGGCACGCAGCGTGTCGAGCGATCATTCAACGCCTTCGAGTCGTGGCGCACGGAAGCGAGTTCGCGGGGAATCGACGAGACGACGTTTGAGCACGAGTTGTTTGTCGTCGGTGACCATGAGCATGAGTGGTTTGACGCCGATACGGACGCCGTGTTCGAATTTCTGTTCCGAGATCGGAGCCAGGGCCAGGTGCCGGTCAAGTTGCATCCACGGATTGTGGAAGTTCCCACGTCGAGTCAGCAGAGGCTGACACTGCCGCAGAACGTCCCGCAGTTAGCACCGGGAGGGCAGGCATTCATCGAATTGTGGGTCGAAGCGCAGCCAGGAGTCCCGGCTGGCGTCAAGTCCGGTGTGGTCGATCTCTACCTGGATGAAGATGTTGCCATCATCGATGCGAACGCAATCTCCCACGGTGCCGTCTTCAATATCAATACGGGGTACGACTACAACGGCGCTTCTCCCGGCTTCATTCGCGAATTCCGCGGTGCGACCGGGCAAGCGGGGGTCGGCCAGGGAGAGTTTGCCCTGTTCGGTCGAGTTGGTTTTACGGCACTGGCCCTCACAGACACCACGCAGTTGGTGGCCGGCCTGGTACGTTCCGCAGGTAGAGATTTTATGCTGGCCAATGATCAGAGCCATCGCACTGACCTGCTGCCGGTTCCACAAACGTTCATCTCCGACGACAGGCAAGCGGTTCAAGGTTCATTGGTGCAAGATACGAACTCGAATGGGATTCAAGATGCGGCGGAGGCCGGAGTCTCGGGGCAGGCAGTCGAGTTGCAGCATCTGGATGGGGCCTTGGTGTCGATTCGACGGAGCATTGAGCCCGACGATTACGGTGACGGAGCCTACCTGAATTGGGTCAATCCCTGGGTTGAACTCTCCGCCGAAGGGTCGAACGTTCTCAGTACCGGTGTGCGGTCCGACTTGCGAGACGTCGCGTCACAGGCATCCACCGGCATGAGCGTTTTTCAGACATTTACCACCGAGGGCGTATTCACGACTTGGGAACACGGCGAACGCGCGCTCCGCATGGACTTTAACGCACCGGCCACGCGAGTTGCGATCGACGTGATCTCGAACTCCAGTTCCGATGTTGGCCGCCTGGACGTCTTCAATAAGGACGGGCAGCTCCTCGCGTCCGACACATCGCCCAGTCTGAGTTCCGGCGAATCCGCAACACTGGTGATTACCCGACCCGCCGGCGACATCGCTTACGCCGTTGTCGCCGGCGATGACGATACGGTCCGATTGGACAACCTGACCTTCGACGTCAATGCGCTGGTGACCAGTGACGCGGCCGGACACTATCGGTTCCCCGATGTCGATGCCGGGAGTTACAAGGTTGTGAGTGGCCTTCCGAACGGATGGAGCCATACCTCTCCGGCGAACGGCCAGCGGCAAGTCGCGATTGCGGCAGGCGAATCTCTGGCCGACCAGGACTTTGGCATGGTAGAGACGACCCTCCCGGTCCTCACCGCGTTCAGCCGCCATGACCCGGCCGTGAGCCCGACGAACGCAGATACGCTTGTATTTCGAGCGGTCTTTGATGCGGATGTTCAGAATGTTAGTGCGGCCGATTTCGAGGTGGTGGGAACAACTGCCACTGTCACCGACGTCTCAGCCCTGACGAGCAGCACCTACGACATTACCTTGTCAGGAGGCAATCTGCCAAGCTTGAACGGGACGGTCGGGCTGAATCTGGCGAGTGATCACAATATCTCCAGCCCGGCAGGCACGGTACTGCCAAATACCGAGCCTTCCACGGACGAGTCGTACGAACTGGACAACACGGCGCCCACGATCGTCTCCTTCACACGCCAGTCCCCAGCGTCGACGCCGACGAATGCGGATGTCCTGGTTTTCCGCGCCACGTTCAGCGAGTCGGTGGCGAACGTTACCACGGCCGACTTTACGGCGACCGGCACGACCGCGTCGGTCACCCACATCGGGCAAGTCACCGGCGACACCTACGACATCACGGTCTCTGGTGGTGACCTGGCCGGGTTGAACGGCCCGGTCGGTTTGAACCTGGCCGGCGGCCAGGACATCACGGACCTGGTGGGCAACCCATTGGTCGCGGTTGAGCCCCCCACGGACGAGTCGTACGATCTGGACAACATGGCACCAACGACCGTCTCCTTCACACGCCAGTCCCCAGCGTCAAACCCCACGAATGCGAACGTGCTGTTGTTCCGCGCCACGTTCAGCGAGTCGGTGACGAACGTCAACACGGCCGACTTTACGGCGACCGGTACGACCGCGTCGATCACCCATGTCGGGCAAGTCACCGGCGACACCTACGACATCACGGTCTCCGGTGGTGACCTGTCCGGGTTGAACGGTCCGGTCGGTTTGAACCTGGCCGGCGGCCAGGACATCACGGACCTGGTTGGCAACCCGCTGGTCGCGGTTGAGCCCCCCACGGAAGAGTCGTACGAACTGGACAACACGGCACCAACGACCGTCTCCTTCACACGCCATTCCCCAGCGTCGACGCCGACGAATGCGGATGTCCTGGTTTTCCGCGCCACGTTCAGCGAGTCGGTGACCAACGTCAACACGGCCGACTTTACGGCGACCGGCACGACCGCGTCGGTCACCCACATCGGGCAAGTCACCGGCGACACCTACGACATCACGGTCTCTGGTGGTGACCTGGCCGGGTTGAACGGCCCGGTCG
>JAUIGN010000052.1 GCA_030430075.1 bacterium
TGCTACACCCACGACGTTACCGACGTCAGCGTACGGCTCTGGGCCGATGCGAATGGCTAATTCTTCATCGTAGGACTCTTTCATTCCCTACTCCAAACCGGTTTAGCCCGGCGCTTTCGGTGTCCCCGTCTTTGCCCCTTGGGTGTCCCCGTCTTTGCCTGCCGTCTTTGCCCGTCTTTGTCCCAGACGGTAGGAAGTCATGCACAGCATGACCTACGGAATCACGAATGCGACGTCGGGGAGGTTGCTGTGACCCGTTGCTTTGCGTCTGACGGTCGCTAGGTGGGCCGTTCGAGCCCGGTCAGGGTGCTCTTGCCAGTCGAGAATTCGCTCGCGGCGATGCCCAGATGCTGCAAGTAGGTGACGTACAGATTGCACAATGGCGGTGACTTGTCCGGGTCGAAAGCCAAGTGATGACCGTGACGAAAGCGGCCACCGGCGGCGATGATCGGCAGGTTGACATTGCTGTGGCTTGACGCGTTACCCAGGTTCGATCCCATCACGATTGCGGTTTGGTCGAGCAGCGTCTGGCCGCCTTCCGTGATGTTTTGGAGCTTCCGCAAGAGTTCGGCAAACAACCGCATCTCTTCGCGTTCAATAATCGCCAATTGCTCGATCTTTCCGGGGTCTTTGCCGTGATGACTGAGGTTGTGCCACCCATCGTCAACACCTTTCAGCGAAACGACCTCATTCCCACCCGCACCGCAGAACGTGATGAGGCGCGTCGAATCGGTTTGCAGAGCCAGTACGATCAAGTCGTACATCAGCTCCATTCTACCCGTAAAGTCGGCTCGGTCCTGAATGTCCGTTGGAGGCTCACGGTCAACGTTCGGTTTCGGTCGATTCGCCCACTGTTCCGCGCTGGTGAGCCGCTGTTCCAGCTCCCGCACACTGCTGAAATACTGCTCGAGTGTCCGCTGGTCTTCGCGTCCGACCGCCCGCGCCACCTGCCTTGTCTGTTCCCGGACCAGGTCCATGATGCTCTGCCCGTCCTGAATCCGACGTATCTGTGCCTGTTTTTCCGCAGGGGTTCCCTCAAGAAAAAGCTGGGCGAACAGCCGCGATGGACGCGTCTCTGGTGGAATTCGAACGCCGGACCGCGTGTAGGACAGGCCCGAGTTGTTAGCGGATAAGGAGAGCGACGCGACCCGAGTTTCGTGCCCGATCCGTTCGGCTGCAAACTGGTCGACTGAGATCGTATTACGGAAGCTGGGCTGTCCAGGGTGTGCCGCACCGGTCAGAAAACTCTGTTCCGCCGAATGGCCACCGTCGACATCGGGATGCTGTAGCCCGGATATCACGGTGAAGCGATCTCGGAGTGCTTCGAGCGGCTCCAGGTAAGGTGTCACCTGATAGTCGCTCCCTGACTGCTCGGGAAAGAGGTACGGTGTGTGGATGCCGAGCGGGGCGCAGATTGCCAACATGCGACGAACATCTTGCTTGGACTGACGGCGATCCGCCGCCCGGCCGGCAGCGCCCGGCATCGCATTCAGAATCGGCAGGCCAATGGCCACCCCTGTGCCACGGAGAAAAGTCCGTCGATCGATTCGATTTCTCAACATAGGTTCACTCTCACCATTCGCGTTGTTCGCGGCCTGCCTGCCGGTAACCATCCATCAGACAGACGCCGTTCTTAGCACCACCAGTCCGATCACCACACACGATGCATCTTCCGTCCGGCAAGAGCCGTGGCAGGAAACCGCTCAATCGAAGGTCCTCGACTCACCGTACCAACCATCAGAACCATGGCGCTGGCAAATCACCAGTCGTCACCAGTTGCATTCTCAAGTCTCACGCTTCTGGCCACCGGCCCTCCGCCAATATACGAACCAAGCGACCGCCTACGGTTGCGTAAACAGGTCGCTCGCCACCACCGCATGGATCATCGTTCTCAAACCGTAGTTGTTATCTCGACTCGCATCAACGACCGCCTGGACCGCATCTTGCTCGGCGATCGTGACCGGGCGCCCGGTACCGTAGACGAGCAATTTGCGGGCGACGGCACGCGCAATCCGCTCAGGATCTTCGAGCAGCAAGGCTTGGTATTGGCGAAAGCCGGAAAACGCTCGATCGTTCTCAGTGACGCCGTCCGTTTCCACATCCGGTCCCAGGCGGTAGCGGACATTGCGAACCTTCTCCCCTTCGCCCAACGAACGATACCGCGACCGCTCGCCTCCAATCGGATCGAAGGATTCCATGGCGATTCCCGCGGGATCGATCCGCCGGTGACACCGCGCGCAGGACTCGATCGCACGGTGCTTGTCCAATTGCTCGCGGATGGTCGTTGCCCCACGAATATCCGGCTCGACCGCCGGCACGCCCGGCGGTGGCGGCGGCGCGGGTTCGCCCAACAGGTTGTCCAGCACCCACACACCTCGCAAGATCGGCGAAGTACTGGTCCCATTGGCTGTTACCTTGAGGACGCTGGCCTGCGCCATCACACCACCGCGAATGCTCTCTTCCGGAAGCTGGACGACACGGAAATGCTCGTGCCCCTTAACGCCGGGGATGCCGTAATGGCTGGCCAGCCGTTCGTTGAGGAGAGCAAAATCAGAATCGACAAAATTCAAGGCGCTCAGGTCGTTCTCCAAAACATGCTCGAAGAAGTGACGTGTTTCCCCCAGCATGGCAGCTTGCAGCAGGTCATCGAATTCCGGGTAGAGCTTGTTGTCCGGGGTCGTGAAGCTGATCTCACGCTGTTTTAGCCATTGACCAATGAAATGCGATACAAACTGTTCGCTACGCGGGTCTTTCAGCATGCGCTCGACTTGCTGGTGCTGAACACGCGGGTCCCGCAGTTCCCCGGTCGATGCCAGTTGCAGCAGTTGCTCGTCCGGCATCGTCGACCAGAGAAAGTACGACAATCGAGAGGCCACCGTATAATCGTCAACCTGCGGCTCGCGATTGACCAGGAGAAACTGGGGCGAACAGAGCACAGCGGTCACACCAGCGCGCAACGCTTGCTCGAACGTACGGCCCGCCTCGAGCCGCTGCAGGGCCAGGTCCACATACGGCTGTGCGAGCTCCCGATCGACCGGTCGACGAAAGGCGCGGGGCACGAAGCCACGAATGATCCGCTCGAGGTCCCGCCGCGGCGCGGTAGATTCCACAACATGTCGCCTGACACCGCGCCGATGCCGGATGTAAATCGGCGCATCCTCAATCATCTGCAGGCTATCCGCATCACCAAACAGTTTGCGTTGCGACTCTGCTGGCCACGCCTGGTCCAATGGCCCATGGGTCTCCGCCCACACGACACCAATCCCAGGCCTTGGTTCGTGCTTGTCGCGATAGGTGATGTGGACAGGGTAGATCTGGGGCACAATATGCATCGTATGCCCTTCACGCATCCGCGTCGTGAATTCAATGATCCGTGGCTGGTCGGGCGTACCCGTCACATCGTAGACGCCCATCAGGCGGCGTTTTCCTGGTCCGAACAACGGTCCGACATAGATGGCCACCGCCAAGGTCCGTTGGCTCGGCTCGTGGGGCCACACGGCGATCCGGCAGCGGTACACCCCGTCCTCAATCGGATGCGCAGCATCAATGCGGACAGGAGGCCAACCTGGTGTGAATTTGACAAATGACTCGCCAACCTGAATCGTGCCGCCCTTCTTCTGCTTCACCGAATCAATATTCTCTTTCGCTTGCATGACGACGGATCGGCGAGTTGCCGGCGGCAGCGGTTTGACGCGGCGGATGACACTCTCAAAGGCGACGTCCGCCGCTTCCAGGTAACGCTCCATCAAGATCGACGAGATACCTAACCCGTCAGCGACGTTGTCAAAGCCCTGCACACTGCCGTCTTCCGGCAACAAGTCGGCCAGCGGCGTATCGATTCCCAGCAGGTCATGCACCGTGTTTTCGTACTCGACCCGATTCAACCGACGCAGGGCCAGCGGTCGGGAATGCAGGGGCCGAGTCAGATGGTCGAGGACCAACCGCCGCCAGCGGTCAATCGCTGCCGGTGATGGACGCGGCCGGCGCGGCGGCGGCATCTCTCCATGCTCGATCACTTCCAAGACGCGAGCCCACGTCTCGCGGACGGCTCCGGCCGCCGAGGGAACCGCCAGGCTGTCAAGGGTAAACGCATCGACGGCGGCCTCGTTGGACGAAGGACCTGCGTTCCCCGTCTTGTCACGGCGCTGCGACTCCACCGCCGATGAGGCCGCCCGGCTGTGGCACGAAGCACAATGGCGCCGCAGAAACGGACCAATCTCAGAGTGCCCCAGAGCCCGCTCGACGTCCGCAGTCGCCGCACACACTGGAATCATGATCAGAAACGAGAATAAGCATAAGAGGGCGAGTGTTGATCGCATTATCTACTTTTCTCTGGGGAAGGCTCACGCGAGCGATCGTGGTTGTCATGCCCGGTCCGCCGATCGAGCCGGCCGGGCGTTGGTGCTCGCCCAGCTCTCTCCGGTACTGGTTCGGCAACTCGTTCGGTGCGACCGCGGGCGACTCCGGCGACTCATTGCATGGCGGCGTGTTCGAGCACCGGCAGGCGGGGCCTGCGATCCGGCGCCGGCCACGACGGTGGGGTTGATCGTGTTGTGAAGGTGTCGCTGGAACGCGAGATCGTGTCGTGACGTTGGCGTTGCGGTCCCGTCGCCGTTCCTATTCTAACGCGACAGGGCCTCGAACCAATAGCGAGCGATCGCTCGCGACATGCCGACCTGCAGCTGTGGGTCGCGATCCGGGGTCATTCATCCGCCGCTGGTCGTTCGCCCGCGGTTCCGTTCACCACCGAGCAATCCGGACGCAATCCTTCCGGCTGAGAGGCGCGGTGCTGTGCCTGACGACACGATTCGCTTCCTGAAGTCGCGTGGCCACCAGCAGCATCGATCCGAAGCGTATTGGCAGTCATGGCCTCACACCGGTTCTCATTTCGACCAGTAAAGCTTCGCGGCGTTCGCGCCCATGACCCGTCGTCGTTCATCCGCGGAAAGAAATGGGCAATGGCGTTCCAGCCAAAAGCGACTGCGCGCATAGCCCGATTGCAGCAGCACATGGGGAAAATCGCTTCCCCACATCATGCGGTCGGCGCCGAAGCGATCTCGGACAGCAGAAAACAGCTCCTGGCAATCCGAATAGGGGTATCGCTGTTGGGAATAGTACGGCTGACCACTGACTTTGACAGCGACGTTGCCACAATCCGACAGCGACAAGAGATTCTGGCAATCCTTGACCGCGAGCGATGGTGGATGAGCCAAGTGGTCGACGACGATCTGCACGGACGAGAATTGTTGCGCCAGGTTCCGGATCTGGTCAATGTGCTTATCCCTTGCCAGGATGCTGACCACCAGGTTGCAGCGCGCCGCGGTCTCCCAGAGTGCGAAGGAAGCGGGGTCACCAAAGACCCGTTCTTCCGCGGGGAGGACCGGCCGCAGCCGAAGTCCTCGGCAAACGGTTTCACCGGCCCACTGTTCAAGCTGCCGCGCCGCGTCCGCTCGAGTTGGATCGACGACACACACCACGGCAAAGCGGTCGGGATCCGTCCGCGCGCACTCGACTACGTACTGATTGTCACTGCCGGGGAAGACCGGTTGCACGATCACGGCGCGATCGACATCAAATTCTGCCATGTAGCCCTCCAGCAATTCCAACGGGACGTCGCACGCCGGACTGACGGTGGTGGCGGCCTGATCGGGATAGTCGGGATCGGCCTTCCAAACATGGAGATGGGCATCTACGATCATCGGGATCCTCAGCGGGGTGTTCGGTCGGGCAACGGACCAGCCCGAGACCCGGCTGGCACCCACCGTCGGAGAGCGAAGGGACAACACACGTGCCCACGATTCTAACCAACGGCCCGTCAACAATCTTCCGGTGGCAGCCGCCGTCGCTGGACGGTGAGAAGTGGCAACCGGGGCCGGGCGACGGTGGCACCAGGCAACCTGCGGCAGTCGAGCATCCGGCTTGCCGGCGACCATCCACAGCATGACGCCACGCGGCTCCGGCTGCCTGCGCAAGCGAGTCGACGAGTTGGCGGGTGACCTGGTTCCTCGGCAACCCACTTCCCGGCAATCAACGAATGTTTCGGCCAACCGAAAAAACCTTTTCGCCGCCCGTTCGTCATATCGGTAGTGCCGCGGCCGGAACGGCGCGGTCCTCGCCTGTGCACCATCAGCAATCCTCGCGGCCACTTCGGCCGGAAGCCCTCAACTTGTGGAGACGTTACATGATCGACCAACGCAAGCCAACGCTCGGATGGTGGACGTTCTCAATTCTGCTCATCGTCAGCCTCCCGTTTTTGAGACTGGTGGCCGAGCCGATTTCGTCGGCGGACCTGGAACCGGGGCTGCCGGAGGCGGTCGACTGGAATCCGGGCCCGGAAGCAGCGCGTCATCTGACCTTTGTATCGACGGACAAACCGCTCTATCGGCCACACGAGCCCGTTTACGTGCGCGGTATTCTGCTGCACCACCACACACGGACACTCTACCCGAACACCGTTCATGGGGTCCTGGAGATCACCGGACCCAAAGGCGATGTCATTTCGCAGCAAGCGGTCTCTGTATCCGACGGCGTATGGGGGACGCAATGGAATGTCCCGGCCGACCTGGCAGGCGGCGAGTACACGGCCAAAGTCAGCTACCCGCGTCATGGACTGCCGCCGGCGGAACGAACGTTCGACGTCCGTGCATACCGAGCGCCCCGTTTGACGTCGCAGATCAAGTTCCTCCGAGACGGTTACGGTCCTGGTGACGAGGTGGCCGCCACGTTGGAGGTCGAACGCGCAGAAGGAGGAATTCCACGCGGGGCAAAGGTGACGGCGACGGTGCGGGTCGATGGCAAGCAAGTCCATGAGACGCAAACCCGCGTCGGCGACGACGGCCGCAGCCTGGTACGGTTCCCATTGCCGGCGGCGATTCAACGAGGTGAAGGGACACTCGCACTTTCCATCGATGACGGTGGAGTGGTCGAGACGGCGAGCAAGACGATACCGATCCTCCTGCAGTCCGTCGATCTGGCGGTCTACCCGGAAGCCGGTCAGCTTGTCGCGGGCCTTTCCTCGCGCGTCTACTTTGAAGCATTCACGCCCACCGGCAAACCGGCCGATGTCGCCGGCGACGTCGTGGATGACCGGAACCGCGTGGTCAGCCATTTTCGGTCGGAGCACGAAGGGCGAGGCCGCTTCCGGCTAAAGCCTCGATCGGGCCGCTCCTACCGGCTTCGTATCACCGAGCCGGCCGGGATCACTCGGGAGATCGAACTTCCCGCCGCGGAAACCGAGGGCTTGGTGTTCACTCCCGGGCGGGATATCTACGCCCCCGGCGAGGCGCTCAGCTTCGCCATTGGCGCCACCCACGATCAGGTCGCATCGCTGGTCCTCCGCCAACGCGACCGGGTCATTGCCAGTGAGCAGGTTTCGCTGCGAGCCGGCCGAGTCACACGCGTAGCATTGACGGTGGGCGAACCAGCGCACGGGGACGGCGTGCTGACGGCCACACTCTACGACGGCCAACGGAGGCCGCGTGCCGAGCGACTCGTTTTCCGCCGCTCCGCTCGGCAGCTCCGTATCGAGATTACTCCCGAGTCGCGGGCGAGCTACGTTCCGGGCGACACGGTCCGGCTGAAAGTCGCTACCCGCACCGAACAGGGAGAACCGACGCCTGCCCTGGTGGGACTGAGAGTGACCGACGCGACCGTGTTGGAGATGGTGGATCGCCGCGAGCAGGCGCCGGGGCTGCCGGTGATGGTGTTTCTCGAAAATGAAGTGAGGGACCTGGCCGACGCACATGTCTACTTCGACCCAGAGAACGCCGACGCACCGCTGGCCCTCGATCTGTTGCTGGGGGTCCAGGGTTGGCGCCGCTGGGCACTGCTCGACCCACGGAACTGGCTGGCCGCACACGGCGATGCGGGACGCCGCCTCCTGGCCCAAGTCACACCGCCACCCGTCAGCTTCGGCGCGGGCATCGGGGGCGGCAACTTGGACGGCGCCGAAGGCGCCGCCTTGCGGCGATTCGACTTTGACGCACCTAAGGTGGCCGCGGAATTCGAGGCACCGGCTGCGGCAGCCGGCCAGGCACTGGCGCCAGCGCAAATTGCAGACCGGTTTCAGATCGAACGCCAGGAGGCAGACATGCGTGTGGCGCGAGTACACCGGCTGCCGGCCCGCGATGCCCTGCTGGGGAAACTGGCGGACGACGAGGCGCGGCGCGGGAATGCGGCCGCCCCCTTCGGATTCGGAGGTGGATTCGGCGACAACTTCGGCTTGGCTCCGGGTAGTCAACTGATCTCCGTCAGGACCTACGCGCACCAGGTACGACCGGGACGCCGGCCAGGCCAACGAGCCGATTTCACCGAGACGTTGTATTGGAACGTCGCGCTCCGCACCAACGACCAGGGAGTCGGCGAAATCGAGTTTGGGCTCAATGACGCGGTCACGTCATTCCAGGTCTCGGTCGACGCGGTCGATGCCCGTGGGTCGCTGGGTGCTGCAGAAACGTCGATCAGCTCGGTTCAGCCGTTCTACCTCGAGCCGAAATTGCCGCTGGAGGTTACGGCGGGCGATGTGATTCGCGTCCCCCTGGGTATCGTCAATGCGACGCAATCTGCCTTGCCGGCCGTTGCCGTTGATGTGTCCACAACCGGGCTGGATTTCCATCAGACGTTGCCACCGTTTGAACTGGCTGCTGACAGTCGTGTGCGCAAGCCGGTCGAGCTGCAGGTCGGCAACATCAGCGGGCCTGCCCGCTTCGAAGTCCGTGCGGTTGCCGGCGCATACGGCGACAACGTTACACGGCATCTGCACGTCGCCCCCTTGGGGTATCCGGCCGAAGCGGGCGGCGGCGGGATGCTTTCGCCCAACGGCCAGGTCACGATGGAGATCCAGATCCCCCAGCAGCTCGTTCCCGGCAGCCTGACCGCGGAGGCGCTCGTTTTCCCCACGCCGCTGGCAACGCTCACGGCATCCTTGGAGCGACTGATTCGCGAACCCAATGGGTGCTTTGAACAAACCAGTTCTACTACCTATCCGCTGGTGATGGCGCAACAGTACTTCATGTCACACCAAGGCGTCGACCCACGCTTGATCGAGCGGAGCGCCGCGACGCTGGAGCGAAGTTACAACCGGCTGCTTGGCTTCGAGTCACCGGGTGGCGGGCTCGAGTGGTTTGGTGGCGATCCCGGACATGATGCACTCACCGCGTACGGATTGCTCGAATTCACCGATATGGCGGACGTCCACCCGGTCGACTCGGCCATGGTCGCGAGGACCCGCCGGTGGCTGCTCGAGCAACGCGACGGCCAAGGGGGCTACCAGCGCAAGACGCGCACGCTGCACACGTGGCTCGCCGAGCCGGAGGTCGCCTTCACGTACAATACCTGGGCGCTGCTCGAAGCCGGAAACGACGCCGATCTCTCCCACGAGGTCGCCTGGGTCCGCGACGTTGCGGAGACGACCGATAACAGCTACGTGATCGCCTTGGCTGCCAACGTCCTGGCCATCGCTGGAGACACCGACGGTGCCAACCGGCTCCTGGATAAGCTGGCGGGGATTCAGACGACCGATGGCTCGGTCGAAGGTGCAACCGTTTCGGTGGTCGGGAGCGGCGGCGAGGCGCTGACGATCGAAACGACGGCCCTGGCGATGACGGCCTGGCTCAGGAACCCTGCCTTTGTAGAGAATGTAGAACGAGGCATCCGCTACCTGGCCGAGGTCTGCAAGGGGGGCCGCTTCGGCTCGACCCAGTCGACCGTGCTGGCCTTGCGGGCGATCGTGGCCTACGACCAATCACGGGCCAGGCCACTGGCTCCCGGCCAACTCACCCTCTGGGTCGATGGCCAACCGGTGGGCTCCCCGCGGGAACTCGACCCGCATTCTCACGGCAGCATCCGGCTGCCCGACTTCACCAAGCAGCTTACGCCCGGCAGGCATCGGGTCGAGCTGAAAATGTCGGGCGGCAGCGACATGCCGTGCCTGCTGAACGTCAACTACCACACGCTGAAACCGCCATCTTCGCCCGACTGCCAACTGCACCTTGACGTGAAGCTGGCGGAGACCCGCGTGCGGGAAGGCAGAACCACGGACGCCGAAGTGACCGTCGTCAACCGGACGGGCGACGCCGTACCGACACCGACGGCCATCGTCGGCATCCCGGGCGGCCTGGAAGTCCGTCACGATCAACTGAAGGAAGCCGTCAACGCGGGGCTCATCGCGGCCTACGAAGTTCGCGGACGCGAGCTCATCCTCTATTGGCGTGTGCTGGATGCGGAACAACGGGTTCGCGTCCCCCTGAGCCTGGTTGCGGCTGTGCCCGGTCGTTACCAAGGCCCGCCAAGCCGAGCGTATTTGTATTACACGGACGAGCACAAACAGTGGGTCGAAGGCCTCCAGGTCACGATCCAGCCGGCCGAATAGCCCCGGGCCCCGGCGGCAAGCGATGGACGTTCCGCCCACCGACACCTCGGTGCGGCGCGGATTGCCGCTGCCGATGTATGCTCCACGCGCTTACTCGGCGCAGGGCGCCGCGTACCGGGCTCGGCGCGGGTCGCCGCGTACCAGGCTCGGCGCGGGTCGCCAGTACCTGGCTCGGCGCGAGTCGCCACGTACCTGCTCGGCGCGGGTCTCCGACCCCGCCGAAACCGCCGACCGAAGGTCTCCCATCCCGTAGTACCAGAAGTTCCAAGCCGCGAGACAAGAACGCATTCGCAACCGGTTTGCTCGGCGATCAACGCAACCGGGGCTAACGCCCAACGGCTGATGAAGGCGCCAGGCGAACGCCCCGACGGCGGATGACCGATCCAGGCTAATGCGAATGTTTGGTTTCAAACCCAATCTTCTCCAGAAACCCCTGGAAGTTGTGCGCTTCGGCGTGCGACTTGAGCGTCAGGGTTTGCCACTTGGGACAGCGATAGCTAACGTCGACATGGTCCCCATGCTGCGATTGTTTGCATTCAACGTGGAGTGACTTGAAGGTCTTCATGTAAGAAGCCGCCTGCGCCGCGTTCTTAAAGTGGACGGACTTCCAGGCAGTCAAACGGTAGTCAACACGTTCCAGGTTCGCTGCCGACGCGGAAATCGTCACCGATAACGCCAGGCAGCAGAAGAGTCCTAGAATGAGTTTGTGGTTGGGCACGTGGAAACTCCTTGTGTTGTTGCTGGCCAGTCGAGCGACACATGCTCCCTCAATCCATCGGCACACCTGCCACTCGCGGTTGAGTGATCATCCGGCAAAAGGCCGCCGGCACCAGAGTGGCAGCCAGCATTGCTATCGCCGGCCTCGCCAGCTGCAGGGGCTTATAGAGGTGGGCAAGATCAACCGCAAGATCGACTGGGGCGCGCGGCGGTGGCAGCGGGTCCAATTGCTGCTATTCTTGTAGCTGCTTTCGCCGCAGCAGAAAGTCCCGCCAATCCGCCTCCCATCCGGCAAGCGCTGCGATCAAGGTGCGGCGAATCGGCTTCGCTGCCTCGCTCTCGGAACCAATGATTCAGATCCGCGACCTCGACTTTCAGTATCACGACAGCAAGTTTCGCTTGCGGGTTCCTGAGTTTCATGTCGCGCGCGGGTCGACGGTCGCCCTGGTAGGCCCCAGCGGGAGCGGCAAGACGACGATCTTGAATCTGGCCGCCGGCATTTTGGTGCCCCAGCAGGGCCAGGTGGTCACCAATTCGGTGAACCTGACGGAACTTGGCGAGCATCAACGGCGTGCCTTTCGGATCACCACGATCGGCCTGGTGTTTCAGGAATTTGAACTCCTCGAACACTTGACCGTATTCGACAACATTCTGCTCCCCTGCCGCATCACCGGGGCGATTCGGCTGACTGCCGCCCACCGCGAACGGGCGGCGTTCCTGGCGAACGATGTCGGGTTGGGTGACAAGCTGGACCGGCACGTCGGACGGCTGTCGCAGGGCGAACGCCAGCGGGTGGCAATCTGCCGCGCGTTGCTCCTGGAGCCGCCGTTGCTCCTTTGTGACGAGCCGACCGGGAATCTCGATCCCGGCAACAAGGCGCATGTTCTGCAGATTCTCTTTGACTATGTTCGCCGACACCGCACAACTCTCCTCACAGTCACGCACGACCACCAACTGCTGCCGCAATTTGATGAAACGATCGACTGCCAGCAGTTTCATGAGCTGCGGGAGGTACTCCGATGAAGGACCTCTTGTACCTCGCCTGGCGTTACCTGGCGTACCACCGGATCAAGACAGCCGTCCTGGTGGCGTCGATGACGATGATTGTCTATCTTCCGGCCGGCTTGAACCTGTTGATTGGTGAGAGTGCGGACGAGCTGACGGCTCGAGCCGAAGCGACGCCCCTCCTGATCGGCGCGAAGGGCAGCCCCCTCGAACTGGTCCTCAATTCGCTCTACTTCGACGGGGACACACCACCGACCCTGCGGTACGCGGAAGCCGCGCGCATCCAGCAATCGGGCCTGGCGGATGCGATCCCCATCGACGCCCGATTTCGCACTCGGCACAGCCCGATTGTCGGCACGACGATCGACTACTTCAGCTTTCGCGGTCTGCAGGTCGCCGAGGGTCGGCGGTTCCACCGCCTGGGCGAATGTGTGCTCGGATCCCGTGCGGCCCAACTGGCACGGGCAGGTCCCGGTGACGCCCTCATGTCCAAGCCGGAAAATGTGTTTGATATCGCGGGCGTCTACCCCTTGAAGATGCATGTCGTGGGAGTGCTGCACCCCACAGGCACGCCGGACGACCACGGAGTCTTTGTCGACACCAAGACCGCTTGGGTGATCGAAGGCCGGGCACACGGCCATGCAGATCTCGATCAACCGGCCGAACAAGCCAACGTGTTGCGGCGAGAGGGAGACACGATTGTCGCCAATGCCTCCGTCATTCAATACAACGAGATCACGGCCGAGAACATCGAATCGTTTCATTTCCATGGCGATCCCGAGTCGTTTCCGATCACGGCCGTGCTTGCTGTACCCCACGATGACAAGTCGAGCACCCTGTTGCAGGGGCGGTACCTGGGGGACCAGGAGTTGGTCCAAGTCGTCGTCCCTGCCGGTGTCATGCGCGAATTGCTGGCAACGGTCATGACGGTCCAGCGGTACTTTGTCCTGGGGGGCATCGTGCTCGGTGGCGCAACGCTGGCCACGATGGCGCTCGTCTTTACCCTTTCGCTGCAGCTGCGGCGTCGTGAGATGGACACGCTGGTCAAGATCGGCGGGACTCGCCTCCGCCTTGGCGCCTTAATCGCGACGGAGATCCTGAGCGTCCTGGGTGCCGGCATCGTATTGGCCGGAGGGCTCTCCCTGGCAACCGGTTGGCTTGCCCCGCTGGCAACACGTCTGCTGTTGCAGTTGAGCTGACCGTTTCGGCGGTCCCCAACTTTCACCTGAATCACTCATCAGCCGTTGGGCGGTCGCCCCCGATTCCGTTGATCGCCGAGCAACGCGGACGCGAACGCATTTCGGCTGAGATGCTCGGCAGGTTGGGTGCGTTCACGACCAACCCCAGCAACCGACCAACCCTGGCAACATAGTCACTTGTACCGACTGGTCATTCGCGGATGCATGATCTGCGACAAGCGCCACGGTGCACCCGCTGGAAGCTGCACATCGAGTTCCTGTTCGTGCGAATCAGCGCGTGCCGACGACCGGCCGTGCGTATCTGCACACAACGTGCGGCGTGTTCACCCCGACACCACCAGAAATGCGGTTCGGTGGTGCCAGTCCGGCAGACTTTAGGGGGGCCACGCGGCTGTTCTAAGCGTCGCTTGCCGAGCAACCGATACAGACCGAAATAGCTTGCAGCGCATTACGAACCGGCTTCATTACGCTTGGAGAGGAACGATGAGAGTTACTTTGAAAACCGTGGCGACGGCGTTGTTGTACGTCGCGCTCCCCTGTCTGGCGGCCGTTGCGGAAACCGGTGTCCCGACGCAACCCGGCAGCGCATCCGAAGGCATCCTCCCCGACTTGGCGGCAAGTGAAGCAACAACCGCAGAGGACGTCGGCGAGCGTCTCAGCCTGGCGGGCTACGAGAAATCGGCAGGGTGCCTGGAGGGCTGCGCGGGCAAGGGGATCGGCGGCCATTGCGGCTGTCGCCTGTTGGGCCTGGTCGCGCCGAGCGACACGTGCTTCAGCGACTTCATCAGCCCGATGACGAATCCGGTCTTTTTTGAAGACCCCCGCACGCTTACCGAAGCCCGCTTGATCTACTTGCGCCAGCGTGTGCCGATCACGGCCGGAGGTGGAGATGTCAACCTGATCGCGATGCATGTGCGGGCGGCGCTGAATGATCGGCTGTCGATCATCGCCACCAAAGACGGCTACGCGACGTCGAGCAATGATTTTATCGACGACGGTTGGGCGGACGTGGCAGCCGGGTTGAAATACAACCTCTTCGCCGACCATGAACGGCGACGGCTGCTGAGCGGTGGCGTGGTCTTTGAATTGCCCGTCGGCAGCACGCGCACCCTGCAGGGAAATGGAGACGGTTTGTTCGACATCTTCCTGACCGGCGGTGCCGAGATCAACGGCTGGCATGTCCTCAGCGGAACCGGCTTTTTGCTGCCCGCCGACAGTTCCGCCGAAAGTCAGATGTGGTACTGGTCCAATCATATTGATCGGCGCATCGGCTGCACAAACCTGTATCTGCTGGGAGAAGCAAACTGGTACCACTGGATGCGATCGGGAAAAGTCGGGCTGAACGGGGTCGAAGGAGGAGACCTCTTCAACCTTGGTTCGCGCGGCGTGGCTGGCAACGACATTGTCACCGGAGCGCTCGGCATGAAGTACAAGCCCCATCATCGCATGGAAGTCGGCGTCGCCTGGGAAGCCCCGCTGACCAAGCGTCGTGACGTGATGGATAATCGACTCACCTTCGACTTCATCTTGCGGTACTAGGCCGAACGCCCGAGCGCATCTGACGAAACTGTTTCCAGGTGATGAGTTCGATCCCGAGGTCGCGAATCAAGGACGCGACCTCGGGATCACTGAAGATGCGTCGGTCCCCGTCGCGGCGCGCGGCACTGCGGGTAATTGCTCGCAGCTCCTGGTTATCGTAACCGCAATGGATGATCAGTTCCGTCACCCCCGGTTGGAGAGTTCGCAGCAGCTGCAGATACGATGCCCGGCGTGCCGCGTGCGTTTCACCACCGTAGAATTGGGCCAGGTGATCGAGGACCGGAAACATCCGCCCATCGAGTTTCTGCAACATGGCCTCGCCACGTTGGGCCAGCGCCGGATACTCCCTGGCCATCTTGCCTTCGCGATCGCGGACAAAAAGAATCGGCAGGTCGTATTCCAGGCCCAGTTCCACGTAGACTTCCAACAAGTCCGGCCGGCTCACCAGGGCGCCCATGTGGGTGTCGAGATGCGTCAGGGGAATCCCAAACTGCCGGGCACGATCAACCTGGGCCCGAAGTTCCACGGCGACTTCAGCCGCCTTGGCGTGCTCGGCCACCTGCCGGACGTTGTCCCACAAGTAACCGTGCTCGTCGACCAGACTGGGTACCTTTTCCCGCGGCGCCACCGGCCCCCAGCGATAATGGTCCCATTCGGAGTTCAGGGTCAGGTGAATCCCGTAGTCGCCGGCGGGATTCGCTCGGCAGTGCGCGGCGAATTCGCTGAACCAAGGGCAAGGGACCATGATGCTGGCGGACGAGACGACACCATTCTGCATTGCGTCGATCGTCGCCAGGTTGACCGAATGGGACATTCCGGCGTCGTCCGCATGAATAATCAAGTAACGCTGGCCGCCGTTCTCATCCGCCCGTCCCGGGCGCGGCGAGCCGACCATCCACACGAGGCAACTTGCCGCCCACCCCAGAATCAGGATCCAATCGGACTTCTTCGCCATTCGGCGGTTCCTTGTCGCAAGAGTTCGGGCGGGATGTCGGCCGCCCTCGATGGCTTGTATCAGGTTTCGCTTGACAAATGAGTCACGTCCGAGCGACCAACGGGAGCGGACGAAGACGAAGATGCCGCGAGCGTCGGCTCGCGACTTGTCCGAGGCCCCGCCTCGCTAGTTCGTCCGCAATTCGATTCGCCCCATGTCGACAGGCTCGCCCCCGCTGACGGTGACTTTGAACTCGGATGTTTTCGGATCGGCGTACTTCCCCTTGAGCTTGTCTTTTTCATAGCGCCGGCTGACTGGATTGAACTGGCCCCAGGCGAAAGTCGCCACGTAGTCGCCTGCGGGTACTCCGTCACCCTCTTCGAACGTAGAAACCTCAAACGTTCCATCTTCCTTGGTGAACGTCGCCGATACCGTGGGTACCTCGCTGTCCATCCCGGCAACGTTATGCAACGTCACGGCAAGCTCGGCCGCCGGGTTGCCATCGACATACACCTCGCCGGTAAGGGGGGTCGTTTCCAAGCCGTAGTCGGTTTTCGAACAGGCGCTGATCGACAGGGAACCGATTAACAGTGCGAGTAGACAAAGCTGGCGTCCATCCATCTTGGGAACGTACTCCTACGAAGGGGATTTTGGAAAGCATTGAATGTCGATCGTGCCGGGCAACGGAGGGCCGATCGTGCTGCCTTTCGTGCCGCGAACATTCGCCGTCTCGGGTCGCGAAAACAAGCGGACAGCAGCTTGCCTGTTCTCGCAATTGCCTGGCGGAATGCCTGGCGCAGTCTTAACTGAGCGATTACGTCTTACTGGGCGGTTACCGGCGATGGCAGCCTAAGGCCGTGGCGCTACGACGATTCTCGTTAGCCAGCCACCGCCGGACCGCACGCCGCCGGCAACTTGACCGCCAGCCCGGCAGGGGCTCGATCCGGCAAGTCGAAGCGAGACCTGGGTGGCATCGCCAGCCATGACCGGAATCAACGACCGCAGGTCCGCCGAGCGCGGGATGCGAGCCCCTTGTCGGCGGACGTGATCTTCCGTTCTCACCCGGGACATCGGGCCCGGCAAGCACGGTGCTGTTCAAGCGTCAGTCGGGCAGAATTTCACCCTTTTGCGTCGTGATTCTGCCGGCGATCGCCAGCGGATCCACCGTCGTGCTCATGAACTGCACGGAAGCATCTCCCATTACGAACTGAGCACCTCCCGGGTGAAAACTATGGAAACCGTAGCCCCGGGCGCTGGTGCAATTGATCGCACAAGGACCATCCTGTGGTGGCCAGGGCAGGCCGCTCTGCAGTGTGCCGCCAAGCCAATGTTCACCGTTCAGCAAGTCACCCCAGCCGCCTCCCTCCAGTCCAATCAGGGCCGCTGTGGCTTGCGTATGAACCTCGCTCTTTGTCCAGACCTGATTGCCGCCGGTTCGCTCGCCGATCAGGAAGGTATTGGTGGTACCGTCGATGATGTCGGCGAGCCGACTGCCTTGGTTCCCTCCGAACGGTCCAATGACCTTCAGGGCACCACCGCGGCTGCCACCGGCGTTGCCGTTGTAGGCAATGTTGGCGAAGGCGCCGAGCACCCCGGTTGTGGCGATATAGTCGGACGGCGCGACGTCGGTGGCAGTAAACGGCAGGTTGGCCGGATTCGCATCGAAGGTGTATGCCCGGTTCACTCCACCCGGCGCCGAAGGACAGACAAAGACCGAGAGTGGGGTTTGAATGACTGCCACATTCGCCGGACTCAACTGGTCCGCGGCCAACACGCTGTGATCGTATCGGTCGTAAAGCGGTTGCTGTTCGAGGAACGGCAGGATCGACATGGCCCATGACTCACCATTGAACGGGCGGGGCGTGATGTCCAGATACCAGGCCATCGGCAGCGCCTTGTAGGTGTCATGGTAGTTATGGATCGCCAAACCGATCTGCTTGCAGTTGTTCGAACACTGCATGCGGCGAGCGGCCTCCCGCGCTGACTGAACCGCCGGCAGCAAGAGGGCCACCAGAATTCCAATGATCGCAATCACGACCAGCAACTCGACCAGGGTAAAACCGCGGCGGGTGCGCCCCACCGATGGTTGTTCCCGTCCCTGAATCTGACTTCCCTGAACCTGATTAGATTCCATGCCACATCTCCGTTCTAACTAGAAGAGCCACCGCAACCGATCGCACAACATGACCGGCGAACGTTGATCGCTAACGCAGCGAAACCAGCCGGTCGCAGCATGCCGCACCTACCTGAGAAACGGTAGACACACCGGCCATTCATTTCACATTAACTGATCGTGTTTGCTACGTCGAGTCATTGGCTCGCCAGGGTTTACGAAGTCGCAAACGACGCCCCACCGCTTGGGGATCACCGGACCACGCCTTCCGTCAACGATCAGACCACGGGGCGATATCGCGACAGCCACGGTGGGTGATGAAGACACCATCACGAAACTTGATGGCCGATTGTGACAACATCATCGGCGTGTTTCGCGAAGTTCGCGTTAAGGAACGGATAGGCGGCGGTACGGAGCACGGGTGCGCTGCGAGCGCGACAAGGCGCGAAGCGGCCCCGGTGGCGGATCGGTACGCCTGGCTCGGTCTCGTTCACTCGCAATCCGTGGTCGACTATAATCCCACGATCTTCATGCTTCTGGTTTGCGTTGGCCCATTCGCGGCCGGCTGACAGCCGCTGGCTCCGCAGAGTTCCGATATGATTGACCCGGCAATCCGTTCCCTCCTGTGGCTCGTGTTGTGCTTGTCGGCGAGCGGGGCCGCACCGTCCCTGACCGCTGCGGCGGCCCGCCAGGAGACGGGGCAGTCGCCGTTGGTCGGCGAGACCGATCAGGCCCGCCGGCAACGCAAGGGCGGGGAGAAAACATTTCGCCTGGTCGCCCGGCAAGTCACTCCGCAAGATGGCTCGACGGCGAAACCTCAAGACAGTCCCACGCGGCCCGTCAGCCGGGAGCCGCTGATCCTGCCTCGGCGGCCGCACGGGAACGGTACGGTCACGCTGGATGGCGAGATGAAGCAGTGGCATAAGATCACTCTCACCCTGGATGGTCCTTACGCCCACGAGCAGGACAATCGGCCGAATCCATTTACCGACTATCGATTCCTGGTGACCTTTACGCACGCCGGCGGGAATGCCTACACCATCCCCGGGTACTTTGCCGCCGATGGCCGGGCCGCCGATAGCTCGGCCGAATCCGGTACGCGCTGGCGGGCCCATTTCGCCCCCGATCAAACCGGCAAATGGACCTATCGCGTGTCGTTTCAGCAGGGAGACGGGGTCGGGCTTGAACGTGACGGCAAGGCGGATGAGCTGGCACCTTACGACGGCCTGGAGGGGACGTTTCTCGTCGCCGCCACGGACAAGACGGGACGTGACCTGCGAGCTCATGGACGGCTGGCAGTGGTCGGAAAGGCTTACCTGCGGTTTGCCGGCAGCAAGCAGTACTTCTTGAAGGTCGGCGCTGATGCGCCCGAAACGCTCCTCGGCTACGCAGACTTTGACAATACCCACGCAGGCAAGCCGACCAAGGTCCCCCTGAAGACATGGCACGCCCATATCCAAGACTGGCGAGACGGCGATCCGACCTGGCAAGGCGGCAAGGGGAAAGGCCTGATTGGGGCGATCAATTATCTCTCCGCGAAGGGCTGCAACGCCTTCTCCTTCCTGACCTACAACGCCGGCGGCGACGGCGACAACGTCTGGCCGTTCATTGACCGCAACGACAAGCTGCACTACGACTGCAGTAAGCTTGACCAGTGGAGTGTGGTGTTCGACCACGGCACCACGCGCGGCATGTACCTGCACTTCAAGATGCAAGAGACGGAAAATGATGACCATCGGAGGGGCGGTCATCGGGGGTCACAGACGAAGCACGTTCCGGAATCGTTGGATGGCGGAGACTTGGGCCCCCAAAGGAAACTGTACTGCCGCGAACTGATCGCCCGGTTTGGGCACAACCTGGCGCTCAACTGGAACCTGGGCGAAGAGAATACCCAGTCCACCGAGCAGCAGGTGGCCATGATCGACTACATCGCCGCCTGGGACGCGTACGATCACAACATTGTGGTTCATACCTACCCGAATCAACAGGATCAGGTTTATCGTCCGTTGCTGGGAAACCGGTCGAAGCTCACCGGGTTGTCACTGCAGAACAGCGGCATCCAGGATACACACCGGCAGACGGTGAAGTGGGCCCGAGCGTCGGCTGAGGCCGGACGGCCCCTGATTGTGGCCTTTGACGAGTCGGGAACGGCGGCGCATGGGCAGTGCCCCGATCTGGGCTACGCAGGATACGACGGTCGCGATCGGACCGGAAAAATGACCTACACCGAACACGAAGTTCGGAAACAGACGCTCTGGGGCACGCTGATGGGCGGTGGAGCCGGCGTCGAGTATTACTTCGGCTATCAGTACGTCCAAAACGATCTCGTCTGCGAAGACTGGCGCAGCCGTGACCGAAGCTGGGACTACTGCCGGATCGCCATCGACTTTTTCCACGGCCACGATATCCCGTTCTGGCAGATGGCGAATCATGACGAACTTGTCGGCAACACCGCCCATGACAATTCGAAATACTGCCTGGCCGATCAGCGCCATGTGTTCCTGGTTTACTTGCCGCACGGCGGCTCGTCGCACCTTGATTTGACTGCGGCTGCCGGCGCGTTTGACGTCGCCTGGTTCAATCCGCGTCAGGGAGGCGAATTGCGCCGTGGGTCGGTGCAGCGCGTCTCCGGCGGTCGGCGTGTCGGACTGGGCGAGCCGCCCGGGGATGCCGCCGAGGACTGGCTGGTCGTCGTTCGCCAACAAAGGCAGGGCCGCAATCCATAGGCGGCCGCAGCGAAAATCGACCGGCCGGCTGGCGAATGATCCACGCTAGCTGTCCCATTCGATTGCTCGGCCTGGGAAACGCGGGGGCAGGGGATCACCCATCGCCGGCGGGACGCGGCCGTGTTCGTTCAAACAGGCAGAAACTCCCCGGTTTTCGACGGATTCCCGGGGCGGGAAGCGGGCCCCGAAGCAACGACGGCCCGTGCCGAGCCGTCCGACTGGGCCCCGGTGATTGGCAATTGTGTTCAAATGGCCGTTGCCGTGGCCACGCCGGCCGATACAATGGGGCTGGCGTTTAGATTGCCCCGAGCGTGTTTGTTTCGTGGCAGCGCCGAAGAATTTCACTTTTTAGGAATGCGACGAATGGCTGAAGGTACGATCAAGAAGTTGACGGAAAAAGGTTTTGGATTCATCGACACGGGTGGGAGCAAGGATCTGTTCTTCCACCACTCGAGCCTCGAAGGAGTGCAGTACGAGCAGCTCCAAGAGGGACAACGTGTGACATTCACGGAGGGCAGCGGCCCGAAGGGTCCTGCCGCCGAAAACGTTCGCTTGGCCTAGTTGCTGCAAGCGAGCATTAAGACGTCTGGAGGCCGGCAATTTGCCGGCCTCCTTTATTTCTTGATTTCTTGGCTGCTTCTTGCCGATTGCGGCGTAATTCCACGACGGCCAGGACGCGGCGTAATTCCACGACGCCCAGGATGTAGCCACCATGCTCGGCCGGTCGGTGCCGGGCCCCACCGTTCGGCGACGGTGGCTACCAATGGAGTGGGGGCCATTCGTTGCGGCCTGAACGTGCGCCCTTCGTCACTGCTATCCGCGACGGATCTCCGAGCCCTTGAATTGAATCTGGATGCGAAAGACGGCCTTCGTGCGGACGTGTATCAACCCGGTGTCGAGGTCCACGCGTTCGGGAACCTCCTGAATTCGTTTGTCGACCGTCGCGTGAAAACCGCGTTCAGAGAAGATGTCGATCAGCATGGCCAGGGCCAACGGATCCGCGAAAAGCGGATCTTCAGACGTCACGATCGAACGCCCGGAGAGTGCATGCCGAGTGATGATTGGCATGAACTTGGTATTGAGAATCTCGACCACTCGAATGAACTTGTCGGTATGCTCTAGTTCGTAGCTGTCGAGTCGCTTGACGAGTTCCTGGCGGGCGTGATTCGTGATCTCCTCGGCCAGCGGGAGCGACCTCAACCGGTCGTACGTGCGCTGCTCCAGCTCGAGCGAGCTCTGATACTGCAGTTCCTGCAGAATGTTCGCCTCGACCTCTTCAATCGGCCCTTCCGCGTTGATGTAGTGATAGTGATAGAGTTCCTTGAGTGACGTCAGGGCGTCCCAGGTCTGTTCCTTGAAGACGCGATACCGGCGCCGCGCTGAGGTTTCACTGAGATCCGTGGAACGCAGTTCAACCGCCTGCCCCAGGCCTGTCTCCTCGACTTCCTGGTTGTGCTGCGCAATCTCTCTGCCGCGTTTGATCTGCCGCTCGATGCTGGTCCGCTCCGTGATGAACAAGACCATTGCGTGAATCGTCGGCCGGCGAAAACTGGTCGCCAGCGGCGTCTCTTGAAACTCCGTGTGCAGCTTGTTGATTTGATCGACGAGCAACTTGAGACATTCGACCTGCACACGCGTGCGGGGAAAGCCATCCAGTACGGCGCCATCGCGAAAATCTTCCTCGAGGAGTTTTCGCAAGAGGATGCCAACCACTTCCTTGTCGCCAACCATCCCGCCCTGATCCTTGATCTTCTGTGCTTCGGGCGTCACCAGCAGTTCGCTGATCACGATCGGCCGGCAGGTAAACCCCCTGGCTTGCATGATGAACTTGGTATGCGTCCCCTTGCCCGCCCCGGGCGCCCCCCCCAGCAGGATCAGTTCTTTGGGAAACCGCAAGTTCTCGTGGCCAATCTCTTCTTCCAGCTTCTCCCAGACCGTCCCAAAGATGACTCGAGCATCTTTGATCTCCAAGTCCAACTCTTGCTGTCCCTGTTTTGGCGCTGCCATGTGAATTCTGCACGATCTGGAAGAAACGAAACAACTGCCGAGCGGATCGGCGACAATCGGTTGAAGGGTCAGCGAGGACGGTTGTGGAGGACCGACGCTGTCACCCGCCCCTCGGCGGGACGAGGCGAGTTTTCATGAGGGACGTCCAAGCCACCTCCGGATGGGAAAACCGTGCGAGCCCGGCAAACAACAACCGTACAGCCGGCGGCCGGAATTCGGGGCGTGCAGGAACTCAATCGCCTTCCTCCGCAGAAGGACCGGCGGATTGCGGTTGCGACTCCTCCGCCGCCGATTCGGACTTGCTAACGACCAGTGACTGCTGCGCCGCCAGTGACTGCCGCGCTCCACCGAGTCGACCGCCGGACCAAACACCGATGAGGCCGACGACCACGATCGCGAAGTTGTACCACATGGGGCTGACCGCGTACTGGCCGGCTTCAAAAAAGTCGAGATCCCGAATCGAAACGCCGTCCGGCAGCGGCAGCGGTTCCGCCCCGAACTGCATCACGATCGTCAATCCGCCAAAAAGGAGGATCAGCGCGATCAGAACCCGCACGGCCAGCCACCCCTTGGGCCCACCGACCAGGGCCGCGACGTAGCCGCCCATCACGGCTGCCACCAAACCGCTCAACAGGGCCAGCAACGACCAACCAAGGCTGGCCTCGGTCGACTCGCCGGAAAACGCAAATTCGTTCCCGAACACGTTCCAGACGATGGCAATGCCGGCCATGACGCAAGCGACCATCACGACATAACCGAGAAACGCTGCAAAGATTGCCCGAATCATCGAATCGCTTTCGGAAGAGTTAGGATCGTGCGGAAAGTCAACCAACCGTGGCGGGGCCACCGTCAAACACCGAGCGATACGCGGCAAGACCCGGCAGGCGTCATCGACGCCCGGCGACCGGCCGGCGACAGGAAATTGCCCGCATAACTTGGCCGCATTCTACTGACTTTGGACGCCTTGGAAACTACCGGGCAGTTGGTGGCAACCGGTCTGCGGACCACCGGCGCGGATCGCTCAGCGGCCGTCGGGCGTTCCCCCCGGATGACGATCATCGATGCGGCAATATCGTTACCGTTGCTCCGAGTTTCGTTCACCCTATCTGGCCGCTACCCGCCGCGCAGGACGTCAAGCGGTGGGCGTGATCCCACGCCTCCGTTGATGGCCGAGCGAACCGGCCGCGGGCGAGACCGCGTTCCGGCTGATACGCGCAGCCTCCCGGGTAGGCTCTTCGTAAATGACGGCGATACACCGGCAACGTGCATTGCAACGTTGTTCGCTCACGAATGTTCCGGGTGAGCACGAACTGCACCCGGCGAACGCGGTAGCGCCGGGAGGCGTCTCTGCTCACGCGCGGCCCGCATCCTTCGCCATCCGCAGAATCAACTGCTCCAACACAAACCGAGCACGGTCTGCCGTGGAGTGGGTCCCTTTGAGGGCCAGATCGGCCTCCAGCAGCCAGCGGTAAAGCTGTCCCGCTCGGCGACGCCCGAGTTGCTTTAGCTGCATTTCCGCCTTCTCCAAGCCCTTCCGATTCCAATGCTGGATTCCGGCCTGGATGAGCGCTTCGCGGAGCTGAATCCGACGCCGATTTCGCTCGGCGCTTTGGTAAATCCGCGTGGCCGTCGCCAGACGACGAAGCGACCAGGCGATCTGGCCGAACAGGGCCACCGGATGTTCGCCACTATGGAGCAGACGTTCCAGTTGGCGGAGCGCCTCGCCCGCGTCGCCGATCGCCGCGGCATCGACCAGATCCCAGGTCGTCTTCGCCCGCCAGCCGCCGACCACATCCCCCACCATCTCTGCCGTAATCGTGCCGTCGACCCCCGCAAACAGTGCAAGCTTCGCCAATTCTTGATCCAACAAACCGAATTCCGCCCCAACGACCTCCAGCAGCGCCGCGGCGGCGTGGCTCTCCAATTTGGCGGCGTGCCTGCGCCGAGCCCACTGCTGGAGCCATTTGCAAATCCGCGCTTCATCAACGCTCTTGCTCTTGCCCGCCGCACGTTGCGGGGCGCGGCATTCGACTTGTAAACCGGTCTTGTCGATCGCCTTGTAGAGCCGTGTGTTGGCGGGCCAGGTCGTCACCTCCAGAATCAGCCGGCCAGTCGACTTGGGCTTGGCCACGTAGTCCTCCAGGTGCCCCCGCTGCTGGCTGACAAACGGATCCGCCTCCTCCACAACGACCAATCTCGGCCGATCGCCGCCAAACAGCGACAACGTGGAAAGTTCGTCAGCCACATCCCGCCAGGCAACGCTGCCGTTAAACGACGCGTCAGGCGTGTCGTCATCTTGCTCGTCGAGCACCTGCGACAACACGTGCTTGAGGGCCAACCGCCTGAGAAACGGCTCGTCGCCAAACAAAACCGTGACCGCGGCAGGTGCTACCTCCGCCTGGGCCAGCAAATCAAAAACGTGCAGCGTGTTGGGCATGGGGCAAGGGCCGCTGCGGACAACTCAGTCAACCTGGGCATTGCCGCGGACATCCGGGCCGCGAAATTCGAACGATGGAACGTATCAACTGAACCGGACCGTCACAACCGCCCGCTGCGAACGAACAGCGCCTGGACGAGACCGATTGTTGCGCCACCCCAGCAGTCGTCCCCGCAAGACCTCCGCCTGGCGACGATGGAAGCTACGAACCGCTACCTGGCGACCGTGGCCGCAGACGAATTGCAGACGTTCGTCGGTGTTCGGCCCGTCGGCCCTGCTGGTCATGGCGCAGTGACTCGTGGCTTGTTGGCGCCGCGGATCATCGATGGTTGTGCGTGTTGCTGGTGGGAGCGGGGGTGGATGGTGGGAGTGGATAGTGTAGGTGAGAGAGAGAGAGAGAGAGAGAGAGAGAGAGAGAGAGAGGGGGGGGAGGGAGGTGTGGAAGGAGAATGGATGAAGAGTGGAAGAGGAGTGGAAGAGGAGTGGAAGAGGAGTGGAGACCTACGGTCGGCGGTTTCGGCGGGGTCAGAGACCCGCGCCGAGCAGGGGCGGAGGACCCGCGCTGAGCAGGGGGGTGGAGACCCGCACCGAGCAGGTGGTCAGAGACCTGCGCCGAGCAGGGGCGGAGGACCCGCGCTCAGCAGGGGCGGAGGACCTGCGCCGAGCAGGGGGCAGGGGAGCGGAGATTTGCGCTGAGCAGGGTGTCGGAGACCCGCCTTGAACGGTGCGTTGGGGATCCGCGTCGAGGAGGACGGTTGGTGGCGTTTAGCGAGCAAAATAGGGGTTTCGCGTCGCTTGCGGCCCTTGATCCTGGTCGGCCCGATTCGAATCCGGTGCTTGACGAAGAGGTCGGATGCCTCGGATTCTGGCCTTGGGGGTGAAGCCGGCCAAGTTGACCGGGTCGGGCAGCCGATATTCGCTGTGATTTCCCGCTTGATCACGGGCCTCAAGACGCAAGTACAACTGTTCAGGCACGCGAGGGTCGATGGGCCAATAGTACTGTCCCGTATTGGCCACCTCGGCCGCAATCGTCGTCCATGGTCCCGCAACGTGATCGCTATACGAGATGCTGATCGGCCGCTCGTCAAAGTGCGCGTCGACCGCCTCCCAGCGTATTTCCAGCTTACCCGCGTGTTCCCCCTGACCGTACGTCGCGGTTGTGATCCGCACTTCCGGCGAAGTGGTATCGACTCCGACCCACAGTTCCGCGTCTTCGCCGTTCCGCGGCGCCCTGCCGGCGAGCCCGTTGTTGCCCACAATCACAATGCGAAACCCGTAGACCCCTTCGCCGTCCATCTCGACATGCATCGGACTGCGGCGATCCTCGTCGACCTTCCAGCGTGACCAGGTCTCCCCCTCGTCGCGCGTCCCCCAGAGTTCGACGCTGCGGACGCCATTGGCCGCCGCGGCGTCGAATTCGTAATCCAGTTCAAAACGCAGGGCGGATGTCATGCGGACGGCGGGCCGGACACGCACCTGGTTCGACCCACTCCGCAAGGGTGAAGGCCGCGTCGCGTCGAGTTCAGGCTGGGTTTGCGGTCGATCGGTGGCGGCTGCCGCTTCGATACCGGCTCGAGCCGGCGCGCTCTGCGGAAGGCGGGTCTGCGGCGAGTTGGTCTGCGGCGCGACAAGCCGGTCGACCTGGCTGGACGCACCTTCGTCACCACGGCGACCGGCCCAGTTCGATCCGGCGGACGAATCGTCGCTTTGTGTCGTGATGCCACCGTAGATGTTCGCGGCGCCGGTGGCCGTCTCCGTCGCTTTCCATTCGGTGACCGGTCCTCCGTCATTTGCAGCCCCCGCGTCGGAGGCGCCATCGTACGCGCCCCGGTTGTTGAGGGCTTGCTGGCTGCCGGGACCGGTGACGGGCAATTGCGCGGAGGTCGGAGTCTCGCCGGGCGGATAGGCCGCGATTGGCCTGCCATCGGCACCCGTCGGTCCGGCGCCATACGTGGCACCGTCGCTGGCCGCTTCCTGATGGAGATCCGCCCCGCCACCGTCATTCGTGCGGGAGCTTGGGCGCGCATTCGCGTAGGGATCCGCCGGGACTCCCCTCGTTGCCGCCGGGTAGCCGTTGGCCGCCCCGCCGTATTCGGGTGCCGAGCGACCGAAGCTGACCGGGTATTGAAAACCCCGGATCCCGTTTGGCATCGACGGACGCTCAGCGGAAGGGGAGGGCGGGGACGGGTTGCCCTGCGTGGGAGGCAACGCGACCGGCCGATTCGCCTGCTGCGTGTCCGCAGGCTGGCCAGCCGCGGTTGGCGCCAGGCCGGCACCGGGCCAGCGGGTCACGGCGCTCGGCCGCCGGGCGGCATACGAAGTTGCTCCGCTTCGAGACAGCCGCCGAGTGACAACCGCTTTGTTGCCGGCGAGATCACTGACCTCCGCCCGAACTTGCAGTTCCGACCAGGCCGTCTGCGGGGCAAACGAATGGCGTCCGGAAATGGACTCACGCGTGACCGCCGGGGCCACGTTTACCGGGTGCCAAGGCTGCTCACGCCCTGCCTGGTATTCGATCTTGAGTGATTCTGCGTCGATGGTTGGATCGGTGCAGCGCCAAATCAGCTGCACCTGGTCCGCCGCACCAACCAGGGCTCGAAAATCGAACACCGGTTGCGCCGTGTCGACAATCACGTGCAATTCCGGACGCCGGCCGGCCAACTCGGTCGGCGAATGCGTGGCGTCAATCGTCTGCGAGGCAAACCAATATTCTCCATCCGCCGCGGCCTGAAAGGGAAAGAACCGAGCGCTGGGATTCAGTCTCGCATAGAGGTCCCATGAGGCACCCCGGTCCCGGCTGACGTACAACTGCACCTCCAGCGGCTGCGTTGCCGTTTCGACCGTGAAGGGAATGTTGAACGACGTTTGCCGAAGAACACGTGACGGAAACCGGGAAGTCACCGGAGGGTCCGCGGCGTGGGAAGTGGCCGGGGCGTGCGCGCAGAGCGAGGCAGCCAGGACACTCAAGCCGGCGAAAATCAGGCCACGGATTCCCTCTCGCATCGCACTCCTCGCTTCGACCGCCGGAAGGATTCCGCCGACGATGGTGTATCCATCGTATCGGCGGTCCCTCCGAGGCAGCTTGAGTGAACCGAGAATGCAAGCCGCGAGACACCCAAAGAACCCACGATAAATGTGGTCTGTAGCCCGAATGCTTCACGAAGGAACGACCGTTCAATGCAAGTCATTGTGTCGCAATCGTTTGTGGCGAAATCGCGCGCAGGGCCGCGCATCTCATGCAGGAACGCGTCAGCGACCGGTCTCTATTGCGATCAACGAAAACGGGGCGAACACCCGGGGGCTGATGAAGGATCGCGGCGAAGCACAACACCGTGCAATTCGAATCGGGCGACATCATCCTCAACGTCTTGAATGACAAGGCGTTAAGTAGCCTACCTGGCCTGGCAACCGCGGTTCTCCCGTGACCATCAGTGGGAATACAACGACCTCCGAATTCCGATTGAACGGAATTGGGGCTAAGCTCCGTATTTGCCTAATCTTCCCGCGTTCGCCAAGGCCAACGTCATCAGATGTTTGGCCTCAAATTGTCCCAAGCCGCCGCGAATACAGCTACTTTCGTTGAATTCGTGGAGTCCGTCGGGGCGGCAGCAGTCGGAGGCCAACACCGTGGGGACGGGGTGCCAACTGTGGCTTTGGAGGAACGCGGGGGTGCTGTGGTCTCCGGTCACGATCAGCACGGCCGGGTCCAGCGCGACAACCTTGGGAAGGGCGGCGTCGAAATCCTCAATCCGGGCCACTTTGGCATCAAAATTCCCATCTTCACCGGTGCTGTCTGTGTACTTGTAATGCAGGAAGAAGAAATCGTAGGAATCCCAATTCTCCGCCAGCGTCTCGACCTGCTCGTCCAGGGTCTGTGCGGCGCCGACGATCTCCATGCCGACCAGTCGCGCCAGTCCCTTGTACATGGGGTAAACGGCAATCGCTGCGGCCCGCAGACCGTAGACGTCCTCGTACGTCGGCAGATTCGGCTTTTCGGCGAATCCACGCATCGTGTGAAAATTCGCCTTGGGCTGATCGGCCAGCAGTTTACGAGCCTGTGTGAGGAATTCGCGGGCCACTTCGGCCGTCTTCTGGCTGGCATCGTCGTCGGCGACGGGGTCGAGGGGCGGGACACCGGTCGCCTGTGGATCGGTGTCCCGAACGTTGCCTCCCAACCCGGGACCGCGCAGCACGACGACGAACCGATGCTCCTTGACCGGCTCGACAAAGATCTCGATGCCGGGGATGGAAACCTCCCGCAGTTTCCTGGCCAGCGGCGCGCTCTCTTCGGTGGGAATCCGTCCGGCGCGGCGGTCCGCGATGTTGCCATCATCGTCGAGCGTACAGAAATTACAGCGAATGGCGACGTCACCCGCTTCCAACTCGAAGCCGATGCCGGTCGCCTCAAGGGCCCCACGGCCAATCCTGTATTTGAGGGGATCGTATCCAAACAGGCCAAGGTGTCCGGGCCCGCTGCCGGGACTGATGCCGGGGGCAACCGGAATGCTGGCCCCTTGAACGCCGCGTGCGGCGAGCTGATCCAGGTTAGGCGAGTTGGCGGTCTCGAGTTCGGTTTTTCCACCGGCTGCCATTGGCAAGCCACCCAATCCGTCGGCGACCAGCATGACAATCTTGGCGCCGTTCTTGGTGTGCAGGTCACGCGTCAGCTCGTGGATGTCCATGAAAATTCTTCTTTTTCTTGCAGTGCTGTTTCGATCAGTCAGGCGACCGCTGGTCGTACGCCCTTTGTCGTACCAGAAACGCGTCTTCAAGCAACCGGGTGGGTGGCCAACCTGTGGGAACTCGGCTATTCTCGTCGCATTGAGCGTTCCCGGATTTTCCGATTTCTTGGTGGGATAGCGAGAAGCAAGGATGAGTTCTGCGGCAAATCAATCGCTCCGATTTGATTACGAAAATGCGTTTTTTGCCGACCAGGATTTCTCGGTCGAGCGGCTCAAGGCCCTCGGTCCGCAACTGGATGCGGCACGACGTGAGGTCGTGGAGACCGATGCGCAGCAGTTTGCGGCTGGCGAGGCCGCCATTCCGGCGGAAAAGCGGCCCTTGGATGCCGGATTTTTCGAACTCCCGCAGCGGCTGCTGGACGCGTATTACGCAGACCGGCAGGGGAGTGAACTGGGTCGAATCATGCAGACCGCGACGCGGCTGCGGGAATCGGTGGACCGGGTCGTCGTACTCGGCATCGGGGGCTCGTACATGGGCGCCAAGGCCCTGATGGACGCCTGCTGCCAACCGTATTTCAACGAGCTCTCACGGGGCGAGCGGGGCAGTTATCCGCGGATGTATTTTGAAGGGAACAACGTCGACAATGACGCCTCACAGGGGCTGCTGTCGTTGTTGGGCAACGGTCGGGCTGCAACGTCGGTCGACGACCGCTGGGCGATCGTCGTGATCAGTAAGAGCGGCGGGACGCTGGAGACGGCGGCCGCCTTTCGGCAGTTTCTGTCGGCGCTCAAGTCAAGCTGCCAAGATCCGGCCGACGTGGCCCAGCGGGTCATTCCGGTCACCGGCAGTGCGGGGAAGCTGTTCGAACTGGGCCAGGCGATCGGTTGCCCCGAGGTCTTTCCGGTGCCGGACGGCGTGGGCGGCCGGTTCTCGATTCTCTCTGCCGTCGGCTTGTTGCCGGCCGCGATCTTGGGCATCAACGTGATCGAACTGCTGCAGGGCGCGGTCGCCATGAATGAGCATTTTCGCACCGCACCGGTCGGCGAAAACGCGGTTCTCGACTACGTGGGTACGGCCCACCTGTGGGAACAAAAAGGGGCCAATATCAGGGTCCTGTCCGTCTGGTCAAAGGCCCTCGAGGCGGTCGGCCTCTGGTACGACCAACTTCTGGCGGAGAGCCTGGGCAAAGACGAACGGGGGGCAACGCCGCTGACGACCGTCAACACACGCGATCTCCATTCGCGGGCTCAACAACACCAGGAAGGCCGCCGCGACAAACTCATCACCAACCTGATCGTCGACCAATGGCGGTGCGACCCGCTGGCGGTAGGCCACAGCGACGACGACCAGGACGACCTCAACCGGCGAGCGGAGAAGACGCTGCCGGAGATCATGTCCGCGGCCATCCAAGGAACCAACCAGGCATACCGGGAAGTCGGGCGTCCCACGGCCGATATCCACCTGCCGCAATCCAACCCCGCGTCGCTCGGCCAGTTTTTCCAGATGATGATGTTGGCAACCGTCGTGGAAGGCAGACTGATTGGCATCAACCCCTACGGCCAACCCGGGGTGGAGGCGTACAAAAAGAACACCAACCGCATCCTCGGCTAACTCGCGAGTGGTTCGAGGCCCAGCCTCGCCGGTGGGCTGTCTGACCAACCGAAAACTCTGCAACAAATTGGCTCAGAAAAGGGGCCCGTCCCTTTTCGCGTTCCGGCACACAGATGCTCAAGAGGATCACCCCATGACGACAGAACTTACTTGGCTCGGACATGGCAGTTGGGCAATCAAGGTGGGTGACCATTCGATATTGTTGGACCCCTTCCTCAACGACTCGCCAACCGCCCCGGTCAAGGCGGATGCTGTCGAAGCGGACTACATCCTGGTGTCGCATGGCCATTTCGACCACGTGGCGGATGTCGCTGCCATCGCGAATCGAACCGGTGCCACGGTCCTGGCGGCCTTTGAAATCAGCACGTGGTTCGAATCACAGCATGCGGTCAAGAATACGGTCGGCATGAACCTGGGCGGGGGTATCGACCTCCCGTTTGGGCGCGTGATGATGACGGTCGCCCATCACAGTTCGCAACTGCCGGACGGCACCTACGGCGGTAACCCGGGGGGGTTCGTGTTGACGCTCGCAGACGCCACGATCTACTTCGCCTGCGACACGGCCCTCTTCTCGGATATGCGACTGATTGGCGATCGAGGCATCGACCTGGCGGTTGTCCCCATCGGCGATCTCTTCACCATGGGTCCAGCCGATTCGATTGAAGCGATCAAGCTGATTCGCCCGCGGCGGGTCGCACCGGCCCACTACAATACCTGGCCGCCGATCGAACAGGACGCGGGGAAATGGGCGGAACAGGTCCGGGCGAACACGGACGCCGAACCGATCGTCGTCGCCCCAGGCGACAAAATTACGCTGTAGCCTGAGTTCGAGACGGTCTCGATCTCGGCACGCACCGGACCGCGAGATTGATTCAGGCCCAGTACGCCGACGCTGGTGGGCTCGACAGGAAAGACGAAGGAGCAGTTCGCGATGTTCACGCACGGTCCACGATGTTCGCCTCCCGCAATCGTTGCCGGCATGCTGCTACTGGCGTGCGCTTGCGGCAAGGCCCACGGCGCCGAACCTCTTCGCTGGAAGTTGGCGGCGGGCGAGACCTTGCAGGTCGCGTTCGTCCAGACGGCAAATACCGAAACGGTTGGCGCCGGGACGCCAACCACCATTTCAATTCTGATGGAAATGGAAATGACCTGGAAGGTTCGGGAGGTCGCCGAAGACGGGACCGCGACGTTGGTCCAGTCGTTCGACCGGCTGGCCATGTCGATGAGGACGGGCGATGTCGTGGCCGTCGACTATGACTCGGCACTGCCATCCAGTTCGCCTGCCGCACGAGAAATCGGTGCCGCCGTGAAACCGCTGATCGGCAGAACGTTCAGCCTGGTGATGAGCGACCGGGGGGCCATCCGTGACGTCAAACTTGCCGCTGCTGACCAGCCTGCGGATGCCCCAGCGACGGCTGCGGGGATTGAATCGTTCTTTTCCATCGAGGGCATTTCGCGCGTCTTGCGACAGTCGGTGGTGGAACTGCCCGAACAGCCCGTGGAAACGGGCGCGACGTGGGAATCAACGAGCGAGATCGAATCGGCGTTGGGCGTACTTCAACAGACCAACGTCTACTCGTACGCGGGCCCTGAGGAACGGGATGGACGGGCCGTTGAAAAGATCGGTGTCGAGTCGACACTGCAAGCCGACCAGGAAGGACGACGATCAAAAACGACCATCAAGGCGCAGTCGCAAACGGGCGAACTCTGGTTTGACCGGCAGGCAGGGCGGCTTGTCGGCAGCCAGTTCGAACAACAGCTGACGACGCAACGCCCCTACCGAGACACCCGCATCGAAGTCCGCTCGACCTCCAAACTGACGACAACGTTCCGTTGACCCGCGCTGGCGACGGCGGGGCGGCGATCAGGATGCGGAGCCGCTGTCGCCGTCGGCTGGGGACGCTTCGTCCGGGACGCAGATCTGGATGTCATCTCCCTGCAGCCGCACGTCAAAGCGATCGACGCGGATCGACGGATTGTCGCACCAGGATCCGTCGCAGGTCTTGAATCGCCAGGCGTGCCAGGGACAGATCACGACGCCATCTTCGACGTAGCCGCCCGCCAACGATGCGCCCATATGCGGGCAGAAGTCGTCAATCGCCTCGTAAACACCCGCCTGGTTGAAGACGGCCACCATCCGTCCGTTCACGGCGTAGGCGATGCCTTGGCCGTCCGGGATGTCTCCGACCTTCGCGACGGTATGATACTCAGCCATGATTCCACCTTCCGGGTGAATTCCTCCGATGTCGCCGCACCGGCCTATGTCGAATCGTACTATGTGACCTTCGCCAAGCGTGTGCCGAATGCCGCACTGCCTTGGCACTCGCTTCCGCTTTATTTTAGCGGGGTTGGGTCTCGGACCAACCGCGGGCTGACGCTCGCAGCCTGTCGATCCGCCCCCGTTGGTCGCTCGAACCCGCCTCAAGATGAACGACTTCGGTCCCACAAGCAAGGTGGAGCTGCTCATGCCGTGGCGAACGATCGGCCAGCCGCCCTTCGTCAGGGTCGCGCCGCTGCGGGGCGTGCCGCATCTCCTGGTCGCTCTGGCAGATGAACGAACCGGCCGCATCGTACGTATGGGAGGCAAGACGCGGGGCCGGCGACTCACGAGACGACGTGTTGACCGACCGTTCCGGTCCGATCACCGCGGAGAACGGCTCCGGACGGGGGACTCTGTTTTGAGAAGAAAGCAACTGGCGAAATGACATCAAGCGAACAACGGCCGCCGGGCAACCCGAACGTAGCGGTCCACGAATTTCAGCAACTGATCCGCACGATGTACTTCGAGAAGGACGCCGCGCGGGGCGTCGACGGGACCTTCATGTGGCTGATGGAGGAAATTGGCGAACTGGCCGCGGCACTCCGCGAGGGCTCGCACGAAGACAAGATGGAGGAGTTCGCGGACGTCCTCGCCTGGTTGACGACGATCGCCAATGTCGCCGAGGTGGATCTGGCCGCAGCGATCACACGAAAATATGGGGCCGGTTGTCCCGGCTGTGGAAAATTCACCTGCGTTTGTGCCGACTCGGGTAAGCCGTAGGATTTCGCGATGACCGTCGCACAATTTTCGCTGCCCGGCGCGAGCGACCGTCGCCGCACGGCAGAGACCACGCGCACCGGTTTGGCCGCGGGATCACCGGGCGAATTGCCGCAGATCGGATCCGGGCCCTTACCAGGGCATTTGCGGATGGTTGGGCAGGGAGTATCTTGTAGCGTTTCCGTCCGTTCGACCGCCTCTGGGAGTCGCATGTCCAACGTGCCGCCAATCTCGCTTCGCCGGTTCCTGCCGAGCGTCTTGGGCGCAGTGGCCTGCATGCTGATTGGCGTGTGGGGGTCCGCCGGCTGGGCCGCGGCAACCATCGACGCGGTCGAAATTGGGTTCCAAGGGCAACACAAGATGGGCTTTTGGACGCCTGTCTGGGTGACCGTCACGGCGACCGATGGCCCCGTTGCGGGTCACTTGGAAATTCGCTCGGTGGACGGCAGCGGCGTCGCGGCCCGCGTTCGCGGACCCAACCAGGCGACCATTGACGCTGGGCAGACTGTGACGTTGCTGCAATACGTCAAGGTCGGACGTCCCCAGGCGGGTCTCACGGTCTCGCTGCGCGACGGCGATCAGGTACTTGCCACGGCGGACATCCGCTATCGAGACCGACCGCGCCCCCTGATGTCGGATGCCAATCTGATTCTTTCGCTGGGCGGTGAGATCGGCGTTGCCCAGGCGATGGCGCGTGATGCAACGGCAATCGATGTGACCCCGGTTCAGTTCACGGTCGCAGATCGGCTTCCTCGAGACTGGTTCGGCTATGAAGGCGTCGATGCGATCATCATGACGACGGGCGAGCACGGCCTGCTGAGTCAATTGTCGGCTCGGCAGACCGGCGCGATTCGTAACTGGGTCGAGATGGGCGGACAGCTTGTCCTCTGTGGCGGTGCGTCTGGCGCGGACTTGTTGCAGGCGCCGAGCGGCTCGCCGTTGCAAGCCATCGCCGAAATGGTCCCCGGCACCTTCCAGGACGTCGTCACCGTCGGCAATTCGGCCGCCTTGGAGAATTACACGGGTGGAGCCCAAAGCCTCTCCGTCGCAGAAGCCCGCCGGATTCGCATGACGCAATTGGAACAGGTCCGCGGGAACGTCGAACTGTATGACGAAGGCGTCAACGGCCGACGTCCGATGGTGATTCGGGCTCCGTTCGGCTTTGGGCAGGTCGTCTTCGCGGCCTTCGACCTGGACCAGCCACCATTGTCCGAGTGGGAAGGCCGGTCAAGAATGGTCGTGAAGATTCTCCGCGGCACGCAAGCGGAAGAGAATCGGACCGTCGGGCGGCAACAGTCAGGGCAAGTGTCGCACGTTGGCTATGACGACATGGTCGGCCAGTTGCGCGGGGCCCTGGATCAATTTACGAACGTGTCGTTTGTCGCCTTCTCGGTCGTCGCCGCGTTGATCCTCGTCTACATCATCGTGATCGGACCGGTCGACTTCCTGTTGCTGAAGAACGTGCTGCGGCGGATGCAACTGACGTGGGTCACCTTTCCCCTCGCGGTCTGCGGCTTCATCGGGCTGGCAGTGGTGTTGCAGAGCCAGCTCAAGAACGACTCGGTGATTATCAACCAGGTCGACCTGATCGACGTGGACGCCAGCAGCGGCCTGTCCCGCGGGACGACCTGGGCGCACCTCTACAGCCCGGTGACGGAAACCTACGACCTCACCCTGGCGCCGTTGGTGACCCGCGCCCCGGAAGCTGAAACATCCGGGCTGTTGTCTTGGCAAGGCATGCCCGGCGCGGGACTCGGGGGCCTGAATTCGACTTCGGCGCCGATCGCGTTCTCCCCGCCGTACACGATGTCGACAGACGTCGGTTCCCCGGTGATTGCCGGCCTCCCGATTCCAATCGGTTCGACGGCGGCCGTTTCCGCGCGCTGGTGGCAACGATCCGCATGGGAACATCAGACGACGCTCCGCTCGGACAACGACGACCTGCTGCAGGGGACCATCGTCAATCCGCTGGATGTAGAATTGCACGAGTGCATGTTGTTTTACTCGGTCTGGGCCTACGACCTCCAACGTACGCGCGGCCGTTTGGCGCCGGGACAAACGGCCCGCGCCGAAGACGAACGGCCGCGCAACCTGCAGTGGCGGATGACGCGCCGAGCGGTGCAGGACATGAAGGACGTGGCAACTCCCTGGGACCCTGCTTCCTTCGATGTGCCCCGCATCATGGAAATGATGATGTTTCGGGGCGTGGCCGGCGGCGACCAGTACACGAAGCTTACCCATCACTACCAGGCGTACACCGACTTGAGCGAACACCTGCAACGTGGCCGGGCCGTCCTGGTCGGCCGGGTCGACCAGCCTGGCACGCGTCTGACGGTGGACGGGCACGCGGTCGACGACGACGCCGGTCGCCATTGGACCTTTTGTCGCATTGTGTTTCCCGTCGAGCGTGCTCAAGCCCGCAGCCAGTAATCGACCCATCAAGCGAGGCCTAAGCCTCGCACCAATCGCGAACTGACGCACGCGCCCCATTCATCCGCTCTGGTTGGTCGCCAGGACTTGACTCAAAACAAACGACTTTGGCCCCACAAGCAAGCTAGCCCCCTCGGACCACCGACGTGATAGAAGCGCACGACTTGACCAAGAAGTACGGTGACATGTACGCCATTCGCTCGATCGAGTTGAAGCTCGACGAGGGCGATCTGTTCGGCTTCATCGGACCCAACGGGGCCGGCAAGACGACCACCATGCGGATCATCGCCACGCTACTGAATCCGACCTGGGGTGAAGCGTACGTGTGCGGCAACTCGATCTACACGAAAGCCAAGGAAATCCGGCGACTGGTCGGATACATGCCGGACTTTTTCGGGGTGTATGACGACATGAAGGTCATCGAGTACCTCGAGTTCTTCGCAGCGGCCTACCGCATTAAAGGCCCGGCACGTAAGAAGCGGTGCGAAGAGATGCTCAACATCGTCGACCTCGACTTCAAACGAGACGCCTACGCAAACACCCTGTCACGCGGTCAAACACAGCGACTGGGGCTCGCCCGCACACTGTTGCATGACCCGCAAGTCCTGCTGCTTGACGAGCCGCTCAGCGGCCTCGACCCGCGAGCCCGTATCGAGATGCGGAACTTGCTCCGGCGGTTGGGACAGATGGGCAAGACGATCATCGTTTCCAGCCACATCCTTCCCGAACTGGCCGACATCTGTAACCGAGTGGGAATCATTGACCGCGGCGTCATGCACGTCAACGCCACCGTCGCCGAAGTGATGAAGCAGGTTCGCGAGCGGACCATCCTGAATGTGGCGGTCAAACAGGACATCGATCGGGCCGCACAACTGCTTGAATCGCACGAGTTGGTCGAGGCCGTCGACATGCACGACGGCTGCCTGCTGGTCACCTTGGCCGAACGTGTCGAAGATTACAGCGAACTGGCGTCGGTACTGATCCAGAACGGACTCTCCCTGACCCTCTTCCGGGAAGAGGAGGTGAACCTGGAGTCGGCATTCATGGCCCTGACAAAGGGAATGGGCGAGAAGATCTAACGAGCCGCCCTCCCGATTTGCCCACACCTCGCTCCGCCCGGTACCGGCTCACAGGGCCGAGCGAAACCCGGCCCCCGACCTTCAACGGGGTGGCACACGTCGTTCTGGATTGCCGTCAGTCTGGGGCAGCATCCGGCCCGTGGAATGCCGCGGCAACGACCGGTGGCCATGCTCACGAAGAAGCCCGGTCCCAGCTCACCCAATGAACGATTGCTCTCGGATTGTTCATGGAAGAGCAGCCGTTCAGTGCCCGTCCCTGTTTTCTGTTTTCTCGTCGTCTGTCCGGTGACGGTTTGCGCAACCTGGTGACCGTTTACGCAACGCGCCGCGTATCGCGAATGTCAGCCGGAAACCGTTGTCGTCCGGTTTGTGCAGATTACGACCTAACCGGGGCAAACACCCAACGGCGAATGGAGGAACCGGGGCTAACGCCCAACGGCTGATGCATGAACTGCCCGTTGTCCGTATACCCGGTCGCGGCACCTCCAACAGGGAAATTCAAGTAAAACAGGAAGCCTGAATGCCAACAAAGAGAATGCGTGACTTACATAAAAAAAGAGACCTGGAGGAGGATGGGAACGGGTGTTTGGTGGGAGCCGTGCTGGCATGCCGAGCTGCCGGGGAGTGGCGTTCTGATTGTCCGCGACACCAGGTTCGATTTTTCAGAAGCAACTGTCTTTAATGAACTTATGTCAAACATTACGGTCGGCATGACTCGTTTTTGACGATGGTTCGAGGGCGATTTTTTACTGCATTGCTAGCGAAAAAGCTTGAAATCCCTTTTTTCTTGATTAATGCTTGACCTGAATCGATTGACGGCCGGCGATCGTTGACGCTTGCAAATAGTCAGACTTTGGAGTTCAGCAATGAAGGCATTAGTCACGGGCGCAACGGGGCTACTGGGGAACAACTTGGTACGGCAGCTGCTGCACAACGGAGTCGAGGTTCGCGCCATGTCTTCGTCGAGCGCACCGACGCGGGCCTTCACTTCTTTGGATGTCGAACGGGTCGCGGTGGATGTCCGCGACGCGGACGGAGTGGCGGCGGCAACCGAGGGTGTTGATGTCGTCTATCACTGTGCCGGTTGCGTCCGGATTGGCTGGTCGGACGGCGAGGAACACCAGGCGATCAACTTCGGCGGTGCCAAGAACGTGGCCGACGCCTTGCGGGGCCGCGACGTGCGGCTGGTCCATGTTTCGTCGGTGAATGCGCTCGGCATTGCACCGGCCGATGGTGTGGCCGACGAGGAAACGTACGACGAACGGACGATCCAATGCCCCTACATGACCAGCAAGCGGGCCGGGCAGGACTATGTGCTCGACCAGGTCCGGGCGGGCGACCTGGACGCCGTGGTCGTTTTGCCGGGCTTCCTGCAAGGGCCCTGGGACTGGAAACCGTCGTCGGGCCAGATGTTGTTGAGCATGGCCAAGCATTTTACGCCGATGGTCCCCATGGGCGGCGTCAGCGTCGTCGATGTACGCGACGTCGCAGCCGGCATGATTGCGGCGCGTGAACGGGGGACGGCCGGTCGCACTTATATCCTGGCGGGTCACAACCTGGCGTATCGGCAGTTATGGGAGATGATGGCCGAGGTCGTCGGGGTGCGGGCTCCGCGGATTCCGCTCGGTCCCGTCAACCGAATGATCGCCAGCAAGGCGATGGATCTGGTCACCCGGGTGACCGGCCGCGAACCGCTCTTGAATTCGGCTGCCTTGAACCTGTCCTCAAAGCGGCTCTGGTTCAGCAGCCAGCGCGCAACCGAGGAACTGGGCTACCGTTTTCGTCCCGCCATGGAGTCGCTTCAGGACGCCTGGCGATGGCTGGTGCAGTATCAACCGGATCACTTGCCAGCGCGTGCCAGGCAGCGATCCCACGTCGGCGGTCGCGAACACGCCACCGAGTCGCTCGAAGGCGGCATGGCCCACCCGGTGAGCGGTCCGTACGGCGGAGCGACGCACTAGCGAGGCAGGGCCTCGGACCAATAGCGAGCTGACGCTCGCGGCATGTTAGTCCGCTCCCGCAAATGCGGCTACCGCTTGAGGCCCGTAAATTCACGGACGCGGTCGGTGATCGCCGGTTCCACCGGCAGCCGCTCCATGCTGCTGGCTCCGTAGAAGCCGACGATGCCCTCGGTGTGGTCCAGGATGTATTGGGCATCCGCCGGTTCAGCAATTGGACCACCGTGACACAGGACAATGACCTCCGGGTTGATTCGTTTGGCCGCATCGTGCATCGCTTGCACGCTCGTCGCCGCCGACTCCAGCGTGTGGGCGGTCTCGGCGCCGATCGTCCCTTTGGTGGTTAGCCCCATGTGGGGAATCAAGATGTCCGCGCCGGCAGTTGCCATCGCGGCCGCCTCTTCCGGATTGAAGCAATAGGGCGTGGTCAGCATGCCCAACTCGTGGGCGGTTCGAATCAAGTCCACTTCGAGCCCGTAGCCCATGCCCGTTTCTTCCAGGTTCCGGCGAAAACGGCCATCGATCAGCCCGACGGTAGGAAAATTCTGGATTCCGGAGAAGCCGGCCGCATCGATGTCGCGCAAGAACAACTTCATGATCCGGAAGGGATCCGTGCCGCAGACCCCGGCCAGTACGGGCGTACGTTGGACGACCGGGAGGACCTCGCGAGCCATCTCCATGACAATCGCATTGGCGTCACCGTACGGCATCATGCCGGACAAGGACCCGCGGCCCGCCATGCGGAAGCGGCCCGAGTTGTAGATCACCAGGAGGTCGGCGCCTCCGGCCTCGGACAGTTTGGCCGTGATTCCCGTGCCGGCGCCGCCCCCGACAATCACCTGGCCGTTGTCGATCTTGTCGCGGAGGCGGGCGAGAATCTGGTTACGTGGAAACAGTCCCATCGGTGGACCTTTCTGAGCCTTCTTGCATGAGTTCGATCAGTTTCCGAGCGGCGGCAGTTGCAAACGGCTCGTCGTTGATATGCGCATCCAGTTCGATCAGTTCGACCTGCCCATGGTGCTGGCGGATTTCGTCAAACATCGCTTCCCGCGCCGCGGGATCGTCGAACGGCTGACCTTCCCGGTCGATGGCGGAAACGCCGCGCAACGGCAGGATCAGCGAGGCAGGCCCTCGGGACGCGGCCACCTTTCGAGCGATCTCCCGGCCAATCTGCCGGCACTCGTCCGGCGTGGTTCGCATCAGCGTCACCGTCGCATTGTGTTCGTAGAACGTGCGGCCGGAGAAACGGGCCGGCACCGAGTCTGGGCTGCCAAAATTCACCATGTCGGTGGCGCCGACGGAGACAACCTGGGGTAAACCAACGCGGGCGGCTGCCGTCAGGCGGTCCGCGCCGGCCGACAACACGCCTCCCACCAGTTCGTCCGCCAACTCGGTGCTCGTCATGTCCAACACGCCGGCCAGCAAACCCTCAGCGATCAGCGACTCCATCGCCTCGCCTCCGGTCCCCGTGGCATGAAAGACGAGCACTTCGTAGCCGGCCGCCTGGAGCACTGCGCGAGCCTGCTGGACACAGGGCGTGGTCACGCCGAACATCGAGGCCGCCACCAGGGGTCGATCCGGCGCCGGCGACGCGGCGTCAGCCTGCTCCGCCTGGCGATTCCAACGGACCATTCCCGCGACCGCGGCGGCCGCGGCAGCCAGAATCTTCTCGCTGATGCGGTTGATCCCCGCGATGTCGACGACCGAATTCATCATCACGATGTCTTTGTCGCCCACGTACGGTCGGACCTGCCCTGAGGCGAGCGTGCTGACCATCATCTTGGGGACACCGAGCGGCAGCGCCCGCATGGCGGCCGTGCCGATCGTCGTGCCGGCCGAGCCTCCCAGGGCGAACACAGCGTCAAGCTGCCCGGCCTGCCAAGCTTCCTCGACGATCGCTCGGACTCCGTCAGCCGCGCGGCTGACGGCAATCCCCCGATCATTTCGTGCCACCATCGCCGCCAGTGACGTCCCGGCAGCAGCATAGACTTGCTCGCGCGTGACGTCGGGCGATACGCCCGGTGCACCCAGGCAGCCCGTGTCGACCAGGGTGACGTCGATGCCAAGCTGCCCGAGCCGGTCGCGGACGAAGGCAGCCTCGTCCGCTTTGGTATCCAGCGTTGCCAACAAGTACAGACTCATGAAGACACCGTGGTGGGTTTTGCCATCCCTGGAAAGCGCTCAAGCGCACGTAGCACCCGCCGGGCCTTTCCCGCGTCCAGGGTCTTCATCTCAATACCATGCAATTCGAATCCGGTGATCGTACGATCCGGTGATCGTCCGAAGTGTCATGCAAAGCATGACCTACGGAAGGGCGGAATGCGGAAGTAGGAAATGTCGTCATGCCGATGATCACCTGGTCCTGATGCCGCTCAAATCGATACTGGTGAACGCGGCGCTGCCGAATTAATACCGGGCCAGATCCTTGGCCTCTTCGGCCGGGGCCAGCTCGGACATGATCTCCTGGGCCTTGAACGTCATCATTCGCAGATCGCTGCCGACCGCCAGGAACTGCATTCCCTGCTCGGCTCGCTCCAGCGCCGAGGCGGGGTCCATGGCGTGAATCCCGGTCGGCGTCCCAACCTGTTTGCCGACCTCGATAACGCGCTGGACCATCGCTTCATGTTCTTCCGCGGTGGGAAAAGCACCGTCGGCGGCCCGCATCTGAAAACGCAGATCGTTGGGGCCGATGAAGATCGCATCGCAACCGGGCAGGCTGTAGATCGCTTCCGCATTTTCCACACCCTGCGGACTCTCGGTTTGCAAGACGACCAAGATCTCGTCGTTTGCGCGCTCGTAGTATTCGCCCGCCGTCGTACCGAAATTCAGCGAATGCATTCCGCCGCCGACACTGCGGTTTCCGGTCGGCGGGTACTTGGCGGCGGCGATGGCCGTCTGGGCCTGTTCGACCGTATCCACCATCGGCACCACGATGCCCATCGCACCGGCATCCAGGACCCGTTTGATGTAGTGATGGCTGCCTTCAGGAACTCGGGCCAGGGGGACACAACCCGCGTCGGCAATCGCGGCAAACAGCGTCGTGGCTTGCGACCAATCGAACGCCCCGTGCTCGATATCCAAAGTCAGCCAGTCGAAGCCCATTCGCGCCAGGACACGGGAGGCGACCAGGTTCCCCAGCGACAACCAGGTGCCGAACGAAGGCTGTCCGTTGCGAAGTTTCTCTTTGACGGGATTCGTTTTCATGAGCCAACCAGATTGTGAGGTAATGAGGGGGGAGTTGAGGATGGTTTCGAGCAGTTTTTCAGAGTGCGGAGCCTCATGCAAGCCCCCGCCGAGCGGCGGCGGCCGAGGGGCGGACGGCACGCGGCGGGCCGTTGGTTATAATTGGATGATGGGGCGTTCGGATACCGAACGGGGATTAAACCTGGGTGACCGCCAGGCCAGGCCTTGCCGCCACGGCTGGCGATCGCCGGAACCTACCACGCGGAGCCCAAGATGAAGTCCATCCAAGCAGTCCTGGCGATCGCGATGTTGCTCGCAGCGGTCATCGCCACCGGCCGGTCGGTGGTTGCTCAACCCAATGACCGTTACCAAGCGGCGCGCCGGCAGATGGTCGACGTGGCGGTTGTCGGCGCCGGGGTCAAGGACCAGCGGGTCATCCAATCGTTGCTCGCCACGCCCCGGCACGAGTTCGTCGACCGCAAGCTGCGTGACCAGGCCTACTTTGACATGGCCTTGCCGATCGGCTTCCAGCAAACCATCTCTTCGCCCTTCATCGTGGCGTTCATGACGGAATGCCTGGACACGCAACCGTCCGACAAGGTGCTGGAGATTGGCACCGGGAGCGGGTTTCAAGCGGCCGTGCTGAGCCCGCTGGTGAAAGAGGTTTACTCGATTGAAATCGTCGAGGCGCTCGGCCGCAAGGCGGCCCGCACACTCCGGCGGCTCAACTACGACAACGTGATGACGAAGATCGGAGACGGATTCAAAGGCTGGCCGGAGCATGCCCCCTTCGACAAGATCATCGTCACCTGCTCGCCGGAAAAACCTCCCCAACCGCTCATCGACCAGTTGCGCGAAGGTGGCATGATGGTGATTCCCGTCGGCGAGCGATACCAGCAGATCCTTTATGTGTTCCGCAAGAAGGACGGCAAACTGGCAGCCGAGGCGATGCGGCCGACCCTGTTCGTTCCGATGACGGGGACGGCAGAAGAACGCCGGTCGGTGCTGCCCGATCCGGAGAACCCGCGGGCCGTCAACGGGAACTTCGAGGAAGCGTTGGGCGACAACGGCTTCGTTGCCGGCTGGTACTACCAGCGGCACTTGAAATGGGAAACCAGCCCGCAGGCGCCGGAGGGCGAACACTACATTACGTTCGAGAATGATGTTCGCGGCCGGAGCGCCCACCTGTTGCAAGGATTCCCGATCGACGGCCGCAAGGTCGCCGAGCTGAAAGTCTCCTGCCAGGTACGGCATGCCGATGTGGGGCATTCCGACCGCAACGATTCCGTGCCCAGTCTGGCGATTACGTTTTACGACGCCAATCGCAAGGACCTGGGCTTCTATTGGTTGGGACCGTTTCGCGGCACTTCGGACTGGAAGTCGGAAGAAAAGGTGTTCCGTGTTCCTCCGCAGGCCCGCGAAGGCATCTTGCGATTGGGACTGTTTGGTGCGACCGGCCGGTTATCGTTTGATGACGTGCAGATGATCCCCCGCCATCGCTGAACCGAGTGCCACGCGCCGACCATCCGAATCGCCACTTACACTGCCTGCCGGCCCCGCATAGGATGTGGGGATGGGTCACCCAGAATACAAGTACGACGTCCTGGTGATCGGCGCAGGACATGCGGGGACGGAAGCCGCCCTGGCGGCAGCCCGGATGGGCGCGCAGGTCGGCCTCTTGACGACGAACCTGGACACGGTTGGCCAGATGAGCTGCAACCCGGCCATTGGCGGCGTGGCGAAGGGACAGATCGTTCGCGAAATTGACGCCCTGGGCGGTGCGATGGGGCAGGCGATCGACGCGACCGGGATTCAGTTTCGCCTCCTCAACCGCCGCAAGGGACCTGCCATGCACAGCCCCCGTGCGCAGGCCGACAAGAAAGCGTATCAGCAGGCAATCAAGCAGATCGTCGAGGACCAGGAGAATCTCGCACTGCGTCAAGAGATGGTCGAAGATCTGCTCACCGAGCCGCACGGCGACGGCCAACGGGTGGTGGGCGTTCGCGTGCGGGGCGAGGCAACGTATCGAGCGGCCGCGGTGATCCTCACAACCGGCACCTTCCTGCAGGCCCTGATGCATACCGGCGAGGCGAAGACGCCGGGCGGACGGGCAGGGGAAGGGACCACCGCCGGCATCAGTGGAGCCCTCCAGCGGCTGGGCTTTCGGCTGGAACGCTTCAAGACGGGCACCCCCCCGCGGCTCAACGGGCGCACGATCGACTATGGGGCGACCGACCGTCAGCCCGGCGATGACCAGCCACAAGCATTCTCGTTCCTGACCGACTCGCTGCAGGTCGAACAACTGCCCTGTTGGATTACCTACACCAACCCGGCTGCACATGACCTGATCCGAGCCAACCTGCAACGCGCCCCGATGTACTCGGGTCAGATCCAATCCAACGGCCCACGCTATTGCCCGTCGATTGAAGACAAGGTGGTCCGCTTCGCCGACAAGGATCAACACCAGTTGTTCCTCGAACCCGAAGGCCGGCACACGCACGAAGTCTACGTCAACGGGATTTCAACCAGCCTGCCCCGCGACGTGCAGGACGCCGTGTTCCGCCTGATCCCCGGCCTGGAGAAAGCGCAGATCATGCGGTACGGTTACGCGGTGGAATACGATTTCTGCCCGCCGGACCAACTCTGGCCGTCGCTGGAAACCAAGACGGTCGCGGGCCTCTACTTCGCCGGACAGATCAACGGTACGACCGGCTACGAAGAGGCCGGCGCGCAAGGCTTAATCGCCGGTGCCAACGCGGCCCTCAAACAGCAGGGCCAGGAACCGCTCGTACTGGGCCGCGAACAAGCGTACATCGGCGTCCTGATCGACGACCTGGTCACCTGCGGCGTGGATGAACCGTACCGGATGTTTACCAGTCGAGCCGAATACCGGCTGCTGCTCCGGCAGGACAACGCCGATCGACGGCTGACGCCAAGGGCCCGCCAGGTGGGCCTCGTCGGAGAGGCACGCTGGCAACGTCTGCAAACCAAAGCGGCGGAAGTCGAACGGATTCAGGGGCTGCTGGAGTCCCATCGCATTGAGGGCGTAACGCTGGCCAAGTACTTGCGGCGTCCCGAAGTGGAGTGGGAGGCGCTCGTCGAACGCTTACCGGAACTGGACAACCTCGATGACGAGGTTCGTTGGCAGGTCGAGCATGACACGCGATATGCAGGCTATATCAATCGACAGCAGCAGCAGGTCGATCGCCAGCAACGGCTGTCCGAGAAGCGCATCCCGCTCGATTTCGACTTCCAGCGAATTTCGCAGCTTAGAACCGAGGCCCGCGAAAAGTTGTCTCGCGTTCAGCCGATTAGCATCGCCCAGGCCAGCCGCATCAGCGGCATCACTCCCGCCGATATGGCGCTGGTCCTGGCGCACCTTGAACAGCGCGGCCGCCAATAGGCATCCGGTCACACGGGCATCCCGTCACACGGGCTGCACGTCACACGGGCTGCACGTCACACACGGCTGACAGCGGAACACACACCACAAGTCACGCCCGGGTGTCCCACCATCCCACCCCCAAACGGCCCATCGTCGCCGGGACTCGAGGTCGACCGGCGATTTTGACCGCGCACCTCCGGTTGGGCAGGTGGTTCACCTGCCGGCAAGTTGTCAACCCGGCGGAATCTCCACATAATGCCGGATTACATTCTCGGCCTTTGCCTCACAAGGTGCCCCATGGACGACAAACTCGGCTCCCCTGCCATCACGTTCGACGATGTCCTGCTGAAACCCCGCTACAGCGAGGTGGTTCCATCCGAGGTGGACGTCACCACCCGGCTGACCAGGCGGATCGCGCTGAACATCCCCTTGTTGAGCTCGCCCATGGATACCGTGACCGAGGGCCGGCTGGCCATCGCCCTGGCCAAGAATGGGGGGCTGGGCATCATCCACAAGAACATGTCCATCAAGGCACAGGAGGAAGAGGTCTACAAAGTCAAACGGAGCGCCAACGGGATCATCGTCGACCCCGTCACACTCCGCCCCAACGTGATGGTCGAGGAAGCGCGCGAACAGATGGCGCAGCACAACGTCTCCGGCATCCCGATCACCGAAGAAGATGGGAAGTTGGTCGGAATCCTGACGCGGAGGGACCTGCGGTTCCTGGAGCGGGGAAATATTCCCGTTTCGCAGGTCATGACGAAAGAGAACCTTGTAACGGTTACGGGAGAAGTAACGCTTGAGGAAGCTGAGAAGATTTTAACGGCTAAAAAGGTGGAGAAACTTTTGCTGGTTGACGATTCTTATGTCCTGACCGGACTCATTACGATCAAAGACATCGACATGATGAACCGGTTCCCCAATGCCTGCAAAGATAGGCAAGGCAGGCTGCGAGTGGGAGCTGCCGTCGGTGTGATGGACTTCGAACGCGTGGAGAGCCTGATCAACAGCGGCGTGGACGTCGTCGTCGTCGATAGCGCCCACGGACACTCGAAAAATGTCATCGAGACAGTTCAGGAGATCAAGAGACGCTGGGACATTGACGTTGTCGCGGGAAACGTGGCAACCCGGGAGGGATGCGAAGACTTAATCAAGGCAGGCGCGGACGCCGTCAAGGTTGGGATCGGCCCAGGTTCCATCTGCACGACGCGCGTCATTTCGGGCGTCGGTGTCCCTCAGATCAGTGCGATTCACGAAGTCTCACAGGAAGCTGCAAAAACGGATACGACGGTCATCGCCGATGGAGGGATTCGTTTCTCCGGAGACGTGACCAAATCGATTGCCGCGGGTGCCAACGCGGTGATGATTGGTGGGCTGTTCGCCGGACTGGCGGAGAGCCCGGGAAGGACCATTTTGTACCAAGGTCGCACCTTCAAGGTGTACCGCGGGATGGGCTCGATTGGAGCCATGGTAAAAGGGTCCAGCGAACGGTATCGCCAAGGCGATGTCGACGCGGACAACGGAAAGCTGGTGCCGGAAGGAGTTGAGGGAAGGGTTCCATTCAAGGGACCGCTCAGCGACTTCGTGTACCAGTTGGTCGGCGGGTTACGTGCCGGAATGGGTTATTGCGGTACGCGTACGATCGACGAGCTGCGTAAGGATGCGCGGTTCATACAGGTCTCGGCAGCGAGCGTAAGAGAGAGTCATCCACATGACATCGCAATCACGCAGGAATCACCAAACTACACGTCCGACTACCCACAGAAAGGCGAGGTGGATTGAACGCGGTACGGACCGCCTCCGCGCGGTCCTCGCCTTGACGCTCACCATGGGCCTCTGTGGACCGACCGTCACCGGGCCCAACGCCTATGCCGACCAACCCAATTCTCCCGCTCGTTTACCCATCTCGGACCACCAGGCCCGCCCAATCTCGGCGGCTTCAACACCGCAGCCAACAGCCGGTCGCCCGCCGCGTGCGGAATCGACGCGGCCCTTCCAAGCCAAGTGGGGTAGCGTGACGCAACGGCAAGTCATGCGTCCGACCGAGAACTGGCGACTCCGCTGGCGCGACGCGGAGACGCATCACCACCAGCCGCCGGTGGCGCAGACACCGCCACAAACGAGCCACGTGGAACCTGCGGTCGTGGTCAGCCAGGCCGCCGACTCCGCTGGGCCCACAACGATCATTGCACCGCTCGACTTCCGCCAGCCGCAAGCAGAGGACGCTGGCCGCTCGCAGCAAGCGGCACGCACCGTCCAGTATGTCGCCCAGCAGGTTCCGGCCGACCCGTTCAACGATCCCTTTGGCGATCGCAATCTGCCGATGCCGGCCGAGCGGACGAGCGACGAACCGACACTGCCCGAGCCGCCGCTGACGGCCCCACCAGCGGATCGAGGTGACTTCATTCCTCCGGCGAACCCCACCGATCCGGCTCCCGTGCCCCAACGCCCGCTGGAAATGGATGATCCGGCGCCGCTCCCGAATGACGTAACGCCCTACGGTTACGACCCGGCTCCGGCACCACCGGCCGCCGCTGATCCCAACTGCGACCGGGTCTATAACCGCCGCGATTGCTGTGAAGGCGGCAAGGAATGTGACGAACATCGACGACGAGTTCGCGAGTCGCCGATCACCAGCATCTCGCTGAACATTACGCCCCAGATGACCGTCACGCAGCTCGATCGCACCAACTACGACACGGAACGCCAAAACACGATGCGACGTGTTCCGGCACGGCAATGGAAGAATGACGATGGCGAGGTGCTGGCCGACGGGCGATTGACCAACTACCGCTACAATCATGTCGAGATCGAAACGGAAGAGGGTCTCAAGAAAATTCCCTTCGCCGATCTCAGCGACGACGACATGTGTTTCCTGGCGGCCTGGTGGAGCATTCCCGGCGAGTGTTCCCTGGGTAACGACCCGGTGATTCCACGCAACTGGGTCGCCTCGACGCTCCCCTGGAAGGCATCGGCACTCTGTCATAAACCGCTCTACTTCGAGGAAGTGAACTTGGAACGCTATGGCCATACGACCGGCCCGCTCACGCAACCGGTCGTTTCCGGGGCCCACTTCTTTGCCAACGTTGTCGCCTTGCCGTACAAGATGGGCATCAACCCACTGAACGAGTGCCGCTATCCGCTCGGGTACTACCGGCCCGGTGATTGTGCACCCTGGTTGCTGCGTCCCGTGCCGCTCAGCATTCGCGGCGGCTTGACGGCTGCGGCGGCTTATGTCGGCGGCAACGCCATCCTGACGTACTAGCTTGCCTGCGGGGCCATTGTCGATCGATTTGAGTCACGGTCGCGTGGCTCACGGGAGCGGATTGGCGGGCTGCAATTGGCAGCTCGCAATCAGTCCACGGACCGGCCTCGCGAGGGAGGGTCTCACAGCCGGGTAAATGAACAGCTTTTTGGGAGCGATTGGCCGGAAGCGGCGGGGATTTCCTCGCCGCTTCCTCGTTTTCGAAGCGGGCCCGCTTCGGCAGCTCGCCTGAATCATCGCCAGCCGTTGAGCAATCACACACGGTGGCGTTGATCGCCGCACAAACCAGGTGCTAACTCGGACGATTCATCAGCCGATGGGGCGTTTGCCCCGGTTCCTTGGATCGCCGAGCAAACCGGACGTGTACGCGCTTCGGCCGGGGGACGAAGAAACCACCGCCGCTCAATACTGGGCCCCGCCTCCACACCGTCCCGTCCCGCATTGGGGGAGACCACATCCGCCACTGGCCGGCGGCTGGGGACCACAAACGGGGAGGGTCCCTTTGCCGGCCACGGGGGCCGCCGGGACGCTGAGCAATTGGTTGACCAGTTCCGCCTCGCACTGCGGGCAGATGGGCGTCTCCGCACCCCGTACCAGGACTTCGAAATTGCTGTCACACGCGCCACAGTGATACTCGTAGATCGGCATTGCAAGACTCCCGAACGATGGACAACCACCCGTGGCTGTCAGTATAAAACGCCGGCTGACGGGGCGACAATGGCTGTGCTGTGCCGCGCCCCGACCAGGTCCACGCCGATCATCGTCGGCACTTGCCTTGCTCGCCGGGCATCCCACCCATGCTTGGGCAACGGACGGAGCCTCACGCAGCCCACTGAACGCCCCGCCAACCGGCGGCTACCCCAGGGAGGAGTTTGTCGCGATGACGGAAGTTTACTTGACGCGAGAACAGGTCCGCCGAGTCGATCAGGTCGCGATCGAGAGGATCGGGGTGCCCGGGTTGGTCCTGATGGAGAACGCCGGCCGTGGTTGCACGGACGCCCTGGAAGGCTGGGGCATCGCAGGCCCCGTGTTGATCTGCTGCGGAAAAGGCAACAACGGCGGGGACGGCTTTGTGATCGCCCGCCATCTTCACGTGCGAGGTTACACACCGCGGGTGATTGTCGCCGGCACCGAGGCGGACCTGCACGGCGACGCCATGACCAACTGCCAAATCCTCCGCCGCCTGCCGATCGAGCTTCACTTCCTGGGCTCAACTCCACCGACGGCGGCCACCGAGGGACTCTTCGATCAAGCGGATTGGATCGTCGATGCGCTGCTGGGGACCGGCGCCCGGGGAAACCCGCGGTCGCCCTGCGACGCAATCATTCAACGGGCGAATGCTGCTCCGGGCCGTAAGCTGGCCATCGACCTGCCCAGTGGCTTGGATTGTGACACGGGTCAACCGGGTCGTCCGACATTTCGAGCCGACCACACCTGCACGCTGGTCGCCGCCAAGGTCGGTTTTCGCGAGCCGACCGCGGCAACTTACCTGGGTCAGGTCCACGTCGTCGACATCGGCGTCCCACCCGCGATCGGCGGCAGCGAAGGCTCGGGCTGACTGCCGCGGCCGTCAATCCTGGTCGGCCGCCAACCCGCTCTCGCGGCATTCTCGCATTCGGAAATTGGCCCAAATCGCGTAGACTTGATTCCTCGCAGCCATTTTCCGTGGAGTATTCCGTGCACCTTAATCCTTACTCGCCCCCTGAACTGGCCACGGCCGAACCGGGAGTTGTCAAGTCGTTCCTGACGAGCCGCCGCCTGCTCACGATCGTCGCACGCTGGACGCTGATTTGCGCAGTCAGTGCGGGCCCCAGCTTCTTCTGGGGATGCGTGCTCCACCATCAGGCTCCCCAGGTTACCGGGATGCTCTGCGGCATCCTGGTCTTCATCTTAGGCTACACCTGGATTGAATGCAGTCCGGTCTATCGGCGAGTGATCCGCTGGCCGCACGTCCGCACCACCGTCTGGATCGGGTACGGCACTCGGCTGGCGATCTCAATCATCTTCCCCATCGCCATTTTCGTGGACGGGTTGCTGGGCGTCTGCAGCATGACGATCGTGCAACCCAGCTCGATGGGTGAAATGCGAGGCGAAGCGGATGTGGGATTTCTGCTGGTCTTCCTGACCACGGTCGTGCAGGGGATCTTGTTGAACCTCGTGCTGTTTGCCTACATGAGCCTGGTATGGTGTCTGGTTTGGATGATCGCGCAGTTGGTCCGCTGGACCAGGGGACCGACGCTGGCTGAAGCTTGATTTCGCCTTGAGCCGGCGGAATGGATCTGCTAAAGAAGGGTAGTCAGGAGGGTTGAACCGATTGCCCGGTCGATACGTACGGGTCGAGGGTGCGAAACGTGCATCTTCGTATCGCTTCAAGTTCAACGTACGCCTGACCAAGATCGTCCGCAGGGGCCGCTTGGATCGTCCCAGCGAATTTCCTGTTCGGACCGTAAGCGTTTCCGAGTCTCGGGATCCGTCGTGGACCGTATTCGAAAAATAATCAGCGCAACGGTGATTGCCCTGGTTGCCCTCGAAGGCAGCGTGGTGCATCTTGCGCACAGTGATCACTGTTACCATCGCCACGGCGAGACGTATCACCGTCACGGCGAAGCGGGCCACCGTCACGGTGAAGCGGGCCATCGTCACGGCCCCACCGCTCAGCAATCGGGTCAGCCCACTGCCGGCGATTCTCGTGCCGAGCGATTGGCCTCGACGAATTCAGCGGAGTGGTCGTCGAACGACACCTGCATTGCCTGCTCCTATCTCAATGGGCGGACCGGCGCTCCGCGCCAGCACGGCGTGGAAGTTTCGACCTCCGGCACGGGTCCCGTCCGCCTCGTGCGTCCCTCGCTGGCGGTTACCCCACAGCGCAGCACGCAGCGAACTCGTGCTCCTCCTCTGAGCGTCTAGGATCCGCGAAACTTCGGCCGTCCCCGGGGTCGTGCGGCAGGCGATGCGCCTGCACCGCGTCGCCGAGCGGATTCGAGGAATCGCGTTGATCCTGTACGCGTTCCATGTCGCGCAAGCCGGCTCCGTTTGTTGCCGGGGCCGGTGGACTTCCCGCTGGGATTCTGACACACCACTTGGCGCTGCGCCTGCCGTTTCCGGCTCAGGTGTATGCGCCCGCAGAGGAAAGATTCATGAATTACCGTCATCAAAGAACTGGTTTTACCCTTGTCGAGCTGCTGGTCGTGATCGCGATCATCGGCGTCCTGGTCGCCCTGTTGCTTCCCGCCGTGCAGGCGGCGCGCGAGGCCGCGCGTCGCGTCTCGTGCTTCAACAACATGAAGCAGATCGGCTTGGCCCTGCACAACTATCACGACACGCACAAGGTCTTTCCGATGGGGTGGAACGGACTGGAAGCCACCACCAATCGACCGTACGCGGAAGGGACCCCAGGCTGGGCGTGGGGTTCGTTCGCCTTACCGTACCTGGAACAGGCCACTCTCGCTGACGGCGTCGTCCGGTATACACTGCCAATCCTGGATCCGGCGAATCAGGTCGCCCGGGAGACATTCCTGCCGGTCTTCCGCTGTCCTTCCGATACTCCGGCCGACAAACTCTTCACACTGGGATTGGAAGGCAGCCCGAACACGCCGCTGGTCACGTTGGCGACGGCCAGCTACGTCGGCGTCCACGGGACAGTTGAACTGCATGATTGCGAAGGACTGCCGATCGGCGTCCAGTGCCGTAGCGACGGGACGTTTTACCATTTGAGCTCGACTCGCTTCGCAGACATCCTGGACGGGACCAGCAACACGTTTGCCGTCGGCGAACGCTCGGCAATGGCCGGATTCTCGACGTGGGTGGGCGTCGCTCAAGGAGGGGACGAGGCGTTTGCTCGAGTGCTCGGCATTACCGACCATCCACCGAATTCCGAGCATCCCCATTTGGACGACTTCGGGAGCCAGCATCCGGGTGGCACCAATTTCGTCCTGGCCGACGGATCCGTGCGGCTGATTTCGGAAACGGTCGACCTGGCCGTCTATCGAGCGTATGCCACGCGGGCGGGAGGCGAGGTCGCCACGCTGGACTGAGGAGCGTTGCCGCCTGGTCGGACTGCCGTCGCCTCCCGCACCCGATGGCAAGGCTGTGGCGGAAATCACGGCGCGCAGCAGACCGCAACGTCCGCACGTCGCATGCTCACGGATCGCTGTCGAGCATCTTGGTCATGAAGGCAAACGATGTCTCCGCGGAGTCGCCGGCACGAAAGCCGGCCGCTTCGTAGAGGCGTCTGGCCTGGTTGTCCGAGCGAACCTCGAGCGTGACCTTGCAGCATCCCAGCTCGCGGGCGGCGTCTTCAACCGCCTCCAGGAGCCGGCGACCGATGCCGTTCCCCCGCCACCCCTGGCGTACGGTCAGGTCGTGAACATTCAACAGTGGTCGTGCGGAGAACGTGGAGAACCCCAGGAAACAGATCGCCACACCAACCGCTTCCGTCCGGGAAAAGGCGAGGAAATGACGGCCCGCGGCTTGTTTGCGGAGTTCGGGAATCAACCGGTCGCGCACCTCGTCAGCCAATCCGCGATCGCTGATGTGCGGTTCTTGAGCGTACGCGTCCAGCAGTGTGAGGATCGCCTGCTGGTGCTCGGTCTGCTCGAGGTCCGCCGCTTGCACGCGAATATCAGCCTGATCCAACATGTTGGCGATCCCTTGTCTCGCAGGAAGCTCCCGCCACCGCCGGCAATCTGCGTTGCGGCGCCCCGGTACATCGGCACGCGCCGTGGTGCTGCGCGCCCCGCTGGTGGCCGGAATCGGTTCCCGGACGAAATGCGGCGCGTGGCGGTCGCACGTCAGTCGGAGGCCTGCGTGGGCGGCTCGTATTCGAAGTCTTTCCACTTCATCGCGCGGCGGAACGGTTCAACGCGAAGGAGGACTTCTCCGTTCTGAAATATGCGGACGGTGCCGTTGGATTCGCTTACCACCACGGCAATTGCATTGGTGGTCTTGCTGATCGCGGCGGCCGCCCAGTGCCGTGATCCCAATCCCTTCGACAGCGTCAGGTTGGCACTGGCCGTCTCCACGATCTGACAACCACGCTCGACCGTGCCATCCGCACTGACGATGAAGGCGCCATCGAGGGGCGCGATCTCCTTAATCGCCTCCCGGACGCGGGCATCTTGCAACTGGCGCTCCTTGCGGGCGTAGCCGCGGACCGGATCAAATCCGCCCGGGCGACTCTTGAGGAGCACCTTGCGGGTGTCCCCGACGACAAACATCGTCCCCACCGGCTTGCCTTCCCGGCCCTCGCGTCCAATCTCGACCGCCAGGTCAACGACCAGCTTCAAGGTATCCAGCGGGACACTGGTCTCGATCTTCCGCAGATCCCGCGACGTCAGCCGCCCCAGGTGTTCGTGCAAGCGAATGAAGCTGATCGAGTCGATGAGTCCCGCTTCGAAGCCACTGTAGACGGCAACGACGCCGGCTCCCGCAGAGAGGATGTCGTCCGCCACGGCTTCGAGCAGTGCCAGCGTCAATTTCTCGAAGACCGGCGCGTCCGGCGTGTCCAGGACGAGCGTCGAGAGGCCGGCATCTGCGGCACCGGCAAGCTCGTCTTCATGGTCCGCCACGACGACGATCTTCTCGTCATTGGCGCAGTCTCGCAGCTTCTCCCAATCCGTTGGCCCATCCAACATGACCAACAATGCATCCGCTTCGTCGGCTTCACTGAGACTCACGGCCAGCTTGTAGATTGTCTCGAATTGCTTGTTGAATTTCTGGGGTTTCATGCAGGAAACACAGCCTGGTCGGACGCCACCAACGGGGTCGGGAGAGCAAACGGGGAAGTTTGTACATCGTATCGCCAAATGAAACCCAGGGCAACGTCGCGGAAACGGCAGCACGACCCTCATGCGGCGGAGCGTTTACCGGTGCTCGGCGCGAGTCGCGCGGTTGCTCGGCGCTCGGCGCGGGTCGCACGGCGCGGGTCGCACGGTTGCTCGGCGTGGCTCTCCGAGCGCGCACCGAGCCGCTGCGGTCGCGGCCCTTAGTAGAAGAATCCCTGAATCCGTTCGGCCAGCGAAGCGGCCGGTTGTTCGGGGCTCGGCTCGCCGTACAGATGGGCCCGCCAGACGGCCACATTGTCACCCAACGACTGACCGGTGGTCGTCTTCAACGACTGCACCGCTCGATTCTGAATGGCCGGGTTGCTGTCATCCAATGCCAGCGTGAGCGCATCGACGGCCGGCTGGGCCTGGCATTGACCGAGGGCGGCCACGGCAGCCAGCCGAACATCGACATCGGCGTCGTCGGAGAACAGGCGTGCCAGGGTTTGGGACGAGTCGACGTCGCCGCGCCGCCCCAGGGCTTCGCAGGAGGCGATTCGGACTTGCGAATCCGAGTCGACGGTCGCCGCCTGGATACCGGGAACGGCGGAGGCCGTTGCCAGTTCTCCCAACACGCGCACGCAACCGGCGCGGATGAGCGGATTATCGTCGTTGCGGATCAGTTCGGTCATTTGTGCCGCCGTCCGTTCCTGCTCGTCCGGCCCCAGCGACGGTGCGGACTCGCGCAGATCGCGCAGCTCGGCCATCTGCTGGTGAAAGGTCGGCCCCATCGCTTCGTCCTCGGACCATTGGCGACGGGTATACGGATTCAAGGCGGAAATGCCGTAGTATTGCCCCCCAACACACCCCACCAACGGTGGCGTGCAACAGAACAAAACCAGGACGAAAAGGCGCGACGCAGGCGCGTTTGCGGATTCTTTTTGCATGATCGAATTGTCGGCGCGAGTGAGCCACAGATTTGAGAAAAGCCGCGGGACTGTAGCAAAACGGCGGACAGGTCGCCAGATGAATCGGGAGGCCCCGGCCCCTTGTTTGAGCGCGCCGGAAGTTTTGCTACAACATTACCTTACGAGCCGTTGGGAAGGGAATGGGCGGCGTCTTCGCGGCGACTTGACCGATCGATTTTCTTTCTTGCGCCCGGTTGTCGACGCGCACGGCCTCCTCACCAGGGGCCATGCCCGGTTCACACGATTCGCGTTGACTGGACTTATCCTGACTTGATTTTCGCCCCTTCTTGCCTGCCACAGGAGACCGCTTGTGGACGATCCGTCGCGACATGCCGATTCACGGAACCTGGTCGAGTCGATTTTGCGATACATCCCCGGTTTCAAGGGATACTTGGAGAAGGAGTATCGCCGGGAAAGCGACCACCTGGCCCGCACCCACCTGGCGGACCAACTGCAAAAATGCAAGTCGAAACTGGACCAGCACCAGCGCACGCTGGTGGAGGCGGCCCAACTGGACGCCTTGCCGACATGCGAACGCCTGCGGACGAGAATCGACACCTTGCAGTCGCGCATTCGAGGTGCGGTCCGGGGATACAGCGGGTTCTTTGACTTCGTTCGAGTCAACGAAGATACTCTGGACGAAGTCTACGACCACGACATGGGGTTGCTGGACGACGTCGCAGGACTGCTCCAGGCGACCGATCAGTTGTCTGCCGCCGGCGACGCCGAAAAGGTCAGCCTGGATGACCTGTTGGGCCGCGTCGAACAATTGCACACGAAATTTGACGGACGCAGCGCGATCCTCGAGGGTCTGGGATCGTAAGCCGGCGAGCCGCCACCAGAACGTTCGGCGCGGAGGGGCCAACCGGCCCGCCGGCAGGACCGTGATTCGCCCGCTTGCCGTGCGGCCTGACGACCGGCACCCCGCCCGCCGTTTACCAAGTCTTACCGTCTCTTTGATCGCTCGCCACAAGGACTCACTCCGATGGCCAAACTGGAAGTCATTGATTTCTTTGATGAATCGAATCGTTCGCTCGTCCACCGCGTTCCCCCGCGCGGTTCCGCCGACATCAAGATCGGCGCCCAGTTGATCGTGCAGGAGACGCAAGAGGCGGTGTTCTTCAAGGACGGCAAGGCCATGGACCGCTTTGGGCCCGGCCGCCACACCCTGACCACGCTGAATGTGCCGCTGATCACGCGCATTCTGACCGTGCCGTGGGAACGCTCGCCGTTCCAGGCTTCCGTCTACTTCATCGGCAAGCAAACGTTTCTGGATCAAAAGTGGGGAACCCGGCAACCGATCACGGTCCGCGATCAAGAGTTTGGCATGGTCCGGCTGAGAAGTTTCGGCAAGTTCTCGTACCGCGTCACAGATTCGGAACTGCTGCTGAACACGCTGGTCGGCACGCAAGGCAAGTACACGACCGATGAAGTCACTTCGTTTCTCAAGGACCTGGTCGTCTCGCGATTGACCGACTTGCTGGGAACGCTGGGCATCAGCATGCTCGACCTGCCGGCAAAGTTTGACGAAATCGGTGCCGCGACGCGGGTCAAGGTTGCCGAGGAATTCGCCAAGTACGGTTTGGAACTGGTCGACTTCTTCATCAACGCGATCACCCCGCCCGAAGAAGTGCAGAAGGCCATTGATGCCCGCAGCAGCATGGGCGCGATCGGCGACCTGCGTTCCTTCACGATGTACCAGGCCGCCAACAGCATGTCGAAGATGGCAGAGCAGGGGGGCGGCGGCGCCGGCGGGGGCGCGATGAGCATGGGGATGGGCGCCGGATTCGGCATGATGATGCCCACCATGCTGCAGCAAGCGATGCATGGGCTCCAACCGGCCCCAGGCGGCGGGACCGGAGCTGCCGCCGCAGCGGGAGCCGGGGCGGCCGCCGGCGGGCTCAGCTTTGACGCCTTGTCCAATGCGACCTCGCCGGACGACCCGCGCGAACTCGTGCGCCGAGTCGCCCAAACCTCCAATTGGCAGGTCCACGAGGATGGAGACGTCTGGCAGATCACGGTTCCCCTCGGGTCGTTGAGAAAGCAGACGGTGACGGTCAGCTTTGCGAACAAGGACGAAGCAGGACACAAGCTCATTTCCTACTCGTCGGTCTGCGGACCGGCGACCCCGCAAAACGCCATGCTGCTGCTCAAGTTCAACCAGCAGATGGTCCACGGTGCGTTCGCCGTCAGCAGCACGACGTCGGGCGACGTGGTTGTCGTGCATGCCAACCAGTTGGCGGATACGGCCGACGTCCTGGAGATCACCCGCGTGCTGACCGCCGTCGCCTGGCAGGCGGACAAAGCCGAGGAAAAGCTGACGGGCGGGGACGACAACTAGCCGGGAATCGGTGACAGGCCACCGCGGGTGTGCAAGGTGGCAGCCTACGTGTGCAGCAGCATGTTGACCAGGTTCGGCATGCCCCGACCTTGAAAGTACACGTCGCGCTGCAGGTCAGTGCAGTTGTCGAGGAGAATTTTTTTGACACGCTCGGGATAGCCGATGAACTCGCGCCGCTGGGAGAGAAAGGCGGCCAGCACGCCCGACACGTGGGGGCAGGCCATACTCGTTCCGCTCAGTTCGACATACAGTTCTTCCACATCGCGGCTGGCCGGATTCGCCATCGTGCGGGCGGACAGAATGCGTTCTCCTGGCGCGACCAGGTCCGGCTTGGCCCGCCCGTCCGCCGTCGGTCCGCGCGACGAAAAGTGAGAAACACCGTAGGTGTGGGGGTTCGCCTTGTGGCTCGACCCGACCGCGATGGCGACGTCCAGGTTGGCGGGATCGGCAATCGAAAGGTCGCGGTTGAGCTTGATTTGGCCGCCGGGTGCGTCCAGCTTCAGCAGGCCTTCATTTCCGGCAGCCAGGCAAACGACCACGCCCTGCCGCCAGAGCCGACGAAGTTCCCGGCAAATGGGTGAATGGCCGCATCCGTACACGGATGGATCAAAGCTCCCGCCCAGGCTGAGGTTGACGCCGTGAATGAGCAACTCGCCATGGCGTTCGTTCTTGGTCGCAATATCGTCGAGTGCCCGGATGATATAGGAATCTCGGCCGTTGCCGTTGTCCGCCAGCACCTTGTAACTGTAGATCTTTGTCTCCGGCGCCATGCCGTAGATCGGGAACGGCTTCCCCTGGCGCTGAACGTCTTCCAGCCCGCCTGCAATCGTCGCGGCCACATGGGTGCCGTGGCCGTGAACGTCCCATCGGTCGCTGCGGTCGCGGAACTCTTCCCCGGCGGAGACATTGCGGGTGCAATCCCACTGGTCGACGAGATTGTCGTAGGTCTGAAAGTGGGGATGGTTCCTGTCCACGCCGGTATCCAAGACCGCCCAGGCGATTTCACGTCCAGTTGCACCGTAGCCGAGCCGTGCGGGGAGCGCCTGGACCGTTTTCACCGATGCGTGCAGCAGCGTCTTCTTGGGCGCGTCACGCCAGATCCACCCCAGGTTGCTCCCCTTGAAGTACGCCGCCAGCCGCTCCATCTCCGCGCGCGTCAGCAAGGCACTCACAAAGCGACGGTGGACGGCAATCTCCGCCTGCCGGCGATGCTCTTCCCCGACAATTTCATACAGCTTGGCCTCCAGTTGCTGTTTTTTGCCGGCCAACTCCTGGTCGCTCTCGGCGCGCTCTTCGTCCAAGTCGGCAAACTCGACGAGCACCTCGTGGCGCGATCCGACCTCAGCATCCTCGGCAAGCTGCGCAATGTCCTTGGCAATCCGAAAGTCGGCCACCGGTTGGCAGAATTCCATCCCCAGGTGACGCTCCACGATCGCACCAACCGCGTCGGACCGCAGGTAGCTCTCAATCGAGTGCGGGTCTTCGCCGGCCCGGATCGGCTTCTCCGCTTCCCGTGTCACCGGGTACGCATGACCGACGGTTTCCTCGACTCGGCCGACATGGGAATTCCGCACGTCAATCCACTCGTCCACCAGGTCGGGCTTCCGCGAATCACCCCACCGTCTTTCAAGTTCCTTGACGATCGCAGGCAGCCCCAGGGGTGAACCCAACGTGACCAATACCTGCACGCGGCAACGGTCCGGATCGAAGGAGAATTCGGTCTCCGCTTCCATCAGGGCTCGCAACGCGTTGTAGGCGACGATACTTCCCATGCCTTGTGCGAGCATCACATACGGTCCGGCACCAACCGCTACCCGCTCCTGAATGGCGGCTTCCGCGGTGCGGCGCGTTTCCTCGTCGAAGAAGTAGTCGTGCAACTCGGGAAGGAACTTCTGCCGGAGCCAGTAAATGACGCGCGGATCGTACTCGCGGGCCTCCAACCGCGACTCGGCCTCCTTGCCGCGGCGCGGAGGTCCGCAAGCTTCGAGGATCGCCGCCCCGACACGCTTCAGCAACTTCGCGGCCCGCGTTCGGCCGTCCGGGCAAAGTCGGGAAACCGTCTCCTCCAGCGCGTCCGCGGGATGTTGCAGCGAGGTCGTCTCGCTGGAAGGGGGCGATCCGCCCGCGTCGGCAGACTGGACAATCGGGTACGGGTAACGGTAGCGGTTCACCCAATAGGCCATGCGAGACCGATCGCCCATCTCGTGGCCAAACAGGTAGCGATCCCAGTCTCCTTTTTCTACCGATGCTTTCGGCTGATTGCCGCATTCATGGACGTAAAGCAGATGGCCGTTAAACCTGGCCGGACGTTCCGAACTGGCGGAGGATCCGCTGTCAAAACGGGGCGGCTCGCTCCCGTCGTCCTCATCGGACGTCCCGACGAACCCCTTGATTTCGTTCATCTCAGATTGACCCCATGGCGGTAACGACGGACCCGCTGTTCAACCGAACGGCCGTGCCAGCGTGACATACCACCCCCAATCCACTTATAAACCGACACCGGTTGGCCGTCCAGCAAAATAGAAATGCCTGAACGGATTGTAGAAGCTGGGTCGCCTGCGTGGTATAAGGAGAGTTGGCGACTGAGCACTCACCATATTTGGAAGGGGATCCCAAGCATGTCTACGGGCGATCAGGGCGGGCGTCGCGTCAACCAGGGACAGGTGATCGAAGGATTTTCCGGAACGGCAAGCGACGAGGAGCCATCGTTCAGCGCAGCGGCTGTGCCGGGGCAAGGCCCAACGGGCGGCAGGGCACAAGATGCGCCGTCCGCAGGCAGCGACCTGGGCGACGATACCCAGCACTCGATCGTGATGGGGGACGAGGACGATTCAGGCGCAAGCGGAGCCGGCTATGACCCGAGCGAATTCCAGGGGTTGAGCGCGAAGAGCTTCGCGATTCCCGGACTGGATGCGCCCAACGAGACCGCCGCCCCGCCGCAGGACGGCAGCTTCTCAGTCGCCAGCGTGGTTGGCAGCGACGATCGCCACCAGATCGGCAACACACGGAAGTATCCTTTTCGAGCGATCTGTGCGTTGCTGATGACCGGCCAAAACGGCAGCCAATCGATCGGTACGGGCTGGTTTGCCGGTCCCAATCTGATCGTCACGGCGGGCCACAATCTGTTTGACAACGAAGCGATCGGACGCAATTCGGGGTGGATTCGCCAGGTCCAAGTGTGGCCCGGCCGCAACGGGGATTCGACCTTTGAGACCGAAATCGCCGACACGTCACAACTTGGCGTTTCCGACGAGTGGCGGAATCGGAGCCCCAACCGCGAATTGTTGGACTACGGCGTCATTCGTTTGAAGAACGGGCTGGGCAAGAAGTTGGGCTGGTTCGGCCTCAAGTATTGGCCGTCCGAGCAACTGCAAGGGAAGGAATTCAACGTCGTCGGCTACCCGGCTGCACAGCGGGGGATCGCTCCATTCACGATGTGGTACGACATCGGATCAATTACCCAGGCGCGCCAGAAGACGATCGAGTACACGATGGACACGACACCCGGCGAAAGCGGTTCGCCGGTGATCGCCTGGGTCCAGGATCAAAGCGGCGGCGGCAGCATGGTCGTCGTCGGCATTCATAACTACGGCATGGGCAGCTTCAACCAGGCAACTCGAATTACCCCGGCCGTTCTGAACTCGATCAGCAGCCTTACCGGATAGGCATCCGGCCGTACCACCCCGGCCGCCAACTCCAATTCACATCGCCAGCGCTCAGGAGAAATAGGATCCATGTCATTGTCAGTTCGCGGAAGAGTTATCGGCTGTGTCGCAGGGCTCCTGGTTTCGACCGGGTTGGCCACGAGTTGTGAAGCCTGCCACTGGTTGCGGGCCTGCTGCCAATACCATTATGGTTCTTCCGGAAACTTAATGGGTGATTTTGGATGGTAGGAGGTCTAGTTTGCCGCAGTAGAAGAGGATTCGTGTGCGGTAGTTTTCAAACGCTC
>JAUIGN010000053.1 GCA_030430075.1 bacterium
AAGCTAGCTAGCCCTATTTGTAAATTTTCTGGCTACATTTATGCACTACAAAAATCGGCCTAAAGCGAATGCCGAAAAGGGGATCCTCGAAAAAAACGGCCCAAATCTGGTTCAAGTACGGGCTAGCCGGGAAGCCGAGGCGTTTCCACGGGCCGTGTCTTCGATGTGGACGTTTCGATCACCTTGCTCAGTTCCGGCCGCAGAGTACCTCGCACCTTGCTTTCCACGTGCCCGAAGCTCTCCGAAATGCCGGATCGATATCCGTGCAACCAGAGACCCAAACAGAGGGCTGCGATCGTGGTTGCCAAAAAAGCGGTCTTAAGGCTGAATCGAAAAATTGACATGAGGTCCTGCTTGGTACGTGCCGGTTGTCTCCACCATCGCCATGAGGCATGATCGCGAGGCAGTCCAACCGCAATGCACACGTTGCGGATTCGAGTCTGCCTCGAACACGGTGACTGCCGCGGTAATGTAGCCGCTGGTCGCCGGAATTGAAATATCGATCGAGGGGCGAAATCGCCCGCAGACGCGGCTGATTCGCTGACACGCGACCTGTCGTCCCTTGAGGGCGCCCGAGCGGATCTGCCGTCCCAACCTCAGCCTGCCTGTTGCGTCTACTTTCGGTTTCGTCGTGCGGGTCCGAATCTTCGCTGTCGAGCGAACATTTTCTCTGAATTCTTGCTGCCCGCGGCCAAGTCGGTGGGCCGACCTGCAGGTCGGAACCCGGTCCGCTCGCTGACGAGTCAGGGGCGGTATTTCGGGTTCGGCTGGGACGGCACCGGCGCGTTGACGGCCTTGCGCCACCGACGCAGCTCAGCTAGCAATTCCTGGGTCTTCTGCGGCTTCTCGCGAGCGAGGTCGTGCTGCTCGCCCACGTCCTGGCGAAGATGGTAGAGTTCGGTACGCCCCGTTTCGAACCACTCGATCAATTTCCAGTCGCCCGAGCGGATCGCGCCGGCAGGAGTCGTCCGGAACGGGCCCCCGTGTGGGTCGCCGCGGCCCTGAAGATAGCAGGGGAAATGCCAGTAGAGGGCCGACCGCCCCAGTGACGCGCTCGGGTCCCGCAGCAAGGGGACCAGGCTGACCCCATCCAACTCGGTTCCCGCCGGGGGTGTGGATGCGGTCGCTTCCAAGAGTGTCGGGTAGAAATCAATGCCGATGACCGGTTCAAGGCAGACGGATCCGGCCCGAGTGACGCGCGGCCATTTGACGATCAAGGGGACGCGGATTCCCCCTTCGTAGAGCATCCCTTTGGCTCCGCGGAGCGGGAAGTTCGAGGTTGCCCCGCCGTGGCCGCCGTTGTCGGAGCAGAAGATGACGATGGTGTTCTCCGCCAGTTTCCAGCGTTCGAGCGTATCCAGCACGCGCCCCACACTTTGGTCGACGCTGGCAATCATCGCCGCGTAGGCGGAATTGGAATGGTGTTTGCCCTTTTTTCTGGCAGCGAACTGCTTCCGCAGTTCCTCCTTGGCCTGGATCGGTGTGTGTACGGCGTAGTGTGTGAGGTAGAGGAAGAAAGGTTTGGATCGTTGCTCTTCAATGAAGGCACAGGCTTCGTCCGTCAGCCGATCCGTCAGGTACTCGCCGGGCTTCTCGTTTACCAGGTTGGGATACCGGTAGGGGCTATGGTAGCCGCCTCCGCTGGGGCTGCCCCATTCCCGACCGGCGACATTGACATGGAATCCTTGCGTGGTGGGGTCGTTGCCGAGGTGCCATTTCCCCATGCTTGCCGTGACATAGCCACTGGACTGTAAGGACTCGGCCAGCGTAACGAAGTCGTCATCCAGAACGACCTTGTTGGGGGTCGGTTCAAGTTTCCGAAACCGGTGGTTTCCCCGTTTCGGATCTCCAACGGTGAAGATGCCGTGCCGCGGCGTATAGAGACCGCTCATCAGTGAAGCGCGGCTGGGCGCGCAGTTGGGTCCGTTGGAATAAGCGGCACGAAACACCATCCCGTCGGCAGCCAACTGATCCGTCCGAGGCGTCTCGTAATAGTCGCTTCCCATGAAGCCTTGGTCGGTCCAGCCCAGGTCGTCGATGAAGAAGAAGACCACGTTGGGGCGCGGCCCTTTTCCGACCTGTCGGCTTCCAACCGGCAATTCGACGGCCGGCAAAGGCGCCGCGCCGGCCAGCAAGAGTACCCACTCGAGCAGCATCCAGCGTGTGACTCGGTTTTGCTGCTGCATCGGACGGTGCTCCACGGCGGAAGGAAAAGGGCGTGCTACAAACCGCGGGTGCCCGCGGCGGTGGGAACGAACTCGTTCACCCGGCACGGCAGGCTTACCAGCGAAAGAGGGCCGTGCCCCAGGTGAGGCCGGCGCCGAAGCCACACATCAGGACCAGGTCACCGGCTTCGATTCGGTCATCGGCCGCGGCCTCATCAAGGGCCAGGGGGATACTGGCGGCGGACGTGTTGCCGTATCGATTCAGGTTGATGACCAGCTTGTCCCGATCGATCTTCAGGTCATTCGCGATGGCATCGATGATGCGCACGTTGGCCTGGTGAAGGACGACGCAATCGAGGTCCTCGACTGTCAGGTTCGCGTGGGCCAGGGCGCCGCGGATCGAGTCGGCGACCAGGCGGACCGCCCATTTGAAGACGGGCCGGCCGTTCATGGAAACGAATTGGCGCTTTTCACGCAGCACCCGTTCATCAATCGGTTCGCGTGACCCGCCGGCGGGAATACAGAGCAAATCAGATCCTTCCCCGTCCGAGCCCAACGTGTAAGCGACCAGCCCCTGGCTGGCTTCGCCGGCGCCTAGGAGGACGGCACCGGCGCCGTCGCCGAACAGAGGAAACGTCTTCTTGTCGTCCGGATTGACCGTTTGGGACATGATGTCGGCACCGATGACCAGGGCCAACTTGCTGCTCCCCGTGTTCACGAACTGGGCGGCGGTCGTCAGTCCGAACATGAACCCGGCGCAAGCCGCGTTGACGTCGAAGGCGGCCGCCGACGTGCCCAGCTTGCGCTGCAGATGGCAGGCGCTGGAAGGCATTCGCGTGTCTGGGGACATGGTGGCGACCACGATCAAGTCGACGTCGGCCGCTCTCACATTCGCTCGAGCGAGACACTTTTCCGCGGCGGCCAGACCCAGGTCGCTGGTGGAGACTCCGGGTTCGGCAAACCGCCGCTCGTGAATTCCCGTGCGTTGAACGATCCAGTCCGCGTCGTAGCCGAGTGCCGCCAGGTCTTCATTGCGAACGACGCGTTCCGGCGCAGCCGCCCCGATGCCCAGCACCTGGATTCCCATCAGTGAATGGAATTCACGCTGATCGAGTCGCCGGGCGTCGATCTGTGTTTTCGCGACGGCTGTTGCCATCCGTTCCCCCCCCTGCTAATTGAGCGGTTCGCCTCATTGAGCCCGTGCTGTAGGCCACCTGCCGGCGAGAGACGGTCAGGTCGCCGGAACCCGGGGCGTGAAACGGCGGTCTTCAAGGTCGCAGCGTGGTTGGGCCGGACCGCGGTCCAGATTGCTATCCTTCCCGGTACCACGCAACCCACCGCCACAAGACCACGCGATCCTTGCCGACGTTCGGCCTGTCCTTGAAGGGGTGATCACCCTCCGCCGCGGGCCCAGAACGGTGAATGAAACTTAAAGTGTTTACACGACTTACGCAAGACTGACGGGCCTTGGTCAGGGGCCGGTCGGGGCGTTGAAAACTTTCGCAGAGACCCCTAGTAGGGGGTGTCAGACCAAGCGGGGAATCCTTACATTGAGACAATGTTCGTCCCAGGGACCGGGCCGTTGACGAATGAAGGGATCCGTTCAAGGCAGATAAAATCTTTACAAGTTGGGAAGATAAAACGACTTATGTGCATCCTGGCAATCCAATACAAGCTTGTTCCCGAGACTCCGATTTTGGTGGCGGCCAACCGGGAAGAGGCCTACGACCGTCCCAGTCTGCCCCCATCGATTCAGTCCGGAAAACCGCGCATTTTGTGCGGTATCGACCAACGCGCCAGCGGAACCTGGTTGGGCGTGAACCAGCATGGTTTGTTTGTCTCAGCCAGCAACCGGTTCAAGTTTACGCCACCGGCCAGCCCCCGATCTCGAGGGGTTCTGTGCCGCGAATTGCTGCGTGCCGGTTCCGCCCGGCGGGCCGTTGACTTGGCGCTGGACGAGGTGTCGAGCGGCAAGTATGACGGAGTCAATTTCGTGGTGGCGGATGCCGAGTCCGGCTGGGTAGTGCACGGTGGTGACGACTACGGTGCGGTTGAACTCGAGGAGGGATTGAGCATCATCGGCAACGGCGATGTCAACGACTCACGCGACGAACGCATCAAGCTGGCGCAGCGGCTGTTGACCCTGCAGACACTCGACTCGCCCGTCAAGTTCCTGGCGGTGGCCAGCAAGGTCTTCGCCCGTCCCGCGTCCGGTCCGGGGCGTCCCAGCATGGTGATGCGGAGCGCGGAGCGTGGCACGGTCTCGTCGACGCTGCTGGCTTTGGGATTGAAGCCGCGCGACGCGATCTATCAGTACGCGGACGGGGCTCCCGACGAAGCCAAGTACGAGGATTTCTCTCCCCTCTTGCGAGATATCCTGAGCCGTGGTTTGCGGGAGGCACGGACCAAGGTCGGTGCCTAGGCGGGATCCGATCCCCGGTGGGGCGCAGGTTGAGCCGGCTCGTTGCCTCCCTCGCCCGCACGGGCAAGATCGCTCGACAATGGCACTTCTGCGCGACAAGGGCAAGCCGGCCAGGCGGTGAAACGCACTGAAAAGGCAAACCAGCTTCGGCCGGTTTGCCTTTTTTTTCGTGCCGACCGGAGAGCCGATGACGTTTGGAGCGACGGCGGGCGATCTCAGGCCACCGCCCGATAGACGCGGGCATTGCCCCGTTTGCCGACTTCGTCAAAGGCGCCGATATGACGAAGGCAGTAGGCGATCCGTTGGGCGACGCTGCGGTCGACCGCCAATCCGGCCGCCAGTTCGGCCGTATCAAACGTGCTTGGCAGGTCGTTCGGCATCAACTCCAGGAGATCCTCGGCCGTCCGGAAATCATACACACGTTCGATCTGTATCAGCTTCTGGTCTTCCACCTGCTGGTCCGTCTGGCGGTGCCGACGCCGCCGTCCGTGGCCCGGAAACCGCCATTCTTCCACCTCGACCAGGGGTGCTTCGAGCGCCAGATTCTCGTGAGGGAAAACGCGCGTGAAGTAGATTAATTCGTGGAACAGGTCGAGGATCGTTCCCCGCTTGGGACTGAGCCGCCGACTGACCACCTTGCCACCCCGTTGGGCCTGCTTGATGAGCCGCTTTCGTGCCACAATCGGCTTGACGACGCGCACCCGGTGCTTCTTGAGCAGGGTGGCAATCTTGGTCCGGATCGCGGCCAGCGAACCGTGCTGGATCTCAATCAATTCGCCATTGCGGACGACATCGATCCGGTATTTCCCCAGCGGCTGTTCGATCTGGGCGTCGCCCGCCTCCTCGGCATAGGCCGCCTTCAATTGACGATGGAGTGAGGTTTCCATGCCGGGTACGTGAGGATCTGGATTCACTTGTGGGTGACCAAGGGCGTCCCTTCAGTATCGACCGGTATTCGCGCGCCGCGTCACTGGAAATCGTGCCAAGTTCCAAACCGCTAGCACTCCAGTGTACAGTAGTTCGAACCGGCAACGCCGACCGCGCGGGGGCAACGCCCCCCAACGGACAGTTGCTCGCACAGCCACCGCTCGGCGGGGCGGCGGTCATGAGGTGCGGCGGCATGTCGTGCGGCGGTCATGTGTTGCCTGACGCAATACTAACTCGCCACCGGCTCGATGCCGAAGTCGCGCACGGTGAGCAGCGTTTGCAGTTGGTACCCGCGGGCCGCGAACGCCTCGGCGCCGCCTTCCAACCGATCGATGATTGCGATCACGGATGCGACGCGCATCCCGGCAGCTTCGACATGTTCGATCGCCCGCAGCGAACTGCCGCCGGTGGTGACGGTATCTTCGACGATCACGACCGACTCGCCCGCCTCGACCGGGCCTTCGACCTGCCGACCTTTACCATGGGTCTTGGCTTCCTTACGGACAATGAAGCCGCGCAGTGGGAGCCCCCGTTGTCCAGCGACGGTGATCACCGCGGCGGTGATCGGATCAGCACCGATGGCCATCCCGCCGATCGCGTCCGGCACGTTGTCCCCCAGCAACTCAAGAATTCCCTCGGCGATCAGGTTGGCGCCACGCGGGTCGAGGGTAACTTTGCGGCAATCCAGATAGAACGATGCCTTCTTACCGGACGCCAAAGTGAATTCGCCGAATTCAAGTGCCTTTTCGCGAACCAGTTCAATCAATGCGGGCTTGTCGTACACGGTCGGATTCTCCAGCGGAAAGGTGCAACACGCTAGCTATACCACGAGGTAGGTCCTCGCAGAAGGGGGCGTGGTGAGGTGAGCGCGTGTGGCGGATGAGTCGCGGCGGGATCGAGTAACCGAAGGTCACTTTGTTGCGCGCGGGTCGATTCGTTGTGCGCGGGTCACCTTGTTGTGCGCGGGTCGATTCGTTGTGCGCGGGTCTCCGACCCCGCACTCGCCCGACCGAAGGTCTCCCTGCCACGCCGTGCACTGCGTTCGTTACTCCGAGCGGTCCGGAGGGAGACCTTCGGTCGGCGGTTTCGGCGGGGTCGGAGACCCGCGCCGAGCAGTCAATCGGCGACCCACGCCGAGCAGTCAATCGGCGACCCGCGCCGAGCAGTCAACCGGCGACCCGCGCCGAGCAGTCAACCGGAGACCCAGGCCGAGCAGCGAAACGCGCCGAGCGCTGGCGCAGTGTCCCGCGCCGCCCAGTGTCCCGCGCCGCCCAGTGTCCCGCGCCGCCCAGTGTCCCGTGCCGCGCAATGCCCCGCGCCGCGCAGTCCCCCGCGCCGTGCACCCACATCTGCGGCTAGTCTTTCTCGAAGATCCTCTTGAGCGACTCCGCGGCGGCATCGACCGTATTGTCGGCCACGACCGGTTTGGGCGGCGGGAGTTTGCCGGGGGGCCGCTTGGGGGGCCGCTGGAGTTTCTTTTTGGCTTCCGGCGGTGGTTCGGGTTCGGTTTCCACTTCCGGAGGCACTGCCGTGGGGGTCGGGTGGAATTGGCGTTGCAGCGGGTCCTGGAGCCGTTGGCGTCGCGCCTCTTCGTCGCCTTCCTCCAAGAGGTCGGTGACAAACTTGGAAACGGGATCCGACTCGGCCGCGAATTCGACTGCGAACTCCAGTCGTCCCACTTTGAGCTGATCGCCATGATTGAGCGGGCAGGTTTCTGTGATCCGTTCGCCGTTGAGGAACGTGCCCGTTTCGCTCGCCAGGTCTTGCACCGTGACCCGGTCGTCTTCCACATTGATCTGACAGTGGTGGGGATTGATCGCCTTGCTCAGGCACCGCATATTGGCGTCTTCCGCACTGCCGATGACGAATGTCTTACGGCGGATGGATATCACCATGCCCGCATCATCACCTTGACGATTCTGCAGCATACCCTGGAGGACTCTCAGTTTGACCTTCATGATCGGGTCCCGGTGCCGTGTCGACTGGTTAAGCGTAGGAACGTGAATTGGGAATCCATCCCAAGCAGGTGCGGCATCCGCGGGCCGTGCCCGAGGGTGCCATCACCCGCGTCAGAATTATACCTTGTCCACCGCGACGTACCGGCCGTCGTGGACCGGTTTCAGCAGATCGGTTGCAGCTCGCTACGTAGCCACTTCCGGATGGATCGACCCTACTCGGCGGGCGGCTGATAGCCAGGTGCGGCGAGAAAAGCGGTCACCAGCTTGCCGTCTTCCGCGTTCCAGACGCGGATTTCGCCGTCGAAACCACCGGAAGCCATTCGCTTGGTGGGGCCATGGTAGGCGACCGTGAGTGCCCAGTCCTGGTGGCCGGTGAGGGACCGCAGTTGTTTATGAGATTTTGCCTCAAACTGGCGGACAGTTTTGTCTGCCGATGCAGCAAACAGGAAGTCGCCGCCCATCGGCAATTTGAAGACCTCGCCGCCGAATCCGATATCGGCCGTTTTCTTACCGTCCGCGATCTTCCAGCGATGAATCTTGTTGTCATTTCCGCTGGAAAACGCCTCGGCGCCATCCGGATGGAAGGCGACACCCTTTACGGGCTGACCGTGGCCGGAATACGTCACCAGCAGCTCGCCCGTCTTGGCGTCGATGATCTTCGCCGTCTTGTCGCGGCTGGCGGATGCTAGCTTGGTGCCGTCGGCATTCCAGGCCACCGCGGTCACCCAGTCTGAATGGCTGGTGACGGTCAACTGCAGTTTGCCGGTCGCCACCTCGAACACCTTCAACACGCCGTCGGCGGCGGCCACAGCCAGGCGATCTCCCTGCGGGCTGAACGCCACATCCAGAACCACGTCAGACGTCGTTCCCAGGACCTGCAGCAGTTCGCCGGTGCCGGGATTGAAGAGCCTCGCCTCTCCCAGTCTTCCCGGGGCTCCGCAAGCGGCTGCCAGAATGGTTCCATCCGGGTTGAGCGCCAGGCCATAGGTCCGTTGTCCGACGTTCTTGATCCGGCGAATCAGCTTGCCGTCGGCCGGATTCCAGACGGTGAGTTCATGGTAGCCTCCGGCGATCAATGCCTGGCCGTCTTTGGTGAAGGCGACCGAGGTGACCGGCAAGGTAAACGGGTAAGCCTCCGGCGGCTCGGGATGAGTTGGTGCTGGAATGACGGTGACCAGTTCTGCCTTGGGATCGTCGCCATCGAATGCGGCACCCTCCTCGATCCACCGTTTGAACAGTGCGATCTGTTCGTCCGGCAGCGGGTCCGACTCGGCCGGCATCCGCTCGAATTCATCATCCGAGGTCATCCGGCGGAAGGCTTCGCTCTCGTCGAGATTCTTGGCGAGAAACCCGGCCGCCGCGGAATCGCCTTCCTTCATGGCCCGTTCGAACGAGTCAGCCCGGTATCCCCCTTCGGCCTTTTTGGGGCCATGGCAGGCGACACAACGATCCAACAGAATCGGGGCGATGTCTTTGCGGAAGCTGACCGGGTCCGCCGCATTGACGAAGCTTACCGGATGAAAGTTACCTGCCAGGCAGCAGGCGGCGAGGAGGATCATCCAATGTCGACTATTCATGGTTCGGTGCCTGCAAGTTGTCGAGAGGCGGGCGCCGAGCGTGGCCGGCGCGTCGGGGGGGAGTTCGAGTGCGCGAGCGCACCCGCGTGCGAGGATGGCTTAATGCTGAAATAGGAACTCGTTGGTGTTCAGGATCGCCCAGCAGATGTCTTCCAGGGCTTCAATGCGCCGGCCGCCAGGTTGGCGAATTCCTTTCTCCAGTTCGGCGATCTGGGCCTGCGCGGCCGCGATCTCCTTGTTGGCGGCTTCGTCCAGCGCCTTCGTGACCTCTTCGTCATGAACGGCGACCAGGGTACCCAGTTTCTGGACGAGGTACTTCTGGATTTCGTTCTGCTTGTCGCCGGCGGTCGCCAGAGCGGTCTTGAGGTCCGCGCGCAGGGGCTCCGGCAGCGTGGTCAACCTGGTGTCGATCAGGCGGTTGCGGACGGCCGTCCGCTTGGCCCCGATGGTGGCCTGCAATGCGGTAACCTGAGCTTTGATTGCGGCATTATCCTTGGCAATCTGTTCATCTTTGGCCGCCAGATGACTCTTGCTGGCCGCCAATTCCTGCTCGGTGGGAAGGCGATTGACGGCGGCCAGGTGAAGTTCCCGGATGATCTCCTCATCCGGTTTCTCGGCCTTTACCAGCGTGCGAAATCGGTTGTTCTCGTCGCGCAGCTTGTTGTAAATCAGGGGGCCGTTGAAGAACTGAATGGCCATTCCCAAGTTGGATTCGTCAGATCGTTCGCACGCACACACCGTTTGCCGCTCGGGCTGGCCGAAAATCTTGAGAAAGTCGTTCTTGACCAGGTCGGGTGCCGGGAGGTGCGTCGCTTTGGTGGAGGGGGGAAGCGACCCGAACTTCTCGGGCCGGGCGGTGACGTGGCAGATGGCATCGAGCAGTTGCTCGGCGCTCAACAGCCGCGGTTGGAAGTGGGAGAAGTACTTGACGTCGTCTTCATTGAACGGGTTGGGTTCAAACGAAGCCTGGTAGGTACGGCTGTTGAGAATCGTGCGGATGACGTGCTTGCGATCATAGCCGTGCTCGGCGAAGTCTCGCGCGAGCTGATCCAGAAGCTTGGCGTTGGAGGGTGGGTTCGAGTCGCGGAAGTCATCCGGCGGGTCGACGATGCCCCGCCCCAGGAGATGGCTCCAGATCCGGTTCGCTTCAATCTTGGCAAAGAAGGGGTTGTCCGTCTGCGTCAGCCAATCCGCAAACAGGACCCGCCGATCGTCGACCTGCGCATTCTCTACGTCGCCTTCGAGGGGCAGCCAGGGCTTCATCTGCTGGCCGGTTCGCGGCTGCTTGACTTCGCCCGAATGGGACGCCCAGATAAACAGTTCGTCCGGCTTGGGGGTCTTCTTGCGTTGGACCCGGTTGAAGAACGCCGCCATGCCGTAGTAGTTGTCCTGCGTCCAACGCTCGAACGGATGGTTGTGGCACTTGGCGCATTGCAGGCGAGCGCCCAGGAAAATCTGCGAGATCGTCTCGACACAGTCGAAGGCGTCGGTGGCCGTGCGGTAGAAATTGGCGGGCGGGTTGCTGTGCGTGCTTCCCGCGGCGGTCAGCAACTGCCGGGCGAACTCGTCGTACGGCATATTCGACGCGATGGACCGTTCTACCCAGCGGTGGTACTTGTAGACGCCGTCCCCTCCCACCTGCTTGCTGGTCAACCGGAGCAGGTCGCCCCACTTGAGCGCCCAGAACTTGGCATACTCGGGACGTTCCAGCAGCTCATTGATCAACTTGGACCGCTTGTCTGCCGACGAGTCGTCCAGGAATGCCCGCGTCTCATCGACGGTCGGCATGATGCCGATCACGTCAAGGTAGACGCGCCGGAGAAATTCCTCGTCGGTGCAGAGCTCCGACGGCAGGTACTTGAGTTGTTTCAGCTTTTCGTACACCAGGTCGTCGATGTAATTATTCGACGGCGGCTGTTTCCACTCGAAGCCTTCGATGTCCCGCACGAACGTAATGAAGCTCGACTCGATGAACTCCAGGTAGCGGACAATGACCGCCGTTTCGCCCCGGTCGTTACCCGTCACCAGGCCGTTCTCGGACACGGATGCGACCTCTTCGTCGGAACTGGAATAGACGGCCATGGCGGTGACGTCGCGGACCGACCCGTCGGAGAAATGCGCGAGGACACACAACTGTTGCGTATGGGCGGGCCGCTTGAGCAACCGGCCCGAGGGCGGGTAGACCTCGATTCTGACCGGGTGCGGGGCATCGGCCGGGTCGAGCTGACAGCCCTCGGCGATCCAATCCCGGATCACGGTGTGCGCCGGGTCGGATTCGCGGATCTTCATGCCCCCACCGTGCGGAACCTTCATCAGCGGCTTCAGCAGCAACAGGCTTTCATCCGGGTTGAGCGGGTTGGTACGACGACCGTAGTCTTCATGAATGAGCGTAAGTTCGTCGAGCTTCGGGTCGAAGGCCCGGAGAGACAAGCGAAAGCCCCCTTTGCCGCTTGGTGAACCGTGGCAGGCGCCTGCATTGCATCCCTGTTTGGAGAGGGCCGCCAGGGCATCGTAGGCGAACGAGACCGGCTGTGGCTTCGACTGCCCGCTGACCGCAATCTGGGCGGTCGCTTTCAGCCCGGCAACCGCCGCCACGACTGCCGCCTTGCCGTCCTTGCCCGGCCGGCCAACCGCGTTGGTGATGTCGACAATGGCCGGATCGCTGGAGTTGAATTCCGCCGCCTGGGTCAGGTCACGAACTTCGCCGTTTTCGTAATTCCCCGTGACCACAAACTGAATCTGTTCCCGAGCGCCCCGCAGCTCGTAGTTTGCCGGGAATATCTCAATCGACTTCGGCTGACCGATCTCGACCGCCGCTGCTGCGTCGTCCGCCTGGGCCGTGAAACCGGTCAGGCCGACCAGTAACGTCAACAGGCCAACGAGCGTCACCGCAATGCGGCGGCGGTGCGGGGTGCGGGCTCCGGGCCGGGAAAGGCAACCGTCGGTTCGTCCGAGTTTGTTCATGGTCATCTGATTTACCATCGCTCCAATGAGGTATTCCGAGTCGGTTGGGGAGTGGACGTCAACCGGCGGCAGGTGCCGGCACTTCCAGTGTGGCTTCCTTGATGACGACTTGCCCGCTTCCTTTGAGGGCACCGTAGCCGACAATCCGTAAGTTCTGTGTCTGGGCTCCGGCATCCTGAGGGCCCTTGATCGTGATCTTGTAGTTGTCCTTGTCCTGCTTGACGGAATAACTGAACGGGGCAGTGAGACCTTCCAGGACCACCGTGATGGGGTCCTTGAAGTCTTTGTTCTTGCGCTCCAGCGTCACCGTCAACTCGACGGCACCCTGATCCTTCGCGAAGGCGACTTTGTCGCTGCTCAATTTGGTGTCGAAAAACGGATCGGCCGCGGCCGCGGTGGCGACCGTCAGCAGGCCGTCGATCCAGGCCGGCGGATAGCCCAGTTGCGGAGTCCGCGTGCGGACCAAGGCCTGCGTCGAAACGACGGAGCGCAACTCCTGGCCGGCATGTTCGGCCGTGCCGACGACGCGGAGCGCATGAAAGTCGGCCGCTTTGGCATCCGGCGAGACGACCAGGACGAGCCGATGGGTCTTGGCCGACTTGGGGATGACAGGATTAAGCAGCCGCAAGCCGCCGTTTGGATTCTCCAGGGCAAGCGTGATCGGTGCGTCGAAGCCGCGACGGGCACACTGCACGTCCAGGGCGAAGGCACCGTTCTTGGCCGGGGCGACAAACCGGGTCGCCGTTGCCTTGTCGTTTTTCAACGACAAAGCAAAACCGACATCCGGCGCCATTTCGACTCGATAGGCGAATTCCGGTCCGCCCCGACGAAGGAGGTCATGCACCTCCAAATGGTAGATGCCGTCCTCGGCAAACGTATGCTGCAAGGTAAACTCTTCCTCCGTGCCGACTGCCGTCTCTGCCAGTTGACCGCCGTCCGCTTTGCGCAGTCGCATGAACAGCAGGGCCGGCGAACCGAGGCTGCGGGAGAACGCGCGAAAGGCGACGGCCTGGCCCTTGACCGCCGCGAACTGATAGTAGTCCCGGTCGCCGGTCTCCCCCAACCGCCCGTTGACGGCACACGGCAGCGTCACCTGCGAGGCGATCTTGGCATCGTTATTCGGTTCGTCTTCCATCAGTTCAGGCAACTCGCTGGCGACCAGCGTCGCGGTCGCTGACGATTTGCCGTCAGGAAAACGGGCATTGACTCCAACGCGTCCCGAACGAACCTCGTCGGGGATGCGGAGAAAGACGGGAGCCGTTCCGTCGGTCGACGGGCCGGCGAAATCGAACTTGGCCGTCGATCCGTAGCGGCCGCCCAAGGGGAAGGGGGACGTCACCAGCGGAAAATCGCCGACCCGCAAGCGATAGCGGCCGCCTCCACGGTACTGGTTGTCGTGCACTTCCAGTACGTATTCGCCGTCCGCCTGAAAGACATGGTCAAAGCGGCAATCCGCACCCAGGCTGGGATCATCGTCCGCAAATCGCAGTTCGTTGCCCGACGCATCCAGCAACCGCAGGACCGGATCGAAGCTGGACCCGATCCGGCCGGCCACGACCTCGGCGGCGATCCGCTGGCCTTTCTTGGCAGCGAACTTGTAATGGTCGAATTGAGAACCGCTCGATACGCCGTCGACCGCGATGGGCAACGTCAAGGTCTGCGCGGCGGACAAGGAAACGTTCTTCCCATTGTCGGCAACCGTCGCCAGATCATCGACGGACAGATAGGCCACGTCCGACGTCCCGCTGGCGTTGCCGACCACCAGTCCACCGATGCCCACCGGTGTGTCCGCTTCCACCGTGATCTTACAAACGCGACTCTTGAGATCTTTTTTGCCCGCTTCCGCCGGTGCCAGTTCGACTTGCGCCGGGAAGCTCGTCCAAACGCTCAGCGGGTCATCAAGCTTAGTGCCGTGCAAGGTTACCTCAACGGTCTGCCCGGGACGGACAGCGCTGGGAACGGAATGCGTGACCGCCGGTTGAGCTGCTGCCTGCGACGCTGCGAGCACGACACACGAAAAGACGATCGTCCGCGAGTAAGGCATGGGAGAGTCCAAGTCAGGGGGGACGGCGAGGGAGGGACTTTTGCTGGATCACTATTCTGAACGAATCCCCGGGGGTAGTCAACAAAACCGGGAATTCATGGGTTGCCGGGAGCCTTAGCCGGGTGGGGAGGCCAGTCCGCCTGCGCTCGGCCTGTGCGCAGGATTGTGCCGTGCACCGGATGGCTGACGAGGGAGCCGATGCATGACGCCTGCAACGGCGGGCGGTTGTCCGGTCACGATGGGTCGTCTGGCTGTCCCAACGCCCGCCTCGCCTGGCGACGCACTTCGAGGTGCTTCTCCCGATCGCCGTCGGCGGCGTCGAGGCGCTGCGTCTGTTGTTCGACAACCGCCTCCAGGTACCGGCGCAGCATCTGGCCAATCTGGGGCGATCCATGTTCTTCGGCAAGCTGCAGCGCGGTCTTATCATCCATGTCGGTCAGGGCGAGCTGATCGACGTCGAAGATCTGCATCGGGCCGACGAACGAACCTCGCTCGGCCCCGTTGTTGGAACGCGGGCCGTCCAGCCGTTCGAACCAGGCTCGATGGCCATGAATGGCAGCAGCCATCGCATACGTTCTACCTTGGCCGTCGCGCGCCCGGACGCTCGCAGTCGTGGTTGCAACCAGGCTGAATAGGTCCCAGTCGCCGGCCTCGACGGCATGCATCGCGGCCGTTCTTCCCTCCTGGTCGGCTTGCAATTCCAAGACGCTGAGTTCCAAGTTTCGCAAATCGATGTCGGATCCTTTCAAGAGGGATCGTTCCACGCCGGAGAAAGCGCGCAGCTTGGCTTGCCGCGTCCCGGCGTCGGATTCGGAGGAGACCTGTTGCAACTCCCGGAGGCGAGTAATCAACACGCCGTCGCCCACTTGGACGGCCGTCATCATGGCCGTCTGTCCTTGCTCATCCTGTTCGGTCAGGTCTGCTCCCAGGACAACCAGTGTTAATGCCAGTGACCGATGGCCGCCAGCGATCGCTCGCATCAGGGCGGTCCTGCCGGCAACGTCCTTCTCGTTGACTCCGGCGCCCGCTTCCAGCAGCTCGTTAACACGTGACGCGTCCCCGATCCGGCAGGCTTCCAGCATCGCTGCCGATCGGAGGCGACTGACGTTTTGCACACCGGCGAACCGTGTCGCTTCGCGGAGATCGAGGTTCGCTTCGGCGGACTGGCCAAGTGCCCGCTGCGCCAGCGCGCGTTGCCGGTAGTGGGCGCCCGCGCTTCCCAACTCGCCGGCGATTCTGCGTGTGGTAGCGTCAATCAGGGAATTCAAGTAGCGACGGATGTCTGCCGCGAGCTCGGCCATGCCCAGCGCATCCGCCAACTGCAAGGGAGTGCGTCCCGAGTCGCCAACGAGCGCCAAGGTGTCGGCCGCCACGAGGCGGTCCTGCTGCACCGATGTCGGTGACCATTGGGCGAGGTTGTCTTGTGCCGCGCGGAGGCGCGAGGTCAGAAACGCCGTCCGGCGGTTTTCGATGGCGTGCCACAGAGCCGTTCTTCCCGCGGTGTCGCGCAAGTGAAAATCGGCCCCTGCACCCAAGGCCAGGCACATCTCCCAATCACCCCGGGCAGCCGCCCGCATCAGGGCCGTCTGGCCTTCAGCGTCACTGGCGTTTGGGTCGGCGCCCGACGCGACCAACTCGACAACCCGCTTCGCATCACCTGCCCCAACCGCTTCCAGGAGTGCCGAAGTTTGCGGATCGAGTTGGCTGGTGCTCGGCGCTTCGGCGGGGGCACTCGGATCGTCGGCCGTGGCTTTGTGTTGTCCGACCGCCGCCGCCGCGTGCTGCTTGGCCGAGCCTGCATCCCGAGTTGCCAGGATGGACGATTTCGACTCGGCGACGGACGGAAGGGATCGCAGGGCCTGGTATCCGAGCCCCACACCGACGGCGACATCCGCCAAAGCCAGCAGGCCCCAAACCAACAGGAATATTTCCGGTTTGTTCCACAGCGAAGGCCGCGGGCTTCTGACCTTCTCAATCCGACAGTAGATGTAGGCGAGGCACAGGCCGATCGCGGCAATCGCCCAGGCGGAGGTCGTCCAGTGCGGCTGATGATTGAAGGCCAGGTCGCCGCCGGCGGTCGTCGCTTCCAGCGAGAACCAGGGCGCAGGAAGTCCGATGCTGTGCCGGAACTGCGGATTCCCTGCCGGGGTGGCGGTCATGATGCTGGTGAAGCCGAGAAAGGCCAGCAAGCAGGCGAGATGCAGCACCATGATCACGATCTGCACGCCGCGGGTAAACAGTGCGTCGCGCTCTCGCCACCATTCGGTCCAGGCGCTACCGAGGGTACTGCCCAGTTGCGCACCGTAGCCTTGTGGCAGCGGTGACTTGACCGGCCTCTGGCTTCCGTCGGCGACGGTTTGATGGGAATCGGGATCGCCGGTCGCGAACCCCAATTCGACCTTGAACAAGGCACGAATTTGGGGATCAAAGAGGGCGACCAAGGCATAGGCGCCCAGAATGACCGGCAGGCAATTTCCGGTGGCGAGGCAAAGCAGGCTGCCGGTCACAGCCAACCAGTACAATCGGCCGCGATACATGGAGAGCGCGGCCAGCACGATGACCGGACCGGTCAGCCGGACCCACATCTCGAAACTCGGCCAGGTGGTTGCACCCTCAATCAGTTGCTCGAACCACTTCGAGCCGCTGGACAACAGGACCCACGAACGGAAGAGCCCGACAAGTCCAATGCACCAGGCGGCCGATTCGAGCTTTTCCTGCGGTGACTCTTCGGGCTCGTCGTCCCAACCCTCATCATCGTCGTCGTCCCAGTCATCGTCACGCTTCTTGCCCGACATTGCGGGATCCGCGCCGCCGGCCGGTTCGCCCGCCGCGGCACTCGCCTCCGTTTCATCCGTCGCGGATGACTCGCCGGCATCCTGTTCGGTAATCGAGGTCCCCGCGCCGATGCCCAGGACGCCGCCAATCAGAACCGGCACGATTCCCAAGAGGGGCCATGCCGAGTTCTCGATTGCGACGCCAAGTCCGATCATGGCAAGCGTCGAAACAAACGTCGCCAGCAAGACGAGTCCGGCTGCTTTCGCGTTCAGTGCCTCGTCTGGCCGTTCCTCGCAATAGGCAAAAGCGAAGCAAACGCCGAATGCCGGCAGGGCGAGCCCGGCCAGCACCCAAGCGGTTTGGGCATACCAGAGGGCAAACCCGATCAAGGCCAACGTCGACCCGACAACCAGCAGCCCCTGCATCAGATGCGCCCAGTTCAATGGCGACCGTTCCGCTCCCGATTCGTCCACCGCCCGGTCGGCCCTCGCAGCGCGGTGCCACAACCAGATCACCAGGGGAATGTTGGTCAGCAGGGTGGCGATCAGGAAAAATATGAGCAGCAGCCAGATCGGCATGCCTGCCGCATCCGGTTCGACAAGCCGCGCGACAAGCAGTACACCCACCCACACGACCGCATCGAAGACGATCAGCGGAAAGAAGATGGCGTCCAGGAATGCCAGGCCGAGCCCGCGGAGCTGCCCTTGCGAACTGCGAATGTCACTGATGGCAATCAGGCCCAGGATCGTTGTCCCGAATGGCGCTGCCAGGCCGAGGAAGGCCAGGGGGAGCAGGGCCAGCATGGCATATTGCAGGGGCGTCCACTGGGGCCGTTGGTCGCCGTCCGAAACTTGGATCGTGACCAACGGGGCGATTGTCATGAAGAGGGCCAGAAAGAACAGGGGGATCCAGCAGGCACCGATGATCGCCTTGCGAGAGAAACGAGCTTGCGGCGGGTTGTTGTCGGCGGCCATCCGGCGGGGTGCGACCGGCGCGGTACCGGCTTTCATCTGCGACTGAATCGATTCCAGATCGGTGCGTACGTCGCTGGCGTGTTGGTACCGCCGTTCGGGCTCCCGGGCCAGCGAACGGAGCACGACTTCATCCAGCCGAGCGTCGACGGTCGCTTTCCGTGAGGGCGGCTCGAAATGACCCATCGGCAACTCGCCGGTCAGCATCTCGTAGAAGACGACGCCCAGCGAGTAGATGTCGGCACGGTGGTCGACTCGCTTGGCGCCTACCATCTGCTCCGGCGCCATATAGCGGGGCGTCCCCATCACCTGATGGGTCGCCGTCAGCGTGTGGTCCTCGACACGGGGTGAATCGAGCAGCTTGGCGAGTCCGAAATCGGCGATCTTCACACGGCCCCGCGAGTCGATCAGAATGTTCTCCGGCTTGATGTCGCGGTGCACGATGCCGGCATCATGGGCAAACTGCAGGGCCTCGCAGATTTGCGGAATGATCTGGATGGCCTGATTGGGCGCCAACGATTTCTCGACGATAAGCTGTCTCAGGTTCGTGCCGTCAACATACTCCATGACGAAGTAATACAATCCTTCGCTGGTGCCCGAGTCATGGACAGAAACGATGTTCGAATGACTCAGCTTGGCCAGCGCCTTGGCTTCGCGGTCGAACCGCTCGGCGAACCCCCGATCGTCAACCGCGCCCGGCTTGATGATCTTCAGCGCGACCAACCGATCGAGGCTCTTCTGGCGGGCCTTGTAGACGGCCCCCATGCCGCCGTGTCCCAGCAGGTCCAGGATCTCAAACTGTGGAAACAGGTCGGCGATCTCATCCGGTTTGGGCGGCACGAATCCCGTGGTCGGACGGGCTTCCGTCCTGGCCGCGTCGTTCAAAGGCCGGACGGCGGCGGACGGCGCGGGCGGTTCGAGCCCCGCGGCGAACAGGCAGTGCGGGCACAGGTCGGCAGGTGAGTCGGGCGGTGTGTTGCAACCGCACTGCGGGCAACGGTTTACTTCGGCCATGGGGTTGTTTCCTCGGCGTTGCGATGTCGCTCCACCGAACAACTACGGGATTTGCCGGACGTTGTTACCGACCTTCTGGAGAAATTTCTGGCAATCGGTCGACGTGGGAGCGGCGTCGGTAGCGGCCGAGCTTCCCGACCGCGCCGCTCCCAGCCCACGCTCGCTTACGCTCCCCGGATCGCTCGCCGGAGATAGTCTAGCTCGTCGTTCGCAATCTCTGGATCCGCCAGGGTTGCCGCGACTTCCTGCTTCAATAGTTCCCGATAACGGCCGCGCATCCGCGAGACGGCCACGCGCAAGCTACCCTCGGACATTTCCAATAACCGAGCCAAGTCGGAATAGCTGGGGCCGCTCCCGGTCAGGTGCCCCTTGCAGGCATCAAACAGTTGCCCCTTGCCCTTGTCGTGATACTCATCACGCAAACGAACCACGACCTGTTCCAAGAGGGTAAGCGCCCACCGTCGTTCGAAGACCTTTTCCGGTGTCCAGTCATCCGCCGGCTCGAATTGATAACGGGCCTCGCCCGAATCAAAGTCCAGCGACAGGCTGGAAACTCCCCCACCCCGCTTCAACGTCTGCTGGCGATCGTACTGGTCCGCCAGGAAATTCTTCAAGGCCGTAAGCAGAAAGGAGCGAAACCGACCCCGTTGCGCGTCCGCCGCGCCAAGACTGCCTTTCTCGAGCAGATGTGCGAAGAAGGCCTGGGTCGCATCCTTCGCGTCCTCCACGGGACGGCCGCGCCGCCGCACGTAGGCATAGAGCGGATACCAATAGATTTCGCAGAGCCGGGCGAGTGCCCCTTCGGCTCCCGGCGAAGATCGCTGCCCCGCCTCGAGCACCATGCTCCAGTGGGTCGTGGCAAAGTCAACTTGCCGCGGCGGCGGGGAAGCGTTTCGATCAGAGTCGGTTACCATGCGGCCATTGTAGACGCTGCAGGTGCCAACCGCACAAAAATCATCTGTCGGACGAGGGGCACGGCAACGCGGAGCCGTTCGGAGCTGACGGGTGCGCCGCGTAAGGCGGCACGCTTGTTCCCACTTGCCTCACGCGGCCCGGTGTTCGTCGTTGCCGGCCAGCAACTGTCGAGCGGCACCGAACACCCGGCCGACGCCCAGGTCTCGCATGCAGCGGTGATGACCAAGCGGGCAGGTGCGCTGTGCACACGGAGCACAGGGCAGGTCTTCGTGCAGCCGAATCTCACGCGGATTGTAGTTGATGCTCCAGCGCGCGTCGGTGGAACCGAAGAGGGCCACGGTCGGGATGCCGAAACCGGCCGCCAAGTGACGCGGGCCGCTGTCCGTGGTGATCACCAGCCGAGTTCGCCGCACGCAGGCCTTACTCAGCCCAATGCCTAATGGCTGTTCATCGAGACTGACGACTCGCGGATCCCCGGCCAGTGCAGCGATCCGCCGCGCCTGGTCGCGTTCGCCCGGCCCACACATCACCAACACATGGCAGCCTTCGTCGCTGGCCAGTTTGCGACCAAGCTCCGCGAAGTACTCGACCGGCCAATGCTTGGCCGCTCCGAATGCCCCGGCCGGGCAGAGCGCCACCACCGGACCGCCGATCGGTAGGTTCAGGTTTCGCCAAACCTGTTCAGCAGCCTGTTCGTTGGCTGCCGTTGTCGCCAGTTCCAGCGTCCGGCTGGCCGGGCGGCAGCCCATGGCCCGGGTGAGTTCAAGGTAGTAGTCCACGGCCGAAATCGGCGTGTAATGTCGCCCGTCGCGTGGCGGCTTCAGCTTGTGTGTCAACATCCAGCCGCGACCGTTCCGGGCATAGCCGAACCGTAGCCGTGCACCGCTCAGCCATCCCAGGACGCCGGCGCGGAGCGAATTCGGCAGCAGCACCAGGGCGTCCAACGATCGTGGGCGGAGGGACCGCACCAATGACCGACTGCTTTGCTCCGGGTCGGCCGATTTCGGATCGTAGTAGAGATGCTCGTCCAGCCAGGGTGTCCCTTCGAGTACCTCGGCGACGTAGGGCCGCATGATCCCGATCAGCGACGCCGACGGACCAAAGTGCTCGGCCATTGCCCGCAAGGCCGGCGTCGCCATGGCCGCATCGCCGATCCAATTGGGAAGTAGGACGCCTAGCTTCATGGTGGGTAACCTCCTCAACCTGACAGCCCGCAAGACGTGCTAGCAGATCCTCTTGGCGGTGGCCGATGGGGAGCAAGACGAGCGGGTTATGTTCGCTCGAGATGACCGCAGGGCAGCGGTCGTCCGGCGGACGATATCGCTGACCGCCGTGCGCGTCAACAGAGGATGGAGGTTCTGCTAGCAGGCAGCCGTGCCAGGTGCGTTGACGATGGGCGGACAGGCAACGGCTTGCCGTCCGCGTTCGGTGACGCGCCACCTGACCAGTGGGAACGGACCTGCCGCAGGTGGTCAATTGGCCGGAAGTTGCCCGAAGTCGACCAGAAACTGTTCCATCCGCTGCAAGCTGCGGTCGAACTCTGCTTCGTCAAAGATGAGATAACCGTGGCGTCCGCCCGGGTGAATGACAAGTTGGCTCGTATTGCCGGCTGCCATCGACTTGTGGTGGAATTGCTCGGCGCCCGGGAACGGCGTCACAGCGTCGGCCGTACCATGGAAGATCAAGGCCGGCGGTAACCCGCCGCGAACCTGGTGCAGGGGGGACAGTTCGCGCCAGCGGTGGCCAATTTTGGCCTGACCGTAGCCGTCCGCCGACGTATCGATGACGGGGTACATCAGGATCATCGCATTTGGCTGGGCGGAGACGCCGCGATGGTCGGTTGCTTCGTTGACGTCTGCAAACAGGGCGGTGGCAACGGCAAGATGTCCCCCGGCGGACCCGCCCATCACCACGACCCGGTCCGGGTCGGCGCCGAGTTCAGCGCTGTTCTCGCGGATCCACCGCACGGCACTTCGTGCGTCGCGTACGCAATCGAACACCGTGGTCCCTGGCTTGTCGCGCAGCAGGCGGTACTCGAGGCTGATGCCAAGCATTCCCCGGTCGGCGAAGTGGGCCGCGAAGGGATAGAACCCGGGGGCGCTCCCGCCTGTCCAGCCGCCGCCGTGGATCGCCAGAAACACGGGCCGCTTGTCGGTCGGTTGGTGGTCCGGGGGCTCGAAAACGTGCAGCTGCAATTGGCGGTCCGCGACCGACTTGTAGACGACTTTTCGAGTCGGCCGCAGCCCGCGGGTCCTCGGTGTGAGGACGGACACAAGGGGCCCTTCCGGGGCCGCGATGATGTCCACGGCAATCTGCCGGCCTGGCAGCCCGATGCCTGCGACCATTGCTTTCGAGGCCGCCGGTGGGCGCTGCCCGTCGTAGTAGTGAGGCCGTGTCTTGTTCAACGCGGTGCTGACGTCGTCGTTCGACACATAGTAGGTCGCCTTGGCGAGGTGCCGCAGATTGGAGCGGGCCGGTTTCAACTGGCGAATCAGCTCTTGGAAGATCGCATGAACCTGCCGGGGGCCTTCGTCCGTCGGCCCTGCATCGCGCGCGCCGGCATCCGCCGGCTCGGCAACCAGCCCGGCGACGTAGATGCGGCGATTGCCGTGAATTCGAGCGATCCGGCTGAAGACGGGTGAGGCGGTCAGGTCGGGCGGCGTGGCATAACTGACGGTCTGCGTGGTTTCCGTCAGCGGCGCGGCAGCCACCAGTTCGATCTCGATGGGGCGCGACCCGCCCGTGATCCATTCGACATGCGAAACGGCGGGCACCGAAGAACCGCGGAAGAACTGCTCAATCTCCCGATCCACAACAGCGACTTGCGACATCGGTTGCAAGAAGCACTTCACCTGAACGATGGCGGCGCGGTCCAATTCGAGAAACTTCAGCGTCGCCAGCAGTCCTGCCAGCGTCCGGCGAGTTGCCGTCGCCAGATCGCCCGGCTGCGCCTGACCGGATACGTACACAACGTCGCCGCGGGGGAGCACGCTGATTCGCGATCGTTGTGCTGCGCCGTCCCCGACGACTACCCTTCGATGCAGGACCGTGTCGATGTCTGCCGGCTTGCGGGCGACAAAGACGGCATCCAGGGCGAACCGTCGCTCGTTCGGCAAACGGGTCGTGACTGTCGACACGGCCGGCTGGGCCCGGTCCGGACACCAATCGGACAGCAGGTCGAGCGCCGCGGCCGTGACGCGGTTGTCGACCGCGTACAAGTTGACTTTGATCAGATCGTTCGGCGACGAACCGCAATCGGTCAGCAACTTCGTAAGCTGCCCAAGCACGTCCGCGATTTCGTCGTTGACCGTGGTTCGCTGCGAGTCGCCGGCGGTCAATTGGGTCGTGTGACCGAGGTGGGCATGATCAACGGTTACCGCGGTGCGCGTCATGCTTGCGCCGAAGCGGCGGATGACCGGTTGCGGTCGGGGAGGCTGTGCCGACCCCAGGTCGACCAGGACGACGAAGCTGCAGAGCGCCCACAGGAGTACGGTAACCTGGAAACGTGGACTCATGGTTCATTACTCCGGTTGTATCGGGGCGCGTCGCCCAGGTGGACTGCGGATCTTACGGAGGCCCATTGCTGCGGCCGGCTGCCACGTAGTGTTTCAGCAGCCGATACATTGCGTCAACCGTTGCGGGGCGCGCGGCGGAAAGGTCCTTGGATTCCGCGGGGTCGTCGTCCAACTGAAATAGTTCGAAGCGGGTGGGCCGGGCATCGTCGAGCAATTGGCGGACCGTCGTTGGGCCGTGAACCGTCAGCTTGAAGGCACCGCGACGGATGGCGAACGTTCCATTGGCATGATTGTGGACGATCGCCTCGTGAAATGACGCCGGGCGCGACGCGCCCGTCAGGGCGGGGAAGAAGCTGCAACCATCCACCGCGGTCGCCCTGTCCGGCGTGAGCTGCAACAGTTCGGCAAACGTGGGGAGCAGGTCGTTGAACACGATGGTGGTCCGGCAGCGTTGGCCTGCGTCGATCCGCTCGGGCCAACGGACAAAAAAAGGCACGCGATGGCCACCTTCCTCGAGTCCCGCTTTCCAACCGCGGTAAGGTCCGGTCGAATCGTGTCCGTAGATCGACGTATCACCGCGGACCCACCTGGCCCGATACCCGTTGGTGCGATTCACGGGGCCATTGTCGCTGGTGAAAATCACGATCGTGTTGCTGGCAATCTGCAACGCTGCCAGTTTGTCCAGCAACCGGCCGACGTGGTGGTCGAGTTCGACAACGAAGTCGCCATAGGTGCCGGCGCGGCTGGTGCCCACGAACGGCGGGTTGGGCACGATCGGGTTGTGGGGCGTCGTCATGGCGTAGTAAAGAAAGAACGGCTGGGTCGGCCGTGTCCGGACGGCGTGCTCAACGAACTCGCACGCCTTGTCGGAAAGTGTGGGGACGAGCTGATCCATGGTGTAGCCGGCTGCGATGAAATTGTCGTCACGGCCATACCATTCGCCGTACGCCGCGACGGCCTGGCGGGAGGTCATGGTGGGAACGGCTGCCACGCGGTTGTCTTCAAGAAACGTCGCCGGATTCATTTCCGCGGATCCGGCCGTTCCAAAGAAATAGTCAAACCCGTAGTCCCGGGGGCCGCGCAGTACCGGTGACGTGAAGTCGATATTGGCAGCATTCTGGTAGTTGGGGTGGTCGCGGATCACGTCCCTGTCGGTCTCATCATGGAGCTTCCAGTCGATGCCCTGGTGCCACTTGCCGACCAGCCCGGTGTAGTAACCGGCTTCCGCCAGTAGCCCAGGAAGCGTCCGGCGGCCCGGTTCGATGAGCGTGCCGGCGAAGTTGGCCAGGTTGCCGCCCGAGCCGAGTCGGGTGCGCCACATGTAACGGCCGGTCAAGAGCCCGTACCGGGAGGGAACACAATAGGAACCGGCCGCATGGGCGTCCGTGAAGATCAGGCTCTCTTCCGCCAGGCCGTCCAGGCGGGGAGTCGGAATCCGGCTTTCCGGATTCAGGGCCCCGACGTCGCCGTAGCCCAAGTCATCTGCCAGAATCAGAACGAGATTGGGACGGCTGGGTGAATCGCCCCCGATGACCCCGCGCGATAAGGTTGGCAAAATGGCCGCCACCAGCAACACGATGAGCCCATGCGTGCCGGGTTGCGGCACACTTCCAGCCGACGGACGACGTGGGCGCGACCGAAATCGTGTTGGCAAGTTCGCTGGCATGGTGTATCCCTGACGAGCTCAGGCGGACTGGCTCCCGGCCAATCGCCGATCGGTATCAAACGATGTGCCTCATCATCCCTCGCGGGGCTCGCTCAAGTCAACTTGCGCGGACCGGCCGGCGCGGCGGTCGCGACGGGGGTGGTGCCTGGCAAACACTCCTGCGTGGCGTCGTCCCGGAATTCAATATTCGCCGGCAGCCTGCGGACAACGCGAATTGTCGATCGCCTCGTCACTGCTGCCTCGGAAGCCTCTGACAATGCGAGAGCTGCGTCAGGTCCAACAAGATAGGGAACGCTGCCGGCAGATGAGCTTTCATCCCCAGGCGTGTTGGTGTTTTCGCGTTTTGGTGCCGCGGCGGGTCAGGCAAGGATCCCATGAATCGGATGTGCTTCCAGAACGCCCGTTAGTTTCTGGTCGAGGCCGCCGTAGGCATAGGTCAGTTGGCGATGGTCGATGCCCATCAGGTGCAGGATGGTGGCGTGGAGGTCGCGGACATGGTGCCGGTTGACAACCGCCGAATGGCCCAGCTCATCCGTCTCGCCGTAGCTGAATCCGGCCTTCACGCCCCCGCCGGCCAGCCAGTAAGTAATCGCCTTGGGATTGTGTTCGCGACCGTGTTCGTTCTGCGATACCGGTTGGCGACCAAACTCGCCACCCCAGACCACCAGCGTGTCGTCGAGCAGCCCGCGCTGCTTGAGATCGATCAGCAAGCCGGCGATGGGGCGGTCGATCTCGGGGCAATGGATTGCCAGGTTCTCCTCAACACTCATGTGCGCGTCCCAGTTCTGCTGTTGATGTCCACCTCCATGATAAATCTGTACGAAGCGGACGCCCCGTTCGATCAGGCGGCGGGCGAGCAGGCATTGGCGGCCGAGCGGGGCGGGGCCGAGCGAAAACCGGTTTGTCGGCTTTTCGTCAAACAGCCCGTATGACGCCAATGTGGCCCGCGTCTCCCGTGACCAGTCGAGGCATTCCGGTGCCGTCGTCTGCAATTGGAAAGCCAATTCGTAACTGGCAATGCGCGCGTCAAGTTCCGGAATGCCGGGCCGCTCGCGCAAGTGTTCGGCATTCAAGGCATTGATCGCATCGATTTGCCCACGGCGCATTCGTTCGGACATGTTGACGGACGGCATCAGGTTCAAAATCGGTTGGCCATTGCTGCGGAGCACCGTGCCTTGATGCGCGGCCGGCATGAAGCCGGCACCCCAGTTCGGCGCGCCGGAAATTGGGCCGCCGCGCGGGTCGAGCATCACCACGAACGAAGGCAGGTTGCGATTCAGGGCTTCCAGGCCGTAGCTCAGCCAGGCGCCGAGCGACGGATGCCCCTGCACAACGCGGCCCGTGTTCATTTGCAGGTTTGCCGAGCCGTGTGCGAACGAATCTGCGTACAGGCTCTTGATAACCGCCAGCTGGTCCATTTGTCGGCTCAGATGGGGCAACGCATCAGAGCACCACTGCCCGTTCGCTCCATGCTGCTTGAACTTGCGGCGTGAAGCGAGCAGCGTTTGGCGTTGTACGTCGCGGCGCCGGATCTCGATGTCGACCGATTGCCCATCACGTTTTTGGAGTTCGGGTTTGTAGTCGAATAGATCCATCTGCGACGGGCCACCGTACATGTACAGAAAAATGCACCGCTTGGCCTTGGCCGGCACCGCAGATGAGACCGGCCGACCGTGACCGGCACCTGGAAACTGCCGGTCATTGGCCGCCGCCGCGGACACCGAGCGCGCAAGGTGGCCATCGCCGGGTAGCAGCGGCGCCAGAGCCAGCCCGCTGAACCCAGCACCGCACTCGTGGAGAAATTCGCGGCGCGTGCGGCCGCAGAATTGACCGGTCGTTGTCATCGCATGCACTCCACTTTGCCAGTGCGGTCTTGCCAGTGCGGTCTTGCCAGTGCCTTGCCAAGATCCAACGTGAGGTAACTGAAAACGGGGAAGATCCCAAACTCCGAAACGCGCTGCGGGCGCGTCGTAACGAGCTAGGGATGACTCCCTCCCGAAGTCACCCCGAAGTTGTTGCCCCCCAGAAAAGAACGCTAATCAACATACACGAATTCATTTAAGTTCATGAGTACCTGGCACAACGCGATGAGTGCTTGGCGATCGGGGAGCTCGCCCTGCCGTGGAGAAACATTGGCAGGCGGCCGCAGATTCTCGCGAGTAGCCTCTTGGCCGGTGCTCAAGGCAAGATTTCGAAATGCCGCTGGCGACCCTGTTGCCTGGAACCCAATCAGGCCGGCGCGGAACGGCTGCTGCTCGTTGTGGACAATCAATGCCTCTGCTGAGCCGTCGAGGCGCACGCTAATCAGCGGACCGTTCAAGGCGACATGAACACGGTGCCACCGGCCGGCGTGGAGCCTGGCCGAGGCAGATTGGAGTTCGTGCCAACCGTTCCGGTGGCTGCCGAGCACAACCCGCCGATTGGATGCGTCGAGCCGCACTTCGTAGCCCGCCGGTGTGACCCCGGCCCGAGGTTCATCGGCGATACGCAACAGCAGGCTTGCGGTCGACACCTTGCCGGGTGAGAGACGGATATCGACCTCCACGTTGCCGCTGTCGAGCCGGTCGATCGTGCGGATCAGCTGGGCCGTCGATCGTGGCACGGCGCGCAGCACGCCATCGGCTCCGGCCGTCCATTCACCACACGCGCGCCGCCAACCGGGTGGCAGCGGGGCCGTCGAGGGGCCGGCCGTCTCCAGGCGCAGGTCGGCAAGCGTCAGCGGGCCTCCCCAGGCAGCGACCCCGAACTGACCGACCAACGCTGCGGGTGTGTCGACCTCGATCGGGGCTGCGCGGCCGATGACCAGCCGGACGCGGTTCGCGGATGAATCGATGCGCAGCGGCATCCAGCGACCGGCGATTGGACGCCATGGCGCTTCTCGTCGCCAAGTCGCATCGGCCGTGACGACGGTGGCGACGATCTTGCCGTGCAGTGGGTCGAGTGTGAAGGCGACGCCGTGCCAGCTATCCGCCGTCGCTCGGGCTCGCACAAGAAGTGTCGCGAGCTCGGTCGAACGTCCCAACCGCAGGCGACCGCTAACCGTCCCTTCGCGAAAGTGGGTGGCGGTAAGGAGTGAGAAGGGCCCATACGGCCGATCAACCGTTTCTATCGCTTCGTATCCAGCGCTCCAGCGGCCGGCATGGTAGGACCAACCATCGCGCGGGCCGAGCAGGTATCGGTCCGGCGTCAAGCGGCGTCGATACTCACTGTACAACGATGCCGGTACGTCAGGGCGAAACGTCAGTTCGCCGGCGATCTGCGCGAACGCCCGTTCCTGGTTGGCGAGGTATTCGAGCGCGAGCGAAGACTCGCGGTTGGACGGCTGGCGCGCAAACAACCGCTCGAACAAGACGCGAACCTGCGTGGCCGGCTCGTCACCGGCTGCGACGGCCACCCGGTGGGCCAACGCCCGCGCTTGATCGAGCATGAATCGGCTGTTGAGCAGAATCATCGATTGCGGCGCGACGGTCGTGGTCGGCCGCTTGCCCAGCGGCGCGTCCGTGTTCCCGTAGTCGAAGGCCTCCATGAATGGATCACGCAGGCCCCGCTTCAGGAACCCGTAAACGCTGCGCCGAGATCGCTCGCTGCGTGCCGACGATTCCCAGCCGAACCCCGGTTTCGATTGCCCGGCGACCACTTCACCCTCCAACCGCGGAAAGAAGCCTCGCCCGCCCGCCGCGAGGTTCAACTGTCCAGCCGCCGACAGCACGCTGTCGCGAATCGCTTCCGCTTCCAGCCGCCGCGCGTGCTGACGCCAGAAGAGCCAGTTGTCGGGATCGGCTTGCTGCGCAAGTTCGTTCGTCGTCCGCGACGACATCCGCCATGTGTTCGACTGCAGGATCAGCCGATGCAAGTGTTTCAGCGACCAGCCGCTCTCGATCAACTCTGCCGCCAGCCAGTCGAGCAATTCGGGGTGTGTCGGTGGCTGGCCGCCTCGGCCGAAGTCGTTGGGTGTCGCCACCAGGCCGCGGCCGAAATGGTGCTGCCAGATCCGGTTGGCGATAACACGGGCCGTCAACGGATTGGCGGAAGATGCAATCCACTGTGCAAATTCGAGGCGACTGCCGGACGCAGCCCAACGGGGTTCGCCGGCCAATTCCTCGAAGACCTCTGGGAAGCCGCTCTCGACCTGCTCGCCTGGAGTGCGCGGATTGCCGCGAATTAAGACGTGCGTCGGCAACAGCGATTCACTTCGCTGGCGAACGGCAAGTGCCCAGTCGACGTCCGGCGCTTCCTTTTGCAGGGACGCGAGTCGTTGCTGGAGCTCATGGCGGCCCGCGCCGTCGTCGGCTGGCAGGTCGGCAAGCTGACGCTCCACGGCCGCAATCCTGGCCGCCTGCCGAGACCGCCAGGAGGCGATAAGCTTGGCGTCGGCCAGGGGCGCGAACGTCGCTGAATCGAGATGAAACCGAGGTTTTTCGTAGGGCCTGATGTTGCGGAGGAATGCCAGCAGCCGGTAGTAGTCACGCTGCGAAATCGGGTCAACCATGTGGTCGTGGCAGCGTGCACAACCGAGCGTCTGGCCGAGGAATACCTGGCCAAGTGTCGAAAGAATGTCGTCGAGCGCATCAAATTCGGCGGCCATGCCGTCATCCGGCTCGTCATTCCACACGCCCAGCCGATAGAAACCGGTCGCGATCAGGGTGTCGTGGTCGCCGTCCGCCAACTGATCACCCGCCAGTTGCTCGACGACAAAGCGATCGAACGGTTTGTCCGCGTTCAGCGATTGGATCACGAAATCACGGTAGCGCCAGGCGTACGGCTTTTCGCCGTCACGCTCGTAGCCGTTCGTCTGAGCAAACCGCACCAAGTCCAGCCAATGCCGTCCCCAGCGTTCCCCGTAGGCAGGGCGGGCCAGCATGTCGTCGACCAGCCGGCTCCACTGCTCGTCTGTCGGTTCGGAGACGAACGATTTGACCGTGGCGAGTTGCGGCGGCAAGCCGGTGATCACGAAGGCGAGCCGCCGCACCAATTCCTGAGGTTCGGCTGGTGGATTCGGCCGTAGGCCCAGACGTTCCAGTCGTCCGAATACGAACCCGTCGACCGGATTGGCGAAGCCGCCGGCATCACCGTGCAGCGGCATGCGTGGCCGGCGGATTGGCTGGTAGGCCCAATGCGCCCGGTCGCCGGCTGTGACCTGAAACGACGCACGGCGGTCCACTTCGGCTTCACTTGCCGTTCCAGCCGCGTCCCCAGAACGCGGGTAGTGCGCGCCGAGCCGGACCCATCTGACGAGCAGGTTGACTTCGCGTTTGCTCAGCTGCCCGTTCGGCGGCATCTCGAGTCCATCGTAGCGAACTGCCCGAATCAACAGGCTTTCGTCAGGTTGGCCGGGAACAATTGCCGCTCCCGTGACGCCGCCGCGCATCACGTGTTCAGCGTGATCGAGCCGGAGCCCGCCGCGGACGCGTTCCGCGCGCCCGCTATGACACGCGAAGCAATGCTCTGCCAGGAGCGGCCGGATACGCGATTCGAAGAAAGCCTCAGACGCTGCCGCTGAGTCGTCCGCGCGCGCCGGACCGGCGGCGGCCGATACGGAAATCGCAACCCACAGCATTCGCCAGCAAGCGAAACGGATCCCAGCCTGCCGGCAGGCGTCGATGAAGATGGTCATAGCGGCTCTTCCCGGCGATTGCCTGGCACGCTGGTGCGACAAATCCGACATCCTAACGATCCTTACGCTGCCAATGAACCCAGGGCGAACACCGGGAGCCCGGCATTCGCGGGCTCCCTCGTTGCGGCAGATGGGTCTTTTCGCCGCGCAAGCATGAATCACATGTCGTCTCCAGGCCGAGTATCGGCGCGGGGCCGCCTTGCTCGGGGCAGGTCTTCGACATTGCCGAAACGAATCACCGCAGATAGGGATGAAAGCGCGTTCGATCAACTCGTCAATCAAGATCCACCATTCTTGTCTCTTGTCTCTTGTCTCTTGTCTCTTGTCTCTTGTCTCTTGTCTCTTGTCTCTTGTCTCTTGTCTCTTGTCTCGACAGAACCCATTCTTGTCTCGACAGAAATTCGTACCCAGGTTACGATCTCACCGCCATTTGCCGGGGTCTGGGTCGGTACGCCTGGACTGTGCCGCCAAACCCCCATGGTCCGGCGCGCGCGTTTCCTGCGACGTTGTGGCACGTATGTCGCGCCGGCTTGGGTTGACCGGGTGCGGGCTGTTCGAAATTCATCCGAGCGAGGAGAGATACCCCTTGCCCAATGTTGTCATTGATGTCGAACGTCTGCGGAACGTGCATTGTGGGCTCGGTCAGTTCAGCTTGCACCTCGGTCGCGCGTTGCTCGACGAAATCGAGGCGCCGCTGACGCCGATCATGCTTGCCCGGCCCGAGCACCGCGCGCACCTGTCGGACCGCGAGCCGCAGTTCCTGGACGCCAGTCCCTGGCGCGGCGAGCCGTTCGCTCGCTGGATCCGACCTTGGTATGGAATGTTGCCGCAGGCCCAGCCACCCGCGCTGTGGCACGCCACGCACCAGGACACGCGCTTCCTGCCCCTGCACCGGTCGACGCAGCTGATCCTGACGATTCATGATTTGAATTTTCTCCGCGAAAAATCGCCGGCGTCGATTCGCAGGCGGCTGCGGAGACTGCAACCCAAAGTCACGCGTGCGGCGATCCTCACCACGGCGTCGGAACACGCGGCCGGTGAAATCCGCGAACACCTGGAAACCGGCGGCAAGGAGATCGCCATCATTCCCCACGGCGTCTGCGTTCGCCGTGACGAGGCGGCCGCCGTCCGTCCCGCATTTCTGCCGCCTGGACCATTTCTGTTTACGATCGGTGATATCACCCCCAAAAAGAACTTTCACGCGCTGGCCGATCTGGCTGCCAGGCTGCCCGAGTTCCGGGTCGTGATCGCCGGATCGAAGGCGACAAACTATGCCCGCGAGATTGAACGTCGGGCAATCGAGTTGGGGCTAACCGAGCGTGTGATCTTGCCCGGCAAGGTTTCCAACGCGGATCGCGCCTGGTTGTACGAGCACTGTGCCGCCTTCCTTTTCCCTTCCCGCAGCGAAGGGTTCGGGATGCCGGTCATCGAGGCGATGAGCAGCGGTTGTCCGGTCTTCTGCGCGCACGCCACCAGTCTTCCCGAGGTCGGTGGTGACTTGGCGTTTTACTGGCATGACCTCAATCCGGACAGGATGGCAATCGTCGTGCGTGACGGCCTGGCCGCCGCGGCGAACGACAGCAGTTTCGGCGACAAACTTCGAGCCCGGGCCGGTCAGTTTACCTGGAAGCGGTCGGCACAGGCCTACCTGGCCCTCTATCGACGACTCCTGGGCGGGGAGGCGGCCGCTGACGAAGGGAAAACGAGAGTTGGCGGCGCTGTCCCGCCGGTCCGCCCCGCCGCCTGATCAGGCCGCGTCGTCCGGTCGGCCAGTTGCCCCGCCATCGCCAACGGCGGCCGCGATGGATCGCAACCTGGCTTCCAGCGGTTCGGGGTCGCTGATCAGTTCGATGCCGATCTGCAGGGCCCAGAGCGGGTAGCGGCCGATTTGGGCCGTACCGATCTTTACCAGGTCCTTGTGCGTGCAGACCACGGCCTCCACGTCGAGCGTCTGCAGCCAACGGTCAAGTGATGCGACGTCGCGGCCGTCAAAGGCGTGGTGGTCTGGAAACTCGCGCAGCTCGACCAGCTCGAAGCCGGCGGCGGCCAGCGAATGTCGAAAGCCGGCCGGGTTCCCGATGCCGCAAAATGCCCCGATTCGTTGGCCAGCCAGCGAGTCCAGCGGCGCTTCACGGCCGGCATGGTCGCGGAGTGCGACCGGTCGGTGGGCGACTTCAATCCAAGCCGCGCTACCGGTCCAGGCTTCGATCTGGCTGCGAATCTGCTCGCGGACTTGCGGGGTCACCGCATCCGCACGCGTCAGGACGACGGCGTCCGCGCGGCGAAGGTTGGCGACCGGTTCGCGGAGCAAGCCGCGCGGCAGCAAGTGGCCGTAGCCGAACGGTTCCAGCGCATCGATCAAGACCAGGTTGAGGTCACGTTCGATCCGGCGGTGCTGAAATCCATCATCGAGGAGAATCAATTGAGATTCAAACTCTTCGATCGCCGTGTGCGCGGCGGCGACGCGGTCCGGGTTTTGCAAATGCGGGACGTCGGGCAGCTTTTGTTCCAGCTCCAACGCCTCGTCGTTCTGCGCACCGGCTTCCGCGCCGTACCCGCGACTGATCACGACAACGCGGATGTCCTGCGCTCGAAACCAGCGAGCCAGCCATTCCACCATCGGGGTCTTCCCCGTACCGCCAACGGTCAGGTTGCCGACGCTGATGACCGGCACATCGACGCGTTGGATTGGCCGGCGACCCGTGTCGAACTGGCGATTCCGCCAGGCGACTGCCGCGCCGTACGGGAGGGACGCCATGCGAAAGAGAGTTCGCCAGACAGCAGCCGTCACTCCCCGCCGCCGGCCGCTGACGAGATTTCGGAACTTGGTCGCATCAAGCAAGGTGGTCGTCCGTGTGAGGTCGTGCGGATCGAACGTCGACCGACCCTAGGGGCTGTCGCGGTAACGGCGCGCGGTCAGGTCTCCGCAGAGGCTGAAGCTAACGGACGCTGTAATTCTCGTCAACGCAGTGCGTCCGGCCACGTCCTGCGACCGTCAAACGCCGGTCAGCTCGGCGCCATCGCCTGCATCAGGGAGGCGCAAAGCCAGGCGCCGTAGGTACCCAATGCATATCCCAGCACGGCCAGCAGCACGCCCACGGGCGCCAGGGATGGATGAAAGGCGGCTGCCACCACGGGGGCGCTGGCAGCGCCTCCGATGTTGGCTTTGCTGCCGACTGCCAGAAAGAAGTAGGGCGCTCGGATGAAATACGCGACCAGGAACATCAGGGCCACATGGAAGGCCATCCAGACCAGGCCGACGGCGAACAGGCCGGCGTGTTCGAAGATCGCCCAGATGTCCATCTTCAATCCGATCGTCGCAACCAGGATGAAGATGAACGCGGTCCCGACGCGGGAGGCGCCGACTCCCTCCAACTTGCGGGCCTTGGTAAAGGACAGCAGGACGCCCACCGTTGTGGCCAGAACGATCAGCCAGAAGAACTCGGAGTCGAGGCTGAACTTGCTGAGGAACGGGGCCTGGACGTGAATCCAGGGTGCCAGCAGGTCGGCGATCAGGTGGCAGAGACCCGTGGCACCGAATGCGACCGCCAGCAGCACCATCAGGTCGACCGTGGCCGGAATCCGAGCGGTTTGCAGGCTGAACGCTTCCATCTTGTTTTGCAGCCGTTCGACGCTGGACGCATCCGCCTTCAGCAGGCGGTCGATCTGCCTGGCCTTGCCGACGCCCAGCAGCAGGAACATCATCCAGAACTCGGCGACCAGCACATCGACCGCGATCATCACGGTGAACAGGCTGTCGGACGGTCCGAACGTCTCTTTCATCGCGATCTGGTTGGCGCCGCCGCCGATCCAGCTCCCGGCGACCGTCGACAGGCCGCGCCAGACCGCTTCCGGGCCCTCGCCGCCGACCAGCTCCGGGCGGATCATCCCGACCAGCCAGACGGCAAATGGTCCTCCCACAATCACGCCGACGGTTCCCGTCAAGAACATGATTAGCGCCTTGGGGCCGAGCTTGAGGATCTCCCGCAGATCGACGCTGATGGTTAACAGCACGAGGCTCGCCGGCAAGAGAAATCGCGACGCCACGAAGTACAACTGGGAGGCTTCGGGATCGACGATCCGGAAGAGGGTCAGAAGCGAAGGAAGAAAGTAACAGAGCAGCAACATCGGGACGATTTTATAGAACGTCTGCCAGAAGGGCGATGGAATGTTGCAGGTCCAAAAGACCAGCCCCAGGAAGACCATCAGGATCCCGAAGATCGTGGCGTCGTTGCGAATCAAAAAGGTCGGTTCGGAGTGCCCATCGTTCCCAGCAGATTCTGCACGGGCCGTTTCGTCGTCGGAAGCGACACCGCCAGGCGGCTCGCTGTCGGCCACTTCGCCGTCGGCCGCTTCGTTATTGACGGATGGCGCGCCGGCTACGGGGCCGCTGCGTGATGTGTCCGGGCCGGCATTGCCGGGCGAGCCGGGATCCTGGCACCAACTGACGGCTGCGGGGACAATCAGGGCGAGCAGCAGCCAGGTTCCGATCAGGCGGAGTCCCCAGCGGGCCGGGAAGGGCGTTTCGCGGCTACGTACGTGAAGAACAGCGGGACAAGATGATCGCACAAGACACCCGTTCTGGCGGAATCAAATTAACTGATCGAGCTCGGCAACCAGTTGCCCGAAGTGCTGGAGGGCCGTATCGACCGGTTCCGGCTGCTCCATGTCGACGCCCGCGTCGCGGAGGAGATCGAGAGAGAACTTCGAGCATCCGCCTTTGAGGAAGGTGAGGTAGTCGTCAAGTTCCTGGGGGCCGCCGTTGAGCACGCGCTGGCTGAGGGCAATCGCGGCCGACATCCCGGTCGCATACTTGTAGACGTAGAACGCTCGATAAAAGTGTGGGATCCGCAGGCATTCGAGTGCCAGGACGGCGTCCAGGGTGAACTCCGGGCCGAAGTACGTACAGAGCAGGTCGCGGTAGACTTCCTGAAAGGCCTGGAGGGTCAAGGGCTCGCCCGCTTCGGCCATCGCATGCGTGATCTTCTCGAACTCCGCGAACATCGTCTGTCGAATAATCGTCGCCCGGATTCCGTCAATCTCGCGATTGATCAAATAGGCACGGTGATGATCGTCGCGGGCATGGTCCGCCAGGTGCTTGCTGAGTAGCTGTTCATTGAACGTGCTGGCGACTTCGGCCACGAAGATGGTGTAGTTGTAGTACTCGAACGGTTGATGCCTGGCCGAATAGTACGAGTGCATCGAGTGGCCCGCTTCGTGGGTCAGCGTGAACACATCGTTGAGGACTTCCGGCATGAAGTTCATCATGATGAACGGATCGGCATCGTAGCTGCCGCAACTGAACGCACCGCTCTGCTTGCCCTGATTGGGATAGCGGTCGCACCAGCGGCCCTTGAGCCCCGCCTCCAGCACACTGGTGTAATCATCGCCCAGCGGCGCCAGCGAGTTGATGACTGTCTTGACCGCCTGCTGCCACGTGTGACGGGTCTTGATGTCGCTGAGAATGGGCACATACGTGTCGTAGTGGTGGATGTCCCGCAGCTTCATCTTTCGCCGACGGACGTCGTAATAATGGTGGACGGCCGGCAAGTTCTTGTGCACGGATTCGATTAAGTTGTCGTAGACCGACACGGGGACGTTGTCCGGGAAGAGGGCCGCATCCAGCGCGCTGTCGTAGCCGCGAGCCCGCGCGTAGTAGACGTCGCCTTGGATCGATCCTTCCAACGTGGCAGCCAGCGTATTCTCGTGGGCCGTGAACTGTTCGTAGTATTTTTCGAACGCGGTCCGCCGCACGGACCGCTTGGGAGAAATCAGAAACTCGGAGAAGTTCGAGCTGGTCAGCTCCACCTGTTCGCCATGTTCATTGCGGATCACGGCAAACTTCATGTCGGCATCCAGCAACTGCCGGAAAGCCTTGCCCGCCGCTTGTGCCATCTCTCCCTGCATGGCCAGCAACCGTTCCTCCTTGGCGCTCAACGTGTGCGGTTTTTGGCGCAGGAGGCGTTCCAGCAACAGGCGGTAAGGGCGGATCGGTTTGGCGGCCAGAAAGGTCTTCATCTTCTTGGCCGGGATGCTCATGATCTCCGGCCGGATATAGCTGGCCGCTTCGGAGGCCCGGGTGGCGGCGTTCCGATAGCGGCCCATCATCCGCTGGTAGGTACCGTTCGCCTGGTCTTCGGTGGTTTTCAGGAACGCGTAGATCCCCAATCGCTCGCCGGCCCGGTCCAGTTTGCTGTCGAACTTCAGGCAGTCGGCCAGCCCGGCGGCGCTCTCGCCGAGCTTACCCTGGTAGGCAGCGTAGCCGTCAATCTGGGACTCGAAACGCTTGAGCGCTTTCTCCCAGGCCGTGTCGCTGGGGAACAGCGACGAAAGATCCCAGGTGTCGGCCGCTTTGACCTTCGCACGAACGGGCAGTTGCTTGACTTTGCTCATCAGTCGATCGGTGTCCGGTTCTCAAGAGAAGAATGTCAACTTCGACGCGGCAGGTGGTGCGTCAAACGCCGGGAATGCCGATTTGCAGCCAGCGAGTTCATCGCCGTCGCGGGCAGCGTGCCGTCGCTGCGTCTGGGAATCACCCGCAGCCGATTCGCGGTCGAAGGCCCGCAGTCTAACAGGACTCGGGCCGGGCAAGAAGTGACCCGTCGGAGGCGGCCCTCGGGCCGATTCACGGCACGCTGCCGCAGAGCAGGTACAGGATCACTTCCGTCCGAATTCACTTACAACAGCGAAGGCCAGATCGCGTCGCTGACCAGGAGGCCCTGCCGTGAAAGGCGAAGGATGTCGCCGTCATTGATCATCAGCCGCTGGTCGACCAGGTGGGCGATGGTGGGGCCGCACAGTTGGCAGATCGAGTATCCCGTTTCGCGCTCGAACGCGGTGCGGGAGACACCCGCCAGCCGCCGCAGACCGAACACCAGACGTTCGCGGGCGGCATCTTCGGCGCCGAGCTGCTCGGATTCCGCCACGGGAGAGCGACCGCTGAGAACCCGTTTCAGGTACGTCGTGGTGCTCCGGTGGTTGACCTCGCGCCGTCCGGCGACAAACCGCGCGGCTCCCGGGCCGGCCGCCAGGTAAGGTCGTCCGGTCCAGTACACTTCATTGTGGCGACAACGGTGATCGACGGGAGGTATCCGGGCAATGTTGACCCGGGCAAAATTGGAAACTTCGTACTGGGTCAGTCCGGACGCCGTTAACGCATCGATGGCCAATTCGTACATATCTCCTTCCAGTGACTCAGCCGCCCTGGCGAGTTCGCCGGCCTGCAGACGACTCCAAAACCGGGTCCCCCGCTCAAACGTGAGCCCGTAGGTTGAGATGTGGTCCGGCGCCAAGGACAGGGCCGCAGCGAGGTCGGCGCGCCAATCCTGCAAGGATTCGCCCGGGGCACCGAAGATCAGATCGAGCGAAACGGAGTCCACCGCAGCGCGGGCCAATTCAAACGCGCGTTCGATCTCGGCGCGTCGATGATCCCGTTCCAGGACTTTCAGTTTTTGTTCGTCAAAGGACTGCGCCCCCAGGCTCAGCCGGGTCACTCCGCAACGCTGCAGCAGGTCCATCCGCTCGGCCGTCACGTCCGCCGGATTGGCCTCGACCGTGAATTCGCCGCCGTCCGCCAAAGGTAACCAGCTTCCGATCGTCTCCAGCAGGCGGGCCAGTTGTGCCGGCGAGAGATGGGTGGGCGTGCCGCCGCCAAGGAAGAGCGTGTCGACAGGCCGAGGTCTCGCCAGCCAAGACAGCTCGACTTCAACCGCCGCCAGGTAGGCCTCGATCAGGTCGTCCCGGCCGGCCAGCAACGTAAAATTGCAGTAGCCGCATCGGTGCCGGCAAAAGGGGACGTGCAGGTAGGCGGCCCGCGGCGGTTGAAATCTCGGATCATCCACGGTGCGGCGATTCCATGGTTGCCCCGTGGCACCGGGGTGAAGGGCTGGCGAGCGTCACAATCGGTCCGTCGGTCCTGATCATCAAAGGTCACCCAGGTGAACGCGATGGAGTAATGCAACAGGTCGCCCTGGCAAATGGCCAATACCTGTCTGAGGTACGGTGGCGAATCCGCACACGCGGCACGCCTGGGCAGCGACTTCGTGCGGGCGAAGTTGTATCGCCAGGGCACGCAGTTTGCGGAATGCTCTGGCCGTCGTATCGGCAGCGATCTCCCACTGACACCGGGCCGCGGAAGTCCGGCTGCCGGTTTGGGTGCGGGGCGGACGAGCGGCGTCTCGGGTCGTCTTCAGCTCCCAAGGGAAAGAGATCGCAATTTTTCGGGAAATCATACTCTGATCGACGGGAGGAACAACAAGCAAGACCGCCGCACGAGCTCAAGTTGACGTGCTCCGGCACAGGTCGGTCGGCCGGTTGGGCCGCGCGGGCCCTCCAACTCTCCTCGTTCGCTTTCCAGGAAGTGTCCGACCGGCGTGGGGGGCGGGCAACGCCGTGTCGCTTTTGAGCAACGCAACCAGGTCCGATCCACGTGCGGGCAGGAGAAAAAATTGTGTTTTTGGCGATCAAGTTCGGGCTCCCCTTCGTGGGGTCCACCCGGCGGTCCTGGTGGCAGTCGACCTCGATCGCAGCCGACCAGGTACGACGTTGCCGTGGGAGCCTGGCCGTGGGCGTTCGGATTGACGCCGGTAGGAAGCTTGTAACATGTTTTTGCAAAGAAGGTTATGGTTCGTCGGCAGGACAGGCAGGCGACACCGCCAGCCGGACTGGGAAACTGCCTGAAATGACACTTCTGAAGTGGCATTTGTGCGCGCCCGAGCGTCATTGGGGGGCGGGGCGACACCAGCCCGCAGGAGGGAACTTTGGGCCGGTTTCCGATGTCTAAGGTCCGAGTCACCAGGCCGGTGTCAGGGGAGCGTGCGGTGTGAAATTGGCCTTGCTTCGGTTCCCGCCTGGCTACACTGAAAGGTTGGCTGTGATGGTGGAGACAACTTGCGGTCGTGGCAGGTGCGGGGTCGGGAGACCCGCGCACAGCGGCGTGGATGGCAGGTGCGGGGTCGGGAGACCCGCGCACCGCGGCTGGCCAAAAGCGAACAGCGGGCAGTAGGGAACAGCGGGCAGTAGGGAACACCAAGGCGACGGATCGATCAACCAGGGAAACAAGAGATCAGGCAACCTCGGGATTAGGATTCACATGCGTTATCAGAGAAGCAAGCGTAACCGGGCCGTTCGACGTGCAAATTCAATTCGCCGCAATCGTTCCAGCCGCAGGCTGTTCCTGGAGTCGCTCGAGCGTCGCGTTGTGCTTTCCGCAACGCCGACCTTGATGGATCTTGATTCGTCGTCCGGATCGGAACCGGGCAACGTGCCGTCGGTCGGCGACGCGACACCCTTCGTCGCCGCCGCGGCGGGCACGTTCTCTGACGCGGCCGGGAGTTCCAGTCTGGATTGGTCCCTGGGTGCTGAAGGCGAGGGGGCCACGAACACGTCCCGGTTGACGATCTTTGTCGACGGGCAGCAGGTTGCGATTCCCGCCGACATCGGGGTCACGTCGGGCGGCACCATGGAGTCGGTTTTCACGGACGACACGAGCGGTGAATTGCGGAGCGACATGAACTCGACAGTGACCCTGGGCGACTTCTTCGATACGTGGCGAACCAACGCCGGCCTGGCGGGTAACAACCCGGATGCCGTCTTGAGTGACATGCAGTTGCTGGACAACGTGGAAGACGGCGCGAACACGGTCCAGATGTTCGTCAACGGCGAATTGTCGGAGGAGTTCGACGACTACGTGCTGCAAGATGGTGACGAAATCATCTTGGTGTACGGCGACGATCCGGTGGTGGCGCTGAACACGAATTTCGGTTCGATCGTCATCGAGCTGTTTGAGACGGCGACGCCCGGCACGGTTGCCAACTTCTTGAATTACGTGAACGACGGCGACTACATCAATTCGTTCTTCCACCGCTCGGCGGATTCCAGCGGCCAGGACTTCGTCATTCAGGGTGGCGGCTTCGTCACCGACTCGACCACCTACACCAGCACTGGACAGTTTACTTCGGTTCCGACCGACGCTCCGATTCAGAACGAGCCGGGGATCTCGAATCTGCGCGGCACGGTGGCGATGGCCAAGACCAGCAATCCGGACAGCGCCACCAGCCAGTTCTTCGTCAACCTGAACGACGCCAACACGTTTCTGGACAGCCCCTCCAACAGCGGCGGTTTCACCGTCTTCGGGCAGGTGCTGGACATGACGTCCAGCGACGAGATTGCCGCCCTGCCGATCCGCACCGAAGGGTCACCGTACAACGAGTTGCCGGTGGGTCCGAATGACCAGCTTGTGGTCATCCAGGAAATTCAGGGCCAGGGCGAGATCAGCGGGGTCAAGTTCGCCGACGACAACGCCAACGGTGTACGTGATGCGGGCGAGGCGGGGATCGCCGGTGTGTCGATCTTCCTGGACGCAAACAACAACGGCGTGCTGGACGCGGGCGAGGTCTCGACGACCACGGATTCCGACGGTCAGTATTTCCTCCAGGTGCCGGCAGGAACGTATACGGTCCGCGCGGACGTTTCGGCGGGCAAGGTGGCCACCGTGCCGGTTTCCCCCGACAGTTATTCGGTGACCGTCGAGATTGGTCGTGAGGCGGCGGGCCGCGATTTTGGCGAAGCGAATCTGCCGGCCCCGACGGGCGTCGATTTGCTCAGCGGCTTCGACACGGGCACGTCGACGACAGACAACCTGACGCGCTTCAACAACGACGGGGCGGCCAATGAGCTGCAATTTTCGGTCACCGGCGTGATGCCGGGAGCCGTCGTTACCGTGTTCAGCGACGGCGTGGCGATCGGGACCGCCACGGCCGCCAGCAATACGGTAACCGTGGTGACCGACGGCGCGAACGTGCTGGCCGACGGCCCGCGCATCATCACCGCCAGACAATCCACGGCGGGAGTCGATAGTGCGGCGTCGGCTTCCTTGACCGTGACGATCGACACGGCGGCGCCCTCGGCAATCGCCAGCACGGCGCCGGACCAGACACAAGCCGGTCAGGCCTACACCTTTGATGCCGACAGCCCCTCCGAAGGTCAGGCGGGAATTTCTTATGGGCTCACCGGCGCCCCCTCCGGCATGTCCATCAACGCCTCGACCGGGGTGGTCGACTGGACACCGACGGCCCAGCAAGCAGTTCCCCAACAGTTCAGCATTGACGTCATCGACGGCGCCGGGAACACGGTCTCGCAACTGGTCGACCTGACCGTCCTGGGAGTGATTCCGGCCTTTCCGGACTCGTACTCCGTGGATGAAGAGATGGACTTGACGGTCGACGCGGCCAACGGGGTGCTCGACAACGACGTGGACGATATCGGCACGTTGACGGCCAGCCTGGTGTCCCAGCCGGCGAACGGCACGGTGAGCTTCAATTCGGACGGTTCGTTTACGTACTCGCCGAACAGCGACTTCTTTGGCGAAGACAGTTTTACCTACCAGACGACCGACGGCGTTGACGATTCCAATGTCGCGAAGGTCACGATCGACGTGGCCAATGTGAATGACGCCGTGGTTCCCGCCGCCGACAGCTACACGACGTCGGAAGATGTGATCCTGGAGGTCGCGGTCGACGCAGGCGTGTTGGCCAATGATCAGGACGCGGACGGTGATACGCTCACGGCGACGATCGCCGTCCTGCCCGCCAACGGCTCGGTATCGCTGGCCGCTGATGGCGCCTTCATCTATACGCCGGACGCCGAATTCCACGGCAGCGATTCGTTCACCTACACCGTCAGCGACGGAACGGTGACGTCCGACCCGGTGACCGTTAACCTGACGATCACGGAGGTTGCAGACGCGCCCACGGCGGTTGACGACACGTATAGCGTCAGTGAGGACGACACGCTCAGCGTGACACAGGCGAACGGTGTACTGGCCAATGACTCGGATCCGGATTCGACCGTCTTCACGGCGAATATCACGACGCAGCCTGCCAACGGAACGGTCACGCTGAACAGCAACGGCTCGTTTACGTACACGCCGGATCCCGACTTCTTCGGCAGTGACAGTTTCACCTACAAAGCGACCGACGGCGTGAACGTCTCCGAGGACGCCACGGTGACGATCACGGTAAATGCCGAGGCAGATATTCCCACCGCGAACGACGATACCGCAACGGCTGTCAGCGATGCCGGCGCCGTGCTGATCGACGTGCTGGCGAACGACTCGTCCATCCCTGATGGAAACCAGGCCTTGGCGATTTCCAACATCACGCAAGGGATTTCCGGCGGATCGGTTTCGATTTCCGGCTCGCAGATCAGCTACACACCCAGCGCGGGGTTTGTCGGTACGGATTCCTTTACTTACACGATCCAGGACAGCGACGGCCTGAACGACACGGCCACCGTCACGGTCACGGTATCGGAACCTCCCAATAACTTGATCTCCGGCTTCGTTTACATCGACTCGAACCATGACGGCATGCGGGGCAGCGAGGAAGTGGGCGTGCCCGGTTCGCAGATCAATCTGACCGGCACGAGTCTCGACGGCGGATCGATCACGCGGGCCGTGCTGACGGACGACGACGGCTTCTACGAGTTCGCCGAACTGCCGGCCGGTACGTACCAGGTCTCGCAGCGGCAACCGATGGGGATCAGCGATGGCGACGACACCACGACCATTCCCGACGCGGTCAGCGAAAACGACGTCATCACGGGCATCTCGCTTTCCGGCGGCCAGAGCTTCACGGACAACAACTTTGGCGAGGCGAGCCTGTTGCCGGAGTTTGTCAGCCTGACCTGGTTCTTTGCCTCGGCGGGAACGCCTGAGGTGCAGTTCCGCGAGACGATTGCGATGGCCGAGGAGATGGCGGGCAACTCGAATCTGGCAGCCACGATCCGCTCGGGAGGAACGGAGGTGCCGGCCGCAGACAACTTCAGTCCCGTGGGGCTGGCGGATGACTATTCGGTGGCCGAGAACGGGACGCTCACGGTGACCGCGGCCTCCGGCGTGCTGGACAATGACACCGATGCGGACGGCGATTCGTTGACCGCCACGCTGTTGACGTCGACGACCAGCGGCAGCTTGACATTCAACGCCGATGGCTCGTTCGATTACGTTCCGAATACCGATTTCGCCGGCACGGATTCGTTTACCTATGAAGCCAATGACGGGACCAATGCCTCGAACACCGTGACGGTCACGATTACCGTCGAAGGGGTCAACGTGGCTCCGACCGCCAGCGACGACACCTACGCCGCGTCCAAGAACACGGTCTTGACGATCGCCGCCTCGAACGGCGTGTTGGACAACGACACCGACGGCAACGGTGACAGCCTGACCGCGACGTTGGTTAACAACGCCAGTAACGGTACGGTGGTGCTCAGCAATGATGGGTCGTTCACCTACACGCCGACCACCGACTTCGTCGGTTCCGACTCGTTTACCTACCAGGCGGGAGACGGCTCGGCCCAGTCCGCCACGGCGACGGTTACGATCACGGTCAGTGACACGGCGACCGCCAATACCTTCCTGGTGGCGGAGAACAGTCCGGCCGGCACGGTCGTCGGCACCTTGGACCCGGAAACCGACCTGGGCAGCCTGGTCGCGTTCGAGCTTGAGGATCCCAACGTCAATGACCTGTTGAAAGTCAATGCGGACGACCATATCTCCGGTAACCCGGCCGGTTCGGTTGTGCTCGTCGAGTACGTCGACTTCCAGTGCCCCGTCTGTGCGACGTTCCATCCGATCGTCGCGCAGTTGAAGACGGACTTTGCCGACGAACTGGTGGTGATCACCCGCCACTTCCCGCTGGACAACGTCCATCCGCTCGCTCGGGACGCGGCCGCAGCGGCCGAAGCGGCCGGCCGGCAGGGCGAGTTTGACGCCTACGCGGACCTGCTGTTTGACAACCAGGGCGACTGGGACTCGCTGTCCGATCCGCAGCCGATCTTCGAAGGGTTTGCCACCGATCTGGGGCTCGACCTGACCCAGTTCCGCGCGGATCAAGGGGAGACGTCGGTGGCGGACCGGGTGCAACGTGACGTCGATGACGTCCTCACCCTGGGCGGAACGGGAACGCCGACCTTCTTCCTGAACGGACAGTTCATCGCCAACCCGGCGTCGCTGACCGCCTTCTCGGCATTGATTCAAACAGAAGTCGACGCCACAAATGATATCTTCGAGGTCGATCGCGAAACCGGCGAGATCATCGTTCGCGATTCGAGCTCGCTGGACTTTGAGTCGACGCCCAGCTTCACGCTGACCGTCAACGCGTTCGGGCTGGACGGTGCCGCGACATCGATTGCCGCGACCATTAATCTCTCGAATGTGAACGACGTCGAGCCGGTGGCGGTGGCGGAGACGTTTGACGTCAACGAGGATACGGTACTGTCGGTCAATGCGGCCAATGGTGTCCTCCAGAACGATACGGACGGTGACGGCGACCCCTTGACTGCCGAACTGTTGTCATCCACGACCGACGGAACGCTGACCTTCAACACCGACGGGTCGTTCAGCTACACGCCGGATGCCGAATTCAGCGGCACGGATACGTTCACCTACCGCGTGGACGACGGACAGTTCACGTCGACCGCGGCAACCGCGACGATCACGGTCGCGGCGGTCAACGACGCGCCGACCACCTCTGCCGACACCTATGCGGTCGACGAAGATGGGACGCTCACCATCGATGCCGCCTCGGGGGTCCTGGCCAACGATAGTGATGCAGATGGCGACAGCGTGACTTCCGCCGTTGTTACAGGGCCGACCGACGGAACGCTGACGTTGAACGCGGACGGATCGTTTACCTACACACCGGACGCGGACTTTAGCGGGACCGATACGTTCACGTACGCGGCCAGCGACGGCTCGCTGTCCACGAATGAAACCGTCACCTTGACCGTCAATCCCGTGGCGGACGCGCCCGTGGCCGCGACCAGGTCCTACGGGGTTGTGACCGGAACGCCGCTGGCGATTGGCCAGGAAGCGGGTGTCCTGACCAATGACACCGACCCCGACGGCGATGCGTTGACCGCCGTCCTGGTAGCCGGCCCCAGCAATGGGGACGTCACGCTGAACGCCGACGGGTCCTTTACCTACACGCCGGATACGAACTTCATGGGGATGGATGCCTTTACGTATCGGGCCAGCGACGGCGCGCTGCAATCCGAAGTCACGACCATCGACCTGGAAGTCTCCGAGGCGGATTTGATCGGCTTCCGGCTGGAGACCACGCAACCCGATGGAACGGTGATTAGCGAGGTCACCGAGGGTGAGTCGTTCATCTTGAACGTCTACGCCGCGGACCTCCGCAGCGTGCCGGAAGGTGTCTTCGCCGGGTATCTCGACCTGAACTATGACCCATCGCTGGTTTCCGTCGATGGGGCCATTGTGCACGAGTCGCCGCTCAACAATGGAACAACCGGCGACACGTCCGTGGCCGGCGTGATTGACGAACTGGGCGCATTTTCGGGACAGATTTCACCGCCCGGTGTGGCTGAACTGCTGTTGGCAAGAATCACCTTCCAGGCGGACGCCGTTGGTACGTTTACGTTCACAACCGACCCCGCCGATCTGCTCCCCACCAACGCCTCGGGCCTCTATGGCGTCGACAACGACGTCGAACCCGGGCAGATCGACTATGGATCGATCTCGCTCGAAGTCACCGCCCAGGGCGCCGGCGAAGGCGAAGGTGAAGCTGGCGGACAGGCCGCCTTTGCCGCTCAAGCGGATCAACTGTTCGCCGCGGAAGACGATTGGTTGTCCAGCGATCGTTCGATGTGATCGTACCGTGGCGATCTGCAGGTGGCGACTCTGGAACGTCCAACGTACAAGGAGTTGGAGACCTTCGGTCGGCGGTTTCGGCGGGGTCGGAGACCCGCGCCGAGCATCGAACGCGACCCGCGCCGAGCATCGAACGCGGCCCGCGCCGAACCTCGGTCGACCGTAACGAGACGCGTACGTTTGCTCACCGTGCCGGATGCGCCATCAGCCGGAGGGCGTTAGCCCCGGTTCCGTTGATGCCTGAGCAAACCGGGCGTTTTTCCGAGGCCCATGGCCCGCTAAAAGTTGTATTCCAAGCCGAACCGCAAGCCCTGAGCGGTAAAGTCGCTGCAGGCAAACGGAAAGGCCGGACGCGCTTCGCCGTCCAGTGTGTCCGGCGGAATCTGGGTTGGGTTGATCGTCGTATCGATCTGTTCGCCGGCGCGAGCGACATTGCTCCAGTGAATCAGGCTGTAGCCGAAGGTCGCGGAGAGCCCGCATTGCAGGTCGCGGCGGAGCGTGATGCCGACTTCGGAGATGGCACCGAACTCGTCCCAGCGAAACTCGCCGCTGTTCGTGCTCAATGCCAGCAGGCCGCCCGGCGTCGTCGAACTGTTACCGTTTGCGTCCGTCGTCGTCCGCTGACCCGTCACGTCGGCCCGGAAGTCGGAACCGCCGATGGCTAGCTTGGCGACCGCGTCCATCGACCAGCACGGGTTGGCTCGCCAATGCATCATGAGGCCGAATTCGGCACCGTGGAACCGGCTCCGGGTGTCAAAATCGTCGAACAGGTCGATTGTCGTTCCTTCCGTGACGCCGCTCAGCGAAAGAGTCGATTCCTGAATATGGACACGATCACGCAGCTCCGCACCCCGGTAACCGACCATCCAGTCGAAGCGAGTGAACCAGGAACTAGGGCACGAGCGGCGGTAGAGGACTTCGACCGATTGGAATTCCGTGGAGACACCGATGTCCAACGTCCCCGAGACGACACCCGGCTCGGCGATGAGGCGCGAGTCTTCACCGTTGAGCACGGTGTTGAAGAACGGCCGGGCCAGCACGTCGAATTCAAAATTTGACCCGGCAAACGAAAGCGTCTCATCCCCGATGTTCAAATACGTCGCTTCAATTCCACAACTCCGGCAGGGGTCCAGCCACTTGCCGACCGTGAAGCGTCCACCCGAGCGGGAACCATCAAGCAACCGCGTATCACCAAACAGAATCTCTGTTCCGGGCTCGCCGATCGCCCCGGGCAGCGGGTCCGCGGCGTCGCCGCTGGTGGCCAAGGCAGGCACGTTCATGCCGGTCGTCTTCCAGAGCAGGTACTCGGCCCGCCCATACCAGAGCGGGTCGCAGGCCAGGCCGTCACTGAAGACAATCTCGTCGCCCAGGTAGGGGCCGTCGACATAAGGCCCTTCGACGTAGGGCCCTTCGATATGCGCGTGGCCGGTCGCCGGCACCTGAGGATCGAGGGGTGCCGATTCCGGAGCCGTCTGCGGCGCGGTTTGCGGAACGGGCAACGGTGCGACCAGGCGGCTTTCTTCGGCTGGCTCCTGGTACGAGGCAGGTTCGACCGTCGTACCGGCCTCGCGAGTCGGCTCGTTCCGCAACCGGTTGCGCGGCGCCTCTGCGGATTCCGAATGCCGCCGCCGAGCCTGCTTCTCGTGGGCGGGAACATATCCAATGATCACCGTATCCCGTTCGACGGTGTCCCGAGAACCGGCGGACGAACGCCGCTCCTGGGCATCTGCCAGCGTCACGGCCGCTAGCATCGCCAGCGAGAAGAAACCAATCGAGAACCGAAATGCCATTGCTACCGTCCCTTGCTTTTGTGGTCCGTCATATTGCGCAAACACACGGGGGTACTGTCCGCGCTCAGCAACTTCATCGGCAGCTACCGTTACAACCGTTAATCTTTTTCCAGCCGGCAAACTTGCGCAGCTCGACCCAGCTTGCCAACAGCCGATCGGGACCCGCGGTGATCCGAGGGCCAGGCGGGCAGGTTACGGCCCGGCGCTGCTTGCGCTGCTCTCCTTGCTGCCGGCCGGAACGGCTTCTCGAGCCTGCTGCAGATCCGCGCGAATACCGGGAAGCTGTGGATCCATGTCGTGCGCGGCCTGGAACTGTTGCAGCGCTTCGGCACCTCGTCCCTGCCGGAGCAGCAGTTTGCCCAGACGTCGCCGAGCCTCCACGGTCTGGCCGTCGACCTGAATGGCCTGGCGATACCAGGCGACGGCTTCCTGGACATCGCCCACGGCCTCCAGGGCGGCTGCCAGCTTGATGCATGTCGCCGCGTGTGTCGAATCAATTCGGGCTGCCAGGCGAAACGACGCCACGGCTTCCTTGAACTTCTCCAGACGCATCGCGATCACGCCGAGCATGTGATGGGAATCGGCATCGGACGGGTCGAGTTGAACGGCGGCCCGGAAGTGCGTCTCCGCTTCCTCAATGCGGCCTTGATCGTAAAGCAACGTCGCCAACCGCCAGCGGGCACCCGAGTGCTGCGGGTCGTGCGCGATGACCCGTTTCAATAGATCGATCGCCTGATCGTTGGCGCCGGTCGTCGCGAAGTGGACGGCGGCGTAGAAGAGGCTTTCGACATCATCGGCCAATCCATGCGCCGACCGCAGTCGGACGGCGGCGGCAGCCAGCGGGCCCGCCACGTCTTGCTTGCCGGCCCAACTCAGGACCTGAGCCAGGTTGGTTAATGCGCGGGACTGCAACTCGTCATCGACAGTCGACTCAATCCGCTCGGTGGCCAATTCCAAGGCGGGTGACGGCCAGGATGACCCGGGTGTGATCCAGCCTTCCCGGCGGAGCGTTTCGACCAGCGCGACGGCCAGCAGCCTGTGAACTTCGATGCGGGGATGGACATGGTCCAGAAAGTACTCGCTGCCAGGCGAATCGTGCTGGAAACGATCCCGGCAGTCGGCACGCAGAAGCGCGTCGAGATCGACCAGCGGCACATGCGCCTCGTCGGCAATCTGCTCGATCATCCGCTGCATGTCCGGGGTGGCTCGGAGCGCGCAAACATCTTCTTCCACCGCCCGCAGAAACGCCGGGCGGGCTGCCGCGGTGTCTCCCTGTGCCCAGAGAACGCGGCCGATTCGAAAATGGATGGTCGCCAGGCGGTCGTCGATCTCCCGGGCCTGGATGAGCAGGTCGAGCGCCGCGGCGGGCTGACCCTGCTGCTGGGCGGTAAGCGCCGCCGACAACAATTGCGTACACCGGTCACGATCGACGGCCCGGACGTGATCCCCAAACTGGCTCTTGAATGGAGAAAAATCTTTGAGGTTGGACGCAGGTTGGACAAAGATGATCTTTGCTCCCGCGTTATGGGCCAGGCCAATCATCCGGGACAGGTTGAAGGCGAAATGCTCGAGGATCTGGTCGCGATGTTCGTCGTCGCGCTGGTAAGTGTCAGGCCCAGCGGCATGGTCCAGGATGGCATCCACCTCGCCCGCAAGTCGATCAGGCTGCTTCCTGGACAAAGCGTGTCGACCCAGGAACGCCTCGGCGGCCGCATAGGTGCGCGTACGGGACAGCAGGGCCGTTAGTCCGCGAACGACGGCCGGTCGGCGGACGGCCGAGCGATAGGTGCGTGCTTCAAGAAACTCGTTGTGACCCGTGTAGACGATAAAGAGGTCCGGCTCGTAGGCACACAGCTCCTCCATCGTCGCGGCGACTCGATAGCTGGCGTAGCTGATGCCGCCGGCATTGATCACTTCCCACGGCGAATCGGCGGACACCTGCGGCAACAACTCCCGCAGCCAACCGGCGAACGAGGTTCGGTCATCATACGGCCGTCCAAAGGTCGTCGATCCACCCAAGCAAAAGATGCGCACGGTGCCGTCCGCCTTGGTTGCCGGGAACTGCTGCCGATTGAAGAACGCCAGCTTGGGTGGAGCCGTCTCCAGGTACGTTTGCTCTCCGGTCGCCGTGGCGGTTCCCGGCGACTCGTTTGCGGGTGTCTGCGCATCCGCCGCCTCGACAAACAATGGACCGCCCGGCGCCAGTTCGACGAACGGATCCGCCGCAGCGGGTTGTTGCTGGACACCTGCCAACACCAGCCAGGCCTCGACGAGCAAGAAGAAAAGGGTCGTCGTGGCGAGCGAAAAGGCGATCTTCCTGCGGTAGGACAAACGGACGGGCATGAATCGATTCCGGCAACGTGCGATCAATTGTCGGCTGGTGCTGGGAGCAGGCCGCATCGGAACGCCAACTCCGCGACGCGCTAGGCCACGTAGGCAACAGGAGTTGTTCGACCGACCTGCTGCCTCCGCTTGGCGACGGTTGCGACCTGGAAAACCTTCATTGTATGCCGTTACCCGGCATTGGCATGCAACGTGGGGCGCGAGAATCTTCGTTCGACTTTGGCGAGCGGCTTGGCTACACTTGCCGTTCCACGCTGGGGCCACGAACACCGCGATCCGTCTTCCATTGCAACATGTGTCGTCGAATCCCCAATCTGCGGGCGAGGAGTTCGTTGCCTGCCCGCCTGCCACACCGCGGTGTGGTGCTCGTCCTGGTCCTGATCGTAATCGTCCTGTTGGCCCTGGCGGCGTACACGTTCACCGACGTGATGATAACGCATCGCAGAGGGGCCCAGTGGTCCGCTCGCCACCTTCAGGCGCGGCTGTTGGCCGAGTCGGGTGTGGCTTGCCTGCAGAGCTTCCTGGCCGTGGATGTCGAGCAGCGAGAGTTGGCGGGTGGAATCTATCATAATCCGCAGCACTTCGGCGCCCGTCTTGTGACCGACCGTCCCGAGACGCCAACGACGGGCGGCTTTTCGATCGTCACGGCGCGCGGCGTAGAACATCGGTGGCAGGGAGACCTGCGATTCGGTCTCGAGAACGAATCCGGGCGCCTGAACCCGAATATGTTGTGTTACGCCAACGTCAGCCAATCGGACGAGGGACAGGCGATCTTGATGGGGCTCCCCGGGATGACCGAGGAGATTGCCGACGCCATCCTCGACTGGCTGGACGCAGACGATGAGGTCCGCCCGAACGGGGCAGAGACGGAATACTACAGTTCGCTCGCCCGGCCCTACGCTGCCAAGAACGGCCCGCTCGATTCCGTCGAAGAGCTCCTTCTGGTGAAGGGAGTGACCCCCGAATTGTTGTTTGGACGGGATCGCAATCAGAACCAACTTGCTGACCCACACGAATCCCCTGACGCGGTGGACGGCAGCGTGCTGGACATCGGATGGTCCGCCTTCCTGACGATCTACAGCATGGAACACGCCCAGCCGGCGAAGTTCGAGGACCGCGTTTACGTCAATCAGGAGGATATGCAGAAGCTGTACGACGAGCTCCTGGAGGCGTTTCACGGCAATCGAACGTGGGCCCAATTCATCGTCGCGTATCGACAGAACGGACCGACCGATGTGCCGGCATTCATGGAATCGACACGTCGCGAACTCGACCTCACGGCTCCGGCCGAATTCCCGATCCGACACCTCCTGGACCTGGTTGGCCAGAACGTTGAAGTGACCATGCAAGGGGACACCCAGCCGATTGTCTTGGCGTCGCCGTTCCCGGCAGACGGCGTCGTGGATTTGCTGCCGCTGCTGGATGCGGCCCTCACCGTTTATGACCGTCCACTGATTACGGGCCGGATCAACATCCAGCAGGCCGGTCCGGAAGTTCTGCGGACGATCCCCGGCATGGACGACGTACTGCTGGAGCAGATCATGGCGCAACGGAGTTCTCCCGCCGCGCAGCAGGACGACCTGTGGCTGCTCACCGAAGGGCTGATGACCATCGACCAGTTGCGCCAAGCAGCGCCGTACATCGTTAATCGTGGTGAGACGTTTCGCGCCCAAATCGTGGGCTGTTTGTCGGACGGGAGCGCCTTTTGCCGCCTGGAAGTCGTGATTGATACAGGCGGCGGCAAACCGCGCCTGCTGATGTGCCGGGATTTGAGCCATTTGGGGCGAGGATTCTCCTTGTCGCAGTTAGGATTCGGCGACCGCCCACACGAGTAGTTCGCGGTTGCTCGTGTCCCGCCAGGCTATGACAATCAGGGCGGCGCGGCAATTCTCGCAAATCGGATGTTGGTTCTTGCTTCATCTCGGATAGGCTGATGGCACGTTGTTCCCGTAGCGGCGAGCCATCGATCCAATCAGTGAGGTCCCAAGATGAAACGGCGAAAACGCAGACGTCCTTACAGCAGTCGACAGGTCCGCCAATCCCGGCGTCACGGTCTTGAGCTCCTCGAGCGGCGGTTGCTGTTGGCGGCCGATTGGCAGAACGCGAACAGCCGACTGGACGTCAACCAGGATACGTTCGTGACGCCGGCGGACGTGTTGGTCGGCATCAACGAACTGAATCATCCGACGCTGCCTCTTACCAACGGCCAACTGCCGGCGCGCCAGGACCATCCAGACCGCCCGAAGTACGACACCAACGGCGACAATGTGATTTCGCCCCTCGATTCACTGGCCGTGATCAATGCACTCAACAATGATCGCAGCGGGCCGGTCGTGGTTGCCCAGTTGGAACACGACACGGCCCCGCTGGGGGCGACGAATGACGATCACCTGACGTCGCGGCCCATGATCGTGGGGACGGTCACGGACGTTACCGGAGTCACCTCGTTTCAGGCCCGCGTGGATGGGGCGGGCTTCGCCGACGTCCCCGTGGCGGTCGGGGGGGCGTTCACCTACGATCCCGGGTTGGCCATCGACGGGACCGACGACGGCCAGCATCTCGTCGAGTTCGTTGCCACCGACGGCCTGTTGCAGTCGACGTCCCCCATCAGTTTCTCGTTTACCCTCGACACCGTGGCTCCACCGATTGTCGCCTCGGCCTTGCTGAATGCGACCAGCGACACGGGCGGCGACAATCGTGACGGTGTGACACAGGACGATACGCCCACATTCACGATCGAGGCGGATCCGGGGACGACCATCGAACTGCTTGCCGACGGTGCGCGGGTCGGCACGGGCCTGGCCAGCAGCCCGGTTGAAGTGACCGCGGCCTCCTTGAGTGACGGCACCTACGCGTTCACAGCGCGGGCGTTTGACCAGGCGGGAAATGTGGGTGGCGAGTCCGCGGCGACGATGGTGACGATCGACACGATCCCCCCGCAGCTCGACATTGCCGCACCGGTTGACAGTGGCCTCGTCCATCGAAGTTCACGGCTGGAAGGGACCGTTGACGACCCCACGGCGGCACTCCGATATGCGGTTGATCAGGGCGACCCGCAGCCGTTCGCCGCAGATCGCTCGGGAGCGTTCGCCCGCTCGCTGTTTGCCGGCCAGTTGATGGACGGCCCCCATTCGTTGCGCGTGACGGCCGAGGATATCGCCGGCAATCAGGTAGTGTCCGTCGTGGCGATCGACGTGGAGAAGGATGCGTTACCTTTCGTGATCCGCGAACATGCGCCACGAGCCGGCGAGCATGAAATCGGCGTCACGCAGCGCGTCCAAGTGTTTTTCTCGAAGCCGGTCGACCCGGCCACGCTGGACGCCGCCAGCTTCTTTGCAGCGGTTGGCGGCGCGCCGCTGCCCGCCACAATCGTCCCGGCAACGCGCGGCGAGTTCGCCTGGCTGTTCTTTGACGAACCGCTTCCCGGCGGTACACGGGTAACCGTCACCGTCGATGGCGATGCGATCCGTTCGCTCGACGGCGAGTTGCTCGATGGCGACGGAGACGGGGTGGCCGGCGGTGTGCGGACGTTCTCGTTTTCCACGGTCAGCACGGCGGCCCTGCCGGGTACCGCGCTGACAGGCCGGGTGATGGACCCCGGGCCGGATAACCGGCCTCATACCAGTGACGACGTTCCATTGGCGGGTGTGGACGTGTTCCTGCTGGGCCGGGAGTCGGCAGTTGCCTTGACCGGTCCGGACGGGCGATTCACGTTGAGCCCGGTTCCGGCGGGCAATGCCAAGGTCGTCCTCAACGGGCTGGTGACGCCCGCGCCAGATGGCGTCTATTTTCCGGAGATGGTAATGGATGCGTACCTGGAAGCGGGGCAGTCCAACGTTGTGATGGCAGGCATGGAAGACGTCTTCTTGCCGCGCTTGAACCAGTCGATTCTGCAGACGGTGTCAGCGGATATAACAACGACGATCGTGGCGGATGCCGCGGCCGCGCCTGAACTTTCCGCCGCGGATCGACAACGGCTGTCGATCGAGGTGCCCCAGAACAGCCTGGTCGCCGCCGACGGCAGTCGGCCGGCGACGGCAGAAATTGGGATCAGTACCGTTCCGCCTGAATTGGTGGTCGACATGCTGCCTCCAGGCGTGTTGCAGCATACCTTTGACATCACCGTGCAGGCGATGGGTGTGACCAACTTTTCCACGCCGGCTCCCTTATCCGCGCCCAATGTCTTCGGCACCCCGCCGGGAACGCAGCATAACTTTCTCAGCTTCGATCACGCGTCGGGCCGGTTGGTCATCGAAGGCACAGCGACGGTCTCTGCGGACGGCACCACCATCATGACCGACCCGGGTCATGGAGTGACTCATCCCGGTTGGCACGGGTTTACGCCGAGCGGCGGCTGCGGCGGTTCCGGTGGACCGCCCCCGATGCCGCCGGAGCCCAGTGACGAGGAAATCGTCACGGAACATGATCCGATTGCTCTCGACCTCCTCTCCAGCGAAACCGGTGACACGAACTTTCCCGCCTTCCGCTGGCAGGCTCCGGATTTGGAAGCGGGTGAAACACTGCCAACCGACACGGTGTCGCCCTGTTTTGTGCCGTCGCACTTCCTGGGCGCAACAGAATTCGTTTCCGTCTTTGTGGAAGTCGACGGTCCGTTGGCAGCGTTTATGAAGCCGGCCGCCGGAACGGCGACACTAAACAGTTTCGCAGCGACCCTGTTTCCGGGAGATCCACAGGATCTGCAATTCGACATGGTCCCCAAGACCTATGACGAGATGTTTCCCGGGGGCGGTTATGCAATGCTCACCAAGGATCGGCTCTACGGCGCAAAAATCAAGGTAACCGAGATTCGACAGACCGCCGACGGGCAGCGTACCCGCGACATCCATACGTACTACCAGTACCGCTGGCTGAGCGTTGTCGATCCTGAGGATGCCGAGGCACGGAGCGGGACCACCGCGGCGTTTCATAAGACGCTGGTTGACGACGGTGACTTCCAGCGGACCAAGTTTGTGGACACCTTCGTTCCCAGGTCGAGCAAGACCGTTTTCAACGGTGCCACGTTTTCCGGCGGCGAATTGTCCGACTTTACGTTCGACTTTGACGCCCGCGGCACCTCCGGGACGCTCTGGCATTTTGACCCCGACGGCGTGGGAGAAGAGACCGGGGAAGTCGATATCGAATTCGAGGGCCTCACGATCGGCACGTTGACCGCGCGCGGGACCGGGATCGGGCCGACCACCATCGGCGTCGACCTGGATGGGTACAAGGAGGAGTTGAAGCGGGTCATTCTCGCCTTGAAGACGGCCATTGTGCCGGGCCGCGACGGCGTTCCCGGGTTTCCAGGCGACGACGACGGCGACGGCCAGGTCGACGAGAACGACGAGTACTTCTTCGTGCGGCCGGGCAATGACGGGCTGCTCGGTACGGCCGACGACCAGCCTTCCGATGATTCATTTGAAGCGGTTTACGACTACGGCACGAAGACGTTTACAGCGAGCGACGGCAGTACGATCGGCGGCAATCCGGCCATTGTCAGTGTTTCCCCGGTTCGTGATGTGGTGGACTACAACGGTGGCATCGCGTCTGCGACCGAGGGCGCCTGGCGTACCGTGGGCGGGAGCACGTATCGCTGGTTCCAGATCGCTTCGCCCCGTTTCCATGCTGAGTTTGCCGGGCTGATGCCGTCCGATCGAGAATTGCCGGGGCCCGACGGCATCCTGGGGACCAACGACGACCAGTTCACCGCCTCGCAACTGGCCTCGCTGGATGAGCGGCTGGAATTGAAGGCGGTGCAACTGAAGGAGGCAATCGAGAAAGACTTCTTGCCGGTCAATGGCGGGACGAATGCCTACCAGATCGTGGACGGCACAGGCGATGTGAACCTCGTCTGGGAAGACAAGTTCAATCGTACCGGGTCACCCCTCTTCGGTGCTGCGCAGTTTGATGCGGACCTACCGCAGTTGCGGACCCTGCTGCCCGACAATGACCTGCCGATCGCCGCCAAGATGTGGGCCCTGGCGGAATACCTCAACGTCGACACCGACAACGACGTCGGCTTTCTGCAGGAGAAAGACGGCTTCGCGGTGGCGATCAACATCGGTTGGCGGCACGCCACGACGTCGTTCGCCGATTACGTGGCGAACACCGTCAGTCATGAAATCGCGCATACGTTCGGTCTCCAGGACGCCTACACCAGCTTGCCCGTCCTTCCGGGCCCTGATGGAAGACTGGGAACGGCCGATGACATTCCTCCCGGGGGGACGGCGATGTGCAATCGATTTACCAACTGCACGCCCTTCGACATCATGCGCAGCGGCAGCTCCTTTGACCCCGACCTGACATTTCTCCAGCAGAACCTCCGTCAGCTCCAGGCCGCCATGGGAATTCACGCCAACGCCAGTGAAGAGTTGCGGGCGGCCGTGCAGCAGTACCGGGACACGATCAACTTGCCCGATGATGTGAACGGTGTCCGGGAGCATGGCGACCGGTTTGTTGAGATCGGGGATAGTGAACCGGCGGTCGAATCGGGACCCGACATCGGTGTCACCCGCGGCGACGAGTTACTATTCGGGTTGTCCGAGCATCCACCGTCCGACCTGGGCGAAGCCGCGGTCGACGGCGTTGGCGGGGCGGCCGCGATTGTCGATTACGAGGTCAAGAACGTCGGGCTCGCGCCGCTCACGGTCGCCTCCGTTGAACTGCTGCAAGGAGACCAGGGGATCTCCGTGTCCGCCGCGTCGCTGGTTGGCCTGCCGATTGCCGCCGGCGATTCGGCTTCGTTCTCGATCCACTTTGATCCCGAGTCGGTCGGCCAGTTCAGCGACACGGTGACCTTGACCAGCGATGCGGAACTGGCGCCGACGCTCGAATTCACCGTCCGCGGCACGGCGTTTCCCGGCCAACCAACGGCGTCCGTATCCGCGGTGGAGAACCCCAATGTGGGAGGGGCCGTGGCAGGAATGGAAACTCGGTCGGTCGCTGCCTTCGCCGAAGTGAGCAACCAGGGCCTCGCGCCGCTGCAGGTTGAAGGCATCACGATCAGTGCGGGCGGCCACGACTTCTCCCTGGCAGGCATCCCGCAGGATCTGGACCAGAACCCCATCACCTTGGCGCGCGGCGAAGTCTTCACATTCGGCTTGGATTTTCATCCGTCCCGGATCGGTCTCTTGAATGCCACGATTGAGGTGCATTCGAACGACCCGCTGCAACCGGTTGTCGCCTTCCTGGCGGTTGGGACCGGTACAGAGGTCGTGCCCGTCGCCGAATGGGGCGAAGATCATGTGGCGATCCGCACGCCCGAGGCCGACGGTACGCCCGTTCTCCGAGCTCAGTCCAACGAAGAGGGCGACTTCAACTTCTTCCTGCCTGCGGAAGAACGCTATGCATTGACCGTGTTCGATCCGACGAGCGGGCTCGTAGCCGTCGGCCATGGGATCACGGCAACTTCGGGCGAGGCCCTGGACTTGACCCGGCGATTGGTTTTCCAGGCGAGTACCGCGCCGGATGGGGACGGCGACGGGCTACCCCGTGACATCGAGTTTGCCATCGGTACGCTGGACGACGATGTGGATACCAATGGCGACGGAATCAGTGACTTCGACTCGCTGCAGGCCGGCATCGATCCACTGGCGGGCTCGCCTGCCCAGACAGGTCTGATTGGCGTGCTGCCGCTGGACCATCCGGCCAACGATCTGGCGATCGCCACCAACCGATCCGACGCCGGGCAGTTGCTGGCGTATGTTGCCACCGGCGAATCAACGGGCGGGCTGGCGATTGTGGACCTCAGCAATCCCGGCGCGCCGATCCTGGTCTCGGAACTGGCACTTCCCGGCAATTCTCGCTGGATTGAAATCGATACGGCCCGCGGTCTGGCAGCGGTTACCGGAGACGTGGAAACCCACCTTGTGGACATCGCTGATCCGACGGCGCCGCAGCTCAGGCAGACGCTCGCAGCGGGCCGGATGACGCTGTTTGACGGGCATGCCTACCTGGTACAGGGGACGATGCTGAAGTCGGTCAGTTTGACAACCGGCGAGGTGCGCGACGACCGGCCGCTGGCGAATGAAGGTGGGTTCACTGACCTGCAGCGCGTCGGGAGCAGGCTCTACACAATGTCGGGTAACGGGCGTTTGCGGATCTTTGATCTGGTCGAGGACGGTAGCGGGCGGATTGTAGAGCGGGGCGAGCTGCGCGTGCTCGGCACGGCGGGCCGGCTGCATGTCCATGCGGGCGTCGCCTATTTGATGACGACGACCGCCGGCCGCCGGCCTTTCGTCACGGTCGATGTTTCGGATCCGGATCGCCCGGTCCGACTCTCCGCGGAAGGAGGCGGACCGCTGCTCCCGCGAACCGACTTCATCACCAACGGATCGTCACTGGGGTACTTGATAGGCCGCAATCCGATCGCTCCGTTCGACGAACGGCTGAGCGTCATCGACGTGTCCGATCCGGCCGCCGATCCAGGCCAGGTCACCGTGTTCACGTTGCCCGAAGCGCCGCGAGGTATCGGGTTCGGCAACGGAGTGATCTTCGTCGCAACCGGAACGGATCGCACGGGACTCAATGGAACGGGTGCCATTCACGCCCTGAATTTTCCCTCGTTTGATGTTGCAGGTTCGCCGCCGGAGGTCACCCTGGGGACGCCGTTCGACGACGACGGGGCGAACGGAGGGCTGCAGGTGATCGAAGGGTCCCTCCTGCCGATTTCTGTCAACGTGACGGACGATGTGCAGCTTCGCCATGTCGAACTGTTGATGAATGGCCGGGCAGTGGCCCATGCGGTGCATGTGCCGTACGAGTTTGAAGTGGCGATGCCGCTGGATGCCGGCGGCGCGCCGGTTGAGCTGCAAGCACGGGCCGTCGATTCGGGCGGGAATGTCTCGCTCAGCAATACGCTGATGGTCGACCTGATTGCAGACAACCGTCCGCCCCGGATCACGTTGCTCGAACCGCTCGACGGCGGCTTTCGTCCGCAAGGTCCGATCGACGTTCTCATCGGATTCGATGAAGAACTGGCACCGTCGTCGCTGCAGGCGGCACGGTTTATGTTGCGCGATGCAGGTGGCGGGGCAGTTACTCCCGACCAGACGACGTTCTTGCCAACCGAGGTCAAGCTGCAGTTCGATTCGCTGCCAAGCGGCGTCTATTCGCTCGCCATCGACGGTGCCAACGTCATGGACCTGGCCGGGAATGTGCTGGCGAACGACGCGGTCGTCAGCAGCTTCACCGTCGGCAACGGGACCGTTTTCTGGACGAACCCGGGCGATGGTCAATGGCACGAGCCGGCGAACTGGAGTACGGGACAGGTGCCCGGTCCGGACGATGATGTGGTGATCGGCGTGGCGGGCGCGATCACGGTGACTGTCAGCCGTAACGAACCTCGTCCCCAGGTGAACCGGCTGTTCTCTGAAGAGCTGCTGGTTGCCGACGGCGGCCTGATCCTGGACGGCGCGTCGAGCTTGCGTGGTGGACTGTTCGCCAGGTTCGGCGCAGGTAGCAGCCAGCTCACCTTCAACTCGGACACCCTCCTCGGCGGTCAAAGTCTGCTGGGCGCGGAGATGGACGGGGCCGGAACATTGACGAACACCGGAGTCCTGACGTTCCTTGACGGCGAGGTCTCAGAGATTCACGTCCCGTTCGTCAACCAGTCGCATGTGAGGGTCGACGCGGCGTCCCTGGAGCCCTCGACGACGATCACCAATGAGGGGACCTGGGAGTTTCGCGCCCTTGCCACCATCGATGATCGCGGTGGCCGTTTCGCCAACTCTGGAGAGGTCCTGTTCACCAGCCCGCTGGCCGACGTGACATTCTCCGTTCCCTTCGACAACCACGGGCCGCCGCTCGAGATCCCCATCGGCCGCCGGCTCGCCCTGCGTGGCGGCGGGACCTTTACCGATACGTCCCTGGCGGTTGACGAGGGAGGCCTGGTGGAGATCCTGGGAGGCGACGTGACGTTCACCAATGTTCAAGTCACCGGCGACGGTACGTTCACCACGGTTGGAGGAACCTTGACCGTTCCCGCAGACACGGTGACGACGTTCGATCTGGGCCCCAACACGTTGGAGCTCGGCGCCGCCCTGGGCGGCTCGTTTGAACTTCTCGTGGAGGGTACGGCGATCAACGAGGGGTTTGCGATATGGCATGGAGCGAACGTCACCGTCGGCGCGAGCGGTGAGTTTGTCAATGCGGGCCACCTTCGGTTGCTGAATCGGAACCGTAATCTGGCAGGGCATTTTGAGAATACCGGGGTCGTCGAATACGGCGGTGGAACGTTGAATATGAACGGGGCCACGATCGACAATCAAGGAACGTGGGACTTTCAAGGTCTCAACACGATCGTGAACCGGCCGGGTACCAATGCCTTTCACAATTCCGGCCTGGTGCTGGTTTCCTCCGACCAGACCGCCACCATTGAGGTGCCGCTACACAATCAGGCCGTATTGCTTGTCGAAGATGGGCAGCTCCTGCTGAACGGGGGTGGGACGCAGACGGACGCCACCATCCACGTGGCAGTCGGCGCGCTGGGAACCCTGTCGTTCGGTGATATCCTGGTGAGCGGGACGACTTCCTTTGACGGTGCCGGCGCGCTGGAAAATTCCGCCGGAAATATCACCGTGGATGCGACCGCCACATTGATCCTGGACATGGAAGGCGACGGGTTCACGACGAGGTCGTCCCTGGCCCATGAGGGGCTGATCGTGATGGGGGCCGTCGTCAATTCAGGTCAGGTGACGCTTTCGCGAGGCGCGCTTGACGTTCAGGGGACGTTCGACAACCTGGGAACGATGACCTGGACCGGGAATGGGCGGCTGACCGGCGGCGGTTTTGCCAACCTGGGCGTTGTCGACTACACAAGTACCGTCGGCGGCGTACTGGAGTCCGGCACGGTCGTAAACTTCGGTCAATGGAATCACCGGGCGACGCGCTCGTTGACGATTCACACGGGGACCTTCATCAATGACCAGACGGGGGTCTTCGAGATATCGGATGTCGGCGGGTTTGATCCCGGGTTCGCGAGCCAGCTCCACTTGTTCGACAACCGCGGCGTGTTTCGCCGCACCGGCGCCGCGGCCAGCGTGCTCGTCGACGTGGGCTTCGTCAGCGAGGGGGACGTCGAGCTCCTGGGTGATACGACGTTCGCCGATGGCTTTGTTCAGACCGCTGGCAGGACGGCCCTGCTGGGCGGCAACCTGTCCGTCAACGCCCACACGGTTGACCTCCAGGGCGGAACGTTGGAAGGGAGTGGCCAGGTAACGGGGAACGTGCAGAACGACGCCAGGATCGAGATTGGCGGAGCGAACCAGACCGGCACGCTGTCGATCACCGGTAGCTACACCCAAGGTGCCGGGGGCGTCGTTGCGTTGGAGATCGGCGGAGCCGCGGTTGAGGACATTGATCGGCTCGTTACCAACACGCAGAGCGGCGCGCAGACAACCGTGTTGGACGGGGAGCTCAGTGTTTCGCTGATCGGCGACTTCGCCGCAACGGCCGGCGATTCGTTTGAGGTTTTGGCATTTGACGCGGTCAGCGGTGATTTCGCAACGTTTCTGGGCCTGGATTTGCCCAACGACCTTGTGCTTGAGCCCCAGGCGGCGGCCGGCTCGTACACGCTGGTTGCCATGCAGGCCTTGCGCGCTGCGGTGGCCGGCGGAACGGGCCGTGCTGCCTTGACGCTCGACGCAGAGGCGGCCGATGCCCTGTTCGCCGGGCTCGTTGATCGACTCGTTGCAGAAGGCCTTTCGCACCGGGCGGCCGAGTCACTGCGCGAGGTAGAGGTCCGCATTGTCGATCTGGGCGGGGAGCGTTTGGCGCTTGCCGGCCGGGGAGAGCTGTTGCTGGACGACGACGGGGCGGGATTCGGTTGGTTTGTCGACTCGACGCCGTACTCCGACTACGAATTCGCCCGTCCGATGGTCAGCCGTGTGGCACCGCTCGCCTTCACCGGCGCCGCGGGGCGGTACGACCTGCTGACGGTACTCGCTCATGAGTTGGCCCATCTGTCCGGCGCGAACCATAACGACGGCCTGGTACCCTTGTCTCAAGATCTGGGGTTAGGTCAACGCGAGCTCGTGAATGGTGCCGCGCTGGAACTGCTGTTTGCGCGGTCGGGTAACGGCGGGGACAAGTAGCGGACACGTAGACGGCGGGACGGGTAAGGCGGGGCGAGAAGCCGTTGCCCCCCAGGTGAAGTGATCGATCGATTGGATCGATCGATGGGATCGATGGGGGCGTAGGAAGACGTTCGTAGTTTTTCAGGGTGCGTTCGCCAGGGATGCGGAACGGCAACGAGGTGAGAAGGGAGAGATGGGGCGTTTGTCAACGAATCCACGCAGGAGCTCGCCATCGCTTAGGA
>JAUIGN010000054.1 GCA_030430075.1 bacterium
TGTCCACCGACTCGATCCGACCTACCCGCCACTCCTCTGGTCGCCCTCCCCGTCTTCACAAATGCCCCCTGCAAATCCTCGCGAAATTATGACGCAACCAGCGTGCCGAACAGGATTGTGCCTGTCCCCCTTTCCTGCCCTTTTTTGTGTCCCCTTTCCGCGTCCCCGAACAGGATTGTGCGTGTCCCCTTTCCGGCGCCCTTTCCGGCGCCGGGCGCCAGACCACGCCTGCCCCTGCGGCTTGTGCCCCAACGGCTTGGCAACGGCGCTGCTGCGCCTGTTGTGGGCTTGATTCTTGAAACTGCCGCCGGCTGCCGCCGAGATTGCTCCGCGATGCGGGATACGGGGGTAATAGCCAAGGCTGGCCGATCCCGGTAAAATGGCCCGTAAGATCAGGCATACAGGTCAGTTACCTTTTTTTGGACGCGGCAAGATGAATCAAGGCGATGCGTTTCACGCCCGTGAACGGGCACTGGAAGACTCGTTTTTTCACGCACGCAACCAGGCGTTGCTTGCGGAACTGAAAAAGCAGGTCAATGCTGAGAACGCCAAGGAATCGATCCGGGGGATCTGCCCGATCGACGATGACTCCGTGCTCGACAACCTGGTTGCCGCCGGGATCACGGGCGAGACCTATGTTGCCCTGTCGTTGGCCCCGTTGGTGCTTGTCGCCTGGGCCGATGGCACGGTGGACGTAGAGGAACGTCGGGCCATCATGTCGGCCGCCACGGCAGATGGTATCGACAACGTCTGCCTCAAGCTGCTCGAAGACTGGCTTTCCAATCGTCCGGATGCCGGCCTGGAAGAAGGCTGGACCGGTTACATCAGGGGTCTCAAGGAACGTCTGGGGCCGGCCGAGCTCAAGAGCCTGGAAAAGAGCGTCCTGGAGCGGGCCGAGCGGGTGGCCAAGGCGAGTGGCGGCGTGATGGGTTTGAATCGCATCTCCACCTCCGAGAGCAACGTTTTGAAACATCTCAAGGCGGCGTTCGCATCATAACCCGCACCAGCGTTCTTATCCCACGGGTTTACCCGAATCCGTTGCCTTTTGGCATCATGGTTTGGTGAGAAATCGCCACAGGTTGCCAAACCGCATGCTACGTTTTCGCGAAGGGTTTCGATTTGTCTCCCCCCCTGACCGCGAATTCGTATGTGGAATCTGGCACCAACACGCCGAACCTTGTTTCTCGCGCTGACCTGTCTCTGCGTGACAGGCTGCGCGGGCGTACGGGTACCGGCCATCGACCAGACGGGAACGCGGATCTTCGCGCCCACCACAACCACCACCGTCTTTCCCGGTTGCGGCTCCCCCTGCGGTCTGACCGGGTGTTGCGGCTCGTTCCTGCCCGAGCCGGCATTTGCCGAGCCCCCCGCGGTTCCTGCCTGTCCTGAGGGACCGATCGGTCCCGCGATCGGCACCGGCGTGGCGACCTGCCCACCGGCCTGTCCCCAACCGACCGCACCGCCCGCGCCGCGCCAAGATCGGCTCGTCCTGTCACCCACCAAGATGGTCGCTCCGATCGGCACGGAAGTCGTTCTGCTGGGCGGCATCTGCGGTCCACGCGGCTACTATGTCACGAAACAGCCCATGGAGTGGACGCTCTCTCAGGAGAGTGTGGGCAACATCATTGCGATCAACGAACCCGACCACCCCCACATGGCGCGGCTGCTCAAGAAGTCATCGCAAAAAATGAGCAGCAACTTTGCAATCACCCGCACGTCGACCAAGGCCCGCATGCTCGATCGGGGCACGGCCAAGGAGTCCGACGATGTCTGGCTGAAGAAGGGCCAGTCCTGGATTACGGTCTCGTCGCCGACGGAAGGGATCAGCTACATCACGGCCGTGGCGCCGGGCGCAGAGAACTGGGATCAACGGCGGCGAACCGCGGAAGTCCACTGGGTGGATGCGCAATGGGCGCTTCCCGGCCCGGCCGTGGTTCGGGCAGGTGAACGCCATCTGCTGACAACCACCGTCAAGCGAGCCTCCTCGGGACGAGGCGCCAAGGACTGGCTCGTGCGCTACGAGATCGTCAGTGGGCCGGATGCCGTCTTCAGTGCCAACGGCCAGAGGACGATTGAGGTCCAGACGGACAGCGAAGGTCGAGCGAATGCCGAAATCTCGCCGCGCGTCGTCACCCCGGGCTCGACTCAAGTCCGGATCGACGTCCTCACACCCCGCGATGCTGCTGCAAGCGCCGACAACGTACCGGTCGGCAACGGATTCACCACAATCACCTGGAGCGCGCCCGGGCTACAAGTCCGCACCAGCGGGCCAGCGACCGTTGCGGTGGGAACTGCCATCAGCTATGTCGTCGAAGTGACGAACCCCGGCGACCTCCCGGCGGACAACGCCGTGGTGCGGGCCAGCATTCCCGTCCTCATGCGATTCCTCAGCAGCACCCCACCCCCGTCACAAGAATTGACGCGTGATCTGCTCTGGCAACTTGGACGGCTCAGCCCACGCGAGACGCGCCAATTCGAGATTCGCTGCAGTGCCGACGGGGCGGGCGAGCAACGGCTCCAGGTCCGGGCGGAAGCAGCCGGCGGCCTGTCGGCCGAAAGCAGTGTCGCCACGCGTGTCGTCCAATCATCGCTCGCCGTCCGCGTACTCGACCCGCCCACGACCGCCAAGGTCGGAGAACGCGTGCACTTCAATATCGAAGTCATCAACGACGGAGACCAGCCCGTTTCCAATGTCATCATCCGCGATCAGTTTGATGCCGGCCTGCGCCACACCGGCGGAGAACGGAGCCCCATCGAACGATCGCTGGGGAACCTGATGCCCCGCGACATCCGCCAGATCGGAGTCAGCTTCATCGTCCAACGGCCCGGTCAACATTGCCACACGGTCGAAGTCCTCGCCGCGGGTGGTCACGCCGCCAGCCGGCGCGTCTGCATCGAAGCGGTCGAACCGGTGCAGGATGTGACGCTCTCCGTCACCGGGCCGGAGCAACGGGTCGCCGGCGAAGCAGCCATCTACGAAATTACCGTGACCAATACGGGTGAAGCCGAACTAACCAGCGTGCAACTGCTGGCCGTGCCGGATACCAGCCTGACGCCGACCAGTGCCTCGCCCAACATGCGGAGCACCCGCGAGGGGCTGGTCTGGGATATCCCCTCGTTGCCGCCCGGCCAGCAAGCAACCCGCTTGATCCAGTGTCGTTGCGAACCGCCCAGTCCCCGTGCCGAGATGGCCGTCCGTGTGACGACCGGCCAGGGCATCACGGCCGCGGACACGGCGTTCACGACGATCTCGCCGGCTCCCGGACAACCCCCTGAGAACGCACCGCCACGGATAGACGCCCCACCGGCGGCACCGGCGGCAGGCGTGTCGGGAGAGTTGAAGGTCTCGATGGCCGAGACCGAAGACCCGATCGCCGTCGGGCGCAGCACGCGGTACATCATCGAGTTGGAAAACGATCGCAACGTCGAAGACCGCAACGTCGAAGTCACGTTTCACATCCCGCCAGGGCTCGAGTTTGATCGGTTCGTGAGTATTTCGGCCGGACTATCGATCTCCATCAGCGACGACAAGCGGACCGTGGAAGTCGAGCGGATCGCCGAAATGCGGCCCGGCGGAAAGCGGATGTTCCGAGTCGAAGTCATCGGGCAGCAGGCAGGCAACTGGCCGTTTCGCGTCGAGGTCCGCAGTCTCCGCACCACGGAACCGATCGGCGTTATCGAAGAGACGCTGGTCAATGAAAATTGACCACCCCGGTCACTGGCATTACATTACGCGGCCATGCCCCGTTTCGTGATCCTTCGACATCAGCCCGGGCCGCGCTCTACCCGCGACCTGCATTGGGACTTGATGTTTGAGTGCGGCGACACGCTGCGAACCTTCGCCTCATTGTCGGAGCCCCACTTCGGCACGCCCCTGGCTGTCCAAGCGATCGCCGATCATCGCCTGGAATACCTGAATTACGAAGGTCCCGTCTCCGCTGAACGGGGCCAGGTGAGCCGCTGGGATCTGGGCGAATTCGACGTGTTGAGCGAGTCGCCAACTCGCTGGGTGATCGACGCGCGGGGGCAACGCTGGCAAGGTCCCGTCGAATTCCAGTCGACCGGCGATCAGCGCTGGATGGTCACGCCGGCGGACGCGGTGACCGAGTGACCGGCTGGAAACGCCAAGCGGCCGGGATCGCGCATGGCGATCACGGTGTCGCGGTCTTCCGGCCGCTGCGTGCGTCCGGCCAGAGCGATTTCACCGCTCCGCATTTCAATGCTTTCCAGGTAAATCAGATTGTGTGCGTAATCTTCGTGCCGGTGGGGCACCGTCACCAGCGCGACCGGATCGCCACCATCCTGGCTCCACCGCAGATCAATGTCCGACTCGGCGCCGGCCTTGGTAATCGGTTCCAGGAACCGCTTGAGCGGCACCGGCAAGGCGCCGGCTCGAACTTTCGAAACGCGCACCGCCAGCGTGTTCGGCTCGGTGGTCAAGTGGACGCTGAGGTTGAACGAGACCACCGTGTTGACCTTGCCGCGCTGGTAACGGCAGGCAATCTTGATCTGCTCGGGATCAATCAACACACGCGGCTGTTCGGTGCCGGCAGGCAACATCTGGGGAAACTTCTCCGGCAGATCGGCGGCCAGCCAGCCATTGATCTGTGCCTCCGTGAACACCGCTTCCCAGCGGCCTTCGTCGCGCGCCGAATTGTGCAATTGAAGCACGCTTTGCTCGAGCGCATCGCCTGCTTCGCGTTGCTGCTCCGGTTCGATCTGCAAAGCCTGCTGGTAAAACCGGGGCTCATGGCGCGATGCCGAATAGAGCAACAAGCCACCGGCACCTGCCACGGCGGCAAGCAGAACAAAAGCAACGATCAGGTAACGAACGTAGATGCGCACAGCGTGACTCGCTCAAGTTACTTGTTGGAAGAATCGCAACGACCAGAGGAGTACCGTCAGACGGTCAGGTGGCGACCGAATAGTATTCGGGGCGGACAAGCGAGTCAACAGATGTTGACACCCCTCTGAATGAGGATTAGATCGCTGCCAGCGGCCGGCAGCCGGTCAGCGAACCGTCTCGCGCTCGTATCCCCCCACGCCCGGTGTTAAACTACTGCCTTGTCGAGGCAACGACTTCGGGCGGTCCATCTGCCGGGGTGAGACGCCCAATGCCCAACCGCCCGATGCCCAACCGAGCGGGTGCGGGTCGCCGACTGGCGCGCGTCCGTACGACCCTTGCTCGACGTCAGACCTCGCGAAGATCCGTCCGCCAGCTTGTCGGCAAATCAACTCACGCCCCACAGCCCACCATTGAGGTCCAACCATGATCCGATCCCTTCTTTATCTCTTGTCCGCCGGCTGTTTGTTGTTCGGGTTCACCACGGTGGGACTCGGCGGCGAAGACGAAGTCCCCCAATTCAAGCTGGGGATCATCGGCCTGGACACGTCACATGTCCTCGCCTTCACCAAGATCTTGAACGATCCGCAGGCGGCGCCTGACGTCTCCGGCTGCCGGGTCGTCGCGGCCTACCCCAAGGGGAGTCCGGATATCGAGTCGAGCGTCACGCGGGTTCCAGGGTACACCAAGCAAGTTCGCGAGATGGGTGTCGAAATCGTGGACTCGATTGACGCGCTGCTCGACAAGGTCGACTGCGTGCTGTTGGAGACCAACGACGGCAGGCCACACCTGGAACAGGCGCTGCCTGTCATCAAGGCCGGAAAACCGCTCTTCATCGATAAGCCGGTGGCCGGTTCCCTGCAGGATGCGATCGCCATCTACGCGGCGGCCAAGCAGGCCGGGGTCCCCCTGTTTTCTTCTTCCTCGCTGCGCTATGGACGGGCAACGCAGGCGGCACGAGCGGGTGCCTGGGGGACGATCACCCACTGCGAAACCCACAGCCCGGCCAGCCTCGAGCCGTCCCATCCCGATCTGTTCTGGTACGGAATTCACGGCTGCGAATCCTTGTTTACAGCCATGGGGCCGGGGTGCCTGTCGGTGCAACGGACCGAAGAAGATGGCAAGATTGTGGTCACCGGCAAATGGCCCAATGGGCGCGTCGGCATTTACCGCGAAGGGAGCGGCTACGGCGGCCATGCCAAGGGCCAGAAGGGCGAAGCCGACCTGGGGTTCTACGACGGCTACCGACCGCTGGTCGTGGAGTTCGTGAACATGTTCCGCACGGGCCAGGTTCCCATCGATCCGGCCGAAACGCTGGAGATCTACGCCTTCATGGAAGCGGCCGACGAAAGCAAGCGGCAGGGAGGCGCGGAAGTCACGCTGGAAAGTGTGATGAAAGCAGCCGCCGCCAAGGCAGACAGCGCCCCCTGAGCCGCCGTGCCACCTGAGCCGCCGGCCATCGGCCGACGAGCGGCGTCGGGCGGAGTGCTCGGCTCCGTACACGGTCGAGCCGGCGGCTGACATTTGCGTCAATCGCATGAGTTGTCCCGCATCGCAGCGCATCTCGGCCAGAGCGCGTTACCGTCCGGTTGGCTCGGCCATCAACGTAACCGTGGGCTAACGCGAATATCGTTCAATTGGATTCCGCACTTCCGTAGGTCATGCCTTGCATGACATTACGTGCTTCCCTAATGCCCTCGGCGGAATGCCGTTCAATCCGAATTCAGAGGTGGTTGTTTTCCAATGATGGCAGCGGGAAAACGGCGGATGCCCGGTAGTATCGTTAGCGCTTTGTCACTCAACGTCACTCAACACGTTGAGGATGTTTTCAACCGACTCGAATTGAACGGTTTTGGGGCAAGCGCCAAACGACGGTTGCATGCTCCTGCCCGACCATCTGCCCCCCTTCTTGCCCTCTCGGAGAGTCCGTTGCCATGCCACGTTCCCTGAAGATGCTTCGCGTCCTGACCGCGGCTGCCGGGTGGCTGACGCTGTGCCCCGTCGCGACGCCGGCTGTCGCCGAAGTTCACCGGTTCGACGTGGTCGTTTACGGCGGCACGTCGGCCGGTGTCGCGGCTGCCGTCCAGGTCCGCCGCATGCACAAGTCGGTGGTCGTGATCGAACCGGGCCAGCACCTGGGCGGCTTGACCAGCGGCGGCCTGGGATGGACCGATAGCGGCAACAAGGCGGTCATCGGCGGGTTCGCCAGGGAGTTCTATCAACGCATCAAGGCGCATTACGACCAGCCTTCATCCTGGGTCCATCAGCGGTCGGCAGACTACCCGCGGTATCGTTCGCAGGAGGATGCGATGTGGACCTTCGAGCCGCATGTTGCCGAACAGGTCTACGAGCAGGTCGTGCGAGAGCTGGACGTAGTGGTCGTCCGCGGCCAGCGACTCGATCGGGCCGGCGGTGTCCGTAAGGACGGCCCCCGCATCCGCTCGATCGCCATGGAATCGGGCGATGTCTATCAAGGCGGCATGTTCATCGACGCCACCTATGAAGGTGACCTGATGGCGGCCGCCGGGGTGTCGTTCGCCGTTGGCCGCGAAGCAAATGCACAGTACGACGAATCGCTGAACGGCGTGCAACCGCAACTGAATACGCACAAGCATCGCTTCGTCCGGGAAGTCGACCCGTACGTCATCCCCGGCGACCCCTCCAGCGGCCTCGTCCCCGGAGTTCATGGCGATGCGCCGGGCGACGTCGGCAGCGGAGATCACCGAGTGCAGGCGTACTGTTTTCGGATGTGCATGTCCAACGTGCCGGAAAACTCCGTCCCGTTTCCCAAGCCGTCCAATTATGACGAGCGCCATTATGAACTGCTGCTGCGGAATTTCGAGGCGGGCGATTTGCGGCTGCCCCTGAAGCCGGACATGATGCCGAACGGAAAGACGGACACGAACAACAACTGCGCATTCTCGACGGACTACATCGGGAAGAACTACGACTACCCCGAAGCAGATTACGCCAGGCGGGCCGAGATTGTCCGCGAACATACGTCGTATCAGCAAGGACTGATGTGGACGCTGGCCAACCATCCACGGGTCCCCCGGTCGATACGAGCCCAGATGTCGCGGTGGGGGTTGGCAAAAGACGAATTCCCGGACAACGGGCATTGGCCCCACCAGATGTACGTCCGCGAAGCACGCCGCATGGTCAGCGATTTCGTCATGACGGAGCACGATTGTCGGCGCGCTCGGGTCGCCGAGGATCCCATCGGGATGGGATCCTACAACATGGATTCACACAACGTGCAGCGTTATGTAACCGCCGACGGATTCGTGCAGAACGAAGGCGATGTGCAGGTCTCTCCCGGCGGCGCCTACCTGATCAGCTACAGGAGCATCATCCCCAAACAGGACGAGGCGGAGAACTTGCTGGTTCCCGTCTGCCTCTCCTCGTCGCACATCGCGTACGGCTCGATCCGCATGGAGCCGGTCTTCATGATTCTCGGCCAGTCCGCAGCCACCGCGGCCGTGCTTTCAATGGAACGTGCAATCGCAGTCCAGGAACTGCCCTATCCCGCACTCCAGAAGCGACTGCTGGCCGACAAGCAGGTGCTGACCTGGATCGGCGCACGACCTCCGGCCAGCCGCTCGCTGGCTGCCGCCAAACTGCCAGGCCTGGTCTTCGATGATGGGGCGATCGTACCGACCGGCGCCTGGTCCACCAGTTCCGCCACCCCCGGCTTCGTGGGCACGCACTACTGGCACGACGGCCACGAGGGAATCGGGGAGAAGTCGATTCGCTTCCAACTGACCATCCCGGACGGCGGCACCTACGACGTGCGGATCTCCTACACGGCCAACGCCAACCGGGCCAGCAATGCCCTGGTTGTGACCAGGCATGCCGAGGGGACTCATGAGACGCGGGTCAACCAGAAGCGAACTCCGCCGATTCAGAACAGCTTTCTCTCGCTGGGGAAGTTTCGCTTCTCCCCGGACCAGCCGGCCTGGGTGGAAATACGCAACGACGACGCCGACGGCCACGTGATCGCCGACGCCGTGCAGCTCCTGCCGGCCCAAGACTAGCCGGTTGCCAGGTGGAGCCGCGCGCGGGCCATGGGCGAGCGGGGCTATGCGCGCGGGGCCATGAACGCGGGGCGGCGTCCAACGAGGAGAGGAATGACCAAGACGAATATCGGCCAAGAAAATCCGGCCAGAAGCAGTTGATGAGCGGCCGGACGGTCGCTAGAATCGGCTGTTTCGTAGACACTGCGCGGCGTCCCACGGGCGCCCCTTGCTTGCTTGGAGGAATCAACCTTGGTTGCCAACCGGACCACCATGGCCAAGAAAGGTCAGGTCGAACAGAAATGGATCCATGTCGATGCCACGGATCTTATCGTGGGGCGTTTGGCGTCCGATATCGCGATGATCTTGATGGGAAAGCATCGCCCCATATACACCCCCCATGTTGACTGCGGGGATTTTGTGGTGGTGACGAATGTCGACAAGGTCGCATTTTCCGGCAACAAGTGGCGTGACAAGACCTACACCTGGTACACGGGATACCCGGGCCAGCGTAGTGTCTCCGCCGAGAAACGTCACGAAAAGCAGCCGGATCTGATCCTCCACGAGGCGGTCCGCCGCATGCTCCCGAAGAACAAGCTGGGCCGCAAAATGCTGTCGAAGCTCAAGCTGTTCACCGGCCCCGACCACCCGCACCAGGCTCAGAATCCCGAGACACGCGAACTTGGCAAGAAACTGGCCGCCAAGAGCTAACTGCCTTCAGACGAGAACGAAATCCTATGGCTGTTGTACAAAAGAAAGACAAGATTAACGGCGACTCGCTGGGCACAGGCCGGCGGAAATCGTCCGTGGCGCGGGTCCGGATTCGAGCCGGCAAGGGTTCGATCAAGATCAACAATCGCCCGATTGAAGAGTATTTCTCGAACGACCAGGATCGGGCAGCCGTCTACGAGGTCCTGGACGCGGCCGAACGGCGCGAGGACGTGGATGTCCTGATTCGTGCAGGTGGCGGCGGCACGACAGGGCAGGCAGGCGCCTGCCGCATGGGAATCGCCAGAGCCTTGGTCAGCTACGACGAAGAACTGTTCCATGCGATGCGAGACGGCGGCTTCCTCACGCGAGATTCACGCATGAAGGAACGCAAGAAGTGCGGTCTGCACGGTGCCCGGCGGGGGACCCAGTTCTCGAAACGCTAACCCGGATTCTCCATCAACGAACCGCCATTCAGTTCAAGTCGCTTCATTGCAAGTCGCTGTGTGACAGTCGTTTATGGTCAACCTAACCAAAGCCCCGCGCATTTCAGCCGAAACGTGTTCGCGTCCGGTTTGCTCGCCGATCGACTGAACCGGGGCGAACGCCCAACGGCTGATGAGTCATCCGGGCGAAGCGATCCGGCCGCTGGCGAAGATCCAAGCATCACTTCACGGTCCCCGACCCGATGTCGGCGGACCGTTTTTTTGTGTGGCTGCTGGAGAATCAAGCGACGAGGCGGGCTGATCGGCCACGCGCTGCACGTCGACATGTGGGCCATGCCGCAGCTCAGGAATCGCTGGTGGCGGCAGCGGTCAGCGCACTGGCCAGGTAGCGAAGGATATCGCGGACCGAAACAATCCCGGTCAGTTTGCCGTCGTCATCGACGATCGGCAGGTGGCGGTAGCCGCCCACGTCCATCCGCTGCAAGGCAAACACCAGTTTGGCACTCTCGACCAGGGTCTCCGGCGCCGGAGTCATGAATTCGCGGACCGGCCGTTCGCTCAATGCCGCGGCCTCGACGTTTAGTTTCATCAAGGCGTCACGTTCGCTAAAAATCCCTGTCGGCTCGTCGTTCTGAACCACAATCAGGCTGCCGATGTTCTCGTTCACCAGCATCCGCAGGACCTCACCGACCGGGGTGTCGGCTTCGACGGTGACCGGCTTGTTCGGTTTCAGCACGCTCACCCGCTCCGTCAACAGGCTCCGCTCGACCGCGGACTCCGGCATAGGAAGATGCAGGTCACAGAGCGGCTGGCCACACTTCGAGCAGTGGTCGTCGCCCGGGATATTTTCGGCAGCGCAGGAGGGGCAAACGGTCATGAGACGGTCCACGTTTCACCAGAGTTGAACAGCTTGTTGAGATCACCTTCGCCCCGCTTTTCGCGGGCGGCCGCCACTTGCTTGTTGAGCTCAACATCGTAGAGCGGTGCGTCGATCGCGCGGAACACACCAATCGGCTCGGGGAACCCGTCCTCGTGCCGCATCCGGCTGAGGAGATAAGCCAGGCTGGGCTCGGTCGACTTTTCGTCATGGAACAGCAGGTCGTCCTCGGTGATGCCCTTACCCAGTTCGACAACTTCCGGCTCCAAGCCGTTGAGCCGAATTCCCTTATCACGGTCGGCACCGAAGATCAGCGGTTTGCCATGTTCGAGTTCGATGGTGTTCTCTGCCTTGGTGGCACGATCGCTGGCGTATGACCAGGCACCATCATTGAAGACGTTGCAGTTTTGATAGACCTCGACGAACGCCGTCCCCTGATGTTCGGCAGCCCGCTTGAGCGTCTTTTCCAGGTGCTTGACGTGGGTATCGATCGACCGTGCGACGAAGCTTCCTTCGCACCCGATGGCGATCGAGAGTGGATGGAGCGGGTTGTCGATCGCCCCCATGGGCGTACTCTTGGTCGTCTTCCCCAACGGGGACGTGGGCGAATACTGGCCTTTGGTGAGACCGTAAATCCGGTTGTTGAAGAGCACGATATTGATATTGAGATTGCGGCGAATGGCGTGAATCAAGTGATTGCCGCCAATGCTGAGCCCGTCGCCGTCACCGGTGATGACCCACACCATCAGGTCGGGCCGTACCGACTTCAGTCCCGTGGCCAGGGCCGGGGCGCGGCCGTGGATGCTATGAATCCCGTACGTGTTCATGTAGTAGGGGAACCGGCTGGAACACCCGATCCCGGAGATGAAGACGATCTTTTCGCGGGGCACTCCCATCGACGGCAGCATCTTCTTCATCTGCGCCAAAATCGAGTAGTCACCACAACCGGGGCACCAGCGGACGTCTTGCTGGCTGGCGAAATCTGCGGCCTTCAGTACAGGAAGCTCGGTAGTCATCGTAGTCCTATGGGGGTTGGTCCCGTGAAGCGTCGAGAGGTTGATATCCCGGTGGCCCGGTTCTGAGGATCGTCTGCAAGTTCACTGCCACAATGGTCGCCCGGCGCTCCGCACGAGGAACGCCGCTTTGGCCCTCCTGCAATGCGGAAGGCGACACGCATTGATCGAGCGATACTTAGCCGATCAGTTCCTTGATTTTTGCCATGATCTCCGCGACCGCAAACGGCTTGCCTTGGATCTTGTTGAGCCCGACCGCGTTCTTGAGATACTTGTCACGAATCAGCGACCGTAGCTGTCCCAGGTTCAGTTCGGGGATCAAAATTGTCTTGTACTGATCCAGGATCTGCCCGAGGTTGGCGGGGAAGGGATTCAAGTAGCGGAGATGGGCATGTGCGACGGACAACCCTTCGCTCTGGCAGTTACGTACGGCGGTCGTGCAGGAGCCGTACGTCCCTCCCCAACTCAGCACCAGCACGTCCCCTTGTTCCGGTCCGTTAACCTGTTGCGGCGGAACATCGTCGGCAATCATGGCCACTTTCTTGGCGCGGGTATGCGTCATGTGCTCATGGTTGTCCGGGTCGTAGCAAACGTCGCCCGTGACGTCCTCTTTCTCCAAGCCGCCCACGCGGTGCATCAGCCCGGGGGTCCCCGGCAGGGCCCAGGGCCGGGCGAGTCGCTCGTTGCGCGTGTAGGGGAGAAACTTGTCGCCGGTATCGCTGGGCCCGGGATGCTCGATCTTGATCTCGGGCAGCTCATCGGCATCCGGGATCAACCACGGCTCGGATCCGTTGGCGATGTACCCGTCGGTCATCAGGATCACCGGGGTCATGAACCGGGTGGCAATCCGCCAGGCTTCCTGGGCGACGTCGAAACAGTCAGACGGGCCGCTGGCAGAGACAATCGGAATCGGCGATTCTCCGTTCCGACCGTACATGACCTGCATCAAGTCCGACTGTTCCGTCTTGGTGGGGAGCCCGGTGCTGGGTCCGCCCCGCTGAACGTTGACGATGATCATCGGCAATTCGAGGATCATCGCCAGACCCATCGCTTCGCCCTTGAGTGCCACACCGGGGCCGCTGGTTCCCGTGACCGCCATCGAGCCGGCAAAGGCGGCACCGATCGTCGAACACATGGCGGCGATCTCGTCCTCGGCTTGCAGCGTGCGGACGCCGAAATTCTTGTGCTTGCTCAGCTCGTGCAGGATGTCACTGGCGGGCGTGATCGGGTAGGTCCCGTAGAACAGCTCCTTGCCACTCTTCTTGGCGGCCGCCATCAGGCCCCAGGCGAGGGCCGTGTTGCCGACCATATTCTTGTACTTGCCGGGCTTCAACTTGGCCGGCTCGACCTTGTAGTTGCTGACAAACGCGTCGGTCGTCTCGCCGTAGTTCCACCCGGCGTTGAGCGTCCGCCGGTTGGCATCCGCGACGCTGGGACGGTTGCCGAACTTGTCCTCAATGAACCGCAGGGTGGTGTCGAGCTTGCGGCCGTAGATCCAGTAAAGCAAACCCATTGCGAAGAAGTTCCGGCAGCGGTCGGCCTCTTTCATGCTAAGCCCCAGGCCGTCCACGGCGCCGCGCGTCAACTGGGTCATGGGGACTTCGAACAACTGGTAATCGGCCAGGCTGCCGTCTTCGAGCGGATTGGTGTCGTACTTGGCCAGCGCCAGCCCCTTCTTGTCGAAGGCGTCCTTATTGACGATCAAGGCGCCGCCCGGATCCAGGTCAGGGAGATTGGTCTTGAGGGCGGCCGGATTCATGGCCACCAGGGCATTCAAACTATCGCCCGGTGTAAAGATATCGTGCGAGGAAAAGTGGACCTGAAAGCCACTCACCCCGGCCAGGGTCCCCCGCGGGGCACGAATCTCGGCCGGAAAGTCGGGGAACGTGGCGACGTCGTTTCCGAGCTGGGCCGAAGTACCGGTGAGCTGACCGCCGGCCAACTGCATGCCATCCCCCGAGTCGCCACACAGGCGGACCGTGGCGCCCTCCAGAACGATGGTTTGTTTCACGGAAGTGGGTTGTTCCTCTGCGGACACGGACATGATTTTCTCGCGCTGTCGCTGGGATGAAAGGTTATGGGTGGGATACACACAGGGTGGGACGAAGTGCCGCGGTTGGACTACGCACCTTCACGCGCCTTTGTGGAATGATGCGGGGCGGGAGGCAGATTGAACACGACATCGGGAAAATGCGCGATCAGAAAGTGCAGCACGTGTCGCGCCTTGACGAAGCCGAGTGCATTGCCGGCCTGGTCGACCACCGGCAGACGCCGAAATCCGCCCGACGACATCTTGGCCACCGCCCGGCCAACCTTGTCGCTTAGGGTCATCGTCTCCGGAGCCTTGGTCATGGCGTCCGCGATGGGCACCTGCAAGTCCGCCTCGGACGCCAACAGTTTGAGGGCGTCGCGTTCGGTGAAGATCCCGAGCAGTTTCTTCTTGCCCTCGCAAACCAGGGCCGCACCGTTGTTGGACGTCTTCATTTGACGCAGAACGTGGTCGACGGTGGCCGAGGGCTCCACAATCAGATGATCCGACGCGTAGATGTTGGCGACGGTTTCGGAACTGAGGCTTAGTTGAGAAACCAATTTGGTCACCCCTGGCTGGTTGACGGCCGGCACCAGCTGCACCGTCGGCCGGCACGGGTCAAAAGGGGATTGCGTTCACGGGCCGAACGAGGAAATTCAATTAACCGCATACAGTGTTCGTGCCTGACCAGGGTTCCAGACGAGCCCCAAAATCGGGCCGCCAACATGGTCAACACCACCGTGCATGAAATCCACAGTCACTATTGCTCAAAACTAACAGTGCCGCACAAAATGGACAAGGGAGGTAATCCGACTGGAAGCGACATTATTGGCTAAATTTCCCGCAATATCGATGGGTGGGAGCGATTGGCCGCTAGCCCCCGGGCCCCGGTTTCCGTCCGTTGTAGAACTGGGTAATGTCAATCCCTTGCCGCTGCTCCTGCTCCAACAACTTGATCCGCGTCTCCAATTGCTCCAGGCGGCGCTGGAGCTTGGGCACCAGATCCGTCGTTTCGTCTTTGAGCTTGGGCCGCGGAACGGCCGGGTAGTTCAAGTGCCGTTGCAGGGCAGCGAACAGGTAAAGCGGTTCGCGTCCTCGATTGGAGAACGCGATTTTCCCCTCTTTTTCGCCGAACAGGATGGCGGCCTCCGGCTCCAGTGCCCGACCTGCTCGGAGCGCCCGTAGCGATTGGTAGTATTTGCTTCGCACATACAGCAGGTCGGCCAGGTCGACGAGCCCGATCTGCCGGCGAACCACCAGAATCCACTTCCGCCAGTCTTCGTCGTACAGCGGATCGTGGGCCATTGCCGTGAGCCCCGGATCGTACCGCAGCCGGTTGCGGCAGAGCACTTCGAATTGAAACAGGAACATCCCTTCCGGAGAAGGATTCTTGGCCCGGTATTCCGCCTCCGCCTGCAACACCTGCAAGCCGATCCGAATGTCGAATCGACCTCCCTCCTGCTCGGCTTCACGCATCAGGTAGGTCTGAAAAGGCGTGAAGTAATGGGACAGCTTCTCCATGGCGGCCGCCAAGACCCCCGCATGCTCCAGCTCAGAACGCATAAAGTCGATCGCCAGCGGAAGTTTGGTCGACGCCAGCAACTCTTCGCCCGTCTGCCGGAGCAGGTCCTGCAGGGGCAGATTCATCGGCAGACGTTCGGCAAGCGTGCGAAAGAAATAGGCCTGCTCGACGTACTCTTCGCGTTCCAGCATCGTGATGGCTCGGATTCGGGGCCTGCTACCTTGGGTAGACGCTTCACAGGGGCCTATAATACCAACGTCAAGCCACCTTGCTCAGCAGATCCGCGGGCAAAGCCGCCGAATCCCAGCCCACCCGAATCCCTCCCTGCCGATCCGGCCCAAGGACAGAACCCATGCCAGCCAGTTTTTCTACGGTACCCGAGGCCGTCGACGCCATCCGGCGCGGTGAAGTCGTCATCGTGGTCGACGCGGAAGACCGCGAGAACGAAGGCGACTTTATCTGTGCCGCGGAGAAGGCAACTTCGGAAAACATTAATTTCATCCTCAGCGGACGAGGTCAACTTTGCGTACCCGTCCTGGCCGACGTCTGCCGGCGGCTCGAGTTGGCCCCGCTGGTCGACACCAACACGTCACCGCTGGGCACCGCCTACATGACGCCGATCGACCACGCTTCGGCCAAGACCGGGATCACGGCCGACGAACGGGCACAGACGATTCGGTCAATTGTCGACCCGAATTCTCGTCCCAGCGACTTTGTCCGGCCCGGCCACGTCTACCCGCTGCTGGCCAAGGAAGGTGGCGTCTTGCGGCGAGCCGGCCACACCGAGGCGACCGTCGACCTGTGCCGGATGGCGGGCCTCGCACCCGCCGGGGCACTTTGCGAAGTACTCGACGAAAACGGCGATCGAGCCTCCCGTGAACAGCTCCAGGCGATCGCCGATCAACACCAGTTACAGATCATCTCGATCGAACAGTTGATTGCCCATCGCCGTGTCAGCGAGAAACTGGTCTCCCGGGTCGCCGAAGCCGCCCTGCCGACGCGGCACGGCCAGTTTCAAGTCGTTGTCTACGACGTGAAGCACGAAAATCAGCAGCCCCTGGCACTTTTCATGGGCGATCTGCAAGCCGCTGCTGCCCCCCTCGTGCGCCTGCACTCTAGCTGCTTTACGGGCGATCTGGTCGAATCGTTGCGGTGTGACTGCGGCGACCAGTTCCACATGGCCCTGCGAATGATCGAACAGGAAGGCGTGGGAGCCCTGATCTATCTTCCGCAAGAAGGCCGCGGGATTGGCCTGGTCGAGAAGATCAAGGCCTACGCCCTGCAAGACGAAGGCCTGGACACCGTCGAAGCAAACCTGGCCCTCGGCCACAAAGCCGACATGCGCGATTACGGGATCGGCATCCAGATCCTCAAAGATCTGGGGCTCAGCCGAGTTCGCCTGCTGACCAACAATCCCAAGAAAACCGACGCCTTCATCTACGGCGGCTTCGACCTGGAAGTCATCGACCAGGTCCCGATCCTCCCGCCCGCCAACGAATACAACGCCCATTACCTGGCCACCAAACGGGACAAGATGGGCCACCAACTGCCGCATGGCGAATAGCGCCGTTGCCCGTTCGGCTGACTTGCTGACTCGCCGGCAGAGAAACGGACGTCAACAAGAGCCGCCAAACCCGGCTTCACTCATCAGCCGTGGGGCGTTAGCCCCGGTTCCGTGGCGCACCGCACGCAAAAACCGGCCCTGGAAGCGGACCGACCGCGAACACATTCCGGCTGAGCCGCCCAGCCGACCAGGACAGGTCGTCCCATAAAAAAACAGCCTGACCGGGAATCCCGGTTCAGGCTGTTTCGTCGTCTATTGAGCCGATCGTCGGCGGTCAATTTCCCTGCCGTTACCTGGCCAACGGATTGGTTCTGGATATCAAGGCCCAAGCAACCGCCGGAAACCGGCTGGGGGTAACGCGTACCCGCGGATCATTCGCTCGGCGCTTCTTCGCCGGCCGCGGCATCACCTTCGGCGCCTGCGCCGGCGTCCGCTCCAGCATCCGGGGCACCGCCAGCGCCCGCAGCTTCCCCTTCCGGTCCCAGCCCATCGGCGCCGGCCGCCATGTCCATGTTCTCATCCAGTTCCGCTTCCGGCACGTCGGTCTCGACCGAGACACCCGGATCGCCGCCGCAACCGACCACGAAACCACCCAACGCCAACACCAACAGCAAGCTAAACAACTTCTTCATGATTGCTCCTTCGCAACTCGATCCCTTTGCCCCCCACTCCGAATGGGGCGGCATCACACTTGGTTGTCCAAAATTCGAGTTCTCAACGAACTCGGGTTGCCAAGACACGGCTTGTCAACCTGGCGGCAACACGCCGCCACCGTAACACTGAACCGGCGGGAAACAAATAAATTCCCCAAAACTGTTCTGGTATACTCGGAACGTCCGAGGTCGCTCGATTCCGACGGATGGCGTCCGCAGGTGGCCCGCCATCGTTTCCGCCGAAATCCTATCACGTGGAGCCACGCAAATTCAATGAGGGAAGCGACAGCAAGTGAGGCTGGCATGGCCAACGCGACAAATCTCGTGGCTCGCACAAGCCGCGCCAATGTCGGCGACCTGTCGTGGATTCTCTGCCTTGCCGTTACCCTGGCCGGCTGCTCACCGGCCGAACCGGTGACACCGCGTCGACCAAGCGGGCCGGCTGCCCGCACCGTCGCGACAAGCCAGCCGCTGCCGCCGATCCGCCAGTCCGCTTTCCGCAACACGGGTCCCGATGCAACCTACGTGGGGAATCAAGCCTGCGTGGATTGCCACGCTGACGAACACGGCTCGTACCTCCAGACCACCCACAGTCGCGCGCTGAACAGTATTGACGTCGACCAGCAACCGCCGGACGCCGAACTGACACACGACCTGTCGGGCCGTTCCTACCGGATTTACCGCCAGGAGGACCAACTCCGGCACCGCGAGTTCCTCACTGCGGAAGATGGATCGGAACTGGTACTGGCCGACTACCCCATGAAATATGTGATCGGGTCAGGCAATAACTCGCGCAGTTACCTGCTCGAAATCGGCGGGTTCCTCTTCGAGTCGCCCTTGACCTGGTACACCGCCCGCGACGGTTGGGATTTGTCTCCCGGATACGGCGACGACCCAACGCACCCCGGTTTCTCCCGGACGGCAACCCGCGACTGCGTGATGTGCCACGCCGGCCAGGTCGAATACGTCGATCGGAGCATCCATAAGCTCGCGATCCACGAGATGACCATCGGCTGCGAACGCTGCCATGGGCCCGGATCGTTGCATGTTGCGGAACGCGAGGCGGACAAACCGCTGGCTGGCGACTTCGACGACACGATCGTCCATCCCTCACGGCTCCCGCGCGAACTCCAGGAGGCGATCTGTGCCCAATGCCACCTCGCCTCAAAGGCGGAAGCGAGCGTTCGCGGACGATCGTTGGCCGACTTCCGCCCCAGTCTGCGGGTGAACGACTTTCGCATCCGCTACCGGTTGGACACGGACGACGACGAGATGACCGTGGTCGGGCACATTGAACAGATGCGGGCCAGCCGCTGCTACCAGATGTCGGCCGAAATGACTTGTACGACCTGCCATCATATGCACTCCAGCGAGCACGGCGCGGCCCCCTCCCTGGCCGGCCGCGCATCCTGCCTCTCCTGCCATGACACCGAGGCCTGTGGACTGACGCTCGCCGACCGGCACCAGGCCTCGCCGGACGACAACTGTATCACCTGCCACATGCCGAAGTCGGGCACCGACATTCCCCACTTCTCGTTCCACCACCATCGGATCGGGATCCACGCTGAATCACCGCCCCAGGAACCGGAGGCAGGTGCGCAACCTCGCAAGAAGTTTCACAAGCTCCTGCCGATTGACGACGTCAGCCATCTGTCGGAGATGGATCAAAAGCGGTGCCTCGGATTGGCCTACATCAAGACGACGGAGGAAGGTGAGTTCGAACATCCCGCATTCAACTACGAGGTGGCCGTCAAGTTGCTGGAAGAGGTGAGGGCCAGCGGAATTCAGGATGCCGAAGTTGACGCCACACTGGCTCGAGTCTACATGCGGCTGGGCAACAACCGGCTGGCGGCGGACCGCGGACAGTCCGCCCTGCTGGCCCCCAACCTGTCCGACGAAATGCGGCGCGATGCCGTCGGAGCGCTCAGCCGAATTCACGCCAACGACCGCGAGTTTCGTCTGGCCCAACCTTACCTGGAAGAACTGATCCAGTACCGCTACATCGCCGAAGACCATTTCTTGCTCAGCATCAGCCGGCACCGGGCCAACGATCTTCCCGGCGCGCTGGAGGCTGCCCAGGCGGCGGTCACCATCGAACCGGATCGGCCGGACCTGCACGAGGCGGTTGCCGTGCTCTACGAAATGAACGGCCTGGACGATCAGGCCGACTGGCATGCAACACGGGCCAGACAGCTCAAGCGGCATTTGAAGGTTGTTGTTGGCGAAGATGACCATACCACCACGTTCACCATCGAGTAGCCCTGTCGGATGCAAAGACGCTTTTTCGGCCTCCTCCTGCTGTTCGTCGCCGGTGGACTGGCGACCGGGGCCTGGCTGGTTTCCCGGCCGCCGTCGCCGGACCCTGCTCCCCTGAAGGAAACGGCTGACGACCCACCTCGCCAGCCGGCCGGACTGCCACCGGTTGCCGGCAGTCGCTTTCTAAACACCCGCGCGGAGGCCCGCTATGTAGGGACGGCCCGCTGTGCCGAGTGCCACCCTGGCGAACACGACTCGTACCTTCGTACGCCCCACAGCCGAGCACTCGCCGACATTGACTTGGAACACGAGGCCTGGGACGTCGAGTTTCAACACCCTCGCTCCCGCCGCAAGTACTCCGTCGAGCGGAAGGGGGATCAGATCTGGCATCGCGAAACACTGCTGAATGACGGCGGCCATGACGTCGTGCTGGCCGAGTATCCGGTGCACCTGGCCATTGGATCGGGACACCATTCGCGCAGCTACCTCGTCGAGGAAGATGGGTTCTTGCTCGAATCTCCCATTACCTGGTACGCGTCAAAGGACGCCTGGGGCATGTCGCCCGGGTTCGAGGCGGCCCAGTCGCCCGGGTTCGAACGAGTCGCCGATTTCGGCTGCGTCCACTGTCATGCGGGCCGCGTCGAGGCGGTCGACGACAATCGGTTTCGCGTCAAGATCCATGACCAGTCCATCAGTTGTGAAAGCTGCCACGGCCCCGGTTCGCTGCACACGCAACGGCACGAACAGGACGACACGCCGCCGGACGGCGAAGACACCACGATCGTCAATCCCGCCCACCTGACTCGCACGGAACGCGAAGCGATTTGCTCGCAATGTCACCTCCGGGGTGACGCCAGCGTCAATCTCCGGGGACGCTCGGACCAGGACTTCCGACCCGGCCTGCGGCTCAACGATTTCCGCGCCGACTATGTCCTTGCCCAACCCAACCAGGCCATGACGGTCGTGGGCCATGTGGAACAGATGCGGCTTAGCCGTTGCTACCAGGAGTCGGCCGGGTTGACCTGCACAACCTGCCACGACCCTCACGCCAAGCCGGCCGAGGCGGATCGCGTCGATTACTTTCGCAGGAAATGCCTTACCTGCCATACCGAGGATGCGTGTGGCCTGGAGCCGGAGGCGCGGCTGGCCCACAACCGGGAAGACAACTGTGTCGCCTGCCACATGCCGCAGAGTCCAACCGACATCCCGCACTTCGCCTTTACGCATCACCGCGTGGGGCGACACGAATTGAACGCGTCGCCAGCCGAGCCTCCGGCGGAACCCGCGACGGCACAAGGTGTGATCGGCCGGTTGGTCCCGATCCACGATCTCTCGCACCTCCCGCCGCTCGAACAGCAGCGGTGCCTCGGCCTGGCCAACCTGGAGGTCTCTGACAAACAACGGTCGCCCGCGGCGCACAACACGTATCGAGAGCGGGCCGTTCGCCTGCTGACGGGCGTTCACCAGGCCGGACTGCGGGACCGTGATGTGGAAGCCAGCCTGGCCCGCATTTATTGGGAGCGGAACGACCTGCAGCGGGCCCTCGTCTTGGCCGCCGGAGCGCTCGAGGCCCCCGGCACGTCCGGAGCACGCGCAAACGCCCTGTTCCTGTTGGCCGACTCCCACCTGGCGATCGGCCAACCTGGTCAGGCGCTGCCGTATTTGCAGCAGCTCGTGACGACACGGCGGCAATCGGAAGACTGGGTGCTGCTGGGCGTCTGCCAACGCTCGCTGGGGCGGACCGACCAGGCAGCCGCGTCTTTCGCACGGGCGGCGGAGATCAGTCCGCTGCGGCCGGACGTCCGGCAGATGCTGGCCGACCTCCTGCAACTCGGCGGCGACCGCTCGGCGGCGGACGAGCAGCGGCAGATCGCCTCACTCCTGCAGCAGCACGAACGCCCCAAGGCGTCCGATCAGCCACCCCGACCCGGACCGCCGGCAGGTCACGAGCCGCCGTCCACCGCTCAACCACAATAGTCGGCAACGACCTGGGCGTACGCGAGCAACGTGTCTGGTTCGCGGCACTGGCAGACTTTGCCGATTGGGAAAAGTCTGGCACCACGTCACGAGCGACCCCGCGGATTAAACCCGTCGCTGCACTCGATTCGGCCGAAAAAAATGAGAAGTTCGCATTCTGTGCCAAGAATTCTCTTGATTTCGTGATCCAATGCTGGTGGAATACGGCTGGCTGGAATCCCTCTCTCACCAGTTTTTCTACTATCCATCTATTCAGTTCTGTTCTCGAAATGAGGAGTCTGTGATGCGAAGGTCTAGGTCGTCTGGTTTTACCCTCGTGGAGTTATTGGTTGTCATTGCGATTATCGGTATTCTCGTCGCGCTGTTGCTGCCTGCCGTTCAGGCCGCTCGCGAAGCGGCTCGACGGATGAGTTGCGGCAACAATCTCAAGCAACAAGGCTTGGCGTTGCACAACTACCACGACACGTACAAGTCTTTCCCGCCCGCCATGTTGAATTCGGGACGATTCAGCGGTGGTGCGACGCGGACGGACGAATTCGGATACCCGGAAGGGGTCCGCAATCACACCGGTTTCGTCTTCTTGTTGCCGTTCCTCGAGCAGGCACCGCTGGCTGATCGGCTCGACCTGCGCGGACCGACCAACTCGTCGAATCCCCGCGCCGGTGGTCCCAGCCCGGCCAGCCATCCGCTCTACGGCAATGGGAACGACAATTTGAATCGTGCCACTCTGGCCGGTGTGCGGATTCCCGTCTACGAGTGCCCGTCGCACACGCACTCCGGCGAACTGTCGACGTACAACCCCGGAACGACGGACTTCTACACACGCGATCGGGCACGTCGTACCAGCTACCTGTTCTCCGTTGGCTACCAAACGGACTACAACGCGAACTACGACTACAACTACTCGCGCAGCGGTTACGAAGCGGTCCGGATGGGTGCCTTCGGCAACAACAGCCATATCAAGTTTGCCCAGATCAAGGACGGCACCGCCCACACCGCCGCCATCGGCGAAGGTGCCGGCGGCGCCACGCAAAGCACCAGCACCCATTACGGGCCCTGGGGCGTTCACGGGACCCACACCGCCGTACACGGTCGCGTGGTTTCCGGCGGTGGTGCCTGGATGACCGACCCCAGCTATCGGACTCGCTCCGAATGGGCCGGCTGGGCGCGGGACTGGCACATCAATGCCGCCTGGCAAGGCCGAGCGGACGGCAAATCGTACGCCTGGGTCTTCCGCAGCGAACATCCTGGCGGTGCTCAGTTCGTCTTCTGTGACGGTTCCGTTCACATGCTGACCGAAACGATGGACTACTTCCTGTTCTGTAGCGTGAACTACATCAGCGATGGGAACACGGTCGATCTGAACGGTCTGTAAACTCGACCTGTCACTTCTGACAACGTTCGAGCATAACGCTTGACGCAATCTCGTCCGGCAAGGCGGTTCTCCATCGACCCCTTGCCGGACTTTTTTTGTGCTCGCAGTTCGTCGTCCAAGCGGCATTCGGCAAGTCGCGGTGGCGTGGCGGTTCATATTGAGTTTGCCCTTAGCGCCCCGCATATCAGCCGGAACGCGTTCGCGTCCGGTGCGCGCGGTGATCGACGGAACCGGGGCTAACGCCCGACGGCTGATGAATCGTCTGGGCTGGCGATGCCGTGGTTCCCTTGGACGCCGTGGGACATGGAGTCGCGTTTCGCTCGGCGGTCGCGGCTCGGTTGCTCGGACAGAAGACCCGCAACCACCGAAGTACTTTTCCCTCGTTTCTTACCCAGAGCAGCGGCCCGCCCAGGCGACCGCCGGTCATGGGGGCCATCGTGTCTCAGTCATTTGCCGTTCTCGTCACGGTGCTGCTGCTGCTTGGCGGCGGTGGATTGACGGCCGGGATATTGAACTACGCGTTGGGGAGCATTTTCTTTGGCCCCCTTTGGCAACCCGGCCACTTGGGGCTGCGGAAGATTCGCATTCGGCTCCTCGGCCTGTTCGCCCTGTTCCTGCTGCTGCAGGTCGCGATCGCCGTCTCTCAGACGCTGTGGCCCGTGATCGACAACTCGCGATGCACACTGATTCGCTTCCCACAACACGTCCAGGCGGCCTTGATGTTCGCCCCCACCTCAGGGTCGGCGCCGTGGGACGCGGCCGACCCTGCCGTCGTTGATCGCATCACCCTGGCGGCCCTGCTCTGCGGCGTCGCCCTGGCCGCGTGGCTGACCGGCAACATGCTGGTCCAGACCAATCGGATCGAACGACCCCTCGACTGCCTCCTGGTGCTACTGTTCGTCGCTCCGCTGGGAACGTCGTGTGCCGTGATCGTGCCCAGCGTAGCGTGCGACTTCTTCTTCAAGATCGCCATCTTCCGGCAACCGCTTCCGCAGGTTGATGTGCTGCTCTGGCATGGCGTCGTCTTGATCGGAGGCGGGTCGCTGGGAGCGATTTACTCCCGCGCCGCAGCCAGGTGGCTGGCCCGTCGCCTGCCGGCCGGTGATCGGCTCGCCGACAGATCGCCCCCGCTTGATTCGCAACCCAAACCAGGGCAACCCGAAACATGAGCGCTAATCCAGCACCCGTAGGTCATGCTGTGCATGACGCCGATCCCGTTCGGCCTAGTCCTGCGACCAATCGCTCGGCGCGGGTCTCCGACCCCGCCGCTCAAGCCGCCCGCCGCTCGGCGCGGGTCTCCGACCCCGCCGAAACCCCCGACCGAAGGTCTCCCATCTCCCCTCACCCCCAGCGACATTGCAACAATTCATCAACAACGCCCTCGGGGTAACCCTCCTCGCCGGGCAGTTCCCAGCGTCATGCACAGCATGACCTGCTTCCTGAATGTCATGCACAGCATGACCTACGGAAGTGTGGAATCCAATTGAACGGTTTTGGGCTAACGCCCACCGGCTGATGAATGATCTGGACTAACTTACTAACGGACGAACCAACGAACCACCAACCAAAATCATGGTCGAGCAACAGCAAGTCGAATCACGGGCGATCGGAACGCGGATTGTCCATCTCGTCAAGCTGGCGAGCATCATGGCAGCGACGGCCGTCGTGCTGGCGGTGGCCACCTCCCAATGGCAAGACTGGCAGCGACGCGTGCGTGAACGGGCCCGGCTGCACGAGTTGGAAGCCCACGCGATCGGCGTCGATAACCCGGCGTCGCCGGACACGTTCTATCCCGTCCAGGTCGTTCCCCGCCCGCCCATCGTGACCGACTTCGAACGCCTGTCGGTCGCCCAGGCGGAAGGCAAAGTCGCGGCGGAGGAACTGGTGCTGGCAGTCATCGTCGACGGTGAAGCGCGAGCCTACCCGCTGAACATGCTGAATGGCCCGATGCGCGAAGTCATCAACGATCAACTGGGGGGAACGGCGATCGCCGCAACCTGGTGACACCTCTGCCACAATGGCATCGTGTATGCCAGAAGAGTGAAGGGGAGAACGCTGACATTCGGTGTCTCGGGGATGCTCTGGGAGACCAACCTGGTCATGGTCGATCAGGAGACCGGCAGCCTCTGGAGCCAGATTCTGGGCCAGTCGATGCGTGGTCCGCTGGTCGGGACGATGCTGGAGCAGATTCCGGCCAGGATGACGACGTGGAGGATCTGGAAGGCCAAGCACCCCCAGACCACCGTCTTCTACATGTCGAGAACCTCGGGCGTCTACGACCGCGGTTTCCTGGGACCGCATCGCGGCGTGGGAATCGGAATGGTGGAAGACGGCGAACCCAAGTTCTGGGATTTCGGACACCTGTCCAACGTACCCGCCGTCAACGACACATTGGGTGACAAACTCCTGCTGGTCGTCCTGGATCGCAGGTCGCTGACACCGGCCATCTATTCACGCCGCCTGGACGACCGCGAACTCCACTTCCAGCTCGTCGAGGGCCGTTTGACGGATCGGGAAACCGGCTCCACCTGGGACCTGGTGACCGGACAAGCAACCGACGGCGAACTGTCCGGGCGGTACCTCGAGCAGTTGCCCGGCTTTACCTCGGACGCGGCCGTCTGGTCGCTCTACTTTCCCAACACCAATTGGTGGGTCCCGGCGGCCGAATGATCACCAGCAGGCTTGCATCAGATATTGGTTTACGAATAAGTCAAATTTGAGCGACCAACGGGAGCGGACGAACACGCCGCGAGCGTTAGCTCGCTATTGGTCCGAGGCCCTGCCTCGCTAGGCAGTTTCGTCGCCAAACAACCGTTCATCAATCATGCACGCGAGCGTCCGATGCGCTACGCGATCGGCGCAACCGGGGCTAACGCCCACCGGCTAATGCATCAGCCGGGTCAGGTCCCGCAACGTGGGCGGTTGCGTCCGGGCTCGCCTAGTTCTCGACCACCCAGATGTTGCGAAACACGACCGGGTTGCCGTGGTTTTGCAGAAACAGCACGTCCGGTCCGGGGCCTTCCGCATGATACCCGGGTGTTCCGTGCGTCAGTTCCAGGTCGTCGTGAATCACGACTCCATTGTGCTTGACCGTCACCCGGGCATTCTTGACTTTTTGGCCCCCGTCGTCGAAGCGGGCGGCGGTGAAATCGATGTCATACGTTTGCCAGACGAGCGGCGGAAGGCACATGTTCACGTTGGGCTTGGCGATCGAATAGATGCCGCCGCATTCGTTGTTCTCGCCTTCCAGGCCGAATGAATCGAGGACCTGCAGCTCGTAGCGGCCTTGCATGTAAACGCCGCTATTGCCCCGTGCCTGACCCCTGGCTGCCGGCATGAATGGCGTCCGGAATTCGATGTGCAACGTGTGATCGCCGAATTTCTGCTTCGTGAAGACATTCGTCGCGGCCAGCCACTGATCTTCGACCAGCTTTCCGTTCTCGAAGGCGGCGACCGAGCGGCCGTCAAACAGGACCGTGGCACCGGTCGGTGGTTTGGTACCCAGCGTGGGACTCTTGCGATCGACCTTCTCCAACTTGGCCAGCGTCTCCCCGGCCACGGCGATCGTCAACATGCCGTCCTTGACTTCGACATCCGCTTCGTCGACCGTGAATCGCAGCACTCCGTCATCCAACTGTCCTTCCGCGCTGTTCTTCTTGTCACCGCGTGACCAGCCGTCACCGGGCAAGCCGCCGAAATATCCGATCCCCCGGAACTTGCCGTCGCCCAGCGAAATCACTTGGACGCCAATCGTTTGTGGCTGGCCGTCGACCTCGACTTCCCCCACGTATTCGCCCTGCAGCTGGTACTCGATGCCGGCCTTCTCCGGATCGGTGAAGGTCGTCCCTTTCGAGTCGGCCGCCTCGCTCACAACGCCGGCCACCATCGCCAGGCCCAATACGCAGCAAAGAAATCGTGAAATCTGCATGAGTAAACTCTCCGGAAGACGAATCGTTTGAGAGGGAAAACGCGTCAGGAATATGGGGAAACCGACTTCGGTGGCGCCTGGTGGCAGGTCCGTACGAGCGGGCGGTGTCCGGGACGCGAAAGGCAACGAGACGGATCGCTCGGCCCTACGATTCCTTGATCGCCGCCACAATGTCCAAGACCGCTTGTTGACCGTCACCAAACAACATCAGCGTGTTTTCCATAGCGAACAGCGGGTTGGGAATCCCGGCAAATCCCGGACTGAGGCTGCGCTTGATGACGATCACCGTGCGGGCCTTGTCGATATCGATGATCGGCATGCCGGCAATCGGGCTCTGCGGGTCGGTCCGCGCCACCGGGTTGACCACATCGTTGGCGCCGATCACGATGGCGACGTCGGCCGTTTCCAACGTCGGGTTGATGACGTCCATCTCCTTAAGTTGCTCGTAGTCGACATCCGCCTCGGCGAGCAGCACATTCATGTGCCCCGGCATTCGGCCGGCAACCGGGTGGATGGCGTATTCGACCGTCGCACCGTTTTCTTCGAGCATCAATCCCAGGTTGCGAACGGCGTGTTGGGCCTGGGCCACCGCCATGCCGTAGCCGGGCACAAACACGACGCGTTCGGCCGTCTCCAGGATCATCGCGACCTCTTCGGGCGACGTGGACCGCACATTGGCGTAAATATCGTCGGCGTCGGCGGACGCCGAACCGCCCTCCATGACGCCGAACAGCACGTTGAACAGGGACCGGTTCATGGCCTTGCACATCAGGTTCGTCAGAATGACCCCCGAGGCGCCGACCAACGACCCGGCCACGATCAAGACGTTGTTATTGATGACAAAGCCGGTCGCCGCCGCCGCCAGGCCGGAGTAGGAATTCAAGAGGGCGATCACGACCGGCATGTCTGCCCCGCCGATCGGATTCACCAGGAACAGCCCCAGCACCGAAGCAACCAGCACCAGGACCACGTAGAGCAGGGGCGAGCCGTTCATCACCATGAACGCCGCGACCGCCACCATCAACACGGCCAGGGCCGCATTCACGACCTGCTGGGCCGGGATATGAATCGGCTTCCGCATCCACTTGAACTCTTGCAGCTTGCCGAAGGCCACCAGGCTGCCCCAGAACGTCACCGCACCGATAATGCCGGAAAGGGCGGTGGCAACCAGCACGGCCACCTCGGCTTCCGGATCGGTCGCTCGGCCGGCCGATTGAATCAGGTCCGCCCCCGCCACAAACACGGACGCACCTCCTCCAAAGCCGTTGAACAGGGCCACCAACTGCGGCATCGCCGTCATCTGGATCCGGATCGCCAGGATGGCGCCGACGCCGACACCGATGAGCGTGCCCAGGATGATGTAGCCGAGCGGCTCGTCGCGCCGCCAGATGCCGACCAACGTCGCCCCGACGGCAATCGCCATGCCCAGTGCGCCGGTCAGGTTCCCCCGGACTGCCGTCTTCGGCCGCCCCATCTGCTTCAAGCCAAGAATAAACAGCGAAGCTGCGATCAAGTAGGCGGTGTTAACAAGGGCCGTTTCCACGAAGGCTGCCTTTCCGTATCGCCAAAGTTGAGTGAGTCGCCAGAGGTGCGCCGAGCGGTGCTTACTTACGGTTGAACATCGACAACATCCGGTGGGTCACCATGAACCCTCCGACCGCGTTGATCATCGCCAGCGTCACCGCGATGAATCCGAGGAATCGCGCAAAGCCTCCCACCAGCGGCGATAGTTCATCGACCACGGCGGAAGCGACGATGACCGCTCCCACCAGGGCGATCCCGCTGATCGCATTGGAGCCGGACATCAGCGGAGTGTGCAGCGTCGGCGGAACCTTGGAAATCACCTCGATCCCCAAGAAAACGGCCAGCACGAAGATCGTCAGGTTGGTGATCATGCCTTGCCGCGGGGCAGCCTCGGCAACCGCCGCAACGTCGTCACCTGCAGCCGGCGAATCGTCGGTTGCCGCCATCGAGTTCTGGGCAATTTCGATCGGCCCATCCGCGGCCGCTGTCGATGTCCCCTCAGTGCCGGACGCCGGTTCGGCGGCCGGCGAATCCAAGTCGCTGGGGGAGCTGTCCTGGGACCAGGACCAGCCGCCCAGGATCAGGACCGCCAGAAACAGGACGGAAGCAATGGTCTGTTGGGGGCGGTTCATTCGCCATCCTCCTTCTTGTCCTCGGTGGGCGCTGCATCGCCGGCAGCCTCTACATCGCCGGCGGGCGCTGCTTCCCCAGCCGGCTCAGGATTCTCCGTAGTCTCCGGAGCCTCGGCCGCGCCTGCTTCACCCGTGCCTTGACTCTTGTCCTCGGGCGGCTCTTCGGTCACGACCTCCTGCTCGTCTTCCGCTTCCTGGGCAGCCAGTGGTTCCAATCCCAGGAGATCGCGGATCCTCCCGTTGACGACCTGCCCTTGGTGGGCGACGAGCGTGTCGCGGATGATCTCGTCCTCCAGGTTCATGTCGACGGCACCATCCTTGACAAGGTTCAGCAAGAACTTGGTGACGTTGTTGGAGAACATCTGGCTGGCATGATTGGGAATCTCCGCCGGGAGGTTGGTCGGTCCGAGGATCGTGACCCCGTGCTCCACCACCCGATCGCTGGCTTTGCTCAAGGCGCAGTTGCCGCCCCGTTCGGTCGCCATGTCGACAATCACGCTGCCGGGTGTCATCCCGGCGACCGCTTCGGCGGTGATCAGCAGGGGCGACGGCTGGCCGGGAATGGCGGCCGTCGTGATGACCACGTCGCTCTCAGCAACGACTTCCGCCATCAATTCGCGTTGCTTTGCATAGAAGGCGTCATCCATGGCCTTCGCATAGCCACCCTTGTCCTCCGATTGGTCGGTTTCCAGCTTCAGTTCGACAAACTTGCCGCCGAGGCTTTCGACCTGTTCGCGGCAGGCGGGCCGCACATCGTAGGCGCGAACGACGGCGCCCAGCCGTTTCGCCGTAGCAATGGCCTGCAGTCCGGCGACACCAGCACCGACCACAAAGACGCGGCATGCCTTCAGCGTTCCCGCCGCCGTCATCAACATGGGAAACATCTTCGGCAGCTCGACAGCCGCCAGCAGCACGGCCCGATAACCGGCGATGGTGGCCATCGACGACAAGACGTCCATACTCTGGGCACGGGTAATCCGCGGTATCATCTCCAACGCGAACAACGAGGCACCCGTCTGGGCCACTTCCTGGATGCACTTGGGTTCACCCAGCGGGTCACAGGTGCCCAGCACAATCCCGCCCGACTTGAGCTGCGGCAAATCGGCTCGACCGGCCTCAGGATTGGCGCCGAGCGCTCGAACCTGGGCAACGACATCCGCCGACAAAACGGCCGCCCGATCCGCAGTGACCGCCGCCCCCTTCTCTTCGTACATGCGGTCGGAAAATCCGGCCGCCTCCCCGGCGCCCGACTCGATCAATACATCCATCCCGGCTTTAATCAATTGGGGGATGTTGGCCGGGATCAAGGCGACCCGATGTTCATCGGGAAACGTCTCTTTAGGAACGGCAACCTTCATGGTGTAGCTCAGCGAATTGCGTGTTAATGTATACGGGCTACGGATGGGCGGGTGATCCGAGGGCGCTCAGCGGCGTCTGCAATAGCCATCGGACGAGGGCGGTTTGCCGGTCTCCGCGAATCGGTGAATCCATGAATCTGCAGGCACCCAACGGCGACGACGACGCGGGTCTGCCCAAACGGGGGAACGGGCGACTGCGGCCTGGCAGCCTCCGCGGAGGTCGCAGCAAGGGCGGGGGAGAGGCGGCCCTGGCGAGTGTCTCCTTCCATCGGGATGCAAGCATCAAGGTTCGCCTATCTTAAGCCGCTCGCCCTGAATTACAAGGGAGCCGCGGCGCGAGAGACCGAACTTCTGCCGCCCGCCGGCAGGCTCTCATGGGCGCTGGGAAAAATTGGACTTTTGCCGAGTTATATGTTGTAATCGAGCCAATCTATCGAGCCCGTGCCACGCCGCGTGAGTTCGTTTCGGCCGACCGTTAGCCCATCGTCCCCGTCCGCCCGTTCGCCCCCCAGGGAGTCCCGCTCATGTCGAAGTTCACCCGCCGCAACTTCCTCAAAACGACCGCCGCCGCGAGTGCCGCCTTTCCCCTGTTTACGGTGGCCGGCACGAAAGCCTCCGGGAAGGTGATTGGAGCGAATGACACGATTCGGATCGGCGTGGCGGGAATCCACGGGCGCGGGACGGCCCACATCGGCGAGTTCGCCAAGATGGAGAAGGTCGATGTGACCTACCTGATCGACCCGGATTCCAGCCTGTTCGAATCCCGGTCCGGCCAGGTGAAGTCCAAAGGGGGCAACACCCCCAAATGTGTTCAGGATATTCGCCAGGCCCTGGAAGACGACAACCTCGACGCGGTTTCCGTGGCGACCTGCAACCATTGGCACTCGCTGATCACCGTCTGGGCCTGCCAGGCGGGCAAAGACGTGTACGTCGAGAAGCCGATGAGCCACAACATGTTCGAAGGGCGTCAGTGCGTCGCGGCGGCCAACAAGTACGGTCGCGTCGTCCAGCACGGGACCCAGCAGCGCAGCAGCGGCGGACGAGCCTCGCAGATCGCCGCCATTCAATCGGGCAAGTACGGCAAGTTGCTGGTCTCGAAAGGCTATTGCTGCAAGCCCCGCTGGAGCATCGGCTTCAAGCCGACCAAACCCGCCCCCGCCGACCTGGATTTCAACCTCTGGCTGGGACCGGCCCCGGAACAGCCGTTTCATGGCAACCTGGTGCACTACAACTGGCACTGGTTCTGGGACACCGGCAACGGCGACACGGGCAACCAGGGTGTCCATGAGATGGATGTTGCCCGCTGGGCCATCAAGGGGAGCACGCTTCCTAATCGGGTCTGGAGCCTGGGCGGTCGATTCGCGCCGGGAGAAAAAGACCTGCAGGACCAGGGCGAAACACCCAACATGCAACTGGCGGTCTACGAGTATGGCGACGTGCTGCTGGTGTTCGAAACACGAGGGCTGGTCGACAACAAGCGGTACCCCAAGGCGCCGCCGCGGAACGTGAGCAACGAGTACTACACGACGGAAGGCAAGATCGTCGGCAGCACGTTCTATCCCAAGAATGGCGGCGACCCGGTGCGCGTCGAGGGCGAATCGGCTCATGTCACGCCCGGCGGTGCCTTCGGATCCTTCATCGCCGCCGTCCGCAGCCGCGATCCCCAGGATCAGAACTGCAACGCCGAAGTCGCCCACTACTCCAGCGCGCTTTGCCACCTGGCGAACATCTCGTTCCGGTTGGGCGAACCGGCCCGGTTTGACGCGAAAGCGAAGACGATCGGCGACAACAAGGTGGTGGTGGACGCCTTCGAAACGGTGAAGGAGAACCTGCAGGCCGTCGACATCAAGCTGGCAGAAACCACGTACACGCTGGGACGAACCTTGGAACTGAACCCCAAGACCGAAAAGTTCATTGGAGACGACGAAGCCAATCAACTTCTGACGCGCAATTACCGCGCGCCGTTCGTCGTCCCGACCGAGGTGTAAGCGGCACGGCAATTCAAACCGCAACCTCCCCAAGACGTTGCTCGGCGCGGGTCCCGGCTGCTCGGTGCGGGTCCCGCCTGCTCGGCGCGGGTCCCGGCTGCTCGGCGCGGGTCCAGCCTGCTCGGCGCGGGTCCAGTCTGCTCGGCGCGGGTCCAGCCTGCTCGGCGCGGGTCCAGTCTGCTCGGCGCGGGTCCAGTCTGCTCGGCGCGGGTCTCCGACCCCGCCGAAACCGCCGACCGAAGGTCTCCCCCCCCCCGCACCGCCGCCAACCAGCAACGGCACTGCGGCGGGGTCTTGCCAAGATCCTGAAATCGGTCAATCATCGCTCTTCAGACGGTCCTAACTTTCCATTCTGACAACCCCGCCCCGACGGGGAGTCTGGAAGGCGGGTCCAGTCCCACTCCAGAGACCTGGAAAACTCAAAGTCCCATTCCCGAAAAGGCATCATGAGACCCACTTTCTTGCTCGCCGCGCCGACGCCCTGTTCGCGGATCTTCCCGCTTGTTTTACTGACCGTTCTCCTCTGGCTACCGGCATCACCGGCCGCCGCGGCTGGGGCCCATCTTTTCATCCTCTCTGGTCAATCCAACATGGCCGGTCTGAATCCTCGCGAGTCGTTCACGCCGACTGTCGAGCAGGAGTTCGGCAAAGAGCAGGTGATCGTCGTCAAGGATGCCGTCGGCGGGCAGTCGATCCGCCGCTGGCACAAGAATTGGATGCCGCCTGTCAATAAGCCGACGGCGAACAACGGTGATTTGTACGACCGGTTGCTGCAACGAGTCCGACAGGCGATCAAGGGCCGCGAAATCGCCAGTGTGACGTTCCTTTGGATGCAAGGCGAACGGGACGCGCGGGAGGGCAATGGAACGGTCTATGCGGCCAGCCTGCAGGGACTCTTCAGCCAATTGGCCGCGGACCTCGAGCGAGACGACATCAACGTGGTCATCGGGCGGCTCAGCGATTTCGACATGCAGAACCGCCGCTACCAGCACTGGACGCTGATTCGGGAGATTCAAGTCGACGTTGCGGAGAGCCATCCGCGCGGCGCCTGGGTCGATACCGACGACCTCAACGACGGCACGAACCGCCGCGGCAAACCGATCAAGAACGACCTCCACTACTCGGCGGAAGGCTACAAGACCTTCGGCCGTCGCCTGGCGAACAAGGCGATCGCGTTGATCCGCAAAGGCTAGCGAGGCATGGGCCGCGTTCCAATTGAGAGCGAACGCTGGCGACTTGCTCATCGGCCCCTGCTGGCCCCACCGGGAACCTAATTCGCCGCGCGCCGCAACGTGGCGTTGCGCAACTGGCCGAATGTCGGCGCGGGCCGCGGATGGCCGTCCACCTGCTCGGTGGCACCGGACGAAAACGTCATGGCCGCCGTGGGAGGATTTTGCTGAGGATCGTCAATCTCCCGAGCGACAGAGAAAAGCAGCACAACCGGGTAAGCGGCAATAAGGAACGCGCCGACGGCAAACAGGGTCGATCGCATGGTGCTCTCCTGAATAAGACGGATGCCTCGTGGGTCGAGATCCGTCTCGAGAGCTGGGATTCCATACCACTCGTCATCGGCTTCCCGCCTCGGGAACTTGGCCCATTCGCCGGTCGGTAGGACAAACGGAATAGCTGGCACACTTTCCCAGTCGAGCGAACACCGTGGGGAACCCGGGCCGTTGTGCCGCATGGCAGGACGCAGCAAGCGGCGGCGACAACGGGACGAGCGACGGCGGGAAGTACGCCGTTTTTGCCTCCACGTGGACACGGGATACAATGAAGTAAGTGCGTGCCCGACCAACCGCAGAGGACCGCCTGTGAGCGCCTCGGAACCACCTGTCATTGATGCCCGCGCGCCGGAATGTCCCGCCAGCAACCGGCCGCCGCTTCCGCCCGGTTCCGGACAGGTCTCCGCGCGGCGCGGTCCGCCGCCAGCGATTGGGAGCCCTGCATCGCCGCCGTCGACGTCATCACCTCTCGTGGCAGTTGCCGCGGACACCGCAGAGAATGCTTCTTTCGGTCGACGGCTACGCAAGGTGGTTCACGCCGTACCACCCTGGTCCGTGAGTTTGCTGCTGCACGGTGTCGGCCTGGTCGTTCTGGCGTTCTGGACCTTGGCCGCCAGTCGCGAGCCACCGCGGCAAGTCTTGATTGCGTCCACGGTCGAGGAGACGCAGTTGGAGACCTTGGAAGTCGCCGAACTGGAGATGGCAGCGCTGGAGGTCGTCGAACTGGATACCATGTCGCTCGATACCGACACGGTCGATCCGGGCGCTATCTCGCTGGGAGCAATCGCCGCGATTGATGCGGAAGCCGAATTGGCCATGCCTTCGGTCGAGAACGCCACGACCTACGAGATCGGCGCACTTTTTGGAGAAGCGGGCGACGGGATGTCTTCGATCGCCGCAGGGCTTGGTGCGGCAAGTTTCTTCGGTGCCAAAGCACAAGGATCGCGATTTGTTTTCGTGGTCGACAATTCAAACAGTATGGGCAAGGGGCGTTTTGAGACGGCGCTGAGCGAGCTGATGAAGACGGTGGAAGGGATGGCGCCGTACCAGTCCTTCTACGTGATCTTCTTTAGCGACACGGCGTACCCGCTGTTTCATCCCGAACCAGCGAAAGCCATGATCCGCGCCACCGACCAGAACAAGAAAAAGTTGCGCAACTGGTTGGGAACGGTCGAGATGTGCCTGCGGACCAAAGGCGAGGAGGCGATGCAGATCGCCTTCGCCATGCAACCGGATGTAATCTACATCCTGGGAGACGGGCGGTTTACGGACCGGGCCGGCGCGATGCTTGTCGCCCCCCACAATCGCAAGGTGCCCATTCATACGCTGGGCATGGAAGTGGACTCGATCGGCCGGCGTGAATTTCAGGCGATCGCCAAGGCGAACGGCGGCACCTACCGCAATGTTGCCGCCACCAGGGAGGCGCAAATGATGGCCCGGTCCCGGCCGATCGCCAGGAATTGGCGGCGGGGCTACGTTTGGGGCATGACGCTCCCGGCCGGCGACAAGCCGCGGAAACGCTAACCGCCCGGCAGTTCCTCTCGACCTGAAATGCGATTTACCAAAGCGTGTAAATGAACGGGGCGGCCGCGGTCCCGCTGAGCAGAATCAGGGCCCCCATCGCCAGCAGGACCAGGATGATCGGCGTCAGCCACCACTTTTTGTTGTGGATCAGGAAATCCCAAAACTCGGCCAGCAGCCCCAACTCGGCCTCGTCGGCTTGACGGGCAAAATCGTCATCTGCATCTTCCGGTTTGGGTTGGGGATCGTCGCTCATATGGCTCTATGGGGCGGTGCGTGCGGCGCCAAGCGCCGGCACGGCGGCTACCTGGTGGTGATTGACAAAACAGTCGGCGTAGGGGGGCAGCGCCGCGCGGCGGAGCGGCCCGTTGGAGTGCTTCGCTATTTTGAAGTCGGCTCCCCTCTCCTTGGCCACCGCGTAACGCGAGCCGCGACAACAGGGCGACGTCAAAACTGGCGAAAATAGCCGCGTGTTCCGCGGGCTGGGTGACGCGGTTGCCAATAGGTGGCCGCCTCCCGATCCAATTTTCGATGCATCGGATCGCGGCCCAGCAACCTCATGATAAGCCCAATGGGCGTCACCACCAAGTAGAAGACGGCCGCCATCAACAGGTGTGAAACAACCAAGCCGATCGGAAAAACGGCCGCCATCCAGACGACGTAGATGAGTCGCAGCCAACGCGGCTTGATCAGGCCGACCAGCCCGATGATCGCCGTGGCCACCAGAATGGCAACCGCCCAACCCGCGCTCCCCGCGCGCTGCTGAACTGCCCAGGCCACGATGGAAAAGAAAACCAGTTGCAGAACCGCGAACACCCGCAATTCCTTGGGAGACGGATGCCAGTTGATGTCGACGAGTGCCATGATGGGACCGTGGAAAATGGGTTGCTGGTTGGAGCCTTGCCGGGGGCGATTCATACCCGGCAACAAATCATGAACGACGTTCGGCCTCACGCGCAGGCTAATCGAGTTGAAACTGGGCCAGATAGTCATCGATCTGATGTTCTTCCGCATCCGGCTGCTCGTCCTTGAGGAGAACAAAATTCTCCAGGACGAGGACATCCATGTTGGTGGCCATAAAGCACCGGTAGGCTTCTTCGGGCGAGCAGACGATCGGCTCGCCACGCACATTGAAGCTGGTGTTGATGACGACCGGCGATCCGGTCTTGTCGGCAAACTTCTTGATCAGCTTGTAGTAACGGCCGTGGCGGCGTGAATCCACCGTTTGCACGCGTGCGCTGTAATCCACGTGTGTGATCGCCGGAACCAGCGAGCGAATTTCTTTGAGTTTGTCGATCCCCTGGCGGGCCGTGGTTGCGCCGGCAGGCGGTGTCCGCTTGTCTTCACGCACCGGCGCCACCAGCAGCATATACGGACTTTCCTGGTGTGGCCGCATTTCAAACAGGTCGTGGACGCACTCTTCCAATACCGAGGGGGCGAACGGACGAAACGACTCGCGGAATTTGATCTTCAAATTCATCACCGACTGCATCTTCGGACTGCGTGCGTCTCCCAGGATACTGCGGGCACCAAGGGCGCGGGGCCCGAACTCCATCCGGCCCTGCATCCAACCAATCACTTTTTCGTCATCCAGCAGGTCGGCCACAACGTCGCACAGTTCGTCCTCGTCATCAATCTCGACGTAATTGGCGTTGGCACGGTCGAGGAATTGGCGAATCGCGTCGTTGGAGAAGCGGGGTCCCAGGTAGGTTCCCTGCTGGCTGTCGGACTGGTTGACCAGACGCGGCTTGTCCAACAACTGGTGCCAAATGAACTGGGCAACTCCCAAAGCACCACCCGCGTCACCGGCCGCCGGCTGAATCCAGACATGCTCAAAGGGCCCTTCGCGCAAAATCCGTCCGTTGGCAACGCAGTTCAAGGCCACGCCACCGGCCAGGCAGAGCTGGTTGAGTCCCGTTAGGGCGTGCACATGGGTGGCCATCCGCAACATGATTTGCTCGATCACGACTTGAATGGAGGCGGCCAAATCCATCTCGCGCTCCGTCAGCGGGGACTCGGGCTGCCGCGGCGGCCCGCCGAAGAGCCTGGCGAACTTTGGCGACGTCATCTTCAGTCCGTGGCAGTAGTGAAAGTACGACTGGTCCATGCGAAATGAACCGTCTTCCTTGAGGTCGATCAGCTTCTCCAAGATGAGGTCGACATACTTGGGCTCGCCGTACGGCGCCAGCCCCATTAATTTGTATTCTCCTGAATTGACTCGAAATCCGCAAAAATAGGTAAATGCCGAATAGAGCAATCCGGGTGAATGAGGAAACTGCAGGTCGTGCGTCAATTCGATCCGATTGCTCCGGCCGGCGCCCAGGCTGGCGGTTGCCCATTCACCGACGCCGTCGACCGTCAGAATCGCCGCCTCCTCGAAAGGAGAGGGGAAGAAGGCGCTGGCCGCATGCGATTCGTGGTGCTCCGTGAAGACATACCGCTTCGCGTATTGCCGCTGGAGGCCTCGATGCAATTCACGGCGCAGATGGAGCTTCTGCTTGAGCCACACGGGAATCGACTTGAGGAATGATCCAAACCCCAACGGCGCGAAGGACAGGTACGTTTCCAGGAGCCTTTCAAACTTGAGAAACGGCTTGTCGTAGAAGCCGACATAATCGAGGTCGGCGGCCGACAGGCCGGCTTCGGCCAGGCAATAGTCGATGGCCTGCCTGGGAAAATCCGGGTCGTGCTTCTTCCTGGTAAACCGCTCTTCCTGGGCAGCGGCCACAATTTGGCCGTCGACCAGCAAGGCCGCGGCGGAATCGTGATAGAACGCAGAGATTCCCAGAATTGCTGTCATGCGTTACCAACCCGATTCCCCACCGAAGTTTGCCCGCGACGAAAGTGCCGCATGATGTTGACCACTCGTGTTGATCACGCGTGTTGATCACTGACGTTGGTCACTCGTGTTGACCACGCGTTTGCTGACGACACCGTTGACCACGCGACAGCCGCGGGCCCATCGTAGCATGGGGGCGAAAAGGAATGAATATCAGAGGTTTCGGTCCCACAGACACTCCCCGCCTGGGACGCACGCCACTCTCCTGGGTGGATCACAACGGCCCCGCCCTGCCACCTGTCTGGGGGTGCGACGGCCCCTCGTCAGCCGGGCAAATCGGCAGCCCGTTCGAAGCGGCAGCGCCGCCAGATCACGGCATGGGCGGGAAGTGTGAAGCAAGCGTAGGTTGCCAACAGACCGAGCGCGGCACCGAAGGGACCGTAGCGGCTGCCGAACCACCACGCCGTCGCCCCGACCAGGCAGTTCGAGATCACGCTGACGACCAGAAACGGCTCCTGCTTGTGCGCCCGCACGTAGTAGACCAGGCTGTTGGCCAGAAGCTGGACGCCGGCCGCCAGGAGGAAAAGACTGCTGGTGCGGAGGTCGAGTAAGCGGTCGACGACGCGGTAGGCGTTGATTTGCAAACCGTACAGCAGCAGGCAAAACAATCCGCTTGCCACGATCATGGCGGCCAAAGCAACCAGGGTGACGCGACGAAACACCCGGTCCAATTCCAGATAGCGTTCTTCCTGGATCAAGATGCCGAACCGTGGTGCCCTGGTCTGAACCCAGGCACCGGCAGCCGCTTGGATGGCGGTCACCACGGTCCAGGTCATCCCCATCTGGCCCGCCACCACGGCTCCATGGTAGGCCAGCATCACGGGCGTCAGCAGAAAGTATGCAAAATAGGAAAAGACGCCTCCCACGGCCAGCCTCCACTGCAGCGGCCAGACTTCGCTCCGCCAGGAAATCCGCTCGCCGGCGGCCGGGCGAAGAAACGGTGCGAAGAACCGCCGATAGCGAACCAGCAACAGGTAGAGATCGCAGGCCAGTCGAGCGGAGGTCGCGGCAACCGCAGCCCACAGGCCCCCCCCCAGGATCATCACAGTCCACACGGCCCCGTTGGCAGCCATCGCCTGGATCACGCGAAACTGGTTGACCGTCCCCACCTGGTTGCAGCCCTCCAGTACGGCGTTGAACGGCAACGTCCAAAGGAGCAGGCCGGACGCGATGACCAGCGCCAGCCAGGGCATCTGCCAGCTCACCCCGACATCCGGCTGTCGCTGCAAGAAATAGACCCCGACGCCGCCGGCCACGACCGCGAAAAGAAGAGACGCCAGGCCGTACCACTGGAAGAGCATTCGCCCCAGGCTGATCAGACGCGAGAGGGCGTTCGCATCGCCGCGGATCGTACCCGAGGCATCGATCTCTAACCTGGCCCATTCGTGGCTACAGACGTTGATCACCACGATGTTCAATCCGAGTTCAAAGAACGTCTGCATCGCCACCAGGCTGGCGAACGTATAGTAGTACCCCTGGGTCTCTTGGCTGAAGAACCTGGTCATCAGCACGATGGTCCCGGCACCGGCCAGCAACTGCCAGAGGCGGAGGACGATCGCGTAAAAGACGGCACGATCGATCTCCAGCAACCTCAACAGACGTCGCGGCGATCGTAACGTGGGCGTCGGTGGAGAACGGTCCATGTGCAGGCTACTCGAAGTAGATAAACGAATAGTCGCCTGTGTAGCCTGCTTGCCGAAATGCCCACTCCCATTCCTGCGGGTCATGAAAGGTACGGCAGGTCAATTGCCAGTACAGCAGGTTGACCTTTTCGCGTTCGTTGCGATACGACTCGACCGTCACATAAGCGGCCCCGCGACGGACGCGTTCGATTTCCTGCAGCGCCTGCCGGAGTTCGAAGTTCCGCAGATTGTGCAACGTGTTGATCGAAATGACAAGATCGAACGTGTCATCCGCGTACGGCAGGTCGACGGCGCTGCCGACCTGGAGCTGGGGTCGCACTTCCTCCTTGGCATGCTCGATGCCGTACGCAGAAATGTCGATCCCGGCCACCTGGGCCTGGGGGAGAAACTGAGTGAATTCGTAGAGCAGGAAAGCCTTGCCGCAACCGACATCCAGGATCGTTGCGTCAGGCGGCAACCGGTAATGGGCGGCAATCTGCTCGGCGACCGTCCGCCAACGCCCGTCGTAGTGGAACCCTCCGTAGCCATGCTTGCGGTCGCCGTCCCAGTAGTCGCGTCCCCACTGGCCGGCGATCGCGGCGCAGTCTGCCTTGTCCGCTTCGTTGACACGCGCCAAATAGTCGCGCGGGGTCGCCCGATGAACTCCACTGACGAAATCAACGTTGGGCATCGCATCCTCGGATCAGGGGCTCGCACCGTCGGCAGTATTCGAAATTCGGCCGTTCGGTCGTTCTGATGGTTCGGTCGTTCGGTCGTTCGGTCGTTCCGTCATGCTGTGCATGACGGATTGCCGGCTGGAAGCTCGCACAACCGTGTTGTGTCGGTTCTGGGCCGCGGATGCAAGAGGAGTTGGAGACCTTCGGTCGGCGGTTTCGGCGGGGTCGGAGACCCGCGCCGAGCAGGTTGGGCCCGCGCCGAGCAGGCTGGGCCCGCGCCAAAGCCGGTGAGTTCAAAGCGAGTTACTCTGCGGCGGGACTCGCCTGCGCCAGCTCGGACTCGGTTGCCACGTCGGCTTCGGAGGGATCATCTGTGCCGACACCTTCGGGCCGGATTCCCAGGATGCGCGCCCCGACGAAGGCGACCACGGCGGCAAAGAAGCTGCCGAGCGCGCCCATCTTCACCGCGTCCAGGATGGCAGGATCGGTCGGCGGCACCGGGAATGCCGCGGTCGAGACGAACAGGGCCACTGTGAAGCCGATTCCCGCGACCATGCCGATGGTCAGCACATGCCGGTACCCCATCCCGCCGGGTACTTCCAGCTTGAAGATGCGTTGACCAAACCAGGTGAAGAAGACAATCCCGATCGGCTTGCCGACGATCAGCCCTGCCAGGACGAGCCAGGTTCCCACACCGACGTTTGACATGGCCACGCCGGCGTTCACCAGGCCAAACAACCCTAGAATCAGTTCCACGGGATTCTTCCACCAATGCTCGAAGGCGTTTAACGTGTCGTGCCGCCCCAGCTCTTCGCGGGCAAAGATCCCCAGGTCCGTCTTGGCATGTGGCATGCAAAGCACCACCGGCACCAACCCCAGCGCGGGATGGATCCCCGACTTGTAGAACGCAAACCAACTCATGACACCCGGCAGAATCAAGTACCACCAGAAACTGGTCAACTTGAATACACGCTGAAACAAGAACCCCAAGACCACGGCACCCAGGCTTAACAGAAGCCATGACAGGGCCAGCTCGCCGCTGGGATAGAAAACGGCCAGAATCACCAACCCTGCCGCATCGTCCGCGATCGCCAGCAGCAACAGAAAGGCGATGGCCGGGTGCCCGGCACCGAAAATGATCCGGGCGACCAGGTAGCTGAAGGCGATGTCGGTCGCGCAAGGCACGGCCCAACCGCTACCCAGTTCTTTCCAGGTGGTCATCCCCAGGCTGCTGCAGGCGACCACTCCGGCCACGTACAGGCCTGCCGGGCCGATAATCCCACCCAGGGTCGCCATCAGCGGCGTCGCCGCCTTCCGCGGATTAGACAAGGCGCCGCCAGGCAGCAACGCTTCCCAAACTTCTTTACCGGCAATCGCAAAGAAGAGGGCCATGAGAAGATCGTTAACCAGGAAATGAAGCGTCAGGCCATGCGTGTGCCCTCCGCCACCGTGTTCGCCGTCATGTCCGCCGGTCGCCGCGTGAGCGTCGGCATCAGCATGCTCGCCGGAACCATGTTCGTCCGCGTCATGGTCAACTGCGGCGTGCTCATCCGCCCCATCGCCGTCGGCCCGATGTTCCTCCGCGCCGGCTTTCTCTGCTGTCCCGTCCTCGGAACCGGCCGCGCCGCCGGTCTTGTCGGCCGAGTTTTCCTCATGCGCATCATGTTCTGCAGGCGGAGCCCCGTGGTCGTCGGGATGGGACGTATCGTGCGTCGGCTGCTCGGCGTCCCGGACCACCGACATCACGTCAAAATGAGCGAAGTGCTCGTAGGTCTCGGGAGAGAAGTTCGCCCACACGAGCGCGCCCAGGGCCCCCGCAATCAGGAAGATGGAATTCTCGAAGAGAAACCGAACCGGCTTCGGAGGCTGCGAGGATTTAGCATGCGACATGGTGGTCTGAATTCCGTACAACGAGTATCGACAAGAGGACTGCCCACTGCCCGAGACTTGCGAACTCAACAAACTAACGCGTGTGGGCGCGGGTGAGAACCCCATGCGTGCGCCCGGTCACCCCGAAAACCGAGGGAATTCCGTGTTCCATGGAACGTCGATCCCGCAGCTCCAGCGGCAGGCTCAGGTGTCGACTTTGTCCGACAGGCGACAAATCCGCAACTGTTTGTCGTAATGCGCCGTCGCCAGATGCAGACCGTCGGCGGCGAGGTCCATGTCGCGTGCCGTGTTGGGGAGTTTGAATTTATGAAACTCCTCCTTGCCGTCCGGTTTCCAAAACAGGACGAATCCGCCGCCACCCCCGCCAGAGATTCCGATCACGGTTCCTGCGGGGTGGATGGCCAGGTTCCAGGCCGCTCCGCGCAACTTGTCCTTGGAATGGTGCTGGATCGTCTCCTTGGCCGATTCCCAATCGAACTCGACAATCATGGGATTGCCGACACCGGCAAAGGCGTTGGTTACATTCGTAATTCCGCTGCCGGCGAGCCGCTGGCCGCTGGTATCAAACGCCAGTCCTCGCAGACCGCCAATGTCCGCCTTGAAGGTCTTGTCGTACTTGTGTAGCGCGGCCGCTTCGAACTTGCGAACCAACTTTCCGGTCGCCACCTCCCAGTGCCTGAGATTGCCCATCAGGTCCCCGGAAACCAGGTCCGTTCCTCCCGGGTGAAAAGCCACGCTGTACACGTAGCGTTCGTGCCCCGCCAGCTCCCGCACCAGCGTTCCGTCAGACACCTGCCAGATCTTGATCAGGTTGTCGTTCCCGGCGGATGCCAGCAGCGCCCCATCGGGGCTCATCGCCAACGAACGGACCCACCCGTCATGTGCCTCAATGGTCCGTGCCGCTACCGGTTGTTCGGCCGTGGCGGGCCACCACACGATGCGACCATCATAACCGCCGGTCAGCAGCGTTGCTCCGTCCGGCGTAAAGGCCATTGCTCGAACCCAACTCTCGTGACCGTCGAGCCCGACTTTGGTGTCGCCAGCCCACTCCCAGCGCCAGACCTGCGAATCCTGGGCACCGAAAAAGACGAACCGTCCCGTGGGATCGAAGCGGCAGGAGATCAGCGGGCTGTCGTGCTTGAGCGACTTGGCGACGTGGATCTTGGTGGGGTCATAGTTTGACATGCCCGTTAAAGCTAAAGGAACCTCCAGACATGGTCAACTTAATTTTCGTTGCCGGCGCGTGCAGCTCCGGCGCGCGCAGCAATCGGGCGTGCAGCACCGGCGCGCGCAGCAATCAGGCGGCGCGGCGCACCCAGCCCGTCGATCACTCGATTCACAGGACCGCCGTTTGGCGTCTCCCCCAATTTCGCGTAACCTGAGTCATCCCGCATCGTCACGATGCACGACGATCTGACAAACCATACCAGGGGTCATCCGGTGCCATGAATCAAGCGACAGAGGCGGGCGATATTACCGACCAACTGCGCCAGTTGGATCCCGGGCACGCCGAGTATGCAACGCGGTTTGTCGACCAGCTCCTGCAGGCCGCCCAGACCATCGCCGCCAGCGATATCCACTTGCAGCCCACACCCGCCGGCCTCGATGTCCGCTGGCGGATCGACGGCGTCCTGCAACCGATCGGTTGCTTCCCACGCGGCGAAGCGGCCGACATTGTCAATCGCCTCAAAGTGCTGGCAGAGCTCCTCACATACCGCAACGACGTGCCGCAAGAGGGTCGCATCCGCCGAGCGGAGGCGGGGCAGGTCGAGGTGCGTGTCAGTTCGTTTCCGACGTTGCACGGCGAGCGTGCCGTGGTGCGCATGTTCGCCGCCCTGGACGACTTTCTGCACGTCGATCGGTTGGGACTGCCGGACGACCTGGTGGTCAGTCTGCGGCGTCTGATCAGCGAGACCTCGGGAGCCATGATCATCAGTGGACCCGCCGGTAGCGGGAAGACGACAACCGCATACGCCTGCGTACGCGAGCTGGTCCGCATGGCCAACCAGGGACGCAGCATCGTCTCGCTGGAAGATCCGATCGAAGTCGCCGTCGACGGAGTCTCCCAATCGCAGGTCAATTCGTCCGGCGACTTTACGCTGGCCACCGGGCTGCGCTCACTGATGCGGCAGGATCCGGAGGTCATTCTGGTGGGTGAGATCCGCGATCGCGAGACGGCGGAAGCGACCTTTCAGGCATCCTTAACCGGTCACCTGGTGATCTCGACCTTCCACGCGGCCAGTGCGGCCGGGGCAATCAGCCGCCTCTCTGATATGGGCATCGAGCCGTACCTGTTGCGGAGCGGGGTCCTGGGGATTCTATGCCAGCGATTGCTTCGCCGGCTTTGCGATTGCAAACAGCCGGTGGCCGAAGATCCCGCGGTCGCCGGCCTTCCCACCCGCAGGGCGTGGTCCGCCGCCGGTTGTCCGGCGTGCCTTGCCAGCGGCTACCGGAGTCGGCTGGTCCTGGCCGAGTTGTTGGAATCCAGTCCCAGTGAATTGGGGCGGGCGATCCTCTCGCGCGATGACTCCAGCCAGCTTGAAAAACTGGCGATCCAGGCCGGGATGGTGCCCATCCGCCAGCAAGCGACCGCGGCCGTCGAAGCGGGGGCGACCAGCGCTGAAGAAGTACGCCGCGTGCTCGGCTTGTCCTGGGCCTGAGCGTCCCGGTCGGTACCATCCGGCAACCACCACGACGCCCCGCGATACCAATTCGTTGACCCGTCGTTTGATGCGGCCGTACAATTTGGTGCAGGGCAGTTGGTTGCGGTTAACGGGAGGGAGGAGCGACGATGATGCGAGGCACGATGCTGGCCTGCGTGCTGGCGATGCTGGGATGCTCGGTCGACCACTGGCTGCAGCCGGCGGCGGCCCAGAATGTCCACCTCTCGACCCCCATGGTCGGCGTCAGCGATTCCTTCTACGAGTGGTACGGGATCGACTGGGGATACCGCTGGAGCGGCCCGCGCGGCAACTTTTTCTTTCAGCGCGGTGGGTCACTCGGCACGGCACCTCCGTTCGGCGGATTTGATCCGAACCAGGCAGCGCGGCTCGGCTTCTCCAGCGGTGGATTCAACTTCAACTTCACCGCGGCCCAGGGCAGCAATCGGACGATCACCGCGTCGACGCCCAGTGTCACCGTCGCCAACGGCGCGGTCGGTTCGATCCGCGACGTGCAAATGCGTCCCTTCGTCACCGGCTTGATCCCGGTGGTCGGCAGCCGTTCGGGCGGGCGCGTCCCACCACCGACCTTGATCAGTCCGCTCAAGGCCCGACTTGCACGGTTGCAAAACGAGCCGCCGCCCCAATCGCCACGTCCTGCTCCGGAGCAGGCAGTGCCCCGACCGCCGCAGCCAACGCCGGACGCCGGTGAACTCCGCCTGGGAACCGGCACCTCTGCTCCCGAGTTGAAACTGACTGGGTCTGGGGCCGCGATCAGCAGTTCGGCCGAGCGCGGCGATATCAGCATTGCCGAGATTCGTCGACGCCAGGCAGCGGACCGCGTGGAAGCCGCGGCTGCCCTGCAAACGATCATTGACGAGGCGCGGGCCGCGGAATCCGTGGGCCGGTTCGGTGCCGCCCGAGCCCGGTATCGCCAGGCGGCCGCGCGAGCTTCCGGGGACTTGAAGCGCGAACTCCTCGAACGGCTCGAGGCCATTCGGGATCGTTAGCGCGTCTTGGAAGATAGGGATTGGAGACCTGCGGTCGGCGGTTTCGGCGGGGTCGGAGACCCGCGCCGAGCATTGGGTTGGAGACCCGCGCCGAGCGTTGGTTGGAGACCCGCGCCGAGCGTTGGTTGGAGACCCGCGGTCGGCGGTTTCGGCGGGGTCGGAGACCCGCGCCGAGCATTGGGTGGATTGTACCCCGCCTGGACCTCGTGTAGCGTGCAGCACATGAAAACCCTGATCAAGAACGCCACGGTCGTACTGCCCACGGGCTGCTCACAGACTTCGGTCCTCCTCGACGAAGGACGGATCGCCGACATCGACGCCGCACCACAGGTCTCCGCGGACGAGACGGTTGACGCCACAGGTCTCCACCTGATTCCGGGGGTCATTGACGATCAGGTTCACTTCCGCGAGCCCGGCTTGACGCACAAGGAAGATTTTCGACATGCCACTCGCGCATGCGCCAAAGGCGGCGTGACGACGTTCTTCGAGATGCCGAACACGCAACCCAATACGATCACGCTCGAGGCCTTGGACGACAAGCTTCGCCTGGCGGCCGAAAAATGCCTGGTAAACTTTGCCTTTTACATCGGTGCGACGCCGGAGAATATCGACGCCCTCAAGGCGGCTCGCCGGACCCCGGGCATCAAGATTTTCATCGGCTCCAGCACCGGTAACCTGCTGGTCGACGAGCAGGAGGCTTTGGAGCGGATCTTCGCTGAGACCTCGCTGCCGATCTGTGCGCACTGCGAAGATGAAGCGACCGTCCGCGCCAACACGGAGCGTTTTGCCGGTTCGCAGGACGTCGCCGATCATTCGCATATCCGCGATCACGGGGCGGCCCTGATCGCCACCCGCCGGGCGATCGACCTGGCGAAACGCCACCGCCACCGGTTTCACGTCCTCCACGTTTCCACGGCCGCCGAACTTGAACCGATCGCCGACCACGGCAACCTGATCACGGCGGAAGTCTGCCCCCACCACCTGTTCTTCAATGTGGACGACTACCAGCGGCTGGGGAGCCGAATCCAAATGAACCCGTCCATCAAGACGCGGCAGGACAATCACGCGCTCTGGCAGGCACTCCTGGATGGAACGATCCAGGTGGTGGCGACCGACCACGCACCCCATACCCTGCAAGAGAAGGCCCAACCGTACCCCCAGTCGCCATCGGGCCTGCCTGCCGTGGAGAATTCGCTGGCGCTCCTCCTCAACCAGGTGCACCTGGGCAAGTGCTCGATCGAACAGGTCGTTCACTGGATGTGCGACGCGCCGGCCCGCGTCTGGGATCTGGTGAACAAGGGACGGATCGCGGTCGGCTATGACGCGGATGTCGTCCTGGTCGACCTCAACAAGTCGGCTCGCGTGTTGGACGACGAACAGGAAACCAAGGCGAAGTGGAGCCCCTGGCACGGCACGACGCTGACCGGTTGGCCGGTTCGCACGTGGGTCCACGGCACGACCGTTTTTCGCGACGGCCAGATCGACGAACGGGTCCGCGGCAAGGAGGCGATCTTCGACCATCAACGGGGCGGGTATTGGGAGACCAACGCGTGAATGGTGAAACTGCCGAGTCACATGCTGTGATTCAAGCCGCCGGTGGCCTGGTTTGGCGGTCCGCGGCGGAAGGTCCCCAAGTCCTACTCGTGCATCGCCCGCGGTACGACGATTGGTCATTGCCCAAGGGAAAGATGGAAGCCGGTGAGTCGTGGGCCGAGACCGCGCTGCGGGAGGTCGAGGAAGAGACGGGCCATGCCGTCGCCTTGGCGGACTTTGCCGGCAGCTTCAGCTACCTGGTCCGAGGTCAGGTCAAAGTCGTCCTGTTCTGGCACATGACGCTTCGCCAGGAACGACCGTTTGTTCCCAATGAGGAGGTCGATGCCGTGCAGTGGCTGAGTCCCGCGACGGCGGCCGCCCAACTGGCCTACGCACAGGAGCGCGAACTCCTCGCGGCGAGCGTCAGTCGATCTCCGGTATCTTGATGCCCATCCGCGCTGCCCGCACTCGAAGTCCACGCTCGAAGTAAGGAAACGGATAGGGTGTCGTTTTCGCTTTTTTTCGCGCCCAAAGGAACGTGCTTCGCACGAGGTCCAGCGGCAGCGTGTCGTTGCCAACCATGGTGACCACGACGTCGACGAATTCAAACTCCTGTGGACGACGTGCCCGTAGTCCTTTCTCAAGGACGTTCTTCAGATCGCCGACCTCCGCCGCAACGGTCCCGCCAGCCGAAGCGGCAGGCGACGCCTGGCGCGGCACAACCGCGCCGAATCCAACGGTCAGAACCGCGACCAGCAACGCCATCCGCCGCGACCTGGTGCGGCCAAGTCCTGAACCTGCAGCTCGCATCGTGTGAAGCATGGAATTCCTGCTCGTTGCCGGTACGTGTCACAAATCGAAACAGCCTTGGGACGCTCCGCCGAAGCCCAACCGGTAGTTCGCACAGCACGGTTTTTCCCGCACCCCGAATCGGCACCGGAGCAGGCTTGTAGTCGATTGCCCCGTGCCGGACAAGGCCGATGCGCAATCACACCCCAGTTTTCTTTCGTTCGCTGAATTGCCAAAATGAGGTCCGGCGCTGTTTCTTGAGCTTCGGAACGATTGGCGGTTATGACGCGATACGCTGCGGTCATTTTTGACCTCGATGGGACCCTCCTCGACACCTTAACGGATATCGGCACGGCGGCGAATCGCGTGCTGGAATCTCATCAGCTTCCCACTCACGACATCGCCGCATACCGGCAGTTTGTCGGCAACGGCGTCGAGGTCTTGATGGACCGGGCAACTCCCCGCCGGTTGCCCACCGGCGTGACGCTCGCCGCGCTCAGCGCACAGTTTCGGCAGATCTACAGTGAGTCCTGGAATCTGAGCACCAAGCCGTACCCGGAAGTTCCGGAATTGATCGCCCATCTGCAACGGCGGGGCGTGCCACTGGCCGTCCTGTCGAACAAACCACACCGCAATACGCTCGCTTGCACCGAAGCATTCTTTCCGCCCCAGACCTTCGTCAGCGTGCTGGGGCAACGTGAGAATATTCCGTGCAAGCCGGACCCCGCCGCGGCCCTTGAAATTGCCGGCGCGTTCGGTCTCAAACCATCGGAGTGCCTGTTCCTGGGCGACTCGGATGTCGACATGCAGACCGCTGCGGCGGCCGGAATGGCTGGTATCGGTGCGGCTTGGGGATTTCGTTCGGCTGCCGAGCTGATCGCGAATGGGGCTTGCTGCACCATCGATCACCCATTGCAGTTGCTGGAAGAGTTTGGCGATGCCGAGTGAGCGGTCGCCGGCGGCACCTGCTTGCTGATCGGGCAGCCCCCCCAATTCGGCCTGCGGCGGCCAGCGCCGAGCGAGCGGCCGGCACTGCGTTGCATTCGGTGCGGCGAGCGTCGCTGGCCGGCGAGTTTGCCCGCGCGCAAAAAAAGAGGAGCGGTTGGCTCTTCCCAGGACCAACCGCCCCTCACGCCTCAGGCATCGGCTCTCGCTTCTATACGTTGAATCGACGTCAGGGCCAGGACCCGCACTCGGCCCTCCCCCCGTAGCTGGCCCATGGCCAAACGTCGTCATGCTCCTGTCGACTTGCCCCTGCTAAAAACCCTCCCAGGAGGGATGCTGTCAGTTATGTCGCGAACTGACTGCGATGATGTGTCCCAGTAAAAGCAATCGGGGGGCCAGACAGACAAAAAAACAAAAACATTTCCTCAAGACACTTCGCCATAAGGATTTGCGATTTACGCCGCACCAATCAAAGACAGTCCGAGTGGCTGGCGGCGCATGATTTCAAGACACATGCCTTGATTCCGGCGCCCTGGATCCATACGATCAGTCTTTCGATGGTGTGTTTTCCAGAATTCTCCGATCGGTGGTTGCTCAATGACGTTTTCGCTGGTGGTCATGAATGGAAAGCATACCGGGAAAGCGATTACGCTCGAAGAAAAGCGCCCGGTGATTACCCTCGGCCGCCACAGCTCGAATGACATTCAGCTGGACGATGGCCGAGCCAGCCGAATGCACTCGCGCGTCTTCCTTCGTCAGGGCCACTGGCACGTCGAGGATTGCGACAGCCTGAATGGAACGCAACTGAATTCGCAGCCGATCCAGCAGTCGGCGCTCGAGCCGGGCGACCTGATCCGCATTGGCAATCGGCTGGTGCTCTTCGCCGACAACACCACCAATGAGGGTGGAACGGACATCCAGACGTCCGTGTTCCGGGCGACGACGATGATCCGCGGCGACGGCAATCCCGATCCGGGCGGAAACCTGGTGGAGCGGAGCGCCAGCGAGTCCATGGCGCGGGTCGTGCGTGATTCGGGCGTTTTGTCCCGCTTGGCCAATCTCCTCCACCAGTACTCGGATTCGGACGAACTTCTCCGGTCGACGATTGCCTCGTTGGTGACAGGAATCGCGGCGGATCAGGTATCTGTCTGGCTGGTAGCGACGGACGGACGGCTGCGCTGTGCGGACCATGCAGGCGACCCTCCCGAAGAACATCTGCTGGCCAGCCTGGCCGTCGAGAAGCGGAAGGCGATGCTGATTGAGGTGCCTTCGGAATCATCGGCCGACGTCTTGGACGAACCGTCTCGTGCCAGCCGGTCGCTGGCGGTGCCGATGGCCGGCCCCCAAGCTTGCCGAGGTGCCATCCAGTGCCATCGCAAGCCCGAGCGGGAACCGTTCGTCGAGGCCGATCTGGATTTTGCCGTGATCGTCGCGCATCAAACCGGTTTGGCACTGGAGAACCTTGAACATCGCGAGCGGCTCGAGCTGGCCAACGCGGAGCTGCGGCGGCGAGTCCGCAGTCAGACGCAGCTGGTCGGATCAAGTGCCGCCATGCAACGCGTGCTGGACCAGATCAGCCTGGTCGGTCCGGCCGATTCCAATGTGCTCATCCTGGGCGAAAGCGGGACGGGAAAAGAACTTGTCGCCCGCTCCCTGCATGACCTGAGCCGCCACAAGGCGGGTCCCTACGTGACGGTGAATTGTGCCGCCTTTTCCGAATCACTGCTGGAGAGCGAGCTGTTCGGACACGAAGCAGGTGCGTTCACCGGTGCCGACCGGAGGCACCTGGGCCAATTCGAGCGGGCCCACCGCGGTACCATCTTCCTCGACGAGATCGGCGAAATGAGCCTGGCTTGCCAGGCCAAGTTACTGCGGGTTCTGGAAGGCCACCCATTCCAGCGCCTGGGCGGCGACGAGTCGATCAATGTTGAGGTGCGTGTGATCGCCGCAACGCACCGAAACCTGCTCGAACGCATCAAGGAAGGGAATTTTCGCGAGGACCTCTACTATCGCCTCCGGGTGATCGACATTCAGGTTCCCCCGTTGCGGGATCGGGCTGAAGACATCCTGGAGCTGGCAGCGCTCTTCATCGATCGGTTCCGAGACCAACTCGGCAAGGGAGCGCGACGGCTCTCCCCGGATGCAATCAAGGCGATCCAGACCTACCGCTGGCCGGGCAACGTCCGGGAACTCAAGAACGCCATCGAGCGGGCCATGGTCCTGGGCCGCGGCGAAGAACTGGCGTGCAACGACCTGGGACTCCCGATCAGCCACACCTCGCAAGCGAACGAAGCGACCGAATCGACGACCCTCAAAGAGGCCGAGATCCGCCACATCCGGCAGGTCTTGGCGAGCGTCAAAGGGAACAAGACAAAAGCCTGCAAGATCCTGGGAATCGGCCGGGCCACCCTGTACAGTAAATTGAGCGAGGCCGACGGGTGACGCGGACGTGACAACCCTGGCCGCATCAATGGCTTCCAGCGCTGCAAACGTACGCGGCCCTGTGCCATCACCTTAAGCACACCTGCTCAGTACCCGTGCAACACCAAGAGAAGAATATTTGACGAAGAGCTTGTTAAGCTCGCACACCGCGCTATGATGCGACGAATGACACAATCGGTATAGCATTTGCTATGGTTTTCTACAGTTTGCGAATGCGAGAACGTGAGGCAGTCGAAGCACGCCGATCACACCCGACATCCGGGCAGTCCTCTCGATCATGTCGGTCACGCCGACCGCGGAAGCTGGGCAGGTCCTACGCCGCCGCTCCCGGCGAGTGAAGAACCTTTTTCCAAATTTTCCCCGGAAGATGGCTTGCACGCCCAGATTTAGTTGACGAGACTGATTGACAGTCCATCCTAGTTTTCGCCGTATCTCTAACTATTCGAGGGCGACCGTACTTTATTGACATTTTTTTCCACGAGGAGTGTACTATGAGCCGTGTCACAGCACGGGCCCATCGTCCCAAGGGCTTTACATTAGTTGAGTTGCTGGTCGTGATTGCGATCATCGGTATCTTGGTGGCCCTGTTGCTACCAGCCGTCCAATCGGCGCGCGAAGCCGCACGCCGAATGCAGTGCTCGAACAATCTCAAGCAGATCGCGCTGGCTTCCCACAACTTCCACGATACGTACAAACGCTTGCCGCCAGGGATCTTGGCGCAGGACTCGACCGGCATCGGCGGTGCTCATCAGTACGTCGGCCACTTGGTCTACCTGCTGCCCTTCATGGAGCAGCAAGCGGTCTATGACATGGTCGACAATGCGCTCGACATCAATGTCGACCACTATCCTGGTGGAACCTACGGCACCGGCAAGCCGATCAACTCATGGTGGGGCGAGAGTGGTACCTGGGCCGCAGCACAAACCAGGATCCCCGGCTTCGAGTGCCCTTCGGCCAATCCTTACAGCAACGAGAACACGGGCGCTTACTTGCGGACCGACGGCACCACGATCACGATCGGCTGGTGGGCGGATCCCATGCCCGACTTGGGGCGGACAAACTACGCCGGCTCGGCGGGTGGCATCGGCGAAGCACACACGAGCGCTGGTTGGGCGCAATACAAGGGTCTCTTCTGGCCGCGATCCAAGAATCGGTTTGCCGACATGATCGACGGCACGAGCAACACGATTGCCTTTGGCGAAGTCCTCGGCGATCGTCGACCGCCCTACAATCAGGGTCAAATGCAGTTCGCATTTACCTGGATGGGCATGGGTCCCCAGGCAACGGCTTGGGGGTTGCCCCAACCGCTCGACGAGCCCGGTTATTACCAGAACGGCTCGATGCATCCTGGCGCCGTGTTGTTCGCCTTGGGTGACGGTTCTGTCCGCTCGGTGGCCGGCACCATTGATGATGACGACTACTTGTTCGCCTCCGGGACCCAAGACGGTAGGCTTCACAAGCTCACGGATAATTGATTGTTGAGGAAGTCTTATGAACAGATGGTTTTATAGTCTCGTTGCCTCCGCGCTGCTCGCTACGGCGGTCGGCTGCGGCGGCAGCAGCGGACCGGCGACCCCGCCTCCCGACACCGGGGAAGTCGCGCCAGCCGCTCCCAGTGACGCCGCTTCATCAGGAACGGAGAACGCGCCCCCACCCCTGGGTGCACCCCCTCCCTGACCGGCTTCACGCCTTTGGCTCGACGAACAGAGGTTGCCAACCGTTTGGCAACCTCTGTTTTTTTCTTGCCCGCGCGGGCCCCTCATTCCTGGCCGATCGCCACCGGCACGAGCTGCCCGTTTGCGGCCCCGACGACCGCGGTCGTGCTATCCGCCGAGGAAGCGACCGCGTGCGCCCAACCAGAGGCCACCGTGCGATCCGCCAGGATGTTGACGGTGCGCGGATCGATCACGCGCAACTGCCCATCCCGGCAAGCCGCGAGCAATCGCCCGCCATCTGCTGTCCAGGCAACGCCCCGCGGTGGGCTGGGCAAGCGGGCAAACCGGACGAGTCGCCCCACCAGCGGCCACCACAGGCGGATGGTCCCATCGTCTGCAGCGGTCGCCACCATGTGGCGGCCCGAATCATCATGCGGTCTGACCACGATAGCGCGCACGGCGCGCGTGTGTTGGTTCATGCGGCGGATCGATCGGCCGCTGGAGAGTTCCCAAACCCTGAGCGTCTGATCGAGCCCCACGGAGACCAGGTGTGCGGCGTCCGCCAGGTAAGCGACGCCCGTGACCGCGCTGGAGTGTCCCTTGAATTCCCCCTCGAGCCGCCCGGCAGGATCGACCAGCAGGACGCGACCGTCATGGCAGGCCAGGGCAACCTGCTGTCCATCAGGACGCCAGTCAGCCTGGTACACGAGGTCGTCTGCCACGCGGTGATGGCCCAGCAGGGTTCCTGCCGGCCAGCGGTAGAACAGAATCCCGCCCGACTCGGCCGGGCTGCCGCCGACCGCGGCCAGCACGTTTCCCGATGGCGAAAACGCCAACTCATGCACATGCGACAGGGGACATTCGAGCCGCTTCTGAACCGTCAAGTCGGGCCAGGCCCGGACTTCGATGCCCCGCTGCGAACCGCTCAACACCGTCGTTCCGTCCGGTGCAAAGGTGCAGGCCACGATCGGCGGCTCGGCAGCTTGTGCACCAGGCAGAAAGGCCGCCGATCCGACCAGCAACATCGCCAGCCCGCGCGTGCTTATCCTCCTCGTCGCATCTCCCATGTCCGTCCCCACTGGTACGCGCCGGGTCACGATCAGTGATTCCAGGAAAACTCCGTGCTGTTCAATAGCACCCAATAGAGGTCTTCCAGGCAGTCCACGCGCCCGTCTCCTTTGGCCTGCTCGAGACGCTGTGCGAAGTGCTGCAACTCGGTGGCGGACGGCCGCCGGGTCAAGGTTGCCAGGTAAGCGGTTTCGACCGCCTTCTCACTGGTCGGAGAAAGTTGGGCAATCCGAGTCGCGGCGTTGTTGACCAGATCGTGCTTGGTGCGGTCTTTGACAAGAGTCCCATTCATCATCAGCAACCGTTGAGCAATTGTACCGGCCCGCTCGTCAAACTCGTCTTCCCCCGTGTCGCCGTACCGCTTGATAAAGTCATTCTGCGATCCAAACCGTCCCAGCCTGGCAAAGATGTGCGAGTCGGCGTCAATCGTCTTCAGCGATGCCGATTGAATAATCCCTCCCGCCATTTGCTCCGGCCGCAACCGCGTCAAGGGAAACACGGCCCACGCATCTTCGTGTTGCTGTGTGACCGCGAACTCGGCGCGGCTATCCCGTTGAAACACGTCCGTGGCGGCGATGATGCGAATCAGCCGCTGAAGATCGAATCCATGGGCTACGAAATCGGCGGCAAGTGTCTCGAGGCCCGGGGGAAACTGGCCGAACAACGGCATGTCGTCGACCGGCTCGACGAGCGGCCGGCCCAGCATCAAGGCCCAGATGCGGTTGACGATCGCCCGAGCGAAAGGCCGGTTCTCCGGATGGGTGACCCAATGTGCTAGTTGCTGGCGGCGGGTGCCTCCGTCCGGCAGCAGTTCGGGCTGAAAGGGCGGAATCGGGGGGACCACCGTCTCTTCGATCTCTCCCAGAAACGTTGTCGTATAGGCTTCCTTGTTGTTATCACGGACGCCGAACAGGGACGATTGGGTCTCACCATAAAAGGCGGCCAGGCGATGGAAATCGGTCTGCAGGCCTTCACGGGGGGCCTCCTCCGTTCCCAGGATGTTCTTGCCTTCCAGGTTGTTGTCGTGGCACTGCAGACAGTCGATCCGCAACCCCAGAAAGGCGCGGGTGGTGCGCCCGGCGAGCCGGATCGGGTCCGGCTGGTTGTCATTGTTCTGGTCCAATGTCACGGTCACGAAGTTGACGGCCGGCGAATCGGTCCAAAGTCCGTCATCGCAAATCAGGGGGCGCACAATTTCGTCATAGGGGGTGTTGAGCCGGAGTCGTTCGGCCAGCCAGATCAAGAAACGGCGACGGCGATACGCCAGAAACGGACCGTTTTCCGTCCCCACGTAGGCCCGGGCCAGCCGTTCGGCCAGATAGTCGGCGTATCGCTGGTCTTCCAGCAAACCCGAAAGATGCCACTCCAAACGCTCCGCGACAGGAACCTCTTCCAGACGGCGGATCTCTTCGAAGGACGGAACCGTGCCGGCCAGGCTGAGCGACAACCGGCGCACGATCGCCAGATCGTCGGCCCGCCCGGCCGGTTCAAGCCCGAGCTCGCTCCAATGCGCGTGCCACTCGGCGTTCACCTGGTCGATCACGGTCCGGTAGGCATCCTCCTGGTACCGTTGCGGTGAGAACGATCGCGGCTCGACCGGTTTCTGAAAATCCATCAGGCTGGCCGTCAATCCGGTGAGGGCGGCCAGGCAGAGCGCGATGAACAGCAGATTTCGAGACCACATGGCAGGGCTCCAGCGTCAACCGTTACAACAAGTCAACCATGGCAGAAGCAACCGATCCGCCCGGCTTCGCGTCCATCCGTCTTCTCGTGAATCCAGGTTTTCTTGAAACGGGGCCATTCCGCGTGCGAGTATAGGTTGGGTGAATTGCCGGCAGTTGCCAATGATCGGGATGCCCCCCTGCCACGCACAACCCACTCGCTCATTGTAGCTCGCCGCCTTCACATACCGAATCGTCGGCCGGTCAGTTTCGTAAAAGGACCCGTGAATCCAAAATCTCTATCTCGGCCTTTCGCTGGCCGGGGAAGATTCTTGGAAACTCATGGGCCACGTAACAAGATCCCGGCAAGTCGTGCGAACCCCCAACCAGAGCACTCTCGCAGGAGTTCCGACGCGTGCCTCCGTCATCCGAATCACACCGAGCCGCCACCGACCAGGCCAGCAGCTCAAGCCGGACCGGCCAGCGTGACGGTCACGCGATCCGGCAACCTCCCGGCGAAGACAACGGGGCCGGACCGCAGCCGCAGTCAATGGGAGAAGTTCGCGTGGAATCGATGTTCACGCCGCCCCGCGAGACGGGGTGCTACGAGCCGCCGGTTCACATGGATGAGAATGATCCCCCCGCGCTCACGGCGCCTCCGCTGGGCAACGATCCGGTCGCCCCTCCGATTGAGGTCTACCAGGCGGAATCGATCATCGAGCACGTCGACCTGGTCGAGGAGCACAGTCTGCCGGTCCGAGCCTGGCTGGCCGTTTGTTCGGTGGTCGAGTGGTGCTTCGGGGTGGCCTGCGTGTTGGTCGCCCTGGCGATTCTGGCCTCGATTCCGATCATCCAGTTCTTTAGCCTGGGCTACTTGCTGGAAGCGAGCGGCCGCGTTTCACGGAGCGGCAAGTTGCGCGACGGTCTGATCGGCGTCCGGCCTGCAGCCCGTCTCGGCAGCCTCTTCCTGGGAACCTGGATGGTGCTTTTGCCGGCACAGTTTGCCGCGGAGATGCTGGCCTCCGCCAGGTTGATCGATCCAGAAAGCGACGTTGTCACGGGGTGGCGAATCGGACTGTTTGTCATCACCGGGCTGGTCGTGGCGCACACGCTGCTCGCCTGGTACTGCGGCGGCAAGCTACGTCATTTCTTCTGGCCGGTCCTGGCTCCATTGTTCTTCCTGACCTGGAGCATCCGCCGGCTGGTTGCCAGTCAAGCGCTCCGGCCGCTGATCGGTCCCTTGGTCGGCCGCATTTCACCTCGGCTGCTAAGCGACCTGACGACGGTGCCCGCCCTCACCTCCTGGTTTCCGCCGGCCATCTTTCTGGCCGGCGTGCGACGTGGCAAACTGATCGCACCGGCCCGTGACGCGGTGTGGGAATTCGCCGTCGGGTTGCGCCCCCAGTACTATTTCTGGCTGGGGTTCCGTGGCTTCGCGGGCGCGGTCATCTGGTTGTTCATCCCGATCATGATGATGATGGCGACAACGTCACTGGAGCTGAAGGACGCCGATGCGGCACAGGGGCTGGGCGCCTTGGCGGGATTTGCCGGTTCCGTTCTGCTGGCGGGAGTACTGCTTTACTTGCCTTTCCTGCAAGCCCACTTTGCGGCCGAGAGGCGGTTTCGCGCCTTCTTCGAGATTGGCCGGGTGCGGCAGCTGTTTCGCCGCGCACCGATCGCGCTGACCTGCGGCTTGCTGGTGACGCTCGCGTTCGCCCTGCCGCTCTACCTGCTGAAGATCGAAACGGTGCCCAGCGAACTGCTCTGGGCGCTCAGCCTGGTCTTCGTCGTCTTTGGCCTCCCGGCTCGCCTGATCATGGGATGGGCCATGGGTCGAGCCCGTCGTCGCGAGTCACCACGGCACGTGCTGGTGCGCTGGCTGGCCAGCGTTGCCGAGTTGCCGATTGTCGGATTCTACGTCTTCTTCGTGTTCTTTACGCAGTATTACGTCTGGAACGGATCGGCCAGCTTGCTCGAACAACACGCCTTCCTCCCGCCGGTCCCTTTCCTGGCGCTGCTCGGCGGCTGAAATGCGCGGCTTTCTGGATGCGGTCACCGCAAATGGCGACGACGCGACTTTGCCAGCGACGGCAGCCTGGCATACGATACCCTCTGGCGATCGGCTGTCCGCCGCTCGCCGCCTGCCAGCAGTTTCACGATCCTGGACACGCACACTCCCGCACGGAACGTTGCCATGCCCATGCGTAACCTGACGGTCATCTTCGTGATGGGCCTGTTCTCTCTGATCTGCTACCAGAAGGCGGAGCACAACCGGTACGCCTCGTCGGTCGCCGAGGCCATGCGGCTGGTCGAAGACTACTACGTCGAGGACGTCGATTCTCGCGAATTGTTTGAGAATGCCATGAGCGGCATGGTCACCGGCCTGGACCAGTACTCCAAGTACATCGGGCCGGAGCCGTTTAAGCAAATGGAAGAAGATCTGGACCAGGAGTTCGGCGGCATCGGCATCGAGATCGTCAAGAAGGATGACGATTCCCCGTTGCTTGTCTTGAGCCCGCTGGTCCATACGCCGGCCTACCGGGCGGGCATTCGAGCCGGGGACACGATCTGGGAAATCTCCGGGCAACCGACCGTGGGCATGTCACGCAACGAGTCGGTGAAACAAATGCGGGGCCGGCCCGGCGAGCCGGTCGAGTTGTCCATTCGCCACGCCGGTGACGAGACTCCCATCCCGATGACGATTAAAAGGGAAATCATCCTGGTTCAATCGATTAAAGGGGACGTCCGCCGTCCGGACGGATCATGGGACTTCCATCTCGCAGAGAACCCTCGAATCGGCTACCTGCGACTGGGAACGTTTGGCAAACACACCGTCAATGAACTGAAGGAGATACTCTCCGACGCGCAATTATCGCCCCCGCTGGAGGCGATCATTCTGGACCTGCGCGGCAACTCGGGCGGGTTGCTTAACGCCGCCGTGGAAACGTGTGACGCATTCATCGGCAAGGGACGGATCGTCAGCACGCGCGGTCGCGATGGCGCGATCCGTCACAACTTTTCGGCGAAGCCGGAAACGATCCTCGACCCGCAGGTTCCGGTCGCCGTGCTCGTGAACGGCTTCTCAGCAAGTGCCAGTGAAATCGTGGCCGCCTGTTTGCAGGACCACCAGCGGGCCGTCGTGGTCGGCGAACGAACTTGGGGCAAAGGGACCGTTCAGAACATCCTGGAACTTGAAGGCGGACGCAGCGCCTTGAAGCTGACCACGGCCAGCTACTGGCGCCCCAGCGGCGAGAACATCCATCGCCGCCGCGATGTGGGCGAAGACGAACCCTGGGGCGTGCGGCCGGATCCAGGTTATGCCGTCTCGCTGACCGACGACGAACTGCTGCGGGCCGCCTGGGACCGCGAGAAACGTGACTTGTTTCCGGGGCTGATCGAGGAGAATCCAGAGATTCTCGACACGCTCCGCGAGCGGTTTGAAGCCGCTGACGACGTTGGCCCTCCCGCCGACGAGCCGTTCGATGATCCTCAAATGCGAAAGGCAATCGAGTACGTCGAAGGTGAACTGCGCAAAATCGACGCGCAAGCCCGCACGGCCTGAGACGAGACCTTCCGGGCCAGGCACGCCGGGGAACGGGCACGCCATCGAGCCGTCTTGCGTTTCGCGAACGTGGCGCAACACCGCAGACAGATCAGCTTCGCGCCGTCGTCAGTAACAGGTCACGCATTTCGGCGGCCAGGAAAAACGAGCCCGTGATACAGACCAAGCTGTCGGCTGCGAGCGTTGACTGGCAGCGCCGCCAGGCGGCGAGCGGGTCCTTCGCGACGCTCGTCACGCACCGCGGGCCGCCCCCACGGCCGGCATCGCTTGCGTCCATCTCCTGAACCAGTTCGTGCAGTTCTTCCGGCGGTACCGCGCGGGGACTGTCTTGGTACCTGGTCAGGACAATCTCGTCGAATTCCGGCAGCAGCAACCGCAGCATTCCGGCCGTGTCCTTGTCGCGCGTGGCGGCGAAGATCAACTGGCGCCGCCGTGCCGCGAAAGACTCATTGAGTACCTGGACCAGGGCGGCAATCGACGCCGTATTGTGGGCCGTGTCGAGAATGATCCAGGGCGCCGTCGCCATCACCTCGATCCGTGCCGGGCAACTGGCTTGGGCAATCCCCCGGACCAGCGCGCGGTCCGGAATCTTCCAACCCATCGACTGGAGGCGACCAATCGCCGCCGTTGCGACCGCCGCGTTCGCCGCCTGGTGCCGCCCCAACATTCCAGGCTGTAACCGCAGCGGATCGCGCTGCCGGCTGGTTGCCGCGTGCCCAGTCGCCGCGTGTTCAGTCGCCGCGTGCCCAGCCGCCGCGTGTTCAGCCGCCGGATGCTGAATTGGCACGTTCGGGGACGCCTTACTGCTTGTCTCCCAATATCGTACGCGCCCCCGGGGACTCGATGTCGCGTCATCGATGACGGGTGGCGTGAAGTCGAAATGAAAGTCGCGATCGAGGGCATCGAGGGGGCTGCCTTGAGATGCAGCCACCCGTTCAATGACCTGCCGCGGTTCGGCGGAGACGACACCGGAAACGACCGGAATCCCCGGCTTGATGATCCCCGCCTTCTCAGCGGCGATCGCGGCCAGCGTGTCGCCCAATTGCCGGGTATGATCGAGGCTGATGCTGGTAATGACCGAAACCAACGGATGGCAAACGTTGGTCGAGTCCAGTCGGCCTCCCATCCCGACTTCGATCACGGCGATGTCGACGGCTTGGCGGCGAAAGTGGGCCAGCGCCATCGCCGTCGTGATTTCGAAGAACGTCAGCCGATTGTCGCTGGCCAAGCGTTCCGCATCCAACCGGGAGACCGCAGGCCGCACATGGTCAACCAGTTCGACGAGTTGTGCCGAAGTACACCGTTGACGGTCGATGACAAACCGTTCCTCCAGGCGCCTCAAATGGGGTGACGTGTACAGCCCGACACGAAATCCCGCTTCGACAAGCACCGACGCAATCATGGTCGCCGTCGAGCCCTTGCCCTTGGTCCCGGCGACGTGCACCAGCTTGATCTGCTGGTGTGGATTGCCGAGCCGACTGAGCAGCTTCCGAGTGCGTTCGAGATGCAAGCCTTGCCAGGCGGTCGGAATCGACGCGGTTCGCTCGTAGTCGATGCGGTCGTAGAGAAAGCTGAGAGTGGCCGCCCGAGCGTCTGCGTCGAATGATTCGTCCATGTTCGAAAGCCAACCTTCCCAGTGACTCGAAGCCACACGCAGCACCGCAGCCACAGTTTACCGACTGCGATTCAGCTTGTCAGGAAGGTCGTCAGGACGGTCGTCAGGAGGTTTTCGAGGTCGGCGGTCCGGTTCGCTGGCTGGTAAGGTAGGTGGTCCGCCGTTGGTGGTCGAGTTGTCGGCCAAGTTCCGGGCGTCGCTGGTGTGCGCGGGCCTGGGTGTGGCGCGCCGGGATGAATGTTGGGCGCGGGGCACCCTGCTGTGCGCGGGTCTCCCTGCTGTGCGCGGGTCTCCCTCCCTGAAAGAGTTGATGCTGTCAAGGGGTCGTCGGTACATAAGTTTTGCGCCGAAGCCGGTGGCTTCGTTTTTTCTTGTTTCGCACGGAGACTCGTTGGTTGTTGCGGTTCATTCTGCGAGGTTTT
>JAUIGN010000055.1 GCA_030430075.1 bacterium
GTTGGTTCCGATCAACGAGCTGAACAACCCGCAGTTCATTGACGGCACCGGCGCCCTTCCCGATCGGGCCACGCATGCGAGCGCCGCCTACTATGACGTCAATGGCGACGGCTTTCTCACGCCCGCCGACGTCCGGTCGATCATCAACGCTTTGAACCAGGACGAAACGCCGCCCACGGTCTCCGTCGAGCTGGCCCATGATTCCGCGCCGCGCGGTACCAGCGACACCGACCAGGTGACGTTCTCGTCACGCATTGTCGGGCAGGCGATCGATGACCTGACCGGGATCGGACGCGTCGAGTACTCGATCAACGGCGGCCCGCCGCAGTCGCTGATCCCCGAACCGGACGGCAGCTTCGAGATCACTCCCGTGTTGGCCGAAGGTGAGAATGACGTCGTGTTTCGCGCCTTTGACGGCGGCAACAACGACAGCGGAGACAGTCCGGCGCTGCACTTTACCTTCGACACGACGCCTCCTGAGATTTCATTTACGGACGGTGGCCCGTTCCTGACGCGCGACAACTTGCAGGTCTCCGGGCAACTGACCGACAACCTGGCCGGCGTCGAATCGTTGCTGGCCCAAGTTGACCTGCAGGATGTCACCGACGTCTCGTTCAACGAGAACGGGCTGTTCAGCTTCACGGCGTCGCTACCGACCGACGCGACGGCCGACGGGCAGCACGTCGTTCGCTTTCGCGCCACCGACCGGGCCGGGAATGTTTCCACGTTATCGACAATCGACTGGCAGCTCGACACCCGCCCGCCCACGGTCACCACCACCGCCAGCGGCGTCCTCCGCAACAACATCTCGACCCTCGAGCTTGAATTTGACGAGGCGATGGCGGCGGCGGCCTACGACGTTGACAGTTACACATTGATGGCGACCAGCGGCCCAAACTCCGGGCAGGCGATTCCGATCGCCAGCATCGACCAGGACGGCAACCTGGCGACGCTCAACCTGAACGCCCCGCTGGCCAACGCCGAGTATCGGCTGGAGCTTTCCTCAGCCGTCACGGACGGAGCCGGCAACCGGGCAACGACGGGCCAACTTGCGTTCACCGTCGAGCAGCCGACGGCTGTTTCGGCAATCTCACCGGCCGACGGCGAAGAGCTGGTCAGCCTCACGCGCGAGACGATTGTCCGCTTCGACGGGCAAGTCGATCCGGCCACGGTGACACCGGACACGTTTTACCTGATCGCCAATGGCGAACGGCTGCCGGGGACGATCCGCGTCTCGTCGACCGAGCGGTTTGCCACGTTCTTCTATGATGCGCCGTTGCCGCCGGCGACCGAGGTCCGCGTGATGGTGGATGGGAACGCGATCATCGGACGCGACGGACTGCCGATCGACGCCGACGGCGACCAGCAACCGGGCGGCGTGGGGAACGCCGACTTTCGCACCGTGCCCTTGACGTTCATCCCCGGCACCCGACTCTACGGCTACATCTACGATTCTTACAACCGCAACCCGGACGGGTCCGACATCCCGGTCGAGGGGGCGACGGTGTTCCTGGATGCCGCGCCCGAGGTCTTTGCGGTCACCGACGAGAACGGTTTCTTCGAACTGGGGCTGCAGGACCTGAACAACGACGGTGTGGCGGACGGCCTTCCCGCCCCGGAATTCTTCGTGCACCTCGACGGCAGCACGGCCGTCAATGCGCCGTCCGGCACGGCTTACGCCACGCTGGGCAAACCGTTCCACACGGTCCCGGGGGAACGCGAGCAACTGAATATGCAGGGCGAGCCATTCGACATCTACCTGCCGCCGATGGCCATGGATGACATCGTCGAGCTGGATCCCGACGCTGACACGCAGGTGGGATTCGGCACGGCCGCCGAAGCCCAGATTCGCCAGATGTTCGCCGCCGATCCCGACACGGCGCAAATGGTGATCGACACCATGCAGGTCACCTACCCGGCCGGGTCGGCCCAGGACGAGAACGGTAACCCGGCGACCAGAGCAACGGTCATCCCGGTCGATCCGGAACGCCTGCCGGCGCCGCTGCCACCGGGCGCGGATCCGCAGTTGGTGGTCTCGATTCAGGCAGGCACCGATGCAGGTTTCAATCTGGCGGGCGGGTCGACGAATTTTGAGGTGCCGGCTTCAATTTCGTTCCCAAACCTGCAGGGTCTCCCTCCCGGTGAGCAAACTTCAATCGTCTCATTTGATCATGATGCAGGAGCTTGGAAAGCGGTCGGTACTGCCACGGTAACCGAGAACGGAGAATTGATCACTTCGGATCCTGGCCAGGGAATCCTGGCACCGGGGTGGCACTTCTTGGATGAATTAGCCGAAGTCTTGGGTGTCGCGGATGCACCGAGGAAGGCCGAAGCATTTCTGAACATCAATAAGGCGAAGACGAATATTGCGTTGGCGCTACCAGCACTATTGCAATCCAACCCTTACGGTCGCGTCGGGGCCGCCGCGGTCGGCGCCACAGGACTTGCCAACCGTCTTGGCGTCGGAGCCGTCGGCGGCTATAGCCTGAACGAGCGCATTGGCCTGGGAATCAGCTTGGTGGCGATTGCCGCGGGGGTTACTGTCGGCGGGCCCGTAGCCGCCGGTGTCGCGGCATTCTCAATCGGCTTCAATCTCGGCAACGTAATCAACAACCTTGGTACGCTGGCGGACGAGTTGGGTGGAACTGATCCTCCCTGTTCACCGAACGGAGGTACTACTCCGGGTTCCAACGTTGTGGCAGCACGTCTTTGCGTCATCGCAGCCAACGACTCGGTTGCTACAGTCCGCAACGTCGGTCCGCAACTTGACAACGCGCTGACGATAATCAACCAAACGCTTTTTGGTCGCGGGTTGCAAGAGAGATTTGGCGACGATTTGGCGAACCTCTTGGTAACGATGGATGCTTCGGCAAATGTCACTGTCATGGATATCGCGACCGGCGATCCAGCCATCGATCCGTTGACCGGTGAACTGTACGATATCGACATTGCCGATCTCTTGCCTGACACGCTTACTCAGGGAGAAACATCAGCTTTGACTGGACTTGCCGATTCCGGCGAGTTGCCTCGCATTGCGGATATCTTGCATCAAGCTGTCGACGATGATGCTCCAACAAGCCTGCAGCGCGCAATCAGTCTGCTCGATCGCGCCGCGGATGGATTGAAAAGGCCTTCCCGAGTTGGCGTCATCGCCGTGGGAGGATTGCGGAAGAATTTGAGTTCCTCGGGCAGCTTCCGTTTCCTGCTACGGGCAAATACCAACTACACCGCAAGGCTAGTCGACGCCGCTACCAGCTTCGTCAAGACCATTACCTTCCGTACTGGTGGACCTGGATCCACAATTACCTTGCCGAAGACCTGTATCGACGTCTTTGAATTAGGGGACAACGGCGAGAATGACCTGGATGGCGATGGACTAGGGCCAATCGGTGAATCAGTCGTCGGCACGCTGGCAACGGCGGCCGACACTGACGTGGACGGGATCGATGATCTGACTGAGCTGAGGCTGGGCTTAGATCCCCTGGGCGGGCGTGGTTTTCCAACAGGTGTCATTGCCAATTTACAACTGCTGGGCGAATCCAAGTCGATTGTCATCGCCGGCGAATTAGCGGATGCCACCCAGCAGACCGCCTACATCGCCACCGGCTCCCACGGCTTGGCCGTTGTTGATGCTTCCCGGTTCGACCAGCCGGTCGTGTTGGGACAACTGGGCCTCAACGGCGACGCTCGGGACGTCGCGGTGGACCCCTTAACGTCGGTCGCGGTCGTGGCCGCTGGTGAGGGAGGTTTGCATTTCATCGATGTCTCCGACGCCATGATGCCCAGCCGTTTCCGTACGATCGGCAGCGTTTCGTCTCAAGTCGAACTGGTGGATGGAGTCGCCTATGCTGTTTCCGGCAGTCGCATCACAGCCTACGACGGGCTGTCCGGTGAAGTCGTGACAAGCCTGATCGTTCCCAACAGCGGTGAAATCAACCATCTCGCGCACGAAGGGAACTTTCTCTACGCCCTGGACGACAACCTGCGGCTGTTTGTTATTGAAGCGTCGCGGTTCAATCTAGAAACACGGGGATCGGTCGTACTGCCCCAAGGCGGCAAGATCAGTATCAACAATGGCATCGCTTTCGTAGGGGCCCAGGAAAGTTTCGGTCTGGGCGGGTTCGTGACCGTCGATGTGGCCGATCCGGACAACCCCGCCGTCATCAGTGGCTCGGACCTTGTCGACCCGTTCGTGGCCCCCGGGTTGGAGATCGAGCCCAACGGTTCGGGGCTCGGCCTGGCCATTGGTATCGTCGGCCAACGGCTCGACGAACCCGTCGTGGGGATCGCGGACGTCTCCGATCTGCAAGCGACCGACAATTACCTGACTCAGTTTCCACTGCCCGCGATTCCGCAGGGTGTGGCCATCGCCTCGGGAATCGGATACATCGCGGACGGCAACGGCGGGCTGGTTGTGGTGAATTACGTTCCCTTCGACAACCTGGGGCAGCCGCCCGCAGTCACCGCGACCGGCCCGCAGGGTACGCAAATTCAAGAGGGCCTTTCGGTACCGATTCGCGTCGATGTCACCGACGACGTGCAGGTGCGAAACGTGGAACTGTTGATGGACGGCAGGGTCGTGGCGAACGACGTGTCAGCGCCATTCGAACTGCGTGCGGTGACGCCTGCCTTGGCGTCCGGTGCGACAACGGTTTCCTTCCAGGTCCGGGCCACGGACACGGGCGGCAACCGTGGCCTCTCCGACACGCTCACCTACACTCTGACGCCCGACATCACTCCGCCCGTCGTGGTTGGATCCTCCCCGGCGGATGGTGGCGCCGGATTTCGAGTCAACGCCATCACCGTCAGGTTTGACGAACCGATCGACACGACTCAACTCGCAGTTTCCGGCTTTACGCTGACCAATTTGGGAGCCGATTTCCGGATTGGCGGTGGCGACGACACCACCGTTGCCCTCAATCGCTTGGAGGCGCTTTCGCCACGACGTATCGTCGTCTACACCGAGCAACCACTGCTGGAGGGGCGGTTCCAGTTGACCGGGGACTCCACCGTGATTTCCGACGTCGCCGGCAATCATGTCGAAGAACCCTTTGCCATCACCTTTGCGAGCTTCGATGTTGACGAACAGAACGCCGTCGCCTGGATCTCGGATAGCGACGGCGACTGGAACGACGGGGGCAACTGGAGCAGCGGTTTCGTCCCCGGACCGAACGACGCGGTGATCATCGACCGCAAGACGGCCAACGTCACGGTCTCGTTGCCCAGCGGGGATATCCGGGTCCGCAGCGTCGTGGCTCGGGACGCGTTGGTTCTGAACGGCGGATCCTTGACCATCACCGAGCCGTCCGAGACAACAGCCCGCTTCGAGATTGGCAACGGGTCGATCCTGACGGCCGACGGCGCGGAGGCGTTGTTCGTCTCCGGTAGCAGCACAAAAATCGACGGCGGCAGCCTGATTGCACGGGCTGGAGGGCGAATCCACCTTCCGCTGGCAACCAGCTACACTCAGGATGCGGGACAAAGCACAGCGACGGTCTTCCGCGCCAGTGGCACCGGAAGTGTCGTGGATCTGCAGAATCTGGTCGGCATCGACCTGGGGACGAATCATAGCGTTCGACTGGACGTCGAGGCACTGGCCGGAGGAGAGGTCGACTTGGGCAGCGTGACGCAAGTCACCAGCGAGGCAGCGAACGAGGCCCGCAAGATTCGCTTGGTCGCAGATGGCGTTGGGAGCCTGCTTGATATTGCCAACCTGACCAATCTGGCCATCGATTCAGCATGGTCGGTTGACTGGAATTCCGACCTGATCGCCCGCAACGGAGGCACGCTGCACGCCCCGGCCTTGACGACCTTGCGGCATGTCACCGCTACCCTGGACGGTACCGGTACGCTGCAGACCGCCTCCTGGCAGCATTGGACCGATGGAGCCGCCATGCTGACTGGACCCACCTATGAATTCCCCAGCCTGATGTCGGCTGCCGGGACCGACTTCAGTGCGAGCGGCGGCGGAGTCGACATGCCGGTCTTGACGACGTTGGAGCGAGGTCGCCTGACGCTCGCGGGCGGCGCCACGGCCAACGTGCCCCTGTTGTCGAACATCGACGGGGCAAGCCTGCTGGTGAGCGGCGGCGTCACTTTGTCAGTCCCGATGGCAACCAGCTACACACAAAACTCGGGAGGAAGCACTCTCGATACGCTACGTGCCAGCGGCGTCGGCAGCCGGCTCGACCTGGGAAATGTGACCACGATCGACCTCGGCCCGAACCACGTCGTCGAACTGGCGGTCGAAGCGTTTGCTGGTGGTCAGGTCGACCTGGGCAGTCTCACTCAGGTGACCAGCGCCGATCAGATTCTTGCCCGCGAAATCAGGCTCGTGTCGGATGGCGTCGGCAGCATGGTTGACCTGACGATGTTGGCGTCGCTGGCAATCGACTCGGAATGGGCCATTGAATGGTATTCCGATCTGATCGCCCGCAACGGAGGCACGCTGCACGCCCCGGCCTTGACGACCTTGCGGCATGTCACCGCTACCCTGGACGGTACCGGTACGCTGCAGACCGCTTCCTGGCAGCATTGGACCGATGGAGCCGCCGTGCTGACTGGACCCACCTATGAATTTCCCAGCCTGGTCGCGGCCGCGGGCACCGACTTCAATGCGAGTGGCGGCGGAGTCGACATGCCGGTCCTGACGACGTTGGAGCGAGGTCGCCTGACGCTCGCCGGCGGCGCCACGGCTAACGTGCCCCAGCTGTCGAACATCGACGGGTCGAGCCTGTTGGTGAGCGGCGGCGTCACTTTGTCTGTCCCGATGGCGACCAGTTACATACAGAGTTCGGGAGGCAGCACGGTCGATACATTACGTGCCAGCGGTGTCGGCAGCCGGATCGACCTGGGAAATGTGACCACCATCGACCTCGGCCCGAACCACGTCGTCGAATTGGCCGTCGAAGCACATGCCGGAGGAAAGGTTGATCTGGGCAGCCTCACTCAGGTGACCAGCGCGAACCAGAGTTCGGCCCGCGAAATCGGGCTGGTCGCGGATGGCGTCGGCAGCATGATTGACCTGACCATGCTGGCGTCGCTGGCCATCGATTCGTTCTGGGATACCGGCTGGCAATCCGATCTGATCGCCCGTAGTGGAGGTGCGATCCAGGTCAGCAGCAACACGTCCCTGCGGAACACGGTAATCGAGGTGTCGGCGACTGGAACCATCGACGGCAATCTCGTGATCGAGTCGTCCGCGACTCTCCAAGGGAGCGAAGGCACGGTTGCCGGGAATGTGGAAAACCGGGGTACCGTCCGCCCGGGCGACTCGCCGGGCATCCTCCAGATCGACGGCAACTTCTCGCAGTCGGCAGGTGGCACCTTGAGCATCGAGATCGGCGGGCCCGGGGCTGGGGTCGGCTATGACCAGCTTGACATTACTGGAACGGCAACCTTGGACGGCACCCTGGAGCTGTTGCTCGTCGACCAGTTTGATCCGCCGGTTGGCTTCTCTGTCGACGCCATCAAGTATGGTTCGCGTGCGGGAACCTTTTCGGTCATTACCGGTCAGGATTTGGGCGACGGCAAATCATGGACCCCAGGTTACGATCCCACGGTCTTCACGTTGACTTCCACGTCCGCACTGCGCGGCACCTTGGCGGCTGACGAAGGCGCTTCGGGTGCGGCGATCAGAGTCGACAAGATCCGGCCGCTTGTCGAGATCGGCATCAGCCGCTGGGTAGCTGCCGGGTTGTCGCCACAGGAAGCAGCCCGGCTGGCAGGCGTGCAGTTGCGGGTGGTGGACCTGGAAGGCGACCAACTGGCCTTGGCCGGCGGCAACACGATCTGGATTGACGAGAACGCCGCAGGGATGGGATGGTTTGTCGACCCTGCGCCAACGATCCATCGCAACCTGCCGCGCGTCGCGCCGACGGCAACGGCAGTCCCAGCCGACAACTACGACTTGCTCTCCGTCGTCATGCACGAACTGGGCCATCTGCTGGACCTCGAGCATTCAGTTCATGAAAACGACCTGTTGCAGCCAACTTTAGAACCGGGCGAACGGTTGCACATCTCTCCGCATGATGTCGACGCCCTGTTTTCTGAGCAAGGGGAGAACCCGCTATTCCGATAAGCCGGCTGGCTCCGCATCAGGTTCGTGCCGTGAGTGATTTTCCGATTGCGGCGGCTGACAGGAGCGGGCAGTGAAACGTCATGCTGAGGGTGAGGAAGCGTCATGCACAGCATGACCTACGGAATGGCGAAAGAACGACTGCCCCGATTCGTCGGTAGCTGCCGTCGCTCGACGGTAGCGACGTTCAAACCGTTTGTGATCACGCGTTCGCCAGGCCTGCTCTGACACCCACAGAAAGGAAACCATGACGCCACCGGTGCTTGAGGTCTTCTCGGACTACGTCTGACCATGGTGCTATCTCAGTACGGTCCGTATTGAGCAGTTGCGGTCGACGTATCACGTAGCGATTGTGTTTCGTCATTTTCCCTTGCACCCGGAGACGCCGAGCGAAGGGTTGACGCTGGAGCAGTTGTTTGCCGGGCGCAACATCGACATCGATGCGGCCCAACGGCAGATGACGGAACGGATGCGACGTGAAGGACTTCCGTACGGCCCGCGCACCATGACTTACAACAGTCGGCTGGCTCAGGAACTTGCCTGCTGGGCCGTTCCGCAGACCAACGGAGCCGTGATTCATGATGCGTTGTTCCGGGCCTATTTCGTGAACAACGTCAACCTGGCGGACGTCGAACAGCTCGTAGCAATCGCCGGACGACTGGGATTCTCAGAGCGGTCTGCACGCACGGTATTGGAACAGCGGACCATGCGCGAGGAGGTCGACCGGGATTGGCAACGCTCGCGCGAGCTGGGAATAACGGGGGTGCCGACGTTTGTTTGCAACGGCCGAGGAACAGTTGGCGCCCAACCGCTGGACGTGCTCGAGAAGTTGCTCGAGGAGGCCGGCGCGCGCCGGCGGCGTGAGTCCGGAGAGCCGTAGCCCGGATAATTCATGAACGAACGAACATTCAGGACACGTCATTGTGCGGCGATCGTTTGCAGTGTACGTGGCCAATGCACCGCGCATATCAGCCGGAACGCGTTAACGTCCGGTTTGCTCTGCGATCAACGGAACCGGGGCTAACGCCCAACGGCTGATGAATCATCCGGGGTTAACGCCCCACGGTTGATGATTGGACCAGGCTGGCGATCTGAAGTCTGCGGCAGTGGCAGTGACGCGGTCTTCAGAATGCGACATGGTAGGAAGCAAAGACGCCTTCCCGGTCGAAGCGAGGATCATTGGAGCTGGCCAGCGTCGCCAGCGCTTCCAGGTAAGTTCGGGCGCTTAGCTTACGCAGATACCTGACGCCGCAGCCCCACACCAGTTCGCCGTCGGGAGTATCGAGCGCGACTTCGGGAATGATCGATTCGTCGGCATGATGACGAAACAACTGCACGCCCAACGCGGCTCCCCAGCGTTCGCCGGTGGTCAGACCGGCTGAGATGCGAATCAGCGGGTTGGTCTCGAACGTCGCCCGCAGCCGGTTCAGGTTACCGCCGCTGATCGATGTCCAGCCCGGGCTGGAGTAAAACGCATTGCAGTAGAAGACCCATTTTTCCACGCCCAATGGTTGATGCATGAAGCTCCGCGTGTAGTTACTCTCCAGCACCAGGAGTTGCCCGTTGCCGACACCACCGGGGTCACCGGCCTTCACCAGCCCTCGGCCTGCGAGGCTCAAGGGCCCGTAGAACCGCGTGGCACTCAGGGCCAGGTAACGTGCGTCCCGCCGTGAATCGACGTCGTTTTGCAGAAGGAGATAGCTGAACTCGTAAAACGTGCGGCGCCGATCGATCGTCATGTTGACACCGACCAACCGGTTGTCGCCGGCCATGTTCTCCACATCGTTGAACGCGTAAAGGAACTGAACATTGAGGTTGCTCAGGCCTTCCCGGATGATCGTATTCTTACCAAGGCCTACTCCCAGAATCTCATCATTGATCAGCAGCGAATTGTGTAATACCAGGGGAAACTTGCCGACGGCAACGTTGTAATCCAGGACCGCGTAGGGATTCGTGCATCCGCCAAAGATGCTGGCCAATTCGCCTTCAAACCAATAGCGGTCCGGCTCGGCATGCGAGAAATCAACATATCCCTCGGGGTCGCTGAACTGATAGTACGACCCGCCCGAATTGCCTTCGCCGAGCGGGCGGAATTGGACATGAAACCGCTCGGTGCCGGTAAGCCGGAGGTCGAGGTCCAGGACCAGTTGCTGGCCGATCGCGTCTTGCCGCTGACCGTTTTCTTCCAGGGCAAAGCCGAACAGCTCGTACCGTCCGGCGCCGACGAACCGGACGTCCCACATGTAACCTGGCCGACCGAACCACGAGAACCGGGTTCCCGCGGGAGCGCCGACCCCGAGGAACTCGCTGAACAAAGTGAGCGGACGCGGTTCCACCCACGTTTCCGGCAAGCGGAGAATCTCGACATGCTCGGCATCGGCGTCGTCAGGCCAGTTCAAGTGGTCGCCTTCCGGCTCGTACAGGTAGGAACCACCGTGGTACCACAGCTCTTCCTCCAAGGGCGGTAGCGGCGGCAGGTCGGCTGCGTTTGGCTCCGGCAACAGGGCCCCGAGGCTGCCCGGAGCGGGGACCACGTTCTCCGGCTCGTCCTCCGCCGGCACGTGCTGGGTCACAAGCAAGCCATTGCCAACCGGCCTGTTGCCGAGCCTGTTTTCCGCCTCTCGCGCAACGGACTGCGCGCGAAGTTCCGCCGACACCGCCACCAGGGTGGTGATCAGGAGCAACCACGGTCCAGTCCGTACCGCGTTCAAGCAGGCCTCCGGTCTTGCCAAGTATGATGCGCGACAAAAATTGATGCGTAACAGCCACCCGTGTCGTTCTTACAACCCCACCTGAAAACCGGCCTGGAACCGGTCGATCTCCACGATCTCCAGGAGATGCTTGAGATGGGGAATCCCGATGTGGTCAAGGAGTGTCGGTGGGATGTGGCGGTAGTTCAGCCGTACGTCGACGGTGTACACGCCCGGGCACTCAGGCAGATCGATCGGATACGCTTTGACTCGCGCCGCCAATGGTGGCAGGTTGCCTTTGGCGATTCGAAACCCGGCAGGTCGTCCAAACAGTTGGGCCGTGGCGGTCGCGGGGCGCAACACATTGACGGGTGAGAGGTGCCGGTTGATCGCAAGCACGACCGAGCGGTCGGTTCCCTTGTTGGTGAGTGCCGAGAACTTGTTCTGAAAGTTGAGCAGATGCTTGTCATGGGGCAGTTCGCCGGCGATGACTTCGTGGCTGTGGTCGTCTCGCAGGTCTCCGTTGTGATCGAGGTCTCCTGAGGCGAACACGACACGACCCTGCGGGTCGCGCACCTCAATCGCCACCCAACACTGCCGTTCCGCCGTGAAACCGGTGGGAAACCCGTGCCCGGCGACGGTGCTGACAACCTTGACCTTGACTAAGGTCTTTCGTCCCATCCTGGCCTGGTGCGGCAGGGCGATTTCCAGCCGTGCCCCGTTCCGGAGCACTTCGTACCGTTTCGCGGCGGCGATTTCCAATGCCGCTCGGTTCCTGTGGCGAAGATCGACGAGCGTCTTCCGCTGATGCGGCGTCAACCGGTGGACATTGCGGTAGTCGGTTTCATACATCCAGTCCAGCTTGTAGGGGAATTCGGTATCCGGCAGGATCGAGTAATCGGGTCCGGCAAACGTGTGATCGGAAAGGTGCCGTAGCGGGATCCGCGCGGGCTCGACGCCCGGCACCTGGGCGGCGCGACCCAACGGCCGCTGGTGTTCGGGAATCGCGACACCCTGCACCGGCCCCATATGACAATCCTGGCAACGGATACCGTGCGCTGCGGCCGGGCTGTTCTTCCACTCGCTAAACGCCTCCTCCAGACGAATGCCATCGGGGCTCGTGACGTCGTGGCAGTTTCCGCAAAACTGCGACGTACGGATGTAGGGTGCGGCGACCGAAGGGTGGCTACCGAGCTGCTCGGATACGGCACCTTCGAACGGTCCGTATACACACTGCTCGAACATCTCGCCCGGCTGCACGTCGATGCGGGCATTGTCCTTGTATTGCGGGCTGGCCTGGCGATGGCAGACGACACAGGTCACGCCCTCCCGGGAGAGTCTCGAACGATTGACGTTGCGCCGTGACCCGTTCTCGCCCAGGATCGTGCCGACCGGTGTATGGCAGCGGGTACAAAACGTACCGATCGTCCCACCCGTGCGTTCGATCAGCGTCAGATTGAATGCCTCGAAGATCGGACTATGTTGCGCATACGCGTGCATCGAGCGCGACCACTGCTCGTATTGATTGGGGTGGCAGGCCGCACACTGCTGCGCCGAGGGAAAGTCGATTTCCAGCAAAGGACGAATGTTACATCCGTCGGGTAGCCGGTATTCCAGGGCACCGCGGTTAATCCAACGACGCACCATCTGCAGTTGGCCGGCCGTCAGCCAGTCTGCCGGTTCCGGCGGCATCGCGGGTTGATCCGCATGGGGCGAACCGGCTTCCGCGCGGACATTCCAGACGAGACTCTCGTAGAGGGGTGACTGGTCAGCGTTGCCGGGAACGACGATCGGGTCGCCGTCGATGTTGGCCGCCACCACCGCCTGGTAGCCGGACAGGTCAACCCGGTCCGTGCCGGGCAAGTGGCAACGCAAGCACTTCCGCTGCAGTATCAGGTAGACGTCCGGCCAATCCGGATCGAAGGGATGATCCTGGGACGAAATCGTGTGAGGCGGGGCTGCCAGCAATGCCGAGTGCTCGCGGCCACCGCCGACCAGGACCCCAAAGCAGCATGTCAGCAACAGGATGCCCAGCCGGCAACGACGCTCCACGGCCAGTGACTCCATTCCAAGACTACCGTGAGTGTGACCGATCCAACGTCTTCTTCGAGTGAGCGGCACACACGTCCCGCAGAGACATCCCTATCAGGATTATCGAAACGTGGCCCGTTGAAACCGTGCCAATTCATGGATAAGGACCGGCTGCCAGAACGTGTCCCCCCGGCATAACGCGCACAATCGTCAAAGTCACTCGCCTTTGTCGGCCGCAACGCCGCCGTGCCCGCGTCGCGACATGGGCGCACAGTCCGCTGACCACCGCCCAGCGACATGCACTGAATGGTTGTTCGCTGATCCATCATCCGCGTTAGAGGGGTCGCCGCGCCAGGCTGAAGGACTGGCCGGTTGGCCCATGGGCCCCTTGAGTCGCTAGGAAGAGGGCCAACGGGACAACGTCCTCGGGTTGTTTGACATGTTCGCTGCCGATGGCCGGGTGGGCCTTGCCCGGCTCGAAGACGGCAGCGGTCAGGTCGGTGAACACCGGACCGGGGACCAATTCGTTGACCCGGATGTTGTCTTCCCAGAGTTCCATCGCCAGACACCGAGTGAGCATCCAGACGCCGGCCTTGGCGGAGTTGTACGAGCTGTTCCCGCTCCGCGGCTGGTGTCCCATCCCGGAGCCGACGTTGATGATGGACCCGTCACCGGCTTGCTTGAGTGCCGGGAGCGCCGCCCGGGTCACGTAATAGGTTCCCAGCAGGTTGACTTCAATCACCTCGCGCCAGCGGTCGACATCGTCTTCGCCGACCCGGACCCGCAATTCGCCGCCGCCGGCGTTGTTCACCAGAATGTCGAGCCCTCCCAGAAATGACACGCTGTCTTCCACGACCTGGGCGACTTGCTCCGGATCGGCGACGTCGCAGGTCAGCGCCTGACTGCGGCGGCCCTGCCCCCGAATCTGCTCGGCAACCGCTTCGATATGCGTTGCTGTCCGGGCGATCAAACAAATGTCGGCACCTTCCGCCGCAAAGGCGGTGGCGATCGCCGCACCGATTCCCCGACCAGCCCCGGTGATCAGAATACGTTTTCCACGAAGCTTCATGATCGCAGGCTCGCCGGGTGGCCGGGAAGTACGGAATGTCATGCAAAGCATGACCTACGGAGGTGTGAAATCCAATGGAACGGGATTGAACCTAGGGCGCGGAGATGCCGCGTCCGGTGATCGGATACGCGGTGTCCTGAAAGCCGTGGCCGCTATGCTCACCCGGCGGAACCAGCCCGTCAATGAACGCTTCGTCCTCGGCGGTGATCGTCACGTCGAGACAACTCAGATTGTCTTCAAACTGTTCCATGGTCCGCGGCCCGACGATCACCGAGGTGAGAATCGGGTTGGCCAGGCACCAGGCCAGGGAAAACTGCGAGGTGGCGACCCCTTTCTGTTGGCAGTGAGTTTGGATCTGGCCGGCAATTTCGAGGCTGGCGGTGCGCCATTCCGCCTGCATCATTCGCACGTCGTTCCGCGAGGCACGACTTCCCGCGGCGGGCGGCTGGCCGGGCTGGTACTTGCCGGTGAGCACGCCTCGCGCCAGGGGGCTATAACTGACGACACCGATCCCGTGCTCATGACAGAGGGGCAGCAACTCGACTTCCACGTCCCGGTTGACGATGTTGTAGAGCGGTTGGACGCAAACGAACCGATTCAAGTTCAACCGGTCGCTCGTCCACAGTGCCTCGCACAGTCGCCAGGCACGGAAATTCGAGCACGCGATGTAACGGACTTTACCACTGCGCACCATATCATCCATGGCCCGCAAGGTCTCCTCGATCGGTGTCGCCTCGTCCGGCGCATGGTTGTAGTAGATATCGATGTAGTCGGTGTCGAGCCGTTGCAGGCTGGCATCCAATTCATGCAACAGATGAACGCGGCTGGCACCTTGCTGGTTGGGACCGTCGCCCATCTTCTGGCGTCCCTTGGTGGCCAAGATCACCTGGTCCCGGCGATCTGCAATCGCCCGTCCGACCACGCGCTCCGACTCGCCCATGTTGTACATGTTTGCCGTGTCGATGAAGTTGATGCCGCCGTCAAGCGCCCGGTGGATAATCCGCCGCGACTCGGCTTCGTCGGTTTGCCCGCCAAACATCATGGTGCCCAGGCAGATCGGTGACACTCTGGCACCGCAGCGGCCAAGGGTACGGTAATCCATCGTGTTACTCCTGATTCATGAGTTATCGCTGCTGACCCGAACGCCTGGCAACAATGCCTCGCGCGGCAGCGCAAATCGAGTTGTCACGGCAACCGGCACCGGTCGTTCGCGGCGCCGAACGCGGGAAACGCGAAGCTGAATGTGTGCGTCATTCTGCATGTCTGTCGGCCCAATGCAACGGGGATGGACAATCTGCAGCCGGTCATCCGCGGATTGCCAAACGGCCATCGCCGGGAGGTTCGATGCCGTCGACTTCGCCCTGTCCGGCAACTCCTGGCTCCCCTCCCGCCAAGGTTTGCGGGGCGCGAGCGAATACTTGACAACGGAGTCTCTTCAGATCCTGGGCCGGTCACCTGATCCGGTCAGACCGTCGTCCCAATCGGCCTGCTGTGCCGGATGGTCTGCCGCGACTTTTTGGGTCTGCCCCCTTTTTTCGCGAAGCGGGCGAATTAAGCTTTGAACAGGCCGCGTCCCACTGTCGCCTTCCACTACGGACATGCACTCATGACCGAATCCAACCAGGCGGACGACTCGAAGTTTGATCCGCTGGCGATTACCCGCCCGGAGCCCGTGCTGCTCAAGTACTACGCGGCCGTCGCCTTCCTGACCGGCCCCGGATTTCCGGTCGCATTCTTGCCGCTTTACTTCAAGTACGTGACGCTGGCATACAAGTTTGACGAAGACGGCGTTTCCATGCGTTGGGGCATTCTGTTTCGCCGCGAAGTCCATCTCACGTACCGGCGAATCCAAGATATTCACTTGACGCGCAATTTGATCCAACGCTGGATGGGCCTGGCCACCGTGGGTATTCAGACGGCGTCCGGAAGTTCCGGACCGGAGATGAGCATCGAGGGCATTCCGCAGGCAGAAGCGCTACGTGATTTTCTCTATTCCAAGATGCGCGGTGCCCGAGGCCTGAAGCCGCTCCCGGCGGCCGGCAGTTCGTCCGGCAGCCAACCGCAGCAAGGCGACGGGGCCGGCAGGGAAGCGGATGCCGACGAACCATTGCAACTCTTGCGCGAGATTCGCGACGCTCTACGGAGCAACGCGATGCCGCCGCCGGCTGGTCAAAGCGGCAGCGCGGCGGGCGGAGAGACGACCTCATGAAGCCCAAGATCGAAGCCGCCTCGCAGTGGTGTTATCAGGGCATCTGGGGAGTCCTGACACGCTACTTTCGCGTCCCCGACCAGCCACCGACCTTGCCGCCAACCGCGGAAGACGAGCAGATCCAATCATTCAAACCGGCCTACGGGTTTCTCAACTACCTGCGGCTTCAATTCTGGGTCGCTTGCATCCTGATCGACCTTGGCATTCTGATTGGCTGGGTCATCATTCTGGTCAACTCGCCATGGATCGGTGTCGCGTTGGCACTGCCCGCGCTGTTTCTGGCGGTGGTGCCGGACGTCATTGCGTACATCGCCATCCACTTGCGTTTCGATACGACATGGTATGTCGTCAGCGATCGCAGCCTGCGGATTCGCCGGGGCATCTGGGTCATCCATGAAACGACCATCACGTTCGACAATGTGCAGAATGTTTCGATCAGCCAGGGTCCGTTGCAACGCTACTTTGGCATCGCCGATGTGCTGGTTGAAACGGCGGGCGGCGGCGACAAGCGGGCACAGCAGCAGGCGGGCCATGCCATGGGGGCGCATCTTGGGCTGATCCAGGGGATTGCCAATGCGACCGAAATCCGCAGCCAGTTGATGGCGCGCGTTGGCGAGTCGCTGACGTCGGGATTGGGTGATGAAGACGACTTGGGCCGGACACGCCACTCGGGCTGGACGGACGAGCAAGTCACGGTTCTCCGAGAAATTCGCGACCTCGTGGTCGCCGCCGGCGGTCTGCGGGACGGAACTGGATCGCGACAGCAACCCTGAGGCCCCGGTTGGCCGTCGACCTTGCGGCCTGGATCGATTGGCTGGCCGAGCGGGCGCGCTGCAGCAGGCCGGCAGCCCTGAATTCTGTCCTTCCGGCCGCTGTCAGGTGGGCCCTGGTGGTCTATGATGGAGGGTCGAATTTGTTTCCTGCGCATGGCCCCTCTCCAGCCGTTCGTCCCTCTCCCTGCCGGAACCGCTCCATGACAAATGACCATTCCCGCGCGGCCAATTCGTCCCTGGCCGACTTTCGCTTGATCGTACCTCCCCACACTCCCTTTCGGCCGGATGGCTCGCTGCACCTTGATGTGGTCGAGCGGCAGGCGGAGTTGTTTGTGGAAGACGGGATTGACGGCGTGTTCGTTGCCGGGACGACGGGCGAAGGGCAATCCCTCTCCAGCGAGGAGAGTTACCGGCTGGCCCAACGTTGGCGCGATCTCGCAAACGGCACGCAACTGGACGTTATCGTCCAGGTGGGGCACAACAGCTTGCCGGAGGCTCAGGCGCGAGCCGCTCATGCGCAACAGATCGGCGCGGATGCGGTGGCGGCGTCGTCCCCCTGCTATTTCAAGCCAGCTTCGGTCGATGAGTTGATCGATTTCTTGGCACCGGTGGCCGCCGCGGCCGGGGACCTTCCCTTCTACTTCTATGACATCCCCCCATTCACCACCGTCCAACTGCCCATGGTCGAGCTGCTGGCGCGGGGCAAGGAGCGGATTCCCAACCTGGTCGGCCTTAAGTATTCCAATTCCGACTTGATGCAGATGCAGCAGTGTATTCAATGGAACGAGGGCGAATTCGAAGTGCTGTACGGCTCGGACCAGACACTCCTGGCGGGCGCGGTGTTCGGTGTCGGCGGCGCTATCGGAACAACTTACAACTTCGCCGCACCCCTGTATCGCCGTATGTTGGCCGCGTTGGATGCAGGTGATCTCCCCACAGCTCGGGCACTTCAGGCCCGCAGTGTCGCGATGATCGCCTTGATGGCGGACGCGGGCGGCATCGCGGGCTTCAAGGCCGTGATGGAGTGGTTCGGCGTCGACTGCGGCCCCGTTCGTGCACCGTTGGCGAACCTGTCCAGCCGGCGCAAGCAACAACTGCGGGCCGATCTGGAGGCGATCGGGTTCTTCGAATGGTCGCGTCAGCCGGCGGCTGCGGAAGTGGCATCCGCGTCCTGAGCCGGCGCGGATCAACCTGCCCCCTGGTCCGGATCGGCCGCCCCCCGCGCCGTAATCGAAACCTGGCCGGATCGGCTGATCAGGTCCAGACCCGGTGAGCGGTCGCGGCCTTCCCAGGCCTGCATGGGCCGCTCAAAGCGATCCATGGCAAACCGGTCCTGGGAGGGCGTGACGAATCCAGACCAGCTCCGTCGTGGATTCCCGGTGGAGAAGCTGACGTCGTCCAGGATGCTCCGCTGGAGATTGGAATGCAGCGTTCCGCACAAAGTATGTGCGTACAGCGGGATGGACTCGAGTATCTTGCGCGGCCCGGTCAACTTGATCGTCCCACTCTCACTGACGACGCGCATCGCCGCCTCCAGCTTGGTTTGGTCGCGCCAGTCGAGTTCGGTTGAACCAAACTCGTTGCGGATGTCAATGACGCCGCCCACGCCGGTCACGCGAAGATTTGTGCGGAGAAACCAGGCCACCAGGTTGTTCTGCACATTGGAGATTTCGGTCGCTTTCGTTTCGAACGAGTAGGCTGTCCGCGAGTCGTCCACGTGACGCGTTCCACTATTGACGAATTCGTCAGTCGCCGTGAAGCGGACGTTTCCAGAAACGCCGTCCAGGAGGCGGACGGGTGCCTGATCGATCGTTACGTCGCCGTCGATGTTCCGGACCTCGAACGAGCCGTGGTAGTCTCGATCACGGGACGCTCTTGTCGTCAACAACAGGTTGCCGCGCAGATTCCGGATATCCAGACTCACAAGGCAGCCGGCAACCAGCAAGTGCTCGCAGTGTGGAACGTAAATCGTAACGGCGGCGTGCCGCTGCCATTGGCTGGAGAGACTCGCGCCGCCCTCGGGCGACTCGATGGGGATGGTCAGTTGACGATTCCCCTCTTCATGCCGCAGGCCGGTCACCGCGAGGTCATTGACCGCCTGACCTTGAAAGTCGGCGAAGACGTCATCGCCGCCGAACAGTTGTTCGATGAATGCGCGTCGGGCGGCGAGCTGTGCCGGTGTCATCTTCTTGCCCGCTGGCGAATTCAAAAACGCCTCCTCGTCGGCCGCCCGTTGTTCGCGCGTTTTGCCCACGATATCTTCCGGGACGGCGACCTGGTGCTGCACGCGGATGGCGGCGAACGCTGCTGCGGGCGGCTGTTCTCTGGCCAGGATCACTTTCTCCACAACCGTTTTGATTCCCGGCCCGTCCCAGCCCCGCACCGTCACATTGTCCCCCCGAACCACAATGCGTCGCGAAGGGGCCAATGGAAACGTCTGTTCCTCGGTCTTCTTGAACACCTTGAAGACGGCCACAAACTGCTGGTTCGCCTCGATGGCAAGCCGGACTTTGGCCGATTCCGCTTCAATGGATTCCAGTTCCTCGAGTGCCGCGCGGCGACTGGATGTTCCACTGGCGATCATCTCCCGCACTCGCCGCACACGACTCTTGAGCGCCTCGTATTGTTCAAGGAGTCCTCGATCGACGTAATACGCCCCACCCGGTGCGCTCCGTAGCTGCACGGTGCCGGCCGGCGCGACAACCGTAGCGGGTCGGGCCGGTTTGTCGTCCGCCCGGACGGTCCGCGGACGACATTCAAGGGGTGCGACGGCCGCTACCACCACCAGGCAAATCCGAAACAGTTGTGTTCGACACATGAAACACCTCGACGAGTTGGGTTGGTCTCTCAAAGTTCCTCGACGTTCACCGGCACGGGCTGACTGACGGTAGCCAGATCATCCATCAGCAATTCCGCCCGGCGTCGCACGTCGAGCAGCTCGGCCTGGCGTTTTAGCTGAGCGATCTCCTCATCCAGCACGCCCAGCCCTTCCTGGAGTTCGTCCCACACTGCAGTGTCCGGCGCATTCCCGGCCCCCATCTTTTCCGTTTGGCCGGCCTCATCCTTCACCACGACCCGATCCGGCAGGTGATGCCGATTCTGGTTACCGGGATTCTGCAGCAAGGCCCAAGAGGCAACCGCCAGCAGGAAGGCAGCGCCCATGGCCGCGACGGACCAGGAGACGACCGCCCTGGTCGACGACCTACGAATCGGACTACGGCCTTCCGCGCGGGCCACCTCGGTTCGTGGCGACCAGTTCCGACAAGCAGCAGGGGGCGGCGGAACCGGCTGCTCGCGCAATTGGTGCGTGAGTCGATCCAGCAACTCCCGCGACTCGTCGTCGGTCGGGTCCCGGCGTTTTTCTGAAGACTCGTTCATTCACGATCACTCCTGCGTCAAGGCTGCCGATGGGGCGCCAGCTGTTTGAGCCGCTGTTGCAGATGCCTTCGTGCGCGGTGGATCAAAACGCCCACGTGGTTGCGTTCCGTCTCCAGCAGCGTGGCAACCTCCTCATAGGAACACTGCTCGACGGAGACCAGCCAGAAAGCCTGTGCCTGGGCAGCAGGCAGCGCGGCAAGCTCGCTACGGACGACGGCCAGCAGTTCTGCATATTCGACATTTTCCTGGGGCGTCTCCGCAACGCTTACAGAGGCGGGATCGGCCGGGCAAATCGAATTCTGCCGCGTCCGCCGCTTCCGCAGCGCGTCGATCGCCCGCCGAGTCGCCAGCCACCTGAGATAGGCGCCGGGGTTCTCGATCTTATCGCGATCCGGCTTTTGAAAGACTTCCAGGAAGACGTCCTGGTAGCAATCGATGGCGTCGGCCTGATGGTTCAAGACGCGCATCGCCACCTCCCAAACGACCGGTCCCCAGCGATCTCGGACTTGTTCCCAATCCCAATCCACGTGCGCCTGCTCGCTGATTCCACGAGGGGTGATTCACGCCGGGTTCCGTCCCCTGACGCTGGTTTCAATATTGTGGCGCACCGGGTGGGCGACGTATTACAGAAAATCGATCGAGAATTTCCGCCGGACGCCCTCGCGGGCCAAGGGCCGGAGGTCGGGATCGCGCTGCGCCGACAACGATGGAGGGCCAAACCGCATCCAAACCGGCCCGCATGCGAAAAACGGCAGTTTCCAGGCGAGTCCAGTCAGGAAGCGGGTCGCCGCAAGAGCATCACTGGCGCGTTGCGAGCCCCGCCGCGAAGTTGGCGAAATAGGCGTCCCGGGAGATCGCATCGAGATAGGGTCGCAGATAGTCCCAGGTGAAGACCGCCGCACCATCGACGCCCAGGCGCTGCGCGATACTCAGGTAATCGTTCACCTCGGCCGCCTCCTCAATCCGACCGTGACTGGTTCGGATCCCCAGGCAGAGGGTGACGTCAACCGGGCCGCCGGCGCGGCGGTTGATGGCAAGCGCCCCGGCCAGCCGTTCTTTGAACACCTGCAAGTAGCGGTCGCCATAGTTCGCTCGATAGCAGTACCCGGACACGTTAACCATGTCGATGTACTTCCGTTTGGCCCAGGTTTCCCAGTCCTGTGCGACGCGATGATTCTCGACCACGTGGGGTCCCCACGAGTAAATGGCAATCCGGATTCCCGGCTGCCGGCGGCGGACATCGACGCTGATGGACCGCATCAGCTCCGTGAGCCCGGCTTCTTTGAACTGTTGCACAACGCGCGGCCGATTCTCGGGGGAAACGCCCCGCAGCCGGACGGCCAATTCGGCCGCGCCGCGGGGATCCAATTGCATGGGGCGGTTGTTGAACCGCAAGTAGTCCAGCAAGAGCCCGTCGGGCCGGTAGCGATCGACGATCTCTGCCATGACGGATGTGACCCAGGCTCTGGCTTGCGGATGGCAGGGACTGATATGGCCGATCGGCCGGCCTGCTTCATCCCGCAACGCCCATTCCTGGTGCGTGCGCAGAATTCCTTTCAGCGCATCCTTGCCGCACGCCAGGACACAAGCGACGGGATACACTTCCAGTTGGCGTGCCTTGGCGGCCGCCACCACGACCGCCAGTGGATCCCAGTCGGCATATCGTTTGTCCGGAATAACATTGCTGGGATAGAGCGCCTCGCCGGACGTGGTGGTGGCATACGGCATCACGACGCGCAGCCCGCTGGCCTTGAATTCGTCCAGTTGCCGCCCAATCGCCCGTTCGCGATCGGGCAAACTGTCCGACGCATCAAACAGGCGCGGGATGTTCAGATAGGCTCCCAGAAAGGGACGTTCCCGGCCGTCGGCCCGGCTGGACCGCGCCGGCGCGAGGCAGGTGATGGCCAACCAGCAAAGGAAGAAACGCACCGCGATCCGCTTCATGTTCGTCATGGCGACTGACTCGTTGGGCGGCGTGTTGGTCAGGAGAACGCTTTCCGCAGCAGTGCGAGACTCTTGGGAATGGCCGTTTGGTGCGATTCCCGGCCCTCGAACTCCAATGAGATATAGCCCCGGTACTTGGCATCGAGAAGCGTCTGGGCAATCTTCTGGTAGTCGATGTCGAGCGTGTACCAGGTGCCGCCGCCGAAGTAGGTCTTCGCCTGCACGAACACGGCCCGTGGTGCAAGTACCTGGAATTGCTGGTACTGGTCCTCGAGAAAGTTGCCCGTGTCCGCGGTCACTTGCAGCCAGGGCGAATCGATGGCGTCGACGATTCTCAGGACCCCGGCGGCCGTCCGTCCCAGTCCCCAGTGATTCTCCAATCCGAGCACGACGCCGCACCGTTCCGCCGCCGGCAAACACTTCTCGAAGCTGTCGATCACCCATCCAAATGCTTCGTCATCGGTATACCCGTCCAACCGCGGCTCAATCCCCCGATCCTTCATGAGCTGATCAAAACTCTTCGTCGTACCCCAGCGGCCCGTGTTGACCCGCATGGTGGGAATGCCCATTTGGTAGGCGAGTTCAATACAGCGGATCGTGTGGTCGATGTTCTTCTGCCGGACCGCCGGTTCCGGGGAGACGAACCCTTGATGGGTCGAGAAGCCGCAGAGATCGAGGCCGTTGACCAAGGCCCGCCGCTTGAGCATCTGCAGATAGGCATTGTCCTCCTGTTGCATCTGCACGTGGAGGATTTCCACCGCGTCAAACCCTGCCTCGGCGGCCAGGTCGATGCAATCTTCGATCGGCAGCTTGGTGTCCTTCCGGTATCGCCAGTAGGAATAGGTCGAGACGGCGATCGGATTTCGAATGGGTCGCGTCGTTTCGGTCTCCGCCGCCACGCTCCGACACGCCAGGGAGCTCGCCGCGGCAGCCGTGCCGAGAAGCATTTGCCGTCGATCCAAGGTCATCTCTTTTCTTTCTTCAATTTCAGTTTTCTGAGAACGCCACCGCAACCCGCTCTGCCCGTTTCACCATTTTCCCCGCTGCCGCGGGCGGCGGCAACAGGTGGGACGCGGCCGGTCCTCCCGGTTCTGCGTAGGTTCCCACGTGTCACCAGCGATCCCGCTGCGAGAGGGGTAATCGACACCCGGATCCAGGCCGCTACGATGGAGTCGATGCCACATGCGGGGCAGGGAAAACGAGAACCAGAGAGAGCCACCACGATGTCTCATTCGGCAGCGCCGATCATCACCGTCCAGCAACACATTCTCCAGGATCAACAGCGATTCCCGGGATCTTCCGGAGAATTCTCGTGGTTGCTCTCCGGAATCACGATGGCCACCAAGTTGATTCAGGCGAAGGTGCGGCGAGCCGGCCTCAACGATATGCTCGGTGCGAAGGGCGAAATCAACGTTCAGGGGGAGATCCAGCAGAAGCTCGACGTGTACTCCAACGAAGTCCTGATTCAGTGCCTCAGCGCCCGGGAGAGCATCGGTGTGCTCGCCTCGGAAGAGGATGAGCGGCCCCTGCTCGTTCATCAGGGGTCCGAGCAGGCCAGGTACGCTGTCGTTTTCGATCCGCTCGATGGCTCGTCAAACATTGACGTCAACGTGAGCGTGGGTACGACATTCTCGATTCTTCGCCGTCCCGAGGGGGTCGGCCTCGATGATCCGCAGAAGTGGGTCTTGCAACCGGGCGCGAAACAGATCGCCGCCGGGTACGTCGTATACGGCTCGTCGACGATTCTCGTCTACAGTGTCGGCAACGGCGTTCACGGCTTCACCCTCGATCCGTCGGTCGGGGCGTATATCCTGAGCCACCCAAATATGCGAATGCCGGAACAAGGAAAGTACTATTCCGTCAATGAAGCCTATCGGGACAACTTCCCTCCGCGTTATCAGCAGTACCTGGATCGCCTCAGAAACGGGACGTTGGGACATGCTTACGCGTCCCGCTATATCGGCTCGATGGTCGCCGATTTTCATCGCACGCTGCTCAAGGGGGGCGTCTTCCTTTATCCGCCGACCGCGGAGAATCCGGACGGCAAGCTGCGGTTGCTCTACGAAGCCAATCCTGTCGCGTTTCTGGCGGAGCAGGCGGGTGGGACCGCCATCGACGGGACCCGCCGGGTGCTCGACATCCAACCGGAGAGTATTCACCAGCGAACTCCGCTGGTGGTGGGAAGCCGAGTTGAACTGGCCGACTTTGAACGCTTCGTGCTGGAACCGGAAACGCCGCAAGCGGTGGCGAGCGAGTAGTCGAACGCGTACGGCTTCCGCGTCGTGTACCGTCGGCGACTGCCCACGCCAGCCGAAAACAGTTTCAGCAATCGGAACCGATGACGCACTCGGGGAGCACCTGACGACGAGCCGTGTATCGTTCGAGCAACGCACAGCATCCATTGGGAGCGAGTATGGAGAACGACCGACCGCTGATCCACCCGCGTGACGAGATCATGCAAACGATGATGCGGATCTATCGTTACCGCATGACGACCACGTCCGGCGGCAACCTCTCGATTCGCGATGAAGGAGATGCGATCTGGATCTCACCCGCGCGTGTCGACAAGGGAAATCTGAGCCGCACCGACATTGTCTGCGTGAGGGCGGACGGCAGCCAGGAAGGCCCTCACCCGCCATCGTCGGAATTTCCATTCCACCAAGCCATTTACCAGGCGCGACCCGATATCCGGGCTATCGTGCACGCCCATCCGGTCGCCTTGGTCGCCTTCAGTATCTGCCGGCAACTCCCGAACACACGCTTGTTCCACCAGGCATTTTCCGTCTGCGGCCAGGTGGGGTTCGCAAGCTACGCCTGCCCCGGCAGCACGCGGTTGGGCGAGAATATCGCGGCCGCGTTTCGCGACGGGTGCGAAAGCGTCATCCTGGAGAATCACGGAGTCGTCGTGGGCGGTGAGACACTGGGGCGGGCCTTCGAACGATTCGAGGCATTCGAATTTGCAGGCAAGACGCTCATTAAAGCAGCCAAGCTGGGCCCCGTCCGCTTCCTGGATGATCGAGCACTTGATCTTGCCGCGAACCGGAGCGTCGACTTCGAGTCGTACACGCCGCCCGTCGCGACCAGCGGCGAGCGTGAACTGCGTCGGCAACTGTGCGAATTCCTGCGCCGCGGCTGCCGCCAGCGACTGCTGATCAGCACGGAGGGAAGCTACTCTGCGCGCGTCGACGCATCCTCCTTCTTGATCACGCCGACACGGCGCGACCGCGAACTGCTCACGGTGGACGACCTCGTGTTAGTGAACGGGCGTCGGCGCGAAGCGGGTAAGCTGGCCAGCCGTGCGGCCAAGGCCCATCAAGCGATCTACGAGCAACATCCGGGCGTGCAGGCGATCGTCTTCGCGCATCCGGTCAATGCCACCGCGTTCAGCGTGACCGAATCGGACCTGGACGTGCGTACCATTCCCGAGAGCTACGTTTTTCTCCGCGATGTGACCCGGGTCCCCTACGGCACCCAGTATCGAGACGACGGACAGATCGCTTCATACGTATCGGAGTCGTCTCCGGCCGCGATCCTCGAGAACGACGGGGTGATCGTCACCGGCCGCAGCATCCTCGATACGTTCGATCGCCTGGAAGTCCTCGAATCGACGGCCGAAGCGGTGATCAACGCCCGAGAGATCGGCGAGATTTCCAAGATGCCTGATGCCGTGATTGACGAACTGCGCACCACGTTCGGCCTTGATTGAAACCGTAACGACGGCGCCGGTCGTTCGACGAGCTGCCAACACAACAATTCCTCACGCGTCTCTAACGTCACGCGTCTCAACCGTTGCGGGTTTCCGACGTAATCGAGTCGGCCGACCAGCGGCAACCGCTCGGCGCGGATCTCGGACGTAATCGAGTCGGCCGACCAGCGGCAACCGCTCGGCGCGGGTCTCGGACGTAATCGAGTCGGCTGACCAGCGGCAACCGCTCGGCGCGGGTCTCCGACCCCGCCGAAACCGCCGACCGCAGGTCTCCAATCGCGCGGTAGCTCACCCGTTCCCTGCGGGATAACCCCTTCCCCGCGCGGCGCACCCCTTCCTACGCGGTCATGGCTGGCTCGACCTGCTGTTCAAGATTCGCCTCTTCGGCGTCGACCTGGTGTTGCTTCTCGACCGCCTTATAGTGATCCCAGTTGCCGTCACTGCCGGCGCGTCGCTGATCCAGGTTGCACAAGGCATCGCTTGGCCCATACAAGATCACGGTGTCGCCGGGGTCCAATCGCGTCTTCCCGCGCGGCGCGCCCAGGTAGCCTCCACCTGCCCGCTCGACCCCCAACACCAAGACACCCTCGTCGGAGAGTTTCAATCCGGCCAGCTCGCGCTCTGCCAGCCAATCTTGCGGCTCGACTTCCAGTTCGATCACCGAATATCCCCGCGCCAGGTGCAGCAATCCGGAATAATCGCGAACCTCAAGGTCCGTCCAGCGCTTCAACGCTCGCTCGATCACGCGCGTGACGTGCCGGTCGACCCAGCGACTGTGGGCGATCAACCACAACACGGCGACACCCACCGCCATTCCCACCAACCGCAGTGAGAGGGAGAGCGTGGTCGCCTCGCTGGCGTTGACCAGCGACAGCATCAACGAAGAAATGGCCGTGACGATTCCCGCGTTGCCCAACAGCATCAGGATCATGATAATCCGCCGGCGTACGGGATGCTGGGTGACCTTCTCAGACTCCGTTGTCGTAAATCCTGCGCCGGTAAATGCGGAGCGGGCCTGAAAGCGGGCCAAGGGGCGGGAGACGCCGGTCAGGACGAGTGCCACCGTGGCAACACGAACAACCAGCAGTGAAACGACGATGACGGTTAGTAACGAAAGAACGGAAATCACGGACGCCATGGTTCCTTTCAACAAGTCAAATCAATACAAGACAAATCAAGTTCAGCAACAGCCGGGATGATTCATTCGCCGTTGGGCGCCGGCCTACGGTTCCGTTACCGACTCGCGATTCACGCGCCCCTCATTCACTTGGCAGCGACCGCCTGGCCGTCGGCGGGCGACTTGGCAGTGCCGTGGTGGCCCCGCGCGGGCACATCAAGCTGGACGTCGTGCGCGACCCTCTGCTCCACCGCCGGCGCCTCGGGTTGATGAAACCGACCGATGACTGCCGTGATGTTGTCGCTCCCGCCATCCTGGTTGGCCGCATCGATCAGCCGACGACACACGGACTCCGCAGCGTCCGATGAAGACAACAGGTCGGTCAACTGAGGCGGGTTGACATGCTTGGTGAGACCGTCCGTGCAGAGCAGTACCGTGTCCCCCAGTTGCAGATTGGCCGCGTAGACCTCCGGTTCCAAGGCCGAGTCGTCCGCACTGATGGCGTTCCACAGCGTATTGCTCCACCTCGCCGCCCCATCTTCTTCCGGCGTCCGCCCATCGCCGCAGTCCGCCGACTCCTTGTAGAGCTGGGCGACCGTATGGTCCCGAGTAACTTGCTTTAACTTCCCGCCCCGGTGCAGGTAGCAGCGGCTGTCGCCGACGTGGACGACATACATTCGCGGCCAGATGATGTAGGCCATCGTCAGTGTCGTCCCCATCCCGCGGCGCTGGGGCGAGTTTTCGACATCACGCTGCAACATCTCCTGGCAGTGTTGCAGCGCGGCTTTCAGCTCGTCGCGAAAATCTTCGTCGCTACCGGCGTCCAAGCGAAAATACCAGCTCAGCGTATTCAGGGCATAAGTTACGAAGCTGTCGACCACCAGTTGGCTTGCCCGTTCCCCCGCCTGATGTCCTCCCATTCCGTCAGCGACGGCTAAGAGGGTGCCTTGCGAGTTACCGAACAGGCGCGTCTGGTGATCGAGGCCCAAACTGGTCTGATGCACCCGCATCGACTTGTTCAGATCGGCGATCAAGAACTGGTCCTCGTTGATCGTACGTCGCCGACCAGGATCGGTCAGCCCGAAACAGTCTAGTTTCCCTGCCATTAGATCACCCTGCCTTTCGCTGGTTGGGAATGCTGGTTGCCGCGCCCGTCCGGCGGGGCCCCGGAGGCTGGGGTGGCACAGGATCGGCAGGGAGCGGCGGGCCCGGCCGGGACGGAGGCGCGGGGTCCGGGTCTGGAGGCTGCGGGCCCGGCACCGGTCGCGGTGCCGGACGACCAGCGCTAACCGCCGAGTTGCACTTGGCACGTCGATTCATTCCGCGCCCTGCCATCCTGGTCGCAGACGCAACCGCCCCGCCGGTGCGCGCTGCGATTGTCTGCCTCGAGCGATTGACAAGTTGGTTGCGTATCATGAATCTCCTCCCTTTCCACCAACGGGAATCCTACGGCGACCGGGAACTGCCGGCTCTGCGAATGAAGTGCGGCAGCGTTGCTGAAAGAAGTCGTTCTGACTTCGTTCCGCAGGTCATATCGCGAGCGAGCGGCCAACGGCTAATGACCAGTGAGGCATGCAGCGTCTCGCTGCGGTTCTCGCAACTTGAAGCATCCGCGACGATGTTGGCTCGCCGATCATTGTGCGCATCAACAACCGTCAGCCGCACTAGCTGGCGTCGTCCGCATCCCCATCGCCGGCCAGCTCTTCCAGTTTCTTCCCTGCTTGATCGATTCCTTGTTCCACCGCCTCGCCGGCACCCTCGGCCGAGTCCTGCAAACTCTGACCAGCCTTCTCTAGCTGGTCTCCGGTGGCGTCCAGAGTTTCCGAGGTGGCCTTCTTGACGGTATCCGTTGCTTCATCAAGGGCCTCGCCCGCCTGCTCGACGCCCGCGTCAAGCCGCTCGCCTACGGTCGGCCCGTCTTCAGCAGCCGCCTCGTCGCCGATTTCATCAACCGCCTCTTCCGCTTCACTGGCGAGTTCTTCGCCGGCCTCTTGTGTCTCTTCGATCATGCTGTCGAGTTGCTCACCAGTCGATGTGAGTTCACCGTCGCAACCGGTGGCAAAAACAAACCCTGCAGTAACGGCAACGACGAGTTGGATGGTGTGTCTCATGTCAAAGTCTCCTTGAATGTGAACGTTGTGGAAAGCAGATCTTGGCGGTGGGGACGTCCGTCCGATCACAACACGGGGCTCAAGGCGATGCGCTGTGGCGGAGGGAACGACCGTCCGGTTAGATCGCCGGCCTTGGCCCCACCTTGGCGATCACCCAGATCGCATGGACGAGGCCGGGAATATATCCCAGCAGGGTGAGCACGATGTTGAGCCAGAAGTGCAGGCCGATCCCGACCTGCAGGAAAACACCTACCGGGGGCAGGAGAATGGAAAGCACGATTCGAATCAGATCCATCACGATGACTCCCAAAGTTGTGGCTGCTTGGCGTTGTGTTCGGCGTCGAGCCAAGCTGCGGTGACGTTTCGGCGGTGCGTCACCACACGCGCCAGAATACGGCAAACAGAACGCCCGGTTGTCGCAAACGGACCGGCTCGCTTCATTGCCGGTCTCGTTTCCGCAGGCAGTGATTTACCCCGGTTGCAGTTCGCATGCCGAACCGCGTAAACCGCTGCAATCATTGAAATTGCGTTGTGTCGCCTGGTCGGGATTCGCGCACCCTGGTCGTCGAACGATCAAAGAACTCACTCACCATCCAACCGATCGGGCTGCTGAATCTGGTCACCTGCGAGCCCGCTGCGACCTGGGAAAACCGCGGTTTTCCCACGATGCCCTGGCCGGCATTTGCTCGCTCGGCACGCGTTCTGCGGAACCTGCGAATCGTGTCCCTGAGAAAAGGATGTTGGTGAGATCAGGACCAGCGGGCCGGACAGGAAGGGCCTGCAGTCATTCCCTTTGTTGACCGCTACGGGGCGGGGCGCGTCGCTGAAAACGGCGACCGTTCACGTTCTTCCATTCACACCCCATGAAAGGTTGCCATGAAAGTTCCCTGGTCGAAGAGCCGAGTTCCAACAGGATTGGGCCGCTATGTGTTGGCCGGCTGGCTGATTGCCAGCGGTCTCTTGCCCTTGCTGCACATTGGCGGCGCCAGCGTCGCCGCCGTGCTTGACTTCACTGCAATTGCCGCTGGTGTCCTGCTATTGCTGGGACGCTAGCCTGAATCATTCATCAGCCGTTGGGCGCAAGTCCCGGTTCCCTTGGTCGCACGGCAAACTGGGCGCGAACGCGTTGCGGCTGATAGACGCGGTGAGTAAGTTCACCACAGATGACCACGACGCGGCGTTTCGCACTGCATGATTGTTCGTGCATGTACAAACCAAGCGAGTGCGCGGACGAGGCCCTGCTTTGTGGTTCGGCCAGGGGCGGGGGCGAGCCGACGATTCCGCGTCATGAACGTTCGCCGCCACACGCGAGCTTGCGGCTGAGGTCTCGAATTTCCTCGTTCAGCACTCGATCGTTGTCCGCGTAGTCAACCGGAACATCGACCACGTGCACGCCCCCCTGGTCAAAACAGTTTCTCAAGGTCGGCACAAAGTCGGCAGCTTTCGCAATTCGGTGGCCGCTCGCACCATAGCTCTCCGCGTGCATCACGAAATCGGGATTGCCAAAGTCGAGCCCGAACGGCTCGAAGCCCATATGCGACTGCTTCCACTTGATCATGCCGTAGGCGCCGTCATTGAGCACGGCGACGACCAGGTTCAGTTTCAGGCGGACGGCCGTTTCCAATTCCTGGGCGTTCATCAGGTAACCGCCGTCGCCGCAGACGGCAAGGACGCGCCGCTGCGGAGATACCAGGCATGCGGCCATCGCGGAAGGCAGGCCGGCGCCCATCGATGCCAGGGCGTTGTCCAGCAGCACGGTGTTTGGCTGGCGGGCCTTGAAATTGCGCGCGAACCAGATTTTGTAGATGCCGTTGTCCAGGGCCACAATGCCGTCATCCGGCATGACAGTCCGCACATCGGCAACGAGGCGTTCCGGGAGGATGGGAAAACGGTCATCCTGGTTGCGACTGGTGATATGCGCCTCCATCTGCCGGCGGACCTGCATGAAATAGGAAAAATCCCAGGGACCACCTTCGCTTAATCGCTCACCCAGCTGCCACATCGTGTTGGCGATATCTCCGAGGACTTCCACCTGGGGAAAGTAGACCGGGTCGACTTGAGCGCTGGTGAAGTTGACATGGATCACGGTTCGACCACCGGCTTGCATGAAGAACGGCGGTTTTTCTACGACATCGTGACCGACGTTGATAATCACATCCGCAGCGTCGAGGGCGCAATGGACGAAGTCATCGGCAGAGAGTGCCGCGTTCCCGAGAAAGCCGGGCGCGTCTTCGTCGATCACACCCTTTCCCATTTGCGTGGTCACGAACGGGATCCCGGTCAATTCGACGAAGCGCCGCAACATCTTGCAGTTCAAACTGCGGTTGGCCGCCGCGCCGACCAGCAGCAGCGGTCTCCTGGCTTGCGATATCAGCTCGACGGCCCGCCGCAACGCCTTGTCTTCGGCCAGGGGACGCCGCGCGTAGCTGGCCGTAATGACGGGTTCGGCCGAGTCTTCCTGGGCGATGTCTTCGGCAAATTCGAGGTGCGCTGCACCGGGTCGCTCTTCCTGTGCGCGGCGAAACGCTTCTCGGACCGACGAAGGGACAAGGTCGCCGCTGTCGATCTCTTTGGTGAACTTCGTGAGCGGCTGCATCATGTCCACCACGTCGACGATCTGAAACTGGCCCTGCTTGCTTGTCTTGACCGGCTTCTGACCCGTCAGCAAGACCATCGGCATGGCGCCCAAATTGGCATACGCGGCGGCTGTAACCAGGTTGGTCGCGCCGGGACCGAGCGTCGAGAGACACACGCCCGCCTTGCCGGTCAGCCGGCCGTACGTCGCCGCCATGAAGCCTGCCGCTTGCTCGTGCCGTGTCACGATCAAGCGAATGCTGGAGTCTTTCAGGGAGTCCAGGAGATCCAGGTTCTCTTCGCCCGGAATGCCGAAGATGTACTCGACCTGCTCGTTTTCCAGAGCTTTCACCAATAGATCGGAAGCCTTCATTTGCATTCTCACATCCGGGCCGTGGTGGAACCATCGATTCACAATTCGCGCGTGCCGACCGGCGCAACATTGAAGCGCACCAGGAAATCACCCCAACGCCCAACTTTTCGGCCCCACCCATTCGTCAGCCATCGTACGCTCGGCCACGGTTCGGTTGACCGTCGAGCGAACCGCAAGCCAACACGGCAACGTCACCAAGGTAGCCTCCTGCGCCAGGCGGTGAAAGCCTGGAACGGCCGTCCGGTGACCGTCGTTCCCCGTGACGTTCGGCAGGCGTTCTAGAGCCAGAGATGCAGCCTTCCGTCCAGCAATCCGGGCAACGCCCGCTCGACGAGTTCGCGAATCTGACGATTGTGATAACGGGTGCTGAAATGTGAAGCGATGACCACGTCGTTGTTAAAACGGTCCTTCCGAGCGACGAAGTCGTCCAGGTGCATATGACCGTGCTTGTGAATCTTATCCTTGCGATGCCCGGGCGCGACAAACGTCATCTCTGCAATGAGCACTTTGGCGTCATACATTTCGGCGCACCGGTCAAGGCCGGGCGGGGACGAATCGCCAAGATATGCCAGCAAGGGGACGCGAACCTCGCGGGAAATCTCTTCGCCCGCCAGACGAAGATCGCGAATCTTGTCGCCCGGCAAGTCACGGTATTCCGGCTTCAACTTGTTCCGCCGATCCCAAACGACGAAACCCAGTGAGGGCACGGTATGTGTCGTTGCCGATACGGTCACGACCAGTTCCCGCGAAATGTCAATTTCGTCACCCGGCCGAATGCCGATCAAGTCGCAAGGCAGCCGGCCCCGGTCCAACCTGCGATACAGTTGCAAAATCCGCTCGACATGTTCCACCGTGTGCTCAGGCAAGTAGATCGTCGGTGGATCCATCTTCATCATCCGCCGGCGGGCGACGTAAACCGGAAGCGCGGCAAGATGGTCCAGGTGCCCGTGCGAGACAAACCAGGTGGCGGTTCCCATGAAGTCCCACGGCTGGGCGCCCAGGTCGAAACCGATCTTGAGTTCCGGAAATCGCCAGTAGGTCTGCACCGCCGCGCGAGAATACCCCTCGACAGTAAATCGATCGTATTTCAAGGTCCGAATCGGGACGTTGCTGACCATGGCGCGAGTGCACGGAGAAAGGAGACGGGAATGGAGCGAGAACCGGGAGCGGGCCACCCGAACGCCCCAGTCTATCGAGAGGTCGGCCCTGGATCTATCCGGTGGTGTATCCGGTTGTGAGCTGCAGCAGACCAACGCCGGTTGGCACCACATGCCGAAGAACGATCCGGCGGCGACGACCGGCCCGGTCTGCGCCAGGACACCTGCCATGGCGGCCAGGTTCAGTCCCATTCCAGCAGTTGTTCGGCAAGGCAACGGCTTGAGTCGTCGCCTCGTCGTCAGTGCGTCACCGCGAGGCAAGACGCGGCGCGCGCCGATCGCTTACGGGTTCGTCACAGCGGCCGGCCCGTCGTTGGCCGCGGGCGTCTTCGCGCCATAGTTGTCGACATTGGAAAAATCTGCTTCGGGACGAAATTTCTCGCTGGGAAGGATCAGGATCTCACCATGGAGATGCTCCTGTACCGTACGCACACCGTGATGTCGGGTCAGTTCCAGGATCGCCAGAAAGACGCCGATCATCGCCGTCTTGTGCATGCCGATCTTGAGCAGGTCGGACATGCGGGCTTCGCCGGCGGAGACCAGGTCGGCGTGGATTCGTTGCATGTAGACGTGAATCGGCGTGTCGTCGTAGACGATGTTGGACGGCAGGTTCTTCTGGCCGTCGCGCATGATCCGGCCCATCGCACTGACGACGTCCCAGAGTTCGATCTCTTGAATCGGCTGCGTCCCCATATCGACGCGACGGGGCGGCAGGTCGTCCGCCAGCCGGGCAAACCGCGACTGCCATTCGCGACTCTGCTCTTCGAGCAAGCTGGCGGCGTCCTTATACTTTTTGTACTCCAGCAGACGCTGGACCAGTTCGTCGCGGGGATCCTCGACCGCCTCCACCTCCTCTTCCACGCGCGGCAAGACCATGCGTGACTTGGTCTCCAACAGCGTGCTCGCCATTTCGACGAAGTCTCCCACGTCGTCGACGCTGAGCTGTTCGAGGATCTCGAGGTAATCCAGAAACTGCTCGGTGATCAACGCGATCGGGATATCCGTAACGTCGATTTCGTGCTTGCGGACCAGGTACAGCAGCAGGTCCATGGGTCCGCGAAACGTGGCTAAATCAATCCGAAACGCCATGCAATCATCCTATCGGCCGGCCCCTCCCACGCTGTCCGACGTAAGCCTTAGTGGGTCCTTCGTTTATACCATGCACCTCGAATCATCGTGAGGGCATTTATCCCCTCGAAGTGGGCGGCAATATTGTCATGCCGGTAATCTGTGGTAGACTGGCCGGTAGTTCAATGTGTTGTTGCCAAACGACTTAAGGTAACTCTTCCGCCCGGAGACCCATTCCAGGTCGCCGCACGCGGAAGAACCGACCGGCGTTCCGATTGGCCCACCGCCCACCGGGTTGTGACGACAGATTGGACCGAATCCCACCTGAGGTAATTGAGTTGAATACTACGAGACGTCGCACCGACCGTTTCAGCTCTTCCCATTTCCTACCCGCTACGCGAGAACCGGTGTCGCATGATTGAGATCAAGCACAAAGACAGCGGCCAGGTCCTATTTTCAACCGAGGCCGACTCGTTGGCCGAAGAGAAGCTGGACGGAGTGAGTTTGGCTGGGGCCGATTTGGCTGGGGCCGACCTGGCGGGCCTCGATTTGCAACGAGCCGATCTCCGCCGGGCGGACCTGACGGGCGCCAATCTGGAGGGATGTAACCTGCAAAGCGCCCTCCTCACCGAAGCGCTCGTGAGCGACGCCAATCTGATGAAGGCCGACCTGATCGATGCCGCCTGTCAACACGCCACGTTCCGCGACAGCAAATTGACGCAGGCCCACCTCCGCTACGCCAAACTCCAGAATTGTGACTTCACTGGGGCCGACCTGAGGGAAACGGACCTCACAATGACGGACCTTCGCTGCAATCTCAATGACGCGATACTGGTCAAGGCCGATTTGCAGGGTGCCGATTTGACCGGCGCCAACCTGACCGGTGCGGACCTGTCTGAGGCCAATCTGAAGGAAGCCAAGCTGGCCGGAGCCCAGATGCAGCGGACCAAGATGACCGGCACGATCGGTCCGACCGGCAAAGCGTTCGGCGTCAAGCCGCCCCCACCCAAACCGTGGTGGAAGGTCTGGGCCTGAACGATCGCATCCGCCGCGCCGGCGAGGGCCGGTTACGATCCCCGGTGATCAGGTGGGCTGATCAGGTGAGGATGCGCCGGCCCGTTGAGGCGCCTCGAGCACGCCACCTCTGCGGGGCCTGCACCGGTGCTCGGGTCGTCGCCCGGCCGTGGAAGCCGCCACGGAATCTCTGGCAGATCATTCGGAAAATAGCCAGCGTCGCTTCCTGAAACGAGGCACCGCCTGCAGATGATGGTTCCGGACGTTGACGGTCTCACAAACGACGGCTGCAGGTAATGCGTGGGTGGCCGTCTGGCGGGAATCCATCCTGGCCGCCATCGCAGCCACCGGCTCCGCGTACCGCCCCTTGTGTCGCCTTGCGGGCCCGATTATGATTGGCGTTTTCCCCTTTTGCCAATTGGAGTTACGTAGATGCGTCACGTGTTGTCCGCCGTCGTGCAAAACGTTCCAGGTGTGCTGGCGCATATCTCCGGCATGCTGGCATCGCGAGGCTACAACATCGATTCGTTGGCCGTGGGCGAGACGGATGATCCCGACCTCTCCCGGATGACGTTTGTCGTGGTTGGCGACGATCGGGTGCTTGAGCAGGTGCGGAAGCAGCTCGAGAAGATTGTCACCGTGGTGAAAGTCGTCGACGTCAGTGCGAAGGATCACGTCGAACGGGATCTGATGCTCCTCCGCGTCAAAGCCGCCCCGGGTCGAAAACGGAGCGAAGTCCGCGAGCTGGTGGACATCTTTCGCGGTCAGATCGTCGACGTCGGTCCCGATGAGGTGATGATTGAAATCTCCGGCCGTGAGTCCAAGATCGAAGCGTTCATCGAACGGATGCGGACGTACGAAATCATCGAGCTCGTGCGGACAGGCCGCATTGCGATGGTCCGCGGGCGCGGAAGCAGCGAGCCGAATGCGGCACCCCAGTTGGCGGCCAAGAGCAGCGGCTAGATCGCCGGCGCAGGCATCGCCGCAAGGAACGATCCCAGATCTGTTCGCTGTCGCGATCGACACGCTGACGCTCATCACACCGAGTTTCGCTCGGTCATCACAGCAACCCAACTTCCAGTTCCAATCAACGCTGCCCCGCGTGCGGTAGCACGGCCGGCACTCAACTATCGGCTGCATCCATCAACAGGCAACCTTCCGGCGCGGTCAACTTCCGCCGGCGGGGCACCGACCAACAGCAACTCGCACTTCGCGTATTGAACCAGGAGAATCAAGACACACCATGGCCGCCACGATTTACTACGACAATGATGCCGATCTGTCCCTGCTCAAAGACAAGACGATCGCGATCCTCGGTTACGGTTCGCAAGGCCATGCCCAGGCGCAAAATCTCCGCGACAGCGGTTGCAAAGTGATTGTCGGTCAGCGGCCCGGCGGCGACAACTATGACCTGGCCGTGTCGCACGGTTTCGAGCCCCTGCCGATCGACGAAGCCACCAAGCGGGGCGACCTGATCAACATCTTGCTTCCTGACGAGGTGCAGGGTGACATCTTCAAGAATCACATTCGCGAGCACCTTTCGGAAGGCAATATCCTGATGTGCTCGCACGGCTTCAATCTCCACTTTGGTCAGGTCGAAGCGCCGCAGGGCGTCGACACGTTGCTTGTCGCCCCGAAGGGACCCGGCCACCTGGTGCGAAGCGAATATGAAAAAGGGGGCGGAGTCCCCAGCCTGATCGCCGTCGGCGACGGTGCCTCGGAAGAGACCAAACAGCTTGGCCTGGCCTATGCCAAGGGCATCGGCGGAACCCGCGGCGGCGTGATCGAAACGACCATCGCGGAAGAGACCGAAACGGACCTGTTTGGCGAGCAGGTCGTGCTCTGCGGCGGAGTCAGCGAATTGGTGAAAGCCGCCTTCGAGACGCTCGTCGACGCCGGATACCAACCGGAAATGGCCTACTTCGAGTGCCTGCATGAACTCAAGTTGATCGTGGACCTGTTTTACCAGGGTGGACTCAGCTACATGCGGTACAGTGTCTCGAACACCGCGGAATACGGCGACTATTCGCGAGGACCGCGGATCATCACCGACCAGACGCGTGCCGAGATGAAGAAGATCCTGGCCGAGATTCAGAACGGCGAATTTGCCCGCGAGTGGATTCTCGAGAATCGCGCCGGAGCACCTGCCTTCAAAGCGATTCGGCGGCGGGACCGATCCTTGGAAATCGAAGAAGTCGGTCGTCGACTGCGAAGCCTGATGTCCTGGATCGACTCGAAGGAAGTTTAGGAACGGGGGCACAGCAATTCGCTTTTCGCTCAGCGAATGGAGCGAGCTTGCTCGGACGGCAGACCAATGGACACCGTACCTGGTGTTCCCACGTACCACAGCCCGGCGGTTCGCCGACACTTCGAGTGCGGGTCGGCGAATCCGGGTTGAAACCATTCGCCTGAATGCTGGCCGGGGTAGAACTCGGCAGTTGACGCGCTGCGGCCGGGAAGGAACGGTCGCGGCCGGGAATGAAATGACATCGTCGAGCCTGGGGATTATGCCATGGGTCATCATGAGACGTTGGACCTGTTTCACTCACTCGAACCTGGCGATCGTGTCGAACTCGAACATGAAGTCAAGGTGGGTTTTCGCACGTGGAATACCGTGACCAGCGGGACGGTCGTCGGCATCGACCGACAGCGGCGCTCGCTGCACTTCGACCGGAATTTTGACGACAAGGTGTTCAGCGACACGATCCTCCTCAAGCGCGATGATGGTGAACTCACGACGGTCACCCTGGATGAGTTTTCCACGCTGAAGAAGCTACCCGAATCGCACTAAGAATCGCACTAAGAACGGATAAGCCCCATTCGCCGCGCGCGCCGCGATTGGGCGGATCTGCCGCGGCACGAAAGGCGGCGAATCCCGCAGTCAACCGACTCGGCCCGACCACTATGAATCAAGAGCAATCAGATCGGCGACGCCTGCTGCGGAGCGTGATGCTGGCCATCCTGGCCTGGGGGACGATTCTCTCGGTTGGCGCATTCCTGTTCGGTCCCGATTCGAACGGCGTGGTGACTTACGCCCCCAGCGTGTCACGCGGGCTGATCGTATTCTCTTGTGTCGCCATCTTCCTGGGAGGCTGGGCTTTGCTGCTCCGCCGGCGCGACGCTGGATAGCCCGGTACCCTCGGTGTCCGTGAGAATCTGACAGATGCCGGTTCCGGCATGTGCACGTTGATCATGCCCTCCATCTGGAAGGTCCGACCGTGGTGCGCATGACTGGCTCCCCGGCATGGGCTCCCCGGCATGCGCACGTGGCCGAAAGCCGACATGTGGCAAGGCATGCCGGAGACAGAGCGGCACTCGCCCACTTCGGCGTCAGTCATTCACCCTATGGTTGGCAATAGGACAGGGCCAGCAGCGCGTAAGCGGACACCAGGTTTGCGTCCCCCTCGAGCCACCGTTCATTCTTGTTCAACCAGGATCCGTCGGCCTGCTGGCGGCGGGCCAACTCGTGGATCAACTCGGCACGCCAGTCGTGCTTGGTTCCCTGGGCGTCGACGACCGATTCGAGCTTTGTCGCGTCGAGTGCTTTAGCAAACGTGTGGAAGTAGTAGTACAAGCCGGCATCTCCCATCCCGGGGTTGGTGCCGAGCGTGTAATGTTTCTGAATCCAGCCCGTGGCGGCTTTCACGCGCGGGTCGTCCGGCCCCACTCCGGCAAAGATCATGCTCTTCAGGCCGGCATAGGTCATCGAACCGTAACTTCTCAATCCACCGTCGTCGGTCGTTCCCGCCTGGCTGGAGCCGCCCGCCGCGATCGTGTAATAGAAACCGCCGTCAGGGTTCTTGGCGGCAAAGGCCGTCTGATTGTGCTCGGTCTCCAGGTTCTGGCAGCGGGACACAAACTTGAGCGCGCGTTGGATTGCTTCGCTGTCCGCGTCGTTTCCGGCGGCACGCAGCGCGTCGATCAGGAAGCTGGTATTCGACAGGTCGGGCCGCTTGTGTTTGCCGTATCCAGAACCGCCGTAGGCGAGCGACGAGGGGTCATGCCCTTCGCTCTCATCCCATTGAATGCCTTTGACAAACGCATCCGCTCGCTTGATCAGTTTCGTGTAGCGGCCATCTCGATTCGCCTCTTGAAAACACATGATCGCCAGGCAGGTTTCGTAATTGCGATAGAGTGACCCGGTTCGGTAGATGCCGCCGTCGTCCTGAGCAAACTTCTGCAGATAGGCGAGACTCTCCGCGACCCGAGGATCATCGGCGGAGCGACCGTGGCGGAGAAAGGACGTCGTCACCAGGGCCGTCAAACCGGGGCCGGCCGAAGCGCTGTAGGAGCCGTCCGCCGCACGGCCTTTGGTCGTCAAGAAGGCCAGCCCCTTCGTGACCGCTTGCTCGTAAGCGTCACGCGTCTGGGGCGAAAGGTCGGCCGCCTCGCCCCATCGCACCACGCCCGTGAATCCCAACAGGGCCGCCAGGCAAACCGCCACCGGTAAACACCGAATCTTCATGACACCGCTCTCCTGTGTTCTCTTTCTTGCGACCCATCCGACCAACCAACGGCCGATCGTCAGTTTACACATCTTATGCTCCCTCGAGCTCACGGCAGCGTGGAACGAGCCATTCACACCTGGCGATGACCATTCATCAGCCTTCGGGCGTTCTTCGCCGGTACCGTTGATCGCCGAGCAAACCGGACGAACGGCGTTCCAACCGGGAAACGCGGTGCTGAGAGCAAGCTTCCGTCGTACGATCGTGGTACAGCAACAAGCACGGCTTTGTTTTTCGTTCATGAAAATCCGCGCCTGGCAAGACCAAGCCTCCAATCACCGGCGAGCTGGCACTCGCCGCATGTTCATCCGCTCGCCTTGCCCGCTCCGGCCTGGCTCAACATGAGCGACTTCGGCACTGCAAACAGATCGGGCCGACTCCACGGTGCTCGCCCCGTTTGCGACCCGCAGCCCAAAACGGCCAGCTCGACCCTATCTGAGCACGGCCAGGATATCGTCTTCGCTCATCACCAGCAGCTCGTCGTCATCGACGACCACTTCCGATCCCGCGTAGTTGGAGAAGAGGACCCGATCACCTTCGGTGACCTGCGGCTTGGTCCGGCTGCCATCGGGCAACAGCCGTCCATCACCGACAGACAGGACGCGCCCTTGTTGGGGTTTTTCTTTGGCCGAGTCAGGCAGGACGATGCCGCCCGGTGTCCTTTCATCCGCCTGCAATCGCTTCACAACGACTTTGTCACCCAGTGGAACAACTCTCATCAACGACCCCGCTCCGCAAGGAATAATTCACCGGTCGTCCGACGCAGAAACCGGGATGCATCTCTGAATTTTTGCATGGGGCGCGTCTCGGTTCAAGCGTGAAGCGGGCGCCCGGAGTCCCGAACGTCGATTTAAGCGTAAGCGGCCGAGGGATTTGCGTGCGAGGCCCGGCGGCTTTTATTTCAATTTCCGTCCCTTGCCTGCCGATCATAGAAGCTGGGCAAGATTTTACGATTATCTTCGCTATTCGTGACCGCAACCCGCCCCATCAAGGGCCGCCCCCGCGACGGAGCACTACGAATGTCCGCCGAGCCTGGCCGCCACGCTGCCCAGTCACCCGACCGGGCAACCCGAGTCGATGCGCCCCACGCCAGACCCCCATTCCCAGTCGGATCGCCGGTTACGGCGCCGGTCGAACTGGCACTCGCGGCGGCCGGCCAGTCCGTTCAGCAGTCAGGCGAGCAACTGCAGGTCCAAGCCGGCCAGTTGGCGGCCTATCTGCAGGACCGCCAGCGGGACGTCGACGACCGGGAGGCCAGGCTGAACGCCCGTGTGGCACAGTTGGAAAACGAATTGCGATCGGCGCGCCTGGCCGTACGCGAGCGGGAGTTCGAGCTGTCCCAGCAGGAACAGCCGCTGCGCGAACGAATCGCCGAACTGGAAGCCCGCCTTCAGCAACGTGCGCCGACCCTCCCTGCGCCGGAACCGGCGGACCGGCCCGCGCCCTTCGACCAGGACCGGGTCAGGCAACTTGAGGAAGCCGAATCGTCACTTGCCCAGCAGCTCGACGCACTGGCCGCCGACCGTCGGCGGCTGGAAGAAGAACGGGCCGCGGCCGCAGAGGAACGGGCCGCCGAACGGGCCGAAATGGCAGAAGCACATCGTCAAATGGAAGCCCAGGTTCGCGCCCACCGCACCGAAGGCGACGCGCGGAGCGCGGAGGTCGATCGTCGCCTGGCGGCTGCCGAAAGCGTCAAGCAGGAAGCCTTGGCGACGTTTCGCAACGCCCTGGAGATGCGGATCCTGGTCGAAGAACTGTGGGCCGACATTACCAGAGCCGCGCCGCCCGCTCATGTCACGCAACGTCTGGGGCAACTCCGCATGCAGCTCACCGAGCAGTACCAGCTCGATCGGCAAGACATCGAGCAACGGCGTGAGGCGATCGAGTCCCTGGGCCGGAAGCTGGAGATGCAGAGCCAACAGTTGCGAGAACAACGGGATGCACTCGCCGGCTGGATCCAGCGACGGGAAGTGCAAATCGAAGAACAGGCCGCCCGCCTGGTGCACCGAGAGGCCGAATTGGAGCGGGAGGCAAATCGCCTTCGCCGGTTAGAGCGCAAATGGGCAGACGAGAAACGGACACTCCATGAACAAATACGAAGATCGCGGACCGACTGGCGGCGCAGCGAGCAAGATCAGCCGGGAACGAGTTGGAGCGACTGACGGAACGCCTCATGCGGGCACGTCTGCCGCTCGCCCAACCCGTCACTGATGACTCGTCATACGAACCCGGTTCACGTCCTGTCCACGGCGCGAACTGCACCCCTGCGGAATGAGCGCGACGTAGAAGGGCGATTGTTCGCACCCGAGCGACGTCTGGCCGCAATGCAACCTTGGTGACACGCGGGTTTACTCTGTTGTCCCGAGTAATTCCTGAACGAGCGATTCCAATTCTGATTCGCCAGGTAGCCAGGTCGCGTCCTCTTGGCGAAACAGGTGATCCACTGGAAGTGCTTCAATTGGGTTCCGGGATGTCGAATCGATCCTGGGTGCGTAACGGAGCCCAGCGCGCCGATCGACATCGACCTCGACGGGCAACGTCATTCCGCGCGGCAACACCTCGACCTGCGAACGCTCCGGGCTGTCATGTGTGGATGCAACGAGTCGGCGGTCGATCGTCGGGCGTTGCCCTCCCGGTCGCCCTTCACCCTCTCGGACAACTTGCGTATTGAAGGCATTGATTTGGGGCAGAACGTCACCGACGGGTGTAAGGCGGCCATCACCGTTGATGTCCAAGTAGATTGGCGGCGCGCCGATGATCGCTGGCAGAATTCCGTGGCCGTCAATAACCGTTCTTTGGTGGAGCTCGTTGATCAGCGGCAGGATGTCGCCAACGGGATCGACTGCCGAACCGTCATTGTTGACGTCGCGCGGCACAAGCGGGTTCTGCCAATGCGTTGTACCGGCAGTTGGGCTATCCAAGGGTGGAGAAGCCAGAATCATGATTTCCGCGGAGAATTCCGAGGTGTTTCCAAGGGCGTCCGTCGCCGTCGCCACAATTCGATCGCCCGGATTCGCGCCTCCCGCGGTGATCGTTGCTCGCTTCAGAAGTGTCGCATCGTCAACGGTATACGTATCTCTGCCCAAGTACGCCTGTCCCGCAGCCCCGCTCGAATCCGCCAGGAAGAATTCGATTGTCAAGTCATACGCCGAGTTATCAGGTGTTGATGGCACGGCATAGTCAATGACCAAACTTCCGTTCAAGGTGGCACCCTGCAGCACCGGGAAGTTTTGTAGTTGGTTCGGGCCACTATCGTTATCTTCGTCGCCGAGGGAAGTGTCGTTGTGTGTCCTACCGTCCAGGTTCAAATCGATGCCAAGTTCTCCATTCGCAAAAATTGCATTTCCCTGGATCGAGTTCCCGCTTGACGCGCCAATGACTGCGACCCCCTGGCGGGTCTGGTGGGCAATCACATTGCCTGCGTTCGTGGCCGTTCCCCCAATGTGATTATTCGATGCGCCGTCGATGCGCACACCCTGACCGGCATTTCCCAGCGGCGTTGCCCCATCGATCTGAGTACCGATCAGATTTCCTTCGATGCGATTCCCATTGGCGTCGGGGCCGCTGATGCGGAGACCGACGAAGCCATTGCCTGAGATCAGGTTTCCGGCGCCAAGCTCGACACCGCCGACACGGTTGTCGGGAGCGGCAACGAAGACTCCACTGCTCGCGTTGCCCAGGTTGACGGAGCCCGTGATGTCGGTACCGATGGCATTGCCCTGAACGACATTCCCGGTCGCCGTCGCACCAGAAATCGCTACGCCGAACAGATCGTTTCCGGAGATGAGATTCGACGCGTCCAGCCCCGCGCCGCCAACCGTATTCGTCGTCGCTGCAACAATCGCGACTCCGCTGCTCGCGTTACCCAAATCGACGGTGCCCGCGAGGTCGGTACCGATCAAGTTGCCCGCGACGGTATTCTGCTTGGTATTGGCACCGACGAGGAGGACACCGTCCGCACCGTTCGCCGAGATCAAATTGCCCGACCCGATCGGTACGCCGCCGACCGTGTTGTCATGAGCGGCCGCGGCAATGCGGACACCGACATTCGCATTTCCCAGCGCAACCGTCCCGGTCAGATCGAGGCCGATCACGTTGCCCTCGAGCCGGTTGTTGGCAGCACCTGCTCCCGTCAGAACAATTCCGTGGTTGCCGTTGGCAGAAACAACGTTGCCCGCGCCGGCCATCGCGCCGCCGACGATCGTATTCTGTGCGTTGGCCAGATGAATCCCCGTGTCATTATTGGGCAACGCCTTCGCTCCGGAGATATCAGTGCCAATCAGGTTTCCCAGCACCTGGTTGCCGCTGGCCATAAACGTCGCGATGCGGACCCCAAATTGGTCGTTTCCCGAAATGACATTCCGTTCGGCGGAGGTCGGCCCGCCGACCCGATTGCCTGGGGCTTTCCAGATCAAGATCCCCGTCGTACGGTTCCCTACGTCGTGCGTTCCCGTCAGGTCCGTTCCGATCAGATTTCCGATCACCACGTTGCCGGACGCGCCCTCGTTGAGTATCGCAATGCCGGCTTCCGCGTTTCCAGAGACGACGTTGCGTGCGGTCGCAACGGTGCCGCCGACCGTGTTGTTCGGGGCTTCTCGCAGGACCACTCCGAACAAACCATTGGAAAGGGCTGTGGTGCCGGTGGAATCTGTACCAATTCGATTGCCTTCGACCTTGTTCCCCGCCGAGGCAGCTCCAAAAACAAACAGCCCGCTTTGGACATTTCCTGAGACAACGTTTCCCGCTCCGGTGGTAGCGCCCCCAATCGTGTTATTGGGGGCGTTGAAGAGGTTGATCCCATTCGACTGATTGGGTAGCGCCGTATTTCCACTTGCATCGAGACCGATTCGGTTCGACTGAATCACGTTTTGGCTCGCCGTCGCGCCGGTTACGTAGACTCCGTCGAGTTCATTGCCGGAAATTACATTTCCTTGACCGACCAGTCCGATCATGTTTCCAGCCGCGCCGTCGATGACCACGCCGCTGGCATCGTTCCCTCGCACCAGCGTTCCCGACCTGTCCGTACCGATCATGTTACCGATCACTTCGTTGTCGCTGGTGCCGGCACCAACCAGAAAAATACCCGCGGCGGAATTACTGGAGATCACGTTTCCCGGTCCACCGACGTGATTTTCGCTGGCTCCCTGATCGAGGCGCACTCCCGCGCCGTCATTACCCAGCGGTACCGCGCCATCAGCGCCCACACCGATCATGTTGCCGCGCACGCCGTTACCCGTCGAAGCGGCTCCGGTAACAAATACCCCATGGCCGCCGTTGCCGGAGATGACATTTGCCTGATGCGCCATCGCCCCACCGACCAGGTTACCCGCCGAGTTGAAGATGATCACACCATGCCCACCGTTCCCCAGGACCGCCGTCCCGTCGGCATTCGTTCCGATCATGTTCTGTTGAATGATGCTGCCGCTTCCGTTAGCCAGCAGGATTCCATTGGAGGCGAAGCGGTTGATGGCCAACCCGACAACCGAACTGCCACCCGAAACGATTGTCAATCCGCTGACGCCCGCCCCAGCGCCGCTCCCATCGAGTTCGACCAACGGCGTGCCGGAAAAACCTGGTTGCGTCGTGCCGTCAATGATCACCGGGTCACTGATGGAGGGCAGGCTGCTAACGGGCGAGATCGTGTACGGCCCCGGACCTGGTAGTCGAAAATGTATTCGATCATGTCCAGCCGGCGCATTGGGCGTCGCATTTGCTTGCTCGATAGCGGCACGCAGGCTGCACGTTCCCGTCCCATCCGCACAGAGGCCGTCGGCCAGATTGGCGTCATCGGTATCGCCCAAGGTATTCACTACGAAAACCCGTGCGATATCAAGCCGATAGTCTTCCACTTCACCGTCAGAACGGATACCGACAGTACCGGCTTCGGTGATGGGGTCGGTGGTCAAGCGAAGGCGGGCGAACGTTGCACCGGCGACAATATCCGGGCCGGAACTGCCAAGGTTGTTCCAGGTAAGCGTCGCTTCCACACTGTCGTTCAGGACAACCGCTGTCGCCGCTTCGTCCGCATCAAACGATCCACTGCTGTCGAAGTCGATCCAACCGACCAGGTTGGCGTCACTGCCTGTGGCGTTCACCAGTGAAACCGTAACGCTGTATGAGGTATCGCTGCTCGCCAGGGGTGCGAAGTTGGCGACGCCGTCCTCGTCATCGGGAGTGGCGCCCTCCGTGTCGTCGTCGCTGGACGTGAAGGGGAGGTCCTCAACACCATTACCGAATCCGTCGTCGTCGGCATCGACGCCACTGCCCAGAAACAGTTCGGCGCCGAGCAAGTGACGTGGCCCGTCGTCCGCCAATAGCGTCGCCAGAAACGAACCAGGGGCATCTCCGTAATCCAGTCCCACATCAGGCACGATCCCTAGTTCATACTCGTCGGTGTTCGACATACCGTCGTGATTGGCATCGTCATCTCCCCCCTGGTCTAGCGTCGTAAAGTACCGTTGTTCCCAAACATCCGGCAGGCCGTCCTGGTCTCGATCAACCGCCGTTCGCCCCGGGTGAATTCCTCGCGTCGCTTCCTCCAGATTGGTCAAGCCATCGTTGTCTGGATCGTCACCGGGGCCAAAGGTGAGCCGACCAAAGTATCGTCGCTCCCACGTATCTTCCAGCCCATCCACATCAATGTCATTGTCGGCAACGCTCGGATTGCCGCCGTTCCACAATTCCTCCAGGTTGGTCGCGCCATCATTGTCAGGATCGTCGTACCGGTCCTGGTCGAGATGGGGCTCGAAGGTGGTGTCTGGGAGAAGGTCGTTGTCACCGTCGTTGATCTGTGACTCAGGGTTGGCCTCAGCGATGATGACGGGAGGCGGCGACGACATGGTTGCGGGTGGATCGAATGTGTTCGGTACGACCCATGCATGGAGTTGCGGAGAGTGGTCGACAGTCACCGTATTCTCGGACCACCAATGGCCCGTCGGTCCCACCCAGACATGTTTCATGTCCGTATACGGTTGCACGTAGAACTGATCCGTCTTGACATACAGGACCACCTTATTCTCTGTCAGGTCCACGTTGGCCACACGACCAGAGGAACGTGTTGTGCCAAAGGTAAGGATCTCGATGCTCGGTGATGCGGAGGCGATATCGAGCTCGAGTGTCTCGGTCGCCGCGCGACCGTTCGCGTCAATGGCGACAACGGTGACCGTGACCGGACCCAAGGAAATACCACCGGCATAGAATTCGACGGTGTCCGCATCTCCGGTCACAAAGCCGTGACTCGACTCCCACCGATACCGAACGGGGCCCGGCGTGTCGGGTGCGACGGTTGCCCGCAGCGTGGTCGTGCCCGTCGAAGTCAAAGCCGTCTCGTCAGCCGTCAAACCAACAGAAAACCCGGCCGCCCCAAACTGCATGGTATACATATCGTGAATCGTCTGCTGTTGGAGCTTGTAACGCAGCTCTCCGGACGAATTGTCATCGAACCGGCCCAGGCCGAAATACTCTTCCGGGTGATCCTCCTGACTTGACGCAGCGCCCGCTTTATGCCATTCGTCCATCCATTCAAACACACCGAAGCCGGCGATGTTTCCGGCGAGGCGCGCGTCCCAGTAACGATCCGCCAGCCCCTCGGCGACCTGTTCGCTGGAAAGTCCTCCCTTGCGGTAGTTTGGATAGAGGGGTGAGATCCGGGAATGATCCAACACCTCCTCCGTCGGGCTGTCCGGGAGTCCACTCTCAGAGACCACCATGGGTTTGTCGGGAAACTCATTCTTCAAAGCGGCCAGATAGCCCGCGTATGGCGTTCCGGTCACTGGGCCGGCCTGGTGGTCACGGATGCGGTCTGGTTCATAGGAATAGGCGTTGAAGGAGACATAATCCAACAAGGGCACACGGATTGGGTTACCAGCGGTGCGGAGCGGATCGCTCGGCGACCAGGATCCCCACGTCACCCAGTCGGAAAACGATTCTCGGCCGGACTCGGCCATTCGCGCCTTGATGTGGTTTCGCATCTCGAGCAGGAAGTTTTCTAGACTCGCGATGTCGCTAGCCGTATCGGCCTTGAACTCGTTGCCAATCTCCCATGCGAAGATACGATCAAGGCCTCCCACGGTTTCGACTTCGTTGATGACCATGTCGATCGCCGCCTTGCCATCATTGATCGCCTCGGCGGACTTGAAATCGTCGTTGAAGTAGATATCACGAGTGATCCATATCCCCAGATCACGTACCCCATCGTAGAAACTCTGCGGCATCCGGATCGGAATCTCCGCTGTCGGTTGCGGGTAGACCCGCAACACCAGAGGATCATTGGATTCCGGTGCATACGCGGCCAGTCGTCGCAGATCATCGTCGATGCGCCCCTCGCGGATCGCTGATGCAATTTGCTGTCCAGGTTCCAGCGGTGAGTAGTTGATCATGTTCACAAACACCGGTTGACCATCGCGCTGAAAGAGGTCCCCCTGAATCGTGAAGGGAAAGGCGCCCTGATCGAGCTCTGGAAAATCTCCTTGTGCCGGCGTGTCGTTGCCGGTCGGGAGGCCGCGATTGGTATCGGTGTGGAATGCCGTACCAGTCTCTGCGCCAGCCACCTCGACCGGTCCGGCAGCGACGTGCCGATCATCACTGCCAACCTCACCCTGCGCATCGATGTCACCATTACCGAACCCATCGAGCTTCGCCAACAGGTCGCGCCGCTCAAGCGATTGCAGGTGCAGCCGACGACGCCTTCGCATACTGTTTCTAGTCGTGCCCATGGCTGTTCTCCGGTAATAAGGATGTTGATGCAGTAAATGTCGGTGAAACAAGACCTCTCATAACGGCACGTTTCGACGGAGGTGCCGAGCGCGATTCACGCCCATCAGCAACTCCGAACCGCGGACGAGCTCGGGGCAATGCGAGCGCACCACCGTGTCGACTCGAGTACCCTTCGCCATCCCGACGGGGCATCCAGAGTTCTCTCTTGTCCTGGGCTCAAGCATGACGGTCTGCATGCTCCGCCACCGAGATATCGAGTCCCCTCAAGATAGCAACGAACTCGGGACTCGTGATTCCACGATGGATTAAATTTCGATATTACCCCGTGGTATCAGCACCTGCTAACATTTGCGTTCGCTTATCTTAAAACGACGGCATACGTGACACACGCGGGCGATGATCGTTGGGCGCGAAGAATGCTTGAGCAATTCAGGCGGGGCATCCGGCGCAGGTTCGCACGACGCGTATGGAAGGGACTGCTCCGAATCACGCGAGTTCAATCGCATCTCGCCAGTCGGCTGGGAATCAGCCAATCCCCCGTCTCGAAAGGCGAGAACGATGGCATGTTGTCACTTGACGTCTTACTTGCGATGCTCGTCGAGTTTCAACTGGACTGGGAGGAACTGCCCCTACCGCCCTCACCAACAGAAGGGGCGAAAGAATTCAAATCGGCGAACGGCTCAGTGCCGACCTGAAAATGCCGCCTGCCGAGCTGACAAGGCTTGGACAATGCTGGGTACGGGCGCTCTTCCAAGCAGTTTGGGCAATCCCCCGCAATTGGAGCGACCTGGGCACCGCGGGGATACCAACAGAAGACGACCCGCAATCAACACACGATAGGAAGATCTGCCGGCATACGTCGCGGGCAAGTGCAACGGCCCACGAACTCAGAGCAGGATCGCGGACGCACTCGATAGATCCCAACAGCGACGAGCGTACACTGCCGGCGGCTTCGAATCACGACGTGCACACCCGGAGCACATCGCTTGGTCCAAGGCGATGTCTATTGACGAGACGGCTTCGCTCGATTCTGCCGATGGAGCCTTGCGGCTACCGGAAGGCGCTTCAACGTCGCCTTCCGGCGAGACCTACGTCGCGCACTCGACGCGCCGCGACGCGGCCCCTCGGACGATTCGAACCCAGGGCACTCGGAAGACGCGGATCCAGGCGGGGCACCGGCTGCGTTGCGAGAATGGCTCGCCGGCACCACGTTGCCGCGTCAGCAGCGCCGCTGGGCCACGCAACGTGTGATTCGAGCGCGAACTAGCCAAGTCATGGAGCCTGTGCCACCGGTTGGTCAACGACGGTCAGCTCGCGAACGAATTTCACTTGCGGTCCACCAGTGCCTTTGACCGATTTTGCAGATAGAAATTCGGCGACATACCGTTGCTCTTTTTTCTTCTCGGGGACTTCGAACTTGTCGCCTTTTTGCAGAATCAGCCGCTTGTCAAACATGCCACCGAAGTTGCGTGTGCCGGCTGCCTGGCAGGGATACCAGTTTCCCTGGCCTTTGTCGTCCTCCAGGTAGAACTCAGGATAGCAATGACCTTGAATCCAGACGGTGCGGGCCGGGATTCGGTTCGCTCGGCAGAGCGCGATGAACAGCGACGTCAATTCCTCGCAGTCCCCCGTTCCGTCCTGCAGCGCTGCCAGAGCACCTTTGAACGGTCCGTCTTTGTACTCGACGTTGTCCCGCACCCAATCGTAGATCGCCTCCACGCGTTCCCAGGCACCCGATTTCCCCTTCACCACTTCGCGTGCCACGCGCTTGATCCGCGAGTCGGTCGTTTCGATCTTCGGACTCTTCCCCAGATAGACATGAAAACCACGCGGCTTCCTCCGCGGGATGCGCAGCGAGTCCACGTCTTCCGGTGGTCGGATCGTTCGTTTGGCCACTTCGTACGTCAGATAGATGTGGGCTTCCTCACCGGTGGCGAGCTGCGGGATCGCCACAAGAAGTTGCTTGACGCCGTTGTCGAGTGTTCGAAAACCCCACTTGCCGACGTGCGAGCTGATGTCATTCAATGACTCGATGTGCCGCACCGACTGGTCCGGCCAATCCGTGGGAACCGGAACCGTGGCGAAAATGCCGCCGCAATCCGCTTGCACAGCCGTTACCGAGAGGCCGATCTTCCAATACTGGATTGCGGTCGGCTCGGTCTCCGCACCCTTCTTCGGTTCGTCGAACCCACCGCCAAAGCCACCTGCGAATTGGCCGAAACTGGTTGGGGTGGCCGCAAAGACGGCGACGATCAGGACGAATAACGAGCGGTAAATCTTCACAGCGGCAAACTCCTTGGTTCCCACCTCGCGCAACACGCGACGTGACAGGCAAGCGGACATGAGGCCGGTTTGTAGCGGGACTCCTGCTTCCCATCCTTCCATCCTAATCCGCCAGTCAGGCAACCGACGGAAAAAAGGGGGCCTGATACTGGCTCGATCTGAGACGCGGGGCGGCGTGACGCCGGCAGTCCGCTTTACTTGGCCAACACGAGGAACCACGTCGCCTCTCGCTCAGACAAAGCAGCGGGGCTGACCGGACCATCGTCACGGACCGCGGGTCGCCAAACCCTCACGTCATCGTGCTCAAACTTCGTCGAGCTCCTGCTGCAGCAAGGACGCAACCGAAAAGCGAGTCTGCCAACATCTGGTTCGCTCCTGTTGGCCGTTCGCAAGACATTCGCGCACTGTGCGTGGATGTCGCCGCGGTCGGCTCGGGAACGGCAGGAATTGGAGACCTGCGGTCGTCGGTTTCGGCGGGGTCGGAGACCCGCGCCGAGCAGTAGGTCGGAGACCTGCGGTCGTCGGTTTCGGCGGGGTCGGAGACCCGCGCCGAGCAGTAGGTCGGAGACCCGCGCCGAGCAGTTCGGCGGAGGTCCCTTCGAACAGGGTGCTTACGGGTTGGCGGGGGCAGGTCCGGGCAACGTGGGCAGTTCGGGAATCGCGGCCCCGCTGCTGTAGCCGTTGACGATGCCGCTGCTGTAACCTTCGAAGCTCGGCGCACTCGAGTAGGTGGCACAATCGGTACAGGCATCACCACGGAACCACGACGTCCGAGGTCCGCATTGCGAACACCCTGTCGCTGCCGCAACGACCGCGACGATCGCCAGAAACAGAAACTTTTTCATGGGAGGATCTCCACTCTTTCCAAGGCATGGGTGCAAGAACAACTTCCCGCACGTCGCTACCGGTCACCAGACAGCGGCGACGGGTGAATTGCGGCAGTCGTCCTCGAGCCAATTCCAGAATAAACGTTGGTTCGGATTACGCCCCTTCCGTGGGTTCACGGCAACTCTACGTCGTGCGGTGTGTTGTGCAAATGCAACGCTTGTATTTTTTCTTCACCACCTTGTCGATTATTTGGCGACCCACCCGTTGTTTAAATGCTACGTTTTCTTCTCAAGGTGTTGTTTTTCGGCAACCTGCCGTGTCTTCGATGGATCCTTGCCGCCGCCTCTGCCCTCAGGACGACCAGCGGAAGCCCGACTGCGCGGATTCCCTCGTCGCAGGGAAGCGGCTCATGGACAGCGCAACCACGAAAAGGTCAGTCAGCGATGCAGAAGCGAATGATGGACGCGACGATTCCACGCGGCGGCAAGTTCGCCACCTTGATCCTGTTGGCCCTGGTCGTGCCCACGGGCCGGCAAACGCTGGCAGAACCAGTCGCCACGCGCAACACGGATTCCGTCGTCGATCCGGGCGAACTGCTGTTCGCGGAAGGACCGGCCGGTGCCGTTCAGAAAGTTACTGAACACGAAGCAGCCGAACAGAAACCGGCCGGGTCGCAAGCGGAATCATCCTCGACCTGCGACGACCGGTGGATGGATTTTTCGACGAGCGGCGAAGACTATCATGCCTTGCGGGGGGACGATGCCTGGCTTCTGAGCACACGCCATCTGGGCTGTGTGGCGGGCAAAGACCCGGCCGCGTTCGACCTTCACGTATCGCACTATACGGATTCGGGCGACTGGGTCGACGCCAGCCTGGATGAACTGCTTGCCAGCGAACCCCGGTTGACGGTGGTCTACGTGCACGGCAATCGGATCGGTGCCGACGACGCGGTTCACCGCGCCTGGGATGCGTTTCGCGTCTTGCAGATGGATCCCGGAGCGCCCCCCATGCGGTTGATCATCTGGTCGTGGCCCAGCGATCAGATCCATGGCCAGTTGCGTGATGTCCGCTACAAGGCAGCTCGCACGAATTCCGAGGGACATTACCTGGGGTGGTTTCTCAGTCAGCTCGACCAGGAAGCCTCGCTCAACCTGATCGGGTTCAGCTTCGGCGCTCGCGTGGTGACCGGCGCGCTGCATGTTCTGAGCGGCGGTCAGCTCTCGTGCCGACCGTCGGTGGCTTCCCCCGCGCCTGCCGGAAGACGACCGATCCAGGTGGTCCTCGTTGCAGGCGCGCTGCACAACCACTGGCTCTCGCCGGGCGGCCTGCACGAGGGTTTCTGGCGCTTCGCCGACCGCCTGCTTGTCCTTTTCAACTCCTGTGACCCGGTCCTCAAGCGGTACCGGTTTATCGAAAAACACGGCCGCCCCGTGGCGCTCGGTTTTCGCGGATCCTGGGGAATGGACGAGGCACAATCGGCCAGGACGGAGGAACGCGATGTATGTTGTTCCGTGGGCAAGACCCACAGCGAATTCGCGTTCTTCACTTCCGCAGAAGTGATCGAGGGCATCCAGCGGCACATCCTGGCGCGCCCGGCCGCAGCCGTGGGCGAGCTCATTCGCGTGCCGCGATCATCTCCGTGATCGATTTTTGCATGGCGACCCGCCACTTCTGCTCGAGTTCGGCGGTGAACTCAGGGTCGTGCTGCTCGATCGCCGTGCACAGCGAGTCCAACCACATGGCGTACATCTCGGGAGCGATATCGAGTTCCCGGTGCCGGCGACCAAGCCGCTGAATCTCTTCCTCGGTGCCGTCCAGCCCACGATCGAAGCAGAGCATCTCCAAGAGCGACTGCCGCAGCATCAGCTTCTGCAGCTTGAAGTCGGTATTTTGAAACTTGACGGCGACAGCGGGGGACGTCGCGAGGAACAATTCATAGAACGAATCAATGAACTGGTCGCTCCTGCGGCATCGGTAGTAGCTGGCCAATACGTCGTTGGGCGGCTCGGTCATCGTAAGCGACTCCTCGAACTCTCGACGCGAGAAACGCGACTTAGAACAGGCGACATTCGGGCTTCGGCAGCGAACCGTTTATTGTTGAAGGCCGCTGGCCGGAACACAACCGTCTCTGCGACCTGCAACCGGGATCGCGGCGGACGCCCGTCGGATTACGCCGGTCCTGCCGCCATTTCGGCGGTCGTCGTGCCGCCTTCCCGATTCCCGGCTCCGGCGTCACAATGACCGATTCGTGAGAAACGACCGATTGTTCAACGCCACCGAGGGGCCGCTCGGATGAATCCTCCTGTTGCCGTGCGAAATGGCCAGTTTATTCCTGAACACGAATTGACGATCCCCGTCTATGACGCCGGCTTCATGCAGGGCGTCACCGTCAGTGAACAGATGCGCACATTTGGCGGACGCCTGTTTCGGCTGGACGATCACCTGGCCCGCCTGCGGCATTCGTTGACGCTGATCGGCCTGGAAGACCGGGTCGACACCGCTCAACTGGCGGACTGGGCAAGCGAGTTGGTAAAGCGGAATCACGGCCGGCTCGCAGCGGGCGACGACCTGGCCTTAGCGCTGTTCGTCACACCCGGCCCCTACCCCGCCATGGCCCCGCCGGGAGACCATGGACCGACGATCGGCATGCACACGTTTCCGCTCCCCTTCCGTCAATGGGTCGATCTTTACGATCACGGACAGGCATTGGAGATTACCGATATCCAACAGGTTTCCGGCAACTGCTGGCCATCCGAGCTGAAATGTCGCAGCCGGATGCACTACTACCTGGCGGACCTGCACGCCCGCCGCAAAGACCCCGCGGCCCGTGCCCTGTTGCTCGACAGCGGAGGACATGTGAACGAAGCGTCGACCGCCAACCTGGTCATCTTCCGGGACGGTGAAGGGTTCGTATCGCCACCGCGAGAAAAGATCCTGCCGGGCGTGAGTGTGGCCATGCTACAGTCGCTGGCCGAGGCCGCGGGGATCCCGTTTGTCCATCGCGAGGTTGCCGTCGATGATATTCTGACCGCGGACGAAGCCATGCTGAGCAGCACGTCTCCCTGCTTGCTGCCGGTCTGTTCCTTGAACGGACAAGCCATCGGAGCGGCCTGTCCCGGCCCCGTCTTCAGGGACGCCATTGAACGCTGGAGCCAGGAAGTCGACGTGGCGATCATCGCCCAGGCACGGCGGTTCGCGACCCGCCAAGGAACGAGTGGTCAATGATTTCCCGGCAGCGACAGCAAACGTAAGGCAGGCCGTCGTCAAGCAGTGCCTAGAATCGCCGCGCGGCGTCAGCCGCGGTTCCTGGGTGACGACAACCGGGGCCAACGCCCCCGCGGCTGATGAATGACCCGGGCGACTGTTGGAGCTTCGGGCGGTAAGCATCCCCTTGGTTCACTTGCCCGCCATGCCGGCCAGCTTGAGAATCGTGTCGAACTCTTTCTTGCGAACCGGTTGAATCGACAGGCGCGACCCTTTCCGCAGCAGTTCCATGTCTCGCAAGGCAGCGCATTCGCGCAACTCCGGCAAGCCGATCAGACGTTCGAAGACAAACTCCAGCCGGACGTCGACCATGAACCAGCGGGGGTCCGTCTGGGAGGACTTGGGGTCGTAGTGTTTGTCGTCAGGATCCCAGGCAGTGAAATCTGGGTAGCCTTCCTGGGTCACGACGGCGACGCCGGCAACCCCTGGCGGTTTGGCGTTGGAATGATAAATGAAGACGCGGTCGCCCCGTTTCATCTCATCGCGCAGAATGTTCCGCGCCTGGTAGTTCCGAACGCCATCCCAATGCGTCGTCTGCGTCGGCTCGGCAGCCAAATCCTGAATCGAATAGGAGGTCGGCTCCGTCTTCAGGAGCCAGTATTTCTTTGCTTTCGCCATCGTCTCACAAACGGTCTGGGCGTTCCGACCTGGGGCCTGCCAACGGCCTGGAGGCTGGAAACGAGAGACTCGAAACTGGGAACCTGTTGGAAGAGGTGTCCGGCCTACTGGGTAATCGTCGTCGCATTCCGCTCGGCAACCCGCTCCGTCGGAATCACCCCCAGGTAGGCGAACAGATCCGAAATCTCTTCCAGGGTCAGGGGATCCAGCAATCCTTCGGGCATCGAGGATTTGCGGCTTGGGACGATCTCATCGATGTCCTTCTCCGCGATCGTCACTTTATCACCCGTTGACTGTAAGACCACGATCTCATCTTGTCCACCGCCCGCGACAATGCCGGTGTACGTTCGACCGTTGTTGGTCAAGACCGTTTTGGAAGCATACTGGTCTGAGATCACGTGCGATGGATACAGAATCGACTCGAGCAATTGTTTCTTCATAAACCGCTTACTGACCGTTGACAGGTCCGGCCCCATCGACTCGCCCCGATCGCCCGACCGATGGCACTTGACGCATTGGGCCTTGGCAAAGACCTCGGCCCCCTTGGCCGGTGTTCCGCGACCGCCCTCCTCGCTGGTCAGGTGATGGAGGAGGTCGTGCATTTGCCATTTGCTATCGCTGCGGGGGACCGGTAATTCCGCCGGCGGCCGATCGGGGTTCTCTTGGCGGAACCAGCGTTGCCAGGCTTTCAGTTCTGCTTCCCACGTCGCATCGCCGGCGACCAGGGATTCGCCTGTCCAATGCCGCAACAGCGTATTGGCCTGCTTGGCACCGTTCTCTTTGAGGACGAGCCCTTTCAAGATCACCTGACGAAAATACTCCTGCTCGCGCGGGGCCGCATCGACTTCGGTCAGTTTGGTGAGCACTTCCACGGCGGCGGCGCCTTCCAACGCTTCTACCGCGCGGACCAGGTACTCCCAGTTCGCATCCGGATCCTGGGCCAGGCCCAACGTGGCAATCATCCGCCGCTCGGGCTCGTCCTCCCATACCTGGCGGAGGTAGTCGGTCGCCTCCGGGGAATCGGTCTGGGCGAGGACGGCCAGAATTCCCGTTCGGACCTGCTTGGCCGCGTCGCGGTGGTTCCCCTGCAATTGAGCATCCAACGTCTTGAGGAGAGGAACCCAGTTCTCGTCGGCATGACCCGACACGGCGTACAGCGCGCCCAGCGTCGCGTTCAGGTAGTCGGTTCCCATCGTGAGAATCGAACGTGCCTCGTCCACCGAAAGCTGCTTGGCAAAGTCCCGCTCGATATTGGCCAGGTAGCGCTCGTAGCTTCCTCCGCCCTCCCACTGCCCGGCATCCTCAAAGAACTCGATCAGTTTAATCCGTTCTCCCTCCGCCCATCCTTCGTCGAGGAACCGCAGGTGCATGGCGACATGCAGCCGCTCCAGCTTGCCGCTGTTGGATCCGAGGAATTTCAAGTAACGGTCCATCGGCTCCGTAACCTGCAAGTAGGCGAGCAAACGAATCAGTTCGCGGTTCATCTGATCGTTTCCGGAGGGGAATTCGGGAGCCAGCGCCGTTCTCAGGTCGGGCACCTCGTCCGCAGCCAACTCACCCCGGTGCAAGGCAACCTGAACCAGCCGCAACATGTCCACAAAATTCCGATCCGTAATGAACTCTTCGGTGAGCCGGTTAAATCGTTCAACCACGGCGTGCGCATGTTCGGCACTGGGGTCGGCAATCATCAGTGCCAGGCCGCCTTGGATGAAGACCCGGTGGTCGGACGATGTGAGGACCTGCTCGCGCCATTGCTCGACCGGCAAGCTCTCCAACAGCCGCCGGGCGGCCCACGCTTCGTATCGATCATCGGAACCGAGGAGACCGGTGAGCGTATCCAGCGGCGCGTCCTGGCCCGCTCGCAGCAACGCCTCGCAGGCGCGCCGGCGGACAATTCGATCCGGATCATCCAGCAACCGCACCAACCGCTCGTGCGTCTCATCGCTGGGAAACAGGCCCATCAATTCGACGGCCTTGCCGCGCACCAATTCGTTCTCGTCACGAGAAAGCATGTCCAGCAACGCGGCGGTCGGGGTCGGCCCATACAACTGCATCAGGTTCAGGGCCCGCGTCCGGTAGTACCAGGGGTTGGCCGTGCTCCGCGCGACACCGCGCAGCTGGCCCGGCCAGGCATCTCCCAGCGACGAGCGGACCGCGGCAATCTGTTGCCGAGCCCAGGCCGAGTCCAACTGGGGCTGGCGAATCGCCTCGCTGATCCCGTCGCCCAGGTCGCGAACCGAATCCGGCACTTTGCCCTTCCACTTGACCCGGTAAACACCGCCGTTGCTGCCGCGTCCGCCGGTCACGAAATACAATCCACCGTCCGGTCCAACGCTCAAATCGGTAATGTTCAGCGGATGTCCCTGCAGGAACACCTCGCTGGTTGCTTCATACGAGGCACCGTCGCGCTTCATGGTGACCGCGAGAATTTGACCTCCCGACCAGTCCCCCAGGAACATCGCTCCCTGGTACCGCGTCGGAAATGCGAAGTGATCGTAGCAGACGGCACCCGTCGGCGAGGCACGCCCGGTGTCCAAGACGCCTGGCAGCGAGTCGACGAAGTATTCGGGCCATTTCGACCATCCGCTCCGCCAGCCGAATTCGGCCCCGGGGGGGACATGGTACAGCCGTGTTGGCCGATACCAGGTCGTGCCCAAGTCGGACTCCATATCGCTGTCGTGCACCATCAGTTCGCCTTCGCGATTGAAGGCCAGATCGTAGGCGTTGCGGAGTCCACCGGCCACGACTTCGACCTTCTTGCCTTCCGTGTCGGTGCGAATCACCATCCCGCCCGGTGCCGGCACGCTCCGCGCATGACCGCCTGGATCTTCGTAGCGGGGCAACAGGTCCCCTTCGTAGGCGTTTCGGTAGGGACTCTTCTCGTCCGCATCGATGGCGGGCAAGGTGTCGTTGCCGAGCACCACATAGATCATGCCGTCGGAACCCAGCACCAGGCCATGCGCGCTGTGCTCGCCCGACTTGTCGAACTTGATGATCGTTTTGACATCTTCCAGGACCCCGTCACGGTCAATGTCGGACAAGGCATACAGGCCGTTGCCTTCGGGGCCGGTGGCAGTCACGAAGACTTTGCCGTTGAGCGGCAGGATTCCCTGGCACGATTTCACCTGCTTGCAGTACTCGCGCACCGTGTCGACCTGCTCGTCATCGTCGCTATCGTAGATCAGCAAAAGCGGCCCGCCGTCCCGCGAAGCCAGAATGTGACCAAATTCGTTGAACTCCATCGCGATCAGAGAGCCCGTCTCGTCGTGGTCGAGAATCTGCTGAACCTCGAACTCCTTGTCGACCTGGAACCGCCTCGACTCGGCCACCGGCGTGGCTTCCTCCTCGGGTGAGAAATTCTCGCGAACATCCCAAGGTGCCGTCCGTCCCAGTTCACCAAACGCCTGAGCTTCCTCCCAGCGACTGTCGTTGTAGAGAACGCTGCTCCAGAACGGCAAAGGGCTGAGACTGGTTCGCCATGATCCGTCCGTCGAATAGGTAACCCACTCTTCGTCCTCCTCGCGCATCGCGACGCGCGCTGCGAGCGCCGCCGTCGAACCGCGTTCGTTGGTCACCTTGACTCCAACCACGTTCTTGCCGCGAATCAGGTACCGAGACACGTCGTACTCGATCAGCCGGTCGATCGAATCGCCATGACCGACGCGGCGCCCGTTCACATACAGCTCATACGCGTCATCCGCCACGATGGTGACGGTGCCTTGATCCGGACGACGCAAATCGATGCGTTTGCGAAAATAGCAGGAGGTCTGCGGGACCTGATCCCCGTCGTGAAGCGGCGACCAAATCCAGAGCGCCTCTTCCGCGGACAATCTGGCGGCCCCGCCGAAAAGCAGAGAACAGGCCACCACGCCTAGGAGGGCGACACGCGCCACACTTGCATTGCATTTCATATCTGCCTCGCCGTCGCTCGTCCTTGAGTAACGATTCGTATCTTCCTGATAACCGCCGGTGAAGAAGCCGCACCGCGGGCCTGGCGCCGATTCAAATGGTGGGGGAGAGTAGCAGCAACCATGCCTCCACGGCAACAGCTATCTGGAGTATTCGTGGCGCAAACCAGCGAGCAGCTAGCACGACGGTGCCGCGCGCGTCTCCGACCCCGGTCAACACGGCGGGCGTACCGTCGCCATGCGATCGGTCAAGCAAAGCATGAGTCAGCGGAATTCAGGAATGGCGCACGAGGCCGTCTGCCCCCCGATGCGACTGCTCCCAGAGCCGAATGCGGTAACCTTCGCCCAGGCAAACCATTAGTTCCAGGATCAAGAGGCCGGCCCGGTTCATGACATGCCGCGCGCTGCGGTGCCCCAGGCCCCGCACCATTTCCTCCAGCACGTCCAAATGCAACAGCATCGCCTGCTGTGCCGTCACCTGGGACGAGGCCAGTACGTCCGCCAATTGCTTGATCTCTTCGGCCAGATTTCCTGAACCCATAATCACATAGGTCCGCAACAGTTCCCGGTACCGGGCGGAGAGAGGCTCGGCCAACGACTTCGCCAGACGCTGCGGTGCCGGTGCATCGGCACAACCGGGCAGAGGTTGCCTTTCGCCGGCCGGACGATCAACTGCCTCGGTACCGAGCACCATTTCCCGCTGCTGCGCCAGCAACTGGCGTGCTTCGCGATGTTCGAGTTGGCGGCGGTGCGCCTCGCCTTGCTGCAGCCGTCGATTCTCGGCAACCAGGCGGCGCCGTTCGATCGCCCGCGACACGGTCCAGATCAAGGACCGTATCGTGGTCGTCTGAATGCAGACATAGGCGTCCGCGCCCGCCTCGTAACAGAGGGCCGACATCTCCTGTTCGCTCAGCGTGCCGAGAACGACGACGGGTTGCTCGTCGCCACCTCCGGCCCGCAGGCCATCCAGCAGTTCGAGCGAATTCAGGTCCGGCTCTTCGTGGCTGATCAGGACCGCATCAAAGGCATCCTCGCGCAGCCGATGCAGCCCGTCGGCCATACCCACCGCTTCTTCCAACAGGACTTCCGTGGCGCTGTCCGCCTCGAAGGCATCGGCCAACCAACCACCGGTCCGCTGGGTCCCCGCCACAAACAGTGTGCGCATCCGCGGCGGCAACAACCCCCAGGGGGTCGAGGGAAGCTGATTGCCGGATTCTTCCACAACCGATGCCATGGTGATTCCCTTCCCGAGCGCGAATGATCCAGCAGCCGTCAGGCGTTAGCCCCGATTGCTTTGCTGGCTGAGCAAACTGGACGCCAACGCATTGCGGCTGCCAACACATTTCGGCTGATTGACGCGGCATTTTCTGTTCGTCCATCGCAAACGATGGCGATACAGCAACTTGCGCTGAGTCGCATGGCGTTCATGTTGGATCCGGTCGAGCATCCAGCCGGCGCCGATTTGCCGGCCGCTCCTTGTACAAGAGCCGGCGTTCTCCGGTCAACGCCAACCGGCCGCTGCCCCATCGATCGGGCGCAGGAAGGGGTTGGTGTTTAGAGGTGCTGTCGCGTAGATTTTCGTCCTGAATCTCGTTGGACCTCGTTTCACTAAGTTCAAGGACGGACTTTAGATGACAAGCACAAAGCTTTCGGACGCAGAATTGAGGAATTTGGAGTCATTGGCGGCTGGGTGGGGAAAATTGCTGGCGCAGGAGGCATTTCCCGACAAGCCAGGATTGGATGTGAGCTTGGCT
>JAUIGN010000056.1 GCA_030430075.1 bacterium
CGATGGCAACTGACTGACGGTCCGATAACGACCGCGGTCAGGATGCCGGTTGGTGTTGTTGGTGGGGGTCGCGGTGGGAGACCTTCGGTCGGCGGTTTCGGCGAGGTCGGAGACCTGCGCCGAGCAAAAATGGAGACCTGCGCCGAGCAAAAATGGAGACCTGCGCCGAGCAATGCCTGTTGTGCGCGGGTCTCCTTCCCCGCACCCCGGCCGACCGAAGGTCTCCCCCGAACCCTTCCGAAACCGTGTCACTCAGCGGGCGACTGGCCATGCAATTCGTGCAACATCTCTGTCAGGTGATCAACCAGGATGACCGACGCATCTTCTTGAACTCGATTCGTCCCCAGCCAGGTCTCATAGCCGCCTAATCGGTGCTGTTCCGGTGTGGGCAGATAGCCGTACCGTCCATTCGCCAGTCCAATCACCATGGTTTGAGAAAACGGGCTGCTGTCCTTCAGTTCGAGCCCGATCTGCACGAACGTCTCGAACGGAATGCCGCAGACGGCCAGATCGCCGATGCGGAGCGCCTGCAACTTGACCGTCAGACCGTCTTCCTGCCGCTCAGCCGCTCTAACCGTCTGTCGAGCGTAGTTCTGAGCGAGTCGCGGGAGTTGAGCGACGGCGTCTGCATCCTCGACGGCCAGGACTTTTCGAGCCGCCGCGAGGTCTTCGGCATCGGGTCGGCGGTACTTGAGAAATACCTCGCGCTGCAACATTCCCAGGGGGACGTCCGCCCGATGTGCCTCGATCTTTCGGTGGGCAAACCAGGCCGTGTCGGCCGCTTTGCGAGCGACAATCCGAATCTGCTCGAACGGTTCGCGCGGCGGTCGCGTTACGGTAAACGGAATGTTATTGATATCTCCCGACGTTCCATTGGACATCATCGCGACAAAATTTCCGCCTCCCCGGAGACGGGTCGGCATCAACCGAGCAAACTCGCCGAAGTAGTCGGCCGAGAGCTGTCCGCGTGGAACGGCTCCGACATAGTGCAAAGAATAGTTGGCGAAGAGTGCCAGAGGTCGTCGGCGAGCGTCCTGCACGGAGATGATCGTGATGTCCGGATCGGTTGGCCCGGCTGGACGGTCGAGCACACCAGGGCTGCGTGGCGGGTTCATCTTGACCTGGTCGAGCTTGCCGAATGGATTCAGGGGCATCTTACCCGGTTTCAAGTACCAGCGGCGATTGAACACTTCGTCGGGCAGGGGGTGGGAGGCGGCGCCCACGGATGCCGGCTGCAACGCTCCATGCGCCTGAACGATGGCCTCCGCCAAACCCTGGATCAGGACCTTACGATAGGCGACGGCCGGAGCGGGGCCATCGGTGGCGTTTGATGGTGGGCCGCTATGCGTATGGGTCGAACAGATCAACATGCGGTCGGTAGCAATTCCCGTCTGTTGCGACGCGCTCTGCTTGGCCTCTTCCAAGACCTCTGGCGCCACGCCCAAACTGTCCACGACCGCCATGGCCAACGTCGTCACGCCGTCGTCGAGGACCAGTGCTCTGGCAAAGAACGGATCGTGAGCCCGCTCGGCCATGTTCGCTCGGAAACCGCCTGGCATATTGAGGGGAAACTCTGTCGGCGTGATGTCGACGGCGGCGGCGCCCGCTCGCAAGCGCGACTCGCTTTCCCGGCCTGGAGCCAGGTCCTGAGCCCGAGCCACTCCCGCCAGCAGAACCAACAATCCAAACCAGACCGCCAGCAGAAATTTTCGCTGTCCAACAACCATTTGTGTTCGTCGGATTCCGAGCGAATATTTGCACGAGCAATTCATCGTGGTGCCTCGCAAATGCGTGTTCTCAGTCAGACCATCCGCTGTTCGTCATGCAGGTCGCCGTTACGAGAATTCCAGCTGCGCAAAACAGCCTCGTTCCGGCAGTGCGGTGATGCGAACAACCGCAAACTGTACCACCGCTCGTCCTCGGGAAACAAGATCCGGTGCCCGACTGACGTGATCGACGTCAGCCCCGGCAGGCTCCGAATGCTGGCGTCAACGATCTGCTGGAGATCGCCATCGTCGCTCGATACAAGACCCTCAGAATCAATCTTCGTTGACGCGGCCGATCCGCAGCAGCACACCGTGTGGCGAACGATCAGCTACCCGCGCGGATCCGCGCAATCCGGGCTCCGGCGCGTCAGGCAGGGCGATCGCGGCTCACTTGGTGGCGGCCCCCTTTACGGTCGCACGGATGTCGGGAACATTGGCATGTGAGTTGCTTTCGAGGTGCCCTACGTTGGGGACGGCCGCCAAGTGGTTCAACCCTGAAGGTACGCGGCACCCGAGGGGCCACTCCGGCGTGCGGGGTTTGCCCCCTTCCGCAGCACCTGCTTTCGCAGCAGAGGTCGAGCGGTTGGCCCGGGAAGTGTTGGTACCAGCACGCTTTGGAGAGGAAGACGCACGATGCAACACAACGACGACAAGTACAACCGCCTGATCGACCGGTGTCGGTCGCTGACGCCGGTCCCCACGGCTGTGGCCCATCCCTGCAACGAGAGTTCGCTGCGGGGGGCCGTGGAGGCGGCCGAGCTGGGCATCCTGCGGCCGATCCTGGTCGGTCCTCGAGCCAGAATTGAGGCAACTGCGGCCGAGTTCCACTTGGATCTCGCGAATTGCGAACTGTTCGACGCACCCTACAGTCATGCAGCCGCCCGTGAAGCGGTGCGCTTGGCCCGTGAAGCCAAAGTCGAAATGTTGATGAAGGGCAGCCTGCATACCGACGAGTTGATGGGGGCGGTTGTCGACTCACAGACCGGGCTGCGTACCGAGCGGCGGGTGAGTCATGCGTTCCTGATCGACGTCCCCAGCCTGGATCGCGTCATCGTCGTTACGGACGCCGCCATCAACATCTTCCCCACCTTGGACGAGAAGCGGGACATCGTGCAGAACGCGATCGATCTGGCACATGCCCTCGGGCTGGGGCGGCCCAAAGTGGCTATTCTTTCGGCGATGGAGACCGTCAACGCCAAGGTTCCCTCCACCGTGGAGGCGGCGGCTCTCTGCAAAATGGCGGACCGCCAACAGATTACCGGCGGCATCCTGGACGGTCCGCTGGCCCTGGATAACGCCGTCAATCTTTCGGCCGCCCAGATCAAACAGATTGACTCGCCGGTGGCCGGCATGGCGGATATCCTCGTGGCACCCGACCTGGAGGCGGGCAACATGCTGGCCAAGAGCTTGACCTTCATGGCCGATGCGGACGCGGCCGGAATCGTGTTGGGAGCCCGCGTCCCCGTCGTCCTGACAAGCCGAGCGGACTCGTTCAAGACACGGATGGCCTCCTGTGCCGTCGCGGCCCTGGTCGCGCAGTCGATACGGGAACAAGCGGGTAAGGTGATGGCCTGATGAGTGACGCGATTCTGATACTCAACGCAGGTTCGTCGAGCATCAAATTCTCAATGTTTACCGCCGACCAGACGCGGCTCATCTGCTCGCTCGGCGGTCAAATTCAGCGACTCGACTGCGGACCGGAATTCGTGGCCCGTGACGCCTCGGGAGCGCTCGTCGCCCACCACCAATGGCCGCCGCAGGAAAGGCTGGGGCACACAGGGGCGATGGCACACCTGACAGCCTTCCTGGCCGAGCATTTGGGTCAACAGGCGTTGATTGCCGTGGGGCATCGAGTTGTCCACGGTGGACTCGAGTTCCAGGAACCTTCGCTGGTCACGGCGGAATCGTTGGACCGACTACGTCGGCTGATTCCACTTGCACCGCTGCACCAGCCCCACAATCTCTCGCCGATCGCAACGCTCCTGGACAATCAGCCGGGTCTGCCGCAAGTCGCCTGCTTCGATACGGCCTTTCATCGGTCACAACCGGAGATCGCGCAAGCCTTTGCACTACCGCCCGAGTTCGCGGAACGTGGCGTCTGCCGCTACGGATTCCACGGGCTCTCGTACGAATACATCGCCTCAGCCCTACCAAGGTTTGATGCCGTTGCGGCTGCCGGCCGCACCATTGTCTTGCATCTGGGCAACGGCGCGAGCATGTGTGCGCTGCGGGCCGGCCGGAGCGTGGCGACGAGCATGGGGTTTACGGCCCTGGACGGCATCCCGATGGGGACGCGGTGCGGCGCGTTGGATCCAGGCGTCGTGCTGTATTTGATGGACGAATTGCAAATGGATGCCCGCGCCATCGAAGAGCTCCTCTATCGCCGGTCCGGTCTCTTGGGAGTTTCCGGACTGTCGGCCGACATGCGAACGCTACTGGCCTCTCAGGATCCACGAGCCCGCTTTGCGGTGGCCCTGTTCGTTTACCGCATCAGCCGCGAACTTGGCTCTTTGGCCGCGGCGTTGGGCGGCGTCGACGCGATCGTGTTTACGGCCGGGATCGGCGAACACGCGGCCCCTGTTCGCGAGCAGATCTGCCGCGGTGCCCAATGGCTGGGCGTGCGTCTCGATGCCGCAGCCAATACAGCCGACGAGGCGCGGATCAGTACCCCGGACAGCCCCACCTCTGCTTGGATCATTCCCACCAATGAAGAACAGATGATCGCCAAGCATACGTTGCGTGTTGTTCGCGACCACGGCGCGAACGTCTGACACCGATTCCTGCTCCGCGCTTGGCCGCCGGATGGTGCTGCCACTTCACCCGTGCACGAAGACGAGGCAACGTTTGCGACTTCGATGGTAGCGGTTGGCGGGGGTCACGGCCAACCGAGTAAGATGGCGTCAACACGATGTTCTCCGCAGCTCATGTCGACGCAACGAGGGCGCATTGCCATGCAGAAAAGGTACAACGTATTCGTCAGCAGTGTCGCCAAGTCGCTGCCTGCTGCCCGGCGCGGCGCGATTGACCAGATTATTTCGATGGGACATTTCCCGATCGAGATGACTTATTTTCCGGCAAGCGTGCAGGACAATTGGGCGTTTGTCCGCGAACAGATTGATCGAGCTGACTACTTCATCGTACTCGTCGCGGGCCTGTACGGATCGGGATTCGTACGCAAAGAGGTCGAGTATGCCATGTCGAAGGAGATTCCGGTGTTGGCCTTCTTGCACGACGCGCCGGAGACCCTCTCGGAGAAGCAACGTGAAACCAGGCCGGGGGCGATGAAGAAGCTGAACGCTCTACGCAAACTGCTCTCCCAGGCCAACAACGGCCACTGGACCACAAAAGCCCAGCTCGTGCGACTTGTCGGCACTTCCTTGCAACACGTCATCGACACCGTTCCACGGCGGGGAATGGTCCCGGATATGGTCATTCCGGGCGAACGCGGTTTGACCATGCCAGACTCGGCGAATGAATTGTACGCCTGGAACTTCCTGCGAGACTTCTATCCGCTGGAATTCATGGACTGTACCGGTCAACTGCTCGAAGACATACGTTTCGACATTTTCGCCCGGATGGTCCTCTGGCTACTCATTGATGATGATGCGGCAAGCCCTAACGAGGTATCGCGGAAGTACAAGCTGCGAACCGGTCCGTACCTTTACGTGCGAATGTACCAGGCGATGGAATTCATGAGCGGCGTGGAAGACATCCACTGGCCGATTGAAGACTACCTGAACAAACTCAGCGTCTTGCATACGCTACGCATTATTCGCACGTCGTCCTCCGGCTATCGGGAGAAACAACTGGCAGTCACACCGCTCGGTTATGAACTGCGAACACGATGGCCGGAGGATATGGTCGACCATTCCGAGCAAGAATTTGAGGCCATCATGCACGAGTCAAGCCTTACCCAGGAGCTGCCAAACCTCGATCCCGACACGCTGGAACGCTTGACGTTGCCGTACTTTTATTGATACTTGCGCAGCGAATGGACCAGGACGACCGACGGGAGTCCGCAGGTATACGGCCGCGCGTTGCTTGCCGAAGGCTCATTTGCCGCGCAGCCGTCAATAGTGTCGGCATCCAATGAGGCGGGGCCGCGCCACCCAAGGAATCGTGCCGAGATCTCGTTGATGACCGATGGTTGCCGAAGATCCGTGGGGGGAAATGCGCGAAGATGGAATCGTTTGGAAGCGCGAGCCCGGATCATTCATCAGCCGTTGGGCGTTAGCCCCGGTTCCGTTGATAGCCGAGCGAACTGATGTTGACGCGGCTGGAAGGGGAGACCTGCGGTCGGCGGTTTCGGCGGGGTCAGAGACCCGCGCCGAGCAATTGGTGAGCCGACCTGCGCCGAGCAACTCGTGAGCCGACCTGCGCCGAGTAATTCGTGAGCCGACCTGCATCGAGCAATTGGTGAGCCGGCCCCCGCCGAGTAATTCGTGAGCAGGCCCGCGCTGAGCAATTCGTGAGCCGGCCTGCATCGAGCTATCGGTCAGCGACCCGCGCCGGGCAACCCGTCGGAGACTCGCGGCAAACCGTCGTGTTCGTGGTGCTTATTCTCGCTTTGCCGTGTCCCAGCGGAGGTTGCGAAATTCGGGCGGATCACCTTGCCACGGTTGGCCGAATACTTTGGGTGCGGCAGCGCTTTGCCGCGGCGCCCGGAGCCGCTCGAGTGGGCAGAGCTTGAGCCGCCTGACGGTATCCCAATCGGCCAGGCGTTCCCCAGTGACACTCTGAAAATCGCCGGGAGCGAACGTGATCGTTTGCCATGTGTTCCCGCCCGCGAGTCTGCCGACGGCCGCGTAATCGTCCAGGACGATGACCAGCCGGTTCGCGGCGGCCGACCGAACGTCAATTGCCAGGGTTGCCTGCGGTGGTGCCTTCCACCGCGCGTCATTCAATTTGTGTGTGGTGCGGGCCCATTCCTGCGGCCGGTAGGTGAACCATTCGTTTTCCCAGCCGTCCTGGAAACTTTCGATCAGCATGGACGGCTTCATCGTCGCCTGCACGCCCGCCGCCTGGAGTTCGACCGGTGCGGCAATCGCCAGGCTCGAGGAGACGTTGAACGAACGAGCGGTATAGCTGCCGTAATAATAGCCGGCGCCCGAAACGGGTTCGGCGAGCGGATACCGGACGTTCGCGTAGACCCAGAGTGGTTTGTCGATCGCGGAGAGCGGCAGCTTCGCCCTCCACTGGCCGTTCGATTCGACGGCCGCCGCATGATGCCAGAAGCGGTGCATCGACACTTCGCGATCCGACGGCGTCTCGCGCGCCAGTCCGTGCTGCGTGAAGTAGAAGTCGACGGCTTGGAGTGGCATTGACGTATCGGGCGTAACCGTCACCGCTGGCACGTGGTCCGGCGTTTCCAATTCGAGCCGCAAGGTCGGCGTCTGGGGAAACTCAAACTCCCCTTTCAGATGTTGGTCGAACCACAGCAGCGTCGCGACTTCATAGGGCGGCGTGTCTTGATGATTGTGGTGCGGCGAACAAGTGACCCGCCACTCGGGACTCTTGATCTCCCGGATCGCTGCCGGAAGATCGCCGATGCGGCCGTGAAAGTCGTTGGCCGGGCTGAGGAACATGATCGGACACGTGATTCTCTTGAGACTGACATCGTCTCCCAGCGTCGATCGAAAGAGGGGGCTCTGGTTGTACCGGTCGCTAACGCCGCCACAGGACGGGGCGGCAGCCTTGACGCGTGCGTCGACCGCCGTCATGACCGTGAGCTTGCCGCCCATCGAGTGTCCATAGACCCCCAGGCGCCCGGAATCGACTTCCGGCTGTTGTTCCAGAAACGTCACGGCGCGACGCGCTGCCAATGCACAGAGGAACCAACCGCTGTTCCGCGGACTCTCGACCGGATCCAGCGTCCAGGCGCCTGGCTTGGCACTCGGAAACACATTGCCCGGATTCCTTCCCGGTGCATGGTAGCCATCGACGGCGCCCCAATCCGTCGTCAGCTTGTAGCCGGGATCGTCGGTCTTGCCGTCCCAGAAGAGTTTGACTTCCGTCGAGCCAACTCGATAACCGGGCGCGCTTATCCGGCCGGCCCAGGCAATCGAAACCGTCGCATAGCCTCGCCGAGCATTCGCGAGACACGCCTTGTGGTCGGCGAATTGACCACCCCCATGAATTTGGACCAGGCCGGGCAGGTCGGAGCCGTCCTGGGGAAATCCATAGACCGCGGCGAGCATCGCCTTCTTCCCTTTGAAGACTCCAATCCGAAAACGGACGATTCGCAGCACGACGCCGTCCTCTTCCCATTCCTTAATCGTTTCCGTCTCCAGCGGTTCCGCGCGCGGATCAAAGCCGGCCCACATCGCCTCGAAGCTCCCGGGTGCGACGCCCTTCTCCAGTGGCGGCAACGTTTCGGTGGCAGCCGGCAGGTCTCCGCCGAACGCTGAGGGCAGGGCCAACAACAGTACGCAATGGCAAACAGCACCTGCAAATGATCTCATCGAATGGTTCCCATCGTGGCGTGATCGTATGACGTCGGCTAAGACATGGGATCAAGCCGGGCGTTGGACTTCGTATCGCTCGAACGATTCGTGTCGCCGGTCGCGAGGCGCCAGGGGGTACTTGTGCCAACGATTCCAGGTAAAATCTTGGTTCCCTCATCATGGTCGGTTGCAGGCGTCGGGTTCGCAACCGGTCCTTGGCTAGGTTACGTTCGATTCCACCCGCTACGATGCGCGGTCGATGTTGGTTCAAGCCAGTAACGATTTTCGCCCGGGTTCGCTCGAATTCAGGCAACTTTGATGCATCGCCGATACTTGTTACGACCGGTCGCTTTTCTGTTCTGGGCCGCGCCCGCAGTCGGCAATCCGCCGCGGCCCGTATAAGCTGATCTATTTCGCGGAGGGCGATCGCCACGAACTCGACAACCTGGCGGCGGACCTTTCCGAACAGCGAGACCTCAGCCGGCAACGGCCCGCCTTGGCAGCAGAACTGCTAGACTTGCTCCAGCAGCAGCTCGCAGCGATGCACGCCCGCCGGGCCGCCCCACAACGATGAGACTGTGGGACAAACAACGTCGGTGTGGATTGGACAGCGGTCCGTTCCGGCGCGCTATTTCGCGGAGCGAAAGGCGACTTTATTGTTTCCTCGACCCATCGAACCCAAGATCCATCGAGAACCCGACGACCATGCGAATCAACCTGATACTGCCACCTCTGTGCCTCCTCGTTGCCATGACTGCGGCGGCGGTCGGCCAGGACGCCTATCGACTGCAACCTCTGGCATATAACCATCCGGGACTGGCGGTGGATCTTGGCGTCGGCCTGTGGGCCTTTCCACTCCCCCTGGACTACGACAACGACGGAGACATGGACCTGCTGGTCGGCTGTCCGGACAAGCCGTCGCAAGGAACCTACTTCTTCGAAAACCCATCCCAGGATCCACAGGAGAAGATGCCGGTCTTCAAGCCGGGTGTGCGAATCGGCAATGGTTATCACTTCATGATGCTGAGCGAAGTGGCTGGGGAAGCAGTCGTTCTCACGCCCGGTAAGGAGTATCGGCGCGATCCCCAAGACGGCACGTTCAACTTCAGCAAACCGCAGAGCATCGATGCCCCGACAAACCCCAACCGTCAGGCGGGCGGTCGAACGCGCGGCAACATGTGGCGGTATGTCGATTTCGACGGTGATGGGGATCACGACATCATCGTCGGCAGCGGAGATTGGACCGAGCTTGGTTGGGATCATGCCTACGACAGCCAGGGTGTCTGGCGCAACGGCCCCTTGCATGGGTATGTCTACCTGTTGACCAACGACGGCACGGACGAGTCACCGGTCTACTCGAAATCGTCGCGACGGCTGCGTGCCGGCGGGGGCGAAATTGACGTGTATGGGTGGCCCTGCCCCAACTTTGGCGACTTTGACGGAGACGGTGACCTCGACTTGTTGTGCGGCGAATTCCTGGACGGCTTCACCTACTTCGCCAATGTCGGAACACGCACGGCACCAGACTACGCCGCCGGCGTGAGGCTGGTCGCCGCCACGGGGCACCCGTTGAAGATGAACCTGCAGATGATCACGCCCACGGCCGTCGATTGGGATGCGGACGGCGACCTCGACCTGATTGTCGGCGATGAGGACGGGCGCGTGGCGCTGGTGGAGAACACGGGCGCGTTGCAGGACGCGGTGCCGGTCTTCGATCCGCCGAAGTACTTTCGCCAGGAGGCGGACACGCTGAAGTTTGGCGCCCTGGCCACCCCGTTTGCTTACGACTGGGACAACGATGGCGACGAGGACATTGTGTGCGGAAATACGGCCGGCTCGATCGGCTTCTTTGAGAATCTTGGCGAGGGCGCCAACGGGCTCCCTAAATGGAACGCCCCGGTGCTGCTCAATGTCCGTGCGCCCAGCGGCGACGTCAGTCCATTCCGTGTGATGGCCGGCCCGAACGGATCGATTCAGGGCCCCTGCGAGGCGAAGTGGGGCTACACGACCCTCTCGGTGGCGGACCTGGACCGTGATGGCGACGGCGACATCGTCTACAACTCGATCCTGGCTCGTCTCGGTGTCCTGCTGAACGAGGCGGGGACGCTCCAGGAGCAACCGTTCGACGCAGGTTCTCCCGAACTCCCGCCCGCCTGGTACTGGTGGCAGACTCCGTCCACTGCCACCTTGACGCAGTGGCGAACGACTCCGCTGGCGGTCGATTTTGACGACGACGAGACGCTTGACCTGGTGCTCCTGGACCAGGAAGGCTACCTCACCCTGCGCCGAGCCGGAAAGGCGGCCGAGCGGATCTTTGTGGACGAAGACAACCGGGCCCTGCGGCTGACCTCGGGAACCTGCGGCCGTTCCGGACGCATCAAGCTGGCAATCGTCGATTGGGACGGCGACGCACGCCTCGACGTGCTGGTGAATTCCGAGAACGCGACCTGGTACCGGAATTGCGAAGATCGTGACGGAAAGGTGGTCTTGAAACGCGTCGGCAATCTGGCACGCCGCAACGTGGCCGGCCATACGTCCAGCCCGGCGGCCTGCGATTTCAATCGGGACGGCAAACCGGATCTGCTGGTGGGCAGTGAGAATGGGCGGATCTACCACATCGCCCACCAGGACACGGTTCAGTTTTCCGCCGAGCAAACGACGGCCAGGCCGCCGTCGGCGCCGGCACCGCCACGATTCCCCGGGCTGGTCAAGGAGGAGTTTGTCTATGAAAAGGCGCCGTTCAAGGAGTGCCACGCCTCGACGATCTGCGAAACAACCCGTGGGCTGGTGGCCGCCTGGTTCGGCGGATCCAAGGAGGGACGAAAGGACGTCGGCATTTGGACCAGCTATCACGACGGAAACCGCTGGAGCGCGCCGCTGGAGGTTGCCGACGGGGTTCAGCACGACGACCTCCGCTACCCCTGTTGGAATCCGGTTCTGTTCCAGCCGCCGGGGGACGCTCCGACCCTGCTGTTCTTCAAGGTTGGACCCAATCCGCGCGAGTGGTGGGGAGAAATGATGGTCAGCTACGATCGAGGTCGAACGTTTGTGGAACGGAGACGGCTTCCCGAATCGATCGACGGACCGGTTCGCTGCAAGCCGATCTTGCTACCCGACGGTCACACGTTATTGTGCGGTTCGTCAACCGAGTATGACGGCTGGCGGGTTCACTTTGAGTCCGTGCGGCTCCGCGATGGAGTCCCCGCGGGAACGTGGACGCGTATCGGTCCGATCAACGACGCCAGCCGTTTCAACGCGATCCAGCCGACCTTTCTCACGCACCCCGACGGACGCCTGCAGGTCCTCTGCAGAACCAAGGAAAGTGTCGTGACCACCAGCTTCAGTTCGGACAACGGCGCAACCTGGTCCAAACTGGAAGCCACCGATCTGCCCAACCCCAACTCGGGAATCGAGGCCGTCACGCTCTCTGACGGACGCCACCTGCTCATCTACAACCCGCTCGGCTCCGGTGTCAGCGGTTGGGGTCGCCGAGGTGTCCTCAGTCTCGCCCTTTCGGACGATGGCATGAAATGGACCAAGGTCTGCGACCTGGAACAAGAGAAGGGGGCCGAGTTCAGTTATCCGGCCGTGATTCAAACCGACGACGGGCTGGTCCACGTGAGCTACACGTTCAAACGGCGTCAAATCAAGCACCTGGTCATTGATCCGACCGTCCTGGAACCCGCCCAATAGTCCGGGCGGGCGACCGGCGGCAGCCGGGAACTCGGTCCATCGCATCATCGCACCCGAGGATCGGTCGCGCGTGAAATGGTCGAGTTCCCGGCAGGCCGCTTCCGGCGTCACCGGGCAAGCTGCCGTCAATCTCGGGCCCCCTACCGGGCCGCGTTGCGGATGGCAGGATCGAGGTCGAATCGATCAAGATTCATGACCTTGTTCCAGGCAGCTACGAAGTCGTGCACGAACTTGTGTTGCGCATCGGCAGAGGCATACACCTCGGCGATGGCGCGGAGCTGCGAATTGGATCCGAAGACCAAGTCGACCGAACTGGCGGTCCATTTCAGGTCCCCCGTCTTCCGATCTCGCCCCTCGAAGAAATGGTCGCAGACGGACGACCTCTCCCATTCGGTGCCCATGTCCAACAGGTTCACGAAGAAGTCATTCGTCAACAGGTGCGGGCGACGCGTAAGGACCCCCAGGTCGGCCATGGGCCCGCTGCCGGCATTGGCCCCCAGGGCCCGCATGCCGCCGACGAGCACGGTCATCTCGGGCGCGGTCAGGGTCAGCAGGGAAGCCCGATCGACCAACAATTCCTCGCCCGGACGGTCGATGTCGTGCGGGAAGAAGTTGCGAAAGCCGTCCGCGCGGGGCTCGAGGTACGCAAACGATGCGACGTCCGTCATTTCCTGAGTCGCGTCGGTGCGTCCTGGAAAGAAGGGGACCTGCACATCGACTCCCGCGCCGGCAGCGGCCTTTTCGATCGCCGCGCAGCCGCCCAGAACGATCAAGTCGGCCAGCGATACGCGCTTGTTGCCTTCTTGCGCACCGTTGAAATCGGCTTGTACGCGTTCCAGAACCGCCAGCACGTTTGCCAACTCGGCCGGTTGGTTGACCGCCCAATCCTTCTGCGGTGCGAGCCGGATTCGTGCGCCGTTAGCGCCGCCCCGTTTGTCCGATCCGCGAAACGTGGAGGCCGCGGCCCAAGCCGTCTCGACCAGTTGCGGAACCGTGAGACCCGCCTCCAGCAATTGGCCCTTGAGTGCCGCGATGTCCTCAGCTTCAATCAACTCATGGTCAACTTCGGGAACAGGATCCTGCCACCATTGAGGCGGGGCGACTTCCGGGCCGAGCAACCGTGAGACGGGCCCCATATCACGATGGGTCAGTTTGTACCACGCCTTGGCAAACGCCTGGGCGAACTGATCAGGATGCTGGTGAAAACGCTCGGAGATCCGTCGGTAGGCTGGATCCATTTTGAGCGCCAGGTCGGTGGTGAACATCATCGGCGCGTGTGACTTGGCTTCATCATGTGCGTCGGGAACGATCTCCGCGGCAGCAGGATCCTTGGGAACCCATTGCCAGGCGCCTGCCGGACTCTTCACCTTCTCCCACTCGTAGCCAAACAGATGATCGAAGTAGCCGTTTGACCACTGTGTCGGAGTTGCGGTCCACGCGCCTTCCAGCCCACTGGTGATGGTGTCGCCGGCGTTCCCCCGGCCGTACTTGTTTTTCCAACCGAGACCTTGCTCCGTAAGGTCAGCCCCTTCCGGTTCGGGTCCAACGTACTCGTCGGGAGATGCCGCCCCGTGCGCTTTTCCAAACGTGTGGCCGCCGGCAATCAGCGCGACGGTCTCTTCGTCATTCATGGCCATTCGCCCAAAGGTCTCGCGGATGTCGTGGGCGGCCGCCAACGGATCGGGCTCGCCATTGGGGCCTTCCGGGTTGACGTAAATCAGCCCCATCTGGACCGCAGCCAGCGGGTTGTCGAGTTTGCGGCCGGCCGAATATCGCTTGTCGCCCAACCATTCGCTCTCCGGTCCCCAGTAGACATCCTGCTGCGGTTCCCAGACGTCGGCGCGTCCACCGGCGAACCCAAACGTCTCGAAGCCCATCGACTCCAGGGCAACATTGCCCGCCAGGACCATCAGGTCGGCCCACGAGATTTGATTGCCGTACTTCTGCTTGATCGGCCAGAGCAGACGGCGCGCCTTGTCGAGATTGGCGTTGTCCGGCCAGCTGTTCAGCGGCGCGAAGCGTTGCGTGCCGTAGCTTGCGCCGCCGCGCCCGTCCGTCACACGGTACGTGCCCGCGCTATGCCAGGCCATCCGAATGAACAGGGGTCCGTAGTGCCCGTAGTCGGCCGGCCACCACTCCTGGGAAGTCGTCATCAGTTCAGCGAGGTCCGCCTTCAGGGCTGCCAGGTCGAGCTGTTGAAACGCTTCGGCATAGTCAAAGTTCGGGCCCAGCGGATTGCTCTTCGCGGAATTCTGATGCAGGATCTGCAGGTTCAACATGTTGGGCCACCAGTCGCCGTTCGACCGCACCCCGGCCGCCGTGTGCCGCGCCGAAGGGGGAGGAACCGCACCCATCACGGGACACTTGTTGGCATTCGTCACAGCTTCCTCCCTCCTCGCGGGTTCAAGCGATCTGCTGGGTTTGCGTTCCTGAGAATTTGCGGTGGTGGCCGTGACGAGCACGGCGATACCGGCCAATGTACTTACGTAACGGACATGCATGGTAGGTTGCTCTCTCTTCAAGGTGAAAAAACGGCCGGCAACTCCACCGCCGCCGGCCCGCCTTCCCTGCCTTTGTAGTATCGCAGCAACCCCTCGATGCATCCAATGCATTTTCCAACTACAATACATACCTGTCATGCATATCTGTAGTAACGAGGAGACCGGGATGGAATTCGACCAATTGAGGTACTTCCTGCGGGTCGCGGAACGAGGGAATTTCACGCGCGCCGCAGAAGAGCTGGTGATTTCCCAGCCTGCCCTCAGCCGTTCGATCCAGAAACTGGAGGAGGAACTGGGCCAACCGGTGTTCGAACGCACGACCCGCTCGGTCTCCCTGACGGACGCCGGCAAGCTGCTGCAAGCGCGAGCACAGCAGGTAATTTCCCTGTTGGAAGACACCAAGTCTGAGATCACCGATGATGGACGAAGCGGCCGGGTGCGGGTTGGTGCGATCCCCACGGTCGCTCCCTTTTTCCTGCCGCAAATTCTCAAGAACTTCTCGGCGGCCTACCCCAACGCGACGCTCATCGTCCAAGAGCGCACGACGGATCAGCTCTTAAAGGCGTGCACGCAGGGTGAAATTGATCTGGCCGTGGTCGCACTGCCGATACCGGTCAAGTATCTGGAAGTCAAGAAACTGTTCTCCGAAGAACTGTTCCTGGTCGTGCCGCCGGACCATCCGCTGGCAGCCAGGTCGTCCATCCGGCTGCGCGACATCGAGGGATTCCCGTTTGTTCTACTCGACGAAGCCCATTGTTTGTCCGACAACATCGTGTCGTTCTGCCGCCAGCGTTCCTTTCAGCCGGTCGCCGTGGAGCGGACCAGTCAGTTGGCGATGGTGCAAGAGTTGGTGTCGCTGTCGCACGGCATCTCGATGATCCCGGCCATGGCTCGGGTCCGTGACCAGAGTGACCGTCGCGTCTACCGATCGCTAACCCATCCCACACCACAGCGGACGATCGCCGTCGTCTGGAATCCGTATCGATTCCAAAGCCGCTTGCTCAAGGCATTCCGAGCCGTGCTGAGGGACGCATCATGATCCACCCCGCACCTCGGTTGGAATGGGTTCGCCTCCGGTTTGCTCTGCGATCAACGGAACCGGGGAAAATACCCAACGGCTGATGCATCATCCCGGCCACGGGAAACCGGCAGCCGTTTCCGCTCGGGACCGTCATTGCTCGGGTTGGGGACGTTCCGGATCGATCAAACTCAGCGAGGCGGTGCGGATCTGGTCGAGCTGGTCATTCAAAGCGGATGACCCTTGGCCGATCTGTTCCCCCGCCTCGTGATGCATTTGCAGCGCTTCGATCACGTCAAACCAGGGTGACGCGAGTCGGTGTTGGGGGTCGTCTTGCGCTTCTGCCAGGATGGCCACGATCCGTTCCTCAGAACGTTCCAGGACTTGCTTCGCCTGGGCGCGATCGCCCAGCCGCTCGCAGGCCAATGCCATCGGAGCGTGAACCAGATAGTTTCCTGGCCACCGATGATCAGCGGCAGCCAGGGACAACCGTTCGAGGGCCGACTCGAAGTCGCCGGCACGAAGTGATGCCAGACCGGCCACATAGAGACTCATGCCCATGGGCGAATTCTCCGGCGGCGGCAGTCGCCGCCCGAAGGGACCGCCCGGAATTCGCCTGGGCTGGCCTCGAGGGGAATTCGGATGAAAGGGGGGCAGGGGCTGCCGCCGCTCGAGCCACGCATCGGTCAAGTCCGCGAGCCGGCGAAAATCGACGTGCGGCGAGTGCTGATCGCTCACCACCAACCACCGCACGCTCATCCATCTGGGGTTCGGCGTCGGTTCATCCAGTTGGCGCCGGTACTGGGCGGACAACCGGGCAAAGCCGTCATCGTGGCCAGTATAGAGAAACAACGCCGGGACGCCCCACCAGTGTGGCTGCGAGGTCAGTGCGCCGGAGTTGAGCGCCATCGCATACTCCTCCGCTGCCTCCGGCCAGAGGAGCAGCCTGGTGTAGAGCTGTGCCCGCTGGACTCGCGGCAGGTAGTAGTTGGGCTGCATCTCGACGGCGGCGTCATAGTCGCGTGCGGCTTTGACCCAGCGGCCCGCGTCGGCGTGTGCCAGTCCGCTGGCGACCAGTTCATTCGCTTGGATCAAGTTGTCAGTGAACTCTTCCAGCCGTTCTCGAGCGGCAATCGCGTCGGCCTTGGCTTGCGTCGCTTCGCGCAGTGCCGCGTCTTTCGCATTCCGTTCGCCGATCGCCTCCGACATTTGCCAGACGCTCACGGCGGTCCCTGCGACCATCGTGAGCAGGACCAGCGTGGCCGTCAGAATCGCCACTCGGTGGCGGCGGGCAAATTTCTGAAACTGGTAGACCGCGCTGGGTGGTCGAGCGTTGATTGGTTCGCCATTGAGATAGCAGCGGATATCGTTGGCGAGCGCCGCGGCCGAGTCGTAGCGTCGCGAGCGGTCTTTCTCCAACGACTTCATGACAATCCAGTCGAGGTCTCCACGCAGGGTCGAGGCGAGCCGTTGCGGCTCGATGCGGCGCTGATCGACGATCGTCGATCGCGCCCGATCCTGCGTGGAAACTCGGTTGCTGGGACGGGGCGGCTCCTCTTCGCGTATGATCCGCCGCAGCTCGTCCAAACCGGCCGAATCCAATCGATGGCTATCGAACGGCGTCGTGCCGGCGAGCAACTCGTATAGCACGACTCCCAGAGAATAGATGTCGCTCCGGGTATCGACGTCCAAGCCGCTCATCTCGGCCTGCTCCGGGCTCATGTAAAGCGGCGTGCCGATCATCGAGAAGAAGCGGGTGTAGACCGTCTTGTCGGTCAGCTTCTGATCGAGTGCCTTGGCGACGCCGAAGTCAATCACTTTGGCGACCGGTTTTCCATCGTGCAGCGTGACCAGGATGTTGGACGGCTTGAGGTCACGATGAATGACCCCTTTCTGGTGCGCGTGGTGAACGGCCGAGCAGACATCGAGCATCAAATCGAGTCGCCGTCTCACGTCCAACCGCTGTTGGTCGCAGAACTCGGTGATCGGCAGACCGCGCACCAATTCCATCACGAAGTAGGGACGATGATCGGCTGTGACTCCCGCGTCAAACACCTGCGCGATGTTCGGATGCGTCATCATCGCGACCGCCTGCCGTTCGGCCTCGAAACGGGCAATCACTTCCTTCGATCCGGCGCCGGGCTTGACGATCTTCAACGCGACCCGCCGCCGCACCGGACGTTCCTGCTCGGCGACAAACACCAGCCCAAAGCCTCCCTCGCCGATCTGTTCCATCAACTTGTACGGGCCGATCTGCATCCCGATGTGGTCAATCGGCTCATCGCCGCAGGACGGGGTTCGGGGTGTCCGGCTGACGCCGCTGCCCAGCGGGTGATCCAGCAGTCGAGCCGGCCGATCGTGCGCCGCCAACAACGCTTCCACCGACGCCCGCAGTGCGAGATCATCACCACACGCCGAGTCCAGGTACGCCAGGCGATCGTCCAGGTCGTCCTCGTCAATCGCCTGAAGAAAAATCGCACGTTCAGTTGGATCGCTCATAAGACCAGTTTATCAAGGTCGCCAATCAATTCGCCCCGACCACAGGTTTCGCGCCGTCCACTCGGATCGTTACTTCGTTCTTCCCCGGCGGCTTTTCCGGCGCAGCCAATCGCTTCCACGCCCCTTTCTCGTTGACACGGCGCGCTCGACCGGGCAACCGTAATGGGCGATCACCACGGCAATCACGGCAGTCACGTTGAACCCGCGAAGTCGCATTTTCTCATCTCGAGTTTCCCAGCACAGCGCGACATGAGTTGGGGACTCTCCGTAATTCAGTGGTCGGAGCGTGGCGGATGATCTTGATGGCTGTTTCCTGTAAACTGCCTGGCCGCGTTCTGTCATGTCCAGCATGACCTACGAAACCGTTCCCGCGTTCGTAAGTCCTGGCGACCGACGGGAGCAGATTTTTCGACGGCGCGTGTTGGCTCGCTATTGGTTCACGGCCCACTCCCGTTAGAATCGGAACGGACTGGCTCGTAACACCCAATGCGTCGGCTGCCAGGATGACGGGCCATGCTTTTCTGTCCTTTCTTGCCCGTTGGTCGCCGTCGCGCGGTTCACCGGACCGCGAGCTGCAGGAGCATCTCCTTGAGGATTTCCCGGACCGTCCGGCAGCCGTCGATCATCGCGCGAAAAGTTACCTTGCCGGCACATTCCGAACATCAAGGACAAGATATAGTGAGGTGGAGACCCACTTTTCGGGCGACCACATGACACACTGCATTTAGTTGATATGAGCCGTGACGTAACCCGAATCCTGTCAGCGATCGAGCAAGGCGACTCGAATGCGCCCAACGAACTGTTGCCGTTGGTTTACGACGAGTTGCGACGATTGGCGACCAGCCGGATGAATCACGAGAAGTCTGGCCACACGCTGCAACCAACGGCGCTGGTCCATGAAGCATTCCTGCGGCTTGTCGGTGGTGACGCCTCCCAGCCGTGGGACGGCCGTGGTCATTTCTTCGCAGCGGCTGCCGAGGCGATGCGTCGCATTTTGATCGAGAACGCGCGCCGCAAGGGCCGGATCAAGCGGGGCGGCCAGCTGAAGCGTCGCGATCTGGACGACGAAGTCGCCGCGGTCGATGCCGACGCCATTGACGATCTGTTGATGCTGGACGAAGCGCTGACCAAACTGGCCGCGGACGATCCGCAACTGGCCAAGCTGGTCGAGCTACGCTATTTCACCGGCCTGACAATCAACGAAACGGCCGAGATCCTGGGCGTCTCACCGCGCACCACGAAACGCAACTGGGCGTACGCGCGCGCCTGGCTGCAACGGGAAATGGGCGAGTAGCGTTGGTGACCCCCTGCGTGTTGTCTTGAGCAAAGCGAAAGGAGACAATCGGGTTCGGCAATTCTCGGTCAGCGCTTTCCCGACACCGGGCGAGCAACGGGTCATTCGCTGGCGAGGCGGCCTGCGGTACACTTTGTCGTACTTTTCGATTCGCTCAAGCGATTGCCGCGCCACGTTGTTTCGTCGCGGGCGTCGGCTCGCCGCCGGTTCGAGGCCTGCCTCGCTCTGACTCGCTTCACTTTCAAACTCATCGACTAACACAATTCAAGGAATGCCCCCATGATCTCGTTTGCTCGCCTCGTGCTCGGCACCGCCCTGTTGATGCTCTCGATCCCCCTGGCGACCGTTGCCCAAACGGCGACTGCGGAAGACGCGGGTGCGGGTTGGACTTCGCTGTTCGACGGCAAGACGATGGACGGCTGGGAGAAAGTCGGCAAGCAGGACAGTCACTGGGAAGTTGTCGACGGGGCGTTGGTCGGTTCGGGGACGCAGTCCATGCTGGTTTGCACTCGCGGAACCTACAAGAATTTCCGCTACCGCGTCGAAGCCAAAATCAACGACGGCGGCAACTCGGGTGTCTATTTTCGCACAACGCGCAAGCCGACATTCAGCGACGGCTACGAGGCCCAGGTCGACAGCACGCACCGCGACCCCATTCGGACCGGATCACTCTACGGTTTCTGCCACGTCTATCAGCAGCACGTCAAGCCGGATGCCTGGTTCACCTATGATATCGAAGTTCGGGACGACGTCTGGCGCGGCCGCCAGATGACGCGGATCAAGATCACGGTTGATGGCAATGAACTGTACGAGTACATGGATTTCGCCAAGACTTATGGACCTGGGCACTTCGCTTTTCAGCAACACGATCCGGGCAGCAAGGTCCATATCCGCAAGGTCGAAGTGTTGCCGTTGGCTGACTGATTTCAGCGGCGTCATTCTCGAAGCGCGGTCCACCCAACCGGCAAGACAGATCACAACAACGATTCAGACTGAGAGGAATCCATCATGCATTCTGACGACCACGCGCCGAACCGTCGCGACTTCATCAAGCATTCGGCAACCGCGGCAGCGGCCGCTTCCGCCATCGGCCTTTCCGCTCGCCGGGCGGAAGCCGTGCAGGGATCCAATGAGCGTTTGCGGATCGGCTTTATCGGCCCGGGTGGGCGCGGATTTGGCGCCCACGTGAAATCGCTCTGCAAACTCCACGAGGCGGGACGGAACATCGAGCTGGTGGGAGTCGCCGAGGTTTACGAAACGCAGCGGAACAAAGTTGCCGACTACATCAAATCGCAGACCGACCGGGATCCGGGACGCTACGTCGACTACGGCGAAATGATCGAGAAAGAGAACCTGGATGCCGTCTGTATCGGCACGCCGGACCATTGGCATCACAAGCAAACCGTCGATGCCTTGCAAGCCGGCCTGCACGTCTACTGCGAAAAACCGATGACCAAGACGGTCGAAGAAGCGTTCAGTGTCGAGGACCACTGGAAGAAGAGCGGCAAGGTAATGCAGGTCGGCGTGCAGTCGACCAGCCTGCCGGTCTGGAACGAAGTCCGCGACTTGCTCCAGCAAGGGAAGCTCGGCAAGGTACTCGGCTTCCAAACCGAGTACTTCCGCAACAGCGACATGGGCCAGTGGCGGTACTACAAGCTTGAAAAGGGCATGACGCCGTCGACCATCGACTGGAAGCGCTGGCTGGGAGCGAATGAAGACCTGGCGCCCGACATGCCCTTTGATCGCGAGGTCTATAAGCAATGGCGGCGGTTTTGGCCGTTTGGGAGCGGAATGTTTACCGACCTGTTCGTCCATCGCACGACCTCGATGCTGAAGGCCACCGGGCTGCGGCTTCCCGGCCGCGTGACAGGCGCCGGCGGGATCTATCTCGAGTACGACGGGCGCGACGTGCCCGATGTGGCCACGGTCGTGGCCGACTTCCATGAGGGCGTGCAGGGACTCGTTACCGCCACCATGTGCAACCAGGAGTCACGAGTCGATCAACTGATCCGCGGCCATTTCGGAACCTTTGCTTTCGGAAACGGTGAGCAGTTTGATGGATTCGACTTTATCCCCGAACGGGGCCCGGTGACGCACGTCCGGCAGGAAGCGGAACGCATCAAGACCGAACCGGTCAAGAACACCACCCTGGCGCACTTTTCCAATTGGCTGGATGCCTGCGAGGCGGGCGAGCCGCTGGCCTGCAACAACCCGCCCGACCTGGGAGCGGCTGCCATGGCGGTCGTCAATCTCGGCGCTCAAAGTTACCGGCAGGGCAAGGTCTTCTTCCTGGATGCCAAGAAGCGCGAGATTTCCACCGACGATCCCGGATGGGCCCGGAATTGGGAATCCATGTCAGCCGCCCGGGCCGAACCGCATCATATCGCCGGCTGGAAGGCGGGTGATTACGGCAGCACGTTGGTTGACCCCGAGTATATGAAATACGGTGGCCCCTGGATCGACGGCAAAGACCCAGCCACCGCCTGAGGTGACGGGGCCAAGTGCAGCGGGGCCGTATTCAAAGAGGGAGCCTGCCGGAATCCGGTGCGCTCCCTCCGGTCGCTCGGGAAACAACGGCGCGGTTCGAGCGACCATGGTAAGATATTGGGCAGCCTGGTAGGTTCATCAGCCGTTGGGCATTAGCCGACGGGTCGCTTCATCGTCGTGCGAACCGGACGTGAACGTGTTCCGGCCGATACGCTTGTTGCTGTCAGAAGACCGTCATGCACAGCATGACCTACGAAATGGCGAAGGTAGGTCGTTCGCACGTCACCCGTTGCGGCGGCTCGGAGTCCGTCGTTGAAGTGGCTCCCCACAGGGCGATCGGTCCCACCCCAGGATCCAGCGATCATGAAAACGCATCTCTGCTGCATCATGGTGCTCGCCATCGCCGGCCGAGCAGCAACAGGTCAGGCGGATGAAGGACTTCAGGTCAGCGCCGGCGAAAAGCTGTTCGCGCTGCGCGTGCAACCGTTGTTGGCCGAGAAGTGTCTTCCCTGTCATGGTGCCGACCCGGCAGCGATCGAGGGCGGATTCGACCTCCGCAATCGCGAGGGGTTGGTGGCGGGTGGAGACTCCTTCGGAGAAGAAGTGTTGATCGCCGGTGACGGCAACAACAGCAAGTTGTACCTGACCACGACCCGCCGCGAGGAAGGGTACGAGATGCCGCCGAAGGAGGCGGACCGTCTCACGCAACAACAGCAGTGGTGGATTCGCGACTGGATCAACGCCGGCGCGCCGTGGCCCGGCGACCAACGGGTGGCCAGGATTCAGGAGGCGTTTGGGGACGGCGAACGCGTCTCGGTCTCCCGCGCCCTCTCGGACGAATGGCAAAACCGCCGCTACGACCCAGCCAAGCTGTGGGCCTACCGCCCCCTGGCCAGACCGTCCGTGCCGGCAGGGCGACACCCGGTCGATTGGTTTATTGACCGGCAGCTTGCCGCCGTGGAGCTCGCACCGGCTCCACCCGCGGATGCGCGCACGATGGTCAGGCGAATGAGCTTCGGGTTGACCGGACTACCCCCGTCTCCGGACGACGTGGTTCGCTTCACCGACGCCTACCACGTGGATCCGGCAGCGGCAATCTCGGAGTTTGCGGAACAATGGATGGCCTCGCCACACTACGGCGAACACTTCGGTTGGCACTGGCTCGATGTCGCCCGCTATGCAGATACCGCCGGCTTTGCCAATGACTACAGTCGCCCCAATGCCTGGCGGTATCGCGATTATGTCGTCCGTGCATTCAACGAAGACAAGCCGTACAACGAATTCGTTCGCCAACAAGTGGCGGGCGACGAAATCGATGACTCCGACGTGGAGAACTTGCTCGCCACCGGTTTCCTGAGGATGGGACCCTGGGAGCAGACCGGGATGAGCGTCTTCAAGGAAACGCGAGGCCAATGGCTGGATGACGTCACCGACACCGTCGGCCAGGCGTTTCTGGCCCACTCGATGCTGTGTTGCAAGTGCCACGACCACAAGTTCGACCCGGTCCCCACGCGCGACTACTACCGCTTGATGGCCGTGTTTTCCACCACGCAGTTCGCCGATCGCGAGGCTCCTTTTCTGGAGCCGGAGAACCGGGACGGTTTCGCGGGCAGCGACACCTGGGTGGAAGCCAAGGTGGCTGCCTACCTGAAGCAGAAGAAGGAACTGGCGGCCAAGATTGACAAGCGGCGCAAGCAAGAAATCGGCAATGCGCGCGTCGGCAACAATGGACTCGATCCAGGTGACGAAGCGTCACTGGCGCGCCTCTCCAAGAACATCACGCGCCATAATCTGGAACGAGATCGCACACAGCCGTTCGCCTTGTCCGTTTACACCGGATCCACGATCCATCGCAACAATGTCGTCGGGCGGATCACACTCCCGCCCGCTCGCTGGGCAAAAGGAACGATTGACAAAGATGCGATTCGCAGCGGCGGCAATGTCTATTCACTTGCCGATCCCGTCACGCCGGGAGCACTCAGCGCCGCCGAATCACTGGGTGGGATGCGGTCAATCGAGTTTCCCGGAGGGAAGGCAAGCCGGCGGCGGGCGCTGGCCGAGTGGATTGTGGACCCGACCAATCCGCTGACGGCACGCGTGATCGTCAATCGCGTTTGGTCGTGGCACTTTGGCAAGGGGATTGCCTCGCATCCGAACAATTTCGGTGCCACGGGCGGCGTGCCGAGCCACCCCGAGCTCCTTGATTTCCTGGCCACCTGGTTCGTGGACAACGGCTGGTCGATCAAGAAGCTTAACCACCTGATTGTCACGTCGGCCGCTTACCGCCGTGACAGCCGCCATCCCGATCGCCAGGCCCTGGCCGCCAACGATCCGCTGGGGACCCTGTATGCGACGTTCGCACCGCGGCGTTTGACCGCGGAAGAACTGCGCGACGCGATGCTGTCGGTCAGCGGTGAGCTGAATCCGGCGGTCGGCGGGATTCCGTGCCGCCCGGATCTCAATCGTGAAGTGGCCTTTCAACCTCGGCAGATCATGGGTGGCGCGGCCTCCGTCTATGAACCCGATCCGCAACCGGCTCGGCGGAACCGGCGGACCCTGTATGCCGAACGCATTCGCGGCCTCCGCGATCCCTTCCTGGAGACCTTCAATCAACCGGGCCCGGACAAGCCGTGCGAGTTGCGCGAAACTTCCACCGTGGCCCCGCAGGCACTGACGCTGATCAATTCGCAAGAGGTTTTCGACCGGGCGATCGCTTTCGCGGACCGCTTGATGCGCGAACCGCTTGCCGACGACGAGGCTAGAATCCAACGGGCATTTCAGCTGGCCTTCGGACGGCTGCCAAGTCAGCCCGAGTTGACGTCCTGCTTGCAGCATTGGGCTACCGCGACCGCCGAGGAAGCAAACAAGTCATATCAGCGAACCGAGTTTCCAGACCGGGTGTCGCGAACGGTCATGGCGGAAAAGACCGGGCAGCCGTACACGTTCTTGGAGATCATGCCCGCCTACACCGCCTATCAGCCTGACCTGCAGCCCGTCGATGTCGACGCCCCGACGCGCGGCCTGGCGATCGTCTGTCGGGTTCTGCTGAACACCAACGAATTCTGCTACCTGGATTGACCATGCACCGGACTCCCCACATCGCCCAATTGAATCGACGCGAAGCCCTGTTCGGATTCGGCACCGGGCTGGGAGCGATCGCATTCGCGTCACTGGCGGACGGCGCGGTGCGCCCACCCCATCACGCGGCCAAGGCCAAACGGTGCATCTTCTTGATGATGGAAGGCGGCCCGTCGCACATCGACACGTTTGACCCCAAACCGGAATTGACGAAACAACACTTGAAGGCGTTTACCCGCCGCGGCGAGATGGAAAGTGCGATGTCGTCCGGTAAACGCTACTTCGTCAAGAGTCCCTTTGAATTCCGCAAGGCAGGCAACTGTGGCGCGGACGTCTCCAGCCCCTGGATCCATCTCCGCGAAGTAGCCGACGACATCTGCTTTTACCGGGGCGCGCAAGTCGAATCGGTCAACCATCCCACGGCCTGCTACCAATTGAACACGGGCAATCAATTCGGCGGCGACCCGGCCGTGGGATCGTGGGTCACCTATGGGCTGGGGACAGAAAACGACAACCTGCCTGGATTCGTCGTCCTGCCTCGCACCAGCTATCCACAGGGCGGTGCCGGCAACTGGTCGAATGGCTTTCTTCCGGCAACGTTCCAGGGAACGCCGCTGCGACCATCAGGCAGCCCGATCTTGAATCTTTCTCCGCCGGCCGGAATCTCCCGGGAACGCCAACGGAGCGATCTCGACCTGCTGGCCGAGCTCAATCGGCAGCACCTCGCGGCACGCCCGTTACGGGATGAGCTGGCAGCCCGGATGGAGAGTTACGAGCTGGCCTACGCGATGCAAGCCGAAGTTCCCGGAGTGATCGACATTGATGGGGAATCTCAGAAGACGTTGGACGCCTACGGCATCGGCGACACCAGCACGGATGCCTTTGGCCGCAAGTGTCTGTTGGCTCGCCGCCTGGTCGAAAAGGGCGTTCGGTTCGTCCAGGCCTACGCGGGCAACTGGGACAGCCATGACTACATCGAAAAGGCCCACGGAGCGCTCATCCGCAGCGTGGACAAACCGATTGCCGCCCTGCTGCGTGACCTGAAGCAGCGCGACATGCTGAAAGACACATTGGTCATCTGGTGCGGCGAATTCGGACGTACGCCGGACAATGGTTTTCGTGGCGGCGGCCAATCGTACGGCCGCGACCATAATGCCAAAGCGATGGCCATGTGGTTCGCCGGTGGCGGCACGCGAGCCGGTCATACGGTCGGTGCAACCGACGACATCGGCGCTACCGCCGTGGAATGCGTCCACCACATTCGCGACGTCCACGTCACACTGCTGCATCTCCTGGGCCTCGACGACAACCGGCTCACGTTCTACCACGCCGGCCGCCACAAGCAACTCTCCCAGTTCGGTGGTACCGTCATCCGGGAGCTGATTTCCTGAGGGCGGCCTGGCCTCTTTGCCCGAGTCCTTTCCCTATTCCGCAGGTCATGCCGGGCACGACAGCGCCCGGATCCTTCATCAGGCGCAGGGCGTTTGCCCCGGTTGCTTCGAAAGCTGGACAAACCGGACGCGAACCCGGATTATTCGTGAACCTGCGACGATTCAGTGCAAGTTACTGTGCCACAATCTTTTGTGGTGAACTTACCCAAAACGCCTCGCATATCAGCCGGAACGCGTTAGTGTCCGGTTTGCTCTGTTTTCAAAGGAACCGGGCTAACGCCCAACGGCTAATGAATAATCCGCGCTAACGCGGTCCGGCAACCTACGGGAACGCGTCGCAAACACCTTCCCGCGCGGACGCACCGCTTGCCGCTGGCAAGTCTTCTTTGGCTCGCCCTTTAGGCCAGACCGCGAACCGACGCGGCCGTGCTGCTGCCGAAGCGGTCAATTTCCAGCCCCATCCGCTGAGCGAGTGCGACGAAGAGATTGGCCAGGGGTGTGTTGTGCTGCGCATCGTGAGCGACATAGCTGCCGTGCCGGTAACCGCCGCCGGCGAGCAGAATGGGCAGGTTGTGCCAGTCGTGCGAGGACGCATTGCCGAGGTTGGAGCCGAACAGCACGGCCGTATTGTCGAGTAGCCGACGTCCATTCTCGTCGATCGCCTTGAGCTGCGTCAGAAAGCGATTCAGCTCCTTGAACTCGGCCTCTTCGATCAACCGCAGTTCCTCGATCTTTGCTTCGTCCTTGCCGTGATGGGACAGGTTGTGCCAGTCGGTTTTGACACCCGGAATGTTGCTTGGCACCGCGTTCATGCCGCCCAGCGACAGCGTGATGACGCGCGTGGAATCCGTCTGCAACGCCAGCACCATCATGTCGTACATCAGCCGCTGCTTGGCGACGATGTCCGTCCGATCCGCCACGTCCCGGGGTGGGTTGTAATCAACCTTGGGCTTCGGCTTGGTCGTCCATGTTTCTGACTGGCCGATGCGCGTTTCGAGATCGCGGATGGCGGTAAAGTATTCGTCCAGCTTTTCTTGATCCTGCGGCCCCAGCGATCGACCAAGGTGCCTCGCTTCTCCCAGAACCGTGTCCAGGATGCTCCGCCCCCGCTTGAGATCCCGCAGCTGTGCGGCCACTTCGTCCGGCGTGCCGTCGACAAACAACCTCTGGAAGAGCTTCGCTGGAGAAGATTCCGACGGGATGTTGATCCCGTTCGCCGTCCACGATAAGGAACCACCGTCATTGGCCAGGCACAAGAAGGGCAACCGTGTCGTGCCGCCCAGATGGAAGGCCATCAGTTGATCGAGCGAGATCGTATTCTTGAACCCCGCCAGGCCTGGCCGAGGTGCCGACGTCAGCCATGTCAGGCTTGACGCGTGCCCGTTGTTGCCGTTCTGCTGGGGGTGCGAAAGGCCGGAGAACAGGGTGAAGTCGTTTCGATGATCTCGGATCAGGTCGAGGTAGGGTGTGACGCCGTAATCGCGCCCGGCACGCTCGGGAAACAAATGCGGTGCATGAAAACCCAGCCCGCCGCAGATTGCAACCGTCCGCGGGATCGTTCCGGACGCGGCCTCCGCCCGTGCCGAGGGACCGGTCATCGCGCCCAGCAACGGAAGCGCGATTGTTGCTCCCGCGCCGCGGAGAAAGTGTCTCCGGTCGAGCGTGTTGCTTGCTGTTGATGCCATGAGGTTCCTTGTCATGATGAGATGCCTTGCCCGGTGTTGGGCTATTTGTGCCGAAAGACTTCACTCTGGACCACCAGGTGGATCAGATCGCGAACGCCAAAGCCGTGCGCTTCGGAGAGCGTCACAATCCGCGCCACTTCGGCCCGATCAGAAAACCCCAGCTCGCGGCCGGTGGCGAAGGTGAGCAGCTTGCTGGCCAACGTTTGCGCCAGCCGTCGTGGATCGGCCGCCAGGTACTCGCGAAACTCGCGAAAGTCAGCAAACGGGCGGTTGCCTGGAAGCATGCCCGAACTATCGACTTCCGGGCCAAGTCGGTAGCCCACGTTGCGGCCATTGACTTGCAACTGCACCTTCTCCCCGGCGCCGATCGACCGGTAGCGGTCGCGGAAGCCGCCGATCGGGTTGAACGATTCGAGTGCGAATCCGGGCGGATCGATCTGGCGATGGCACGCATTGCAGGCAGGCAAGTTCCGGTGTTTGTCGAGCAATTCCCGGAGTGTGGCGGCGCCGCGGATGTCCGGTTCCACACCCGGCACGCCCGGCGGCGGCGGGGGCGGCGGCGTGCCCAGGATCCGTTCCATCACCCAGGCACCGCGAGTTACCGGCGAAGTGTTGGTGCCGTTGGCCGTCACCTTGAGAATGCTCGCTTGAGAAAGCAGCCCGCCGCGGATACTGCCGGCAGGAAGCCGGACCTTCCGCAATTCGGCGCCTGCGACCGGCGGCAGGTCGTAATGAGCCGCCAATCGGCTGTTCAACATCGCAAAATCGGACATCACGATGTTCGTAACCGGCAGATCGGATTCGACCAGCTCACGCAAGAAGCGGCGCGTCTCCAACGGCATCGAGTACTGCAGGTAGGCGTCGAATTCGGGAAACAGCTGCCGATCCGGGACGGTAAAATCCATGTCGCGCAGGTCCAGCCAACTATCGGTGAAGTCGACAAGAAAACGCTCGAAGTGTGGACTCCTTAACAGCCGCTCCGTCTGTTCACGCAGTCCGGCATCGGTCGTTAGCTGATCTTCCTTCGCGGCCCGCAGCAGTTCCCGATCCGGCGCCGTCCTCGTCAGAAAGTAAGCCACCCGGCTCGCCATCGCGTAACTGTCCAGCTTGCCCGGCGGTTCCTGCAGGTAGAGGAATTTCGGCGAGCAGAAAATTGCGGTCACGGCCATTCGCAGTGCCTGTTCGAAGGAATTCCCCTCCGTCCGTGCGCTGCCGAACAAGGCCACGAACCGGGCCACGTCCTGATCGGTGACCGGCCGCCGAAAGGCCGCTGCGGCAACGCGTTTCAGAGCCCGCGCCGCGTCCGCCTCCTCGTCGTCCGAGACAACCTCGAACTTTGCCTTGTACCACGACTTCTTCTTGTCCGCCGGATTGCGCGGTTCGATCTCACGTCGATCGATCCCCTCAAACAAGAGCCGATGTCCTGGCAGCGGCCACGCATCGAGGAGCGGTCCTTCGATCTGGACGTTCAGCACCGCCAACCCCGGTCCACCGTAGTCTTCGACCGACTTACGCTGGTACTTCTCCGGGTCGTTGATCCCGTATGGATCCACGGAGAGCATATAGTTTTGCTCGATCCATGCCTCGAATTCGATCGAAAACGCGTCGCCGGGGCGGCCTGGTGGAAACGACCAGAAGCCATAGGTCGGCTTCTCCGATCCGCGGGCAAAGCTCGTCCCGCCGACGGAAAACGTGACCGGACCCCCGGACTGGTAGGCATAGCCGTTGACAGTGATCCGGTATCGGCCCGGTTGGCGAATCCGTGTGGCCCGCATCATCCCCGACGGATACGCCCGTTGAGAAAACTGCACCACCGCCCCGTCTTCAAGCTTCTTCCAGACCTTGCCGACAAACTTGTCGGCGTCGCCCGAATCGAGGTAGCTTGCCGTGATCGTGTCGGGCTGCGGAGCTTCCGTGCGGCCGGCAATGGCCGTGTCGAGCACTCGGTCTGCGGCATCCATGTATCGCTGCAAATGAACCATCGACAAGCCCAGCGCATGCCCCACATTGTCGAATTCGTGAGCCCGGCTGTCTTCCGGCAGCATCTGGCCGAGGTCCAGGTTGGTGCCGAACAGATCGTTCAGCGTGTTTTCGTACTCCCGCCGATTCAGGCGCCGCAACACCGTGCCTTTCGTTTTTGCATGCGCGGCAACCAGCAGCGTTCCCAGCTTCTGAGTAAACGCTTCTCGTTCACGCGCGGACGGCTTAGCCGCATCGACTGGCGGCATCTCCCGATTGGCAACCCGATCGTAGATTCGCACCCATCGCGCCCGGGTCGCTTCATCGTCCAGATCCGTCCCAAGTTGTGAAAGCTCGAGACCGCCTTCGTCCGCTCCACCGGCATGGCAGTCGTGGCAGTATTGGCGAAAGAACTCGCTCACTTGGGCATCCGCCGTCACCATCCACGGCGATCCGCAACCCAGAACGAGGAATGCCGCCACGAGGCCAGCGGCACGGCCACGCCGTGAAAGCCAGGGGATGTCGCTTTGACCCAATAACCTCACCACAGCCCAACCCTTTCCGTCTCAGCGAAGATGGTCTGCGCTCCTGGAAACGCGCGAACCATGGAACCACTTTTCACTCCGCGGACGTGCCGCGTATTCCTGTTCGACGAACCTGGAACCGGAAGCAAGACCGCGGTTTCCATTTTACACCGCGGAGACCAGGAGTCCGCCCCCAGGGCGTTGTGACAAGCGGCCACGCGGTCCGGCGGGCTCCGGGGCGCTGACTTTATTCGCTCGCGAAACATCCGAGCATGTCCGCCTGACAACCCCGGTGGCCAGTTTGCATTGTGCCTCGAAACGATGACAATGAATCACATGATCGATCGTCGTTTCACATTTCGGCGCGAAATTCCTCGCCCTGCTCTCTTCACTGCAGGTATGACAAGAGGCGACGGTCGAGATAGCGATAGGCGCAGCACCTTCCCGCGGCCAGGTCCTGCCAATGCGATGGCGGTGCTCGGCTGGCTGGTGTTGACGGCGAGTGTCAGCGTGCTGGATACCGCGGTTGCCGCTGCGGATCGAGCTTTGCAAACATCGAATTCCGAGAATTCACAGGCGCAATCGAACCGTCGACCTGGCGCAGTTCCCGCGCGACCGCTCGCCGCTGGAAAACCGGTCTTTCCCGGCGACAAACTCGTGCACAAGCTGGCCAATCCATGTTCAGAGTATTTCCTCGCCGGCTCAGGCCGGTATCTGTTGTTTCGCGACAGTGTGGCCGACCGGATCGACGCGTTTGACGTCTTGTCAGGTAAGATTGCACACCAGATTCGCAATGTGTCGGCCGACGCCCTGATTGCGGCAGGCGCCGAGAAGCTGCTCGTTGTGCTGCCCGGCCAGAAGCTGGTGCAACGCTACAGTCTTCACACGTTCGAACGAGAACAAGTGGCGCCTTTTCGAGGCGAAGGTGTTCCGCGGATCGCCTTGCTGGGAGCGGGTGGCGACGGTCCGCTGTTGGTCGCGGGCGACGACGCACAATTGATCGATGTTGGTTCGCTGTCCGTCCTCAATTTCGACCGTGCACCGATTGGACGGCATGGCCGGTATGGCTTCGTGGGTCGAGTATCCTACGATGGCCAGACGTTTACGGGTATCCCGGCGAACATCGGACCTGTCTCGTACCAGGTAATGCGGGTCGTCGACGACAGCCTTGTCCTGTCGACGTTTGGAGGCACAAGCCACGCGGTGCGGTGGGCGGAACCAACGGCTGACGGAAGTTTGTTTCTCGTGCCCGGAGGTCTCTATTCCGCTCGCCTGGATCCGCTACCTGCTCGGAAGCTGAAGGATTGTCGCCTCTCTGCCACCCTGGATCCGCGTTACTTTACGGCAACGCGGCTGACAACCGATGCGGCCGATCGGGAAATGGTCGAGCTGCTGATTTGCACGGTTGCCGATCGCCGCGTCGTCCACACCGAGACGGGATTCGAAGAATTGGCACTTCAGGGCAACACACGCAGCCGGATGTCCATTGCGAATCACTTCTTGCACGACGGGCGGCCCCATCTGCACTACCTCCCGTGGGCGAACGTGATCGCCACAATTGGCTACGACGGCATGACGGTAACGCTGCGCCGCTTCAATCTCATCGAAAAGCTGCGGCAGAAGAACGCCGGCTATCTGTTCGTTGATTCCGTCCCTCCGTCACGTATCAAAGCGGGCCATCGGCTGAATTATCGCGTTCGCGTGCGTGCTGCACGAGGCGGTGTTGCGTTCAAACTGGAAGCGGGACCGGAGGGCATGACGGTCTCGAAACGTGGGAGCGTCAAATGGAAACCGCCTCGCGACTTCTCGGCTGACACCGCCGTCGTCGCGGTGGGCATTCGCGACCGAAGCGGGAATGAGATTCTGCACACGTTCGAAGTGACCGTCGAGTGACGTGGCGGTCGCAATTGGATCCTCGCTGCGTTTCCGGAGGGTTGGGCACCGGGCTCCGTTACGCATCGCTCGACCCCGTCCGACGAACCAGGGGTTCGCATCAGCGGCGAGTTGACGCGCACATGATCTTCACAAACGTTCAGCCAGACGTTGCTCCAGCATGCCACCAGAACTCGACACAGACACGAAGTCGACCGGTTACTTTGAAACCGAGTTTCGCATCCTCTTTGTGCTGCTCGCGATCGTCGCCGCAAGTTCATTGATGTTTGCTGCAGACCGCATGAACTGGCTGCTGGATGCCGTCTGGGTCGCGTTTGGATTGCCCTTGTTGTACTTCAGTCGACGCAGGTTTCCGCTGAGCCCGATGTTGTACCGGCTGATGGCATTTCATGCGCTCGTTCTGATGGCTGGCGGCTTTTGGACGTACGAAGAGATGCCGCTCGGCGTGTGGCTGCAAGATGTCCTCGGGACGGAACGAAATCACTATGATCGCTTTGGTCATTTCCTCCAGGGCCTGGTGCCGGCGATTCTTTTCCGTGAAGTGTTTCTGCGTTGTTCACCCGTTCGCCGCGGCGGCTGGCTGATCTACTTTGTTCTCTCCAGCTGCCTGGCATTCAGTGCCCTGTTCGAGCTGATTGAGTGGTGGGCGACGCTCCTTAGTGGTGACGATGCCGAGTCGTTTCTGGGTCACCAGGGCGACATCTGGGACGCTCAGTGGGACATGTTGTGGGCGGTCGTCGGTGCGACCGTTGCCGTCGTCTTCCTGTCGTATCCGCACGATCGCTCGCTGCGACACCTGCACACAAACGAGGAATCGGCGGCGGAAGGCGGTCCGTTATGCGAAGCATGACGTACGGAACTCATCGCTTCACGACTCGGTATCCGATCCCTGCCAGGCCGCCTACTTGCCCTGGGGGATCACCGGCAAGATGACGTGGGACGGGTGGTCGGCATCGTGGAAAATCGTTTGCTGCGCCGGTTGAAACTCCGTCGCCAGCCCGATATTGTCCTGGCCCGTGTTTGGATTCCGCAGGTAGTAGGGATAGTAGCTGCTGGAAATCTCGATCCGAATTCGATGCCCGCGTGCAAACAGGTTGCCGGTGGGGCGCCAGAAGTCAATCGTGTACTCGTAAGGACGGCCCGGCTCGATCGTGCTGAGGCGATCGGGATTGAATGCGCCGCCGCGCGCCGGATCACGATGGCGGGCGCGGATCACGCCTTCGCCTAGAAACAGTGCTTGTCCATCGGGATGAACATCGGCCAGGCGGACCATCCAGTCGGTATCTCGTGCGCTGGTCGCGGCGAACAGCCGAGCGGTGATGGGGCCGACGATTTCGACACCCTCTTCCAACGGAGGTGTCTCGTAAACCACCACGTCCGGACGGGTCGACGACGGGCTGATATCACGAGGTCCGTCAATGTGTCCATTAGCAAAGGCGGCCGAAGGCGTCGGCTTGTTCGGATCGTACGTGTAGCGGTCCGGAGCTTCGTTGGCAGGCGGTTGAACGCTGAGCGTTCCCGTTCCGTCGGGCGTGTGGGCTCGTCCGTTGCTGTGCAAGTAGTAGGAGACAAATGTTGTGCCGGGGAGCGGCCAGTCGGCTGCCTGGCGCCACGTGTTGCGCCCCATCACGAACACATGAACGGGCGGATCGTCCAGCATGCCGTTGTCGATTCCCTTGAGATGAAAGTCGAACCAGCGGAGGACGTAGCCATCCCAATCGATGAGCGCCTGTTCCCCGAAATCGACGCCGGCAGCAACCCGGTGCCGGTTGATGATATGTTCCCAGGGACCGATGACCATTCGCGGTCGACGCGCGGCGGGCGAACCGCCATGTTGCTTCATGCCCAGATAGTTCATCGGCGTGCCGGGAAAGTTGGCATCGAACCAGCCGGAGATCGCCAGCGAGGGGACATTCACGCGCGCATAACTCTCGGGACTCTGGTATGCGATCGCCTTCCAGTAGTCTCCTTGCGCCGTATTCTGTTGAATCCACTTGCGCCACCAGGAAGTCGGGCGGTAGTTGCGTGTCTTGTCAAGATCGATGTAAGGGAGTCGGCCATAGGCGGCCTCGCGGTTGACGGCAAACCCGCCGTAGGCACCCGGTCCCGCCCGATGGGGCAGCCGAGCGGACATCGTTCCCGCCCAATCCATCATCCAGCAAACGAAAATCCCGTTCTGGTAGGGACAATTGAGAAAGTGGTCGGGCGGCGCAACTTCCGGGACGATCGCTTTCAGGGACGGCGGCGCCTGCGACGCCGTCCACCATGTGGTCCAGCCCATGTAGGAGAGACCGTACGTCCCCACGTTCCCGCTGCACCAATCCTGGGCGGCGACCCACTCGACCAGATCGTAACCGTCGGTCTTGTGCTTGGGCGAGAACGGATCCCACTCGCCGCCCGACTCGAAGCGGCCTCGCGAATCCGAATTGACGACGACATAGCCCCGCTCGGCAAACTTTCTGGCCCGCGCTGCCTGGCCGTCCTTGTTGTACGGCGTCTGCTGGAGCACGGCCGGAAACCGCCCCTCCGCGTCGGGCCGGAAGACGTCGACCTTCAACTTCACACCGTCCCGCATCGGCGCGGCCAGGTTACGCTGCTCGACCACCTCGTAGTCGGCCGCCGAGTAGTCACCCGCCTGCGGTGGTTGGGCCTCCACGATCACCGGCGCCCCAGCCATTAGCAACAGCAGGCAGCAACTTGCCAGCCACGGCCAGCCAAGCATGTCGACCATGGTCAGCCGGTGACGGCATCCTGGCCTGCGGAATCGTTGGGATCGCTGCAGGAGTCTTACGGCGCGAATACCTATGGTACGAATCATCGTCTCCTTCCGTCGTCACCAACCGAGCGTCAACCCGGAATCGGCTCAAGGGTGCGTTCATTCCTGCTGAGTTACAAGTCCAACGCCTCACGGCAAATTGTAGTGAGCTCAATCGCTGCTGAACAACGATGAAATCTCGCTTTGTGGCGTCTCCTTCCGACACACAGCGTCCGCCGTCCGGCGGCGGACCTCTGCTCCAATGGCGGAAGGCTACAACCGGCGGACCTCGATCGGTGCGGCATCAAGCGGCTGCGAGGATCGTTGATCCAGACCAAACTTTTTTGCGACGGACGACCGGAAACGGCCATCACCGCCACACCGGGCCTCTCCGCCGCGACGCCTTCCGATCCGCTTCCATCCGCGATTCACCTGGCCGGAACGTCGAACTCCTGCTGAATCGGGTGGGTAAAGAGTCTACAATAATGAACCGTGTCCCCGCCTCCGGTTTCCCACCTTTAGCCACCAGGTAGTTTGCCGATGCGGTACTTGTGTTTGCCCACCTTGCTTTCCGTGTTGTTGGCGCCGCTGGCGTCGGCGAGCGAAGTCACCTTCGAGCGTGATGTCTGGCCAATTCTGAAGACACACTGCGTTGGCTGCCATGGTGAGTCGAAGAAACTGGCGGGTGGATTGGATCTGCGATTACGGCGAATGATCGCCACCGGCGGTGAATCGGGCGCGGCAATCGTACCAGGCAAAAGCGATGAGAGTTTGCTGATCAATTACGTGCGATCCGGAGAGATGCCGCCCCAGGCCGAGCGACAACTGGCAGCAGACGAGCAGGATGTCCTGGCACGCTGGGTCGACGCCGGCGCCCCCACGGTTCATCCGGAGCCCAAGGAAGATCCGCGGCCGGGCGCGATTCTGATCACCGAGTACGAACGGTCGCACTGGGCGTATCGACCGATTCACCAGCCGCAGATTCCAGCATCGCAACCCGAGGGCGACGGGCTCAACCCGGTGGACGCCTTGATCGCCCAGCGGCTGCACGAGAAGGGCCTCGAATTCGCGCCGGCGGCGGATCGCCGGACGTTGATTCGCCGAGCCTCTTTCGACCTGCTGGGGCTGCCGCCGACGCCCGCGGAAGTGGACGCGTTTGTCAATGATCCATCGCCCCGGGCCTATGCCGATGTGATCGACCGGCTGCTGCAATCACCCCACTATGGCGAACGTTGGGGGCGGCATTGGCTGGACGCCGCCGGGTATGCAGACTCGGAAGGCTACAACGACAAGGACCTCGTTCGCGACGATGCGTGGCGATATCGGGACTACGTCATTCGGTCGTTCAACGCCGACAAGCCCTGGGACCGATTTATCGTCGAGCAGTTGGCGGGGGACGAATTGGTTGGGGCGACACACGCGACGGCCGAGCAGCTGGCCAATCACGACGCGGCCTCCCTGGAAGCCCTTACGGCGACCGGCTTCCTGCGGATGGCACCGGACGGCAGCGGTTCCAGTCCCGCCGACGCCCGGTTGGCCCGCAACCAGGCCGTGACGGAGACGATGAAGGTCGTCTCGACATCCCTGCTCGCCACCTCGCTGGCGTGCGCCGAGTGTCACCATCATCGTTTCGACCCGATTCCCCAGGAAGATTTCTACCGCATGCGGGCCATCTTCGCGCCGGTATTCAACCTGCAGGATTGGCGAATGCCGAAGTCGCGGCGAGCCGCCATCCTGTCCGCAGATGACCGCAAGCTGGCTGCTGAAGTCGAGGCTCAAGCAAAGACCCTCGATCAGCAGCATGACCGCCTCAAGCAGGAGACAATGGAGTTGATTCTCGGTCGCGTGCTGGAAAGCATTCCGGCCGAGCGCCGCGAGTTTGCCCGCCAGGCCTTCGCCACACCGAAGGACAAGCGCTCTGAGGCGCAGAGGCTGTTTTGTGACGAAGAGTTTCCCATGTTGGGACTGCTGCGAACGGGGACGCTTCACCTGTTCCTGGCCCGGTACCAGGACGGGGACGATCTGAAGAAGCAGTACGAAGACGTCTTGGCGGAGGCCAGCGAGTTGCGGTCCACCAAACCCGCACCGGACTACATCCGCGTGGCCACGGAGGTTCCCCAACAAGTTCCCACCACCCGGCTCTTCGCCCGCGGCGATCATTCGTCTCCGACAGGCGAGCCTTTGGATCCGGCCGGACTCACGGTCCTGGATCGCTTCCGCGAAGCCGATTTCCCCACCGACGATGCCACCTTGCCAACCACCGGCCGGCGCCTGGCCTTCGCCCGTTACCTGACCAGCGGCCGCCATCCGCTGGTCGCCCGAGTGCTGGTCAACCGTTTCTGGCAACACCACTTCGGCCGCGGCCTGGTGGAAACGGTCGGCGAGTTTGGTCGTCAGGGGAGCCAGCCATCGCACCCGCAGTTGCTGGACTGGCTGGCGGCCGATTTCATGCAGGGCGGCTGGCAACTGAAACGCTGGCATCGGCTCGTCATGACGTCACGCACCTACCAGCAATCCAGTCGCAGGCGACCGGCAGCGGAAGCGATCGATGCGGAGAATCGTCTCCTCTGGAGGATGCCGGTGCGACGGCTCGAAGCGGAAGCCGTTCGTGACGCCATCCTGGCGGTCTCCGGCGAACTCAATCGAGAACCCTTCGGCAAACCGATCGACGTCGAGGTGACCGAAGGTGGGATCGTCGACGTGGCGGGAGGCACGGTGTCACCGGACCAGCGGGAGCTCAAGCGATCGATCTACATTCAGGTTCGCCGCAGCCAGCCGGTCGCGATGCTAGACGCCTTCGACGCCCCGCGGATGGAGCCGAACTGTTCCCGCCGGGTGGTATCGACCGTGGCGCCGCAATCGCTGGCGATGCTTAACGGGACCTTCGTCCTGCAGCAATCGAGGCCGCTGGCCGACCGTTGTGCCGGGGATTCGGCTGCCGCGCGCGTTCGCCGACTCTGGCGGCTCGTGTATGGCCGAATGCCGACGGATGTCGAATTGGAATCGGCCGAGCACTTCCTGCAAGATCAGACGAGCGACCTTGCCGGTCGCAATGTGGAAGATGCCGAGCGGGCCGCCCTGGCTTCGCTGGGCCAGGTGCTGCTCAGCTCGAACGAATTCCTCTACGTGGATTGATCGCATGCAGAATCAGAATGTCTCAACACGCCGCCACTTGCTCGCACAGGGTGCGCTCGGCCTCTCCTCGATCGGCCTGTCGACGCTGCTCGGCGACCGGCTGGACGCGAACCCCAAGAAGCCGGCATTGGAACCGCCCCACTACGACCTGCTGCCGAAACAGCCGCCGCGCCAGCCGCAGGCCAACGCGGTGATTTCGGTCTTCACCGGCGGTGGACCAAGTCATCTGGACCTCTTCGATCGTAAAGCTGCGCTCGACAAGTACGCCGGTGAGAAGTTCCCAGGCAGCGACATCAAGTATGACAATGCCGGTCAAGCGACGTCGATCGTCATGCCCTGCCCCTGGCAGTTTACGAAGTGCGGCGAATCGGGGATGGAGATCAACGCCGAGTTGCTGCCGCATTTCGCCGGCATCGTGGACGACGTCACCCTGATCCGCTCCATGCATCTCCCGAACATTCGCAACCATGTCGCCGGCATGCGGGCCCTCACGACCGGCCGCGGCCGCGAAGGTTGGCCGTCGCTGGGAAGCTGGATTGTGTATGGCTTGGGCGCCGAGGCACAAAACCTGCCGGCCTTTGTGGCCTTGATTCTGAGGAAGAACCCGCCGGGCTCGCCGTTCTGGGACAGCCGCCAACTACCCTCGATTTACCAGGGGACGATCGTTCGGGAGAGCGAGCCGCGGATCGCCAACTTGAATCCTTCACGCTACCTGCGCGGCCGCCCACAGACGCGCCAGCTCGAGCTCTTGAATCAACTGAACACCACCCACCTGCAGCGCCACCCGGGCGAACACGACCTGGAAGCCCGCATCGCCAGCTACGAACTGGCAGCACGGATGCAAACTTCCGCCAACGAAGCGCTCGACCTGTCCCGAGAATCTCAAAGCACGCGGGCCATGTACGGAGCCGATAACTCGACGACCAGGCAGATGGCCGAGGCCTGTCTCCTCGCACGGAGGTTGGTCGAGCGGGGTGTCCGCTTTGTGCAGATCTGGAACTACGGTTGGGACATGCATGAGAACATCTTCGCTTCGCTGACGAGCCGTTGTCAGGCGACGGATCGCCCCTGCGCCGCCTTGGTAACCGACCTCAAGCAGCGCGGCCTGCTCGATTCAACCATCGTCCAATGGGGCGGCGAAATGGGACGGCTGCCGGTGGTCCAAGACCGGGGCGCGGGCAAAAAGCCGGGCCGCGACCACAATACCGAAGGCTTTTCACTTTGGATGGCCGGGGGCGGACTCAAGGCGGGCCACGTCCACGGTGCCACCGACGAATTCGGCCATCGGGCCGTCCAGGACATTGTCACCCAACACGACTACCACGCCACCTTGTTGCACCAACTGGGTCTGGACGGCGACGCCCTCCAACACGAAGTCAACGGCCAGCCGGTGGCACTCGTCGAACCGGGACAGGGCAAGGTCGTGGACGGCATCCTGGCGTAGTACATCTTCCGGGTAACCCATTTAGCCTGGCGACAAACAGGGGTGAGCCCCGCGGCGCAACCGACACAACGACGCGACACGGGTCTCAGCCGACGTTGCTGGGCGCGGGAGCCTGGCCGGGATCTGCTCGGCGCAGGGCCTGGCCAACTTTGCTCGGCGCAGGTCGCCGCCGGAATGTGCTCGGCGCAGGGCCTGGCCAACTTTGCTCGGCGCGGGTCGCTGCCGGGATGTGCTCGGCGCAGGGCCTGGCCAACTTAGCTCAGCGCAGGTCTCTGCCGGAAAGTGCTCGGCGCTGGGCCTGGCCAACTTTGCTCGGCGCGGGTCTCCGACCCCGCCGAAACCGACGACCGAAGGTCTCCAACCCCCAATCGCATCCAGCGAGCGCAACCAATGACACGTGACAGGTTCCCAAGCGCGCGTCAGCCGATGCTGACCCGCTCGAAGGCGAAACCCATGATCCATCGATTGCTGTACATCCCGTCCACACGCCTTGCCCTGACCTTGGTCTGCGCCGGTCTGGGAATCCTGCCGACCGACGCCGCCAATGGTGTCGACTTTATCCTCTGCGATGCGTCGACCGGAACAGGGCCGCCCCCGTTGGTGCTGTTTGGCGACGCCCCGCCGAAGACGCGCGAAGCAACCCAGGAATTGGCCGACTACATCGAAAAAGTCTGCGGCACCCGCCCCGAAGTGCTGGAGACGCCGCCGCGTCGACCTCCGAAGCGCGCCATCTGGGTTGGTTACCAGCCGGCGCTGACCGACCTGTTCCCAGGACTCGACTTTCAATTTCAACACCCGGAAGAGACCTTGATCGCCGCCAACGAGAGTCATCTGGTAATTGCCGGCCGCGATCGTTGGGATCCGCAACATCTCGTGGTGGAGGGGATTGATGAGAAGATCGTTGGCCGCCAGCAGGAGTACGGTACGGTCAACGCGATCTACACGTTCCTGCACGACCAGCTCGGCGTGCGTTGGCTGTGGCCCGGAGAGTTGGGAGAAGACATACCGCGTCGCCGCAGGATTGCCTTCGCGCCGTATGTCTATCGGTATCATCCGCAGATCCGGGCGCGGGGCGGAGCATTCAACTTTTCGGCGCTGAGCAACAAGGGCTACGGCCGAGCCCACCAGTGGACTCGACGGCAGCGGCTGCAACTCGATTCCTTACGCAGCGAAGGCGGGCACGCTTTCGGCGATTGGCATGCCCGGTTTCACGAGCAGAAGCCGGAATTGTTCGCACTGCAACCGGACGGGAGCCGCGGCACGCATCCCAGCCCCAAGAACGTGAAGCTGTGCCAATCGAACCCGGAGGTCTGGGCGCAGTGGCTGGCCGACGTCGAGTCGAAATTGAAGGAAGACCCGACACGGACGGAGTTCAACGCCTCACCGAATGACGGTTGGTCCAGCGGACACTGTGTCTGTGAGCATTGTCGAGCGTGGGATCATCCGCGCGGCGAGCCGCGGTTGATGCATTGGCACCATCATCGGGAAACGCGACCGGCCCTGTCTGATCGCCATGTAACCTTTGCCAACAAGCTGGCCGAACTGCTCCGGCAGCGGTATCCGGACAAGGACTATCGCGTGATGATGTTATCCTATGGTCACTCGCGGCCGGCTCCCATCGAAGCGAAGCCGGCAGAGAACGTGATCATGGTCAGCGTGGCAAACTTCTTCGGCCGGACCCATCTCGCCGATCGGGGTTCGACCTGGGGCACCACGCACCGCGACCAGTTTGCGGCATGGGGCAAGCTTGCCCACCATGTCTTCTGGCGGCCCAACACGGGGAGCCCCGCCGGCTGGCAGCAGGGGCTACCTGATGTGTCGACCACTCAAACAATCGACAACATTCGATTCGCTGCTGAGAATCGCTGCGCCGGCATCTACATTGACGCCGTGTGGGAACACTGGGCGACGCAGGGGCCCCAGTACTACGTGATGGCACAACTGTTCTGGAATCCGGCACAGGACGGCCAGACCATTCTTGATGACTACTATTTGCGAGGGTTTGGGCCTGCCGCCGCCAGCGTGCGGGCATACTTCGAGACACTGGAACAGGCACGAATGCAATTCGTGAAGAAGCATGGCTACGGCAGCGGAGTCTTCAACTTTCCGCGGCTGTACACCGCCGACCTGTTGCGTACGTCGCGCGCCCACCTGGACGAAGCGGCGGCGACCGCGGCCGGAGGACGGGAGATCTACCGCCAGCGCGTCGCGTTCATCCGCGCGGGACTGACCTATACCCGGTTGCTGATCGAAACGATCGGCTTGATGGAATCTTACTGGCGCGCCCAAGATGAATCGGTGGCCGCTAGGGTGGTGGCCAATTGGGACCAGATGGAGCGCCTTTGTCAGGAGCACCCCTTTGCCATCAACTGGGGGCCAGTCCGCCCCACAGCGCCGCGGATGATCGGCCTGCATCCAGAGCACCCCAATCCCAAATGGAAACCGAACCGGGCCAACGACCTCGACCGGAACTGATCACAGAACCGCCATGCGCTATCAACCCCTGATGCTGCTTGTTGTGCTGTTGCCCACGATTGCCGCCGCCCAAGAGCGGCCGAACGTGTTGTTCATACTGGTTGACGATCTGGGCTGGAGCGATGTGAGCTACAACGGCAGTCAGGTCTACGAGACACCGCACGTCGATCGGCTGGCCGGCCAGGGAATGGTGCTGACTGACTTCTATTCCGCAGGGCCCGTCTGTTCGCCGACGCGGGCCTCGATCCTGACAGGGAAGGCTCCAGCCCGCCTTGGTCTCACGACCTGGCTCTACACGCCGGAGAAAGACCCGCCACATGTCGCCCATCACCTTTCCCTGGCAGAGTGGACCATCGCTGAAGCGCTGCAGGAAGCCGGCTACGCGACCGGATATTTCGGCAAGTGGCATCTGGGATACAAGAATGAGCATTGGGCCGCGCAACAGGGCTTTGCGGAGGCGAAGGGCGGGATTGATTCGTCACATGCCTGGGAATTGGCCTGGCCGGATCGCGAGTCGGCGTTGCCGCCAGACCACACGCGGTTCTTCAGCCCGTACCGCATGTCGCATCTCGAAGACGGCCCCGTCGGAGAATACCTTACCGACCGGTTGACGGACGAGACGATCAAGTTCATCGAGCAGCATTCGGGTAGGCAAGGTCGGAGCGGGCAACCGTTCTTTGCGTTCCTTTCGTATCACACGGTGCATACCCCGTTGCAGCCAAAACCCGCCAAGACTGCCAGGTACAAAGCGAAAATCGAATCACTCGGCCTGGACAAGCGGCGGGAAAAGGATCGTCGCGAGAAGGCGTTTCAGAACAATGCGGCCTATGCGGGCATGGTCGAACACATGGACGAGAACGTCGGTCGATTACTGCGGCGGCTCGACGAGCTCGGTCTGACCAGGAACACGATCGTCGTCTGGACCTCGGACAACGGAGGCAAAGGTTCGGTCACGTCAAACCTGCCGCTCCGCGGCATGAAGCACAACCTGTACGAAGGAGGCATCCGCGTGCCGACGATCGTCCGCTGGCCCGGCCGGATTCGCGCAGGCAGTAAGAACTCGACGCCCCTGATCAGTACCGACTTCTACCCGACGATCTTGGCAATGACGGGCTGTCCGTCGCAAGAAGATCAGCACGTGGACGGCATCAGCTTTTCCGACGTGCTGGTCGGTCAGCGCGACACCAGCGCGCGTGATGCACTCTACTGGCACTACCCCCACAACCGCCACGAAGGGGCCGTTCGCGAAGGACGGTACAAGCTCGTTCACCGCTTTCGGGACGACCGCGTCGAGCTCTACGATCTGGACACCGACATCGGCGAGCAAACCGATCTCGGCGAGCGGCAACCGGAGCTCGCCGCCCGTCTGCTGGCCAAGCTCAAACGCTGGCAGAACGCGGTCGGTGCGAAGTTTGAATAGTCGACGACCGGTGACCCGCCTCGGTTTCACTTCACCACGCTGTCGTTGTCGGCGGCCCGTGCCGCTTGCAGCACGGCCAGCATCTTCTTCACGCGCTCCGGCTCCTGATCCGCGAGATCGGTTGCTTCGGCAGGGTCCGCGGTGATGTGGAAGAGTTCGCTGGCCGCCTTCTCGTGGGCAACCAGTTTCCACTCGCCCAGTCGCAGCGAAACGGTCCGCCAGCGAGGTCCGGCAACGTAAAGCGGTCGTTCCGGGAGCGGCCTCCCGCTCTGAAGCAACTCGACAAGGCTGACGCCGTCCCAATCGAGGTCGGCTTGCGGAGCATAGCCGGCCAACTGACAGAAGGTGGGCATCCAGTCCATGATGGCGACCGGAGTCGGTTCCTCGCGCGCCGCGATCTTCCCGGGCCATGAGACGAGTGTCGGCACCCGTGTCCCTCCCTCGTAAACGGTGCCCTTTTGGCCGCGCAACGGACCGTTATTCGCAGTGAGTCTACCTGCCGGCGAATCGTCCGGCGGGTAAGGCTGCGTGTTGTTCGTGGTCGTGCTCCCGCCATTGTCGCTGGTGAACACGACCAGCGTGTTGTCTCGAATGCCTTTCTCTTCGAGCGCCCGGAGAACGCGGCCGACGGCGTCATCCAAATGCATCACGCAAGCGGCATAGTGCCGTCCGATCTCGCTGGAAATCGACGCGGGAACCTTGTCCAGCCACGATTGGGGCTCATTAATCGGCAGATGCACCGCCGTAAACGGGACGTACAGAAAGAACGGCTGATCGTCACGCTCGCCAATCCATCTCACGGCCTCGTTGGCAAGCAGATCGGTCACGTGGCCTGTTTCCTCAAGCAATTTGCCGTTGCGATGCCAGGTGACAGAAAATTGACCTTTCTTGTAGCGGTGACTCCACGCCGTGACACCGCCTGCCAGCGAGCCATAGCTGTGGTCAAAGCCGAAATGGTTCGGCCCCCACTGGGGCTTCGAGCCGAGATGCCACTTGCCGATCAGGCACGTTTCGTAGCCTTGCGACCGCAACGCCCTGGCCAGCGTGACCGTCTGGGGAGGCAACGCCAGGCCGTTCGTCGGAGTGGTGATTCCAAAGCGGCTCCAGCACCGCCCCGTCAAGAAACCGGCTCGCGTTGGACTGCATACGGGGGCGACGTAGTGCTGGGTGAGTTCCACCCCCTCGTTCGCCATCCGATCGAGATGCGGCGTGGGGGCATTGCCGCCGTGAAATGCGACATCCGCCCAACCGAGATCGTCGGCAATCATGAACACGATGTTCGGTCTGCCCGTTTCGGCTCGGGCTGGGGCGGAAACCACGCAACCAAGGACCACGCAACCAAGGACCAGGCAGCTAAGGGTCAGCATGCGAAATGACATATGGGTTTTCCTCCAACATAGAAGAAGTGGCGGCCACGTCCGCCGGAAGCCTCGCTCGACCGTGCCTGCCCACCGTCCGGCGCGGGCAGCTACGGACGTCATGCATAGCATGACCGACGGAGTGGAAAAAACACCTGCCGCACATTACCCGCAACTCACTCCGTCGCCACCATCTCCGCAACGACGCGAAACCCGGTGTACACAAATGCGTCGGACGACTCGGCGAAGCTCCGCTCGGCGGTTCGACTGGTGAGCGGTCCACTGCACCATGCGCCGCCGCGGACCGTTCGCCAATCACCGTACTGGTGATGAATGGTCGTATCCGGACCCGTGGGATCGACGACAACCGGCAACGCACTCGGATCACGGCTCATGGCCGATGCGCCTGTCAGTTCAGTGTAGTAGCGGGGATGAAATTTGTCCGAGCACCATTCCCAGACGTTGCCGTGCGTGTCAAACAGACCGCGTTGGTTAGGCTGGAGGCTCGCAACCGGGGCCGTAAAGACGAAGCCATCCCCTTCACCTTTGCCCAACCGCGCGATCCGTTGGCGGAGCGTCATGCCGGGATGCGCGGCCTCCAACGCGGCGTCGGCGACATTGCCATACGCGTAGACGGTGTCGGCCGAATCACCGCCGAGGTAGCTGGTCGTGCTCCCGGCACGCGCAGCGTACTCCCATTCGGCCTCCGTCGGCAGCCGGTAGGTGACGGACTCTACTTCGCTCAACCACCGGCAAAACGCCATCGCATCCTGCCAGCTAACACAGACGACAGGATGATCGTCGGTCTGCTCAAAGCCCGGGTTTCGCCAGGTGCATTCCTTGTTCATGGCGAACTGATCGAGGCCCTTCTCGGCTGCGGGGCAGAAGGCCAACGCTCCCGTTCCATTCTGTTCGGCCGTTGTCCGATAGCCGGTGGCGACGACGAACGTGCGGAACTGGCCGACCGTTACCTCCGTGGCGCCAATTCTGAAGGGGCGCGTGAGCTTGACGCGATGCGCCGGGCGAGCGTCATGGGAGCCTGTCCCGCCGGTCGAAAAAGGATGGTTCTTCCGGAGTTGGTCTCCGTGGATCGCCCCCCGAACGTATCCGCCCGGCGGGAAGCCAATCAGGCGAATTCCGATCTTGTTCGTCGCCACTGCCGGCGCATCCGCGGCCAGCGTCGCTGCGCTCTGCCAGCTGACCAGCGGGCCGATGGTAAGGACGATGATCAAGCGAACCGCCACGGTCGGTAGCCGGCGGCTTATGCTAGTGGACGACAAGACCGAACGTTCGGCCACCCGCGATCGTGCGCTGCCGAATGCTTTACCTGCCTCTTCAGCCGCGCGAATGTCGCGGGGACGCAGCCCAAACGCGCGCGTTTCAAAACCTGGTTCGCTCTCCCTGGTCGTTACTGCTTGACTTACCATGAACGGCCCTGACCGAGTAAGCGAGCTAACCATGTACCAGTTCCCCAATCACGCCGGTACTGTCATGGAAAGGCTGCGGCAAGGAGACACCGATCCGATCGGCCATCGTCAACCACAGATTCGCCAGAGGCGTATTCTCCGGGAGGCCGAGGTGGCCCTGGTGGCGGATGCCCAGGTCGGAACCGCCGCTGATGACGGTCGGCAGCAGGTCTCGGCTGTGACCGATCCCCATCCCGCTGCTGAACCCGAGCAACGTCCGGTCCAACAACGTGCCGTCACCTTCGCGAATCGATCGCATTCGCCGCAGGAAGTGGGCCCAGTGCCGCATGTAGATCGTGTCCGCCTTGGCGAGCTCTTCCAGATTCTGTGGATCGTTGCCGTGATGCGTGAGGGAATGGTAGTCCTTTGACAGGCCCCATTCCGGGTAAGCGCCGCCTCGCAACTCCGTCCGTACGACGTAGGTCAGCACACGCGTCGAATCCGTTTGAAAGGCGAGGGCGATCAGGTCGTACATTAACTTCGAATACGCTTCGTAAGAGAACGGGCCGTCCCGATCGGGGGCGATCGGCGTGGCATAGTCTCCGATTCCATCCAGTTCGGGAATCGGCTTCGCCTTTGCCGACCATTCAACCTGGCGCTCCAGCGCCCTCTCCAGTTCGCGGACCGACTGAAAATACTGGTCCAACTGCCGGCGGTCGGCTTGTCCAAGCTGCTTGTGCAATCGCGCGGCGTCCCGCTGCACGAGGTCGAGCACACTCTCGCGATGCCGAAAGTCGACCGACTGCCGCGACTGTTGATCGGCGGCCGGCGGCCGGAACAGACGGTCGAACAGCGCCGTCGGATCGTTCTGGGCCGGCAACGGCACACCTTGTCGGTTCCAGGACAACGTGGCCAGGTCGGTCCCGCCGAACCCTGTACCCCGCTTGATCGACATCTGCAGCGAGGGAAACCGGGTGTCCTTTCCGATGGCTTCCGCGGCAAGTTGGTCGAAAGAAATTGCCTGTTTCTTCTCACGCTCGATGCCTGTCGTGAAGCAGTAGGTCCCCTTGTGTCCGCCTCCGTGTTTGAGATACATCCCGGACAGAACGGTGAACTTTCCTCGGTGCGCTTCGAGCGGCTCGAGAATGCGTGTCGTCGTAAAGTTGGGACCGAAGTCGGCGGGAAAGAACTGGCGAACGTTCATGCCCATCCCGAAGTAGAAGATGCCCATCCGTGGCGTCACTTCGGGCCGCGGCAAGGCCCACACCGACGACGGCATCATCGCCTCGAGGTAGGGCAGGGCAAGCAAGGCACTTCCGCCTCGCAGCATGGTCCGCCGGCTGATACTTGGCCGCTTCTGCATGTCCTTCTCTCCTGACCTGTTCTACCTGGTCCGAAACGCTTCCGATGTCGCCAGACCTTTGATTGCCGTCCGCAAGGTGTCCTCACCCGTCGCCATGCGGCCCACGACGTCCTCCACGGTTCCGCGATCGGCGGGGGCCGTGGGGCGGCCGAACGCATAGAGAAACAGCTTTTCTACTAACGCCTTTCGGAACCGGTCCTGTTGTTGGAGCAGCAGCGCCTTAAACTGGTCGAAGTCGGCAAACGCCTTGCCGCTGGGTAGAGTACCGCTGGCATCGATCCGTGGTCCGTTGTTTCCGCGGAAGTCTTCGCCGTTCTGGCGAGTCCGCCATCCGCCGGTCACGTCAAAGTTTTCCAGCGCCAATCCGTACGCGTCGATGCCCCGGTGGCAGCTCGCACAAGCCTCAATCTGCTGGTGTTGCAACAACCGTTCACGCACGGTGAGCCGCCCGCCCGCCACGTTGGGCTCGACCTCCCCTGCGTTGGCCGGCGGCGGATCGGGCGGATCGTTGAACAGCACTTCGAGAACGTACGCGCCCCGGTTGACCGGTTTCGTGCGGATCCCGTCCGAGCCTCGCAGGTGGATTCCCGCCTGGCCCAGCAACCCGCCGCGCGGCGAGTCCGGCGGCAACGCCACCCGGCGGAAAGCAAACTTGTCCAGCCGTTCGTCGCGCGGCATCTCGATTCCGTAGAACTCGGCCAGCGGCGCATTCAACATGGCAAAGTCCGAGTCAATGAAATTCTTGATGGGAAGATCATGCCGCAACACTTCTTCAAAAAACGACAGCGTCTCGCGGACCATGTATTCCCGAAGCCGGGGGTCGTGCTGACGATAGAAAGCGGCGTAAACTTTGCCGTCCGGCGCAAATTCCAGAAACTCGTCCGTCTTCAGCCACTGAACCGCGAATCCATCCACGAGCGCCCGCGACTTCGGATCGTCGATCATCCGGTCCACTTCCCGGCTCAAGATCATTGGATCCTGCAGGCGTCCCGCTGCGGCCAGGGTGAACAGCCGCTCATCCGGCATGCTCGACCAGATAAAGTACGACAGGCGGGCGGCAAGTTCGTAGTCGTCAAGCGAACGTGAGTCGGTGGCGACACGCGGTTCCGCCAGGTAAAGAAACGACGGCGATGTCAACGCGTAGGTGACGCCTAACCGAATCGCATCCTCATAACGCGTCCCGCGCTGCAATTCCTCTTCGATCAACTTGACGATGCCGTCGACTTCCTCGTCGTGGACCGGACGCCGGAACGCCCTGGGCAGGAATTGAGCGAACATCTCGCGGGCATAGGCGATGTCCCGGGCTGCCGAATCGTCTTTGTAAAACAAGGCCTTGTGGCTCTTGGGCGGCCATGTGTCATAGAGCGGCCCTTCGATCTCGATCCAATCGACGTACAGCTTGCGCAGGTGCGACGGGTCGAGCAGTCCTTTGCCGGGGCGCGTACTACCCGTCCAGCCCTCCGAGCGGCGACGCGCCGCAATGCGGAGTGATTCCGCGTGGTTGCCCGACGAGGCTGCACTCTTCATCGCCTTCTCAAAGGTGAAAAAATCGGGCAAGCCGACGCTCAGGGCTCGTTCCGGCTGCGTCAGTTGAGCCGGCTGGAGTCGCTTGGCGCCGTTCACGATTCCGACCTTCATGTACACGCCCCGCGCCTCGGGCAACGCATCCAGGGCGAGGGTCACGGAGTAAACCTGCGGTGCACTTCGGGGAGCGGTCACATCGACTTCCAGCAGCCGTCCCTCGCGACCGTTCTGTCGCTCGACAAACATTCGTACCGGTTCAGCATGTTCGCCCGGGTCACCGGAGGCCCGCACGCGAATCGTGTACATTCCCTTCACCGGGATCATTCGATCCGTTCCAGGATAAAGCAGGCCACGGGCTGTCCGGGTATTCCCGCTGAGCAGCCTCACATCGTGCTCGCCGCAGTCCGTGCCGCCGTGTCCGCAGACATAGGAAAAACCACTCCCCGGCAGGGCCATGTCTTCCATCTCGAAGTGCCGCGTCTGCGTCGGAAACTTCGGCGGGCCCGAAATGATCGCTCGATCGGCCACGCGGCGCGCCGCCTCGTAGTAATTTCCCAAGAGCGATGAATCCAACATGAGGGCCGAGCCGACCTTCTTGAAACCTTCGTAGCTGCCGTCAGGCGGCAGCAGGGCCGCAGGGTCCTCGCCCGGCAGGAATCGCATCTGAAACAGGTCCCGAATCGTATTGGAGTACTCCGCGCGATTCAGCCGCCGCATGAGCACGCGCCCCTCGTTTCCGATCCGGCGCTCGCGGGCTGCCCGCAACCGGCCCGCGATCCAACCGACGACCCGGCGATGGTCGGCGGCACTCGGTTGCGGTCGATCCGGCGGTGGCATTTCGCCCAGGTTCAGACGATCCATCACTTCGATCCAGGTGCCGGCACTGGTCGCCGAAGCGAAGTCCGGGCGGAGCGTATCGAGGCGCAGATCGCCGGCCTGCTTCGCTTTGCCGTGGCATGGAACACAATGCTCGCGCAGAAATGGGTGAATCGCGACGCGCCACGCGTCGTCTTCCTGCGCATGGGCGGACGGGGCGCTTAGCAAGAGCGCGAACAATGCAATCGTCGGCAGTCGTCGGGCGAGGTGCACGGCCATAGAGACTGCTATTATAGCTGGACCTCGGATTGACAAACAACGCGCCGGTTCATGTGCTGCATGGAACTCGGCCAGGCCCGGTCGTTGATCGACCAAGGATAGATATGAACAACGAACCATTCGATCCCCAAGGCGTCATTCCTGCCTGCTTGATGCCGTTTGACGATCGACTGGAGATTGACGAGCCAGCTTATCGGCGCCATCTCAACGATCTGGCCGGCATCGATGGCGTCACCGCCATCACGGTCAACGGCCATGCTGCGGAGGTACACGCATTGAGCGCCGACGAGCAACGGCGGGGGATTGAAGTTGCTCGCGATGAGGTTGGCGGCGACCTCCCATTGGTCGCCGGAATTCACACGGGAAACACGCGCGAGGCAGCCGCGCTGGCCGCCATGGCGACCGAGGCCGGCGCGGATGCGCTGCTGGTGTTTCCCTCGGACGTACTCCTCATGGGAGGCCAGCAGCGCCCTGAATGCGCCCATGCCCACGTCGGTGCTATCGCGGCGGCGACCGATCGACCGTTGATCCTGTTTCAGTATCCGGTCGCCGGCGGGCTGGGATACCCGCTGGAGACGCTGCTCGAGCTCTGCACCGCGTTTCCTTCGGTGCGGGCAATCAAGGACTGGTGCAATGACCCTCACTTGCACGAAAGGCACATCCGCGAGCTCCACGCGCTGGAGCGCCCGGTCAGGGTGCTCTCCACGCACAGCATGTGGCTGCTCGGCTCGCTGGTGTTGGGCTGCGACGGACTGCTGTCGGGCGCCGGCAGCGTGATCGCCAACCTGCAGGTCGCCCTCTTTCAGGCTGTACAACAGAATGATCTCCGGACGGCGCGAGCCATCAACGAGCGTATCTATCCGACCGTCCGAGCCTTTTACTCCGAACCGTTGCTCGACATGCACAACCGCATGAAGGAAGCCCTGGTTCTCCTCGGCCGGCTCGAGGCCGCTCACGTCCGCCCACCACTGAAGAAGCTGACGAGCGGCGAGATTGAAAAGATCGATTCGCTGCTGCGGGAAGCAGGTGTGACCGCTTCCTCCGTTTACACCAAGCCATCCCCTTAAGGATTCTGGCTGAACCCGACGATCAGTGATCGGCCGCGGCGGCGATCACGAACTCCAGCGCCCGCTTCGTATCGTCGTACGACGTGCTGTGGCCCCCGTTTGGTTGGTGGATCCCGAGGACGTGCTTGTTGTGCCGGCGAACGCTGGCCAGCAGACGGAGCACGCTCGCCGGAGGCACGATTTCGTCCTCGCCGCCCGTGGTCGCGGCGAGCGGCATCGTGAAGTGTTGCGGAAAGAATTCCGCACTGCGACGTCGGTACTCCTCGGGCACTTCCTCTTTCGTGCCGCCGTACGACCGGGCAATCGCAGCCAGGAAACGTGGATAGTCGACCAGGTTCGCCGTACCGTTCAATGACACGACGCCGTCGATCAGCCGGGGATGGCGGGCCGCAAACGTCAAAGCCGCTGTGCCCCCCATGGATCCGCCGCAGAGGATTACTCGGTCCACGTCGTAGCGCATCTGCAGCGATTGCAGTATCTGCAACAGGTCCGCTTCCGCCGCCGGTCCCATCCAGGAAGTCGTGGCCCGATAGTCGGGCGAGACCAACAGCATCTGATGGGCTGCGGCCACGTCGCGGGCGGCCCGGCATTCACCGCGCATTTGACGGACGAATTGCCAGCGGTCCGAACCGTGGCCGTGCAGGGCAATCAGCACCGAGATCTTGTTGCCGGCAGCAACACCGGCCGGCGTCATGAGGACGTACTTCTCCTGCGAGCCGTCCAGCTCGGCCCGAAACGTCACGTCCTCGACGCGCTCGAACGTTGCGGCATCTTCTGCGGCGGCAGCTACCGCGACCGTCCAGCCAAGTGCGATCCACAGCACGCATCTGGAGGTATGCGTGGACATCGGTTTCAACCTCTCATTTCAACGGGTGCGGAAGCAGTGCTTGGATTGTCCATCAGCCGGTGGGCGCCAGGCCGAACCATCCATCAGCCGGTGGGCGTTAGCCCGAACCGTCCATCAGCCGGTGGGCGTTAGCCCGAACCGTCCATCAGCCGGTGGGCGTTAGCCCCGGTTTTCGTTGATAGCGCCTCAAACCGGACCCGAACGCGTTCGGGCTGCGAGGCGCGGCTGCCTGGGGTACATCGACCGCCCACGATGCCCGTACAACGACTTGCACTGACGCGTTGTTCATTCATGAATGATCCGGGATAGTGTAGTATAAGAGATTCGGATGACTCGTCGCGTACGCGCCGCGAGCAACCAACCCATGAGAGGTGGAATGAATTTTCAAGCGACGATCGGCGGCCTGGTTTGGTCGAGTTGCCTGCTGGCCGCGGCTGGGTCAACAGTCCACGCCGAGCCGGTTGACTTTCAGACCGATGTGGCGCCGTTGCTTCAGGTACGGTGTCTGCGCTGCCACAACCCGCGGGATCATCGGGGTGGCCTTTCTCTTCAGTCAGCGGAGGAAGCACGCGAGGGGGGTGAGAGCGGGCCGGTGATTGAGCCCGGAGATGCGGCGTCAAGCTATCTCTTGGACCTGTTGATGCCGACGGACGGGAAGGCGGAAATGCCGAAAGGCGAAGCGCCGCTGACTTCCGCAGAAATCGAAATAATCCGCCGTTGGATTGACGAGGGCGCCGTTTGGCCCGTTGAGGAGGTCATCGAGCCTCCCCGGTTGTGGTCGCTGCAGCCGATCGCCCGACCCGTCGTTCCCGCCGCCGAGCCGGGGCCGGCGGGGTTCCCAATCCGCAATCCGATCGACGCCTTCGTCGCCGACCGGTACCGCCTGGCGGGCTTGAAAGCGGCACCGCCGGCCGACCGTCGCACGCTGATTCGGCGTCTGTATTTGGACCTCACGGGCCTCCCGCCGTCGCCGTCCGCGGTCAGCGCCTTTGTCACGAACTCCAGCCCGCAGGCCTATGAAGCGCTTGTCGACCGGTTGTTGAGCTCGCCGCATTTTGGCGAACGATGGGGACGGTACTGGCTGGACCTTGCCCGTTACGCCGACAGCGAAGGCTACCTCGGAGACGCCCTGCGGCCGCATGCATGGGTCTATCGCGAATGGGTGATCAATGCGATTAACCGCGACCAGCCCTTCGATCGGTTCACCATCGAACAACTGGCTGGCGACTTACTGGATGACGCCGCGCTGGAGCAGAAAGTCGCCACCGGCTTTCATCGGAACACGTTGCGAAACACGGAAGCCGGTGTCGATTTGGAGTTGTACCGAACGAAAGAAATCATCGACCGCGTCAACACGACCGGCATGGTCTGGTTGGGACTGACGCTGGGATGCGCCGAGTGCCACGATCATAAGAACGATCCGATCAGTCAGACCGAGTTCTACCGGATGTATGCGTTCTTCAACAACGCCAACGATGTCGGCGTACCCGTCACCCGGCATTGGGAGATCGCGGAATACGAACAACGGCTGCGCGCCTGGCGCCCGGCGTGGGACCAGCTCGTGGGCGAACTGCAGTCGTTTCAACAACAAGATGTAAGTGCCGAGCAGGAGGAAGTGATTGCCGAGTCGCTGGCCGACGACGGCGTGCAGTTCGACTGGAAAACAATCGTTGATTCGTACCGCACGCAGGATGCCGGCTGGGATGCGCTGAAGGCGAAGGTGGACACCCATCTGAAAAAGAGGCCGGCGGCACCCAAGACGCGCGCCCGCGCGTTCGCCGAACGGACCAAGGATCGCCGCGAGACGTTCGTGCACGTCCGCGGCGTTTATACTCGGCGCGGTGCCAAGGTCGGTCCCGGCACGCCGGCCATCCTGCCGCCGCTCGCCACGCAAAGCAAAGAACCCGATCGGCTTGACCTGGCACGCTGGTTGTTTCATGAAGACAACCCGCTAACGGCGCGGGTGGGTGTGAATCGAATCTGGCAGCACTTGTTTGGCTACGGGCTGGTTTCGACACCCAACGACTTTGGCAACCAGGGCGCCAAACCATCTCATCCCCTGTTGCTGGACTGGCTGGCGACCGAGTACCGGCGGGCCGGCTGGAGTCGCAAGGCGATCATCCGGCGGATCGTCACCTCGTCCACCTACCGGCTTTCGTCGGCCGCCAATGCTGTCCCGTCCCAGGAGCACGTCAGCAATCGGATGTTGTGGCGCCAGAACAGTTATCGCGTTAGCGCGGAAACGGTGCGCGACCTGCAACTGACGGCCAGCGGGCTGCTGGATCGGACCATCGGGCGACGCGGGATTCGCCCCCCGCTGCCGGCATTCGTGACGGAGGTCGGACGGAGCGTGAAATGGCCGGTCAGCGAGGGTGGCGAGCGGTATCGGCGCGGCCTGTACATTTTCTTCAAGCGCACCGTCCCCTACCCGATGTTGATGACATTCGACGCGCCCGACTCGACGATCTCCTGCAGCCGCCGCGAACGGACGAACACGCCCCTGCAGGCCCTGACACTGCTCAACGATCCCGTCTATTACGAATGCGCCCAGGCGCTGGGGCGGCAAATTGACCAGCAGCATCCGGACGATATCTCCGCGGCGATCGACAGTCTCTTCCTCCGCTGTCTCGGCAGACCGCCAGGGGGCGAGGAGCGAACGGTTCTCATCACGGCGTACCAGGACTTGCTCCGCCTGAGCGAAGGGACCGCGCCGCAGCCCCACGAGGACTCGGCAGTGCGGACCGCCGCGCTGGTTGCCGTCGCCAGGGTCGTGATGAATCTGGACGAGTTTATAACGCGAGATTGAAATGGATTCGCACACCTTCGGGCGGCACGAATATGACACCGCGACACTGAATCGGCGGCGGTTCTTTGCGACCGGCGCCAGCGGTCTCGGTACGTTGGCACTGGCCTCACTGCTCCGGGACGACGGGCTCGCGGCGTCCGACGTTCCCCGCCAGCTGACGCATTTCGCACCTCGGGCCAAACGGTGCGTCTACCTCTTCATGGAAGGTGGACCCAGCCAGATGGATCTCTTCGACCCGAAGCCAAAGCTGAATGAACTCGACGGCCAACCGCTGCCGGAGTCTCTGATTCGGGACATCAAGTTCGCCTTCATCCAGAAGGAGAGTGCGCGGTTGATGGGCAGTCCGCGGACGTTTCGCCGGTATGGCGAGTGCGGCATGGAGTTGTCAGACCTGTTGCCCCATCTCAGCAGTTGTGTCGACGATATCGCCATGGTGCGTTCCATGCACGGCGAGCAGTTTAATCACTTGCCGGGTCAATTGATGATGCTGACCGGCTCGGCCCTGCAGGGCTGGCCAACGCTCGGTTCATGGCTCAACTACGGACTCGGCAGCGAGTCCCACGACCTGCCCAGTTACGTCGTGCTGGCGACGCTGGGCCGCGGGCTGCCCGGGGGTGCGTCGAGCTGGTCGAGCGGCTTTTTGCCGTCGCAGTATTCGGGAACCTTGTTTCGCAATCAAGGCAACCCGGTGCTCAATCTGGCCAATCCACGCGGCATCTCCCACGACGTCCAGGCACGCAGCCTGCAGGCGATCAACGATCTCAATCGGATCCGTTTCAACGACGTCGCCAATCCCGAAATTACCAGCCGGATTCAAGCCTATGAGCTCGCCTTCCGCATGCAGAAGACGGCACCAGAGCTACTCGACCTGTCCGGGGAAACCAAGGCGACGCTCGACGAATACGGTGTCACACGGGAAGAAGCTTCCGACAAGTCGGGGTTCCTGGGGTCTTATGCCAGGAACTGCCTGCTGGCTCGCCGGATGATCGAGCGGGGTGTTCGGTTCGTGACGCTATTTCTCTCGACGTGGGATCACCACAGCTACCTGGACAGCGGCCTGAAGCGATACACCAAGATCTCCGATCAACCGGTTGCCGCTCTGCTGAAGGATCTCAAGCGCCGCGGTCTGCTCGACGAGACACTCGTTGTCTGGGGTGGCGAGTTCGGCCGCACGCCCCTGGGAGAGAATCGCGTCAATTTCAAGAAGGTCACGGGACGTGACCACCACCCTTATTCGTTCAGCGTGTGGCTCGCCGGCGGCGGCGTCCAAGCCGGCCAGACGATCGGCGCAACGGACGAGATCGGCTGGGGTGTCGCCAACGATCCCGTGCACGTGCACGACCTGCATGCCACGATCCTGCACCTGTTCGGACTCGACCACAAGCAGCTGACCTACCGCTTTCAAGGTCGCGACTTTCGCCTCACCGACGTCTCCGGGAACGTCGTCAAACGACTGATTCGCGCGTAGCCTGGGCGCCGGTCGACGGGTGCCGCCGGCGATGCTGCGGATCACGCCGTCCGGACGATTGCCGCTTGCTGGCAGGCGGGTGGATAAGAAGAGGCGGGATGACGAGCCTTCATAGGGATTCCTCGGCCCGCTTGCGGTGGGCATCAGTCGCCGACGGGTCTTCGATCACTTGTTGCAGCAGTCGCTTGGATTCCTCCGTGCGACCGGCGGCTGACAATGCCCGGCCTTTGGCGATCCGCATCTCGTGAAGCCAGAATCCAGTCTGCTGTTCGAAGTCAACAGCGTCGAACACGGCCAGTGCTTCCTCGAAGCGTCCCTGTTTGATGAGGATGGCAGCAGCCCGGTCGACGGAGCGAAACTCGTCCGCGGCGCCGATTCCCTTCCTGCCGGAAACATTCTGGCGGTACAGCTCGAGTGCGCCAGCCGGGTCGCCGAGATGCGCTTCCCGGTTATGGGCCATCATCGTGCGGATGGCAAGCTGGATGCGCGAGTCCGGTTCGTAGTCGAGTGCAAGCTGGAAGTCCGCTTCGGCCCGCTCGGCGTCCTTCATGAAATAAAACGCCTTACCGCGCACCAACGCGCCTTCGCCAATCTGCCAGAACGGCCAGCGTTTGAAATTGACCGCGCCATACGTCGCGACAATCTCTTCCCAGCGGCGTTGGGCCGCCAGGTTCTCCATGCGAACGGTCTGCGATATCGTATCCAGGGGGATCTGACCGGCGAGCGTTTCTGCCTGCTGCATGTCGTCCAGGCTGCGGGCACAATGGGCGGCCCGCTGGAGGGCATCAGATCGCTGGAAGTCACTGAGCCGCTCGGCCCTGCTCAGATCCAGGAAGGCGGCGAGTGCTGCTTTCCATTGGCGGCCGCGCACCAGGCCTTCTGCGGCACGGCGGCCGATGATGTAGTCTGTGACCGTTGCATCGGCGTCAAACTGGTGCGACCTCCCCGAATAGAAATGGGCGAACTTCATCGGGTCATGAAACCCGGTCGAAGCAGTTGGTGAGAACGCCGAGTACTCCGTGGCGTTCTCACGAATTCGTTGCCGACAGACGTTAAGGTGCCACGGCAGGCTTTGCGTAGGCTTTCGCCCCAGAACCTGGTGCAGCGGATCGTTGGCGTCGCGTGTGATCGGAATTCGCACTTCGATCGTCCAATGGTCGTCGGCAACCTGCGTGGCGACTTCCGCCTTGGACGACCAGTTGAACCACTGGCTGCGCGGCGCGCCGCGATCCAGATCGACAAGTGCACCGGCCGGGTTGATCGCCAACTGGTAGTAGCTGTGCGCGTCGGTGGCGAGTTCGATTTCGACAACATCGCCATACCAGATGGCCTGGTCGCCGTCTCTGGTCGTGGCGATATTTGGCTTCGCATCGGCGGGAAGTGGAGCCTGGCGTGAAGTGCCTTCCGCCGGCGGCCCGGCTTCCTGGCAACGGATTCCGAAGTAGAGATTGTTGCCGATCCACTCCACCATGAAACGCGTTCCATAGGTGGGCAACCGTCCGGTCTGCAGTTCGCGCAGCGAGCCGACGGAGGAGGCCGGGATATCGACCCACGGTCCGTCGTCAAGCTTTCCGTCCACGACGATCGCCCCGCGCTGCTCGACGCCACTCACCAACCGCAGTTTGGGGACGGGGCCCCGTTGCTGGGCAAGCTGCGCTGCCTTGCTGCGGAGGCCTTCGAGGTAATTGTCGATCATCCGCATCCGCCGACCGTACAGCGAGTCTCTCGAAACCACCGCCTGTGCCGTCTCGAACAACTCCAACGCCCGGGAGGCTTTGTCTCCATCCTTCTCCATGGCCCGCCAGTGTTGCTCACAGAAGGCAAAGAATGCCCGCATTTCGGCGGCTGCAGGCCCGTAGAACTTCTCGATGTATTCGTCGAAGAGAGCCCCCGCATCCTGCCCGGGGCCACCCCAATACATGCGGGCAGTAAAGTAAAGCAAGAAGTGATTGAAGCCGACGGCATTCTCCTTGAAGTCCATGGTGATCCAAATGTCTTCACCCCGCGACTGTCCCTTGGTTTCATTGATGCTCGCGCCCAGCACACGCGGGATGTAGGCCGGCAAATACCAGCCTCGCCCCGTGAAGGGATAGTTCTCAAAGATCTCGATCGGGCGGTCTGTTTTCTGCTGCCAGGCCGAGCGAAGGCGGCGCAGGTCGTCGCGATCGGCAGACGTCGGTCGTCGTCCACCCACGATGATGACCTGCACGTTCGGCTCCAGCTTGTCAATGTTGGACGGCGGCTCGGTGTAAATCCCGTAGGCACAGTTGGAAATCCGTTTGCCGGGGTGCGTCTGGCCCACCTCTCTTGCAACGCGGTTGACGAACTCCCACACGTAATTGGAGGCCATGCCGCGGGCACCCAGCTCTGGAGACGCCTTCCCGGCGCATTGCTCACACTGACAGATGGCCGTGTAGCCGTCCGGCGGCATGATGGAGACCGCATCCAACTTGAAGTGGTCGAATTGGACTCGAGCAAATTCGACTGCCTCTCGGAACAGTTCTTCATTCGAGTAACACAACTGGTTGTTCCTGACATTGGGCCGGTTGTGCCGCTTGCCGCCGTAGAGCGCAAACCAATCCGGATGGTTCCCGAGCGTCCACTCGTTGTCGGTCATGCCGTGAAGCCCGTGAGCCGCCTGCCGTCCGTATGGCTGCCGCACGCCGAGCCGAAATCCCCACATCATCACGTCACGCCCATAGACGGCTGACCGGAAATTGAGAATCCGCATCGGGAAATCCGGGCGTACGATCTGGTCATAAAGGACGGACGCCGCGGCGTCCGACCGGGCGGGCCCGGTGCGCCGTGCGTCCTCAGCGTGTCCCGCATCGCGGTGGTCCGGTCGCGGTAACGGGATCGACGCCATGCGCGGCACGACCTCACCGATCTCGCCTGGCATGTACCAACGCACGCCAAGGCGGCGCAGAAAGCCGCACACGGCGTTGAAAGAACCTCGTTCGTCGTAGGTCCAGACATGCACGTTGCCGTCATTGTCTGTCGTTCGTTCGTCGGGTGTGCCGAACAGTGAGTTGGGGCCGGAGTAATGCTTGTGGAGCTGGCCCAGCATGTAGCCCCAATGTTTACCTGTGATCTTGTCCCAGGCGGCCTGCATCTTGCCGCTGGCGATGTCATGGTTGTTCCGAGGCCACGGCTCGATGGGAGTGAAGTTCGTGTCGTCGCCGATGAGCACGAGCCAGTTGTCGCCCGACGCAATGCGATACGCTCCGTATCTCAAATTCTTGTCGTCGATATTCAGCCTGTCGGTATGCTTGCTCCGCCCCACGAACACCGCGACCGGTGCCTCGCCTGTCGGCTCGGTAACGACGGGCAGCTTGGCACCGGACAGCTTGGCAATGTAGGTTTGCAACTCCTGTGCCGCTAACCGTGTCGCACGGGGAGGCTGCTCCGCGATCACAATTTCGGCACACGGACGACCCTCTTCGACGAGGAACGCATCCGCAGCGAATGCCGGCATGGCTTCAGCGGAAAGAACGAGAGCGTGAATGAAAACGAGAACGTGAATGATCCGTCGCGGGGAATGCATGGCAATGAGATTTGCTGCTAATTCGGCCTGGGGCAAGGAAGGAGGTACCAAACCGCAGTTTACATGGTTCCGCCGGCCGGGGCGCCCGTGAGGCCAACTTCCCTTTCCCGGAAGCAGACACCCAAGAAACGACCCGACCGGAAGCAGACACCCAAGATGTGACGACCGGAAGCAGACGACCGGAAGCAGACGGAGACCGGAAGCAGACACCCAAGATGTAGTGGCGCGTTGTCGGACGCGCGTCCTTGATAGGCATTACGCCACGGTCGCGCTCTTGATCGTTGCGACTTTCTCCGGGCCTTCTGTCTTATCGGTGTCCGCAAGGCTGAGTGTCTGTACATGTTATGGAGTCTGGTTTCTTGGGTGTCTGGTTGTGTCTTTTAATCGGCGTCCGCCACGCTGCGTGTCTGTAAATGTTCTGGAGCCGGGTTTCTTGGATGTCTGAGTTTGTCTCACTCGTCGTGTCTGAGCTTTTCTACGAATTCATGGGCGCGCCTGTTGACGATTTTTATTTACGCGTGTATACATACGCCCACTTTGCGAAAGGAGTTATTTATGGTCGCCTGCGCACGTTCGGAAATCGTATCTCCTGACGATGTTGGGATCTACCATTGCTGGTCTCGCTGCGTGCGAAGAGCGTTTCTCTGCGGAAAAGATGCCCTAACAGGAAAAGACTACGAGTACCGAAGGACTTGGATTCGGAACTTCGAGGAGACGCTCGCCAGTCTTTTCGGCATTGAAGTCGGATTTCACGCCGAGTTGAGCAACCATATTCACTTGGTGTTGCGCACGCGTCCGGATGTGGTCGACACATGGTCGGACGAAGAGGTTGCTCGACGGTGGCTCATTATTTCGCGTCTCACCAAGAGTCGCGACGGACAGCCACGTGAGGTGTCCAAAGCGCGGATTTCTTTGGAGCTAGCGCTCCCCAACCGAGTCAAGGTACTGCGTTCTCGCCTGGCGAATCTCTCATTTTTCATGGCCGCACTGTGCGAGCATGTGGGGCGGCGAAGTAACCGTGAAGACAACTGCAGCGGCAGGTTTTGGGAAGATCGCTACCAATGCCGAGCGATTGTTGACGAGGGAGCTTTGCTGGTGTGCGGCATCTATGTCGA
>JAUIGN010000057.1 GCA_030430075.1 bacterium
CCGAGAAAGCTAGCTAGCCCTATTTGTAAATTTTCTGGCTACATTTATGCACTACAAAAATCGGCCTAAAGCGAATGCCGAAAAGGGGATCCTCGAAAAAAACGGCCCAAATCTGGTTCAAGTACGGACTAAACGGTCAAGATGCGCCGACCAACTATGCGGGAGTCTTCGGGAGCACCGCGAATCCATTCACGAGCAATGACCAACAGAAAGGCGTCTTCGCCGGGATCATTCCTCCGTCGTTCAAGAGCATCACGGATGGGACGTCGAATACGGTGATCGTCGGTGAAGTTTTCCGGGGCGTGCCGTTTTGGCGGACGTCGAGCGGCCGGCACACGGGGCAACGATGCCGCCGCTGGATTGCCGAAACCGGCTATTGCGGAGCCGATACGAGTTTCCCGCCAAACAACTACAAGAACGGGATTGCGACGTGCGCACCTGCCACCACGGGTACCAACAATCCACCGGCTGACATTCACAACCACTGTCCGGACAAGAACTGTTGTCCGGACATGGTGAACTGGGTGGACAACCACAACAACGGCAACTCCGGACGTCGTCCGTTCTCCAGCCTTCATCCGGGTGGTGCCCAGGGCGCGTACGCGGATGGGTCGGTGAAGTTCATTCCGGAAACGGTGGATCTCAATGTCTGGCGTGCGACGGGCACGCGAGCGGGCGGCGAGGCAGACGTCTATACGGGCGACTGATCTTTCCCCTTTTCAGACTCCAACGAAACCAACTGCCGCCCGGCTGCTGCGTAGCCGGGCGGCTTTTTTTCTGAGCAGCCGGTCATCATTCCGGAGGTCATGCCGTACATAACATATTGCGGTCTGGCATCCCGCGGGAACAGGTCATCAACACCTTCTGCGGGTCCGTTTCGCCGAACTGATGGAAGTTGTTCGTGACTCGTTGCTGTGCTGGACGCCGGGCCCTTCGTGTTCGTTCGGCAGGACCGAACAAGGCGATTTGCCCATGATGCGGATGGAAAACGGTTGCCTGGCGATCCTCGGCGGGTGCCTGCTGCTCTGCGGATTCCAGGCCGCCTGTTCGCCCAACCATTCGGACCAGTCGCGCCTGGATCCATCACGGCGGGACGCCGCGCGCGTTGGCGCGCCTGCTCCCCCGGGTACGCCGACACCCGGCAGCACGAATTTCGGCGCGGCGGCAGCACCGGGCAGCTCCGGCGAAACCGCGACCGGGCCGTTGCGGTTCGTGGACGTCGGCGAGCTGCTGGGGTTGCGGTTTTCCCATCACTCGCCGCTCACGCCCCAACGTCACATCCACCTCTTCTTGGGATCGGGAATTGGCTGGTTGGATTACGATCGGGACGGCTGGCCCGATCTGTTCTGTGCCCAGGGAGCCGGTTTCCCGCCCGGCGGTCCGGCGGACACCGGTTCAGCGGGTATCACCAATACCCTGTATCGAAACCGGGGCGGCCGTGACCTGGACGACGTGACGTTGCGAGCCGGCTTGGAAAACGTCGACTATTCCATGGGGGTCGCCGCCGCCGACTACAATAACGACGGTTTCGTCGACGTGTGTGTAACCGGTTACGGGCGGAACGACCTGTACCGCAACAACGGCGACGGCAGTTTCGCACGGGTTCGACTTCCGGCCGACCAGCAACCAGGGCGGCTGAGCTCCAGTTGCACGTGGGTCGACGTAGACGCCGATGGGAACTTGGATCTCTTCATCGCCAACTACGCCAGGCTTGGGCCGGACAACTATCCGCTCTGTGAACACACGTCGGCCGGGATCACGATTCCCATCAGTTGCCATCCGTCGCAAATCGAAGCGCAGCACGACTTGATCTACCGCAACACGGGGCGGGGCACCTTCGAGGATTTCAGCGATCGGGCCGGTATCACGGCCAGCTCACCGCGGGCCGGGCTCGGCGTGGTGGCCGCGGACCTGGACCGCGACGGCGACATCGATCTGTATGTGGCCAATGACACCACCGAGAATCAGCTCTGGGAGAATCAGGGCTCGGGCCGCTTCGTCGATCGGGGGGCCGCTTCCGGGACCTCGCGAAACCGGCACGGCGAGAACGAGGCCGGGATGGGCCTGGTGGCCGGTGATCTGACCGGACGTGGCCGGGTGGACCTGTTTGTCTGCAACTACTACGGAGAGACGAATACGCTCTACCGCAACGAGGGGCGCCTGCTGTTCGCCGACATCACCGCGGAAGCCGGGTTGGGGGCCCCCAGCCGCTTGCGGTTGGGTTTCGGGACCTCCCTGGCAGATTTTGACCAGGATGGCTGGGCCGATTTGCTGATCGCCAACGGGCACGTTCAGGATCGTCTGCCCGAGGTCCAGAGGAACGAACCGTTCGCCCAGCGACTGCTTCTGTTTCACAGCCAGCGAGGAGTCCGCTATCGCGAAGTCGCTGCGCAGGCCGGCGCCTTTTTGGCGTCACCGCATGTGGCGCGGAGCACCGCGATCGCGGATTTCGATCGGGACGGGGATCCCGATGCCGCCATCAATTGTCTCCATGCCCGGGCGGCCCTGCTGCGGAACGATTCGGATCCGCAGGGGAACTGGATTCGCCTGGAGTTGATCGGGCGTTCGAGTAATCGGCAGGGGGTTGGTGCTGCAGTACGTCTCACCGCGGGAGACCGTTTGCTCCTGCGGACGGTGCAGGCCGGGACCGGGTACTTGTCCAGCGACGAATCCACTATCCTGATGGGTGTCGGCCCGCATGCTGGGACGTGCGATGTCTCGGTGGTGTGGCCGGGCGGCCTCGTTGAAACCTGGGATACGCTCGCCGTGAACCGATCCTGGCGGCTGGTCCAAGGGGCGGGCCAGGTGGCGAACACTCCTCCGTGACAGACCAGACGACGACAACACGAACACCATCGAGACTGAAACGACTGCTTCAGCTACTTGCGGTTGCCGCGCTGCTGTGGGCGGTGGTGGCCCTGGTTCGCTTCTTGCTTCCTTCGTCGACCCTGTCGCAAGCCCGCGCGGCGGTCGCCGGCGGCAAGTTCGAGGAAGCCGCCCGGCTCTACGAGCAGCACTTGTCCGCTCGGCCCGCTGATTGGGAGGTGCGAACCGAGCTGGGATTGGTGCTGGCCGAATTCGACCGCCCCAGGGCGCTCGGCGAGTTCCGCCAGGTGCCGCCGGAAGCGGATGCCTACCTGGAAGCGCGCCGCCAGATGGTCTGGATCTGCTTGGCCAGTGAACGGCTCAACGAAGCCGAAGCGGTGCTCTTGGAATTGAATGAGAAGGTGACCGATGACTTTCTACCTCCGTTCCAACTGGCCCAGCTCTATTTTCGTCAGCGGCGCGCCGCGGCTGCCCTCCCGTACGCGAAACGCAGTACCGAGCTGAATCCGGAGCACGCGCCGGGTCATTTTCTGGTCGCTGAATTGCTCGATGACCTCGGTCGAACCAGCGAGATGATCGTCCCGTTGGAGCGCGTGATTGAACTCGAACTGGACCATTATGCGGCCCACCTCGATCTGGCGTATGCGTACGCGGAGTCCGGCGAGCCGGCCAAGTCGCGGCGCGAAGCGGCCTGGTGCCTGGAGCGCCATCCGCAGGACGTTAACGCGCGGCGATTTCTGGCCCAGGCGGCTCGGGACGAAGGGAAGATCGAAGAAGCGATGCGTGAGATTGACGCTGCCTTGCGCATCGTACCGGCCGATGTGGAGTGTCGCCTGTTGGAGGCCGAGCTGCTGCTGTTCCAGGAACAGCCGGAGAAGGCGCTAAAACGGCTCCAGCCGCTGTACGAACACCACGCGAGCGATCGCCGTCTGGTCGCCCTGTTGGCCCGCGCCGCCGCGAGTAGCGGCAACGCTGCCGAAGCCGCCCGCTACCGCCAGCAAGTTCAAAGGCTGAGCGAATGAACGGCCGGGTCGTCTTCGATGATCTGCAGGCGGCGGTCGACCGGTAGGTTTTCGTACGTCTGCGTTCGACCGGTGGGCCAGCGAACCTCCAACGTGTCAATCTTCTCCGCCGCGCCGACCCCGATCAGCAATTGAACCGGGTGCTGGCCCATGAAGCCGTTGGCGGGAAACAGCGAGCGGCAGATGGTCGTCTCCCCGGTGCGCAGCCTGACGCGGGCTCCGATCGCCGCCCGGTTGCTGGTGGTGCCCTGGAGTTCGAGCAGGACCCGATGGTGCACGCGCGGAAAGCGGTTGAGAAACAACCGCAGCGGGCCGCCACCGACCGATCCCACCAACAGGTCGACCGCACCGTCGCCATTCATGTCAGCAGCCACTGCCGACCGCGAGTCAGAATCGATGTCTGCCTGGGAGGCGAATGACGCATCCATGAAGCGGGCGCCGTTCTCGTTCAGAAAGAGCCGGTTCGTCTCATAGGCGCTCAGGTTGTGTCCCAACTGGGGCATCTGGAACGGATTCTCCACCCAGAATTCTCCCGCCTTGGTATCGACGGGTCCCAATTGGGAGACCTTTTGCATGCGATCAAGGGGCTGTGACACGACAGCCCGCCACATGCACGTTCAGCCGTCGGGCTTGTCGCGGCGATAGCTCAGGAATCCCGTGGTCGCATAGATATCCAACAACCCGTCCGCATCAAAGTCTGCCAAGGCCGGGGCGTACGCCCAGCCCACCTGGTTGACGCCGGCGGCTTCGCTGAATTCGCGAAAAGCGTCCTGTCCGGATTCCCTGGCGTAGAGACGATTGCCGGCACAGGAACCGCGGATCTGTTCATAGACGCCCGACGGATAGTCCGACTCATGAACATGGGCGATGATCCGGCGTCCCATTTTCGAGAACATGTTGGCGACGTAAAGGTCCGCCCGCCCATCCCCGGTGAGGTCGCCCGCGGCGACACCCATGCTGGTGGCATAGTCAGAGACCTGGTTGGCGTCAGACGATTCTTCAAAGCGGCCGTCGCCCCGGTTGATCAATAGCGTGTTCGGTCCGAAGTCGTTGGCAACGTAGAGGTCGGGATAGTGGTCGTCATTGGCGTGGAACCACGCCGCAGCAAACGACTGCCGCCGACCCCCGCCGGTTCCCGAGCGCTCGGTAACGTTGACGAAATGCCCGCCTCCGGCATTTCTCCAAAGGTCGTTGACTTCGCCCGACTCGTCGTCGCCGACCCAGCCGGGCGCCTTTTCGCGGTGCACGGCGCGAGGATTCTGGTACAGGACGTACAGGTCCAGCAAACCGTCACCGTCATAGTCGGCGACGACGCAGCCCTTAGGGTTGTAGCCAAAAATGAGCCCCGACGTCTCGGTGACGTCTTGGAATCGGTGTCCCCCAATGTTGTGATAGAGGCGGTCGCCCAGCAGCAGGTCGGGAAAGTCGTCGTTGTCGAAGTCAATCCATGTCGCCAGAAAGGCCTGGTCACGAACCGCCCGCGAACGAGGTTGTTCCTCCGACCAAACAGGAATGCGGGCTGCATCGTTTACTTCCCGATAGGTGGCGCCATCGACGGAGTGTAACAACCGCCAACGACCGTTCGCACTGGCGACCGCCACGTCGAGGAATCCGTCGCGGTCGAAGTCCTCGACCGCCATCTGGCTGAAGTATTGACGAACGCGGTCGGGCTCGACCTCCCAATTGTCTTGAATGTCGACCCCACTCAGACCGGATGGGACGGTCACCTCTTCAAAAAGCGGCGCGTGGCAGTAGCGAAATTCCTCGGATTCGACCTCCCAATGTTCGACGATCCTACCGCCTTCGATGTCCGCGTCACTGGCGAACGCACAGCGCAGGTGATGGTGGGTCACGAACTCGACCAGCTCGCCCTTCGCGTCTTCACCGTGGCCGGAGAGGTACAAGGTCAGCCGCCAGTGGCCGGTCTCCGGGTCGTCGTTGTCGGCGTGCAGATCGAGCACACGGCACGTCATGTGATGAACGCTCGCCAGGTCGGTAAGGTAACCTCGCAGGTGGCGCGCCAGCTCCGCCGGATTGGCCGACCGGGCATCCCCGCCGGATCGAATTTTCCGCAAGTAGCCCCGATCCAAGATGGTCTCTTGGTTCGTTTGCGGGACGGACGCCGTACATCCCGGCCGAAAGAAGGCTTCCGTTGAACCAGCGTTCTCTTGGCGAAGTGCGGCGATCAGCGACTTACCAAACTTTTTCTCCAGCTCGAAGGCAGCATGTTCTACGTCCCAGATGTACTCCTGCCGGTTGACGGCCAAGGCTGCCGACGCGACGCGGGTGTCGTCAGTGGCTGCGCTCTTGTTGTGGGGACGACAGCCGGAGGAAACCAGCAACAAGGCGGCACAGATTGCCGGCAGGGACCCCCGGGCAATTGCTCGCCCAGACCGGCATTGCGCGCCGGAAGCGATTCGCCAACTCCGGGTATGCCTTGACTGGCTGATGGGGCCCAAGTCGTCCATTCTGGGTAGAGATCTTGCGACGAACGGGGGCGGAATCGCATGTCGCGAGCGTTTGCTCGCTCGCGCTCTGAGGCCCTGCCTTGTTGGACTCTTACGTTGTGGCATGCGGACACCCGGGCCGATGCTTAACGCCGATCATTCCTCAGCCGCTGGGCGTTAGCCCCGGTTGCGTCCATCGCAGAGGAAACCGGAAGCTGACGCGTTCCCGCTGAAATGCGCGACGCATTCGGTAAGTTCACCACCAACGGTTACGACACAGCGACCTACTTTGAATGGTGGTTCGTTCATGAAAAATCCGGGTTAGGGACGACCGGCGGGAGCGAACCAGCGCTGGGGCACGCTCGCTTGTTGGCTGTGGCCCCGGCGACCAACGGTATCCTCGCCGCGCGAGGCGGGCCTCCCACCGCAACCAGCGTTGCCGCCTTATTCTAACGTCGGTTCGCCTACCGGTATACTGCAAGGTAGCTCGTCCGTGGCGCGGACGCGGGTCGCCGGCCACAACCGGCGATGGAATATCCGAAAGGAGCGTTCCGGATCGAATGTCGACCCGAGGATGGCGGATTGCAGGCTCGATGAAAACGAAGATCTATTTTTGGCTGCCGTTGGTCGCTATCGCTTGTTGTCTGTTGGTTGCCCTGTACCGGCAACGGACAACGGCGCCCGACGGGCTTGGGTCAATTGGTTCACCCGGCCCGTCGGCAACCGCGTTTGTGGATGAACGTGCGTGCGTCGAATGCCATTCCGAAGAAGCCGGCAAGCACGCGCGCAACGGGCACGCCGACACGTTTCGGTCGACCCGGGAATCTGCAGCGGCTCAGCAGTTGGCCGGCAGGACGTTTTTCGATGCCGAGCGTCGACTGACGTATGCGTATCAGGTCGATGCCGAGGGCCGGTTGGCGGTTTCCCTTCCGGATCAACTCGGTGGCGACCTGTTTCCGCTCGACTATGCCCTGGGAAGCGGACACAACGCCCTGACGTTCCTCTCCCTGATCCCAGATGGTTTGGGGGATACGGTTGGCGTCGAGCATCGTTTGACGCTCTATCGCAGCGGTGACGAGTGGGAGTTGGACCTGACGCCCGGCCATCGCGGCGCCGTCGCGGATCAGGAAGTCGAATTGTTCGGCAAACTGATGCGAGGCGATACGCTGACCGGTTGCATCGGTTGTCATACGGTGACCGCAGAGATTCGGGGTCATCAGTTGGCCGACGTCCGCCCGCACGTCGGCTGCCAGAGCTGCCATGGAGCCGGTGCCGAACATGTTGCCGCGATGCGCGGCGACGACCTCGTCGAGGACGGAGGCGACTACGGGGCTTTGCCGCGGCAGACGGCCGCCGAGCAGGTGGCCTTGTGCGGGAAGTGTCATCGACTACCGGCTGACCAACCGCCCGCTGACTTGTCCCCGAACATCATTCAGAACGTGCGCTTTCAACCGGCCGGTCTGATCCAGTCGGAATGCTACACGGCCAGCCAGTCATTGCGGTGTTCTAGCTGCCACGATCCACACGACACCGTCAGCCGCGACCAGCGCCACTACGAACAACGCTGTCTGAATTGCCACGAAGGCACCGGCCAGACTGCCTGTCCCGTCTCACCGCAAGACCGGTGCATCGATTGTCACATGCCGGCCGTCGACGTCCATCGGGGCATTGAATTCCATGATCATTGGATCCGCGTGCGGCGTGACGCTGAGTAGGCGCCGGCCGCAGGGTATACTGGGGGACACGGTCTGCGAGCAACGCCTCGATGAAGCGCACTGCTGGCGACCCAGCCAGGGTACTTCGCCTATGCCAGCCAATGCGAATTCAGACCGGTCAGCCGCCGGCTTCTCCCGGGGCCCGGCGGGAACACTCCTGTTCTGGCTGGGTGGCGGTCTGTTTATGATGTTCATGATTGCGGGCCTGGTGCAGTCGTACTCGGGCGGCCACTGGTTGCCGCCCGTGGGAGTCGAATACACGACGCAGCTAAACGCCTTGGAGCGGGATCGAGGCCCGGCCGCCACGCTGCCGGAGGTCCGGACCGCTGCCCGGATTGATTTCGATAATGAGATCGCGGTGCGACGCTTGCTGGAGAGCGCGCGCCAGGTCGGCAATCAGGACGACGAACTGTGGGCCTTGCTGGCGCTGGCCAGGTTGAAACCCGAAGACAGCCAGGTCCGTCTCGACCTGGCCGCGGCCTTGCTCGACCGGGGTCGTCCGAGTGAGGCGTTTGCCCAAGCCCGCTTCGCCGTCTGGCTGGCGCCCGACAACCCGGACGGTTTCTGTCATCTTGGCCGATCCCTGCAGCAGCTGGGTCGACATCAAGAGGCGGCCGGCGCGTATCGCCACGCGCTGGACCTCGATCCGTCGTCGGCCGCGGCCCGATCCGGCCTGCAATCGTCGCGACGAGGAAATTGAGGCCCATGGATCGTTCAACTGCCGGCTCGGAGATGGTTCCATCGGAATCGCTGCAGCGCCGCCTTGTCGGTCGGACGTTTGTGCATCCGCTGTTCGACTACCTGTTGATCGGGGGTGGCTTATCGTTGCTGGTGATTCCGATTGCCTACATCTATTCCGGGGAGCATGCGCTGGTTTCGCTGGAATTCCTCCCCTGGTTCATTCTGCTCAGCAACAGCGCACACTTTGCGGCTTCCACCGTCCGTCTTTACTCGAAACCCGGATCGCGCGAAGCGCTGCCGTTCCTGACGATGGCGTTTCCGCTCTTGACGATCGCCGTCCTGACGGTTTGCTTCTTGTTCGCCGATCGCACCGGTCCGTTGCTGCAAGCGGTCTACCTGAGCTGGTCACCGTTCCATTACGCCGCCCAAGCGTACGGGCTGGCGGTCATGTATAGCTATCGGTCTGGCTGCCAGCTCAGCCTGATGCAGAAGCGAATGTTGTGGTGGATCGCGATCCTGCCTTTCCTCCGCGTCCTGCTGCAATCCGCCGATAAGCATTTCTTGTGGTGGTTTCTGCCGGACCCGACGGCCGTTGCCGTTCCGCCATGGTCGTTGCCGTTGCAGGCAGGCATCGTGATGCTCGGCCTGCTGGCTCTCCTGTTACCGATTCTGCTCTACCTGCTCGTGTGGCGGAGTAAGGCCGGTACGATGCCATTGATCAGTCTGCTGGTGGTGGTCACGAACGGGATGTGGTTTATCGTGTTTACGCACTATGACGGCTTCGTGTGGGCGACCGTGTTTCACGGGCTGCAATACTTGTGCATCGCGACCATTTTTCACGTCCGCGAACAGCGGGCTCGGCCTGAGAACCCTCACGGCACGCTGTACCACGTGTTCTGGTTCTATGGGACGAGCCTGGTCCTGGGGTACGGTCTCTTCAATATTTGGCCCCAGGCGTACGTCTGGCTCGGCTTCGGTCCGGCGGAGAGCGTCCTCCTGGTAATTGCCGTGGTGAACATTCACCATTTCATCGTCGATGGCTACATCTGGAAGATGAAGCCGGGCGATAGCAATCGGCAAGTGATCGCCACGGCATCCAGTTCGAGTTTTACGTCGTAACATGCTCGTACAACGGGCGCGCGGTTGTGGGCGACCAGCGGGCGCCCGGCAGTAGCGGGCCCGTACGTCGTATGAAGCGGGGACATAGCGCACTCATGAATTACGCTCTACAGGAACCTCAACCAGGCGATTCTCGACCCGGGCACCGTCGCGGCCGTTCGCGGCGCCGGACCTGGTTGTTCCGCGGTGCGTCCATCGGGCTCGCCCTGCTGCCGTTCGTGCTGATCGAGGTGGTCCTGCGTACGTGTGGAGTGGGGCATGACACGACGCTGGTCGTCCCCTATCCGGCGCCTCAGGCGGCCGGCGTGGCCCGGTTGAACCCGGCGGCGGACCGTATCTACTACGGAGTTGAGGACCTCTGGGGACCGGATCCGCGACCCTTTCAATTGGACAAGCCCGATGGGACCTTTCGTGTGGTGGTCATCGGCGGTTCCACGGTTGCCGGTTTCCCCTTTCCCTTTGAATTGGCCCTGCCGAAGCAATTGGAAGTGGTTCTCACGGCGCAGGTTCCCGATCGCAAGTTCGAAGTGCTCAACGTCGGCATGACGGCCATCACCAGTTCGCACGAGGTGCACAATCTGGCCCAGTCCCTGGCGTGCCGGCCGGACCTGATTGTCGTGCATACCGGGCACAACGAGTTTTACGGTCCCGGCGGGAGTGCGTCGACAGCGAATCGCTTGACCTCTCGAATTCCCAGCCTGACACGTTTCATCAAACGTCAACGATCCTTTCAGTTGTTGCTCTCCCTGGCGCAGCGACCCACCTCGTCGCACCTCGTGTCGACCCTTCCCGCTGATATCGGCATCCCGCTCGACGGGCCGCTATTCGAGTTCACGCAGCAGCGATTTCGAACCAACCTGGAGTCGATGGCGGACGCGGCGCGTGACGCCGGGATCCCGATTGTTTTCTCCACGGTACCCTCCAACCTGCGCGACATGGCGCCGCTGCAGCCCACCGCTCGGGAAGCGACCTTGGCCAGGTTGACGGAGATCGACCGCCTCATGTCGTACCGCGAGTACGCGTCGGCCTGGAAAACGATCACCGACGCCCGGCGGGAGGCGCCTGTTGACGCCCTGTTGACGTACCGTGCAGCCCAGTGTCTCGAGGAGCTCGGCCGGGCGACGGAGGCGGCCCAGGCTTACCGGCTGGCCGCCGATCTCGATGGCTGCCGGCTACGCGCGGCAACACCGATGCTGGACGTTGTCGGGGAGGTTGCCCGTTCCCGGCAACCGGGAGTCTTCTATTGCGACGTGGCGGCCAAATTGCAGGATCGGTCGCAGCTCGCCGCACCCGGCGCCGACTTTTTTCTGGAACACGTGCATTACAACCTGGAAGGAACCTGGCAGGTCGCGACGATCCTGGCCGAGTCGATTGTCACCGACGTGCTGGGCGCGACCTGGGATCAGGGGCGTGTGCCGGACGCCGAGCGTCGCGACGAGCTGCTCGGCGCCACATCCCTCGATCGGCTCGCCGCGGACTCACTGACGGTTGTCCTCTTTGATGCCTGGCCATTTACGTTGTCACCGGCGCGCGACGCCGAGCGGCGGAGCGTGGGTGCCCGTCTGACGGACAGGTTTCAGGCCATGGACGCGGGGCAGCGCGAACAGTTTGCCAACCTCGGGCTGGATGCCATGCACCAGCACCTCTGGCTGGCAATGGGCAATGCCTGGCTGGCTGCGGGAGATGCCGAAGCGAGCGCGAACGCGCTGGCCCGCCACATCCGGCGGCGCCCCTGGGAAGCCGCCGGGTATGAGGCAGCCGCCCGGGCCCTCGCCGCCCAAGGAAAGCAAGGCGAAGCAGCCGCCATGCGCCAGCGGGCCGACGAGCTGAAGCAAGGCATCCGCCTGCTGTCGGCTCGCTAGGAGCTCGTCGAACCAATCCCCGGATGATTCACGAACGAACAACGATTCAGTGCAAGCCGCTATGTCGCGATCGTTGGTGGTGTACGGATCCAAATCGCTGCGCATATCAGCCGGAACGCGTTAGCGGCCGGTTTGCCCGGCAATCAACGCAACCGGGGCTAACGCCCAACGGCTGATGAGTCTTCTGCGTTAGCGTCTGGGTTGCCCGGCAAACGGCGCAACCGGCGCTATCGCCCACCGCTGATGAATCATCCGGGTTAACTTTCCGGGGTCCTCCAACGCATCATCTACGGGGCGACGGTTTTGATTTGGCGATGCACCTCGTTGACCAGGTCGTTCTCGAGTTCGGGTGCCCAGATGGTTGGCAGCCCGTAGTAGACCATCGAACCACCGCCTTCGTATCCGCCTTCGGCGAGAACGCGGCGCGATGGAATGTAGGCCATCACGTCATTGGCGTAGCCGGCGACCCAGGTCTTCGTTCCCCGCAGTTCCGCCTTGAGTCGGATGGCATAGTCCACCACCACTTCGCCGCCCAGCAGGATGAACTGCACGTCGTTGCCCAGCTTCCAGACGCCGATCGGATAAGGATAGGTGGATGCCAGCGACTGGCCCTGGTCGAGCTGGTCCAACAACATCCGCGCTCGAGCCACCGTGTACTTGTTGGTCGACTTGGCGTCGGCCTCGATCTCTTCGCGCGAAGGGAGTTGCCCCAGCGGCAGGTCAATCTCCCGGTAGGACGTTTCGACCGTGCTTTCGATGGGTTGCATCTTCGTTGTCAGCACCACCGCCGCGACGGCCGCCGCCAGGCGGTCACCATAGTGCCGAGCGAGCTCGACCGTCCGCCGGGGCAACGGATTCTGATCCGCGCCGCAGCCCGCAAAGAACATCGCCTGGCAGCCTGGAAACTGTTTTTCCAAGGCGATCTGGGCGAAACCGGGGTAGTCTCCCGACCATTGGTTGAAGCTGAGGACGGTTGAATGACAGGCGTAGCCGAAGACGACGCTCTTGAGTTGGTCGTCGTTGCTGCGAACCGTCAGCACAGGGACGTCGTGGTCGAAAGGTCCCGCCAGGTTGCCTTCGGTGCGCAACGCCGGTACTTCGGCTTCCCGGTTGTTGCGCCGGTTGACGGCGAAGGTGGAGGTGCCGTTGCCCCAGGCGACCCGGCACGGTTGCAGGTCCTCGAGCGCGTTGCCTACCGTTTCCACCACCTGAGCGTGAAGTCGTTTCGCGTACGCATTGATCAGTGCTTGCTGCCGCTCGTCAACCAGCAAATAGTGCAGGGGCCCCAAATTCATTCCCACCACCGGACCGGTGTGGGTATGCGATGTGCAGATGCCGATCTGATGTCGCTCCAAGCCGTACTCGTCGGCCAGCGAATCGCAGATCCTCTTTGTCATTTCTTGGCCGATGCCGACCAGGTCCAGCGTAATCAGCACGGCCCGTTGTTGCCGTGCGTCTTCCAGCACGAGGACCTTGGCGTACAGATCCGTCAGTTTGCCCTCCGACGGCGAAGTACGACTGCCGTAGCCGGCCATCCACATCGACTGCTTCGGCGTAATCACGGCCCGCGCCGTGCCGGCCTGCCAGCCCGCTTCGGCAAATGCCTGCCCGGCGTTCGCGAGCAGGCTCATGACGATTCCCCCGACCAGCAGCATTACCCGACAATTGCGATTCATAGTTTGTTGGCCTTCAGTTCAGTAAGAGAATAATGTGTGTCGCGCCAACGGATTCCACCACTGGCCAGATTGACGATCATCGTCCGCCATTGAATGTACACGAACATCGCGGCACCGAGCGGAAAACCAAGGCCGCAGGAGATTCTCGCCCTTCCATGATACGCGGCCACACTGCTGATCGCGAGCAACAGCAGGACGACGATCAGGTAGATCACTTGTGTCGCACCGGAGGTCAACAGGACCGCCGCGAATGGCAGCACATTGAACAGCAGCATCGAACAGGAACCGGCGAGGGCGAACGGAATGTTGTAGTCGACGCCCGAAAAGGCGTTCTTCTCCAGGCCGCGTATCAACTCGCCGATCGACGCATACCAGGGAACGTACAGGAGGTCGGCTGCATTCAGAAGTTCCTGCCGGAAACCGAACTTCTTCACGAGTTTTCCCAGCTTGAGGTCGTCGTCCGGTCGCATGCGGATCGCCTCGTGTGTACCGATCTCACGGTAGACCGAGGCCCGTATCAAGTTGAACGCGCCGATGCCGATATGTGCCGAACTGCGAGGATTGGGGCAACTCCACGGGCGACAATAGGTCAGCAGGTAGACACTGAACGTGACGACGAACGACTCCAGTAGCCAGTTGGGCATCCGGACGTGAAAGAGCATTGGCAGGTGATCGATCTCATGCCGTTCCAGGTAGGTCACGGCGCGGCGAATCACATCCGCTTGCATCACCGCATCGGCATCGGTAAACAGCAGCAGCTCGCCGCCGGCCGCAGCCGCTCCGGTCTGCAGCGCGTAGTTCTTGCCAATCCACCCCGCGGGGAGTTCGGTGATGTGAAGCACCTGCAGGCGGTCGTCCGCAGCCGCCAATCGCTCGACAATCTGGCCCGTGCGATCGGACGAACGATCGTTGACAACAATGATCTCCAACGGGCCGTAGTCCTGAGCCAGCAGCGAGGCGAGGGCGACTTCAATGTCGCGCTCTTCGTCGCGAGCGGCGACGATTGCCGAGAGCTGCGGGAGGGCGTCTGCCGGCGCCGGCTCGACGTCCTTGAGGAGGCGAATTCGCTGTAACCCGATGAGCAATGGAATCGCCACCGTCAGACACATCGCCAGGTTCGCCAGGCTCAGGTAAAACATCAGGTCCGTCATCGGTCAATATCCTGCGAGCACTCCCCGCGCTTTTCCTGACGTGGCTGGGCCACTGCCGAACAGGGCGCGTGCCAACATCAACAACATCTGCGCACTGCGCCCGCCTGTGACAGTTCCGCAGGTCATGCGGTGCATGGCGCACTGCAGCCTGGCATCATGTCGCCGCCTGCCGTCAACAACGACCGCATGCCCCTTCTGCTGAAAGGCGATCGCTATTCTTGCACCGTTTCCCGGTTCAACAATTGGCCAAATTGGCGCATCGTGGCGCGGAACCGGTCCGCGTCATACTGCACCTCGGTCGCCAGCCCAATCGGTACGCTGGCCGTCAGCGCAATCGGCGCGCTGGTGACGCTTGGGTCACCCTGGAGGACGCTGCCCGACGACATTTCACATGGCGTGCCGCCGCTGTTGGGAAGGTCGAGCCGCAGATCGGCCGCCAGTTGTTGCAGGAGCGGTTGGATCGATCCATCCGCGGCCGGCTTGCGGCTCAAGTCGCAGTAGATCGTTCGCAAAGCCCAGGCGATCTGCCGAGCTGAATCGTAGTCGTGCGTACCTTGGCTGCCGATGTGTGCCAACCTCGCTGCGGCCAACCGCACGGCCTGATCGTCAAACGGTTTGGCGGCGACGGGAATGATCAGCTCGCTGGTTAACCATTGCGACAGCCGGCGAGTCTCCTGGCGAAGCCGGTCGGCGTCCCCGAAGGGGGTCGACGCCAGATTTTCGTGAATGGCGCCCAGCAGTTCGTCCAGTTCGCTCGACTTTCGCTGGTACCCCGCGGCATCGGTCGAGACATGGAAGATCGCCAGTTGCACCAGGGCATTCGGCCAGCCGTGGATCATTGGTCGACCCGGGCGAAGACGTGGCTGACTGGTCGGCGGCGGCACGGATTGCTTCAGGTCGTGATGGCAGGCGGTGCAGTCAAAAGCCGCCAGTTCCGGCCAGGCGCGGTCGTTGCCCTGACTTGCCAGTTCGCCGGTCAGTTCCAGGGCTTCGCGCAGGGCGACCGCTCCACCCAGCACTACGGCCGCGGCACCATGCCGATGACGGCCGGCAAGCTGCTTCCGTTCGGCCCGGTCCGCTGCCGTCAAGTACGAGTGATTCTGCTGAACAAACTCGGCGAAGAATTCAAAAGGCGCCGCGTCTGGTGACTCGCCTTCCGCCTTCCGCCGATGATCTTCGACTTTTTCGTGCAGGTAGCGCCAATGTCGCGGCATTTGGCGGGCAAACGATTCGATCTCGATGCTCGGCAAGGGCGGATGCCCGGCCGCGTACATGGCATGCGTAACCAGTTTGCCTTCTCGGACATTGCCGATATGACATGAGAAACACTGTTCGGCGCGGCGGACCGGATTACGCACATCGACCATTCCCAGTCTGGCTTTCTCTTCCACCGAGCGTGTGCGCCAGGCCCGATTGCGGTGGGGGCCGTCCCAAGCCGCACTCGGACCATGGCACGATTCGCAGGCGACCCCCAGTTCATAGATCGGCGGCGGCTGGTCGGCGGCGGCGATCCAGTTGGCGTGACAACTAAGGCATTGTTTCGCCCGGTGGATGTCCGGGATCGCCAGCTTGCGGCAGATCTCCTGGCTGAGTTGCTGGCTGGCGCTCAGCGCAGTGCCATCATCCGGAGGACTCCAGTCGATAAATTCGAATGCTTTGGAGTGGGGGTCCGTCAGCCAGACCTCGGGCTCCGTTAGGGGAATGAAGGCGTCATTATTCAACGCTCGACTCAATCCCTGGTGGCACTGCACGCAGCCGCCGGATCCCAGGTAGCCCTTGGTCGCCGGGGCCGCTCGTTCCGCTGCCGTCGCGTCGACTTCCACATCCGTTAGCACGGCATCGGGGTCGATCTCCGTGGCGGCCGGTGTGCCCGCTTCCTGACCAAAATTCAAGGAAGTCGAAGTGACCGGGAGAACGCCGGCGATCGCGAGGACCGTCAGGGCGCCGCCGAAGTAGCACGGGCCTGTTCTCAGCATCGCCTAGTCCTCATTGGTTTTCAATTGCTCGATCAGCGTGACGAGCGCCGCGATTACGCGCTGCCTCGATCGCGATCCGGGTGGCGAACGGGGGTCGTCAGAGGGCGTTCTCAGGGGACGCTGCCCCAGGAATCCGCGCGGACTGTCGTAAGACTTCGGGAAGCGAAAGAGAGACCGGGCCAGGTTGATGTCGGCGGGATCGATCGTGCTACGTTGATGATCGAAGGCGACGATCGCCAAGTACAGTTGAACCGCTTCGTCCCAGTTCGCGGGTTGCCCGGACTGGCCTGCGTCGTTCAAGCGTTGATGGTCGAGCAGCGCCTGGAAGCCGTGCCGCATCTGCCGGCCGATGGATTCGAGATCATCGGGACGGCCCCAGGTCGCGACTTCTCGTGCTGCCTCGGCCGCCGCTGCTCGAACCGCGTCCCGGTCTTGGCCGAAGCCGGCTTGCATCTGCTCGGCCACGACTGCGACGCGTTGCCGGAGCGGATCGTTCCGGCTTCCCATCTGGCGAAGCGGTCCCATATTCCAGGTGCTCCAGGCCGGCATTCCGAGCGGGAGGCCGGCAACCGTCCGCTGCCGCCTCCAGCTCGGGTCTTCCAGATCATGGTGGCAGGCAAAACAATCGTATTCGGCCAGCTCTGGCCAGGCCGCATCCGGATGTTTGTCGGGAACGTCGCTGGCGCGCCAGTCGAGCAGGGCGAGTGCGGCGGCGATGGTCGTCGTCTGACCTGCCGACCAGAGTTGGACTTCGAAGTTCGGATCGGCTTGCCGCGCTTCTGCCGCCCGCCAATGTTTGGGAAGCAAATCGTGATACGCGGCGAGTTCAAATTTGAGCACGGGATGGCCGGCGGCAATCAAGTCGTGATTGACCTCGCGGCCGGGCGAGCCGACGTGGCACTGGGCGCACGTTTCCCCTCGTACCGTCAGGTCTTCCGTGTCGACAAAGCCGCGTTCACCAGCGAATGACTTCCATGCTGCCCTGTCCTCTCGCTTGCGGACCGCCCAATGCGCCTCGACATGTGCTCCAATCCACTTCTCCGCCGCACCATGGCAGATCTCGCAACTCACTCCGTCGCGCGAGTAAAACGAGTTCGCTTGAACGGTGGACGAGGGCTGCGGATTATGGCAGGCAAGGCAATTGGCCAGGCGGGCCGCCTGGTCCTCGGGCGGCTCGCCGCGGCGGGCGAGACGACGGAGGATTGCCTGAGACGTTTCTTGGGCGAGCGTGAACTGGCCGCGGGCATGGGGATCCCGGTCCAACCACTGGGTGTATTCGTGGCGTCGGCTGAGGGCGAAGCGCCCGTCCGGCTCGATCCCACCGTGGCAGGCGGTCGCGGCACAGGAGCGAGCGCCGAGGAATTTTGACGTGGTCCTGGCAGCCAACAGGCCGTGCGTGCTGTCGTGCGCGTACGCCTGCTGCTCGACCGGCTCGGGCAGCTCGTCGGCCTGGACCGCGTCCCGGTGGGACGCTCCGACAATCCACCAGCAAACGACGGCTGCCAGGATCGCGCGGACCGTGGTTGCGCGTCCAGTCGAGCGGCATTGGACGGCGCGCATCGATTGTCGCGGCGGACATGTTAGAACGCACGTCGCGCCGGCACGTGGCGATGAAATGGACTGAAGCCGCTTCATGGACGCGTGGGCTGGGTGGGAACCTGGTGGTGGTACTGGTGGCATTCCGTGCAATTGCTCCTGGCAGGGCGAACGTTTTGGTCCGACGCGCTGTCCGCCCCATGGCAGTTTCGGCAGTTGTCGATTGACGGCATCAGGATGTTCGGTACGCCGTTCGTACGCAGCGCCACCGCCCCGGTTGGGTCGCCCTCGGTAGTCTCCGCTGCCGCCGCCCCGGGGTGACAGTCGACGCATTTCATGTGAAGGTGCCGATCGTGGCGAAAGTGGCTTTGCGGCATCCAGCGAGAAGGAATCCGAGGCGGCACAATGGCAAATGCTGCCGAGTTGCCACGGGATTGGCTTCCATCACTGGTGTCATCAGCGCTGAAATGGCATTTCAAACAGGCGTTGCTCGTCGCCCCCTTCTCGACCTCTGCCGGCTCCCCGAAGATCGCGTTCTCCAGAACCCGTAGTTCTGCGTTGACCCATTCCCATTCCGCTTTCGTCGGCGTCGGTTCTTTGTGCGGAAGCCGGCTGGGTGGACGGTCCGGCGAGGAACCTGCTGCCTGCAAGGACTGCGGGGCGTTGGCAATCAGCCGTTCGCGCATCACGCTCCGTACGATCTCCGGGACTTCATGGGGCAAGCCTTGCACCACGTTGTCCGCGGCCGTTGCGGTCGCCAGGTCCAGCTTGCTGCTGAACCGAAGCGGATGGCAGCTTTGACAATGTTGTTCGAAGACGATGGGCCGCATGTAATGTCCATCGGCATCCGGCTGGTGGCAGTCTTCACAGCCCAACGGTGTCGCCGGGCCGCCCGCTTCCCGGCGCAGCGCGGTTACCAGGGGGGATCGATGGCCCGCGTGGCTGAACTTCAGCGCCGCCTTGTCTCTCCAGTTGGCTGCGCCCGTTGCGCCTGTGGCGCCAGACCGAACGAGGGTTGCGATCCTCTCCAGCGTTTGCACCTTCGCCTCCACCCCGGCCGTGGTTGGAGGGGCATTGGTGTCGCCGTCGAGCGACCAACTTCGCAGCAGGGCAAATTGGGGGTGGCTCTCGAACGGTCGATGGCACCGAACGCAGGACCGATCCGCGTCGCGCGTCAAGCGAACCGTCCCCTGATGTTCCTGGTGGCAAGCGACACAATCGGGAACACCCTTCGCCAACGCCGACGCGTGGTGGTCCGACTTGTCCTGCGCATGGCACTGCTGGCAGTCTTCATCGCGAACGGAGCGCGCCGAGGAATCGGCGCTGGCCAACCGGACGAGCGGTTGCCACGGCGTGCGGTGACATTCCTGGCAGTCGTCTTGAAAGTGTTGATGGCTCTCAGCCACGGGTCCGGCCAGAAATACCGTATGGTCGCCACGGGCGAAGAAAAATCCGACCAACAAGGCGGGCAGCAACCCACCGGCGAGGGTGAACCAACGGCGGCGGCGGTGCAACGGATTGGGAAATCGCTCCAGCCGCAGCTCCAGCCGCTCCGCTACCGTTTGGTTGGTTCGTTGGTCAGGCATCAGCCAGTCTGCCGTCGGACGGTCAGGAAGAGAGTATCAGGAAGGTGGGAGCACCGAGTTGGCTCCCGCCGGTCGCTCCCGGCGAATCGAAGCGTCGTTCATCCGTCTTTTCGTAGGTCATGCTGTGCATGACGTCATTCGGTCTGGCATAAGGCAAGAACGTGTCGTCAAGGACTTCCGCAGTTCCGAACCGCTGAATTGATGAAAGTAGTTCGTGACGCATTCCCAGGTCTGCGTTATGCGAAGCATATCACAAGTCGTCCCAATGGAATGGACGAATCCCCCGTTCGCGAGGCCGATTCTATGGTGAACCGGCGCGATGCGGCAAGCGAGGAATGCCGGTTCGTGCGGCGCGCCCACGCGTTGTGGGCGCGGCCATTTGAGTTTGACATCGCGCGATGCGGCAGAAGTGCGATTCGGTGCCGACCCCGTCGACAGATGATACAATCGCTGTCAGACCAGCGAAGCAAAGGGAACGATCGATCATCAACTTCCCGGACGGACCATGGCAAAGAAGAAGAAGGCGGCGGTCAGGAAGCAGCCTCCGATCAAGAGTTTTTCTGCCGTCATTCGAGATTGTGCGCCGGAGGTGCGGGCAACGGCCCGGGCGCTGCGCGATCTTGTCCTCCTGGAATTGCCCGACGCTGCCGAGCGATTCTCAGGTGGGCGCCGTCCACTGGCCATGTACCGAACGGTGGCCGATGTTTGCTGGATCCAGCCGCAGAAAGCTCACTGTAACCTTTATTTCACGCGTGGCACGGAGTTGACGGACCCCGAGGCCCACCTGCAGGGCACCAGCGACCGCTTTCGCTATGCGAAACTTCGGACGGTTGCTGACCTGGACCAGTTGCCGTTGCGCGGGTGGTTGCATGAGTCGGTCGCGCTCAATGCGGCAACAACCAAGGGTGGCATGACGTTTCAGGAGGTGCTGGCGGTCATGCAGCGGGTTTGCCTGGCACTGCCCCACACCAAGGAGACGCTGACTTGGGGGATTCCCCATTTCCGTGTCGGCGAGAAGATCTTTTGCGGCTGTTCCGAAGACAAGGGGAGTCCGCGGATCGGGTTGAAGATGGAGACATTTCATGCGGAAGTCATGATGAAACTCCCCGGCATCGAGAAGGCGCCGTATAGCCGCAAGGGTGACGGTTGGGTGTCGATCGACCCCCGCCGCTTTGACGACTGGGACGAAATCGAGAAGTTGCTCGTCGGTAGCTATCGATTAATCGCCCCCAAACGGACGGTTGCGCTTCTGGATGCGGGGCATCAAGGGGGGCGAAAACGGGCCAGTCCTTCCCGGGCCGGCAAGTCATCTCCACGTTCACGTTGAGGTTGTGTCGGCAGACGACGGCTGGTGTGACCGCATCCCGCAGGGTGCAACGTCAGATTTCCCAAGCAAGACAGCCTGATGATCGATCGAGTTGGACCGACACAGCGTCCGAATCAAAAGGTACGCGGTTATCAACAGTGGCGCTCGCTGTTGTTCATGCATTGGGCCGTTCCGGCTGCCGACCTGCGCCGGTTGGTCCCCGCGTCGTTGGAGCTTGACCTGTACGACGGTGTGGCCTACATCGGGGTTGTGCCCTTTGCAATGCAGGGCGTACGGCCTGCCTGGTGCCCCGCGTCGCTGGCATTCGAGTTTCTCGAAACGAACGTCCGGACCTATGTCACGCATGGCGACCAGCCGGGTGTCTACTTCTTGTCATTGGAAGCCGCATCGACGCTCGCCGTCTGGGCGGCCCGGCGGTTTTGGGCGTTACCGTATTACTATGCGCGTATGCAGATGGAACGCCACGGCGACGAAGTTACTTACGAGTCAGCACGTCGCAGATCCAAAGCGACGCATCGCGTTCGCTACCGGATTGGCGATACCGTGCCGGCATCGCAGCCCGGCACCTTGCAGTTCTTCTTCCTCGAACGTTACTTGCTCTTCGTAGAACGGCACGGTCAACTCTATACGGGGCAGGTTCACCACACGCCCTACCCGGCACGGCGGGCCGAGGTGTTGGAAATCAGAGACCGCCTGTTGCCTGCCGCCGGGATCGCCGGATGCGACGGTCCGCCGGCGTTTGCGCATTACTCGGAAGGCGTCGACGTCGAAGTGTTTGCCTTGCAGAAAAATTGAGCCCGTCATCAGCCGTTGGGCGTTCGTCCAGGCTGCGTTGAAAGCAGAGTCAATCGGACGCCAACGCGTTCCGGCTGATATCTGCAGCGCTTTGGGCAAGTTCACCACAAACGATTGCGACACAGCGACTTGCACTGAACGGCCGTGCATTCATGAACCATCCGAGCTATGGCTTCAAGTCGGCCAATTCCTCCAGCAGTTGATCCAGCCCGGTAGCTCCCGAAACAAGTTCCGGCAGCGCTTCGGTTACCAGCAAATCGACGGCGTGGCTGGCGGGCGGATGTCCGTCGGCGGGTGGGGTGGCCAATGGTCCGCGGGTGGCGTCGGTCGTCTCGCTTGCCGCGGCGGGCGGCGCGGCATTCTCGTCACCGGCGAGCGACAGAGTTTGTTCTGCGAGGGCGACGGTCGCGGCGGCCGCCAGTTTCCCGTCGACTTGCAGCCGTTCGTCGCCGGCGCCCACATCCGTGTTCATCTGGCCATTGACGTAGTTGATCTGCGTGAGAATGTCGCCGACGGGCGTGAGCAGCCCGTCTCCATTGACGTCATAGTAGAAAGCTGGTGAATCATGGAACGCCGGCAGCCGGCCTTGCGGGTCGATGACGCTGAGCCGATTCAGCTCGTTGACCAGCGACAAGATGTCCCCCACGGGGTCGGCCGTGATGCCGTTGTTGTTGACATCGTGAGGGTCGGCCGGATTCTGCCACGGTGCGGCGGTCGTACTTTCCTGCGGGGACGCGATGGGACTCGAGTTGCCTGCCGGGCCCCCTTCGGCCTCACCGGCTTCGGGCGCGTCCAGCAGAGCGCCCGGTGCGATTTCCGCGCTAAGGGAGAACTCGGAAGTATTCCCGTTGGCATCGGTCGCGGTCGCCACGATGAGGTCTCCCACGAGAACGCTGCCGGCGGCGAGCGTGGCAAGTTTGTTACCCAAGGCATCGCCTGCCGAGTAGACGTCGCTGCCAATCAACGTGCGCCCTTCCGCGCCGCTCGCGTCAGCCACAAAGAATTCAATCACGAGGTCGTATGCCGAATCAGTCGTCGTCGACGGGACGGAGTAATCGACAAGGAGGTTGCCGTCCAAGGTGGCCGAGTTAAGCACGGGGAAGTTCTGCAGATTGTTCGTGCCCGTGTCGGTGTCCTCGTTGCCGGCGCCGGCATCGTTCGGTGTGGCACCGTCGCCGCTCAAATCGATTCCCAGGCCGCCGTTGTTGAAGAGTGAATTGCCTCGAATCGTGGTCCCGGTCCCCGGCCCCAGCACGAGGATCCCATGGCTGGTGTTGCGGGCGACCACATTCCCGGCTCCCACCGTGGTGCCGCCAATCAGCGTGCCGCCCGCGTTGTCGATCCGGATGCCCTGGCCGGTGTTGCCCAGCGCGGACATCCCGTCAATTTGAGTTCCCACGAGATTGCCTTGAATCTGATTACCGGTTGCGGTCGCACCGTTGATGCGAATGCCCACAAAGCCGTTCCCGGAAATCAGGTTTCCGGCACCCGGTTCGTCGCCACCAATGACATTCCCGGGCGACGTCAGCAACACGCCGGTACTGGAGTTGCCTAAATCCAGCGTGCCGCTGATGTCGCTACCGATTGCATTTCCCTGAATCAGATTGTCAATCGCCGTGGCGCCGGAGATGCTGATGCCGAAGAGGTCATTCCCGGAAATCAAGTTCCCTTCGCCGCTCGCCGTGCCGCCGACCGTGTTCGAATGGGCGTCGATGATGGCCACACCACTCCCCCCGTTCCCCAGATCGGCCGTGCCGTTCAAGTCCGTGCCAATCAGGTTCCCTGCCACGGTGTTGAGGCGCGTGCCATCGTCGGAGATCTGCACGCCGTTGCCCAGGTTGCCGGAGATCACATTTCCGGCTCCGGTCGCCGCGCCGCCGATCGTATTCTGGCGAGCTCCTTCGGCAACGCGAACTCCGACCTTAGCGTTGCCGATTGCCGCGTCGCCACTGGCATTGACACCGATCATATTGCCTTGGATTGTGTTCCCCACCACGCCGGCGCCGGTCAGCAGGACACCGTGGTTCAGGTTGCCGGAGATCACATTTCCTTCACCCGGCTCGACGCCCCCGATCTGCGTGTTCTGCGTATTGGCCAACTGGATTCCCGTATCGCGATTCGGGATGGCCTCCGAGCCGCTGATATCCGTTCCGATGTAGTTGCCCTGGATGACATTGCCAGCGGCCAGGAACGTGGAAATTCGGATCCCGAAGAGCTCGTTTCCAGAGATGACATTCCGTTCGGCCGCCGTGCTGCCACCAATCTGGTTGCCCGGCGCCTTCCAGATCAAAATGCCGGTATTCGAATTGCCGACATTCTGCGTACCGGTGGCATCGGTGCCGATCAGGTTGCCGAACAACATGTTGCCGGTGGCGCCGGTGTTAAGAATGGCGACGCCGGCCGACACGTTGCCGGAGATCACGTTCCCTGCGCCTGCGACCGTACCGCCGACCGTGTTACCCGGCGCTTCGCGGAGGACGAGGCCAAAGAGCCGGTTGCCGACCGCGGCCGTGCCGAGCGAATTCGTGCCGATGTGGTTCCCTTCAATCGAATTGCCGGTGGCGTCGGCGCCGAAGATGAACACGCCGTGCTTGCGGTTTCCGGAAATGGTGTTTCCGGCGCTATCGGCCGACCCACCGAGGAGATTGTTCGGGGCGTTGAACAGGTTGATGCCCGACTGGTTGTTGGGGAGTTCCGCGCCGCCCGTGATATCCGTGCCAATCAGGTTGCCCTGGATGGTGTTTAGCGTCGCCCCGGTGCCGCTTACGGAAACGCCGTTGCCGCTGTTGCCGGAGATCACATTGCCGTCGTCGGGGAGGCCGACGATGTTCTCTGCCGCCCCATCGATCACCACGCCGTTAGCCCTGTTGCCGCGGTCCAACAAGCCGGTGATGTCCGTCCCGATCAGGTTGCCGACCAGGCTGTTATGGGTCGTGTCGGCGCCGAGGATCGCGACACCGGCCGAGATGTTTCCGGAGATCACATTGCCCGATCCGCCGATCATGTTCCCGTTGGCACCCAGGTCGATGCGAACCCCGGCGCCGTCATTGCCCAGCGGGACAACGCCGTTGGCACCCAGCCCCAGGATGTTGCTTTGGACCGTATTGTTGGTCGACCCGGACCGTGTGATGTAGATGCCGTGGGCCGTATTCCCCGAAATCACATTCGCTTCATTGGCGGTCGGCCCGCCAATCAGGTTGCCCGGCGAATTGAAGACGAGCACGCCGTGCGAGGCGTTCCCCAGATCCGTCGTACCCAAGGGATCCGTACCGATCATGTTGGCCTGGATGGTGTTGCCGCCCCCGGTTGCCAGCAAAATTCCGTTCTTGGCAAAATTGTTGATGGCCAGTCCCAGCACGCTGCTGCTGCCGGAGTTGATGGTGAGACCGCTGGCGCTACTGCCGGCGCTCGAGCCGTCAATTTCGATAAGGGGCGTGCCGGCGTAGCCCGGCTGGGAGCGACCATCGATGACGACGGGGTCATTGATGGGCGGCAGCGGGTTGGCCGGCGTCAACGTATGAGGGCCGTCTCCGGCAATCGCGAAGGTGATGTTGTCGGGCGTCGCCGAAACGTTGGCGGTTGCGTTCGCCTGTTGGATCGCCGCCCGCAGCGTGCACTCGGGAACATCGTCCACCATGTTTCCAGTGGAGCAGACGCCGTCATTGACGTCATTGTCGCCGCCGTTGCCAGTCGAATTGACCACGAAACTACGACCGATGACCACGGCGTAGTCTTCCACTTCGCCATCCAGGGCCAGACCAGTCGGCCGCAGACTGCCTTCCGTGCTGACCCGCAAGCGGGCCTGGCTGACCCCGATCACGGCCTCCGGCGGCAGCTCGAAGTCAAGCGAATTGATGCCGCTGGTCAGGGTGATCGAAATGCCCCCGTTGATGTGCTCGCCCGGATGGTCAAACTGGTTATCGCCGTTGAGATCGAGCCAGGCGTCCAGCTTGCCGCCGAAGGGGGCGTCAATTTGGAGGTTCACCTGTTCGCCGGGCGTGAAACGGGGCGTATTGACGACGCCATCCTCGTCGTCCTGACCATCGTCGTCGTCACCGGTCGAGCCGGCATTGGGTTGACCGTCGGCGTCGCCGTCCACCGTCGCACCCAGACGCGGTGCTCCTTCGTACAGGAGGTGGCTCGGTCCGCCGCTGGCCGACAACGTCGCGTAATTACTGTCCGGCGCGTCACCAAAGTCCAGTTCGACTCCGCTCGGCAGTTCAATCAACAGGTCTGCCTGGCCAAAATCGACGACACCGGGATCGATGGGCGTATCACTGCCAAAGCGCAACACATGATGTTGCGGCAAGACGTCCGCCGGGTTGCCCACAAAATTTACCGCTCCTGGCGCTCGGGCCAGGAAAGGTACGCGGAGCAGGAAATACTCGTCGGCACCCAACGTCTGCAGTCCGGCGACTGCACCGGCTTCGTTGATCAGGCCATCGACGGTGATGTCCCCCGTCAACACATTCTCGTACGGCAGATCATATTCGAGATCACTGGCGGCAATCAGCCCGGACTGGAATTCAATGTCCAGGTAGGCGGCGAACACGCCTTCTGCCGGGTCCACGTGGTCCTGGACGTAGACATCGAGGTGGAATTCCTCGCCGACGGCCACCGTGGTGATTGGAGCGCCGTTGGTATCGGTGACCTCAAAACGGAGCACCACGTCGAAATCACCATGTTCGCCCTCGGCCAGGTACTCGGGCGCCGCGGCCGGCGAGCTGGACGGCGCGTCACACGGGGGCGTTGCGCACGGGACGCCGGCCAGCGGATCGAAGAAGTCGGCATCACCGGCCAACAGGTTCCTGGTTTCCAATGCTTCGAGAAAGAGATGCCGCGCCGGATGTCGCCGCCTGGCAAGACCGAAGGAAGGGCGTTTTCGGTTGTGCACTACTAGGATCCTCGTTCTGAATGCGATCTTGATCTGTAATTCGTATTCACGATCGTCCGCTATCGTACGAGCTGATTGCCCAGCAGCTCTGCGAGCGGTTTTCCATCTCGAAGCTGCCCTGGCGGTACGAGGCGTACGGCAAGGCCAGCTCTCGTGGAGCAGCCAGCATGCCCACATTGTAGTGCTTGCTTGGAATTCCCACCACGGATGCGCAACCGCAACAAGCGGCAATGTTTGCGCTGTTTTACCAAAGCCGAACTCGCAGCCCGGACGCGTTTGCGACCGCAGCGGTCGAGCCGCCGGGGACGGCTCCGCGTGGTCGGAAACCCCAGATGGCCCGCTATTGGGGGCCAACGTAGTGCGTCAACTCCGCCTGCCGCTTTCCCGCTTGGAATTCTTCGATATTCGCCAGCGTGGTATCGGCGATATTCGCTAACGCTTCGTGCGTCAGATAAGCCTGATGCGATGTAATGACTACATTGTTGAACGTCATCAGGCGAGCGAGCACGTCATCCGTCAGCACTTTGTCGGAAATATCATGGAAGAAGATTCCCGCTTCTTCTTCGTAAACGTCGAGACCGGCCGATCCGATTTTGCCGGACTTGAGGCCCTGAATCAGGGCCCGCGTGTCGATCAAGCCGCCGCGACTGGTGTTGATGAGCATCACGCCCGTCTTCATCTTGTCGATCGTCGAGTCGTTGATTAGGTGGTTCGTCTCGGGGAACAGGGGCACGTGCAGGGAGACAATATCGGACTCGGCGAAGAGCTGATCCGTCTCGGTGTAGGTAACGCCCTCGCACGCGGCCAGTTTCTCGTTGGGGAACTTGTCATGGGCGAGCACCCGACAGCCGAAGCCGCGCATGATGTTGATCAAAGACTCGCCGATCTTTCCCGTTCCAATCACGCCCACGGTTTTGCCGCGCATGTCAAAGCCGGTCAAACCATCGAGGACGAAGTAGCCGGAGCGATTGCGAACGTACGCTTGATGTAGGTGGCGGTTCAACATCAGCATCAGCGCCACCGTGTGCTCCGCCACGGCGTAGGGCGAATAGGCGGGGACGCGGACGACGCTGATTCCATGCTGGCGACACGCCTGCAGGTCGACATGATTGAACCCCGCGCACCGCAGGGCGATCAGTTCGACACCCAGCGACGCCAGCATCTCGACGATCGGTGCGTCACATTGATCGTTGACAAACAGACAGACGACAAGGCAGCCGGCCGCGGCGTGGGCCGTGTCAGGGTTGAGTGCAGCCGTCACGGCATGGATGGCGAAGCGGTCCCGGTTGCTGCGTTCGAACGAACGGAGATCGTAGGAGCGGGCATCGAACATCGCGATCTTCAACCGACCTGCCTCGTCGTGACCGTCGGCCACGGAGGGTCGCTGCAATTCCGCCAGCAGGCGTTCGTAGCGGCGCGGATCAAGGCCCTTCACGGACGAGGCCGTTTCGAGAAACGAATCCAAACGCTGTCGATCGTCCATGCTAACTCCCGGCCGGCTGTCCGTCATGGCTGATTTCCAGTTCCTCGATCTCTGCCAGGTACCGCTGATAATCGACCGAGCCGGTGGCGGCGAAGTTGAGGTTCTTGTAGAGACCGGTCAGCCGAGTGAAGAAGGCCCGAGCCTGTTCCTTGTTCTTGAAGTGGTAGTCACGCTCGATCAGCCGCCGGACCAGCCGAAACGACTCTTTCTGTCGCTCGGTCTCCATCGAAGCGTCCACGGCATCAAAGGCATCTTGCTGCAGATAAACCATGTCCAGAAAGGTGCATTTTTGGCAAGTGACGAAATCGTCCAGGGTGATGCCTTCCTCGCCCGTCACCTGCATCATCTGGCTGATGCGGTCCCCTTCGCGGAGCAGCTCGTAGGACCGCTTCACATCGCCGACCCAATCGGGGCCGAATTCACGATCGAGGTAATCGCGCATCTGGTCCAGGTAGCGGGACCAGGAGATGAGCGGATCGATGGCAGGGTAGAACCGCTTGTAGGCCCGGTCGTAGGAGAGGCCGAGGAAGCATTTGACGGTGCCCAGCGTCGCTTGGGTCACCGGTTCCTCGAAGTTCCCGCCCGCCGGCGAGACCGTTCCGATCATCGTGAAGCTGCCGTCCTGACCGCTCCGCGTGGTGAACAGACCGGCCCGTTCGTAAACACTCTTGATCGCCGAGTCGAGATAGGCCGGATACGCTTCCTCGCCGGGAATCTCTTCCAGCCGCGCCGATGTTTCGCGCATGGCCTGGGCCCAGCGCGACGTGGAATCGGCGATCAGGAGCACGTCGAGCCCCATCTGCCGGTAGTACTCGGCGATCGTCACGCCGGTGTAGATCGAGGCTTCGCGGGAGGCAACCGGCATGGACGACGTGTTGCAGATCATCACGGTGCGGTCGATCAGCTTGCCGCCGGTCCGCGGGTCTTCCATCTCGGCGAAGTCGAGGATCGTCTCCAGCACTTCGCCGGCCCGTTCTCCACAGAGGACCATCACCACCACGTCGACGGCGGAGGATCGAGCGATCAGGCCTTGCAGCACGGTCTTACCGGCACCGAACGGTCCGGGGATGCAGGCCGTGCCCCCCTTGGCGACCGGCAGGAACGTGTCGATCATCCGCTGCGTGGTAACCAGCAGTTCCGACGGATATTTCCGCTCGATCAGGCGCTGGCGCAGCATGCTGGAAGTGAGCGGCCGCCGCACGGCCCACGGCTGCACCAACGTCAAGGTGCGTTCCCGTCCACGCCCGTCACGGATCCTGGCAATCGTCTCGGTGACGGTGAATTCTCCCGACTCGATGCTCAGCAGCTCAACCGGCTCCCCTTCGTCGAATGGGACCATGATCTTGTGGCGGGTTTGGCGTTCCTGGACGACTCCCAGCGTGTCGCCGGCCGACAGCCGGTCACCGACCTGGCAAGCCGGCTCGAAGGTCCAACGGCGGGTCTCGTCGAAGGGCGCCAGTTGCGCGCCGCGCTGGAGGAAGAATCCTTTTGCTTCGGCCATCTTGTAGAGTGGGATCTGGAGGCCGTCGAAGATGCTGCCCAGCAGACCGGGGCCCAACGAGATGGAAAGCAACTGGCCGGTCAGCTCGACGCGATCACCGACCTTGACGCCCGCCGTCTCTTCGAAGACCTGCAGATCGGCCCGATCGCCGTAGACGCGCAGGACTTCCGACTTGAGCTTCTCGTCGCCGACGCAGATGTTGGCTACCTCGTTCTTCATAATCACGCCGCTCGGCGCGTGAATGCTCACGATATTGCCGCCGACACCGGTCACGACGGCTTCAGTGATTCGGTCTTGCGAGCTCACGGATATCTCCCTGGCAGGCACGCCGCGGGGGCGGCCCAATCTGGTCTGATGCGGGCATCACTGGGGTGCCTGACGATCGTTTCAACGGTTCGATTCGCTTTCCGGAGGAAACATCTCCGTGTACTCGGAGAGGGCGCTCACCACAAGGTGCTCGAACTTCTTCTGCCCGACCTTGGCGGTTCTGCGCGTCCAGCGGGAGACGACTTCCCAGCGAATCAGGTACAAGATGACAGCCTCGAACGTGAAGTGATATTTGTCCGCCAGTCCCTTGGCGTGGTCCCAGACGATGTTCAGCTGCTTGCGTTCGAGGTCCAGTGGTTGGTCGCCTGTCAGGATGGCGTTGACTTCGGCGACCCACGGGTAGCGGTTGGCCAGCCGGAAGTCGGGGTGATTCCAATGTTCGGCAATCCGGCCGGCCAACGGTTCGATGCCGCCGGGCGGATCCAGTGCCAGCCGGCGGCAACGCAACGCGGCGAGAATCGAGCGGACGCTGATCGTATGCCGGATCAGGTCGCGGGCGAACGGGTTGGCGACGGTGGCCTGGAACTCCCGAAATTGCTCGACGACATCTTCGTCGGTCCGTTCCAGCGGTTGGCGTTCCCAGGCCAGGAAGTCGGCCACTTCGCGCAGCACTTCGGCGTCCCGCGGCTGCAGCAAGGCCAGCCGCCGGTCCAGGGCGAGCGGTGAAATCGGCACACGCTCGGCCAGTTCAAAATGGCGCGGGAGCGTCGGGAGACTTCCAATCAGCATGTAGTATGTCGTACTGCGGGTCACGTTCTGGTGGGACCTTTCCTCGGAGCACTTCAAACCATCGGTCGTGGCGGTCTGCGGCCCGCCGTTGCGACGGGGGCCGGAGGCCCGCGGCAAACCTTCCTGTCAGAGGCTCCTATGGTTTGCGCATGATGGCCCGAAACCTGGGAAGCAAGTGGCGCGCCAGCAGGTCGGTAATCGTTTCGTCGGTGAGATCGATTTCCACGTTCTCGTCCACGATCCGGATGCTCACCCCGCACTGTTGCTTGCTGCCCAGGCTGATGGTGAGCCCTTCACGCAAGTCGTCACCGACCAGATCCTTGACCAGGTCGGTCAACGCGTCCGCGTGCCCCGAGGCGTACTGCTCGCGCGCCTGGGTCTCGGTGATCACTTCTGGCGGGAGGAGAATTTCAATTGCCTTGTCCTGAATGCGATCGGTTGCCTGGGAGGTAATCTCGAGGATCATCTGCTTGATCACTTCCGGCTGTTGCAGCTCGTATTGGACCAGCTCCTGGAGGCGGCCGCGCCAGTCGCCGTGAATTCGGCTCCCGAAGTCGCGCATCGCGTCGCGGGCGGCCAGGCTCAAGGCGGCTTCCCCGGCCGCCTGATACTGCTGGGCCTCTTCACGCGCTCGGCGGAGGATTTCTTTCGCTTCATGCCGTGCCGCGTCGAGGATGTTATCGGCCTTGCGTTCGGCGTCGGAAACGAGCTGCGCCGCCTGGCGCTCGCCTTCGGCAACCCCTTCCTGGCTCAGCCGATCGATCATCTCCTGAATGCCGCTGACGGATTCGTCATTGCTCATCACACTTCTCCCTGTTTCGAAGCAGCTCGTCTCACGCTCCGGCCACGGGTGGAATGGCACCGCTCAAAACCAGGGCGAACACAAAGGCGAACACGGCGAAGCCTTCGACGATGGCGGCCGGCGCGACCGAGAGGCCGAAGATCGCCGGCTTGCTCTTACTGGCATTGATCGCCGACGCACAACAGCGGCCCTGAAAAATCGCACTTAGCAGCAGCGCCAAGCCGACCAGCACCCCGATGCTAAAGATCGCGTAGGCGTTCGCGGCGGAGAAAACGACCTGTCCATTGCCGGGATCCAAGGCGGCGTTCTGGAGGCTGAACATGACGACGATCCCGTAAATCGTCTGGGACGACGGCATGGCGGAGACACCGACAAACCTGCCGTAGCCACTGTCGACGTCCAGCATGGCGCCGCAGGCCGTCTGGCCGGGAATGGCACAGCCAACCATGCTGCCGATGGCCCCCAGGGCCATCGGTGCATACAGCCCCAGCCAGCCGACCAGGTGGATTAAGTCCTCACTCATGATTGTCTCGCTTTCTTTGCAAAGGCTTTGAACAGATATCCTTCCTCGGGCAGACCCCATTTGAAGAATTCAATGCAGTTCAATCGCAACCCGTGAACAACGCCGCTCATGATGCCCAACATCAGATTCAACGTATGACCCAGAAATACAATGATGATCGCCACGATCACACCGAAACCCGCTTCGTTCCAGGCGCTGGCGCCCAACTGATTGAAGGTCGCCGACAGGCGGGCACTGGACAAGCCGAGTGCGAACAGCCGCAGGTAGCTGAGCACATCGCCGAAGAGCCCGGACAGTCCCGTCAGGCCGCTGACGCCGTCGAACAGACGGAGCACATGGTTCTTGATGCTCAACGAAAACAGCGGGCGCTGGCTGCTGAACAGAAAAACGAACACCAGGCCGCCGAGCAACAGCCAACTACCGGTCTCGGTGAGGCGTTCGGCAAGCGGCTCCGTGAAGTTCTCCATGGCGCCGATGCCCAGGAGTGTCGCGCCGACCATGACCACCACCCAGCCGACCGGGCCGAGTGCGTCGAGCTGGCCGCGGCGCGACCAGGCCATGGCCACATTGGCCAGGGACAAGTGAATCACGCCGATCACGATCGTCAGCGGCATCATCAACGCCTGCGAGGTGGCGTCGAGGAACGCCAACCGTCCCAGCGGCGAGCCGCCCGCGGGGGCGACGCCAAAGTAGCTGCCACACATCACACCATACGCAATGGTGGCCACCACCACGGTTGCCAGCACGGTGCGCCCGCGCCGGCCCCGCTGGGTCCGGCCCATCCTTCGCCAGAGGTACGCCGTCAGGCCCGCCAGGACCAGGCCGTAGCCGGCATCGCTCATGATCATCGCGAAGAAGACCGCGAAGGAGCCGTAGGCAAACAAGGACGGATCCCAGGAACGATAATCGGGCGTCTTGTAAAACGTGACCAGGGCTTCGCTGCCCGCAAACGACTCGGGGTTCTCCAGCAGGGTGGGCGGCGCGTCATCCGGTCCGGCCGGCTCGATCGTCAGCGCCAACAAGTGCTCCCTGGCGAACTGACGGATCCGGTCACCGGCGTGCCGTGGCACCCAGCCCTGCAAGGCGAAAACGCTCGGGCCGTTCAATGTCTGCCGCGCGGCCTGATCGCGGGCCGCCAGGTTGTCCGCGTCATCCAGCTCGTCGGAGAGCAAATCGCACCAGCGGGTGAGTCCCACCATCTGGTGGTGCAGCTCTTCCAGATCTTCCTCGACCTGTGCCAGCAGCGTCTGCAATGTCGCCAACGGGCGCGGGTCCAGAACGCACGCCTGGCCGGGGACGTTCTCGGGCTCCTCCGGGCTGAGTACGACGATGTAGGCATCGCGATGGTCGCGGGAAATCTCTCGCCAGACATAGCCGGTCGAGGCGACCCGTTCCCGGTCTCTGAGCGGTACAACGTAGAACCAGAACGTGACATCCCCGATTTGCCGGTTGCCGGGGAGGCGAAAATTGCCCCACGGAGCAAGTTCGCGGACAGCCTTGCGCAGCGTTTCTCGCTCGTCACGGAGGGCCTCTGATTCGCGTCGCAAGGCGAGCACCTCAGAGACGATCCGTAGCCGGTCGAAATTGTCCTTGCGGCGGACCTGTTTTCGCTGTTCGGGACAGCCCTGCAGCAATTGCAGCGCGTTCCGCGTGTCACTGGCAACGTCGCTGGTTGCCAACTCTTCACTGACTTTCCCCAGATCGACCAGATGGACGCAGCCCAGGTCTTGAAGCCTGTCGATGACGGTCCCCTTCTGCGACTCGGCACCGTACAGGGTTAGCTTGTCGAGCTGAACAATGGTCATTCGCTTTGTTCCGCGGCCAGGGAGTTAACTCAGGGAATGCTTCTTCTTGGCGATTTTGGACCGGACCACCGCGGTCCGTTCTTGCTCGCCCCGCCGGACCTCGATCCGCTTGATGTTCTCCTTGGTGCGCGGGATGAGAATCTTCTCGAACAGGTTGACCCGCTGCGTGATCCGCTTGACCTGCCGATTCAGGCGAGTCACCCGCTCGCGCTGGACCTGGAGGTGCACCCTGAGCGTACACATCTGTTCGATGGCCTCGACCAGAAAGTCGACCCAGAACGGTTTGGCCAGCAGCGAGTAGGGAGCCGTTTGGAAATTGATTTCACGGACAATCGGCAGTTTTGCTCCAACCACGTTCTCTTCATCAACGACCACGGAATCGACCGTCACCAGTCCGGCGAGTTCGATCTCGTACGCGCCCAGCGGTTCGAACAGGCCGGTCAGTGATTCGGTAAACTGAGTGACGCGCTGCTCCAGCTCCGCCAATTCCTGTTGCGACGCTTTCTGCACCGTCAATAACTGCTGGCGTTTAAGATCCAGCGACGGGAGGAAGCGTTGAAACAGGCGAAGCTGGTTGCGTTGGTGTGCCAGCGAGCTGTTGTCCATGGCTGGTGCCGCCTAATGGCTTGAATGTTTCCGATGGGCCTCGACCCGCTGCCTGGCCGGCGGGTAGTACTTGTCGACCAGGCTTTGCTTCATCAAGAGCTCCTCCGGCGCGAAGCACTCGGCCAGGGTCTCCCAGCACAGGTCCAGCGCGTCATTGAGGCCTAGCGAAACGTTGATGTCCATAAACCGTTGCGTGAACAGCCCGGTGAATTTCAGCGTTCTCTCGTCATGGGGCGAGAGGTCGAATGCCATGGCCTGTTTCGTTTCGGCGTCCTTGCCCTCCGAGTAAAACCGGATCATCGTGTTCATGACCTGGCTATGATCTTCCCGCGTCACCTTGCCGATGACTTGCTGTTTGAGCCGCGACAAGGAGCCGAACGGATCGAGCACTCCGTCGTGCAAGTAGAACTGGCCTTCGGTGATGTAGCCGGTATTGTCGGGGACCGGGTGCGTCACGTCGTCGCCCGGCATCGTGGTCACGGTCAGGATCGTGACCGAACCGGCGCCGTGATAGTTGCAGGCCCGTTCGTAGCGAACGGCCAGTTGGCTGTACAAGTCACCCATGTAACCCCGGTTCGAGGGAACCCGCTCCATGGCGATGCCGATCTCCTTGAGTGCATCGGCGTAGGCTGTCATGTCGGTCATCAGCACGAGCACACGCTTCGATTCCTCCACGGCATACCGCTCGGCGACCTTGAGGCACATGTCGGGGACAAACAGCCGCTCGACGATGGGGTCCGACGCTTGATTCACAAACATGACGGTCCGCGAGAACATTCCTTCGCTTTCGAACGTCGAACGAAAGAAGTGAAAATCGTCGAAGATCAGACCGAGCCCGCCGAAGATGATGATGTCCGCATTGGCCTGGATGCCAATCCTGGCCAGGAGCTGGTTGTACGGCTCGCCGGCCACCGAAAAGATGGGAATCTTCTGGCTTTCCACCAGGCAGTTGAACACGTCGATCATCGGCACGCGCGTCTCGATCATGTTCCTCGGCGGGTCGCGGGTGACCGGATTGACCGACGGACCCCCGACGTTGATTCGCGGGTCGTCGAATAGTTCGGGCCCGCCATCGATCGTCTCCGCCGCGCCGTTGAAGATCCGCCCCAGGATATTGGTTGAGTAGGGCACCTGGAAGGGATGGCCCAGAAAACGCACGCGGGCCTCGGTGGAAAGCCCTTTTCCTCCGGTGAAGACCTGAAGTGAGACCGCATCGCCTTGCAATTCGATCACCTGGCCCAACGACCGTGAACCGTCCCAGTTCTCGACGATGGCAAGGTCGCCGAAACCGACATTAGTCGCCCGGATCTTGAGAATATCACCGACGATGCCGAGCACATCGGTGTAATAGGTCAGCTCTGGCAGCATCGGCTCCGTTCTCCCCATCAACGGCTGCACCAGCAACCGCAGCAGTAAGCCTCTTACGTTGTGACACGCGCTCCGTTCGCACATGGTGTTCAGGAACGGCCTGCGGGAGCGAACCAGAGCCTGGCAGGCTCCCGCCGGGGCGGTGACCCTGCCACGTTATTGACGGTTGCGCGGCAAATGAACCTTAGGCAAGCAACGCGCGGCCGTATATCTGCGGACTCCCGTTGGTCGTCCTGGTCCATTCGCTGCGCAAGGATCAATCGTAGTACTCTGGAACGAATCGCCGGGAAGCGAGACTCTCCACGTCGTTATATTCATGGGTTGTGTCTCGGGCCGGAATCTCGACAGACGGTTGCGGCACGTCTTCGTAGGGAATCGACTCTAGTAGATGGCGGATACAATTCAACCGGGCTCGCCGCTTGTCATCGGACTTGACGATATGCCAAGGTGCGAAGTCCGTGTCGGTCGCCATCATCATGGCGTCGCGCGCCTGCGAGTAATCGTACCAGAGGCGGACGGATTCGAGATCCGTGGGGCTCAGCTTCCACTGCCTCAACGGGTCTTCGATCCGGGCTCGAAAACGCTTCTCTTGTTCTTTCGCACTGACCGACAGCCAGTACTTGATCAAAATGATGCCGTCGTCGATCAAGCTGTGTTCGAAGCGATCGCAGGTGCGGAGAAATTTTTCGTGCTGTCGCGTGGTGCAGAAGCCGAGCACCTTCTCGACTCCGGCCCGGTTGTACCAACTGCGGTCGAACAAGACGATCTCGCCGGCGGCCGGCATGTGTGCGATATACCGCTGGACATACAACTGGGTCTTCTCGCGATCGCTGGGGGCGGGCAGGGCGACGACGCGAAAGACCCGCGGACTGACACGCTCGGTGATCCGCTTGATCACCCCGCCCTTGCCGGCGGCGTCCCGGCCCTCGAACACCACCACGATCCGGGCGCCCGTATGCCGCGTCCAGGCCTGCAGCTTGACCAATTCGACCTGCAGCGCTTTGAGCTCGGACTGATATCGTTTGCGGCTCAGTTTGGACGACCCGGGCAACGCTTTCGATGGATCCTGGTCGGCACCTCCCTTTTTGCCGGCATGCTTGTCTTTCTTCTTTGACATCGGGGTATCCTCTCTTTCCCGCCCGAAGGGACGCATTTGCTCGGCCGACGAACCGGCAGCGGGGCGGCTGCCCCGCCAGGATCGCCGTTAGAGTCGGCCCAGCAGAGTCTCGAATATACCCACCAGGGTTCCAAACGCGGCCCCGATGAGACAGCCGACGCCCATGGAATTCCCCGCCCGCATGCTCTCGCCGGGATCGCCAAACCGCGAATAGAGCAAACCGGCAAACGATCCAAGTGCGCCACCGGCGCCGCCCAGCAAGAGAATGGTAAAAAGTGAGTCGTTCATGGGGGTCGCGCCTGTCGGGTGTCCAGCCAGCTTCATTCTAGCCAAACACGACGCGGCCAAAAAGTTGACCAACAAGCGGGTCATCGCAGCAGCGTGGTTGCGCGCGGAGTCCTGAGGTTGCGCGCGGAGTTCTACGGGTTGCGCGCGGAGTTCTCCAGATTGCGCGCGGAGTTCTACGGGTTGCGCGCGGAGTTCTCCAGATTGTGCGTAGGTTCCTACCGGTTGTGCGCGGGTCTCCGACCCCGCACATGGCCTGACCGAAGGTCTCCCCAACCACGCCGCGCAACCTCCCACGACCGGCAACCGGCGTTCCGCGTCAACCCGGATGATTCACGAGCGAACTACGATTCCGTGCATGTGACTGTCGCGCAATCGCTTGCAGCGAATGTATCCTGACCGCTGCGCATCTCGCCGGAACGCGTTGGCGTCCGGTGCGCTGGGCGACCAGCGCAACCGTGAGCTGACGCCCGGCGGCTGATGGATCGTGTGGGGTGGCTCGAAGTGTGGTTCTGGAGACCTTCGGTCGTCGGTTCCGGCGGGGTCGGAGACCCGCGCCGAGCGAGAGCGATGGGTGAGAGGCGCCTGCCGAGCCATGGGTCAGGGGCGCGCGCCAAGCAATTCCACCGTGCCAAGAAATTCCACCGTGTCAAGAAATTCCACCGTGTCAAGCAATTCCGCCGAATCCAGCAGCTCCTCCGGGTGGGCGAACAGCCACTCGATTTCCTTTTCCTTCTTCGAATGGTCCTCGCCGATCTTCGTCGATCGAGTACGCCGGTCATAAAGCGGGCCTGGCGGCGCGTTGGGAAGCGGGCTGGTCAAGCGGTTGGGTGCCAGGCCTGCCGGGGTCGTGACCGGCTGCTCGACGGGGTAACGGCCGGCCGATGCATTCAGCATTTCGTCAACCGTCTGCGGCCAGATGGCCGCTGAGAGCGCTTGCGGGTCGGATGTCCCGGTATGGGCCGCTGAGAAATCGCCGACGGCCGACGATGGTAACCGACCGGCAAACTCGATCCGAATCGCGTCCGCGATCACGTTGCCGTCGGCGTCATCCGTCAATTGAACGGTGAGCGTGTTTCCCGTCACGGCAAACAGACCACCATGACCGTCGGATGCAAGATCGGCGAAGTACGTTCCGGACGACGTGTCCCGGATCGACGCGAAGCGGGCATCTCCCGGTCCGACTCGCTGGTCGACCCGGACGGTCGCCAACCGATTGGTGTCATCGGCCGCTCCGTCAAACAGATGATAGGGTGCGTTTGTGGCCCGATTGGGATACGGTGTCCAGGTGGCGGACACTCGGTACACACCCGGTGTCACGTGGAATGTCCAGGTCGCCGCCTCGCGGCCCGTTCGGCTGACCGCTTCCCGCACGTCGCCCCCGAAGCCCTGCCCGCGCCAGGCGAGGAAACCGTCAGTGTGCGAAAAATCGACAGGGGGGCGACCATCGCCGTTGTCGTCTCTCAGAACCGCCCGCGATTCGGCGGTCGCGCGGAGCGTAAATCCAAAGGGGCTCTCGTCGATGTCGTTGCTGGTCAGCGAAGCGGAACCTTGGTACGTACCGGGTGCGGCGGCGTCCAGTTGAATCCCGAAGGTCACGAACCGGCCGGCCGGAACGACCACCGGAGAAGAAAAGTCAGCCAGGGAACTTGCGGTGATCGAGAACCCGTCCGGCAGAACCACCGCCGGATCAAGCGACAGGGCCGCCAAGCCTCGGTTCTCCACGCGGACGGTCTTGACGGGACTCGGGACGCCTGCCGCCACGATGCCGAAGTCCACGACGCTGACTCCGTTCCGCAAGGTCTCGCCGTCCACCGACAGGTAAATTCGCGGCGTCGCGGGTAACGGTTCGACGTACTCAATCCGCACTGCGTCTGCAATCACGTTTCCATCGGCCAAGTCGCTCAATAGCACGGACAGGGACCCTCGCGTGATCGCGTAGAGGCCGTCATTCAATCCTGACGTCAGGGCCGCAAAAGGAGTTGCGGTGCCCTCATCGTACGACGTCGTAAAGCTGGAATGGTCCGGCGCGAGCCGTTGGTTGATTGAGAATGTGTCGAGCAGATTTGCCGCCTCGATCGGTCCGTCAAAGAGGTGAAATGGTGCATTGGTGGCTCGATTCGCGTGCGAGGTCCAGGTTGTCCAGATGCGATAAAGGCCCGGCGTGACCTCGGAGGTCCAGGTTGCCCAGCCAGCGCCGCTCCGGCTTGTCGCTTCACGTACGTCGTTGGCGTATCCCTGGCTGGTCCACCCGGCAAAGCCGTGCGAGGCGAAGTGATGGTTCGCTCGCCCGTCGCCGTCGTCGTCCAAGTCGATCGGCATGGCGACGACCGTACCGCGGATCGAGAAGTCGTACGTCCCTTCGTCCTGGTCGCTGTTTGCAAAGGAGACGGGCCGGCTGAACGTACCCGGAGGTCCTCCCTCGAACCGAAGCGTGAAGCTCGCGATGCCACCGGCGGCCAGACGCGAGCCGGCGCCGCTGAAGAGCGACGGGGGCGACTGGCCGACGAGCGAGAAACCGTCGGGCAGGGTCAGCTCCGGACCGATCGACAAATCGACCAGACCGCGGTTTTCAATGATGATCGTGGTTGGTGCGTGCGGCACACCGGCGGCGATCGTGCCCAGCTCGATGACGCCGAGGCCATCGGCCAGTTCCCGGCCGTCGACGGAAAGGCGGATTTCCGGAGCGTGCGACAGCGATCCCAGGAATTCGACACGAACCGCATCCGCGATCACGTTCCCGTCGGCCTCGTCTAGCAACTCGACGGTCAGGGTGTCGCCGGTGACCACAAACAGGCCGTCTCCACCCTCCGGGACCAGGTCGGCGAAGTAGCGGCCCGATGGCTGATCCAAGCGCGACGTGTAGTCGGCATGATGGGGTGCAAGCTTCTGGTTGATGTGAACCGTCGCCAGTCGATTGGCCGGGTCGACCTGGCCGTCGTAGATCCGGTAGGGTGCCTTGGTGGCTCGGTTCGAGTATTTCGTCCAGGTGGCGCCGACCCGGTAGATCCCCGGTTGGACGGCGAACGTCCAGGTCGCCTGGCCGGTTCCCGTTCTGCTGGTCGCTTCGCTCACGTCATGGCCGTAGCCCTGGCCCCAAAAGCCGCCGAAGCCGCTCGCGGAGAACCCGGATGAGGACCAACCATCGCCGTCGTCGTCGACGATGCCGACCGCTTCAAACCGGTCGAATCCGGCGGCCCAGCTCCACGGGTCCAGCCAGCGCTGACCCGTGGTGGAGCTCAACGCGATCGCGCTCAAGTCTTGAAACACGGGGCCCCGCGGGCCGCTGTCACCGAGCAGATCGCCCAGGTCCGGCACGCCCCAGGTACCGGAGTAGCGGAGCCACCACGGCGCTCCCCCGGCCTCCCTCTGGCCGACCCGCGGCAGATAATGAACCTGCTCGGCGGTAGCTTGGAATGAGCTTCCATTGCCCAGGTGGGACTCTTCACGGACCAGGTCGAATGAAGGCACGTACCAGGGGGTGACTCCCGGAAACGGGTAGGACGCGTGCCCTCCCAGCCCGACATAGACGCTGGGGTGCGATTGGTCGCGGCGCAACAGATCCCAGGAGACCCGCTCGCCGCCACTGCCCAATAATCCGCCCGCGACTTCAACGTGTTGACCAAAGGCTCCATCCTGCGGATGCCAGACACCTTGAATGTCTTTCTTCAGGAACAGGGTCAACCCTTCCCAATCGCCTTGGTGGGTGTTGAACCCGCCGTGCTCTTCCCAATTGCTGCGCGGGTAATGAAAGAAGTAGCTGATGGCCAGATCTTCTCCGGGTGTACAGGAATCCAAGCCCGGCTCACAGGCCAGCACGGTTCCGTAGACTGCCGGCGAGCCACTGTCGCGTGGCCAGGAGCCGGTCGCCAACAGCCCCAGATCGAGGTGATCCTCCGCATCGCCGGACACCCAGGGGCGTGAACTTGGGCGAATTTGCCGGTCGGCCGAAATGCTCGCGTCGACGTCAGCGGGTGCCGCGTAGCGTTCACCCTGATTGAAGTGCAGCACCGGTGCAAAATGGTCGACCAGCGCCTCGCCGCCCGCCAGCGTGAGGTTCCGGCCGGAATCGTTGACGGTGACTGCTTGCAGTGCCGGGGCGCGATGATCGGCGACAAAGAGTGTGTTGAGCTCCTCTGCGGGCGGTCTGGGAAGTGCCGACGAATGGGCGCCCGCGAACAACCTGAAGGACAGTTGTCCGACCGTCGGTCGAGCAGGGACCTGCAGCGCATCGATCGTGATCACGTGGTACCCACGGTCCAACTCGAGCAACGTCCCGGTCTGGTAGTGCAGTTCTCCGATCGGTCCGGGCCACCTTACCAGTTCGGACTCGACGGGCATTCCATCCACCATCAACGGAACGGTATCGGGCGGCAGCCATTCGGGCGAGCCGGACAGCATCAGGTCGAAGCGGCCTGCCTCTTCGATCCAGACGGTCCATTCGACGGGCAGCTCGTGGTCCACGCCGACGGTCGCGTACCAGCGGTCGATGCCGGTACGGTGGATCGTCACGGCAACTGCCTGCTCGACGGTCGCCCCCGCCATGTCTTCCGCCTGGACGCGAATGGAAAACGACGACCGTTCGCGGAGGTCGACGCCGTTGTCCGGTGCGAACCGAAGTTCTCTTCCGCGGATCTGGAAGAGTTCGTTGTCATCGCCGCCGTGGCCGGGAATCAACCGAAACTTGTGACGGTCACCCGGATCCGCATCGGCGGCGATCAGGCGGGCCACAACGGCCTCCGCCTGATCGACGTTCGTCGGGTGCTGGGGGGAATCATCGAGTCGAATTGCGCTGGGCGGATCGTTGACCGCCAGGTCGGCCGCCAGTGCCGCGTGCAGCGCCGTGGCGATCGCGGCGTGGCCGAGTCGATTCGGGTGCATCGTCCCCGGTGTGCTCGCGCTGTTGGGCGGTCCCTGCTGCTGTTCCGATTCGCGGTAAGTAACGATCCAGCGATCTTCCCCGGTGGCGCAGTAACCGTGACCGGCGAACCGATCCGAGATCCCTCCGACGTAGGTCCAGTCATGGGCGTTTGCGGCCGCTCCAATCGCTTGATTCAGCGGTTGCAGAACTCGATTGTGGGCCCATTCAACCTCTTGCCGGCTGATGGTGAAGTCGCCGTAAATCGCTGGAGGATCGGGAAGATCGGCAAACACTTCGTCACACCAGGCGACGTTCCCGGCCAGCATCTGCGTCGACGGATCCGGGTATTCGGTGATGTAGGTCTGCGTCGGGACGAGCTCGCGGAGGCCGTCGGCGAGCATTTCGAAACCGCGCTCGAGACCTTGGAGACCGGCCAGCGGCGTGGGCTCGAACAGGTCGAAGAACGCGTCACCGTTCCAGGGCACCAGATCGATGTCGTTCTCCACCAACTGCCAGGCTTCGGCCGTCCCCGTACCAACGGCCTCCAGGAGGTTTGCCATGACACGGCCGTAGGTCTCCGGCGCGTCGGCCCAGCGGCCGGGGTTCGCCGTGAAAAGGGTGGTCAGGATCCTCGAAAAGCCGATGTCGTTGCCTCCAAACGAGGTGGTCAACAGGTCGATCTGCCGGCCCTCGGTCAGCGCGCGGATTTGCTCGACCTGCGGTGCCATGGCGAGCTCTTCACGGTAGGCGGCTTCCGTGGTGATTCCTGCGTAGTCGCCGACGCCACCCTCGGCAATCGTCGCTCCGGAAGCTGAGACGAACACGAAGGTGACCGACGTGTGCGGATCTTCGGCTTCGAGCCGAGCGGCGAGTTGCGCCGACGCGGCATAGGACGAGCGGTGGGCCACCGTGTGCTGCCGCGTCTGTTCCTCGTCTCCTTCGGATCGCATCCATTCGCCCAACGCTCCGCCGTTCTCGGCTCGGGTAACTTCCGGCACACCTTCGCCGGAGGAATACGAGTCGCCAATTGCCACGATCAGCAGGTCGCGGACGACCATGTCGACGGATTCGCTCCTTTCGGTTGCTCCATCGTCCGCCCGCGCGGTGGCAGTTACACGGTAGTACCCCTCTGGGAGCGATGTCCTGACCAGTCCGGGCTCGATGGGGTTGAAGATCGCCTCCACCGTGGCGCCTTGCGCGTCGGCAACCTGGAAGAGGTATTCGGCGGCTGCGACGTTACCAGGCAGTTTCAACTGGCGGGCGTCCAAATCGACGCCGAAGGTCTCAGGAACGACATCGTCATGACGATTGCGGACCACGATCCGACCGTTCGCATCCGGTGTAACCCGCTCGACCATCGACCATTGTAGTCCGGGCACTACGGGCAGGATGAAGGGTTGCTCGAACTGCAGCCCGTCGCGATCCTGGACGCGAATGCGAATCGCGTATGCGTCTTGAACGTGCGGGTCGATTGCCACGCCGGCCCGTAGCCGCAGTGCGTTGTTGGTGATTTCGAACTTCGCATTATCGCCGGATCCGCTTCCGGGGACCAGCGTAAACGAATGTGACTCGTCATCGTCCGCGTCGGTGGCGGAGAGCAGGCCGATGTGGGCCGGAATGGACGTGTCGGTATGCCGACTGATCAGGTGATTGTCGAGCGTGATTTCCGTGGGGGCTTCCGCGATGTCGGTTCCGTAGAGCTGGAGCTGCCAGGAGTTCCAGGTGCCGACGTCGCCCTCCGCTTCATCCTTGACGATCAATCGCCACTCGCCTTCGGACCGCTCGTCCCAGTGCCGGACCGACTTGAACGTCCACTGGTAGGCGCCATCGGGTCCTTCAACGTCTTCGTGGGCTTTCGCCAGAACGGATCGCGTTCCCGCGGGAGACTCCAGGATGATTGACAGATCGCCCCGTCGAGGGTGCGTGATATCAACGGTCACTTCAACCGTCTCGACACGAATCGCATTCTCGATCACGACCGAAGCGGCCGCCTGTGCACTGCCGCCGTCCGGGATCGGGAGGTCGACGGGTTGGGGTTCTGCAGCCGGCTGCACCGTGATTTCCGGATCGACAAGTGTCCATTGTCGGGTGAGCTGGACAGCCTGATCGGCGTCGACGATGCCGAAACCATATTTGTCGTTGACCCAATGACCGCCGTTGCCGTCGCCGTCTGGTGCGCCGTTTCGTTCCCAGCCGTTGTCGTACGGATTGTTCGCATCACCATCGTCCGAACCATGTGTGATCGACGCAGAGTTGACCAGGATGTGCTGAACGTCGCGCCACGTGAGGGGAACGAAGTCGGTTCCGTCATCGTTCCAGGTGTGTTGTTGGTTCCAGGCGTCGAGGATCAAGGCGACGACGCCGGAGACGATCGGTGCCGCGGCCGACGTACCGCTGAAGCTATCGGTGTAGTCGTGGTTGACCAGTTGCTGTTGGTTGTCCCCGTTGTAGCCGTCGCTCCCGGTCAGGTCGGTCGTCAAGATATCGACGCCGGGAGCGGCGACCAGAATCGCCGCCCCGGGGTTGCTGAAGTCGGCTTGCACGCCGTTTCGATCCGTGGCCCCGACGACAATCGTGTAGCGTAATGATTTCTCTGGCGCGTCGTTGGCATTGCCGCCTTGCCGGCGATTGTTGCCGGCCGCAAAGACGTAGATGCTGCCGGCTCCGCCACGTCCCGTTTCGGCCCCTTGTTGGATTGCCTGCATGGTAAGCGGGTACTGACGGAAGCCCAATCCGTTTCCCCAGCTGTTGTTGTAGATGTCGATTGCCTGAGACCGGTGAGTGAGCGCTGCGGCGACCTGGGCATCGGTCAAGGCCGCTTCCAGGCTGACGATCGACGCGTTCGGCGCCACGCCGGCGGCACCGAAGCCGGCGGCCGCGGCGGTCCCCGCCACGCTGGTCGGATGACAGTTGGCAACGCCACCGTCGCCGTTTGCGCAGAGACCGGACAGCGTGTCGGGTGCCGGCGAATCGCTCGGCGTCTTGAAGTCGTAATCCAGATCGGTGCGGGGGTCGCGGAAATCAGGGTGCGCGTATTGAACGCCCTCTTCCACGATGGCGATGGTGATCCCCGTGCCAAACAGATTCTCCGTTTCCCAGGTGGTCAAGGCACGAACTTCCGGCAAATGCCATTGGTCGGCAAAGTACGTGGCGTTCGTCGGGAAGTAAGGAAGCGTCCAGCGATCGTTCGTGGGGTCGCTGTCGCCGGCGTCCCGTGGTGTGGCGGCGAGTACCAGGTTTCGGCGATTGGTGTCGAATTGAATCGACGCGTCCAGGGTGAGTCGCGCCGTCCCGCTTCCCGGGCCGACAGGAAAGGACGCTGTTTGGCGAGGCGTCTGGTCCGCTGTTGTCAAGCTGTCGTCGACTTGAAACAGTTGAACATCGAAGGCGCCGGCCCCCCGCAGTTCGTAGTCGATCTCGATTGTCCGCGAGTCGACGAATTGGGCGGACGTGATGCCGACGTCCGAGCGGCTGGGATGCTCAAATGTGAGTGTCCAGTCGAGTAGCCGGCCGTCGCCGCTTCCCAGGTTCCGATCGCTGACAAAGAGCTGCCATTCTCCCAGCGCGAGTTCCGTATTGAAGTCACCCAGGCTGTTGTGGGGACGGAACGTCCCCGCGTAGGGAGCGCTCCCCGCGGCGATCGACAGCTCGCCCTCGTCATCGAGGACGGTCCCGTTGAAATTGGCGGCTGCCGGCAGGCTGGCCGCGATCATCGTCACGCTCGTCCCGGCCGGACTCTTAAGCCAGACTTGCAGGTCGCCCACATCCGCATGCGAAACGTTCAGTTGGACGTTCACGTCCATCACGCGGACGGCATCATGGACTGGGATGATGGAAGAGATCGTCTTGACGCCGCCGGCCCACGGATAGCGGGCATCCGGGATCAAGATGTTGACGTGTCCGGACGCGACGTCGGTGGTGTCGGTCGAGTGGCCGGGCACCGACGCGAAATTGACGTTTTCAATGAGCTCGCCGGCCGCCGGCCGGAGCGCATGAAAGCCGCGGCCAGGTGTGATCTGAACCCAGCCCGGGGGCAGAATCTCCCGCACGCGATAGTCCCGGACCGCCAGGCCGGTGAATTGATACTGCCCGTTCGCAGCGGTCACCGTGTGCCGTTCGCCTTCGTCAAGCAGATTGTTGTGGTTGTCGTCCAGGTAAATCGTAGCACCCCCGATGCCGGCTTCTCCCGGACCCTGCCTGCCATCGCCGTCAAGGTCGTGGAACTTGGTTCCCTGGATCTCGGCGGCCTCGGCCCCCAGGATCTGCAGTTCCCAGTTCTTCAGCCTGCCGCTTCCGCTGCCCAGATTGCGGTCGCTGATGTTGAGTTGCCATTGGCCAACGGCGAGCTGCGTGTTGAAGTCCCCCAGGCTGCCCGTGGGACGAAAGCTGGCCGTGTACGGCGCGGTCCCTGCGGCCAGCGCCAGTTCCGCCTCGTCGTCCAGGATCGTCTCGGTCAGATTTGCAAAGGCCGGCAACCCGGGTGAGATCAGCGTCATCGAAGAACCGGCCGGACTGACGAGCGTGACTTGAAGATCGCCGACGTCGGGATGCGTCACGTTCAGCTTGACATTCACATCCATGACATTGAACGTGTCATTGACCGTGATCAACGACGAGACCGTCTTGACGCCTCCCGCCCAGGGATAGCGCGCATCAGGGATCTCCAGGTTGACCGTTCCCGAGGAGAAGGTGGCGACCGCTTTCTCTCCTTCCCGCACCGCCGCAAAGTTGATGCTTTCGACGACTTCACCTGCCTCGGGCCGTATCCGGTGGGAACCGCGACCCGGTGTGACCTGAACCCAGTCCTCGGGAAGCGTCTCCCGGACAACGAGATCTTTGATCGGCACATTCGTCAGCGCGTACGCGCCATTCGCGTCCGTCACCGCGTGAAGTTCGCCCTCGTTGCGCTGGCGGTCGTTATTGTCGTCGACGTAGATCTCGACTCCGGCGATCCCGGCCTCTCCCGGATCCTGCTCGCCATCCCCGTCGTGATCATGGAATTTCGTCCCCCGAATCTCGGCGGCTTCCGCACCGTGAAACCGTAGCTCCCAATGCCGCAGCGATCCGTTGCCGCTGCCCCGGTGGCGGTCGCTCACATCCAGCCGCCACTCTCCCAGGACGAGTTCTTCATCGAAACTCGATAGCGGCCCGGCCGGTCGAAACGTGCCCTGATAGGGTGCCGTTCCGCTCGACAGGGGAAAGTCCGCTTCATCATCCAGGACGGTGCCCGAAAAATTGGAACGCTGGGGGAGGCCGGTATTGATGAGCGTGATGCTGGTGCCGGCTGGACTCTTCAAGCGGACTTGCAGGTCACCGACGTCCGGATGTGAGATGTCCAGCCGTACGTTGAGATCGGTCAGGCGAAACAGGTCGTTGACCCAAATGGCCGAAGAGACCGTCTTGACTCCACCGGCCCAGGGGTAGCGGGCGTCGGGGATCTCGATGGGCGTGTCGTCGCTGGCATAGAAGGCGTCGACAGCGAGCAGGTGCCTGCGTTCAAGCGGCTCAAATCCCAAAGCCCGGCAGGAACGGTAGCGGGTCGTTCGTCGGCAGGTCCCTGGTCGTTGGTTGCGGTTGCGACGTCGCGATCGGCGTTTGGTCATCGCAGAAGGTCTCGGGAGGCTGATTGTGGATGCGGGGACGAAAAGAGCGTGCTCGCCCGCCGGGCAGGCGGGGGCGGCGCCTCGAAGTCGAAGCCATTGAGTGCGGCAGGGCGGACGACGATGCGCGCGGAGATCTCTCCACGAAACTAGTAGCCAGGAGATTGCGAATCTTCTTCAAGTTCCCGGCAAGATGCCGGCAGAAAAAAGATTTTTCAGCGCGCAAGCTCAACCGCCGAGAGGCTTTCCGCAACGAAACCTGCGCCCCGTAAAAAAGTTCTCAGGAAGATCGCCCAGAAGGCGCCTATGCACTGTTGAGCCTTTCTTCTCGGAACGAACATCGGCTGTGGCCGTTCCAGCGAGGCGCGCTCATGATCGGATCAATTCGATGTATACTCGCCGGTTGCCGAGTCCGTAGTGATCGACTTCGTTCAAGTTGTGTGTGTGAGAACCCTCATGGGCGCAGAAACGCGGGCCAGCCTGTTGATGCGAGTGAGAGATCCGCGAGACCAGGACGCCTGGCGGACGTTCTTCGACATCTATGCGCCCCTGATCATGCGTTGGTGCCATCAAGGGGGCTTGCAACAACCGGATGCCGAAGATGTGACCCAAAACGTTTTGAAGAGTGTCGCCAGTGCGATGCGGAATTTTGAATACCAGCCCCAGAAGGGGATGTTTCGCAGTTGGCTGCTGACCGCGGTCCGCCGCGAAATCTCGCGATCGATAAGCAAGAACCTGCGGCCGGGCGGGCGCGTCACCGCCGACTCAATGGCCGTGCTTACCGACCTTCCTGCTGACGCGCTACCCGCCGATGAATGGACCCATGAGCTGGCGATCCACGTGTACCAGAATGCCAAGAAACGCGTGCAGCCGGAGATACCTCAACGGCAATGGGCCGCGTTCGAGTTGTTGTGGGAACGTCAACGGTCTCCCCAGGACGTTGCCAAACAGCTTGGCGAAGATGTGGGCTGGGTCTACAAGGCAAAGTTCAACGTGATCCAACGCCTGAAGGCGGAAGTCCGCTACCTGGCCGAAGATCTTCCCGCCTTCACCTGATCTCCCTCGAACCGGGCGCCAGGCAGACGACACGTACATGACCGCCTGCTACTCACACGAGCGACTCGTTGAGTTTCTCTCGAGCCGCTCATCCGACGGCGAACTCGCAAAGATCGCGGCGCATATCGAATGCTGCCGCGCGTGCCAGGCCGCTTTGGAGCGGCTATCGGACGACGATGAGTTGCGATCGTGGGCCAAGCATTCACTCACGCTGCCATCGATTGATCCCTCGGTGTTGCGGCGCATGCTGGACGGCCAGGAACGTAGCAAGGGGGAAGGTAATTCTCCCGGCGGCCGGCCGCATGACCGGACCGTCGATCCGTCGGCCCCCGTTGCGAAGGATGGCGACCGGCAACCAGACCCACCGGCAACCGGCAACCGCTTTCAGCTCATTCGCGTGTTCTCGCAAGGCGGCTTGGGCCGTATCTGGTTGGCGCGGGATACCAGTTTGGGTCGTGATGTGGCGATCAAGGAACTGCAGCCGCAGAAGTCCGACCATCCCGAACACGCTCGCCGCTTTCTCCGTGAAGCACAGATTACGGGCCGATTGGAACATCCGAACATCGTCCCCGTCTACGAACTGGGCCGCCGATCCGACGACGGCCAGCCGTTCTATGTCATGCGACGCGTCGGCGGCCAGACGTTCCACGAAGCGATTGCCGAATTTCACCGAGCCCGGCAGGTCGAGAGATCGTCGGGGGTCAAGCTGCAGAAGCTGCTGGGCGATTTTCTCGGAGTCTGCAATGCGATCAGCTATGCGCATTCGCAAGGCGTCATACATCGTGACCTCAAGCCGGACAACGTTCTGGTGGGCGACCACGGGGAAGTGATCGTGTTGGATTGGGGGTTGGCCAAGACCGGACTGGCCGGCAACGAAGCGGACGGCCAATTCGCCGGCCAACCGTTGTTCCTCCCCGGCGACGACGGTCGCCGGACGCTCGACGGTATGGTGCTGGGAACTCCCGCCTACATGGCGCCCGAACAAGCGGCCGGCAACGGAGACGGCATCGGGATGCTGACCGACATCTATGGGCTCGGCGCGATCCTCTTTGAACTGTTGACGAGCCGTCCACCGCACCCCGGCGCCGACGCCCAGGAATCGCTGCAACATGCCGCAACCGCACCGACGCCGATGGCGCGATCCATTGCGAAGTCGGTCCCGGCTCCACTGAGCGCCATCTGCCAGCGAGCCATGGCCCGCGCGCCGTCGTCGCGGTACCCGGCGGTGCGTGACCTGATCGATGACGTGCAGAACTACCTGGCCGACGCACCGGTTTCCGCCTATCGCGATCGGTTGGGAGACCACTTTGCGCGGTGGGCGCGACGGTATCGGGCCGCGGTGGTGGCCACCGTGGTTTCCCTTGTCATCATTGCCGGCACCGCGTTGGCGGCCTTGCTGGTCACCGCGCGGGCCCTCGACCGGGCTCAGGTCGCCAAGGCGGCGGCGACGAAATCGAGCGTCCTCTTGCTGGCGGCCAACGAACGGAACGAAACGACGCTCCAGAAAGAGGGCATCGCGGCCACGGTACGCCATTTGCGCGTCCGCGATTTTCGGCTCGCCGCGCAATCGCTGAAGATGGTCCCCGTTTCCCGCCGCGGCTGGGAATGGTTTCGATTGCGACATCAGGTCGAGCTCGCACCCAAGAGCCTCGGCACCCTGAAAGGGGCCGTGAATCAACATGAATGGTCCATCATCAGCTCGATTGTCAGCTCGGATGGAGCCACACTGGTCACCGCCGGCCTGGATGGCCGAGTGATCGTCTGGAATACGCAGACCGAGACAGGGCAACAGCCGGGGCCGGGCCGCTCGTTCGAGCTGGTTCGCGGTTCGTGGTGCGACTACCACGATGTGTGGTATTCAGCCGCATTCCCGTTGAGGAACGCGCCTGAACGGGCCGCTGACGCGGTGGTCAAGCTGGACTGGATCGACGACGGCACGCGGTTGGCCGGTGCTTGCCTGAGCGGCCGCGGCCGGATCTGGAACCTGGCGGCCCCGGCAGACCCACCGGTCGACGTGTTGACCCACGATTGTCCGCTCACCGCCGTCGCGGCCGATGCGGACCGGAGCGGGCTGCTGTTTGGGAGCGAACGGGGGGAACTGATTCGGGCCCGCTGGGAAAACGGTGCCTGGCATGTCGACGCTGCCCGGAAAGGTGGCGATGGTCCGGTCATGGACATCGTGGAGGTCGACCAGGGCCGCTGGGTCGTGGGTCATGCCGGCGGCGAAGTGACGTTGTTTCCTTCCGCCCCGACCGATCCCCAGGGGTTGAAGTTGACGCCGCCAATTTGGGACCTGGATTACGACGCTGAACTGCAACGTTTGGCCGTCGCCGCTGGTGATACCGTCGTGCGGACCTTCGTCGTGGGATCGGCCGGTCCCTTCGCGCAGCCGGACCAATATCAATTGTCGCTGCGCACTGAGAGCGGCTCCCCACGGCCCATCCATGCCGTCCGCTTCTCCCCAGCCCATGGCCAACTGTTTGCCGGGGACGACCTGGGCCGTTTGATTGCCTGGGACCTGAACGATTCATCCCCGGCCCTCATCCTTCGCGACCAGGTTCACGGGCCGGTTTCCGCCGAGCGGCGTGATGCGATGCCCGAATATCTGTGCCGCACGTACGCCGGCATCCATGTGCTGGGCATCGGCGGTCGGGTTTATACGACAGGTCAAAATACGGGTGTCAACATGTGGGACGTTTCTGCGTCGACCGGGATCACGGCGTTCTCCGTTGGACCGCGGCCGCGGATCATGTTTGACCACACCGCATCCGAGATCGTGTGGGTCGCGACCGGGGACGGCAGCCTGGCCCTCTGGGATTCACGGCAAGCGAAACGACTCGGCACCCGGCAGGTGAGCGACCAGGCGGTCGACGGTTTCTGTGCGGCCGCCGATACGCCGCTCGTCGCCACGTCGGCCGGAACCACGGTGGGCTTCTGGGAGCGGCGCGGTCGGACGATTGCCAAGGCGCGCCCCGACATCGTCCTGCCGCACCGAGTGAGGAACGTCGCTTTGTCGCCGGGAGGCCATTACGTCGCTGCTTACGACGAAGAGGACCAGGTTCTGGTTCGGAACCTGGAAAAGGGGATCGGCGCGACGATCTCCATGGCGTCAGCCGCCGGCACGACCGAGAGCGGCGAGCCACCGGCCGAGGCAGTCGAAGGCTGCCTGGCCTTCAACGCGGACGGAACGAAGCTGGCGGCGGCAGGTCCCGGTCAGTCGGTCTGGATCCTCGCCGTCCCCTCGCTCCAGCTCATCAAGAAGTTGTACCTTGTCGCCGGCAAAGGCGGGACGGTGCTGCAATGGCACCCTACCGATCCGGATACCGTCTTTGCGGGTGATACGGCGGGGCGGTTCGGCGCGCGTACGGTCTCCAACAACCAGGACGTCCGGGCGGGCGGGATGTTCTCGTCGTCGGTCGTCGCCATCGCGTTTACACCCGGCGCCGATCGCGTCGCCGCGGTCTCTCGAGGTGGTCGGATGAGGATCTTCGACGTGCCCCGGCGGCTCGGTTCGCAACTTGAAATCCAGCTTCCACGTACAGGGCCAGCCAGCCTTCCCACCTCGGCCGCGTTCGACGCATTGGGAAAGCGGCTGGCGGTCGCCCACGCCGACGGGGTCGTCCAGATTTGGGAAACCGGGTCGCACTCCGCGTCGCCACGGATCGACTCGGCCGCAACTCCACGCGGACGCCGAACGTGGGTCGCGACGACCATCGAGGAAGGGCCCCAGGCCGCCAGCATCAGCCTGCGGCATCCGGCCGTGCTCGTCGATCCCCAAGATCGAATCTGGGTTCTCTATTCGGCGGTTCCCAGTGAGCAACGTCAGTTCGTCAAGATCGCTCGCCAGGCGGACGGACGTGTCCAGACGGAGGTCCTGGAGGAGATTGACCTCACGTCGGCCCGCAGCGCCGACGATATTCGCAGGGCGATTGCCGTGCGCATTTCGGGAAACCAGTTGTGGGTCGTGCTCCGCCGACCACGGCCCGACCAGGGTTCCGTGCTGGCCCAGATTGTCGGACTTCGCCGCCCGCTGACCGGTCCGCCTGCGAGCCGGTGGACGGAAGAAACGTTGACTCAAGAATCCGGCAACTTTGGTTTCGACTTGCAGCTTGTTGACGGCCCACACGAAAAGCCGGCTGCCGTACACTTTTCCTGGAGCGGGTTTCACATGTACGGTAGCTATTGGGATGGCCGGACCTGGACGCAGCAGCGTGTCGGCCGCCAAGGGGACGGCTTCGATATGCACGCCGACCAAAGTTCTGACGGCACCGTGCATGCGGTGTTCCGACCACGGCGATTCGGCCAGGATCGCTCGCCCTCCGTCTACATGGCGATGACCTTTCCATCCGCGGGGGCCCGCCGAGTCGACGTCGTTGCTCGCGAGCCGCTCGATCAGCTCCGCTCGGTCGGACACATGGCCGTCCTTCCGGATGACCGCGTTGTCGTGAATCTTGCCGGCACGCTGTTTCAGCGAAATGCGAGTATGCCGAACAAGGCGAGTGGCTGGGAGATGCTGGCCGACACCGAATTGTCTTCGCCCTTTGCATTCGATGCGCCCAACGGGCGATTCCTGTTCGCTCATTTCGATGCGCAACGGCACCACGTGCTACTGACAACCATCCGCGGCCAACAGGCGACGACCGAATTGGTTTGGAAGGCTGAAGCGCCCGTTGCAGGCGCGGGCCAACCGTTGGTGTTCGTGGACTCACACGGGTACCCCGTTGTCTTGGCCCATGACCCGTCACCGAAGGCTGGGTGGCTGCGCGTCTTTCGTACCAGGCAACCGCCAAACGGCGCCGACGAAGTGGAGTGATGGAGTGATGGAGTGATGGAGTGATGGAGTGATGGAGTGATGGAGTGATGGAGTGGATTGATTTGTGGCTCGATGCCGTACGTTCGCGGCGAGTGGGCGCTGGCTGTGCGTTATGCGCTGTGCGCTGTGCACCATGCGCTGTGCGCGGGTCTCTGACCCCGCACTCATGCTGACCGACAGGTCTCCCTCGCCAATTCTCTCGCAGAACCTCCACTCAGTTCAGCAACGACTTCCGTGCCCGGGGAGACCTTCGGTCGGCGGTTTCGGCGAGGTCAGAGACCTGCGCCGAGCAGTCTGGTCGGGAGACCTGCGCCGAGCAGTCTGGCCGGAGACCTGCGCCGAGCAGTCTGGTCGGGAGACCTGCGCCGAGCAGTCTGGCCGTAGACCTGCGCCGAGCAGTCTGGTCGGGAGACCTGCGCCGAGCAGCCTGGTCGAAGACCTGCGCCGAGCGATGCTCACCACCGCCCGACGTCGAACAACCGTTGCCTCCACGCAACAACGGCTAAAGATCTGCATTCGCCGGAACCGACTCCAATGGGGACAGCGGGCGGTTCACGCGCGTGGTGGGTGGTGTCGACGGGGAAACTCGACAACGTGATCGGCAAGCGGAGGCGGTTGTTCGCGATAGCTGCATTCGCAGCTAGCAACGACTGCGTCCAGCGATCCTCGTGTGCTTTGTTTCTCCTCGACGTGTACGTTGTCTTCAGGAAAATTCCGTATGTGGTGGCTTGATGACGAGGCGGCGGGGAAGGACCCGCCGGGGCAGAAGTCTCCGTCGGGCCACACGCCTGCGGGTGAGCTGCCCAGGGACGCGCCGCAACCCCAGCCACGGAATTCCGACGTGTGGGCCGAGCTGCGCGCCCTGCACCAGCAACGCGCGCGACAGACCGTCGCCTGCCAACGACAGCCGCCCGAAGAGCAGCCGCCGGTTGTGGACCACGAGGTTGCCGAGCGGCACGCCGCCGAAGTCGCGGCGCTTCAGGAGCGAATCGATCACTGCGAACGATCCCTTCAGGAAGATGCCTCGGCCCACGCCGCCGAGTTACTTGTCGTGCGTTCGGAGCTGGATGCGGCGATTGCCGAACAGGAGTCCCGCGGAGCCCGTATTCGTGAGCTCGAGGCGGCCCGTGCTTCGCTTGAACACCGCCATGCTACCGATCTGAAGGACGCCAGGAACCGCGCAGAGACGGAACGAAGCGCTTGCGAGGCGAGCCACGCGGAGGAACTGGCCTCGCTGCAAGCGCTGGTAACCTCGCTGCGAGATCAACTGGCGACCGTCGCCAGGGAACGTGGCGATTTGGCGGCTGACATCGCTGCGTTCAAGGCGGATCACGCACGTGAAGTCGAACGGTCGGAGCGGACGCAACGGGAAGCAGAAGCCGATCGCATCGCGCTTCAGACCGCACACGATGATGAGATACGTGTACTGCACGAAGACTTGCGGAAGCTGCATGAACAGCACGCGACCGCCACGGCCGCCCACCAGGCAGCCGAGTCGACGTGGGCTGCGGAAGTCGAGTTGCTGACGGCGGCGCGGCGCGACGCCGAAGCTGCCGTGGAGTCGCTTGAGTCATCGCACACCCGCGAAGTCGAAGCACTTCAGGCGGACCTTGGTTCGTCGCGCGACGCGCTGGCGGCCGCCGAAGCCGCCCATCAGGACGCCGAGTCGACGTGGGCTGCGGAAGTCGAGTCGCTGGCAGCGGCGCGGCGCGACGCCGAAGCTGCCGTGGCGTCGCTCGAGTCATCGCATGCTTGCGAAGTCGAATCACTTCGGGAGGCGCTCCAGTCTGCGCGCGACGACATCGCCGCGGCCGTAGCAGCACGTAGCGAAGCGGAACGAGTTCATGCTGACCGAGTCGCGGCGTTCGAGGATGAGGTCGAATCGCTGAAGGCCGCCCAAGGGGAGGCGGCAGCCGCGCGGGACGAACTGGCGTCGTCCCACCAGCAATTGGCATCGTCCCACCAGCAAGACGTGCGGTCGCTGGAGGAAGTGCTTCGTTCCACGCAACAACAACTGGCGGCCGCCGAGGTCGCGCTGAAGGAGCGCGAAGCGGCACACACGGAACGAGAAACGACGCTCGCGCAGCAACTCGAAGCGTCGGCCACTGCCCAGCGGGAGGCGGAGTCCGAGCGGCAAGTGATCGAATCGTCGCTTGCAGACCAGGTGCAAACGCTCGAAGAATTGCTGCGCTCCGCGCAAGAACAACTTGCCGCCACAGAACAGGCTCGCCACGCCGCGGAGAAAGCCCTGGCGGACCGTGAGTCGGATCTGACGCGTGAAGTGGAATCGTCGGCTGTCGCCCGGAGTGAGGCGGAAGCCTCTTACCGAGCGCTGGAGGCGTCTCACGCCGACCAAGTGAAGGTGCTGGAGGCTGATCTCCGTGCCACACAGGAGCAGTTGGCCCGTTCAGAGAAAGCGCGTCGTGACGCGGACGCTGTGCATGCTGACCAAGAAGAGTCGTTCACGCGCCGGATCGAATCCCTGACGGCGACGCAACTGGCAACCGAAACCGCCCTGCACCAACTTGAGCAGTCCCACGAGCACCAAACGCAGACCCTGCAAGACGAGCTGTCGAGACGAGGCGATCAACTGGCCGCCGCCGAGCTGGCATGTGGGGAAGCCGAGCTGGCTTGCGCGGCGCGTGAGGCGGAACACACGCGGGAAGTCAAATCGCTCGCATCAGCCTGTCGCGATGCGGAGGCCGCCTGGCAAGCCAGTGCCGCGCGCCACGCGCGGGACATCGAGACCTACCAGTCCGAGCTGACAGCCATGCAGGGGCTCTTAACGGCGCAGGAAGACGCCTGCAGGGCCCTCGAATCGGACCTTGCCTCGCAAGCCTTGCGGCATGAAGACGAACTTGCCGCAATTGCCGCGGAGCGCGCCGAGTTGGAGTCCGCGCTGCGGCAGAGTGAGACCGGCAGGGCCGCAGACGCGGAGCAGGCGCAGACGGAACGCCAAGCCCTCGAGGACCGGTTGCAGCGAGCCTCCGCCGCCTCCAGCAAAATGGAATCGGAAGTCGCCGCCCTGCAAACGGCGCAACAGGAAACTCGGCTTGCCCTGCAGCAAGCCAGACGGCGCGAAGAAGCGCTCTCCCGCCAGGTCCGTGCGGCAGAGCAGCAGACCGCGAACCTGGCTGCCCAACTCGCTGCGGCCCGCGAGCGGCAGCGGGAGGTCGAGGACCGATTCCGTGCCCTCCGCTGCCGGCAGAGTCTTGAGTCGGCTCGCTTGACGTCCGAGCTGAGGGCCCTGGAGCGGGTGGGCGAAGAACGGGCCGCCGCACACGCCGCGCAATGCGACGGGCTCCGCAACGAGCTCCGGCAAGCGAACGTCCGCCTGGCTGGTGCTGTCCGCGACGCCCGCGCGTCCACCATGCAAGCGTCCTGGCTGCAACTGCGGATCCAGGCCGAGGTTCAGCGACGCGACCGAGCCGAACAAGGAGTCGCCGATGCCGTGCGTTCCGAGCAGGCCACGATCGCTCGGATGGGACGACAGATCGCTGCGCTCAAGGCATCGGCGGAAAGACTCGGCGCGGATGCAAATCTGCGGGCAGAGCAGGTCGCTGTCCGGTCGGCAGCACTCGTCGATCGGCACGCAGTCGTCGCTCAACGGGAGACCGCGCTCGCCGAGGCACAACGGGCGGTCCAGACGTTGCAGCATCAATTGGAAGCCGCCCAACGAAAACAGCAAGCCGATGCTGTCGCACAAGTGGAAATCGCCCGCCGGTGTGCGGAGACTGAGGAAGCCCGTGATCGTTCCGAGCATCACGGCCGTCAGCTTCGCGAGCGGCTTGAGCAGCTTCAAGAGGCCACGGTGAAGATGCGGCACGAACACGGCCTGGTGACGGAAAAGAGCAAGCGGCTCCACGAGCAACTCGCCGGCGAAGCCGCCGGACTACGGGACGATCTGCAGGAGCGGGACCGGAACCTGCGTGACCGCGAAGCGACCATCGCTCGAATCAGTGCCCAGTCAAGGCAGCAGTTGGATGCCATCGAGTCACTGCGCATGGAACGGGATCAGCTTAGCTCGCAATTGGCCGAGCGGTCCGGGGCATGGCAACGTCAGCTCGCCCGACTGTCCAGTCAGGTCGAAGCAGAGCAAGCCCAAGTTGTGCGACTCAGGCACGAAGCGGACACCTCGACTCGGCAGTTGCGGCAGCAGGTTCAAGCGGAACGGGAAGCGCGAACCCGGCTTCACGTCCAGGCGGAAGCGCTGCAGCAGGAGGCCGTTGACCGGCAGCGGGCGTGGGATCAACTGCGGGCCGCGGCCTCGGTGGCGGTCGAGCGGACGGACCAGCGGATTCAATCGCTGGAGAGCCAGGTGGTCGAATGGCGACGGCGCGTCGAACTGATCCGCGCAACAGCGGCACAAGCTGAGGCCCGCCGCGCCGATGAGCTGGCCGAGACCAACGAGCGGCTGGCGTTGCATGCCAAGGAACTGGCCGCCGGCCGCGAGCAAACTAAGCAGTTGCAGCATCGCTGCCAGTCAGCGATCGAGCAAACCAAAGAAGCGCAGATGGCGAGGCAGAAGCAGGAGGCGATCGCCTCCAGGTTGTCGCTGGAAGTCGATGAAATGCGCGCGAAGGTCGAGTCGTATCGGGACGTGGCCCAGCGTGAAGCGGCAGCCCGGCGCAAATTGGAATCGTCGCTCAAGCAAGCGATCGAAAGTGAGGATCGCGCTGCGGCACTCAAGTCGAAGTATGCCGAGCTGGAAATTGACGCACAGATCCAACGCCTGACCGCCGAATTGGCCGCCGCGCGAAACCAGGGTCTTAGTGTCCGGAGATGGGCCGCCCGCCAGCTTAAAGAAGCACAAGAGGAGATTCAGCAGCTTCAACGCCGTCTCAACCCGCCTTCGCGCGCCGCATAGCATCACGCCTGCACAAGACGACCCGGCGAGCTGCTGGTCACGCCACAGCTCCGCTCGGCGCGCCTCCTTACAGACCCGCTCGGCGCGTCTCCGTACAGACCCGCTCGGCGCGTCTCCGTACAGACCCGCTCGGCGCGGGTCTCCGACCCCGCCGAAACCGCCGACCGAAGGTCTCCAACGACGCGACGGTACGGTTCCGATCCTTCCCATTGCGTGAACTGCTCGACGGTGATGCTTCCGCTTGTTACTGCCGCCATGGGGTGGAAAGCTCTAAGCTTCACCTAACGACGGCCGCTACGGAATCGCTGTGGAAGTTCGCCCTCTGTCCGGTAGGTCATGCTGTGCATGACGTTCCTCATTTTCCCTTTGCCGCCCGGCGAGCCTTCATTCATTCCGCCCGGCCTCTCTGACGCAGGCGTTGCCTGACGGCGGGGGGCGGCGTCCAGCCGATGCGTCGCACGACATCCGGTTCGTACTCGCATGTGATCAAGTAAAGGTCCTGGTTGGCCGACTTGGCGGGCGGCACATTGATCTGGACCTGCGTGTAGCCGTTTGCCTGCCAGGAGCGCCAGCCATCCGTATCGTGTTCCGGCAATCGGTGGCCGTTGAGTCGCACGGCGGTCAGTTTCGGGCGTTCGTAGGGCAGCCGGAGGCGAAATCCGATGCCGTGCCGAATCGGCTCGGGAGGACTCTCCGCATCACGGGCCGCGTCGACCGCCAACATGATCTCCGGTCCCGCATGGACCATTCCATCGAAGGCGGCACCGTTTACTTCGGGCCGTCCGGTTGCGGCCAGCAGGAACTGATCCCGATTCTTAGTGAGCAACCTGGCCGCGGCGGCTGATGTTGCCACGAAATAGGTATCCCGTCCATCGGTCTGGGGATACAGCACGGCTTGCGAAAAACGGCCCTGCCGTTGCCATAGTTCGACGCGGCTCCGCCGGCGTTCCGCGGCGCTCGATCCCCAGGCGGTGATATAGTGTCCGATGAACGCCTTGACGCGATTGACCGGATAGCCGGAGCGAGGTTCATCTTGCCACGGCTGGTTTCCAAGCTCCAGCAGGCCGCGCATCCGGGCGACGCCGCTGGCTTCCCAGCAGACTACGACTCGCTCCACCATTGATCGTCGAGATCGCTGGCCAGGGTCGTCAGCAGTTCCTCGAGTTGTTCTTGCTTACCGCTAAAATCGCGATCCGCATCGCGGAACGCCGGAACTTCCGGGCGAGCGAAGAAGGCATCGATCGGCTGGACGGTGCCGCCGCGATTCGGTTGGGCCGACGGACTGCCGGCGCCCGTCGCCTCCACGGCCGGTTGCGAACCGTATACCAGCGTCGTCAGCGACAGGTCGACTCCACCTGCTACCCGGTCCGCGGCCAACTCGGCCTCACCTTCCCCGCCCGCTTCAAGATTCAGCCAGTTGATGACTTTGAGCACGTCCAAGGGCGTAATGGCATCGTCGCCATTGGTGTCGAAGAACGGACCGGCCGCATGGGCCTCTGACCGGAACGGCGTCACCACGCCACCCTCACCCCGGTTGAGGACGTTGATGATCCGCAGGGCGTCGGCCGGCGTGACCACCCCGTCGTCGTTCACGTCCACCGGGTCGCTCGGATTCGTAAACGAGGCGAAGCGGAGCTCAGGCGCGGCTCCGCCGACCACCGGCGGATCGAAGTTGCCCACGACGGGCAACGCAAAGTCATCTCCGAACTGGCCGTAGATGTCGTTGCCGAAGGGTTCCGGCGTGAAGTCGACAATGTTCCCGCCCAGCGCCTGCGGATTGGCCACGATCCGGTCGGGGATCGGCGTGCCGTCGCTGATCAGCACGTACCATTCGGACGTCTCCGACGGTACGGCGCCATCCCGGTCAGGCGCCCACAGCCCCAGGTCGTCGATCCCGTCGGCGTCGAAGTCAGCGGCAATCGGCCGTTCGCGGACCCCGGGGAATCCGAACCGGAACTGGACATCGGTCATTCCGTTAATGTTCGCGTTGTACGATCCGGCGGCCGCCGCGCCGGTCAACTGCGTGCTCAAATCCAGGCTGAACGTGTCGTCGGTCCACGAG
>JAUIGN010000058.1 GCA_030430075.1 bacterium
AACGGAACGTTGAATGAGGAACGAATCGCTCAGCTGGCGGAAGAGTTAAGCGCGATCACCGCGTCAGACCGGCGCGTGGTCCTTGTCAGCTCCGGCGCGGTCGGTGCCGGAATGAGCCAACTCGGCCTGCAGTCCCGGCCTTCCGGGTTGGCCCGGTTGCAGGCGGTGGCGGCGATTGGACAGACGAGTCTGATCGAGATGTATGATCGGATCTTTCGCCTCCATGGCCGTCGCGCGGCCCAGGTGCTGCTGACCGCGGAAGACCTGGACGACCGGCCCCGCTATTTAAACGTCAGGAATACGCTGCTTTCGCTCCTGGAATACAATACGATCCCGGTCATCAACGAGAACGACACCGTCTCGGTGGACGAATTGATGGCCACCTTTGGCGACAACGATCGACTCGCAGCGCTGGTGACCAATTTGCTGCGGGCTCCCCTGTTGATCATCCTTTCGGATGTCAACGGGTTATACGACGGAGATCCGGCCGATCCCGCCTCGCCGCTGATCGAGACGGTCCCGGTGATTGACGAGTCGATTCTGGCCAAGGCCCGCGGCCATCGTGGGGGAGTATCCAAGGGAGGCATGCTGAGCAAACTGAAGGCCGCCCAGATTGTCACCTCGGCTGGCGAGAACCTGGTGATCGCCAACGGCAAGCAGCCCGGCGTATTGGGTAAGATCATGGCGGGAGAAGCAATGGGAACCCTGTTTCTCGCCCAGGGAAAATCGGTCAGTCCGTGGAAGCGATGGCTCCGATTCTCGACCCAGCCGCGCGGCCGGATCCTCCTCGACGACGGCGCCTGCAAAGCGATTTCTGCGGGCGGACGCAGCCTGTTGGCGATTGGCATCGCGAAGTCCCAGGGAGACTTTTCCAAAGGGGACGTCGTCTCGCTGTGCGGCCTTGAGGGTGACGAGTTTGCTCGGGGCCTGACCAACTATGACGCCCCGGATATCGAGCGGATCAAAGGGTTGCAGTCGAACCGGATCGCCCAGATTCTGGGGCACTGTCCATACGAAGAAGTCATCCACCGCGACAACCTGGCGGTGATGTAGCGTCCCCCAACCGGTAAAGGCAGCGTGGTTTGTCAGCCGGCAGAACGGATTCGGGCCTCCCCTTTGCGTTCCGATTTCCGAGTGGATATTCTGACAGACAGTGCCGTGGAACGACGCGCCGGGAGGCAATTTCTTCGGCCAACCGACCCGTGGCGACTTGCCGCGGGGCGACCCCGCGCGAGAATTCGCCGCGCCGGCCGTCGACAGGCCCCCTGGTGGCCGCAGCGTTCAGGACGACCTCACGCAACCACCGCTTCGTTCCGACTTGACAACCGCCGGAATCGAAGCCGACCGGCGTTTCCCGGCAGGACCATCATCCAACCCGAAAAGCCCGACTCATGCTCACGCCACCTGAAGACCCAAATGCCCGTTTTGTCCCCGGCACGCGATTGCCCTGCCTGGTCTTCGAGGCGGAGCGGTTGTTGGCGCGGCGGGCGGCGGAAGTCGTTGCCAGCGTGATCAACGAGCGGAACGCGTTGGGACAAAGTGCCGTACTTGGTCTGCCAACCGGTTCGATTGCCGTCGGGACCTATCGCGAGCTGGTACGGATGCACCGCGAAGAGGGGCTCGACTTCTCCAACGTCATCGCGTTCAGCCTGGACGAATATTATGGTTTGCGGCCGGATCAGCCGCAAAGCTACGCCCACTGGCTCCACAGCCATCTGCTGAACCACGTCAACATCCCGGCGAGCCACATCCATCTGCCGCGTGGCGACGTGCCGCTCGACGAGGTCGAGGCATCCTGCCGGGACTACGAAGCGAAGATCGACGCCGTCGGTGGGCTCGACATCGTCGTGCTCGGCGTCGGCGCCTACGGCCACATCGGCTTTAACGAACCATACTGCGCGGCCTCCAGCCGGACCCGCCTGACGGTCCTCGATCCGGCCACGCGAACGGCGGCGGCATCCGATTTCTTTGGCCAGGAGAATGTCCCCACGCGGGCAATCACGATGGGCGTCGGGACGATCCTGGATGCCCGCAAGATCCTCCTCCTGGCCCAGGGCGAAAACAAAGCCCAGGTCATTTGCAAGATCCTGGAAGGTCCGATCGCCAAAGAGATCCCGGCCAGCTACCTGCAGCGACACGAGGACACCACCGTCCTGGTCGACGCTGCCGCTGCCGCCTCGCTGGTGGGGGAAGCCACGCCCTGGGCGATCGCGGACATCGAGTGGTCCCGATCGCTGATCAAACGGGCCGTCCTCTGGCTCTGCGAACAAACCAACAAAGCGTTGCTCAAATTGGACGACGACGACTTCCGCCATCACCATCTGCTTTCGCTGCTCAATGAACACGGGCCCGCGCCCCAGTTGGCTCATCGCGTCTTTCGCTGGATGATGAACACCATCGAATATCACCCGGGGGGCAAACAGGCGAAACGCGTCATCTGCTTCAGTCCCCACCCGGATGACGACGTGATCAGCATGGGCGGCACGCTGATTCGTCTGAATGAAGACCACCACGAAGTCCACATCGCCTACATGACCAGCGGCAACATCGCCGTCTTCGATCATGACGCGCGGCGCGTCGCTGACCTGGTCACCGAGTACAACCGGATGTTCAAGATCGAAGTCGAGGCATCCAAGCAGCTCGAAGCCGAAGTCCATCGGGCCTTGACGGAAAAGCAGCCGGGCGATTTCGACCAGGACCCGGTACTCAAAATCAAAGGCTTGATCCGTTGGAGCGAAGCCAAAGCCGGGGCGCTGGAAGTCGGCTGCCGAGAGGAAGACCTCCACTTTCTCGATCTTCCCTTTTATCGCACCGGCACGGTCACCAAGAATCCGATCGGCCCGAAAGACGTGGAGATCATTCGCAAACTGATCGAAGACGTCCAACCGGCACAGGTCTACGTGGCGGGTGACCTTTCCGATCCGCATGGTACGCACCGCGTCTGCGCCGAGGCCATTTTCCTGGCCCTGGCAGAAATCGAACAGGCCAGCGGGTCACGGCCGGACGTCCTCCTGTATCGGGGTGCCTGGCAGGAATACGCGCTCGACGAGATCGAAATCGCCGTTCCACTCAGCCCCGGCGACCTGGAACGTAAGCGGAAGGCGATCTTCATGCACGAAAGCCAAAAGGACGAAGCCCTCTTCCCCGGCTCGGATCCGCGCGAATTCTGGGAACGGGCCGAGGATCGCAACCGGGGTACGGCCAACAAGTACAACCAGATCGGTCTCCCCGAATACTTCGCCATGGAAGCCTTTGTCGAGTGGAACGGCGTACCGATCTGACGCCGCTGGCAACGGCAAGCGGCCCAAGGGGGGGCGTGAAGTGATCGCGCGAGGCTAACGGATCTCGACCGCGTAAGGCATGATCAGGACCGCCGGTTCGGCAAATAGTTCCCGGAGTTGTTCCGCCTGGCGGACCGCCTTTGACCATTCGCCGGGCAACCAGGAGGAAGCGGTGGGCGTTCGCAGTTGGACGTCGGTATCGAGCCCCAGCAGTTGATCGATGATGTTGGTCGGACGGGGAAGTTCCAGCAGATCGAGTTGTTCGCCGGCCTCCAGGCCGGCCGCTTTTTTGGCGGCAGCCACGGCATCTGCCAGCGTCCCGACGTGATCGACCAGCCCGTTCTGCTCGGCTTGCCGGCCGGTCCAGACACGTCCCCCGGCCAGTTTCTCGATCGCTTCGGTCGGAACGCCGCGCCCCTCCGCCGCCTTGGTGACAAACTGCCGATAGACGGTCTCCATATTCTCCTTGAATGCGGCCCGCTCGGAAGCCGTGAACGGCGCGCCCATCGACAGCAGGCCGCTGTTCTTGCCCCGGCTGATCACCTCGGTCGTCACGCCCACCTTCCGCATCAGGCCGTCGATGGCCAGCTTTCCGCCGACCACGCCGATCGAGCCCGTGACGGTCCCCGGTTCGGCGTAGATCGAGTCACATCCCATGGCGATGTAGTATCCGCCGCTCGCCGCCACGTCCCCCATGCTGGCAATCACCGGCTTCTCGCATTTCTGCACGGCGCGCCAGATGAGATCGCTGGCCAGCGAGGAACCGCCGGGGCTGTCGATGCGTAACACGATGGCCGCCACCGATTCATCCGCTTCCGCTCGGCGGATGGCTTTCACGATCGTCTCGCTTCCCATCGCCTGCCCGCTGAGAAAGTCGACCGTGCTCTTGCCACTGACGATCGTCCCTTGGGCACGAATCAGGGCCAGCTTGGGTCGACTGCTGCGGCTCTTGTCGGGCTTGCCTCCCATCATCATCTCGAACAGCTTCATCATCCCCAGCATCCCGGAGAAGTCATTGTCGACTTTCTTCTTGCCGTAGTTGGCAATCATTTCGACCGTGTCGACCTCGAGGGTCTCCGCCAGGCGGTCAGGCAGGGCATCGGCGTACGCGACATGGTCGATCAAGCCGGCCCGCTTGGCGGCAGCCGCCGTGAACAGCCCCTGGTCGATCAACGTCTTGACGCGGTCAGGTTGCAGGTTGCGAGCGGCCGCGATCGTGGCCACCATCTGATCGAAAACATCATCCAGCAGGGACTCGTAGTGGGCACGAAACTGAGGACTCATCGCATCCCGCGTGTACGGCTCGGCCGTCCCCTTGAAGTCACCGACTTGCATCATTTCCGCTTCAATCCCCAGTTTGTCGAGCAACCCTTTGTAAAAGGTGACTTCTGCTCGCACGCCAGGGATCATCACGACGCCCGACTCGGGCATCGTGATCTCGTCGCAGGCGCAGGCGACCAGGTAGTCGGCGGACGACGCCGATTCGAATTCCGCCACGACCCGCTTCCCGGTCGCGCGCACCCCGGCGATTGTGGTCCGCAGTTCGTGCAGCTTGCCGCGCCCGGCGCTGAGGTCGCGAATCCGCACCACGACGGCGGCAATCTCCTCATCCTGGCCGGCCCGTTTGAGTCGCGCCAGGACGTCCGCCAAGCCGGCGCGGGTTTGCCCAAACAGGCCCGTCGCACCGCTGGACTCCGGCAAGCTGCCCTGCAGAGTGACGACCGCAACGCGTTTGACCGCCGGCTTTTCCTCGCCGGTCGACTCGTCGGCAACTGCCACCGCGGCAAACCAGCAGAGAGAAATGGACACGGCGGCAGCAAGCAGGAAATGACGCATGGGAACTCCAAGAAGGGAGGCAAATGGTCGGGAATCTTGAAAAAACCGAGAAAAATCGGGCCCCGCGGGAGACCCGGTCATGATCGCACGGGGCACACCCCGATACAATCCAGGGGCACTGTACAAATGCTATTGACTGTGTACACCCGTATATTATAGTGGGTTCATCAGGCGGAACTCGCGGGGCTCATACGAGGTAACCAAGACTCATGGTAATCGGCCAACTCACGGAACGACAGCAGCACGTGTATGAGTTTATCCATGATAAGATCATCAACCGCGGCTACGGGCCAACCGTGCGGGAAATTGGAGAAGAATTCAACATCAGCTCGCCCAACGGCGTGATGTGTCATCTCAAGGCCCTGGAAAGGAAGGGCCTCATTCGGCGCAGCCCGAACAAGTCTCGGGCGATCGAGCTGGTCAATGATGATGGTGGTCGCCCGGGGGGAATGCCGATGGTCGGCGTCGTCGCGGCGGGTATGACCAGCTTGGCGTTTGAACAGGACGAGCGGGTCGATTTCGGCGAAATGTTTGCCAAGCCGGACCAATTCGCCCTGCGCGTGCACGGCGATTCGATGATTGAGGCTCAGATTGCGGACGGCGACTACGTGATCGTGCGGCGGCAGGCCACGGCCAGCTCGGGAGATATGGTGGTCGCCCAAACCGAAGACGGCGAAGCGACGCTCAAGTTCTGGTTCCCAGAAAACGGTCGGATTCGCCTGCAACCGGCCAATTCCACCATGCAACCGATCTACCTGGACCGGGCGATCGTGCTCGGTGTGGTCGTCGGTATCGTTCGCCAGGTGGCCTGACCGAGCTCGACGGCTTCCCGCCCCAGGTCATTCATTGACTGGTAGGCCGCGATCGCCGTCTGGCAACATTCGCCGTGGGTGAACAGGGCGCCGTGAATGAACAGGGCGCCGTGGGTGAACAGGGCGCCGTGAATGAACAGGGCGCCGTGAATGAACAGGGCGAAGCATGCGCCCAACTCGATCGTACCCAACGCGATCGTACCCAACGCGATCGTACCCAACGCGATCGTACCCAACGCGATCGTACCCAACGCGATCGTACCCAACGCGATCGTACCCTGCCCGTTCGGACCACGCGGGATCAGTCGAGTCAGGCCGACTTCTCCAGTTCGCTGGCCTGGTTGACCTTGTTGTAGAGCGTCTTCAGGCTGACGCCCAGTTCTTCCGCGGCCGCCGGCTTATTGCCGTTGTGGCGTTGCAACGATTCGTTGATGGCGTGCATTTCCAGTTCCCTGAGCGTCACCGGGCCGATCGGCCCCAGCTTGGCGGACCGCAATCCAAACCGCTGCGGCAGGTGTTCGGGTTCGATCGGCGGTTGGTCACAGACGATTGTGGCATGTTCGATGACGTTCGCCAGCTCCCGGACGTTACCGGGCCAACTATGCGACTGCAGGGCTTCAATCGCGGCATCGGAGAAGGCGCTCTTGCCGGCCACGGACGGACCACGGAATCTGCGGCAGAGATGTTCGGCCAGGGCCGGAATATCGGACGTCCGTTCGCGCAGCGAAGGCAGGTTGATTTCGAACGTATTGATGCGATACATCAAGTCTTCCCGAAACTCGTCGCTCTCCACCATCTGCTCAAGGTTACGGTGCGTCGCGCATACGACGCGAACGTCGACCTTGAGCGATTCGTTGTCGCCGACCCGCCGGATCTCGCCGCTCTCCAGGACCCGCAACAACTTCGCCTGCATCGCCTTGGGCAGCTCGCCGATCTCGTCCAGGAAGAGCGTCCCTCCGCTGGCGACTTCGAACAGCCCGACACGATGATCGTCAGCCCCGGTAAACGCTCCTTTGCGATGACCGAACAATTCACTCTCAATCAAGGTCTCGGGCAGCGCGCCGCAGTTGATCGCTACGAAGGGCCGTTCCGCCCGTTGGCTCTGGTCGTGAACGGCTTGCGCGACGAGCTCCTTGCCGGAACCGGTTTCGCCCAGGATCAACACTGTGGAGTTCGTCGGCGCGACCTTGGAAATCAGGTGTCGCACAGCCTCCATCGGTGCGCTTTCACCGATCAATTCGGGCTGGCCCTGCGCCCGCAGCAACTGGTGCCGTAAGGCGGCGCACTTCTTGGAGAGTTCCCTTTTCGAGGCGACGCGGGCGAACAGGGTCTGCAATTGAGCCAGCTTGCAGGGCTTGGTCAGGTAATCAAACGCGCCCTGGCGAAGGGCGGCGATGGCCGTGTCGAACGAGGACTTTCCCGTCAACACGACGGTCTCCGTTTCGGGCGCCATCTCCTTGGTTTTCGTAATCACCTCGATGCCATTAAGCCCCGGCATGTCGAGGTCGACCAGCACGCAATCATACGTGTTGCGTTCCAGCGCGGCGATCGCCGTCAATCCGTCGGGGCAAACGGTCACCTCGTGCCCCATCCGCGGCAACTCCAGGCTCATCGTCTCCTGCAACGACGGCTCGTCATCAGCAAAGAGAATCTTCAGCGGTTCATGCTGCTTTGTTTTGTTTGTCATGTTGCTCTGCGCGTTGGACGAGTGGTAAAGTCAATCGGAACTGCGAGCCCTTTCCGGGGCCCTCGCTGAACGCATCAATGGCCCCATCATGATCGGCTACAATGCGATAGCTGATGGAGAGCCCCAGGCCGGTCCCCTGGCCACCCCGACGGCGCGTAAAAAACGGCTCGAACAGATGTTCCAGAACATCTGCCGTCATGCCGCAGCCGTTGTCCGTCACGCAGATCTCCGCGAGCTCCTGCCGGGCGGTCAGCGAGACGGTGACCACACCGTCGGGATCGAGGCTGTCCAACGCATTGGTGATCAAGTTCAGCAACACCTGCTTGATCTCTTGCGCATTGACGCACGCGATCACGACTTCATGGCAGTCGAACACGATCCGTTTCTGTCGATAGCGGCCCAGTGTCTGCACCATATCGATGACGTCGTGGGTCAGTTCACGGAGATTCGTATCGACCTTCTCGATGTCCCCAAGGCGGGAGAAGTCGAGCAGCTTCTCGGTGATTCGCTTGCAGCGGAACGCTTCGTCCTGCATCCGGCGGAGATACGTCCGCAGCACGTTGACCTCGCTATCCTGGTCATCGTCGGAGGTGGCATTCTCGTCGTAGATGATGTCGTGCATTCGCGACTCCAACGACTCGGCGCACCAGGCAATCGACGCCAAGGGGTTGTTGATCTCGTGGGCAACGCCCGCTGCCAGAAACCCGACGCTCGCCAACTGCTCGCTGCGGACGACTTCCTTGATCCCCTGTTTGACCTGGCGATCCAGGTCGTCGCGAATCTCTTGAAAGCGGCTGGTCATTTGGTTCATGGCCCGAGCCAGCTCGGCCATCTCGTCGTCGGTCTCGATCGAGATGCGGTGGTCAAAATCGCCGCCGGCCACTTTCCGCGACCCTTGGATCAGGGTGTTGAGCGGCCGAAAGACCCAGCGATAGATCAGGAACATCAGTGCGCCCAGGCTGATCGTCGAGAGAATGCTGGTGGTCCACGTCGCGGCGATCAATGTGTGGTACTGGCCACGGACATTTCCCTTCAGGTCCAGCATGCGAGCCTGCAGGTGATTGGGCAACTTGTTGGCCAGCTTGCGGAGCTCTTCCAGTTCATCGCCCATCTCCGCATGGCCGCCCTGTTCCAGCACCCAATCGTGATCACGATCCAGGAGCGCGATGCGATCGAGGCTCCGCTGAATTTCCCCAACCGTCGCCCGTTCGTCTCGATTGTCGCCGATGCCGGTGCCGTTGGGATCGAGTTGATCGAGCTTGTCGCTATAACTGCGCAAGGCGGCTTCGACACCACTCAAACTGTTGCGAAACCGCTCGCGATCGACTCCGAAGAAATCGACCTGCGCACCCACGGCAGCCTTCGTTTGGATCTGGCTGAACGTGAGTTCCAGGTCCGCAACGCTGAGAATCAACTTGATCGCGTAGGGCTGTTCAACGGCCCGCCCGCTCACCGTGCGCGCCAGGCTGCGGTAAGACGAGATGCTGCGGATGCCGCTGATCGACAGCGTACCGACGATCAAAATCAGAATCGTGACGCAGACCAGCAGCTTGTAGAAGATGGAAAAACGTGGCAGCACGGAGACCTCCCTGTCCCGGGCAAATGCTTGCTTGCGACGGGCGTCGCACCGACGGACGTCGCACCGCACGCGTTGGACTCGGCAAGCGTTCACACAATCCATCGTGTGAGACGATTCCACGCGGTTGGCGGGCGGAGAGTGTAACAGAGTCGGGGGTCGGCCAACAAGCCGAGAAAATCCTCAATCGTCAAGCCGCACCGGCCGAACAACAATCGACGCCGAACCTGTCTTTCTCACGTTCCCATCCTGGGATCGGCATCGCCCGGATCCTTCGCCAGCCGCCGGGTTTGCCCCAAGTTCACTTGCGCGCCAAGCAAATCCGTAAGCTAACCCGGATCATTCATCAGCCGTTGGGCGTTTGCCCCGGTTGCGTTGATCGCAGAGGAAACCGGACGCGAACGCGTTCCGGCTGATCGGCGCGGCGTGGTGGGTAAGTTCACCACAAACGATTGCAGCACAGCGACTTGCCCTGAATCGCTGTTCCTTGATGAATGATTCGGGCTCGCAGTGGAATCACGATCAACGACGCCTGGCTCACCAGCAAGTCAGTACCGTTGCACGCGTTTCAGCATCCACCAGCCGGCGAGCGCCAGCACGACGTTTCCGATCCAGACGGTCCACGTCGGCAGGTCTCCTGATTTTGCGCGGTCGACCCCCACGTTCAGCAGGGGATAATAGACCGCCAAAATCGGCAGGAAGCAGACAGCGAAACTGGTCCACACGTCCGAGTTCCGCAGCCGGATCGCCAACGGCGCGCCGACCAGCACGAACGCCAGACAACTGAAGCCGGTCGCCCAGCGGCGCCACGGCTCGGTGTACAGACGCGACAAGCGATTCCTGGCGTTCTCGACAGCCACCCGCCGCGTCTCCCACGCTTCGCCCGCCAGCGATTCAAAGTCCCCCGTGAGCATCTCGAAGGCCGCTTCCGCCGCCGAGGACTGCTCCAGTTCCGTAATCTTCTCCAGCTGGTCTTCGACTTCCAGGGGAATACGGCGCAAGGCCACATCGGCGGGCCGCTTGACCCCCGTCGCCTTGGTTTCCCGCTCGCCCAGGGAGATATCGATGACGTGGTTGTTCGGCCAGAAGATCCGCAACTGGTCGCTTGCTTCCACTTCCCAGTCAGTCAACGACACGCTGAGCGCATTCTTGGCGGGGTTGGAATAGAGTTCGGCTTCCTCGGCCAGAAAGACGACGGTTTCCTCTTTGCTGTCGCCGTGAAAGGTGATCGTGGGGCCGATCAAACGATGCCCGTCCACTTCCGTCACGCTGATCGAGAACTTGTCGCGGCTGTACGCCCGGTGCGTGCGGAGCATGCTGTAGGCGATCTGCTCGACCGATTCCAGCACCACCCGCTTCACACCTTCACGCCCCCACGAGACCGCGATGTCATTCAATCCAACGACCAGCAGGCTGAAAAGGAAGGCAAGCGTAAAGATGGGCCAGAGGATGGCCATGGGAGGGATGCCCATCGCCTTGACCGCCATCACCTCGTTGTCGGCCGCCATGCGACCATACACGAAACAGGTCGCGAACAACGTCGTCCCGGGAATCGCAAAAACCAAAGCGATGGGGAGCGCGTAGGGGAGCAGGCGCAGCACATTGACGAAGCTGAGCCCCTGCCGCATCATCTCCTGGCCAACCACGGCGAGCATCGCCACGGCCGTCATGCCGGCCAGCGAAATCAAAAAGATCTTGAAGAACTCCGTCAGGATATAGCGTGTCAGACGATGCATGACTTGGGCAATCTACAGTTCGCCGGCCACCGTAATGACGACGCACAGCGGAAGAATGCGACTTGTTGGCGCGGCCGGCCGATCGTGCCGGCGCGTATTAACACCAAATTCCCGCACGTCATCGCCGCTGGATCCAGGCAAGTTGTTCTCGACGCGTCGCCTAGGTTGTACCAAGTTGCCCAAAGTCTGGAAATGACGATCTGACGGCCGATCCCGCATTTCACGGGCTCCGTTCATGACCGTACCCGGTCGCCGACGGGGCCTCCGGTGTCGGGCCGTCGACGGGGCCGAATGCTGGGGCCGAATGCTGGATCAGCCGCCGGGCGTTGACTCCGGTTCCGCAGATCACCCCCGGTTCCGCAGATCCGTCAGTGCCGGGTGCCTATAACTCGATGGCGGAATCGCTCGCCCGCTTCTTCTGTTCCCGGCGAACCGCCACCATCAGCACGCGAATCGCCCGCGCGCGGCGAATCATGGATCGTTGCAGATCCCCCTTGGCATGCGCCTCATCCGCCGCCTGGCAGAGCGATTCAAACTCCACCAGGTCAATCTCGTAGCCCTGCTGTGCAACCGACTTGGGGAGATCCCGGGCAATCCGCGTCAACAACTCTCCCAACTGCTCACCTGGCGGGCAGTCGGCGTGTGTGTAGGGTCCGCGTCCCAACTGTTGCCCCACCCGGAGCGCAACTCCCCGTTTTCTGACCAGCTTGGGAACCAACAACGCCGCCAGGCTGAAGAGCACCGCGGCGGCCAAGGCAAACAGGCCGGCGACGACGTTCTTTGCCAGCATCATGACAGGCGCCGCCAGCAGGCAGACGGCGGCGGCCGCCCAGATGAAGAGGCTGATGTCCTTGGTCGCCTTGCCGGCACCGAGCGTAATTGGAGCGGGGTCGGCAGCCGAGGTCACCAGGCGGGGACCGACCACCTTGGCCAGGATCAGCGTGATGTTGTCGGGTCCGCCGCGGAGATTTGCCAGGTTGACCAGCAACGTCGCTGCCTCGTCGGGCGGCAAGTTCGCCAGAATTGCCGCCAGTTCATCATCTTCGATCTTACCCGTCAGGCCATCACTGCAGAGCAGGAAGGTATCGCCCAGTTCGATCGGAAAGGGACCTTCCAGATCCGCTTCGACGTGGGCGTTTGGGCCCAGCGAACGAGTGATGACGTTCTTGGGAGCGGTCTCCGATACCTGCCCCAGCTCGCGCAATTCCCAGACCAGGCTGTGATCACGGGTCAGTTGTTCGATGCGGTTGCCACGCAACCGATAGATACGGCTGTCGCCGACGTGTGCGACGAGGGCACCTTGCGGCAGCAGGACGAGCGAACTGCCGGTGGTACCCATGTTGCGGAAATCGCTGTTCGCCTGCCCCCGCTGATGGATCTCGGCGTTTGTCTCGACCACTGCCTTCTGCAGGGCTTCCGGCGGCGACTGGTCGGCAAACTTGAGGTAGCGGTGGGCCACCCCGTCGACGGCAATCTTGCTTGCCAATTCCCCGGCGGCATGGGCCCCCATCCCGTCCGCCACCATCAGCAAGTGTCCGCGACCTTGCCACGATTCGACCGCCTCAGACAGCACCACGGTATAGGAGTCTTGATTGTTGGTCCGACGCATCCCGATATCGGTGACCGCAACGCACCGCAAATCGTCGTTCCAGTTGAATTCTCGCTGGTCCATGTGGACGCTCGGATAATGGTGGTCGATCTCTCGATGAGGTGCCCGATTCGTCGTCAGAGGCGTGCCCGCTGTCCCCATTGTAACCTCCCGGCGGCCTCTCCCGGTAGGCTGACCACGCCGCCCCTGCCCGTGTTGAACTGGGCAAAATTGATCCATCCTGTGGAAAGCCGGGCGTCAATTCCTTGATGGTTGCGACCTCATTCGCCGCCAACGGGCGCAGGTCCTGCAAATCGATCTGGGGCGCGACGGCTGGTCCATTGCTGATTGTTCGGCACGGCCTGCGGTCGGCCGTCTGGGCAAGATCTCGCGACCTGCGCAAATCGAGTGCGTGAGGTCATCCAGCCCACGACGTCATGCCGTTTGAATCATGCCGTTTGAATCATGCCGTTTGAATCATGCCGTTTGAATCTGAGCGGATCGTGTCGCCAACCATTTATCTGCGACTCCCTACGCTGCATTGAGAACGTTTTTCTCAAGCCATCCCTCCGGCGACCATCTGCCGACCCATCGCCGGAGACATTCGTCAGGCCGTTTTTCGATTTCCAATTTTCCGATCTAGGCGGACTTCGGCCTGCCCGGTATACTCCCGCCGCTTTTCTATCTTTTCTTGTCCAACCCTGCCGGCCGCAGCTCCGCATGATGCGCGTTTCGTTCCATTCGAATCTACGAGCCCCGATGGTATGCCTGCTGTTCTGCGCCCTGCTGGCCAGCGGTGGCTGCGTTCGGCGCCGGATGACGGTCCGTAGTCAGCCGAGCGGCGCGTTGGTCTATGTCGATGACCAGAAGATCGGCGTCACGCCGGTATCGACGCCGTTTACGTATTACGGAACCAGGAAGATTCAGCTTTTCAAGGACGGCTTTGAACCACAAATGGTTAAGCAGCGATTCCTGCCCCCCTGGTACGAGTTGCCGGTACTGGAATTCATCTCCGAGAATCTCTGGCCGGGCGAAATTCGCGACGAGCGAATGGTCGAAATTCAGCTGGCACCGTTGCAAAACGTCCCCAACGAGCAGCTCTTTCAACGGGCCGATGCGCTCCGAGGCGACGCCCAGGCGGGGAATCTGACCGCCATGCCGAACGTCGTCCCTGCCAGCGCGCCGGTCGTCCCGGCCGACCCGCTCACGCAACCACTCCCCTACCTGGGAAATGGGTCTCCGGCCCGGTAGGGGATCGGCATCACGTTCGCCGGTGCCACGTTGAGCCCTGCTCCCGACGGCTTGCGGTCCAGGGCGCCCTTGAGCCCTAACTGCCGCGGATCGCGAGCCAACTTGTCGGTGAGCGTACGGACGTTCTGCATGATCGGGGCGATCCTCCGTGTCGCCTCCTCGATTCGTGTCGCCGCATCGTTGAGACTGTCGTACAGTTCGCGGTTATGTACAAATTGGCCCAACGATCCATCACGGTTGTTGAGCGCCTCGCCGAAGGCAACCAGTTGCCGCAGCAGTTCATCCAGACTCGCCACGCTGGCATCGATGTTGGCGACCAGTGCCTCACCCCGTTCACCCAACGGTTCGGTGATCTTGCTGAGACTGTCAAGATTCGCTTCCGCCTTGCCGCTCATGCGATCGAAGCCGGCCAGCGTCTCGCGGGCCGCGCCCAAGGTGGTCTGAACGTCCGCCATCGCTTCCGGCAAGCCGTTCAGCGCATCCTTCAATGATTGCCGGATTTCGGGATCGCCGACGACCTCGTCGACCGTCGTCATGGCGCGGTTGAACTTGTCGAGCGCTTCCTCGGACTTGCGAACCAAGTTGCCGATATCATTCTCATCGCTTCCAAAGGTCGAGTTCAACGTCTCGGCCAGGGTGCCGACCTGTCCCGCCGCCGACTCGATGGAACTCAGTACGCCACGGAAGTCGCCTTCCAGGTTCGTGATCGCCTCCAGCGGATCGCTTCCGACCTTCCCGTCCGCCAGAAACGCGTTGTTGCCGACCTTGTTCCGCGTGGGCGAAAACTGCGCGGGCTGAAGGAACTCGAGGACCGGGTCGCCCAGCAACGACGACGTCTTGATGTAACACAGTTCGTCGTCGTACAGATCCTTGTCGCTGTCGATCTTGGCAATCAGGTTGACGCCTCCAAACTCGTCGTCAATCTCCACCTTGGCAACGCGGCCGATCAGGATTCCCTGCTTGCGCACCGGGGTTCCCACGGTCACGCCGGGCGCCCTGGGAAAATGCAGCTTGACCGTGTACTGACTGCGCACAAACGAGACGCCCTCACCGAAGATGAGCACCATGAGGATCGTGATGATCGCTGCCGCGACCACGACGACCCCAACTCGGAATTGGATAACACGTTCGTTCATGCAAAGACTGCTCGTCGTCACGCGCACTGCGTGCGCTGGCGTTGCGGCCCTCTTATTGCTGGTTGCTCATTGGTAACTCGGTTTCGCAAAAACCACGTCCAGCGCGGCTGGTCCGATCTTCCGGTCTTGGATGACCATTCAGCCGGTCGCTGGCATGCTCTCGTCTTGCTTCGTCAAATCATGTGGGTGCCAGGAAAGGGATCGGCCCCAGCAAGTGCGGACCACCCACAGGGTGGTTTCGGCTCTGGACAGCCTTCCCGCCAATTCACTGCCAGCCCCGAATTGTTGCCTTGACCGGGCCCTATTCCTCCGTCTCCAATGCCAAACCTCCCGAAGTGCGCATCTCCATCAACCGCTCGCCCGCTTCGCCCCGGACAAACTGCTGCACGCGACTGTCGTCGAATGCGTTCAATTCCTGTGGCGTGCCATCGAAGATCACTTGTGGCTCACCGGCCGCGATCCGCGATAATGGCATCATCATCACCACGCGATCGGCGACCTTGGCGGCGGTCCGCATATCGTGGGTCACGATAACACTCGTGACAGGGTTCTCGCGCGCCGTTCGCAACATCAGTTCGTTGATCACGTCACTCATGATCGGATCCAGTCCCGTGGTCGGTTCGTCATAGAGGACCAGTTCGGGATCCATCACCAGCGCGCGGGCCAACCCCACGCGTTTCCGCATGCCGCCGGAGAGTTCTGCCGGCTTCTTGCCCAGTACGCCGTCCGGAAGCCCCACTGCGGCCAGCCGCGAGGTGACTTTCTGTTTAAGTTCCTGCTGCGTAAACCGTCCGTGCTGGCGAAGCGGGAAAGCAACGTTTTGTCCCACGGTCAGGCTGTCGAAGAGGGCGGCGTTCTGAAACACAAACCCAAAACGGATTCGCTGCCGCGCCAGTTCGTCTTCGGGCAGCGCCGACATTTCGCGGTCGTCAAACCGGACCGACCCCTGCGTGGGACGGATCAGGCCGATCACCGTCTTCAACAACACGGTCTTTCCACAACCGCTTTCACCGATGATGGCCAGCGTTTGCCCCTGGTTCACCGTGAGGTCAATGTCGCGCAAGACGTGCTGGCGCCCGAAGGAAACTGCCAATCCCTCGATAACCACCAGCGGCCGTGCCGTCGACAACTCGGAAGCGCGGGCTTCATTCATCAGAATAACCTCGCTCCCTCCGGCCAAATCGCCAGGTAGATCGCATTCAGGAGAATGCCAATCACCAGATCCAGAACCAGAATCATGACGAATGAGTAAACGAAGGCCGCCGTCGAGGCACGACCCACTCCTTCCGCTCCCGGCGTGCAATGAAAGCCCCGGTAACAACCAATCGTGGCGATCGCAATCCCGAAAAAGAGACTCTTGACCAAACCGCTGAACATGTCGTAGTTGCCGACAAACTGCTTCGAGTTATACCAGTAGTGATGCATGTCGATCCCCAGGATCGTCACGGCATAAAAGTAGCCTCCGACGGCTCCCATGAAGTCGGCCATCACGGTCAACGCGGGAATCAGCAACAGACAGGCCAGGACGCGCGGAACCACTAGATAGTGAATCGGGTTCGTCCCCATACTCGACAAGGCATCGATCTGCTCGGTGACACGCATCGTGCCCAATTCGGCGGCCATCGAACTGCCCACTCGACCGGCCAACATGGTTGCGGCCAGCACCGGCCCCAGTTCGCGAACCAGACTCATGTTGATGACGGCGCCCAAGCGGGTCTCCAACCCCAGTTGCCGAAACTGCCAGTAGCTTTGCACCGCCAAGACCATCCCGATGAATGTCCCGGTCAGGGCCACAACGGGGAGGCTGAGCACGCCCACCTGGTAGAAGCTGGGCAGCAAGGTATCCCGTTTCGGGCGTCGTCGAGTCATCCACCAGAGGATCCGACCACAGAACAACCCGAAATCACCCAACCACATAATGCTGTCAATGACGGCAGCCCCCCAGTCCGCGACCCAGTCGCGGAAGGGAGAATGGCGATAGGTGGTGCTCTCGTGCGTCATGGGCAACCGCATGCTTGCGGAGAAATGGTTGCGGAGAAATGGTTGCGGGGACGAGTTCCCGGTAAAAGATGATTTCTCGAAGGAAGGCCGCGCGAAACGAGCGCGCAGCGCAACCCAACTTCATCGCTTCTTTTCTCGTCGTCCCGTCCGTCCCGCTTGAGACAAACCGTGCGGGTCGACCGAATTCTGCCGGCCAGGGGGACTGGGGGAAGCTGGGTAAACGATCAGCCGGCAACGGGCCACCCCGCTCGACTCCTGGCGGGTCGTTACCGTCGCCAGGCGCTGAACGGCACACACGACGATTTGGCAACGGGGGAGCTCGCGGAGGCCCCCAGAACGGCAATGGGCCCGCCGGCGGGAATCACCAGCGGGCCCAATGACAATGGCCCAAATCAAGGCAGCGCGTGCGTCCGCTCGCACCGCGACCCCTAGGTGGCGTCTTCGTCCGCCGGGGCTTCCGGTTCACTACCTTCCGCCGCGGCACCTGCTGCCACGGGTTCTTCCGGAGGATTGCAGGTCTCCCCGACGAACCTCAGCCGGCGGACCTTGTCTTCGTCGTCCCGAACCGCTTCGACCTGGATCGTATCGTTGCCTTGGAACGAACCTCGCAGCAGTTCTTCGGAGAGCACGTCTTCCACGTAGTTCTCAATCGCACGGCGAAGCGGCCGGGCACCGTAATCGAGGTTCGACCCCTTCTTGATCAGGAACTGCTTGGCATCATCGGACAGGTTGAGGGCCAATCCCCGTTCGAGCAGCCGTTCGCGAACCTTCGCCAGTTCCAGGTCGACGACCGACTTGAGATCGTCGTTCGTCAAGTGTCGGAAGATGATGACATCATCCAAGCGGTTGAGAAACTCGGGGCGGAAGACCTTCTCGATTTGATCGTTGACCCGGGCCTTCATACTGTCGTAGGAGGCGTTGTCATCCGGCTTTTGGAACCCGAAGGCGGACTCGTTCTTGATCGCATCGGCACCGGCGTTGGTGGTCATGATCAGGATGACGTTTCGGAAGTCGACATTGCGTCCGAAACTATCGGTCAGGCGTCCCTCTTCCATGACTTGCAGCAACATGTTGAAGCAGTCCGGGTGGGCTTTCTCGATCTCGTCCAACAACACGACGGCGTACGGCCGACGGCGAATCTTCTCGGTCAGTTGACCGCCTTCTTCGTAACCGACATAACCGGGAGGCGCACCGATCAAGCGACTGACGTTGTGTTTCTCCATGTACTCGCTCATGTCAATCTGAATGAGCGCGTCGTCGTCGCCGAACATGTACTGAGCCAAGGCTTTGGCCAGCAACGTCTTACCGACACCGGTCGGACCGGCAAACACAAAGCATCCGGTCGGTCGCTTCGGATCCTTGAGGCCGCTCCGGCTTCGCCGGACGGCTTTGGAGATCGCTTTGATTGCCTCCTGTTGGCTGATCACCCGCTGGTGGAGTTCTTCCTCCATCTTCATCAGCCGCAGGCTGTCTTCCGTTGAGAGCCGGGTCAGCGGAATGCCGGTCATCTTGGAGACCACCTCGGCGATCACTTCTTCATCGACGACGCCATCGGTCTCGCGAGATTTTTCCCGCCACTCGCGCGTGATCTGCTCTTTTTTCTTCTTCAGTTTGTCGGCCTGGTCGCGGAGCGAAGCGGCCTTTTCGAAGTCTTGGTTCGCAACCGCCTCTTCCTTCTCCTTGTTCAGACGCTCGACATCGTCGTCGATTTCCTTGAGATCTGGCGGCCGGGTCATCGACCGCAGGCGGACACGGGCGCCGGCCTCGTCGATCACGTCGATCGCCTTGTCGGGCAGGCAGCGCCCGGTGATGTACCGTTCAGACATCTCGACGGCAGAGACGACGGCGTCATCGGTGATCTGCACACGGTGGTGCTCTTCGTACCGCTCGCGGAGCCCTTTGAGGATCTCGATCGTCTCGTCTTTGCCCGTAGGGTCGACAACGATTTCCTGGAATCGACGCGCCAACGCGCTGTCTTTTTCGATGTACTTGCGGTACTCGTCCAGCGTGGTCGCGCCGATGCATTGAATCTCTCCACGAGCCAACGCGGGCTTGAGGACGTTGGCCGCATCGATGGCACCTTCCGCACCCCCGGCACCGACCAACGTGTGCAGTTCGTCGATGAAGAGGATCGTGTTCTTCGCGCGGCGGACTTCGTTCATGACCGCCTTGATGCGTTCCTCGAACTGTCCCCGATACTTGGTGCCGGCGACCATCATGGCCAGATCCAGCACGACGATCCGCTTCTCGGAAAGCAGTTCGGGAACTTCGCCGGCGATCACTCGTTGCGCAAAACCTTCCACAATGGCCGTCTTGCCGACCCCCGCTTCACCCAGCAACACCGGGTTGTTCTTGGTGCGGCGGCAGAGCACCTGAATGGCCCGTTCGATCTCCCGCTCGCGCCCAATCACGGGATCGAGCTTCTTCTGGCGTGCCAGTTCGGTCAAGTCACGTCCGAAGCTGTCCAGGGCCGGCGTCTTGGATTTGCTGCCCTTGGACGAACCTCCGCCCGACTCGACCGCCTCACGCCCGCCACGCTCGGTCACTTCACCTTCCAACCCGTGCCCCAACAGGTTCAGCACCTCTTCGCGAACCTCTTCCAGCTTGAGGCCAAGATTCATCAGCACCTGGGCCGCCACGCCCTCGTTCTCCCTCAGTAACCCCAACAGGATATGCTCGGTGCCAACATAGTTATGGTTCAGGTTGCGGGCTTCTTCCATCGAGTACTCGATGACCTTCTTGGCCCGCGGGGTCTGGGGCAGTTTCCCCATTGTCACCATCTCAGGGCCGCTCTGGACCAGCTTCTCGACTTCCAAGCGAATCTTGCGGAGGTCGACGTCGAGGTTCTTCAACACGTTCGCGGCAACACCGCTCCCTTCCTTGACCAGCCCCAGCAGAATGTGCTCGGTGCCAATGTACTCGTGATTAAAACGCTGGGCCTCTTGGTTGGCCAGCTGCATTACTTTCCGTGCGCGATCGGTAAATCGTTCGTACATTGTCATTCCTCTATGGTTGCTCCTTGGCTCGCCTGCGCCCCAGGCCAGCGAATCAAGACGTCGCGACGTTTTGGTTGGCTAACTGGTTCGCGTCCGTAATCTGGCCGATTTGTCTGTTTTTGTCCAGGTCGCTGAAATCCACCCCGATCGACGCGGCCGGTGCCGCTGCGCCGCCCGCTCCTTCTTCGACGGAGCCGTTCCGGCCGTCGTTCCCGATTCACCTAAAGTATTCCTGCCCCGGGGAAATAGACAAGCCCGCCGGCCCAACCGCCATCCGTCCCGGATGGCAAAAGTCAACGCGAACCTGCATCCGATCCACCCTTCCCTGTTGCCGCTGGACCCGCCCGACTCGCCACCGATCGGACCATCCATCGCGTACCAGCCCCCACGGCGAACGGCCCCCCCCACGAACGGACAATCACGGGGCCTGAGCAACGTCCCAACCGCCTGGTTCCCAACCGTCGATCGACTCCACCACGGGCCGCGGCCGATTCGGCAAAAAAAACCGCCAACCAACTCCCGGCAGTCGACGCACCGGACCACCGGCTTACGGCGGCCCTGACAAGACGCCCGCGCAAGCCGTTCCTTCCGGCACCGCGCTAACAGGCGTTGTCTCTTCCCCCGCGGCATCGCAGCGGGCGGGGGACCACCGGCGGACCACAGGGACCAGCATGCCAAGCGGCCGATCATTTTCTTCCCTGCAGCCAAGCCTTCCCTGCATCCAAGCCTGGCCCTGGCAACGTGCGGCACCGAGTGTACCCGCCTGCCTTGAACGAGACAAGCCAAGTATTTGACGTATCACGAGTTAGAGCCTTGCGGTGCGCTGCGTGCAGGCGGATGCCGGGAGCGGCCCATCGGCGCGAACCAGCTTCAGGCACGCTCCCCTCTTGGGCGGTGGCGCTGCCACGTCGGGACGGAAGTGTAGAAAGTGCCCCATTCGATATAGAATAAGCGGCCCCTCGTGAGACACTCCCGGAGCGCCCGGCGACCGGGTGCGAGCGGGTACCTCCAGCCAGCCGTTGTTCATCCGCGAACGATGTTTCGCTTCCGCCACGACCACCGCCCCCCAGGACGTTGACGCCAGCGCCACTTCTGCCATGACATCGCCTCTTCCACCGGACCGTTCCAGTCCGCTTTTCCGAATCGTCGATGCGAATGCCAACCGGGCGACCGAGGGCATGCGCGTGGTTGAGGAGTATGTGCGTTTCGTCCTGGATGACGCCCATCTGACGCAGCTTCAGAAACAGCTCCGTCACGACCTCGCGGCGATTCTCGGGGAGTTGCCCCGCGAATGCCTCCTGACCGCTCGCTCGACCCAACACGATGTGGGGACCGCCGTGACGACCAGCAGCGAATTCGCGCGGCGGGACGTGCGGGACGTGGCGGAAGCGAATCAAAAGCGTGTCGAGCAGTCACTGCGCAGTCTGGAAGAATTCCTCAAGCCCGTCGCCCCCGCTACGGCCGGCCGAATCGAACAGCTTCGCTACCGCACTTACTCGCTGGGCCGCGCCGTGGCATTGACCGACCACTCCCGCCAGCGGCTCGCCGGCGCCAGCTTGTATGTGCTGATTGATGGCCACACGTCGCTGGAAACATTTGCGGCGACCGTGGAGGCGTTGATCGGCGCCGGCGTCGACATCGTCCAACTCCGCGCCCCGCAACTGACCGACCGTCAACTGGTGGCTCGAGCCCGCCTGCTGCGCGATCGCACTCGCCACGCCGAGATGCTGTACGTGATGAACAATCGACCCGACCTGGCCGTGCTCACGCAGGCGGACGGGGTTCACGTCGGCCAAGACGACCTGACCGTGAAGGAGATCCGAGCGATCGTCGGAACCGAAATGCTTGTCGGCGTCTCGACCCACTCGCTTGAACAGGCCAGGCAGGCAGTGATCGACGGCGCGAACTATCTTGGCTGCGGGCCTACCTTCCCATCGCGCACCAAGTCGTTCACCCAATTCCCGGGCCTCGACTTGCTGGCCGCGGTCAGACAGGAGATCAGCCTGCCGGCCTTCGCCATCGGTGGGATCGACTTGGAAAACCTGGCTTCCGTCCGGGCCACGGGGTTTACGCGTGTGGCGGTCGCCAGTGCGGTCACGTCAGCGGCCGATCCTGCCGCGGCGGCTCGCCAATTTGTGACGGCCCTGCGTTGAGCACTCGTCGAGCGACGATGTGCTCGGTTGCCGTGTCCACCACCAATACGCCCTCGCGCTCCGCATCCAACTGGCCGAGCAGCTCACCGTTCCGGTTCCAGGCCGAGGACCGGCCGGCCGCTGTCCACCGATGACACGGCCCAACGTGGTTGGCCATCAGCACAGTCATCGAATACCGTCGAGCGATCTCGCCGAGCCGCCCCAGCACGCGTTCGATGTCCGCCTCCGAATCCGCGACACTGGCGACATACACCTTAGCGCGCTGAAGGGAAGCCTGTTCTGCATGCGCCGGTACCGACAGCTCGTAGCAGATCGCCAAGGCCACACCGTCGGCAATCAAGTTGGCTGCGGGCGGTCCCGCCACAAAAAAGGGCGTCTCGCTGTGATGCAAATGAACCTTGGAATAGGTCCGCACGGCCCCGCCGGGCTGAAAGCAAAGCAAGCTGATCCGGACGCCCGCGTTGCATCGTGTCGGCGCGCCCACGCCAATCGTCACCCCGGACGCGTCACTCATCGCGCGCAATGCATCGAAGCGGGAATCGTCTACCTCCACCGCCAGTTCGTTGGCCAGCGTCGGTTCATATCCGGTGAGGGATAGTTCAGGAAACACCACCAATTCCGCCCCGGCATCCACCGCCTCGTGAAGCAAGCCTTGATGGCGATTGAGATTCGATGGGATGTCCCCTGCCAGAGGGCCTAACTGGGCGACGGCGATCTTCATCTGTCCGGGCTCCTTCGTCACCAAGGCGAATCGTCAGCCTGCCGAATGCCGCGAATTCCAGGGAATCGTTTGGGGAACAACGGATGCTCGACTTCGTGGGCCACAGCTTTCTCGCTGAATCAGAGAACGTCGGCATTCAATCGCCAGACAAGGCGTCTGTGAAGCACAATCGAAAACCAGACTGGGAGCGTGTGAAGAATATGGGAATGAGCGTCGGCACGCTCCCGCTGACCGGTCTCGAACCGTGTTCGTGCGTTTTCTCGTAAGGGACTGTAACACATGGGGGAAACGGCGGGGGAAACATGATGGGGGAAACGGTGGGACGCCTGGAAATTCGGAACTGGAGACCTGCGGTCAGCGGTTTCGGCGGGGTCGGAGACCCGCGCCGAGCAATCGTGCGAGACCCGCGCCGAGCAATCGTGGGAGACCTGCGCCGAGCAATCGTGCGAGACCCGCGCCGGGCAATCGTGCGAGACCTGCGCCGGGCGATGGTGCGAGACCCGCGCCGGGCAATCGTGCGAGACCCGCGCCGGGCAATGGTGGGAGACCTGCGGTCAGCGGTTTCGGCGGGGTCGGAGACCCGCGCCGAGCAATCGTGCGAGACCCGCGCCGAGCGATGGTGGGAGAGCCGCGCCGGGCAGTGGTGCGAGACGCCAGCTGAACAGTTGTGTTGGCAGCGGTCGCGTGTCAACGGTGTGCTTGTGCTGACGGCGGTCGGGATGACGGGTTGGTGATTAATTGGTCGATGGACGCGACGATCTGGGCGGGCACATCGTCCGAGTAACCTTCCCAGATGGCGGCAACCACCCCGTCTTGATCGACGAGAACGGTCGTTGGATAGTTGATGGTTTCCGGCGCCATCCCGATGTCGGTTTCCAAAGCGGTCCGCGTCACGAACTCCGGGTCGACGTAGACGGGAAATTCCAACTTCGACCGAGAATAGTAGCGTTCGGTCTCAGTCCGCATCGCGTCCAAATCGGGATAGACCCATGTTCCGCAGGCGACAGAGAGAAAAAGAAATTGATCGTCGGACCGGTAGGTTCGTTCGATTTCCGCCAGGTGCGGCATTTCCAGCCGACAGGGCGGACACCAGGGCCCCCAGAAGTTGAGCAGCGTGACGCGACCTAGCAGATCGTCGCGGGTGACCGGCTGATCTGTTTGAAGAAACGGTTCCAGTTGGACTCGGCTGAGAGCGGCACCAACCCCCGGGTGCTCGACACCGAGTTGCCTTGCCCGCTCCAAGAATCGAGAATAAACGATCAGGAACCCGAGCCCCGCCATGATCGCAAAGGCCACCAACAACGACCAGCGCGTTCCACCCGGTTCATGGGTTGGACTCGGTTCGCGTGGTTCACCTGCTTCCTGCAGAGGCCGCTCGTCCGGCCCGGGTGTCGATTCCATGCCCATGGGTCTTCACAAAACTTTCTTTCCGGCGGCGTGCCAGAGGGGACTGATGATGATGCGAGCGAGCTGGTCGAATCACCGCCGCCTGCCCCTTGGAGGATACGGGCGGGCAGGATTCGTTCGGGATACGTTCCTGCTCGTCATTGTAGCCGCCGGCTGCGGTCTGGCAGAAGGTGAGCCGCCGCCGAACGGCGGCTCGAGGTACGGAACCCCGCGGCAGGTTGCCACCTTGGCCAACGAAGAGATCAACGAGAGCAGCGGGCTGGCGGCATCCAGGCTTCACGCAGGCCGGTTTTGGACACATAACGACTCGGGGGATTCCCCGCGGATATTCGCCTTCGACGAAACAGGCCAAGACCTGGGCGAAGTTCACGTTGCTCGAGCCGAGGCCCGTGATTGGGAAGATATGGCGTCCGCGACGCTGGACGGCAAGGCACACTTGATTCTGGCCGATGTGGGAGACAACGCACGTCGTCGCGAATCCTGTTCACTGTACGTCATCGACGAACCGACGGTGGATGGAAGTCGCACGGTCGCCGCGCAGAGAATCGCGTTCCGCTACCAGGACGGGCCGAGGGACTGCGAGGCGATCGCCGTCGATGCGCCGAGCAGGCAGATATTCCTGGCCACCAAGGCGTTGGCACAACCGTGCGCCATCTATCAGCTCGACTGGCCGAACCCGATTTCCAACGACATCCTGGTCGCTCGCCGCATCGCAGCGGTCAGCGCACCGATGGTCACCGGCATGGACATTTCCGCCGACGGGCGGCGCGCCGTGCTGGTGACGTATGCGAACGCCTACGAGTTTCTCCGCGGTGATTCGGAAACCTGGCGAGAAGCCTTCCAGCGTCAACCGGCAGCGATCACCATGCCCGCGCGACGCCAAGGCGAAGCCATCTGTTATGGACAGGATGGCAGCTCGCTCTACCTGACCAGCGAGCGAACGCCCACGCCGCTGTGGCAAGTTGTTGCATCGGCGTCCCCACAATCCTCTCAACCCACGACCGACTGAGTTCACGCACTGATGTACGAAGTGGAACAAAAGTACCGGATCGCCGACCCCGATGCCGTCGCCCACCGATTGGACACCCTCGACGCCCGTTGGGGGACCGACATCCGACAGAAGGATCAATACTTCGCCCACCCCAGCCGTGACTTTGCGGTCACCGACGAAGCGTTCCGAATTCGCCAGGTCGGTGACGCCAACTTTGTCACCTACAAGGGCCCCAAAATCGACTCCACCACCAAGACGCGCCGGGAACTCGAATTGCCGTTGCCCCACGGGGCAGACTACGAAAAGCGATTTACGGAATTACTCGCGCTGCTCGGGTTTGCGTCCGTCGCCATCGTTAGCAAGGTGCGTCGTCCGGCGGTTGTGCAATGGCAAGGCGGCCCCATTGAAGTCGTCGTTGACCAGGTCGAGCAGGTCGGTGACTACGTCGAACTGGAAGTCCAGGCGGACCAGGAAGGCCTGGATGCGGCCCGGCAGCGGCTGGTGTCGCTGGGCAGAGAATTGGGACTGGAAGAGGTCGAACGACGGAGCTACCTGGAGCTTCTCCAACAATAATCGATTGATGACGTGACGCGAACCGGAACGCCCCAGCACGCCCTTAGCGCAGGCCACCCGTTGCAGCCGCCGCCGAAGCGGGGGCAGCACCCAGGCGTGTGAAGCTGCCGCAGGGGCGTGGTGAACATCGCAAAATTGACACCGCTGCCGGAACACGCACGCGCGACGGGTGTTTCAGAGAGTATGCCGCCGGGTCCTCCGTTGAGGATTCTGGCAGCGACGCAGCTTGGGGGAGCGGGCGAGCAGCGTCAGCGTAACGATGTCATGATGGGCGATATCAGAATCCCAACGGAGCAGATCGATGCAGACCAACCCAATGAACCCTCGCTGCCATCCGCAGATCAGCCGGCACGCACGCCACCCTGGCATGGTTTGCCGACCAATCATCGGGTTGGCCATGATCCTCACCTTGCTCACGACGGGTGGCCTCCTGGCGGACGATGATGACGGCCGAAAACCGCCGGCACGCGGCGACCGGCAAGCCTTTCAGCAGCGTATGTTGGCAGAGTTTGATGCAAACCAGGACGGTCGCCTGGACGAAGATGAACGCTCGAACATGCGCGCGGCAATGGCCCAGCGCGGGCGGGGTGGCCGGGGAATCGACCGGCAAGCAATCCTCAAGCGGTTCGACCGGGATGGAAATGGACGGCTTGATGAAAAAGAGCGGCAAGCAGCCATGCGATCGGCCGGCGGGCGACCAGGAGGCCGCCCCGGGGGGCAGCGGGGGATGCTGGGTCCCGCCCAGCGCGCCCGGTTGCTGGAGCGTTTCGACGAAGATGGGGACGGGCAGTTGAATACGGCCGAACGCGCCGCGGCGCGGGAAGCGTTCCTCCGCCGAGCTCGTCCGGAGGCAGCAAAGAACGGGAAGAAGGCGACGGCCGACGAACGCCCCGGCCAAGCTCGACGAGGCAATGGCGAGTTTCTGAAACGATTCGACAAGAATGAGGACGGCCGGTTGGATGAGAGCGAGCGAGCGGCGGCCCGAGCCGCATTTGCCGCTCGACGGACCGCCGGCGGTCGTCCCAAGGCGCAAAGTGACGGGAACGGCACGGCGGCCAAGAGATCGGAATCCGGACGGGTGAGCAAACAGGGCCTGTTGGCGGAATTCGATAAGGATGGTGATGGACAGTTGAACAGCGAAGAGCGGGCGGCGGCTCGAGAGGCGTTCCTGAAAAAGCGGGCCAGCGAGGTGGCGGAGCCGGCAAGCGAGCCGTAATTCGCGGTGCCAGCGGGTGGATGCGGGTCAGAACCGGCCACCATGACGCCCCGCCCCGGCGGCGGCAACGCCACTCGTTCGGAGCTGCAGCTCGGGCTATACTACCCGCATGCCTCCCACTGCCTCGCCCCCCAAGCCCCCCGCGTCGTCGACCTCCTCATCGTCCGCCGGCAGCCGGTCCGCCGCCAAAGTTTCTCCTGGCGGCGGCCCTTCACTGCGTAATTTTTGCGTTTTAGCCGGTTACCAGATCACCATGCGGACGGGGTGGATCTTCAAGACAGAGAGCGTGATCATGCCCGCCGTGGTCGACTTTGTCGCCGGCCAAGGTTGGATTCGCGGTTGTCTGCCCCTCTTGAATCGGTTCGGCCATAGCGTGCCCCCGCTGCTGCTGGCACGGCGAGTCAAGAATACGCCTCAGAAGAAACGGGTTTTCTTTCTCACGACCGCGCTGCTGACGCTGCTCATCCTGGCCATGGCGGGGCTGCTGGCGATCGCCCAGCAGCAATCGGCGGCCTGGATTCCTGCGGCATTTCTCTTGATCTACATGGCATTTTTCGTCTGCATCGGCATCAATCACCTGGCCTTCAATACACTGCAGGGGAAGCTGGTCAAGGCAGTCCGTCGCGGCCGCTTGTTGCTGGTGGCGAATTTCGTCGGGTCGGTCACGGCCGTCCTGTGTGCATTTTTTCTGCTCCCTTTGTGGCTTGACTCCGACGCGCCCCGATACGATCTGTTGTTCCTGATGGCGGGCGCCATGTTCGCTTTTTCCGCTCTCCTGGTCACTTTCCTGGTCGAGCAGCGTGACGGCCACCGCGACGCGGCGGTATCCGTCGCGCGAGTTTTCCTCGACGCATCCACCTTGCTCCGCGGCAACACGCAGTTTCGGCGGCTGGCCTTTGTCGGTGCCATGTTCGGCGCCTCCATGATGCTGTTTCCTCATTACCAGCGTCTGGGGCTCCACGAAATGGGGTTGGACCTGAAGAATCTGATGTTGTGGGTGGTGATTCAGAACGTTGGCACCGGGTTGTTTAGCATTCCTGCCGGGATTGTTGCTGATCGAGTCGGAAACCGGATCGTTCTTCAAGCCGCCTTGCTCGGTGTGGCCTCGGCCCCGATCGTGGCCCTGAGTCTTTGGCAGGCCGACGTGGGGACCTGGTATTTCCTCGTGTTTCCCCTGGTCGGCTTGACGCCCGTCGTGATCCGCACCTTGCAGAATTTCACACTGGAACTTGCCGAGCCGGCCGATCACCCCCGCTACCTGGGAACCTTGGGACTGTGTGTCTCGTTGCCGTTGTTCTTTTCGCCCCTGGTCGGCCTATTGATTGACTGGATCGGATTTGAGATCGTGTTTCTGGGAATCTGTGCGATCGTGCTGGTTGGCTGGTGCACGACGCTCCGGTTGCGCGAGCCGCGTCATCACGTCAACGTAAGTTTCCTGCAGACGAGTGCTTGAGAGAATCGTCCTGGTCGCCGCGCGGATGGCAGATGACGGCCGGGACCATGTCCCCTGCTGCGGAGGTGAACGATGAGTATGTTTCGGTTGCTGCAAGCAGAACTGTGGCATCGCAAGCTGAACATCACGCTCAGCCTGCTGGCTCTGATGGCGGCCGCCACACTTTTCGTCGCCAGCCCTACGTTGCTCGGCGGCTACCGTCGTGAATCCGAACGTCAATTGCATGCGATGCAGGCCGCGACGGAGAGCGCCTTGGCAGAAATGCAGGCCGAAACGGACGCCGAACTCGTCAACCTGGAACAGAAAGCCGCAGCCGATCTGGCAAATCTGGACAAGCGCACGAAGCGGATCATGCGGGACCTTGGCTTCAACCTGAGGATCGTGCACAAGAACACAGATATGTCGAAGCTGTACGCCGAGTTCGTGGCTTTCGACATGCCGCAGGAATACCTCACGCGATTGGCGGAGAGCCCGGAGATCACCAAGATCGTGCACCTGGTTGCAACGCTCAAGCAGATGATCCAATGGGAAGGACAGCCGCGGCTGCTCGTTGGCTTCGCCCCTGAAGCAACGCAATCTCACATCGAGCAAAAGGCCCCGATGGGCTTTCGCATCAAGCCGGGAACGGTCTACCTGGGTGCGATCACCGGCGAAGGCCACGCGGTCGGCGAGAAAATCGAAATCCTGGGCCGGGAGTTCGAGATTGCCCGCATTCTTCCGGCGCACGGCACGGCGGAGGAGGACATTGCCATCTGCATGCACCTGGAAGACGCCCAAGCCGTGCTCGAAAAGCCGGATCGTATCAGTGAGATCCTGGCCCTCGGCTGCAAGTGCAAGACGGTGGAACGCATCGAAGAAATCGCCCAGCAACTCGAACTGGTGCTCCCGGAAGCCAAGGTCACGGAACAGCGGATTCAAGCGATCGCCCGCGACGACCAGCGCAAGCTGATCGTCAATCACCACGCGCAAACGATGGCCGACTACCGTGCCAACCGGGAACGGATCATGCAGCAGGAGCAGGAAAGCCAACAGCAGATTGTGGCGCAAGAGGTGGCCCACCGAACCAGCGTGATGGGATTGCTGACGGGAGTCACTTCCGTGGTGACGCCGCTGGTCGTCCTGGTCTGCGCCATCTGGGTGGGCATGCTGGCGTGGTCGAATGTCCGCGAACGTCGAGTAGAAATCGGCCTTCTCCGAGCCCTCGGCAAGAGCTCTGCCAGCATCGCCGGCCTGTTTCTGGGGAAGGCAATGTTGCTTGGCTTCGTGGGCGGCGCCGTCGGTTGCGGGCTGGGCTACTTGATGGCAAGGTGGCTGGCCACCGGAATGCTCGGTGTGGATGCCGGGCAGTTCACCCCCTCGCTGCTCGCCTCCTGCTGCACACTGCTGGGAACGCCCCTGGTCGCCGCGATGGCCAGTTACCTGCCCACCCTTTCGGCAGTCAATCAAGACCCGGCTGTGGTCCTGATGGATGGTTGAGCCAAGACGGCCATCCCCGGTCGCAAACCGGCGCGGCGACACGGATTCGCTGCCCTGAGTCCTCGAACAATGCGGGCGGGGAGTTCGCCGCGATGCGCCGACACGATCTCTCGGGATCGTTCGCCCCACAATCGTTTAGGAACCGTCGCTTTCACCGGCTGCCGGTTCCGTCTTCAACCGGGCCCAGACATTCGCCAGGAGCGTTCCCGTCAACATGCAGCCGAATGTGTAAATGGCCGGTGCAATCGCCACCGTCGTTCCCGGAAAGAGCGACATCGCCAGCCAGGTACCCAACCCGGCATTCTGCATGCCGACTTCCAACGTCAAGGCTCTCCGCATGGCATTCGGCAGGCGAAGCGCCGTGCCGCCGAGAAACCCGGCGGCATAGCCTCCCATGTTGACCAGAATCAGCGCGATCAACAGTTGCAGATGCACCTGGTCAATGCGGTCGCGATTCTTGCCGACCACGACCGCCACAATCCAGAGAATCGCCAGGTTGGCGACCCGCGCCCCTTGCCGCGTGGCACATTCCTGCCAACCGGGGAGCATCCGGCTGAGCAGGTGTCCGACAACGACCGGCCCGACCACGGTTAGAAACAGCGACACGCTGACCTCGCTCATGGACAGTGTCACCGACTTGTCCGCGGCCAGGGCCATCCCCAGCAACAAGGGGACGGCGACAGGAGACAACAGCGTGGCGGTGGTCGTCAGACTGACCGAGTAACTGATGTTGCCGCGCGCATTCATCGTCAACACGTTAGACGCCATGGCGCCGGGCACGCAGCCAACCATCACCAGGCCCAGGAAAGGATCACCGCGCAAGCCCATCAGCTTGCCAATCGCGAATGCCAAGAGCGGCATCGTCACAAACTGAACGGCCGTCCCCCCCAGCACGGAGGGCCAGCGGCGAATCACCTGGCGGACTTCGTCGCGCGGCAGCATCATGCCGATTGCGAACATCGTGATCCCGATCAGCCAGGAGATGACCCCGCCGGTGGTTGCCATGAACGGATCAAAGGCCCCTCCCGTAATCTGCAGCACGGCCGGCCAGACATAGGCCAGGATCGAAGACAGGAGGAGCCAGACCAGCAGGTACCGTTGCAGCATGAGGTGGTTTCCCAGGTTCCCGACCGAGGTGAAGTGTGTGCCAGCTTACAGTAGGGGGAAAATTGTGTGATCCGCTCGTGAAAAATGCGGGAGAAACTGGTGAGTTTAGTTGACACGTGACGATTGTAGTGTCGACAATGTAGCGAGATTCGACTATCTACAAAACTCGCCGACCGTCGGCAGTTTTCCACTCAAGTTTCCTTGCCCATGTTCACTGAGGTCTCTCCATGAAAGCTCGTGCAATTTTGTTCGGTGTAGCGTCCGTCGCCCTGTTGTCCCTGACCGTCTACGCCGCCGAAGGGATCAAGCTCGATGGCATCAAGTGCGTGATGAACCCCAAGGCAGCAGCCAAGGCCGACAAATCCTCTGAATACAAGGGCGGCAAGGTGTTCTTTTGCTGTGCGAATTGCCCCAAGGGTTTCGCCAAGAAGATTGCCGCCAAGGACAAGCTGACCGCCGCCAAGGGGAACGCCCAGTTGGTCGCGACCGGCCAAGCCAAGCAATCCAAGTGCGTTTTCTCCGGTGGTCCGGCGAAGGACGGTACCGAAGTCGCCGTCGCGGGTGCCAAGATCAAGTTCTGCTGCAACAACTGCCAGGCCAAAGCCAAGAAGCTGGAAGGCGACGAGAAGCTGATCGCCTTGATCGGCGACGCGGCCTACGAAAAGGGCGGCTTCAAAGTCAAGCAGGACTAGCCTGAACCGCCATCACCGACGGCAACGTGCCGATCCGGTTCGACAAACACGCAGGGGGACATCCATCGGGTGTCCCCCTGTTTTTGTACCGTCTTCTTTCTTCTGGGACCGCCTACACGTCCGCTTCCCGTCACGCCGCGCACCAACCTGGCGGCATCGGCAATTCGGCATTTCTTGCCGTCAACTGATCTACCATCGACCAGCGCATCCTGCGATACTCCGCGCGCGACTGCCCGCGAGGCAATCCCCAACGTGACCAATCAGCGGTACGGACGTGGAGCGAACTGGATGCGTATCTTTTTCTCCGTTGGTGAGCCAAGCGGCGATCTGCATGGCGCCAACCTGATTCGCGAGCTGCAAAAACGCGCGCCGCACGTCGAGTGCGTAGGATACGGCGGCCCGCGAATGGCAGAGGCCGGCTGTCAGTTACACGAAGACTTGACGCGACTGGCCGTAATGTGGTTCCTGCGGGTCTTGCTGAACCTGCATCATTTCCTTGGCTTGCTGAGGCGGGCGGAGCAACATTTTCGTGATGAGCGCCCCGACGCCGTGGTGTTGATCGATTACCCCGGCTTCAACTGGTGGATCGCGCGAGCGGCAAAGAACCAGGGGATCCCCGTCTTCTACTATGGCGTCCCACAGTTGTGGGCCTGGGCCGGTTGGCGCATCCGCAAGATGCGCCGCTTTGTCGACCACGTGCTGTGCAAACTGCCGTTCGAAGCCGACTGGTACACGGAACGCGGCTGCCGGGCTACCTTCGTCGGACACCCGTTCTTTGACGAGACCAGCAACCACGAGCTGGATCGCCCCTTCATCACCGGCCTGCAGATCGAGTCGGATCAACCGTTGGTCACGATTCTGCCCGGTTCCCGGACACAGGAAGTGAAGGGCAACCTGCCGTCGTTTCTACGCACAGCCGCCCGGATCCGGAAGCGGCTACCCCAGGTCCGTTTCGCGATCGGCTCGTTCAATGAGCAGCAGGCCGAACTCGCGCGGCAGTTTGTCGATGACCACGGCATGCACATCGACGTGTTCACGGGCAAGACGCCGGAGTTGATCCAGGCGGCAACCTGCTGCCTGGCTTGCTCGGGATCCGTCTCATTGCAATTGCTGGCTTACGAAAAGCCTACCGTGATCCTCTACCGAGTGAACCCCATCGCCTTGTTTGCCCAGCGCTTCTTCCGAACGGTCAAGTACATCACGCTGGTGAACTTGCTGGCCTCCAGCGATGTCTTTCCCCGGAAAGTGACCGTGTTCGATCCGGACGCCCCGGGTGCGGAGGCGATTCCCTTTCCGGAGTACCTGACGGCAAGCGATAAATCCGAGGCGATGGCGGCACACGTGCAGCGGTGGTTGACCGACGAACCGTCCCGCCAACAGCGAGTCGCTCAGCTACGCGAGCTCAAACACCGGTTCGCTCATCGCGGCGCGTCGTCCCGCGCGGCTGACTACATCATGCAGCAACTCGGCACGGCAACTCCCGGCCCGCCCGCGCGGCGATCCGCTTGAATTCAGTTGCCCTACCAAACGATCGCGGCAGATCTCCGACAGTTCGAAAGGCCCCGGGGTGCACGGCCGTTTCGCGGGACCGCCTTGCGGGCGGGAGAGGGACGCGGACCTTGGCGATCTCGCGGACAGTCGCTACAAATTGGGGTGAGCCAACGAGGGTTTCAACAGGGATGCCGCGTTCCCGCCATCGTCGCCTCAGATGGCAACAAGCATCGGGTTACTCTGGTGCCCGGACCGGTAACCGTCGATGCGCCCGGGCATGAGACGGGAAGGGACGTTGGTCGAGCGATCATTGGCGAATGCCGGGCTCGCCTTCCCGCTTCGTCGTGGCGGCGCGTTTCGTCGGTTGTCACCACTAGAGAAGGACCAACCTGTGTTATTGGGTGAACCTCCGCAAACGCAATACGATCTCAACTTCAGCATCCTGGGGTTTCCGGTTCGCGTTCATCCGTTTTTCTGGCTGGCCGCATTTATCCTGGGAAGCCGGGGCGCGAGTGGCGAGGATGCCGGGCTGCTGTTGCTGATCTGGGTTGTTGCCCTGTTTGTCTCGATCCTGGTTCACGAGTTGGGGCACTCGTTGATGATGCGCCGCTTCGGAATTTCATCGCACATTGTGTTGCACATGATGGGCGGGTTGGCGATCCCGGATTCGTTTGGCTTCGGGGCCCGCTCGAACGACTCGCGCACGTCGATCCTGATCTCGTTCGCGGGCCCCGCCGCCGGCTTCCTGTTCGCTGCCCTGATCGTTCTGGTGATCCTCGCCACCGGCGGACGATTTCAGATTGACCCGTCACATTTCCCGTTTTACCGCTTCGCGTTGAACGTCGCGCCTGGACCAGAGATCAATCCCTGGGAACAACTGACGCACGCACTCCTCTACATCAACATCTTTTGGGGACTCGTCAACCTGCTTCCCGTCTATCCTTTGGACGGCGGCCAGATCGCTCGCACCGTGATGATCGATCAGGATCCTGGTCGAGGTGCCATCAATTCGCTTTGGCTGTCGGTCTTCGCCGGTGCCGGGATGGCGGTCGTTGGGTATGCGGTGCTGCATAGCTTTTTCGTGCTCATCATGTTCGGCATGCTGGCGGCTCAGAGCTACATGGCTATCCAACAAATGCGGGGCGGCGGGTTTGGCGGCGGCGGGTTCGGCGGCGGCAATCCGTGGTGAGCAGGATGGGCGGGAACAGCGGTGCGAATGCGAGTGGCGGTCCGAACCAGGCGCCTGATGAGCCGGCACGCCCCGGGCAGCACGAGCGGGCCGTCATCCTGGGGGCCAGCAACGTGATCCGCGGCATTTCTACCGTGCTTGCAACCGCGGAACGCTGCTGTGGTCGGCCCGGAGATATCCTCATCGCGTCCGGGCACGGGCGGTCCTATGGGATGCGCAGCCGAGTTTTCGGGCGGGCGCTGCCTGGAATCACGCAATGCGGTCTCTGGAAGGCACTTGCCGAACGACGGCCCGCGAAAACGGTCGCGCTGCTGACGGATATCGGCAACGATCTGCTGTACGGCGCATCCGTCGACACGATTGTCACCTGGGTCGAAACCTGCCTGGAACGCTTGCGACCGGGTGCAGATCGCCTGATCCTCACCGAGCTGCCGCTTGAAAACATCGAGCGGCTCACCCCCGCCAAGTTCTTTGCGGTCCGCACCCTTCTCTTTCCCCGGTCGCGTTTATCGTTGACCGCGGCACAGGACATGGCCGCGGCGGTGAACGACCAAGTGAAGATGCTGGCATCTTCCTTTGAGGCGACCCTGATCAAGCCGGCAGCATCCTGGTACGGCATCGATCCGATTCACATTCATCACCGCCACGAATCCCTGGCCTGGCAGGCGATCATGGCGCCGTGGCGAACGGAGATGGCAACATGCTGCGATCCGGCGTCGCCGTCGCCTCGGATTCGCGCTACCTCCTGTCGACCACAAGTCCGTTGGCTCTGCGGGATCGAACAACGGTGTCCGCAGCCTGCCGTTCAACTTGCCAGCGGAACGCAGGTCTCCTTTTTTTGATGTCTCTTCGTCTTGGCTGCCAACGATGCGAAGTTTTCACCGGTCTCCGGCCGTCAGAATGACGCGGCGTGAACGGCAACATGCCCGCGGTCGTGTGAACTACCATCACGGTGTTCCCGCGGGCGCAACTTCGGTCCGTCGGCTGTGCACGTTGAAGTTGTCGAGCGATCAACGTGTCGAGCGATCAACTGACGTCACGCCGCCGCGCGCAGGAAGCCGATTTGATAAGAGCGCGCGTTGCGATTTTTGGTTTTCAAAAGTCGACATGCCGAACTCGTTTCCTGCGTGCCTTGATGCACGCGTTGCGATCGCTAAGATTTGAAAAGTTTTTTTGAAAAACGTGTTGCAGAAATCACGTTGTTGCGTACAACTAGTTTTTGAAATGAGGATTAAACCACTTCTTTGTTTGCTTTGTTCAACGTTTGGAATGTTGAAACGAACAGACACAGAGATGTTAAAAGTGGTTTTCGTTTTTGTCAGTGCGGTTGACTCGCTGTTGAAACCGCGAGATGGAATTCGCCACTGACTTTTTTTAACGGAGGACGATATTGTGGCCAAGAAGAAAGCTGTGAAGAAGAAAGCGGCACCGCGCAAGAAGGCTGCCAAGAAGAAGGCAGCTCCGAAGAAGAAGGCAGCAAAGAAGAAGAAGAAGTAGCTTCTTCGCCGGCCCGCGTCTTGGACGCGGGCAACCTTTACCGCAAGGTAAAGCGCAGACTACGACAAGAAAGAGCTACCGGATTTCCGGTAGCTCTATTTTTTTGGCCCTGCGCCAACCATCGGGCGGCACAGGGCTCCAACCAAGGGCTCGGCGCGGGGCTCCGACCAAGGGCTCGGCGCGGGTCTCCAACCAAGGGCTCGGCGCGGGTCTCCAACCAAGGGCTCGGCGCGGGTCTCTGACCCCGCCGAAACGGCTGACCGAAGGTCTCCAGTCCTTCGTGGATCAGTCCTTATTACCCCGATCCGTCGGACAGGTGATACGTGACCTCATCCGATTCAGTGTCGTGCGGACCGCGGAATTCACGGAAGTTGTTCCTGACTCGCCGCTTGGGACGCACTCGGCGCCTTGCGGAACTCGGCCCGGTAGACGGCCTCGTTGTGCAACCGGGTCCGCCGTTCGAAGTGCGTCTGATAATCGAGATCGCCATCGGCAGGACGCTCGGCCACCGCCATGGGGCCCAGCAACGCCGTCTTTTCCGCGATCAACTCGAGTGACGTCTCGTAGTACTCGGCAACGTCGGTCCAGAAATGAAGACGTCCCCCGGGGAGCAGAACACGCTGAACGTCGGTCAGCAAGTGTTCATTCATCACGCGTCGCTTGCGATGCCGAGCTTTCCACCAGGGATCGGGGAAGTAAACATGCACGGCCGCAACCGACTCGCTCGACAAGTGTTCCCGAAAGACGCGCAGCCCGTCGCCGTGCACCATCAAGGCATTTGAGATTTCGTGACGCGCCAGTCGCGCCGCACAGTAGCGGGCGTACTTTCGCACCACTTCGATGCCCAAATAGCACCGCTCGGGGTTGGCCTGCGCGGCGTTCTGAATGAACAATCCTTTTCCGCTCCCCACCTCCACCTCCAGCGATAGCGGACGCCCAAAATGGGCGGCGGCTTGGAACGGTCGCGGCAGTTCCTCGACCGTGCAAAGATGGTGGGAAAGGTCGAGCGTCGGATCGATCTTGCGTAAGGCGCGTCGCCCCATGGCACTGTTGGTTCCTGCTACTGGCGACGGCCCACGATTCGGTCGACGCCGACGAAGTCGAGTGGTTGAGGGCGACGGCTTGACGGACGCGCGAAAGGGATTTCACCCCAATGTGCGATGCGGCCGGCGGGCCGTTCCGGCGGATGCAACTGTTCCCGCTTCGCCTTCGCCGGGAACACTCATCAGCCGCTGGAAATTCGCCAACGGTTCCATTGATCGCCGCAGGAACCGGACGCCAACGCGTCCCGGTTGAAGTGGACGGTGCTTTGGGTGAGTTCACTGCCAACGATCGCGATCCGGCGACGTGCACCGAATCGTTGTTCGTTCATCCAGGCACCGGGCTAACCGGCGGACGGCCGCCGCAGCGCGTCGACGGGAATTGCAATCCCCTTCAACACGCCCTCCACCACGATCGAATCACCGACAAGGCCCTGGAAGCGGCTGACGATGATCCTGCCACGTCGAACCTTTTCCAAGGTACAGAGGAGCACCAGCCGGCTTCCAGGCAGGACGGGATCACGAAAGCGGACGTCGTCCAGACCGCCGAATCCGACCATTTCGGTCCCCAACAGATCGTACTTCTGGGTGTAGTAGCTGCAAAGCTGGGCAGCCGCTTCCAGCATCACAACGCCGGGCATCAGGGGCATATCCGGCATGTGGCCGCGGACCCAAAACTCGGCGGACGTGAGATCCTTGTACCCCACGCAGATGTGGTTTTCCGTATCCTCATAGACGATTGCCGTCAGCTGTTCCATTTCGAACCGCTGCGGGTTGTGCTTGCGAATCTCGTCGATATCCGCAATGACATGGTCGAAATCGATCGACGACAGGTCGGCAATCAGTTCTTTCTTGGGCACGGTCCAATCCTCGAGAGACGCGTGAATACTTTAGATCGAAATCCTTTAGATCGAAATCCGTTAGATCAAGGGGCGGCAGCAGCGGACTACGGCAGACGCAACTTCTTCCGCTTCTCTTTGCGTTTCAGGTTGTTTGCCGGACGTTTGCCATGATTGGCTTTCTTCACCTTGTGTGTCGGCTTGGCCATGGTTCTCTCCTGGATACGGACGAACAGTGGAATCCCTCAGTTTATCAATATTCTCCGCCCCTGAGAAGGCGATTCGGCCATTCGATGCCCGCCGATCGCACCGTTTGACAGCCTCATGAAGCGGCGTTGGGCAGCCGACAGGCCGCGCCACCTCCGTTTGCGCATCTCCGTTTGCGCACCCCCGTTTGCCCCACCGACGTTTGCCCCGTTTACGGCTACCCCCTCCATCCCGGCAAACGGCGGTCGGGCGTCAACGCCAGTGCCGGCCGATCGTCCGATGGCGTCTAACGGGTGTTGCGGTTCCAAACCCAGAGGACCCCACAGCAGAGGGCCGCAACCAACGCGATACCGGCCAGTGTTCCGTAAACGTCGCGATTCTCCATTGTGTTCCCCGCAAAGGTGGCTCCGAAACTCCCCAGTCCCAGTCCCATGGCGAAGCTGAAGCCGTAGCAAAGGCTGCGGGAACGGAGCGGGGTGTAGGTGGCGATCAAGCTGTTGTAGATGGGTTGATGCATGAAATGAACGGCCGCCCACAATCCGGCGGCCACAACGCGCGGAGATCCATCGGCAAATGCCATCCACACGAGGAACGGGACGTTGGCCAGCGTCACGAGTCCCAACTGGCGTTCCAAATGGGCCGCTCGGGCGAAACGGCCTGCCAGATATTGGCCCACACAGCCCAAGACCAGCACGCCGGCTGCCAGAAAATTGCTTTGGCTGGCCATCGGTAGCGAATGGCCGAACAAGGTCGTCAATTCGACGCCATGCAGGTAGCGGGGCAAGAAGCTCAAGACGGCCGAGTAGATGAAGCCCTGCATTGCGGCCATCGTCGTCAAGGTGAAGAACGACCGCCAATCGGCATGCTGCTGCTCGCTGCTGTGTTCCGGGCTCGCCTCCGTCTCCGGGTCCGGCGAACGTCCTCCCTTCCGACACTGGAGGACAAAGACCGTACCCAAGACCAGCCCCGGTACCATCAACGACCAGTAGACCTCCCGCCAGGAAGCGTCGAACGCCAGCACGCCGCCGACAAACAGGGGCGCGGTCCCAATCCCGGCCGACCCAAAGATACCGTGCAACCCGAGTGCACGTGAGCGGTTGTCGGGCGTCGTTTCGCGAGAGATCAAGGCCAGGCCGGCCGGGTGATAGATGGACGCAAAAGCGCCCATTGCGATCATGGCCAGAAAGAGTCCGGTCTTCTCACGTGCCAATGCCGCCAGGGCGCAGGTCCCGGCGCAGCCGAGCAAGTAGATCGCCAGCAAGCGAGGCGAACCGAAGCGATCGACCAGCCAACCGGCGACGATCGCCCCCAATCCCCACATCAATCGCCAGGCGGTCGACAGCTTGCCGGTTAACGCTTTGCCGGCCTCGACGTCCGCCGCGAAATACTCGGCGGCAATCTGTTGTTCGACACTGGGCAGAGCCAGTTCGTAGATGTGGACCAGCGCGTGGGCGCACGACACCAACAGGACCAGTTTCAACGCGGTGGATGACATCATGCGGCGGAGGCCTTGACCCATCGGGCCAGCACGTCGCTTGCCGCGCCGCCATCGATGGCCGCCGCGGCCCGCGTCGCGCCGGCGGCAAGATCTGGCACGACCCCAGCCACCCACAGGGCGGCCCCGGCGTTAACGACGACGATCTCCCGCGCCGGGCCGGCGGCCCCGGCCAGAATCTCTCGAATCAACCGCGCGCTGGCCGCCGGACTATCGACCACCATCGACTTCTTGTCGGCAACTTCCCGTCCAAAATCGCTCGGCCGCCAGACACGATTCGTCACCTCACCGTCGCAAACATCGCTAACGTGGGTTTCCGTGCTAATGGTGACTTCATCCAGGCCATCCGCCCCGGTGACGACAACGGCCCGCCGGGCTCCCAGCAACTTGAGGGCGTCCGCCAGCACTTCGCGGAGGTGCGGCTTCCCGACACCTAGGAGCTGAAAAGGCGCCGAGGCGGGATTGCAGAGCGGGCCGAGCAGATTGAAGATCGTGGGAACTCCCAGCTTGCGTCGCGCGGCAGCGACGTATTTCATCGACTGGTGCAGTTGGGGAGCGAAGCAGAAACAAATTCCCACCTCGTTCAGACAGCGCTCCACGGTTGCGACCGGGGCGTCGATACGGACGCCCAGTTCGGCAAGCACATCGGCCGATCCGGTCTTGCTCGTGATGCTGCGATTTCCGTGCTTGGCAACCGCCAATCCGCAAGCGGCCGTCACCAGGGCCGCCGCGGTGCTGATGTTGAACGTCCCCGAAGCGTCTCCGCCGGTCCCGCAGGTATCAATCAACTCGGTCCGTTCGGTGCGAATCGGCGTCATGTGCTGCCGCATGGCCTGAGCGGCGCCGGCAATCTCGGCAACCGTTTCGCCCTTGACTCGCAGCGCATTGAGCAGCAACCCGATCTCGTCGTCCTGCCAGTCGCCGTCCATGATCGAGCCGACCACGGCCGCCATCTCGTCCATCTGCAGGTTCCCACCGCCCGAAACATGCCCGATCACTGTTTTCGCCTGTTCAGTCACCTACAACCTCGCATGGCTGAATGTGTGTGGACCCGGCCGCCCCCGTCACAACCCGACCGCGATTCCGGCCCACACCAGGAGATACCTTGCCGCCTTTCAACGTGGATCTTACAATTCGACGCTATGGCAAGGAAGGTGATCATCGACTGCGACCCGGGGATCGACGACGCACTGGCGTTAAGCATGGCCCTGTTCGATCGGCGACTGGAAGTGGTCGCCGTGACCTCGGTCGCAGGCACCGTAGCGGCCGACCAGGCCAGCGCCAATGTGCAGTTGATTATCGACCAACTCGACCCACCCCGCCTGCCCCGCGTGGGCACGGCGACGCCCTCGGAAGAGAATCCGGCGATCAATGGAAACCAACTGCACGGCGCGGACGGCCTGGGAAACTCGGGCCTGCCCTTCACTCCCCTGCATCACCAGCATTCTTCGGACAAGCTGATTTGTGACGAGGTTCGAGCCGCTCCCGACGAGGTCACCATCATCTGCCTCGGACCATTGACGAACGTCGCGCGGGCACTGAAACGAGACCCGGACCTGGCGACCCTGGTCAGCCAACTGGTGATCGCCGGGGGCAGCGTTGCGGTGGGAGGCAATGAGACGCCGGCGGCCGAGTTCAACATTTTCTATGATCCGGTCAGCGCTCAGACCGTGTTTCGCTCGCCGATCACCAAGACCATCATCCCGCTCGACGTCACCAGCCAGGTTTGCCTGACACTCGATGTGCTGGAAGAGCTGCCCGCGGCAACCACCAGCGCCGGCGGCTTGCTGCGCAAAATCCTCCCGTTCGCGTTCCGGGCCTACCACCAGCATCGGGGTGAGGAAAGCATCCACATCCAGGGTGTGGTGGGACTCTTGGCCGTGCTTCACCCCGAGTTGTTCGGCCGCAAGTCGATCGCTGGTGACGTCGAAATCACTGGCCATTTGACCGAAGGCGCGACCGTGTTTGACCGGCGCGTCAATCCGCTCTGGCGGGATAATATGGAAGTCGCTCTGAACGTGGATGCCGCCGCCGCCAAGGACTGCACGGTGCGAGGGCTCCAGCAGTGCGGAGCAGCCCCCGATACACGCTCCTAGCCCGGGTCGCGCTTGAGCGAACCGCGATCGCTGCCATTCATTCTGGCGCAAACGCTTGCAGTATGCATGCGCAAGACGCCGCGTTGATCCGCCCGCACGCATTAGCGTGGATGATTCATTAGCCGTTGGGCGTTAGCCCCGGTTCCGTTGATCGCAGAGCAAATCGGACGCGAACGCGTTCCGGCTGAGATGGGCAGCGCTTTGGGAAAGTTCACCGCCAACGATGGCGACACTGCGACTTGCACTGAATGGTTGTTCGTTCACAAGTAATCTGGGCTCGCGTCCAGTCGGTGCAGCTCTCGAATGGACCGGCGCTAACGCCCAACGGCTGACAAATGACCCGGGCTGGGGAACCGGCATCTCGGGGAGCACGACCTGAACCGCATTCCGGATTCGGCCGCGGCGTCCGGACGGCGGAAACCAGGGACCACCGTCTGGCGATGGTCCCTACTGGTCGGCTTCATAGCGGCTGCGGTTTTCCAGGCGCAGCGACAGCCTGATGCGCTTCCCATCCCTGAGCACGACGACGTCGACGTCTTTGCCAATCGGCGTGAAGCCGACGACCTTCACCAGGTGCACATCGTCCTCGATCGTCCTCCCGTCGAATTCGATCACCACGTCATAGGCTCGTAGCCCGGCATCTTCGGCGGGCGCTTCCGGGGTGATGGATCGCACCAGGGCCCCGCGTGGTCGGGAGAGCCCGATCCGTGAAGCAAGTTCGTTCGTGAATTCGACGCCTCGATAAAGCCGCACGCCCATATACGCACGGCTCGTTCTACCCTCAGAGACCAACTGCCGAGCGACAAGCACGGCCATATTGATCGGGATCGTGAAACCAATCCCCTCACTGCCGCCGGAACTGCTGGCGATCGCCGTGTTAATGCCCACGACTTCGCCACGCAGGTTCAAGAGCGGACCGCCGCTGTTCCCCGGATTGATCGAAGCATCCGTTTGCATGAAGTCCTGGTACTTGATGTCGCCATTGCCCAAACGAAGATCCCGCCGTCCCTTGGCACTGATGATGCCGTAGGTCACCGAGTGGCTCAAGCCGAACGGGCTGCCGACCGCCAGGACGAAATCGCCGATCTCAACCTTGTCACTGTTGCCGATCCGCGCGGGAACATGGTCGTCTGCCTGGATTGCCATGACCGCGACATCGGTCGAACGGTCGGACCAGACGTTCGTCGGGTGCGTCAGCTGGCCGTCCGCAAAGCGGATCTCAATCTTTTCCAGCGGCGACTTGTCGATGACATGCCGATTGGTGATGACGTAGAGCGTGCCGTCGATCTTGACGATCACACCCGAGCCGGCCTCTTCAACCGGCTTCCGCCGATAGCTGTTGGTCGCCGACACCGGTACCGTCGCTTCGATATGAACGACTGTCGGCGTCACCAGGCGAACGACGTTCTTAAGCAGGTTTCCTTGCCGCTCCAATGCCTGATATGCCGCATCGACTTCCCCATAAAGCTGCTCGCGAGCTTCCGGGCTGAGGGATGCGGGAAAGACCTGTGCGAATGCCGCCGGGGTCGCGTTGCCAACCAGACAGAGGATGGCGCACGTCCAGCACCTGAAAAGCCATTGGTGGCGAGTTGATTGCTGCACCCCTTGTCCTCCATGACAACGAAGCGAAAGGCAGTTTGCGGCGGCACAGGACCGCGCGAAGAGACGGCCGGGAACCCGCAGTCGGGACACTCGGGGACGAACGCAGCAGGTCCAGTAGACCATCGTCGTTCGCCCCGTCGAGCCGCCGGCGGTCGTCAGGAGACGTCCATCTCGATGTCGCTAATGGCGACATCTCGATCCCGCGAATCGGAGTCGATCAGACGATCCCAGTTGGCGATGTCGCTCCCCGTGAAGCCGTCTTTCTCGGCTTCTCGCTGACAGTCGATGCAGAGGACTGCATAGGGAAGGGCTTGCAGCCGAGCCAACGGAATGGGCTTGTCGCAGGCTTCACAGGAGCCGTACTTGCCTTCACGCATTGACTCCAGCGCGGCTTCAATCTGAGCCAATTCGCGACTCTCGACTTCGGCGAGCTGCGAACTGATCTCGTCTTGTGCCGAATCCAGGGCGAAGTCGACAACGTCCCCCGAAGTCTGTTCACGAAGCGCCTTGAGGAGACTCAAGTCACCTGCAAGTGCCGTTCGGAGTGCATCACGTCGCTTGATGAGCACCTGGCGCAGATTCAAGATTGCTTCTTTGCGTGGCATAGGACTACCCTTCGATGTGAATACCCGTTCCGAAGGGAGCCCCCCCTCCGACTGCCGGGATGCAAGGTCCCTTTCCTAGGGACTGGCCTCGTTCCTGAACCGTTGCCTCGGACCGCGGTCTCCATCGATCGTGGTCGTGAGCAACAAAACTATAGTATGTACCCGGACTCCGAGGAGTGGCGAAATGGTCCCCGTCAAGCGGGAATCGGCCACGCCCATTTTTCAATCTTGTAAGCTTTTATTCTCGAACCACTTGCGGTAATCGTGCCGGGTGCCGCTTCCTCCCCGCCCAAGCCAGATTTGCCGTTCGACAAAGGGGACACTTCGGTCCCGATCCGCTCAGTCGTTCGGCTCGGCTGAACTAACTGATGTGATCGTTGCAATCCGTTCATCGACAGATCAGCCCTCAAGATCTAACTGATTCTTTCAGAATCGGCAGGAATTGCCGACGTCGTCTCGAACCGCCTACGGCCCTCCCTGCTCGAGAATGGATCGGATCACGGCGGAAATCTCGGTCGATGCGGCGGCCCGCGTCCCTCGCTCTGCGACGCACAACCGCAACGCGGCCTGCCGCGGCGACGGTCTATTCGTCGCGACCGGCAAAGCCAGACCCGGCCGGAAACCGCGATCGGCTACGCGGGCAGCCGCAAGCTGCTTGACCATGGCCCGTTCGAAACCTAAGTCCAAGTACACGGTCTTCTCATCGACGTCGCCGCGCTCATCGGCGTCACACGTTGGCGACCATCGATCGCCGACGTCAATGAGACAACCGAGTCACACTTCGGGTTCCCTGCAGAGATGGCGAATTAGCTCATGACGGAATATCAGACTCAGACGATGTCCGGCCGCTGCGGCGGGTTGGGGCTGCTTGGTTCACCCAATCACGAGTTGCGGCTGCGAATCCACGGCGGTCGACGCGAAGGCCAGCTCGCCACCGTCAAGGCGGCCAAGTGCACCATTGGATCGTCCGCATCGTGCAGCCTGCCACTTGCAGGACCGGGCATCCAGCCGATTCACTGCCTGTTGCTGCGTGGACAACGCGGCTCGATTGTCCGCAGCCTCGCAGCCGGCACGACACTGAACGGTGCCCCGGTCCAGGATGCCACCCTGCTTCCCGGCGATCGCCTCCGCATCGGACCCTATGAACTGGAAGTTCTGTCCGATCAACCATCAGACCACCGTCCCGACAATCGGCCGGCCGACGAATTGCCCTCGGCCACCGACCCTGATGGCCCCCGAGCGGCGACCTCCCCCGCCCCCTGCAGCCGCTCGGACGAAATCGTCGAATTGTTGACGACACGCATCACGGGTGTCTCGGAGAACATCCACCAACTCACGGCGAAATTGACCGAGACCGACGAGCAACAACAGCAGCTCAGCGATCGCGTGCAGGACTATCACCGCGCGATGCAGGAGGGGATCGACGAGTGCGTTCGTCAATTGACGCGATTGGAAGCCGAATTCAACGCGCAGCGACAACCGGACGATACCAATCTGGTTGAGCTGCGCGAGTCCATCCGGGCGCTCCAGGCGCAATTGGCCGACGACCGCCCCGCGGACCGGCCGCTCGATCGCCGTGAGACGGGGAGCGCACCATGCCGCACGTTGGATCCAGACCCTGCGACGCTGCCGGAGATGCGCCCTCATCCGGCACTTGCCTCACGGCTGGACCAGTTGAGGGCGAGCCGCGTGGAGGCGGAGCGCGCTGGCCGGCAGGAACGGGCCGAAGCCTCTGTCCACGAAATCTTCCGCCACGACGTCACGTCCCCTCAAGCTGCCTCGGCCGAACCCGCTCGACAACCGACCGAGGAACGAAACGAAACAAGCATGCCGTCCGAGACCGACACGGACGTCCGCAGTTCCCTGCTCAGCGAACTGAACCAGCTCAGCCGTCGCCAGGCAACGCGCCACGCTCCGGTCGCCGCGCCCCAGGAAGCATCAAGTGGAGACTTCCCACCGAGTGGCACTCCCGCCGCGGCGGCGAATGCCGACGTCGGTTCCGGTGAACCGTTTGCTGCGCCGGAAACGGTGCACTCCGAGCAGCAACTGCGGGAGGAGGAACCGGACGACCAATACGATGATCCGGCGGGCACCATCGACGCCCCGATCCTCCATCAGCACTCCGACGTCGACCGGGGGCCCCTCGCGGCGACGTCGACGGAAGAGACCGCTCGCCGTTCCTCTCCCGATCCCTTCGACGCACCTTCGGCAAGAAACGCAAGCGAGAATCCGGTGCCGGCCGCCACGACCCACGAGGCGCCGGTCACCGCCAGCGCTGTCCTCTCGCGGCTGGGTCGGCTCGAGGAACTGACCGCGGGAGACGAACCGGATGCGGCTCCCTCCGGATTGCCGAACGTCCATGAACAACCTCGCGCCGCCGATCCGCCGACAGGCCCCTTGACCGGACCGGAAACAGCCGACGTGGACGAAGATGATGCGTCCATCGAGGCCTACATGAGCCAGTTGTTAGCGCGGGCGCGGGGCGGCGAACCCGCGCCGCCGGCCCCGGTCAATGTGGTGCGCACAGCGGTGGAGCCGACCTGGAAGCCGAACCAGGCCAAACGGCCGGCCGCAGCCGAGCCGCCGGGCGACGGGCCCATCCAGTACTTGCCTCGCTCGCAGGCACCCGAGCAAGGATCGAAGCTGTCCGCGATGCGGGAATTGGCCAATGACTCAACCCGCTCGGCAATCGCCACACACGCCAAGATGAGCGGTTTTGATATGGCCAACGCCAAGCGGATCGCCGGCATGGCCGCTTTCGGGTTTTCCGGTCTGGCGTTGCTTTACATTACCGTGCAACCAGTCTGGTCGATCCTCGGGGCGCTCGGGGGAATTGGCATTGGCAGTTTTTGGTTCTGGCAAGCGCGCAACCTGAAACGACGGGCCGAAAGTTCCACCGGAACACCGCCCTCCACCGACACGACCCAACCGAGTCACGGGCCGAGCGAGCAACCAGCGACGACGGCGTGACGTACCTGCCGGCCGGCGCGCCCTTCAAACCATCGACCGGGCATCATGCCGGGACCGACGAGTCCCCAGCCGGGCGGGAACAATAGGGGCAGAAATTCGGATCTTCCGCTTCTGGCTCGTTGGACGGGGGGTCGTCCGAGCGAAAAGCGCGGGTCTCCCGGTACCCGCAATTGGCACAGCGGTGCTCCCAGGAGATGATCCGCAAGTCATCCCTCTCAAAATGGTTATGGCGACACGTGAGCCCGCCGCTGGCACAGCGGGGGCAATTGCCGATCACGCGGATATCTCGCGTCATGACGCGACACGCCTCCTGATAGGCTGTTACAACGGGCGACTACGGTGGTAGCCAAGATTTGAAACGAGGGCGCGCTGCAAGGCGTGGGCCGCCCGTCTTGTCGCCCACTCCCCAGTCGTTGCCGCGACACCGGACGACGGCCCTTCACATCGGGCCCCGTCCGCACCAGCCGTAGCCGATCCGCCGGTTCAAAATCCGCGGGCCGCGCAGACATCTTCGAAGTCGCGCAGGTGGTAGTCGATTCCCACATAGTCCAACACCCGACAGAGACCTCGCAAGGCGACCAGCATCCCGTCCGGCCCGCTGAACCCGCCAAACTGGCCGCCCCCTTTGACATGCGGCTCGAGGTCCAGGAACACTCCCGGCACCCCGCGCCGCTTGAGCTTGCGCTGCAGGGCGGGGATCATCTCGGCAAAGTCACGCAGTATCCGCTCGTGGCCGCTATCGCCGATATCCGCGGGCACGAAGTTCTTCAACGCCGCCTCGTCCACATGGTCGGTACGCTGGGGCGGTCCGGTGTGTTTGTAGTCCTTGATGTGAACCCATCCAATTCCCTGCTTCATCGCCGAATACTGCGCGAACACCTCTCCCGCCTCACAGCCCATCGATGTGATGTTGCCGGCGTCGAAGATCAGCATCAATGCGGGATGATTCACCTGGCGGTAGATCTCCGCCAACAACGGGCCGCTTTGCCCCACCAGGTTGGCCTCGATCTCCAGCCCGAAAATGAGATCGCTCCGATGGCACGTCTCCGCCACCTGGCCAAGCTGATCGACCACTTGCGGTACGTGGTCCCAGGGATCGGTGCCACGCGGATGATAAAACGAGAACCCGCGGATCAACTTGGTCTCGAACGCGTGCGCCAGATCGCACGCACGACGCACGTCTTTGCCCAAATACTTCTTGAATGGAATGAACTTGTTGTGCGACTTGTCGTCCACGTCCAGCAGTTTGACTTTCCCGATGGGGCTCCCCAGAGACGATACATTCAACCCGTACTCATCCTCCAAGTGGCGGATCTTGGTGATCTCCGACTTGGTCAACTGCATGACGTTCTTGACACCTTTGCCGGCGTCAATGAAGCGGATGGTGTAATACTGCAGCCCCAGCGATGCGAAGGCGGAAAACTGCTGCTCTGCGGTTTTCTGATTCGCGGCTTCATCGGCAAAGCCGGTCAAAATGACGGACGGTCGGTCTGGCATGATCGGGTTCCTTTCAGAGGTCGGGCAGGCGGCCATTGTGGAGCCCGAATCGGACCGATGCAAGGGGCGGCGTCGAACCGAACGCCGCCAAAGCGTCGGGCGGACGGCCGACAACCGCGGCGGCTGACGACGTCCCGCATGAGCCGCCGATTCAAAGGGTGCGTGCGCCGCGAAACCTCGTGCGCTGTTCGAATTGCCCTACCCGTCACATGACGCACCGGATCCTCGGCAGCCGGCGAACGTCAAACGGTATCGGGCTGGGCGCCGGGCCGCTCGTTCGCAGCGCACTACCAGCGGCGGGAACTGACCGACCGACGTGGCGCACCCTGCATAACGCGGGAATGACCGCTGGCAGCATGGTGGTAAATCGCCGCCCCGCGCGGTATTTTCTTGGTCATGAATACACTACCTGCGGAATCGGAGACGGGCCCCCAGCTACTGCGTGGGGGCATGGTCGGCGTCGGGATGATTTTTGACGAAACCTACCGGCCATTCTTTGAAAACAGCCGACGTGACGGCCTGCATGATCGGCGTTTCGGGCTGTGCGAAATCGAACTGGCAGCGGTGGCCAGCCGCACCGGCAAGCGGGCGGCAGCATACAAGCAGGCCGCCAAAAATCGCATCGCCGACTTTCAGAGTTTTTCCGAACCCGATGGGATCGGGCAACTGCTGGGGACCGACGTCGACTTCGTCTGCGTGGCGACCCCGGATGATCGCCATTTCAAGGCCGCCCAAGCCGCATTGGCAGCCGGCAAGCATGTGCTCATCGAGAAGCCGTCGGTTCTCTCCCTGCAGGAGCTCGATCAACTTAACCAACTGGCGTTGGACAAACAGGTGCTGGCCAAGGTGGTCTATCACAAGCTGTTTGACCCGGACCACAAGAAGCTGAGAACGCTGGTCGCTGACGACATCCTGCAGCACGTGAACAACGGCTACTGCACGCTGTTGGAACCGAAGATCATATCCGGCTCACAGTTTTCCGAGTGGATCACCGGACGCAACCCGGGTACCTACGTTGCCGTTCACTACCTGAAGTTGATCGACTTCACGTTTGGCGGCAAGCTGAAGAGTGTTGCCTGCACCGGCCAGCGGGGTATCGTCGGCCCCCACGATGGGCCGACTTGGGATTCGACCCAACTGAGGGTCATCTATGAATATGACTCGGGCCGCGAAGCGGCGTTCGACATCCATACCAGTTGGGTGACACCGGACAACTTTCCCGGCTACGTCGAACAGGAAGTGCAATTCCGTTTTGACAACGGCGTCTGGAACGGCCATAGCCGGCGACGTGGTGTCGAATGCACGATCGAGGAGAAGACGCCGATCGAAGCAAAAATCAACATCAACAATCACTACAACGGTTCGTTCCTCGAGCCCGACGGGCAACGCAGCCAGGTCGGCTACGGGATCGAGGTTCTGGAACGGTTTGCCCGTGAGGTTGCGTCGGTGGAATTCGGCGGTCCCGCCGAGGCACGCGACGAACGACTTGCCGCTGCCAGAGACCTGGCTTACAACGACCTCTCCAGCGACCGGCAAGTCGTCGCCATCGTCCAAGCCATGGAAGCCATCTTGGCGCGCCATGCCGCCGGGCAGCCGAACTGCGTCGTGCATGTCAATGCGTCCCAGGGCGGCCTGGTCCTGTACGCACCCGGCTCGGCCGAACCTGAGGTTTTGTACGAACCAACCGTGTAGCGAGGCGGGGCCTCGGACCGCTGGCGAGCTAACGCTCGGATCATGTTCATCCGCTCCCGTTGGTCGCTAAACTTGACTCAAGATGAACGACGTTGGCCCCCGCGAGCAAACCAGACCGTTGCCAAGAATTACAGGTGAGGGACTGCGGGTGCGTCGCACCGTGGGAGTCCCACTCCTTCACACCGCCCCACCCACGCCGGATCGTTCGCTTGACCAGCCGCCAAGGTCACGTGCCTACCGCCACTACGCTCCATCGAATGTACTGAGGCCCCATGTCGAATCCAACCCAAACCGACTCGCCAATTGTCCACCCGGGGGAAACCACCTCGAATGAAATCCGTGGACGTTTGTCGCAGGTGGAACCCCGCTCGCTGCGCACCTTCACCCCGTCGTTGGCGCTCATTGCCAAAAGCGCCGGTAGTTATCACTTCACGCCGGAAGGCCGCAAGCTGGCGGACTTCAGTTCGGGTGTGCTGGTTTCCAACCTGGGCCACAACCCGACGCGCTGGTGGAAGCGGCTCCTCGAATACCTGGGGGTTCGCAACCTGGACGACAGTGCCGAATTTACGGTCGCGGCACCGCTCACGGCGTATAACGCCGCCACGGAACTGGAAGTGGCGGCCAGCGAACGGCTCCTCAGCAACCTGCGCAACGCCGCCGGCGGGGGACGGATGGAACAGGTCCTGTGGGCGGCCAGCGGCAGCGAAGCCATTCAAAAGGCCTTGTGGGCGGCGATGGCCCGGACCCCGGGCCGCGACATGATCCTGGCAACTCGCGGCGGCTTTCACGGAAAGAAAGGGTTGGCGGGTGCCGTGACAGGCTGCGAGTCGGACAAGGAACGCGACCCCCGCGTCCGCTTCATCAGCTTCCCGAAGGCCGAGTGCGATGACTTGGAGTCACGCCGTCGGCCCCTGGACCTGGCGACCTACCGCCAGGAACTCGATCAGTTGGCAGCCGAGCTTGGATCGCGGGTCGGCTGCCTGATCACCGAACCCTACCTGGGCGGCGGTGGTTCCTATCATCCGCAACCGGCCTACCTCCAGTTGCTCGAGCAATTCTGTCGCGAACACGACATCATCCTGATCCTCGACGAAGTGCAATCAAACTTTGGCCGTACCGGCCCCATGTACGCCTTCACCCATTACGGTATCGAACCCGATATCGTCTGCCTGGGGAAGGGCTTGGGGAATGGCGTTCCCGTTTCGGCGGCTGTCGGACGGGAAGACGTCTTCGGGGGACTCGGCTACGGCGCCGCCTCGGACACCTGGAGTTCCAATCCGCTCTCGTCCGCGGCCGTCCTGGCAACCCTGGACGAGTTCGAGCAATCGGATGTGCTGGAGCGGGGCCAACAACTGGCGGCCGAACTGGAGTCCGGACTGCAGCAACTGAAGGAGACAGGCGTCATCGCGAAGGTGCGTGGCGAAGGGTGTGTCTGGGGCATCGAGTGTGCCGCAATTGGTCGCCATTCGTCCGACGAGGTAGCCAATCAATGTGTCGAAGCCTGTTACCTGGGTGACGCGGCGGGCCGCGCCATTCATTTGCTCGGGCCGCTGTCGGGTAACGTCATTCGGATCAGCCCACCGCTGGTCATGTCCGTCCCGGAGGCCCGTGAATACCTGGATGTGATGCGAGCGATCTTCACCGATTTGTCGGGCAAGTTGGCAGATTCATGATCGACCCCGTCGAACTGATGCAACTGGCCGTCGACGCGGCGGAAGCAGGGATCGCCGCCGGCCAAAGCCCGTTTGGCTGCGCCATTGCGCGGGACGACGAGATCCTTGCGGTGGCACATAACACGGTGGTCGCTTCGACCGACATCACGGCCCACGCAGAGATCAACGCACTCCGAGCAGCCTGCCGCGCCGCCGGACAGGTCCATCTCGACGGAAGCCTGGTGGCCACAACCTGCGAGCCTTGCCCGATGTGTATGGCCGCCCTGCATTGGGCACGCGTCGAAACGGTCGTCTATGGAGCCACGATCGGCGACGCCGAGTCCGCCGGCTTCAACGAACTGCGCCTGCCCGCCGCCGACCTCCTGACCATCGGCGGCAGCAGCGTCACCTTGCGGGGAGGCGTCCTCAGAACGACATGCCGACATCTTTTTCAGCAATGGCAACAACGGCCTGACCGCATCGTCTATTGAGGCACCCGCGGCGGGCATGGTCTGCCCTCCGCCATGTCGGGCGCATTCCCGATGTGGGCACGAACCGACGCGGCGAAGCCGCTCGGGCCCCGCCTCGCTTCCACCCGCCGGCCTCGCACGCAATCACCCCCCATCCGCCCCAAAACCCGCAAACAGCGATTCGGGGGCCGGACGTTCCGAATTTTGGTCCGGAATTTCTGTGACATTTCGAGCGGCATCGGAAATAAATAGGGAGCACCGGATTGCCACAGGTTGCGTCGCGCCAATCGGTGCGATGAATCGGCGAATCCGGCGCGTCGTCGATCATACGAAGTCAAGACAAGAACATCGGGGCCGCGAAGCGCGGCTCATCGCAATCCCGTTCCGTTGGATTCCACGCTTCCGTGCGTCATGCTTTGCATGACATTCCGAACTTCCCTAAATTCCCAAGCTGCAACCACCGAAAGGTGCTTCCGTTTGGTTGGCAAGGTGACGGTCTTTCTGGTGTTCATCGCCAACCCCGCAGCATTGGTGCCATGGCGAAGCAGTCATCAGCGATGCCGATCTTCCCTCAGTGGCGAACCGCGTTGTTCGGCTTAGCGTTCCTTGGGCGCGTCGTGGGCCTTGGCTGCGTCGTGGGGTCGAGTTGCGGCCTCGGCACGGCCCCAAGGGTGCGCGCCGACGAAACGTTTCAATGGAGCACGTCGCTCGGCACAGCCAGCCTGGGCACAGGTCAACATGAAAAACCGCTCTTGATCGTCGACTTGGCGGGTGATGTCACGGCGGAGCCGTTCACATCGCGCCTGGGCCGTCTGCTCGAGGCCACAACATTCCGTGACCCCCGCGTGATCAAACTCTCGCAGCAACGTTTCAAGGTCGTATGTCGGCAGCATGGGCCCACGCCGGTGCTGCAGCGACACCTCCCCAAGGGCCAACGCAAATCCTCCGACTCCAGTCGCGCCGACAACGTCGTGTTCTATTTCTGCACGCCTGATGCACGGGTGCTGCATATGGCGACCGGCTTCCTGCCACCTGCCGAACTACTGGCGGCGGCCAATCGCGCGGAACGGTTGCTACGCGAATCACAACTGCTGAGCGACGCTGGTTCGCGGCGTCAGGCGGTTCGAGACTTGCATTTTACGTGTGTCGACGGCAACCACCTGGCAGAGTTTCGGCGGCGCCTTGGAGACGGTGGAGAGCGACGCAACGACACGGCGGACGGGGATCGTGACTACGTTCTTCGAGTTATCGAGGCGGCATCGGAAGTCCAACGTCGCGAATTGCGGATGCGGTACGGCGACCAGTGGCAAGGGACGGAGCTCGAACAGATGATCGCCACCTTAAGCCATCACGGCGAAGTCGCGACCAGTTTCCCCCACCTGGTCCTTGGCGCCCTGCCGCTCGTCCAACTTGATTTGCTCGATCAGCCCTGCTTCGAAACCGTTACCGGCCAGCCCTGCTTGTCAATCGGCTCTCGTCGCAAGGCAATTCACGGCTGGTATGTAACGGCCCGGCGTCAGCGCCAACCGATCCTGATCGTGGTCGACGACCGACCGTTTGCGGCCCCCTTGGTCAATGAACTGTCCGACCTCGTCATCTGGCAGCCCCGCAGCCGGGAGGTTCGCCGGCGGCTGGAGAACTTTGCCGCGATTCAGGTCACTCCCGGTGAGTTGGCCGGGTTGATCCACGACGCCGGACTGGCACCCGTAACGCTTTCGAGAAGTCCGCTCAACTGGCTCCTCTACGACCGGGACGGTAAATTCGTGGAGGCGTTGGTCAGCGAACACGGACGGCGCTTGCCGGAGGTGATGGATGTGGCCGCCAGGTAGATGCCCGCGACGTTGACACCTGTTCCTCACTGGCCCGGCCAGACGGAGCACAGAAGAACGTTTCTTCCGTTCGAGCCCCAATTTGCAGGACGAACTGATGCCACAACGACTCTCGCTTTCATTCACGTTGATCGCATCCGTGATCATCCAGGCCGGGACCGCCAGGCAGGGAGCCGCCGAGCACCTCTCGCGCGAGCAGTTCCTGGCAATCGGGCAAGAGTTATTCGAGCGGGAATGGAAGGCGGGTGAACCGGCGAGCCCCGGGGGAGACGGCCTGGGCCCCAACTTCAACGACGTTTCGTGCGTTGCCTGCCACCACCAAGGAGGCGTGGGCGGCGGCGGCCCGATCGAAAAGAACGTCGACATGCTAAGCCTGCCGCCACGAACGAATGCCTTGACCGGCGTGCAACTTCGTCGCTTGGAGTCGTTGCATCCCGGCTTCTTTCTTCCCGATGGCGAGATCAAGACAACCATCGTTCTGCATCGCTTCAGCACCAAACCGGCATATGGTGTGAAACGGGCAAAATTCGTCAATGCAGCCAGTCACTCCCAGCCGCATGGGATCGTCCGCGACCTGATGCAGCAACGACTGGCGGAGGCGCCGCTGCAGGAGATATCCGCCAGTGGGTTGCCGTTCATTCGCAGCCAGCGGAATACGACGGCCCTCTTTGGCGCCGCGCTGATCGACGCCATCCCCGATCGCGTGCTCCACCAACTGGCAAGCGAACAGGCACGGCTCCACCCCGAGATCAGCGGCCGCGTCCCTGTCACGCCGACGGGCGCCGGTCACTTTGGTTGGCGCGGTACAACGCGGCGACTGCAGGACTTCGTCCTCATGGCCTGCGGGAACGAAGTCGGCCTGCGCGTTCCCGGCGTCGATCAAGCCATGACACCGGAAGCGCCGACGTACCAGCCTGCGGGCTTCGACCTGTCTCCTCGACAAACGGCCGCGATGGTCGCATTCGTCGCCAGCCTGCCTCGTCCCGAGCAAACCGCCCCGCGCGACAAGGATCACGCGCGGGTAATTGCCAAGGGACTGGAAGCCTTTCATCAAATCGGTTGTGGCGTGTGCCACGTGCAGAACCCTGGGGGAATCCTGGGGGTCTATAGTGACCTTCTGCTACACGACATGGGCCCCGGTCTGACCGATCCGGCCCCGGCCAAACCGGAACAAGTCACGGTGCAACAGGCGATCAACATCGCCGTCGCCAGCGGCCAGCCGATTCCCGAGCAAGCCAGGTCCGTGCAACAACACACAGACAGCCGCCCCGGGCCGCAGCGTTCGCCCGGCTCGGCGTACGGTGGGGGCTTGATGCGCCAGTTTGCCGCAGCGCGCGCAGGTGGCCGCAACATGGCGACCACGGAAACGATTGACTTTTTCTCGACCAACGTTCACCAGGAATGGCGAACGCCGCCCCTGTGGGGTGTGCAGGATTCGGGTCCCTACCTGCACGACGGGCGAGCGGCAACGCTTACCGAAGCGATCGTCATGCATGGCGGCGAAGCAGCACCGACGACGGCCCGTTTTCTCGCCTTGGACTATCTTGTTCGCCGAGCCATCCTCGAATTCCTCGCAACCCTGCGTGCGCCGGATGCACGACGGTAGATCGTGATCCGCATGAGAGACCGCCGGCCAGAACCTGCACGACAGGTGATGCCGGCTTCCAACTGCTGGTTCGTTCAACAACCAGGCGGCGCCCACTGCGGAACTCACGCGTATTGGGGCCGCTGCACGACCAGCTTGTTTCCCGGACCGCTTGCCCGCAGAGCGGCGCCGCTGACGACCATCAGTCCGACAACGACCAAACCGGCCAGCACGCCCGCGATCGCAACTCGAACTTCATCGGCGACGGCGAAGTTCAACCCGGCGAGCGCCAACGCACCGCAGAAGACCGAAAGCGCCCCCATGAGTTGCCGGAGGCCAAACTGCGGTGCGAGTTGCACACGTTTCCCGGCGAGCTCGGAGTAGATGATCAGCAACCCCAGGGGCGCAAACATGACCTCAAAGGCAACCATGGCCGACGTCAGCGGTGCCTCGGCTTGCCGCTGGCTCACGTGTCCGATGGCGATGACAAGAAACGAAGTCATGATAAACGCGACGGTCGAGAACCCGTAGACCAGGCCCGCCAGGCGCGGCCGCGAGCCGACAACTGCCAGCGTAATTCCCGTCGCCAGGAGAAGGGGGCCACTGATGACGACGGATTCAATCTCGATGGCGGCTGCAACGGCGGCCAAGGCAATTCCGATCAAGTGCAGCCCGCACATTGCGATACAGGCACGTCTCCGGTAGGGAATGCAGCCCACCACGAACATGGCGGCAAGCAAGGCCAAATTGAGTGGAATCGAAATCAGCAACGAGTGCTCGTCGGCAAAGGCCGCAAACAACGACAGCGGCAGCACGACGAGTTCAATGCTCCCCAGGATCGCCAGCGCGGGCCAGCGCCAGTGGTCGGACTCGGTCAACCAACCGCACTCGACCAGCTTTGCTGGCTTGGCCAGCGGAAGTTGCGTAAACGCCCGATATCCGGCGAACAGGGTGAAGCCAACCGGCACTGCGGCCAACATCGGCCCGACGACCAGCGCACCCAGGATCTGCCAGGGAACGTCGTGGCTCCGCGCGTCCCCGATCAGCATCAAGGCCAAGGCGCCAAAAATACAGGCCAGGATCCACCCGACCGAACTCATTCCGAGCAGAATCATGCGACTTGTCTGCGGGCTCATCGGATGGCACCTCGTCCGTTGCGGGCAAGAAAACTGGCTCTGAGACAGTGGATCGCCCCTCAGTTCGCCGGAAGGCATCAGATCTTGCCGAAATTTTTGGGAAAAATCGGGCAGACAGTCCGTGGGAGCCTGAAGCCAGCGTGCGGCGGCAGTGGCGACCGGTGAAAGACGAGTGGGTGAAATGGGGCGGCCATTCTCGCAGCGTTCCATCCTTCCGCAGGTCAAGCTCTGCATGACGCCATGCGGTCCGGTGTCGTGCGGGAACCTGCCACCAACCACTTCCCGTACGTTGCAACGACTGCAATGTGGACGTGGCGTGCCCTTAAGTCGACGTGGCTTCGTGAATGGCCGTGACGTTTTCGCTTATCCCGCCGCGGGGGCCGAAGGCGGCCACCAGTTTCATGCGTCGCGGTGCCACGACGGCGACCAGATCATCCAGGATCCGGTTGGTGACATTTTCGTAGAAGATCCCCTCATTGCGGAATGCCTGAAGATACAGTTTCAGGCTCTTGAGTTCGACGCACTTTTGGTCAGGTATGTACGTAAATGTCAGCGTGGCGAAGTCAGGTTGTCCGGTCTTGGGACAGACCGAGGTAAACTCGGGGCAGATGATCTCGATCTCGTAGTCGCGTCCGGGAAACTGGTTCTCGAATGTTTCCAAGATGTCGCGAAAGCTGGCATTCATCGGGGCGTGCTCCTGTTCGGTTCCGTGTCATTTTGTCATCATGAGCGAATTCCGGAAAGGCGGCAGGCAGGCCCGCTCCGCCTTTTCTCCCGCAAGACGTTTCCCTGAATTTCCATGCGCATTGCTGAACTCTACGAATCGACTCAAGGCGAGGGACAGTTGACCGGCACGGATTCCGTCTTCGTCCGCACCTCGGGGTGCAATCTACGTTGCTGGTTTTGCGACACGCCCCACACGTCCTGGCAACCTGAAGGGGAAGACCTTTCCGTCGAAGAGATCCTGGGGCGGATCCTGCAGTTTGACACGCGACACGTTGTCCTGACGGGCGGGGAGCCGATGCTGTTTGCGGAGCTGATCCCGCTCAGCGAGGCCCTGCATGCCGCGGAGCGACACATCACCGTGGAAACGGCCGGCACGCTCTACCTGCCGGTTCGCTGTGACTTGATGTCGATCAGTCCCAAGCTGGCTAACTCGACCCCGTCGCCTGCCGACGCGCCACGTTGGGCCGAGCGGCACGAGCGGACACGACACGCGCCTCAGGTCATTGAGCGGTTAGTCGCCGAATACCCCTACCAGCTCAAATTTGTCGTCGACCAGCCGCAGGACTGCGCCGCAATTGACGCGTACCTGGCTCAATTCCCCCAAGTCAAACGCGCCCAGGTGATGCTGATGCCCCAGGGAACCGACCCTCGGGAACTGACGGAAAAATCAGGCTGGTTGGAAACCTACTGCCAGGAACATGGCCTGACCTTCTGCCCTCGCAAGCAAATCGAGTGGTTTGGGATGGTGCGAGGTACCTGAACGGTGGCCCGCAGGTTCGTGCGTGGCCATGCTCGTTGTGCGTGGGCGCGTTTGGTGCGCGCGGGGGTGCTTGTTGTGCGCGGGCGCGCTTGTTGTGCGTGGGGGCGATTGTTGTGCGCGGGCGCGATTGTTGTGCGGGGGCGCGATTGTTGTGCGGGGGGCGATTGTTGTGCGCGGGCGCGATTGTTGTGCGTCGGCGCGCTTGTTGTGCGTCGGCGCGATTGTTGTGCGTCGGCGCGATTGTTGTGCGCGGGGGCGATTGTTGTGCGCGGGTCTCCTTCCCTGAAAGAGTTGATGCTGTCAAGGGGTCGTCGGTACATAAGTTTTGCGCCGAAGCCGGTGGCTTCGTTTTTTCTTGTTTCGCACGGAGACTCGTTGGTTGTTGCGGTTCATTCTGCGAGGTTTT
>JAUIGN010000059.1 GCA_030430075.1 bacterium
CTAACGATCACCAGAATGACCAAACCTCGGAGATCAGAACGCTCGCTGCGGGGAAGACAAATTTCAACGCGTTCCAACCTATTCGAATCAAACGACTTGCGAACAGCGCAACCGGCTCACCCCGAGTTGGGCTTCCTTGTGATTTCTGAATCACGAGAATAGACTGAGGGCTGGGTCGCGTGGAGCCGATACGCGGCCACAGCCGACCCACCCTGCCACGCCAGGCATCACTCGGCCGCCGCACCAGAACCTCGGATGAGTTTTCACGAATGAGCGAACTCCACCACGAGTGCGGCATCGCCGCCGTCTATCATTTGCCCAACCGGCCTCTCAGCCCGTTGTGCCCCGGCCCGAGCAGCGAACATACATCCCGGTTGCTGCCGCGGATGATGCTGGACATTCAGAATCGGGGCCAGTTGGCTGCGGGAATTACAACCTACCATCCGGGTCGCAAGCAGTTGATCGACACCTGCAAGGATGTCGGTTCGGTGACCGAGGTATTTCGGCTGGCGCACAAGAACAAGTGTGAAAGCCTGATGCGCGAGTATGCCGGGATGGCAGGCGTCGGACATGTCCGCTACGCCACCTGCGGGGCCGACGACCGCAGCTTCGCCCAGCCATTTGAACGGCACCATCTCGAGAAACGCAAGTGGTTCAGTTTCGGCTTCAACGGGCAGTTAGCCAATTTTCAGGAGCTCCGTGACCGGTTGCTCAGCCAGGGAGACCACCACCTGGCCCGTGAGTCCGACACCGAGATCATGATGCACGAGATCAGCCGCGAATTGTCCGGCGATCGCAGGCCGAGCCTCGTCGAGCTGACGCGGAGAATTGCCGAACGATTCGATGGAGCGTTCAGCCTTGTCTTTCTGAACGCTCGCGGCGATATGCTGGTGGCCCGCGATGCGCTCGGCATCAAGCCCCTCTGCTACGCGTTCGACGGGAGCCTGTTCGCCGCCGCCAGCGAGAGTGTCGCGCTGCTCAATTTGGGCTTTGACAATGACGACATCAAATCGCTCGAACCGGGACACGTGATCACGATCGTCGACGGCCAGTTTTCCAAAACGGCCTTCACCGAGTCCACGCGGACGGCGCACTGCTTTTTCGAATGGATTTACTTCGCCAACGTCGCCAGCACACTCGATGAGCGGAGTGTTTATCTCTCCCGGAATGCGCTGGGGGTCGAACTGGCCCACATGGAATCCACGGCCGGAACCGTGCCGATTGACAGCGACACGATCGTGGTCCCGGTGCCGGACACCAGCAAAGCGGCCGCCGACGCCATGGCGTTTGAACTGGGGATTCCCTCGCGTGAAGGATTGATCCGCAATCGCTACGCCGGCCGGACGTTCATCGAAAGCGGAGACCGCAGCAAGAAGGCCCAGACCAAGTACACGCCGCTCCGCGAGGTGCTCGAAGGGAAACGGGTCTTCCTGGTCGAGGATTCAATTGTTCGCTCGACAACCATGAAGGTTCTGCTGAACCGTTTGCGCGAAATTGGCGGTGCCAAGGAGATCCACGTCCGCGTCGCCTGCCCCCCGATTATCGCGCCCTGCTTTTACGGCATCGATATGTCGACCGTGACCGAACTGTTCGCACCGAAGTTCCTCGACGGGAAACCGCTCACCGAGGACGTGCAGGACGAAATGGCCAGGAAGCTGGAAGCCGACTCGCTGCGGTACCTGCCGGTCGAGGCGATCGCGCGGGCCATTGGATTTGATCGGTCGAGCCTCTGCCAGGCGTGCATTACCGGAGAATACCCGACACCGGCCGGTCAGCGCCTGTACGACATCGCGCTGAATGACTCCCGTTCGAGCTCCGGTCAGCCGTCCAAACGTACTTATGAGAGCGAGGCCGTGCTGACGCTTGGCGAGAGCTGAGAGGGGGGGCTCCGTGGAGTCGTTCCGTAGGTCATGCTGTGCATCACATCATGCGGCCCAACATCGCGGTCTTGTCGGCAGGTTTCCCCAAACTGTTCCTGATGAACGCTGCCCGTTCATGTCTTGGAATCCAAGCCGTTCATGTCTTGGAATCCTGGCAGTTGAACTGGGGCTCGTCGGGGGTGGGTGGGGGGATTGGGAGACCTTCGGTCGGCGGTTTCGGCGGGGTCGGAGACCCGCGCGGAGCACGGGGTAGAGACGTGCGCCGAGCACGGGGTAGAGACGTGCGCCGAGCATGTTGAAGCGACCTGCGCCGAGCACGGGGTAGCGACCTGCGCCAAACTTGAAGCCCCGCGCCGTGCGGGCGGGGCTCTTGGCATCCGCGCATAAAAAAATCCCGCCACGCTGGGCGGGATTGTGGTTCTTGCGAAGCCGATGTTTTCGGTGTGCCGACGAAGCAGTCGGTTGTCCGTCGCGTCAGTTGGCATCCACGCGATTGGAGCCGGTCGACGCCGTCTCGGCTTCACCCGGGCTGGCTTGTTGGGGCGCGTCTTTGGCCCGTTGTGCCGCTTCGGCCGTGATCCGCATGGCGAGCGCCAGCTCGGCCGGCGTGAAGAAACGCTGGTTGCCGGTGAACCGGGACTCGACCCGATTCTTGGCCGCCAATTCTCGCCAGTTCAGGCCGTTGGCCAGATTCCAGGCGGCCGCTTGAGCAGCATTTTGGGGGACTTCGCCCCGGCCCAGCATCTTGACGACTTCGACCACTTTGGGGTCTTTAGCCAGCTTTTCGATCGGGACGATCGTGTACTTCATCCGCGGATTGGGATCGGGCTTGCCGTGTTCCAGGCAGACGCAGGGAACCTTGATCTTGCCCGTCTTTTCCGGCGCCACGTTGAAGAAACCGCCGCCGCCGCCACCCAGGCCGCCACCGCCGAATCCACCACCGCCGAGTCCACCACCGCCGCCGAGGCCGCCGCCGAGTCCCTGGCCGCCGCCCAGTCCGCCGCCGCCTAATCCACCGCCGCCCAGTCCGCCGCCACCGAGTCCGCCGCCTCCCAGTCCGCCACCGCCAAACTGGGCGAGCACCGGAACGCCGGCAACAGCTTCCGGCAACTTAATCGACAACGGCTTGCCGGTCTTGTTCTTGATCATCAGATTCGCCACGGTGGCATCTTTGGGAATAAAATCCACTTCGATGTCACCGGACTTCATCGCCGAAAACAGCTCGACCTTTGTGCTGCCTTCCGGTGCGGCCGCCTCGCGTGAACGCTTCGCCGCGTTCGCGGAGACGGATGTCGCGGCAATCACCAGCGCCACACACGTAACGATTCTCAAACCGAATGCGCACTTCATTAAAGTCTTCCTCCTGGCTGCCTTTATCACGGGTAGTCCCAGACGCGAAACCATGGATGGGTCGCGATGCACCTGAGCGGAAAGCAGCATCCGACAGGTACCCCTTGCCTGCTAGGGAGTTACACCTCGACTCAAGCATAATCCGCCGAATTGTGACCGCCAAGTGATTTCTTTCCCGGTTTGCGGCTTTCACTGGGAAAATCATCGGCGGCACGGTCCCCCGGCGGGGCAGCGGCCGACACGGAGGGCCGGTTTTGCGGGTCAACCGCATCGATCCGCTGAGCTGCAGGGTCGGCACGGCGTCCGGCAGGGAGAGGCGGCAAGCCGTCCCTGGCAGGTGGCGATCGACGTGTTGGAATATGGCGGCGCGCCTGCCAAGCGGTGGAGTCGAACGTGCCCAGCCGAGCCGCCCGGCGGCCACTGCCCGGCGGCCAAAACGGCCCGGCGGGACGCCCTTTACGACCGTCCTGTGACCAGCTTCGCCGCGTGCAGGCTGCGGCCAATTGTCGCATGCCGACCGGGTCTGATGAGCCGCGTCGAAGCGGACGACGTGCCTCTCTCATCCGGTTGACACTTATCGCCCACAGTCATTACACTCGTTCGACGAACCCGGGCAAAAACCCCTGGTTTCGCCCGTCACGCCTGAATGTTTCTCACGGATTGACCACACGCACCCGCCTCAGCATCGGTTGGCGGCCTCACCCGGAATCGGCTGGGCATGGAACGGCTTCTCTTACTTCGCTGGTCGCAGCCTTTCGCCCTTTCTTTGTCGCGCCTCGTAACCCTAGCCCGCGTTCGATCACCACGGCAATTGGCGTCCCCGCCGATTGCGGCGCGCAGCGGTTCAGTTCGTTCGCTCGATAGATCACCCCTCCCTGGAAATCCCGCAGTTCAAACGAGAGACGGAGAGTAAAGCAAATGATCCCTGTTGTCGCCATCTGGCTCCTAGCGTTCCTCGGTTCGTTGGTTGCCTTAGTGCAAGCGTTCTTGTTTTTCAAATCGATGATGGCGGCCGACGATGGGACTCCCCGGATGGTCGAAATTGCCGGCTACGTCCGCGAAGGTTCCAACGCCTACCTGCGTCAGCAATACAAGGTCGTCGGGGCGTTCTTCGTGGTCATCGTGATTCTCCTGGGCCTGGCGGTCTTCGCCAAGGTGCAGAGCCCATTCGTGCCGTTTGCTTTCCTGACGGGTGGTTTTTTCTCCGGTTTGGCTGGATGGTTCGGCATGAAGACGGCGACATGGGCCAGCAGCCGGACCGCCGCGGGGGCCGAGAAGTCCTTGAACCAGGGACTGCAGGTGGCCTTCCGTTCGGGGGCCGTGATGGGGCTCACCGTGGTCGGCCTGGGACTCCTGGACATCACCGTCTGGTTCGGATTCCTGTACTACATCTGGCCGAATGTGCTTGGGTACGAGGCTCTGTCGTTGACCGACATCACGGTCACGATGCTCTGCTTCGGGATGGGAGCCAGTGCCCAGGCCCTGTTCGCTCGCGTCGGCGGCGGTATTTTCACCAAGGCGGCGGACGTCGGAGCGGACCTGGTTGGTAAGGTCGAGCAGGGGATCCCGGAAGATGACCCGCGGAACCCGGCCACGATTGCCGACAACGTCGGTGACAACGTGGGCGACGTGGCGGGCATGGGGGCGGACCTGTACGAGTCGTACTGCGGTTCGATTCTGGCGACCGCGGCCCTCGGCGTGGCGGCCTTCCAGACCGCCGAACTGGTTCCCGACGGGATGGACCCTGTTCAAGCGCAACTCAACTCGCTGTTCCTGCCGATGGCAATTGCCGGCGTCGGGATCTTTCTCTCGATTATCGGTATCTACCTGGTTCGCACCGGGGAAGACGCCACGCAAAAGAACCTGCTCAGCGCGTTGGCCTGGGGGATTAACTGGTCGACGGCCTTGGTCGCGGTCGCCGCGATTGGGCTGACGGTTGTCATGATGCCGGCCACGGAGGCCACCCGAACGTTCGGGATCCCCGGGGTCGCATTCAGCATTATCGTCGGCCTGGCGGCCGGGTGGTTGATCGGTAAATGGACCGAATACTCGACCAGCGATGAATACACGCCGACAAAGAACCTGGCCGAGCAGGCGGTGACCGGCCCGGCCACGCTCATCATCGGCGGTGTCGCCGACGGCATGATGAGCGTCTGGGCGCCCGTGATTACCGTCTGCGTGGCGACGCTGTTGGCCTTCGGATTTGCGGCCGGCTGGAATTTTGGTGATGTCAACTACTTTGCCCTGGGTCTGTACGGAGTGGGGATCGCGGCCGTTGGCATGTTGAGCACGCTGGGAATCACCCTGGCGACCGACGCCTATGGGCCGATCGCCGACAATGCCGGTGGCAACGCCGAAATGTCCGGTTTGGACCCGATCGTACGCGAGCGGACCGACGCCCTGGATTCGTTGGGGAACACCACCGCGGCGACCGGAAAGGGGTTTGCCATCGGTTCGGCTGCCTTGACCGCGTTGGCCCTGCTGGCCGCCTATGTGGAAGAGGTGCGAGTCGGCTTCGAGCGGTGGGGTGAAGAGGTGGTGGAGACCGTGGAAGCGGACGGCATCTACAAGCTCTCTTCCGGTTTTCTGGTGGAGAAAGAAGGAGATCACGCGCACATGTACCTGGCGATGCCTAACCAGGTCCGCCGGGAAGGCGTCAAGGAAGCCTGGGAGTCCGTTGGTCCCGATCAATGGCCGGCCAAGTTGGATGGTTCGCTCTTCGCGGACAGCGAACACGGAGAACTGATCTTCTCCACCGGTGATCGGCTGGTCGCGGTCCACGAGGCGACGCTACCGGACTTTACCACCTATTATGATGCGTCGCTGATGAACCCTAAGGTGCTGGTCGGCGTCTTCCTGGGCTGCATGGCCACCTTCGTCTTCTGCGCGATGACGATGAAGGCGGTTGGACGAGCTGCCAAGGGGATGGTCGAAGAAGTGCGGCGCCAGTTCCGTGAGAAGCCCGGCATCATGGACAGCACCGACACGCCCGACTACGCGGCGCCGGTGGCGATCAGTACGGCTGCGGCCCAACGCGAAATGGTCCTCCCCTCGCTGCTCGGCTTGGCGACGCCGATCCTGACCGGCGTGGTCCTCGGCGTCGGCGGCGTGCTCGGCCTGCTGGTCGGGACCCTGACCTGTGGCTTCTGCGTGGCGATCTTCATGGCCAACGCGGGCGGCTCGTGGGATAACGCCAAGAAGTACATCGAAGCGGGCAACCACGGCGGAAAAGGGTCCGACGCCCACAAGGCTGGCGTGGTCGGCGATACGGTCGGTGACCCATTCAAGGACACGAGCGGCCCCAGCCTGAACATCCTGATCAAGCTGATGAGCATGGTCAGTGTCGTCGTGGCCGGCCTGGTCGTCCGCTACAGCCTGATGGCGATGGGCATTTTTTAGAGCACCTCGCGATCTCGCGCCAGTGCCGTTCACTTGGATTCCGTTCGTGGTTGCCTTCCAGTGATGCTCGCCGGAAGACCGCGGATCCGTCTCTCCTGGACAAGCTGAGGGAGAGGGGAGCCAGTGTGGTCGCTGCTGCTGAAGGACGTCATTCCGCACTTGCGGATTCCGCACTTCCGTAGGTCATGCTTTGCATGACATTCCGTACTGGATTTGAATTGAACGGTATGGGAGACCTTCGGTCAGCCGTTTCGGCGGGGTCAGAGACCCGCGCCGAGCGGTTGGGTGGAGACCCGCGCCGAGCGGTTGAGTGGAGACCCGCGCCGAGCGGTTGAGTGGAGACCCGCGCCGAGCGGTTGAGTGGAGACCCGCGCCGAGCGGCCGGGCCGACCTTGCTACGCGCCGGGGGCGGGCAGGTTGCTGCTTCCCATGAGGAATTCGTCGATCGAGCGGGCGGCGCCGCGGCCTTCGTTGATCGCCCAGACCACCAGGGATTGACCGCGGCGGCAATCGCCGGCGGCGAACACCTTCTCCACGCTGGTCGTGAACTTTCCGTGCTCTGCCTGGTAATTGGTGCGGGCGTCGAGCTTCAGGTTCAGCATCTCCGAGACGGTCTGTTCGGGACCCAGGAAGCCCATCGACAGGAAGATGAGATCACACGGCCAGGTCTTCTCAGATCCCGGGACTTCGCTGAAGGGCGCCTTGTCGGTGGGCTTGGACCAATCGACGTTGACCGTCTTGATGCCCGCCAGGTTGCCCTTCCCGTCGTCCAGGTATTCCTTGGAGAGCACCGCGTAGGTTCGGGGATCTTCGCCGAACTTCTCTTGGGTTTCGGCATGCGAGTAGTCCAGCCGGAAGATCCTTGGCCACTGCGGCCAGGGATTGTTGACGGCACGATCGGCCGGGGGCTGGTCCAGGAGCTCGAAGTTGACGACGCTGGTGCAACCGTGGCGGAGTGAGGTTCCAATGCAATCCGCGCCGGTATCGCCGCCGCCGATCACGATCACCCGCTTGTCCTTGGCGTCGATCGTCGTGCCGTCTTGAAGGTCGGAATCCAGGAGGCTCTTGGTATTCCGGGTGAGGAACTCCATGGCAAAGTGGATTCCCTTCAGTTCGCGGCCGGGAATCGCCAAATCGCGGGGCCGCGTCGCTCCGGTGGCCAGCAGCAGGGCGTCATGTTTCTCGAGCAATTCGTTGGGGTCGATGAAGCGGAGCCGGCAACCTCGATCCTGCATGATCCGAGTCATGTGACCGGGCGGAAGATCTTCCTCGCGGCCGATGTGGGCGTTCGTAACGAACTCGATCCCTTCCGCCGCGAGCAGGTCGATCCTCCGCTGGACCACGTCCTTGTCCAGCTTCATGTTGGGAATGCCATACATCAGCAGGCCCCCGATCCGGTCGGCCCGTTCGTAGACGGTGACGGTATGACCGGCTTTGTTGAGCTGGTCGGCGGCGGCGAGCCCGGCGGGGCCTGAGCCGACGATCGCGACGGTCTTGCCGGTTCGCACCTCGGGCGGATTCGGCCTGACCCAGCCCTCGGCGAACCCCCGATCGATGATGGCATTCTCAATGTTCTTGATCGTCACGGCCGGGTCGGTGATACCCAGCACACAGGCGCCTTCGCAGGGCGCGGGACAGGCCCGGCCGGTGAACTCGGGAAAGTTATTGGTCCGGTGCAGGCGGTCCAACGCGTCGCGCCACCGCCCGTGGTAGACGAGGTCGTTCCACTCGGGAATCAGGTTATCAATCGGACAGCCGCTGCCGGACTGGCAGAAGGGCACACCGCAGTCCATGCAGCGGGCGGCCTGCGTCCGCAGGTGATCCTCGTCCGGTTCCGTGAAAATCTCTTTGAAGTCGCCGATGCGGACGAGCGGTTCACGGTAGGGGACCGGTTGTCGAGGAAACTCTTTGAAGCCTGTTGGTTTTCCCATTTCTCAATTCACTATGTCGTATGGAGACTGGATGGCTTGTATCTGATTTTGCTTTACGAATGAGTCAAATTCGAGCGGCCGAGGGGGGGCGGCCCAACACGCCGCGAGCGTTAGCTCGCCATCGGTCCGAGGCTCAGCCGCGCTTGATCGTACGTCCGCGCCTCGGCAATGGCGATCGCCGGCACCGCAAGCGGTCTAATCTTGTGCCGCTTGCAGTTCCTCGTCGTGGGCCCGTCGCTCCAGCAGCACGCGCTTGTAATCGACGGGCATGACTTTCACGAAGTCCTTGAGCACACCCGGCCATTCTCTCAGCACCTTGGCGGCCACCGTCGAACCCGTGTGCTGCTGATGAAGTTCGACCATTTCCAGCAGTTCGGCTACGTCCGCATCGTCCTCGACGTCCTCCAGTTCGACCATGCCGAGGTTGCAGTTGAGCCGAAAGGCGTCGCGGTCGGGAGCCAGCACATAGGCCACGCCGCCGGACATCCCGGCGGCGAAGTTACGGCCGGTGGGGCCGAGGATGATCACGCGACCTCCGGTCATGTACTCGCACCCGTGATCGCCCACGCCTTCGATGACGGCCCAGGCGCCGCTGTTGCGAACGCAGAACCGTTCGGCGGCGTGGCCGCGGAAAAAGGCGCGTCCTTCGGTGGCTCCGTAGAGGACGACATTCCCCACCAGAATGTTGTCTTCCGGCACGAATCCGCTCTCCTTCGGCGGATAGATGACGATCCGTCCTCCAGAAAGGCCCTTGCCGACATAGTCGTTGGCATCTCCTTCCAGTTCGATTGAGATCCCCTTCGCCAGCCAGGCCCCCAGGCTCTGTCCGGCCGAACCATTGAATTTGATCTTGATCGTATCGTCGGCAAGTCCCTGTTCGCCCCAACGCTTGACGACGTGATGGCTCAGGATGGTACCGACCGTGCGGTTCGTGTTGATGATCGGCAATTCGATGTCGACATGCTCGCCGCGCTCGATCGCCGGCTCGCACATCTTCAGGAGGTGGGTCCGATCCAGGGCTTCGTCGAGCCCATGATCCTGGTCCTGCGTGCAGTAGACGCCGACGTTCTCGTGGCCCTTGTGGGCCGGTTCGAGGATTGGTGCCAGGTCGATGCCGTCGGCTTTCCAGTGGTTGATTGCGGCGGCGGCGTCCAGCACGTCGACACGGCCGATCATGTCGATGAACTTGCGGAAGCCCAGTTTGGCCATGATCTGGCGGGCTTCTTCGGCCACCATGAACAGGTAGTTGACCACGTGTTCGGGTTTGCCGGTGAACTTCTTCCGCAGGACCGGGTCCTGGGTGGCGATTCCCACCGGGCAGGTGTTGAGGTGACACTTCCGCATCATGATGCAGCCCAACGTGATCAGCGGGGCGGTCGAGAAGCCGATTTCTTCGGCGCCGAGCAGCGCGCCGATGACCACATCCCGCCCGGTCTTCATGCCGCCGTCCGTCTGCAGCACGACGCGGCTGCGGAGGTCGTTCTTCACCAGCGTCTGGTGAGTTTCGGCGATCCCCAATTCCCAGGGCAGCCCGGCATGCTTGATGCTGGTTAACGGCGACGCACCCGTGCCGCCGGTGTCTCCCGAGATGAGGATATGATCGGCGTGTGCCTTGGCGACACCGCTGGCGACCGTGCCCACGCCGACCTCCGAGACCAGCTTGACGCTGACCCGGGCGGACGGGTTGGCATTCTTGAGGTCATGAATCAACTGGGCGAGATCTTCGATGGAGTAGATATCGTGGTGGGGTGGCGGGCTGATCAGACCCACGCCGGGCGTCGAGTAACGGATGCGGGCGATGTTCTGGTCGACCTTACGGCCCGGCAACTCGCCCCCTTCGCCCGGCTTGGCACCTTGCGAAATCTTGATCTGCAGTTCGTCGGCGTTGGTCAGATACCAGGCGGTGACGCCGAACCGGCCGGAGGCAATTTGCTTGATCGCCGACCGCCGTGAATCGCCGTTGGGCAGCGGCTCGAAGCGTTCCGGATCCTCGCCCCCTTCGCCCGTATTGCTCTTGCCGCCCAGCCGGTTCATGGCGATGGCCAGCGTTTCATGGGCTTCTGCGGAAATCGACCCGAAGCTCATCGCGCCGGTGCAGAACCGTTTGACGATCTCCGCTGCCGGTTCGACTTCGTCGAGGGGAATCGGACCGCCGTTGACGCCCTCTTTGAATTCGATCAATCCCCGCAGCGTGTAGCGTTGCCGCGACTCTTCGTTAATCGCGTTCGCGAACCGCCAGTACGCGTCCTGATCCTGGGCTCGGGCGGCGACCTGAATGTCGGCGATGACCTGCGGCTCCCAGCCGTGCTTTTCGCCTTCGGCCCGCCAGTGAAACTCGCCCGGGTTGGGCAGGGACGTGGCTTCCTCGGCGCGCTGCGGATACCCCAGCTCGTGCCGCCGCAACATCTCGGCCGCCAGGACCTGGAAATCGACCCCCTTCACGCGACTGGGGGTTTGCGCGAAGCAACGATCAATAACATCCTGCTGAATGCCGACCGCCTCGAAGATCTGTGCCGCCTTGTAGGATTGCAGCGTGGAGATGCCCATCTTGGCCATCACCTTGAGCATCCCCTTGGCGACGCCCTTGCAGTAGGCGGTTACAAGCTGCTCGTCATCGTCGAACTCCTGCGGATCGAGCCGATCTTCCCGCCGCGCCTGCCAGAGCGCCTCGAAGGCCAGGTAGGGGTTGATCCCATCGGCGCCGTAGCCGATGAGCAGGCAATGATGGTGGACCTCACGGGCCTCGCCGCTCTCCAGGAGGATCCCGATCTGCGTCCGCATGGCGTTGCGCACCAGGTGGTGGTGCACGCCGCCGCAAGCCAGCAGCGAACTGAGCGGAACACGCTCGTCGCTGATCGCGCGATCCGACAGGATCACCAGGCTGTATCCGTCGTGAATCGCCTGCTCCGCTTCCGCGCAGATCCGTTCGATGGCGGGGATCACGCCGGCGGCGCCTTCCGAGCGGGGGAAGGTGATGTCGATCGTCTTCGACTTCCAACCGCGATGATCCATGTGCTTGATCGCACTCAGTTGCTCATTGGTCAGGATCGGTTGGGGCAACCGCAATCGGTGTGCGTGTTCGGCGGTCGTTTCGAGCAGATTTTTTTCGGGGCCGATGTAGCATTCCAGCGACATGATGATCTCTTCGCGGATCGAATCGATGGCCGGGTTGGTGACCTGGGCGAAGAGCTGTTTGAAGTAATCGTACAGCATCCGCGGCTTGTCGCTGAGACAGGCCAGCGCGGAGTCGTTCCCCATCGAGCCGACGGGGTCGCGCTTCTGTTGAACCAGGGGTTCCAGCATGAACTGCATCGTCTCCAGGGTGTAGCCGAAGGCCCGCATGCGGGACATCAGTGTCTCCGGCTTGAAGCCGTGCGGCTCCTTGCGCGGGCGGAGGTCGGCCAATTCAATCCGTTGCTCGCGAAGCCACTCGCCATAGGGTCGGCGACTGGCGATTTCGTCCTTGAGTTCCTCGTCCGGGACGAGCCGTCCCTGTTCGAAGTCGACCAGGAAAATCTTGCCGGGTTGCAGCCGCCCTTTTTCCTTAACGTTCCGCGGTTCGACGGGGAGGACGCCGACTTCGCTGGCCATGATGACGTGGTCATCGTGCGTCAGGTAGTATCGGCTGGGGCGGAGACCATTCCGGTCGAGCACCGCGCCGATGTAATGACCGTCGGTGAAGACCACCGACGCCGGACCGTCCCACGGCTCCATCAAGCAGGAGTGGTACTCGTAGAAGGCGCGCTTGTTCTCCGGCATCGTTTCGTGCTTCTGCCAGGCCTCCGGGATCATCATCATGATCGCTTCCTGCAACGTGCGCCCGGACATGAGGAGGAATTCGAGGGCGTTGTCGAAGCTGCCCGAATCACTGCAGTCGGGTTCCATGACGGGAAAGACCTTCTGCAGGTCGGCGCCGAACGTGTCGCTGGTCGCCTGGCCCTGACGGGCCCGCATCCAGTTGATGTTCCCGCGCATCGTGTTGATTTCGCCGTTATGGCTCATGAACCGGTTCGGCTGGGCACGGTCCCAACTGGGAAACGTATTGGTGGAGAACCGTGAATGCACCATGGCCAGGTGCGAGGTAAAGTCGGGGTCGCGCAGGTCCGGGTAAAAGTCCATCAACTGCAGCGTTCGCAGCATGCCCTTGTAGATGATGACCTTGGTCGAGAGGCTGCAGATGTAGAACATCTTGGCCTGCGACATCGAGGTGTCGGTGCGCAGTCGATGGCTGGCCTGCTTGCGGATCAGATACAATTGCCGCTCGAAGCCGTCGCCGGTCAGGCCGTCGCCCGCCGCGATGAAGAGTTGCTCCATGTGGGGCGCCGCGGCCATGGCCGTCTTGCCGACATCCGCCTTGCGCGGATCGGTGGGGACGGGGCGCCAACCAACCAGCCGCTGACCCTGCTCGGTGACCAGGGTGGCGATCAGACGTTTGCATTGTTCCCGTTGCCGGGAATCCTGCGGAAGAAACACGATACCGGCGCCGAATCGGCCCGGTTCGGGAAGGTCCGTCTGCAAGTCGTCGTGGGCGACCTTGGCGAGAAACTCGTGCGGCAGGGCCGTCATGATCCCCGCGCCGTCCCCCGTATTCGGTTCGCATCCGCAGGCACCCCGATGTTCCATCCGGCTCAGCACCGTGTACGCATCCTGCACGATCTTGTGCGACCGTTGGCCCTTGATGTGCGCGACGAATCCCACGCCGCAACTATCGTGTTCAAATTGGGGATCGTACAAGCCAGACTTGGCTGGCAGCCCAAACTGAATGCGTCCGCTCATTTCTCTTTCTCACCTGTTGAAAACGTCAGGCAGGGCCTGATCGGAATCGGGGCCGCGAAGTCAGAACTACTTCGCGCGCTGCCTGGCTACGTGTTTCGCCTCGGGCTCGGCCGAGCGTTCAAGCGGTTTCTGCCGTTCGCCCGGGGAAGGGGAGGGCGCGGCTGATTCGTCGATGGCACCTCGCAACATCTGTTTGAAACGCTGCGCGGTCGTGCCCAGTTCGGCGCCCCGCCGATGGATGATCCCCAAGGGACGGACCAGGTCGACGTCCGACAAGCGGGCGGTGACCAGGCTGCCTGCCGCCACCTCGCGCGTCACCGTCGGCAAGGGCAGTAACGTGACGCCCGCATCGATCTCGACGGCCCGCTTCAAGGTCTCGATGTTGTCAAACTCCATGACCACATCGACCGTGACGTCACGCGCTGCCAAGGTCTTGTCAATCTCATGCCGGATCTGCAGGTTGCTGTCGAAGCCAACGAATGACTCGCCCGCCAGATCGTCCAGCGACACCTGGTGCCGCCCCGCCAGCGGATGTTCGGGCGAACAGACAAACACCATCGGCTCGTCGCGCCAGGTCAATGACTTGAGCGTTCGCGATGACCGCGGATAGCTGACCAGCCCCAAGTCGACGCGGTCGTTTTGTACCAGATCGTAGACCTTGTCAGGATGTTGGTATTGCAATCGCACGTCCGCCTTGGGGTACTTGCGGAGGAACTCCTGCACAAACTCGCTCATGTGGCTGAAGCCCACCGAGTAAATGGATGCTACGGCCACGCGGCCAGCGACCTGGTCGTGCAAAGAACGAACTGCTTCCTCCAACGCATCGTAGCGTTTGACGATCTGCCGGCACCCGTCATAGTACGCCTGGCCCTCCTGGGTTAAGACGAACGGACGCTTCGAACGATCCAGCAACCGAACGCCCAGATGGTCTTCCAGTTGATGGATCATATGACTTGCGCCTGACTGGGTCATGCCGTTCGCATCGGCCGCCAGCGAGAACGAACGCCGACCGACGACATCGCAAAAAACTTTGAGTGTCTTTAAGTGCATCGAAGGCCGATGTCTGATAAGCAGTAGAAATGCAGCGAGCTCGCAGGATTAGTAGCGAACATGCCAGCGTATTCACTGCGAGCGGTGCCGTCAACCGGTCCAGGGGGATCCCGGCCGCCACGATTTTGTCGACGGCGAGCCCCTGACGTGGGTAGGAAGGCGTCGCGGCCGTGCTCGTACCCGTGACGGGCCGGATCAGCAGTTGGATGGCATGGCACGGAGACAGCCAGCTGGACCGGAGACAGCCAGCCAACCCGATGCGAAGCGTGGACCGCGGGTCAGTCATCCGCTGCATGGCGGACCATCAGGCACTGCTTGCTCGACCGCAGCGGGGGCGAAATCTCCCAGGATCCGCCAGTCCAGCCACCAGCGGTCAGGGTCGATACCCGGGGCGCCGAAAAAACCCAGGTGCCCCCCGCACGACGTTACATGCAATTCGACCGCTGCCGACCGTTCGTATTGTTCGAATAGGTGGACCGGGACCAGCGGATCATTGGCGGCGGTGATCACCAACGTGGGCAGGCGGACGGCTCGCATGAGCGGTGCGGCGCTGCACTGTTGATAGTAGTCACGTACGTCCCGGAAGCCGCTCAGCGGGGCCGTATATCGATCGTCGAAATCCGAGATTTTTCGCGGCAGGGGGTCGAGCGGGATGGCGGCGATGGCGGCGGAAGTCGCGCGCATTCGCCGCGCTTGGGCGACGAGCCGCCGGACAAAGTTTCTTTCGTAGATGCGGTTGAATCCCCGCTCAATCCGCTCGCAGCAGGCAGCCAGATCGATGGGCGGGGCGACGGCGATGGCACGGTCGAGGCCGCCGGGCGGTGTATCCCCGAACTCGCCGAGCAATTTGAGCGCGATGTTGGCGCCCATCGAGTAGCCGACGACGGTCACCGGAGAAGCGGGGCAGATCCCAGCGATGGTCTCCAGGACGACGGCCACATCTTCACTCCGCCCGGCGTGACCCGGCCCGTCGGCCAGACCGGCACCCGCTCCGCAGCCACGCATATCGAGGCGAAACACGCGGACGCCGCGGGCGACCAGTTTGGCAGTGGCACGAACAAGGTACGGAGAGGCATGGCTGCCCGTGACGCCGTGGAGCATGAGGGCGACGCGCTGCGGCGACCGCCAGTTGCCGGGGCAGTCGTCGTGTAGAACGACCCGGTCGCCGTCATCCAGATCGACGATGTGCCGAACTGCCATGTCGGTCGTTGCGGCGGTCCCGGCGAGGGCGCCGAAGATGGTTTGCAGGTGCGAGCCACGCACCAGAGGATGAGGAACAAACGCTGGAAAGCGCTGGCTGCTGGCGGCGAAAGACATGGTGGTCTTGGCAGTTCTCACGGACGGAATATAGTTCTCAAAGAGCGGCCGGGGATGCACCCGGCTCATTCATCAATCGTTCTTCCTTCCCGCATTATTAGCGCCGCAGCGGGCGTTTCAACAGCCTGCGGCCTACCAGGCCGTTGCTGCCGGGTGCGGATGGTGAACGGGCCGTATCCCGATCATGCCGATTGGTGGCGACAAAGCTTGTCGACATCCTGTGAGCAGCCGAGCCTCCTCAAATGCCACCTCGCACCTCAATTTCCGCAGCCGCCTCGACGCAGGGGCGGCGGTGCGGCCTGCTTTTGGTTGGCCACGGCACCCGCGATGCGGGCGGAGTCGCCGAGTTCCTGCAGGTCGCCGACCAGGTTCAAGGGCAACTGGCGGGGATCCCGGTGCGCCCCGGGTTTCTGGAACTGGCGGCACCCGGAATCGATGACGGGCTGCAGGAGTTGGTCGCTTGTGGGATCGACCAACTGATCGTGGCACCGCTTCTCCTCTTTGCTGCCGGGCACGCCAACGTCGACATCCCCGCCGCCGTCGATGCGGCCTTGCAGACGCAGCCAGCGCTGTCGCGCGTGCAGACGTCGCACTTCGGCCTTCATCCGCGGATCCTTGAACTGTCCGCCAGGAAGTCTCGCCAGGCGATCGAGCCCTTGCCTCCGATCCCGGCTGAAGAGACCTTGCTGTTGATGGTTGGCCGGGGTAGTCGGGACGCCGGTGCGACGGCGGAGATGTGCGCGCTTGCTCGGCTCCGTCGACGCGACGCACACGCGGCGCGCGTCGACACCGCCTTCTTTGCGATGGCCGAACCGAAACTGATGGATTCGGTCGCGGCCCTGGCAACCCAACCGTACCGCAGGATCGTCGTTCAGCCCCACCTGTTGTTTCGCGGTCGGATTCTTGATCGGATTGCGGAACTGGTGCACGACATGAACCGGCAGGTGTCACCCCAGGAATGGGTCCTCTGTGAGCACCTGGGGGCCGCGACGGAGATCGTCGACATCCTGGTTGAGAAGTTCACGCAAGCACTGACAGCGCAAGCAACTTGACGGATCCCGGCGGTGCGATCGGGGGACGGAATTCACGGTCGGCCCTCCGGCATCGATCTTGCCTCACCGGCAAATTCCGCTTAACATCAGATAAGTTCCAGGCTTAAGCAAAGCATCGGAACAACCGATTCTTCTCTATTTTTTGCAAAAGGAATCGAGTATGCGCGGATATCGCATTTTCTCGTCGAACTTGTTTTCGGCTCCCAAGGTTCGTCTGGGGGCCCTTGTGACGACGGTTCTGCTGGCAGCATTTTCGCTGGGCTGGCTCTCTCCCGCAGCGCCCCTGGAACGACCGGGCAAGAATGATCGCCAGGTGACGAAGATTGTGTCGCTGTTGATGAGCCGCGAGCATCTGTCGCGTCATCCGCTGAACGACGAGATCTCCGCACGCGCGATGAAGAACTTTACCGAGGGCTTTGACGGGCGGAAGCTGTACTTCCTCCAGTCGGACATCGACGAGTTCATGAAGAAGCGGGACGCCATCGATGATTTCGTCAAGAACGGCGATGTCAGCTTCGCCTACGAAGTTTACGATCGCTTCATGGCCCGGTTGGAGGAACGCGTCGCGACCGTGGAACGGCTGGCCAACCAACCGTTTCGCTTCGACACCGACGACTCGATTGTGACCGACGCCAAACTGCTCAGCTATCCCCGCACGACGGCGGAAGCGGACGAGCGGTGGCGGAAGTTGATTAAGTTCAACTTGCTGACATTCAAGAGTGACAAGATGGACGAGCAGGAAGCGCGGGAGAAGATCGTCCGTCGCTATCGGAGCGTCCGGAAGCGCTGGCGGCAAACGGACAGCGACGAGTTGCTGGAGAGATTTCTCACGGCAGTCACAACCAGCTATGACCCCCACACGACATATATGTCGCCCAGCAGCCTGGAGAATTTCCAGATTCTGATGCGGTTGAATCTGGAGGGGATCGGCGCAGCGTTGCAGGTCTCCGAGGAAGGGACGACGAAGATCACCAAGATCATCCCCGGGGGGGCCGCCGACAAACACGGCAAGCTGAAGCCGGAAGATAACGTGGTCAGTGTCGGACAGGGAGCGAATGGCGAGATGGTGGACGTCGTCGACATGAAGCTGAACGACGTGGTTCAACTGATTCGCGGTCCGGCCGGATCGGTGGTTCGCTTGGGGGTCGTCCCGGCGGGCGGTGGCGAAACGAAGATTTACAACATCACGCGGGCCAAGATCGAACTGGAAGACAGTGCGGCCCGAAGCGAGATCATTCGCCGAGGCACCAAGGCGGACGGTTCGCCGGTCAAGTTGGGCGTGATCGACCTGCCCAGCTTCTACATGGACATGGAAGCCGCTCGCGAAAACGATCGTGATGGCCAATTCCGCAGCACGACCCGTGACGTCCGCCGCATTCTGGACGAATTCAAAGAGCAGCATGTGGATGCCGTGGTCCTCGATTTGCGCCGCAACGGTGGCGGCAGCCTGACGGAAGCCATCAATCTGACCGGGCTCTTCATCGACGAAGGTCCGGTGGTGCAAGTGAAGGATTCCGGGGGGCGCGTGCAGGCCTACAATGACCTGGAACGCGGGATGGCTTGGGAAGGGCCTCTTGTCGTGCTGACCAGTAAATTCAGCGCCAGTGCCAGTGAAATTCTGGCGGGTGCGATCCAGGACTACGGACGCGGGCTGATCGTCGGGGATTCAGCCACGCACGGCAAGGGAACCGTGCAGAGCTTGCTCGACCTCGGCAACCAGCTGTTCGGTCGCAGCCAGTATCGCGATCCGCCGAACCTGGGTGCGTTGAAGATCACGATGCAGCAGTTCTATCGGCCCAACGGGGATAGCACCCAGAAACGAGGAGTCATTCCCGACGTCACCCTGCCGTCGCTGACGGATCATATCGGGACCGGCGAAGCGGACCTGGATTACGCCATCGAATTTGATCGGATCAAGCCCGGTCGCTTCACGATGATGAACATGGTCGCGCCGGACACGATTGATAGACTCCGGTCGCGATCCTCGAAACGGATCAAAGAGTCGGAAGAATTCGTGAAGCAGATCGAGCGGATTGAACGCTTCAAGCAGTATAAGGAAGAGAAGACCATCTCGCTCAACGAAGAGAAGTTCCTGGCTCGCCGAGAATCCGATCGGGATGCCGAGAAGGAAGAGGAGAAGCAATTCGACGACTCCGGCGAAAAGGATGACGAGGTATTTGCTGACGATTTCTACAACAAGGAAGTCACGAATATCACGTTGGACTACTTGCGTGAGTTGGCCGGCAATCGCGTCGCACGCAACAATTGAGGCGGGAATTGGCTGGTCGCCCGAATCATCGGGCGGCGGGTCGAAACGTCACCTCGCACCAGGCCCGGTTGACCCAGCAGTCAACCGGGCCTGTTTCTTGTCCCGTCCGCCCGATCGGCCGAAATGGCGGGCGTCCGCAACCGGATTTCATTTACCGGAGTCCAGGGCCGCTCAATATGAACGCCGCACCGCAGACCATCGACGCCTACATCGCCCGGTTCCCCGAGGATGTGCAAGAGATCCTCAACGAGATACGACGTATCATCCATGAGGTTGCGCCCGCAGCAGAAGAAACGATCAAGTACCAGATTCCTACCTTTATGCTGGGTGGTAACCTGGTGCATTTTGCGGCCTTCAAGAAGCACGTCGGCTTCTACCCGACGCCGTCCGGGATCGAACACTTCCGGGATGCGCTGTCCGGCTACCGGTGTGCCAAAGGGTCGGTCCAGTTTCCGCTCGACGCGCCCGTCCCTTACCACGTGATCAAACGCATCGTGAAATTCCGCGTGAAGGAAAACCTGGCGCGGGAAACGGGGTAAGTCGCCGTTTGCCGAAGGCCGCTCGGCGCATGGTGCGAGCGAAGGACGAATGCCCGTTCTCGAACCCGTCAACTGAGCGGGAATCGCATGCCGTCGTAACCCAGTTCGACGCCGGCCGGCAGGCGGGCGTTGGTTGCGGCGTGATCCAGGTCGTGGCAAATGTGCGTGAATACCGCCCGGCGGGGCTTGACGCGGCGGACCACGTCGAGGGCTTCGTCGAGGCAGAAATGGGTCACGTGAGGCCGCTCGCGGAGCGCATCCAGGACGAGCACGTCGAGGCCCTCCAAGAGGGGCCAACTGGTGTCCGGAATGTGGTTGGTGTCGGTGCAGTAGGCCACGTTGCCGATGCGGAATCCGAGCACATCAAAGCGGGGACCGTGCTTGAGACGAATCGGTTGAACCGTGGCCCCCAACGTCTGAAAAGGGGTGGTCGTAATGCGGTGAAAGTCGAGCCGCGGGACGGCACCCGTGTGGGTCTGCTTGATGTTGGTGAATGCGTAGTCAAACGAGGTGCGGATCCGTCGTTCCACGATCTCTTCGCAAAACAAGGGAACGGCATGGCCCAGGTAGAAGGGCATCAGGCGGACGTCATCCAGGCCGAAGATGTGATCGGCATGTTCATGGGTGAAGGCCACCGCATGGACGATCCCGATCTGTTCTCGCAGCAGTTGTGTTCGTAGATCGGGCGGCGTGTCGATCAGGAGGTTTCCTTCCGGGAGCCCCAGGATCGCGCCGCACCGCAGGCGCTTGTTACGCACATCGTCACTGCGACAGACAACGCACCCACAGCCGATCGACGGCACTCCGACCGACGTTCCGGTGCCGAGCAGGATCATCTCGCCGCGAATATCGGTTGTGAATGGCTGTTGCGGGAGCTTCATTGACAGCTTGCCTAGGGTTCCCAGGTTCTCTGCGGGCGCGACGTCGTGACGGCAGAGAGGATTCTAGTGGGAGGAATCGGATTCAGCACCGGGAGGGGGCGATTTTGGCGACGTCGAGCGTCTGTTCAAGGGGGCGGTACCTGGGGTTCGGAGCGGAACGGCCCCAGGCCCGAGAGGCCCGAATCGGGCGAACCGTTCGCAGTTGACCAGTCTGACTAATCGTTATAAGCTACGCCAGTCGAGCATGTTGCGCCCATTTCGCGCGGTCCCCGCTGGACGTTGAGACGAAAACCGCCCTTGCTGTTGAGGGCGGCACGGACGATTTCCCTGCCACCCTCAGGCAACCGAACATGGAATTGTTAGAACGCATTTGGGAATACATTGGGCTGTTTTTTGGCGGCCTGACCCGCGGAATTGAGCGCGCGGTGACAAGCGTGTTCGGGTCGTCCAACGCGAGGTACATCCGCAAGCTGCAGGCCAAAGTCGACGCGATCAACGGGTTGGAGCCGAAATACGAGGCGATGTCCGATGCCGAATTGCGGAGCCAGACCGACAAGTTCCGCGAGCGGCTTTCGGCCGGGGAGACGACGGACGATATTCTTGTCGAGGCATTTGCCGTCTGTCGCGAGGCGGGCCGTCGTTGGTTGGAGATGCGTCACTACGACGTGCAATTGATCGGTGGCATGGTCCTGCATAGCGGGACGATTGCCGAAATGGTCACCGGCGAAGGCAAGACGCTGGTGGCGACGTTGCCGGCCTACTTGAATGCCCTGGAAGGCAAGGGCGTCCATGTCATTACCGTTAACGACTACCTGGCACGGCGCGACATGGAGTGGATGGCGCCCCTTTACATGGGGTTGGGCCTGACGGTCGGCGCGATCCAGAACGACATGGAGGTTCGCGAACGGCAACTTGCTTACGCCTGCGACATCACCTACGGCACGAACAACGAGTTTGGCTTTGACTACCTGCGGGACAACATGCGGCCGGCGGCGCGCGGCGACGATCGCTTCGAGAAACGACTGCAGCAGTCTCAGGGCCGGCTCAGTTTCGCCATCATTGACGAAGTCGACAACATTCTGATCGACGAGGCGCGAACGCCCCTCATCATCTCCGGGCCGGCCCATCACGATGTCCGCCGCTATGCCGAAGCCGACAAGATCGCTCGCCAGCTCAAGAAGGATGTCGACTTCATCGTCAACGAAAAGGACCACAACGCCAACCTGACCGACGACGGGGTGCGGCGGGCGGAGAAGCTGGCCGGCGTGGAGAGCTTCTACACCGCCGGCAACATGGAATGGCCACACATGATCGACAATGCGCTCAAGGCGCATCATCTCTATGTGCGCGATGTCAACTATGTCGTCCGCAATGGTTCGATCATCATCGTCGACGAATTCACGGGCCGTTTGATGGATGGCCGCCAGTGGAGTGATGGGCTGCACCAGGCGGTCGAAGCGAAAGAAGGCGTCAAGATCAAGGAAGAGACGCAAACCCTGGCGACGATCACGCTGCAGAATTTCTTCAAACTCTACGACAAGCTCTGCGGGATGACCGGAACGGCCATGACCGAGGCCGGCGAGTTCTGGAAGATTTACGGTCTTGACGTGGTGGCGATACCCACCAACCGTCCGATGCAGCGGATAGAGGCATCCGACGTCATTTACCGGACCGAGCGGGAGAAATTCATCGCCGTCGCCGACGAGATCGAACGTGTTCACCGCTGGGATATCGCGGTCTTTGCAGGGTCGGAAGACGAGTTCTGGGGGCGGATTGTTAAAGAAGACGATGACGCGATCGTGATGGAGTCCAAGGAAGATCGCAAACGCGAGACGATTGCCAAATCCGAGCTGGCGCGGATCGAGCGCAGTGGGCGGCCCGTCCTGGTCGGCACGGTGTCGATCGAAAAGAGTGAGCGGCTTTCCGAACTGCTTGACAAGCGGGGCATCAAGCATGAAGTGCTGAACGCCAAGCACCATAAGCGCGAGGCAGAGATTGTGGCCCAAGCCGGTCGCCTGGGCGCCGTCACGATTGCCACCAACATGGCCGGACGGGGTACCGATATTGTCCTCGGCGGAAACGCCGAAACAATGGCCTGGGCGCGGCTGCAGGATACGTATGAATCGCGACTTGATGTTCCGCAGGAAGAGTGGGACGTTCTGGTCAAGGAGATCGAAGTTGCCGAAGACATGAAGGCCATGGGTCAGCAGGTCAAGAAGATCGGCGGGTTGGCCGTGATGGGCACCGAACGCCACGAAGCGCGCCGCATCGATCTCCAACTACGCGGACGAACGGGTCGCCAAGGTGATCCCGGCAGCAGCCGCTTCTATCTCTCCCTGGAAGACGACCTGATGCGGATCTTCGCCGGGCCGTGGGTGAAAAACATCCTCGAGCGGCTGGGGATGCAGGAGGGCGAGCGGATTGAGAGTCGCCTTGTCACCCGCCGCATCGAAGCGGCCCAGAAGAAGGTGGAAGAACGGAACTTTGAGATCCGCAAGAACCTGCTCGAATACGACGAAGTGATGGACGAGCAGCGGAAGCGCGTCTACAGCTACCGCCAGCAGGTGCTCGACGGCGCCGATTGCCGGGAGCTGATTCTGGACATGGTTGAAGAGCAGGTTGAGCATCATGTTTCGATGTTCCTCAACCGGGATTTCGGTGTCGAATCGTTCGCCAAGTACGCCGGCGGGCGGTTCTCAATGACCTTCGACGCCCGCGACTTTCGCGGTTCGGACTTTGAGAATGCCAACTCCTTCGCCAAAGACCAGGCCGAACGGATGGCGGAAACCCATGTGCTGGACGCGATCGAGGAGAATCTGCCTGTCGAGGAAGATGCCGCCGAATGGAATTGGGGCTCGCTGGCCAAGTTCGCCAATACGCGTTGGGGACTCAATCTCCGCGACAGGGACCTGAAGAAGGCCGGTCGCGACGGCGTCGCAGACGAGCTGATCACCAAGGCCCGCGAAGCCATTGAACGGGTGGACCTGTCCGATGGGGCCCAACTGCTCGATCCGGATCTGGGGATCAAGACGGTCATTCGGTGGGTCCGAGCGAAATTCGGTTTCGACCTCGACCTCGAAGAGATTCGTGACCTCGACCCGACGCCGTTGAAAGCGATGATCGTCGAGCGGAGTCGCCAGTGCTATGACGAGAAGGAAGCGGAGTTCCCGGTCATGGCCAGCCTTTACCGGTATTCCACCGGCGAGGGTGCCCAGGCGCGGATCGATCGTGAACAATTGGTCCGCTGGGCCAGCGCCCGCTTCGAGGTGGACTTTGATCTCGAAGACGTGCGGAGCAAGCAACGCGAAGAGATTCGGGCGACCCTTCTGGAGCATGCATCGCGGCACCAGCAGCAGGCCAACGGAATGGTTGACGAGGCGCGGAGGCGGGTCGAGAAGATTTTTGGGGAGGGCACCGAGCTCCAGACCGCCGCCATCGCAGCCGGCAGCAACGGAGCACTCGAATCGCTTTCCCATTGGCTCCAGGACCAGCTTGATTATTCACTTTCCGCGGATGCGATCGGACAGCTCGACCGCGAAGAACTGGAGCGAAAGGTGGTGGCCGCCGTGGACGACCACTACCGGCCGGAGATGCGGCGGCTGGAGCGTTCGCTGCTGCTGCAGATCGTGGACACCGCCTGGAAAGATCACTTGTTGGCCATGGACCACCTACGCAGTTCGGTCGGATTGGCCGGCTACGCTCAGCTTGACCCGAAGGTCGAGTACAAGCGCGAAGGAATGCGGTTGTTCGAGACAATGTGGACGGCGATGGGCGAACGGGTCACCGATTTGATCTTCCGCATGGAGCAGCTTGACGAGAATTTCGTCGGTTCCACATGGGTCGAAACGTCCGCTCGCCACGACCAGGCACAAACGACCTCCGAGATGGCCAGCGAGCAAGAGGTTGTCCACGACGGGACCGAGGACAAGATTGAGACCGTCCGGAATCGGGGCGAACGCGTTGGGCGTAACGATCCCTGTCCGTGTGGGAGTGGCAAAAAGTACAAACAGTGTTGTATGCGGCAGGGGTCGCCTGCCGCTTAACCAGCCGCGGTCTACCGGGGCGACGCGGGATGGACCGCCAGGTAGGTCCGCAGCGGCTGGCTCTGGACGCCGCCGTCTGCCGGTCACGAGCGACGCGCCGCAACCGAGTTCGGGAAAGGATGCCCCAACGTGCGGTACCTCTTGAATGTTGCCTACCTGTCCCTCCTCACGCTACTCATCCCGTGGTGGGTTTACGCTGTCGTCGTACGTGGCAAGTATCGATCGGGCTACCGGCAAAAGTTGGGCGGCCTTGTCCCCCGGCGAACGGGTAACCGCCCTTGCATCTGGATGCACGCGGTCAGCGTCGGGGAAGTGAACCTGTTGCAGCCGCTGGTCGAGCGACTTCCACAAGTGTTGCCCGGCTGGGACTGCTGTATTTCGACGACCACGCAGACCGGCTACGAACTGGCCACGGCCAGGTTCCCCGATCAGTCCGTCTTCTACTGCCCGCTCGACTTTAGCTGGTCGGTCACCACCGCGATCCGCCGCATTCGCCCCGACGTCCTGCTGCTGGCAGAGCTCGAACTTTGGCCGAACCTGATTGCGGCGGCAGGGCGGTCCGGTGCCAGTGTCGTTGTGGCCAACGGTCGGCTCGGCGAATCGAGCGCGCGCGGGTACCGCCGCATCAGGTGGTTCGCCCGTCGATTGTTGCGGAGCGTCGATCTGATCGCGGTGCAGAACGAAGACTACGCACAGCGATTCCTCGATCTGGGGGCGGAACCGGACTCGGTTGCGGTGACCGGATCGATCAAGTTCGACGGTGCGGAAACCGATCGCAACAATCGCCGCACGCAGGCTTTGGCCCGGTTGGCCGGCATCGCCGAGACCGACGCTGTCTTTCTGGCCGGCAGCACGCAGGCGCCGGAAGAGGCCTTGGCCCTGCAGGCGTTTCAAAACCTCAGCGCCCGCTATCCCCAACTTCGGCTGATCCTCATTCCCCGCCATCCCAGCCGCTTTGACGAAGTGGCGCGGATGCTCGACGACGAGGGCGTGGCATGGCGGCGGCGCAGCCTGCTGCCTCCGCCGACCGACGCGACGAAGGTTGCGGCCGCCGGGGAGGCAACGGCGGACCGGATCCTGCTGGTCGACACGGTTGGCGAACTGGGAGCCTGGTGGGGCACGTGCCAGATTGCGTTCGTCGGCGGCAGCATGGGAACGCGGGGCGGCCAAAACATGATCGAACCAGCGGCTTACGGGGCGGCCGTTTCGTTCGGACCGCAGACCAGGAACTTTCGCGATGTCGTCCGGCTACTACGCTCGGCCAAGGCGGCGGTCGTGGTTGAGGACGGTCGGCAAATGGAGGAGTTTGTCGAACGGTGTTTGCGGGATCCTGCCTGGGCGAGTCAGCTTGGGGGCCGCGCCCAGGAGTTGGTCCGTCGCCAATTGGGAGCGACGGAACGGACGCTCGCGCTGTTGGTTCGCCTGCTGGAGAATAGGCCGACGGCCGTTCGCGAAGAGGCGGCGTCGGTGGCTGCGGAACCCGGCGATCGGCATGGCCGAGGATCGCTCGCCGACAGTCCGCTTCAGCCGCCGGCCGAATCTGGCGTACCGACCGACGCGAAGAAGTCGGCGTGAGCGTCGCGCGTCAGATGCCCATCTGGCCCAGGGCATCAATGGTCCGGCTGACGATGCCGAACAAGGTCGGATGAGAGGCTTCGAATTGCTCCGCCGAGTCACGCAACTGTTGAATCAGCGAAGACTCACCTAAACCCTCGTGTTCCTCCTTATGCAGGGCCGCTTCGATTTCGCTGACGGCCTCCTCCAGCACGGCGCGCGTCTCGCGATCGACGGTCTGCAGCGATGCCAATTCCGCTTGCAGCTCCTCGATTGTGGCCTGAAGTTTGGCGATCCGTTCGGGCATCGTGTGGCAGTCCTCGAGTGTCTTGTTAGGGGCGGCCCGTGACCTGGTCGATGGTGGCGGCGGGAACGGCATACTTGCCGCGCAGCAGTTCCGGTAACACGGCGGTGATCTCTTGCGAGGGAATCGCATAACTGGCAACGCGGCTCACTCGAGCAATGTTGATCCCCACGACCCGTCCGTCGAGATCGACGACCGGTCCGCCACAATCGCGCGGACGCAGTACCGTATCATGTTGCAGGACGCTGGGGAATCCGGCCCGGCGCTTGCTCAGCGGGCCGCCGAGGCTCTCCATGATTTCTGATTGGGCCTGGTTGCCCAGGTGTTGCCGGCTGCCGAGCGTGGCGGTGATCGTCGTCGGATTGCCGTTGCGGCGGACTGCGAGCGTCACCCGATCACCGGGCAAGTGGGACTGAATGGCCCGGCTCACTTCGTCGGGTGTATTCACCTCGACCGCCCCCACGCGCACGACGATGTCGCCGATCTGCATGCGAGCTTGCGAGGCACTGCTGTCTCCGATCACAAATACGACCTCGGCTCCCTCGCGGGTTGCCTGAAGTTGGATTCCGAGCACGGCTTGTGGCATCGCGATACGCCGCGGCAACGCGCTGACAATGCCGATGGCCCGTGGGTCGGCGCTACTGCCTGCGGTGGCCAGCCAGGCGCCGACCTGGGGCGGGTTCTCTGCCGCGGCCCACTCGACGGCACTCAGGTTGGCCGTTTCCAGCTTCAACAGGGCCAGATCGTGGTCGGGTGAAAGGCCGACCACGGAGGCCGGCCAGCGTTTGCCGGTGCGGTCCGCGCAGACCACGTCGCCGTCCAGTTCGCTGGCCTTGGTGAGCACCAGGCCGTCCGAGCGTACCACGGTTCCCAAGGCGACCTGCGTTCCCTCGACCAGGACCCGAAAAGTGCTGTCCGACGCGGCACTGACGACTTCGCGGAAAGCGGACCGCACGCTCTCGTGACTGCGTGAGTTGATGCTGGGACCGTGAAAGCGGCCCAGCCGCCGCAGGAAGTTGGCAGCCGGCTCATCCCCACCGGTGGTCCGGGGGACCATCGTCAAGTCGATCAGCACGGCGGCAAGCAACCAACCGCTCAAAACAAATCCGCGTCTCATATGGCTTGCTCTCGCCTCGGAAGGGGTGGCAGCGTCGTTTGCAGCTTCGTTCGAATCAACCCTGCAGCAATTCACCGGCTCAACTTCGTAGATCGCCGATCTCTAATTCTACTCGCATCAATACCTCGCCGCGACGAATTTGCAGTTGGACCCGCGTGCCCGGCTGCTGGTCATTGACGAAGTTCTTCAGCGAGGCAAAGTCCGAGACGTCCTGCGCGTTAAATCGGACAATGGTGTCACCGGCCTGAATCCCGCAGCGGGCTGCCGGTGAGTCCGGTGTCACGCGGGCGATTTTCGCCGTCGTCGCATCCTTTTCGCCGCGCACACCAATGTACGGCTGCACGTCGGGGGTGTGGCCCCATGCTTCGCCGGAGGCCAGTCTTGGCCAGTCGGTACGGTACGAATCGATGGGGACATGCAGGTTGACGTTGAGCGGGTTGCCGATTCGACTGTGGATCCCGATCACACGCCCGTTCACGTCGAATAGCGGACCGCCCGAATCACCGCCGATGAGGGTGCAGTCGGTCGTGATGACCGACTGGCCTTTCATGGACAGGACGCGTCCCACGCGAAGCACCGGTTCGCGTCCCTCTTGGTAGCCGCCCGGATGTCCGGTCGCCAGGCACCATTGTCCCGGTGTCAGCTTGGCCGAGGTGCCCAGAGGTGCGTGGGGCCAGGCCTGCGAGTTTCCCGGTCCCTCGGTGATCCTCACCATCCCCGCATCCAGGGTGCGGTGGATCCCCAGAGTCTCACCGCGCAGGTGGCGGCCATCGTGGAGAATGAGGACCGCTTCTTCCCCGGGCTTGCCGGCAACATGGGCCGCGGTGAGGACATAGCCTTCCTTGTTGACGATGACGCCGCTGCCGTGGGCATGCCCCACGCGGACCCCGACGGTGCAGGGAATGATCTTCTTGGTCGTCTGTTGAATCTGCTGCTGCATGGCTCGCAGATCGGAAACACTGACCGGCGTGGCCCCGGCGAAGATTGCGTCCAGTGAAGCGGCGGTCACCGGCCGCGCGGTGACGGACGTCGAGGAGACCTTACGAGTCGTGACTGGACGGGGAGCAACCTCTTCCAGCCCGACGTCTTCGCCGGCCCGAAGGGGAGGGCAGTCGAGGCTCACCAGCATCAGCCCCAAGGTACTGCCAATCCACAGAGCCCGGATCAGGCGAACACGACGAAGCGACCCGTTGTTAACCATCGATGTTCCTCTTGGTGCACGTGGAACGGTATGCTGAGTGCGGTGTACCAGAATACTGGGACACGGACTGCTGGGATACGGACTGCTGAGCGCCAGAACAGGCTCCCCGAACGTCCCTTGCATGATAACGTATCAGGAACCAATTTTCCCGCGGATTGTGGCGGGTGGGAGGATTTGACAGATGTCGGGATTACAACGATGCCAAAACTGATCATTGGGTGCGGTTACGTAGGATGCCGTGTCGCGCGGCGTTGGTTGGAGCAGGGTGACCAGGTGTCTGCCCTGACCAGGAAGCCGGCACGTGCCGCCGAGTTCGCTGAATTGGGCATTTCGCCGATTGTGGGTGATGTGGCCCAGTCGCTGCAGTTTCCACCGGTCGACGCCTGGGACACGATCCTCTACGCCGTCGGCTTTGATCGCCGATCGGAGTACTCCATGGAGGATGTCTACGTCGACGGACTGGCGCGGGTCCTCGATCAGCTCCCCGAGCGGATTGGGCGCTTGATCTACGTCAGTTCGACAGGTGTTTACGGGCAGACCGATGGGGAATGGGTTGATGAAGACTCTCCCTGTCGCCCCCAGCGGGCCGGCGGCAAAGTCGTGTTGGCAGCGGAGCGCTTGCTGGCCCAGCACAGGTTGGGGCCGCGGGCCATCGTGCTCCGGTTGGCCGGCATCTACGGACCCGACCGGGTGCCGCGGATTCGAGACGTTCGCGAAGGGAATCCGCTGCCCGCCGCCAGCGGCTCGTATCTCAACTTGATTCACGTCGACGACGCCGTTACGGCCATTCTGGCAGCAGAGCGAACTGTCGAACCGCCCGCCCGCTTCGTCATCAGCGACGGTTGTCCCGTCCTGCGGGCCGAATTCTACCGTGAATTGGCAGGACAGTTAGGCGCGGCGACGCCCCAGTTTGCGGCAGCAGCTCATCCCGGGGCTGCGGCCCAGCGGGACCTCAGCTCGAAGCGCGTGCGGAATGCACGGATGTTGGATGAGCTTGTTGCGCGGTTGCGTTACCCGAGCTATCGGGAGGGGCTGGCCAGCGTTGTTGATGCTGAGTAGCGGGCGAGGCGTGGCGGGGCGGAGACAGGGTGAAGGGACGTGCGGGGAGGGACGTGCGGGGAAGGGTACGTGCGGGGAAGGGTACGTGCGGGAAGGGTACGTGCGGGAAGGGTACGTGCGGGAAGGGTACGTGCGGGGAAGGGACGTGCGGGGAAGGGACGTGCGGGGAGGGTACGTGCGGGGAGGGACGTGCGGGGAAGGGACGTGCGGGGAAGGGACGTGCGGGGAGACCTTCGGTCGGCGGTTTCGGCGGGGTCGGAGACCCGCGCCGAGCACGGGGGACGGGGTGTGGTGACGCGTCATTCCGGTGCGGCGGTTGAAGAGCCTAGGTTGGCTTCGGTACACTTTGGCTGGTTGGCAGTGGAGTCTCCCCTTCTAACGTGCCGAAGTACGCGTCCATTTCTCCCGTCCGATGCGCGATCCGCAGTTTGATGAATGACGGGCTGTCGCGATTGACGCCAGCGGCGAGCTGCCGTGCACTAACTCCCTCAGCAAACCCACAGATCGCTCGCCCATGTTGCCACGAAAAGAAGTCTTCCCGAATGTTATCGAGATCAACCATCAGGCGGGTCAAATCCTGGGATGCAACGTCTACCTGGTGTTCGATGCGGATGCCTGGATCCTGATCGACATCGGGTATGAAGATACGGTCGATGAGATTGTCGAGCTGATTCGGGAATTGGACTTTCCCCTCTCGCAGTGCCAGACGCTGATTGCCACGCATGCGGATGTGGATCACGTTCAGGGGCTCAGTAAAGCCAAACAGTTGATCCGTTCCTCGGTTACCGCGCACCGGCTGGCGGCCAAGCCGCTGGAAAAGGGGGATCGGCTGCTGACTTTTGCCGAGATTCAAGCTCAGGGGATCGACTTGACCATGCCGCCGGTCAAGGTCGAACACCTGGTCGACGATGGTGACGTGATTACGGTCGGCAATTTGCAGCTGGAGGTCTGGCTCACACCCGGTCATACCGACAGCCAGTTGGCCTTTCGGATGGGAGACCTGCTGTTCAGCGGGGACAACATCTATCGAGACGGTTGCGTCGGAGCCATCGATGCCCACCATGGGAGCAACCTGCCGCAGTTTCTGGATTCGCTGCGGAGAATCCGCGAGAGCGATGTGAAATGGTTGCTTCCCAGCCATGGCCCGATCTTTCGCAAGGATGACCGGTTGCTGGAGCGGACGATTCAACGGCTGGAAGGTTACCTGCATATGGCCGATTTCGGGACCTGTGCGGTGGACTGGCCCCTGATGGATGAATGGGAGAAGGAACTGGCTGACGGCAAGATGCCGGGCGAGTGATCCGGTGCGGCCGACCGCGCGGTTGACCGTGCTGTCAGCGGCGACCGCTGTGGCATGCGGCCGTGATGCGTTCCCGGTCGTACGTTGCCGGGTATTGGCGGCGCCGACCTGCCATGGCTGGTTCGGGCTGCGACGGTTTTGGCGGATATTCGCTTAATGCGGATCCTGCCGAAAGCCGATGGGTATCAATAGACCCAAGCGTCACGGCGCACGCTGCGCGGATACCGTGACGACCCGCGAAACAGACTCTTCTCAGGGGGACGAACCATGCGTCAAGGAATCTGGACGCTTCTCGGCATTTTGGCCCTTGTCCTGTTCTTCCAGGCGGAGGACGCGCAAGCGCAACAGCAACAGGCATACGGCCGCGTATGGGGCAATGCGTATGGTTCTCATGATTGGGAACGCTTCTACCACTATCCGTATGTCTACTACCCGCAGAATTACTGGGGGAACGAGTACTACCGGAGCGCCGAAAGCCTCTATCACCGTTATCCGCCAGAGATGCGGATTCCCGTCTACAACCAGGACTGGCACAACTACTACCCTGAAGGACGCCGCTACCACTGGGGGCATCACTTCATGTTGGACACCTTTTAAGAACGCCGATCCTGGCAGGGGCCCGGCCAATGCCGGTGCGTGCCACCGTCTGGTGCGCTCCTGCTGGTCGCTCACGAAGCGTGCGTGCGCCTCGCGTTTCCGTCACATCAATTGTGCCAGCTCTGGCCTCGAGGGTGGTGAGAATCCAAGGCGAGTCGTTCCCCGCAGCCTTCCCAGAGGACCGGTGAGGCAAGATCTCGCCTTGAAACGCAACGTCGTTGCGATGGCAGCTTTAGTTGCCATTTACAGTGACCGACACGGGAGCCGCTAGTGGAAGCTTCCAGTTGTCGATCGCCGTGCCCTTCAGGTTCAAGCGGCTGGTGATGTACAGGAGCCGGTCCGTTTCAGGCGTAGCATAGCCTTTGCGCTTGGCCCAAGCGGCCTGCGAGAACCTCTGGTGCAGCCACGCCGGCATGAGTGATTGCGAATACACGGTTGCCGTGACCGTCAACGGACTGTCGTCGACGTCCTTGAGCGTGACTTCATAGGTCAGCTTGTCGGCCGCTGGACTCGGCGCGGCCGTGTATTCCGGATCTGGCTGATACTTTGCCGGCTTGTTTCCGGACGCTGAAATCAGCGCGCCGTTGGGCTCGGGGTGCTTCCCGATCTTCGTCTCGCCGCCAATCACGCTCGGCCCTTCCGGGTCGGTGGCCCGCATGAATTGCTGTATGACTTCCCCCTGACTGGCGAACTCTTCCGATGGCACCCAGCCCTTGGGAAGCAGGCGGTTGTCCTTGACGTGCGTGATCCGATGAATGAAGCTTGTCGTGAAATTCGGCAATTGGTCCGCGGGCGTGCCCTCGGGGGGAACATACCCGTCCAGGATCAGCTCTTCGTAAATCTGCACCTGGTTGGGTGACGTAATGACCTGGTAATGCGGCTGGTAATCGGCAAAGACATTTCCGGGGGTTACGTGGTTGAGGAGTTCTGTCTTTAGCGGCATTCCGTCGCCGCCGACGATCACGCCCGCGGCATTGGTTTTACCCGATGCCCAGATCGTCTTGCCGTTCTGCTGCACGACAAATTCCACGAACGCGCGGCGGAATGACACGCCGCTGGGGAAGCGATGTCCGGTAAGATTCGTAATCTTCAGGTCAGCAGTCAGCTTGTTGCCGTCCCGCGTCGGATTTCCGACGAACTCTACCTTCAAGGTGTCGTTCCTGGCTTGCATTAACATGCTGTCCATCGCGAGCGAACTGCCGGTCGTCGCGAAGGTCATGAATCGCTCTTTGTTGTCGATGCCCAGGACATCGGGGAACTGGTTCATCATCTCGATCAGGAAGGCGTTGAGCCCGACCAGTTGATGCCGCCGATAGTCAGACCGCGAGGCCACTTGGATTTTTTCCGCGGGCGCCTGGTTCTCGACCTCCGGATAAGTGGTGTCCTGGATCGTGGCGATTTGCGTCACCAACTGGTCGATGTTGATCTCTCCATCAAGGCTATGGAACCCGCCCGGCATGTGACAGTCCTGGCAGCTCTTGAACTGTCCCTTCTTGGGCTCGTTATGTACGCCTGGGCCGAAGTCGCTGTTTTGCCATTCCAGGAACGTCGCTTGTTCGATCGAGTGGTTGTAGACCTTGAATGCGTCGACCGTTTCAGAGTGATTCAGCACGTTGGACATGTCGAACTTCTGCCCAACGTTGGGCAGGTTGATGGCATGGCAGGTTCCGCACATTTGCGAATCCTGGGTGAACGTAGGGATTCTGCCGGTGTTCGGATCCGCCACGGCGCCAACGGCTGGCGGCGAAGCCCTGGGAGTGATGCCGAGCGCGTGCTGCATCGGTGTCGGAGAAACGTCCTTGAACGGCCCGTACAACTCGTCGCCCCGTTCGTTTCTCTTGTAGGTGCCGGTCGTGTTCTTCATCAACAGATAGGCTAACGCGTCGACATCCTTGCTATTACCTTCCTTCACCCAGTTCTTCTTCAGCGCGCATGTCACCCAGGCCGTCACATCCGATTCGCTGGGGGGCGCGATGCGATGACAGATCATGCAACTGATGCCTTCGCGCGCCAGTTCGCCATACTTGTGATATTGATAGAAGCTGTCGTTCTGTTTGTATTGGGGAGTTGGGTGCAGTGCACGCTTGGGATTTGCGGGCTGAGGATACGGATCTGCCTTGGAAAGCAACTCGTACAACGAGAAATAATCGGGATTGAAGTCCTCGTTGATGACTTCGCCGTTTGGGAATTGGCGGCCGGCCTGAGCGTCAAGGTGTAGCTGCCGTTGCCCCATCGCACCGTGACAGCGGAGACAGGTATTGACCACCGCCTGCTGCGTTGCCGCAACAGATGCTTTCAGTGGCGTGGGATCCTTCTCGCCGTCTTGCAAGAGCATGATCATTTCGCATTCCAGTTGCGAATGAAAGATCGGGTCGCGTCCCGCCAGGCCCATCGGCGACCACCGCCACTCACCGTATTCCGAGACGTTGTAACCTTCGCCATAACTCGGGCCGGTCTGGAGAAACATCGTCACACCGTACGGTGCGCCGCCTAGCCCACCGTGGCAGCCGACGCAATTGTCCGACGTCAGATATTCGGAGGGCCCCGTGCTTTTCTTGCCGGGTCCGCCGTGACCGGGGTAGACGTGGTCGGCGTATTCAAATGGATAAGAAAACGCCTTTGGGCGTTTGACAGGGTTGTACTTCACGCCGCTCAAGTAGCTCTGCAGGAACGACGGACTGGGTTTCGGCAAAGGCTTGGTTGGCAAATCGGCTGCATCGACACGATTCACGCCCGCGTAATCTCGGTCATGCAGCGAGATGGACGGTCGGACTTGCTCCAACCAGGGGATTTCGAGATTGGGAATTGGAAACTGTTTCGTAACGCCCGCTTCATCGCGCGCCTTGGCGATTGCCTTTTGATTGACGCTCCATTCGTCCTTTTGGGCGGGATCCAGCAAGTAGTTCTTGCTGCGCCAAGAGTTGTCGTTGCGGAACTGCAACGGTTCGCCGGCGAAGTTGCTGATGGCGGAAAACGTGAGTTCCTTCTCGGCCGACGCGTGGCACCGCATGCACGTGGCGAATCCGAATTGGGAATACACGGGGCCGCTGTAATTCTTGGTCAGGTTGTAGTCCACGACCTGCTGTGTGGTGGGATTCTCGATCGTGGGCGGCATGCCGGGGTTCGACCAGAACCAGCCGTCCTTCGAAGCCTGGCGCTCCTTCACCATCACCGTCCAACCCGAAAGCACGGACTTGAGCATCTCGTCGTACGCCGCTTTCAACTGCTTGGGATCCTTGTACTGGCTATTCAGACCCCGGTAGATCTCCTCATAGATGGCCGCTGGAGGAGTGAACATTTCTTTCACGATGATCGCGCCGTCGGCGATCTCACCTTGGCGTCCATTCTCGACCCAGTCGATCACTTCGGGCGAATAGTAGATCCGCACCGCGGGATGCACACCGTAGCTCTCGCCGTCCACAAACGGGCCTGTGTCACGAACGCGTTCATCCGCCGTCCACTTGTTGTACTTGCGTTCGACCAGCCAAGAAAAGAGTTGTTTCTCGTAGTCCTGCAACCGCAACGAACTAGGTTGAGGCAAACCGGACGCCGACGACCACTCGGCCCAACATGGTCGAGGAAGGCAAGAAGCAATGGCCAGGAAGCTCGCCATCAGAAGGGGCAACGTAATCGGTTTCCGCGCGATGAGCATGGTGCACTCCTCCATGGCAATTCCCGGTTACTGCACGTAATCGCATCAGTTCAGGCTGGAATTCCATTCGGCGTTCCAGCAGGCTCTTCGTTGCTCCAACTTGAACGCGGTCGCGTGCTACTTCCGCCGGCGACTCTCGCGACGCTTTTTCCGTAGTTCTTTTTTCCGTAGTTGATGCAGCGCCCGAGAACGAAGTTTTCTGTCGACGATGACTGCGTCCACGCTCGGCCATGGAATCTCTTCATGCACCACCGGTTCGCTCGACTGGCCGTGGAATCGCCTCAGCTCTGCATAGTGCTTCTTGAGACGCTCGGCATAACGGTGATCGTGGCGGACCATGTGATACCAAAAATCCATCAGCTCATTGGCGTATCCCGCTTGCCTGTGAAAGGGATCCAAGAACGGGTTGGATACATCGCTGATGACGAATTCCCACGATTCATCAGGAGATTCATTCCAGGTGTAGCTGATTGTCGCGACTTCTTCCGGCACAGACTCGGGACTGGGATTGTGCAACACCTTGACCAGCAACCGCTGGCAGTCGCACGACAGGTCGGAACAATAGTATTCGGTGAAGACGTACATTCCAGCTGGAAATGTCTGGTCATCTCCATCCGGGAAATACGCTGTTCGCAACTCCGTTTCACATCGTTCTGGAAAGACATCGAAATATCCAAGCATCCGTTCAGTTCCTCCCATTCGCCATCCTAGAAAATGTCAAGCCAGCTTCTTCGACTTTCTCAGCAGCTAAGGGGCCGACCCCGTTCTCGCTTGCCCCCGTTCTCGCTCGACGAAGTGCATTAGCCCGGTTAACCCATCAGCCGCAGGGCGTTGGCCCCGGTTCCGTTGATCGCCAAGCAAACCGGGCGCTGCCGCGTTCTGGCTGATCTGCTCTGCACGTTGGGCGAGTTCACTACCAACGATTGCGGCACAACGACTTGCACTGAATGGTTGTTCGTTCATGAATCATTCGCGCTTGAATTCAAGCATACCCAAACCAGAGATTCGCGGCGAAGCGTCATGTACCTTTCGTCCGCCGGTTCGCCTCAGGAGGGAGGCCAGCCGGTCTTGCCGAATTCGTAATAGATATCGACGGCCCGTTGTAACTGGTCGACGTCAATCCACTCGTCACACGTGTGGGCCTGGTCAATGCTTCCCGGTCCAAAGACAACTGTCGGGGCGCCGACCGCATCGAAGGCGGGGGCGTCCGTACCGTAGGGGACACCGATCCGCTGCCCGCCGCCGCCGTGGGCCCGGGCGACCTCGCCAAGCCGTGTCGCCAGGCCTTCGTTTCGCCCCATATCGAGCCCATTGGAGGCGATGTAGGGTGCGTCATGGCTGACATGCGGATCGTTGCCCGTCGCGGCCGCCACGTAATCGACAACCCGCTGGTATGCCTCCAGCGCGTCTTCGCCTGGGATCACGCGGCGATCGATCTCGATCGTGCATTGGTCCGGAACCGTGTTCACACTGATCCCGCCTTGGATCAGGCCGACGCTGATCGTGGGGCCGCCGACCAGCGCATGTTGGCCCAGTTGGGGCGCTTCCTCCGTCGCATAGCGCTCGATGGCCGTCAACACGCGGGCCATCCGGTAGAACGCGTTATCGCCCAGATGGGGCATGGAACTATGGGCCGCTTTGCCGCGCGTGTGGCAGCGCCAGCGGGACACGCCCTTGTGCGCCACCACAACGTCCAGCAGTGTGGGTTCGGCGACGATCACACCGTTGGGCAGGACCGGCATCGCGGGCGCCGTTCCGGCGGCCCAGCTGCCGGCCATCGCCGTGGCACCGGCGTAACCGTACTCTTCGTTCACCGTGCAGGCCATCACGATCGTCGGCATTCCGGCAGGTCGTTCCTCCGCCAGCCGAGAGAGGGCGGTCAGCATGCAGGCCATTCCCCCCTTGATGTCGCAGGAACCTCGACCGAAAACGCGACCGTCGCGAATCTCCGGCTCCCACGGGCGGATCGTCATGCCTTCCACCGGGACGGTGTCTTGGTGGGCCTCGAAGACCGTCACCCCGGCGTCCGGGTCGCCCTCCAGTCGAGCCACGATGTTGCAGCGTCGGGGTTCGACTTCCTGCACGAAGTACGGCAGCTGCAACTCCTGAAAGACGGTTTCCAGCCTGGCCGTCATCGCCGCTTCGAGGTACTCATCGCCGGAAAATTCTCGCCCCATCGGGTTCACGCTGGGCGTCCGGACGAGCTCACACAGTAACTGAACGACATCAAGCGGCATCTTGAGACTCCCTGAAGGGGCAGGCGGTTGGCGAGCCGCATTATTGTGGTTTGAAAGAGTTTTGGAAATGCGCAGAGAGGCAGTTGCTTTTCGCGAAGACCATGCGACAATACTCGCAGTGGTCGAGGCAACTCGACTGCGTATGCCCTCCGTAGGTTCCTGCCCCACCTACGGAGGGATTTTTTATGCCTGAGCCGTTCGATCGGTCTGGCCAGGGCCATGCATGCACGAACAACCCTGGGGTGCAAGTCGCCGCGCCGCAGTCATTTGCAGTCAGCCTACCGAGTCCGTCGTGCTCGCAGCCCGAGCGCGAAGGCGTTCGGATTGCTCGGTATTCCGCCGAGCCGGTGCTGACGCCCAATGTCTAGCGAGGCAGGGCCTCGGGTCGATAGCGAGCTGACGCTCGCGGCATGTTCGTCCGCTCCCGTTGGTCGCTCAAACTTGACTCATTTGTAAAGCTAAACCTGGTACAAGCCATCTAGTGGATCATGGGGACGGGAATCGCCAAGGCTTCAGCCCCTACACCGAAACGCCATCCGCTGCTGCCGACCGACCTGCGGAGCCGGCAATGCTGCCCGGGAGTTCTCCACCGACGGGAAGTACTCGCGACCGGCATGAATGGGACCTTCATGATGTCACCACCGGGCAGCGTGAGCCCACCCCGGCAACACAAATGACGGCCTCTGGTGGCTGGTTGACCATTTTCCGCAGCGGGACTACGATGCTGCGAAGCTCGGCGGAACCTGCCGGGACTTCTTTGTCTCTGACATTGTGATATTATTCACAATGTCTGGGTATTTGTTCGGAAAAGTCGAGCTAAATCGTGATGGAAACGTTGGTTCTGCCCGTACTGTTGTTTGTCGTCTGTGCCGCCATGCTGGCGATTGGCATGTTGGCCGCGGGCAGTTTGATCGGCCCCAAACGCAATACGGCGGTCAAGGAGATGCCTTATGAGAGCGGGATGGACCCTGCCCATGATGCGCGCCGCCGGTTCGATGTTCGATTTCACCTGGTGGCGATCGCTTTTCTGATTTTCGATGTTGAGGTCTTGTTTCTTTACCCCTGGGCGGTTGCGAACACCAACCCGGCCGGTTTGGCGGCGCAGGTCGGGCTGAGTCAGCTGGTTGTCTTTTGCGAAGTCATGGTGTTTGTCGTTTTGCTCACGGTGGGGTTTGTTTACGCCTGGCGTAAAGGAGTTTTCCAGTGGCGATAGAGTTGCCCGAAAACGTCGTTGTCAGCAAGCTCGACGAGTTGGCCAGTTGGTGCCGCAAGAATAGCCTCTGGCCGATGCCGTTCGCGACCGCTTGCTGCGGTATCGAGTTGATGGCGACCGGTGCCAGCCGCCACGATCTGGCCCGGTTCGGCGCGGAGGTCTTTCGTTTCAGCCCTCGGCAGTGCGACCTGATGATTGTCGCGGGGCGTGTGGTGATGAAGATGTTGCCGGTTCTGCAGCGGATCTGGCAGCAGATGCACGAGCCGAAATGGTGTATTTCAATGGGCGCCTGTGCGTCGACGGGCGGGGTCTTCGACACCTATTCGGTGGTCCAGGGGATCGACCGATTCATCCCGGTCGATATGTACATTCCCGGCTGCCCGCCTCGGCCCGAACAGTTGATTCAGGGCATCATCGACTTACAGGACAAGATTCAACGCGAGGGCACCATCGGCGGTGCCGAATTCGACGTGAAGGCTCGCCAGCAACGCAAACGACCGTTTGTCGAGCTGCCGATTGTGAACGCCTCCGGCCTGGTCCTTCCCCGCTAACGGCATCGGTGCATCCAAGGAAGAATTCATGACGGTACGTCCCGAGGTCACGGTTGCATTGGAGTCGCGGTTCCGCGACATCAAGGTTAGCGAGTTTCGAGGCCGCACGCGGGTGGTGGTCGAGGCCGCCCAGTTGCTCGACGTGATGACCAGCCTCAGGGAAACCCACGGCTTTGACCTGCTGGTGGATGTGACGTGTGTCGACTACCTCAATTATCGGGACGCCGCCAATCGCTTTGGGCTGGTCTATCTCCTGGCGAATGCGACGTCTGCCGAGCGGTTGACGGTGCGGGCATTCGTCGACGACCCGGACCCCACCGTGGCCTCGCTGGTGCCGCTCTGGGAAGGGGCGAATTGGATGGAGCGTGAGGTGTGGGACATGTTTGGAATCCAATTTGAGGGGCACCCTGACATGAGGCGGATTCTGTTGCCGGACGAGTTCACGGCGCATCCACTCCGCAAGGACTACCCGTTGCAGGGGCGGGGCGAGCGTCATAATTTCCCCGTGCTCGCCCGAGGCGAAGGCTAACCCGGCCGCTTGCCGCCGACAAGGATTGATTACGAATGCCACTTACCCTTGCAGATGCAACCGCAGCCGGCGACGGCGAGCAGGATTACCTGTGGACGCTCAATTTCGGTCCTCAGCACCCTGCCACGCACACGACGCTGCGGCTGATCCTCAAGCTGGACGGGGAACGGGTTGTGGACGCGATTCCCGACCTGGGATATCTCCATTCCGGCTTCGAGAAGATCGGCGAGCACCTGGATTACAACCAGTACGTCACGGTCACTGACCGGATGAACTACATTTCCCCGATGGCCAACAACGTCGCCTGGCATCATGCGGTGGAGAACCTGTTGGGGATCGAGCTGACGCCCCGTTGCAAGTACATCCGGACGATCATTGCCGAACTGGCTCGGATCAGCGACCACCTGCTCTCCACCGGGGCGATCGGCCTCGATACGGGGGCTTTCACCTTTTTTCTCTACGCCTTTTACCAGCGGGAGAAGATTTACGACATCTTCGAGTCGCTCTGCGGAGCCCGATTCACCAACAGCTACACGCGTGTCGGCGGCGTGATGCACGACATCACCCCGGTGACGATTACCAAGATTCGCGAGTTCGTCAGCGATTTTCCTCGCACGGTTGATGACATGGAGCGGCTGCTGAACCGGAACCGGATTTTTGTCGATCGCACCAAGAATGTCGGTCTGCTGTCCAAGCAAGACGCCATCAACCGCAGCACCTCGGGCCCGGTCGCGCGGGCCAGCGGCGTGACGCGCGACCTCCGCAAGGACGAGCCGTACCTGGCCTATGACGACTTTGATTTCCAGGTCTGCTGCTCGAATGCCGGCGACTGCTTCGCCCGGTACTACGTCCGCATGGCGGAGATGCGTGAGAGCCTGAAAATTGTCGAGCAGGCGGTGGAAAATATCCCTGCCGGACCGGTGAACGTGGGGGTCGACGAGCGGACGACGTTGCCCAGCAAGGAGCAGGTCTATCAGACCATTGAAGGGACGATCACCCACTTTGAGCTGGTGATGGCGAACCGGGGATTCGAAGTTCCGGTCGAAGAGAGCTACGCGGCGGTGGAAGCGCCCAACGGCGAACTGGGTTTCTACCTGGTCGGTGATGGCAGCGACGTCGCCTATCGGGCCCGCTGCCGGCCGCCCTCGTACATTCACTTTGCCCTCTTTCCAGAGTTGATTCGCGGCCACACGTTGAGCGACGTTGTGGCGGTGCTGGGAAGCTTGAATATCATCGCGGCGGAACTGGATCGTTAGGGCGGATCATGGCAACCACTGAACGCATTCTCACGGATGAAATGACCGAAGCCATCAAGGCCTTCATCCCTCGCTATCCGTCCAAGCAGGCGGTCACGCTGCCGGCGCTTCACGTGGTCAATGACCGCTTGCGGCATGTCCCGTTGCAAGCCGTTGTCGAGATCGCGGAGATCCTCGAACTGGCGCCCGCCGAAGTCCAGGACACGCTGACGTTTTACGGCTTCTTCAAGCAGGACAAGCCGCACGGCAACGTTCGCGCCTGGGTTTGCCGGTCGGTAAGTTGCCATCTGCGGGACGCGGACGCCCTCTTGGAACACATGTGTGAGAAGGCCGGCATTCGCCCGGGAGAAACCACGCCCGACGGAAAGTTGACGCTCGAGTTCGCCGAATGCCTGGGAGCCTGCGAGCATGCGCCCTGCATGTTGGCCGGTGATACGCTTCACGAGTCCGTCACGCTCGAGCAAGCCGATGCGTTTCTTGAGAGCCTCGAGTAGGAAAGAGCTGACGTGTCTGAATTTGAACCGATTCTGTTGGCCAACGTCAACGCCGAGAACAGTCATACACGATCCGTGTATGAATCCACGGGCGGTTACGCCGCCCTGCGCCAAGTGCTCGGCCAAATGTCGAAGACCGATTTGATCGAACTGGTCAAAGCGAGCGGGTTGCGGGGCCGAGGCGGGGCCGGCTTTCCGACCGGCCTCAAATGGACCTTTCTTCCCAAGGATCACCCGGGGCCGATCTACTTCTGCCTGAATGCCGACGAGAGCGAGCCGGGTACGTTCAATAACCGGATCCTGATGGAAGAGGACCCGCATCAGGTGATCGAAGGGCTGATCTTGAGCTGCTTCGCCACCAATACCACGACCGCCTACTTTTATATGCGGTACGAGTATCCGCTGGCTTGGGAACGGGTGCAGGCCGCCGTGGACGAATGCTACGCGGCCGGCTACCTGGGCAAGAATATCCTCGGCAGCGGCTATGACCTGGACATCTTTCTGCACCGTGGAGCGGCGGCCTACATTTGCGGGGAAGAGACCGGCTTGATCGAGAGCCTGGAAGGGAAACGGGCCTGGCCGCGCATCAAGCCGCCGTTTCCTGCCGTCGAAGGGGTCTTCCACAAGCCGACGGTGGTCAACAATGTGGAGACGGTCGCCTGTGTGCGGCACATCGCCGAGCGGGGGGCCGAGTGGTTTCGCTCGATGGGCGTGCCGCCCGACCCGGAAAACCCGCGTGACCCCGGCAGCTTCGGTCCCAAACTGTATTGTCTCAGCGGCCATGTCGAAAAGCCGGGCTGCTACGAGGCCCCGCTGGGGATCACGGTCAACGAGCTGATTGAGCGGTTCGGCGGAGGGGTCTGGAAGGGCCGGAAAGCCAAGGCCGCAATTCCCGGCGGGATCAGTATGGGGTTGCTGACCGCGGACGAATTCGACTGTCCGCTCGATTTTGCCGGGCCGGGCCGGTACAAGTGCCTGGGCCTGGGAACCGCCGCTGTCGTCGTCATGGACGAGACCGTCTCGATGGTCGACTTCCTGCTCAACAGCAGCCAGTTCTTTGCCCACGAAAGTTGTGGTCAGTGCACTCCGTGCCGGGAAGGCACTTCCTGGGCACTGAAGATGATGCAGAGGATCAAGGCGGGCCGCGGCCGCCTGATCGACCTCGATCTGCTCCTGGAGATCGGTGACAACATCGGCATCATCCCCGGGACGACGATCTGTGGCCTGGCGGACGGTGCCGCCTGGCCCCTCAAGAACGGCATTCGCAAGTTTCGCGACGAATTCGAGGACTACATCCGGCGGACCAATCCCGAGGGCTACGCCGAGACCGACCCCGTGCCCGCGCTGGAGGTGATCGGTGCGCACTAATCGAGGGGCGTCGACAGCCACATTCGCGGAACGACAAGCAATCCACCCACGTATGACGGGCACGGCGCCGGACGTCGCGGCGGTGACAGCTCCAAGGGACGATCGATGGCAACGGTAACCGTAAACGGACAAGAGATTGAGCTGGGGGACGACGAGCGTCTCAATGGCATCCAGGCCGCGGCCCGGGCCGGCGTCGAGATCCCCCACTATTGTTGGCACGCCGGAATGTCGGTGGTTGCCAGCTGCCGGATGTGCCTGGTCGAAGCGGGGCGGAAGACGGCGGAAGGCGACGTGCAGATGGTGCCCAAGCTGGTGCCCGCCTGTCAGACCCCGGCCACCGACGGGACCGTTTTTGTGACCAACAGTGAAAAGGTCGTGCAAGCGCGGGCCATGGTCGAAGAAGACCTGCTGATTCGACACCCGATCGATTGCCCCATTTGCGACAAGGCCGGTGAGTGCCACCTGCAGGACTACCACTTCGAACATGGGCGGGATCAACGGCGGGCGGATATCAAACCGTTCACCAGCCGGCGGCGGGAGCTGGGAGACACGGTCACCCTGTTCGTCGACCGCTGCGTCATGTGTACTCGCTGTGTTCGCTTCACGCGAGAGATTTCGGGCACCAAGGAATTGTTCGTGGTCAACCGCGGAGCGCATGAAGAGATCGACGTCTTTCCAGGATTCCCGCTGGACAACAAGATGTCCGGCAACGTGGTCGACCTGTGTCCCGTCGGCGCCCTCGGTGATCGTGACTTCCTCTACCAGCAGCGCGTCTGGTTCATGAAATCGCATGACAACGTCTGCGCCGGTTGCTCCACGGGGTGCTCGATCAAGGTCGAAGAGAATCAGGATCGGGTCTATCGCGTCAAGCCTCGCGAGAACCCGCACATCAACCAGTGGTGGATGTGTGACGAAGGACGTTACGGGTTGAGCCACATCCACGACCCGCGTCGATGTCTGCAGCCCCAGCGAGGCGACGGCAGCGAGTATGCCAATGTCGAATGGACGGAACTGCCGGCCGAATTGGAGGGCAAGTTGCGGGACGCCGGCAGAATCGGCGTCGTCCTTTCGCCCCACCTGACGGTTGAAGAGGCGTACCTGCTGGCAACGTACATCCGCAAATGCGACCCGGACGCCCTCTTGGCGGTTGGGCCGATTCCGGCGCAAGGGGAAGACGAGGCGTTTCCCAACGGGTTTACGATCCGGGCAGAGAAATGTCCCAACCGAGCCGGTGTCGAGGCGATTGTGTCGCAACTGGGCGGCCAACTGGTCGCCTGGGATGACTTCCTGACCCGGCTGGATGGGGGCGAGTTTGCAGTTGCCTGGGTGACCGGTGGCTACAAGACGGAGTGGATTGACGAGCCGACCGCGGCCCGCTTCACCAACGTCAAGACGTTGATTGTGCAGGACCTGTTCGGGTCGCCCCTCTGGGAGCGGGCGACGTACCGGTTGCCGGGGGCATCGTTTGCCGAGCGCGAAGGATCGTATGTCAACGTTGAAGGCCGCCTGCAATCGTTTCGCTGGGCCGTCCGTCCGCCGTCCGGGGTGATGGTCGAAGGGCAGTTGTACTGGCGTTTGTTGGAGCGACAGGGTCTTTTCAAGGCCCGTGCGGTGCTGGACGAGGTGGCCCGGGAAATCGCCCATTTCAGCCCCGCAGCGACCGAGATTCCGGAACATGGTGTGGACTTGAAATCGAACCAACTGGCCGGCGTCTAGCCCGGTTCATGCAGAAACAAATAATGATTCACGGCAAGCCGCCGTGTCGCAATCGTTTGCCGTGACTTTAACCAAAGCACTTCGCAGCGCAGCCGGGACGCGATCGCCTTCGGTTCGCTCGGCGATCAACGGAACCGTGGGCCAACGCCCGGCGGCTGATGAACGATCCAAGCCTGGGGGCGTCCGAAACGTAGCTGTCACCATCGTCACCTTTCGCTTCGCGAACGGCGACACTTACTCAACGAGCGACCCTGAGCAGCTTCGAGCCCAGCCTGGCCGCCACGAACACGGTTCGACGGGAAGGATCCGTGGAACGAGCAGCAGCGGGGCCTCAGCGGTCACCAGACGAAGAAGATCATGATTGAAGCACTCGTCAAAATTGCGATTCTGCTGGGCGGTCTGATGACCGCGGCCGCCTACTTCGTCTTGTTGGAAAGACGGATGGCGGCTTGGATCCAAGACCGCGTCGGGCCGAACCGGGTCGGCATTCCGCTGACCAAGATCCGGGTGCTCGGTTTGGGCCAGCCTCTGGCGGACGGCGTGAAATTCATCACCAAGGAAGAGTACACGCCGGCGCACGTCGACAAACGGCTCTACGTCCTGGCCCCGATAGTGATCCTGGTTGCCGCGCTGGCGACCTTTGCCGTGATTCCCTTCGGAAGCATGATCCCCGCGACGGTCTTCGGCTATCGGCTGGCGGAAAAGCCCATCGAATTGGTCGTCGCTCCGGGGGCCAACGTCGGCATGATCTACGTGTTCGCCCTCTCCAGCATCGCCGTGTACGGTGTGATCCTGGGCGGCTGGGCCAGCAACAACAAGTACAGTTTTCTGGGCGCGTTGCGGTCGAGTGCCCAGTTGATCGCCTATGAACTGCCGCTCGGTCTGGGATTGCTGGGCGTGGTGCTCGCCTCCGGCTCGATGGATTTGGGCGTCATCATCGGCAGCCAGGCCAGCAGCGGGATCTGGTTCGCCATTGCCCAGCCCTTGGGGTTTTGTGTGTTTGTGGTGGCCGCGTTCGCCGAGGCGGCCCGGCTTCCCTTCGACTTGCCGGAATGTGAACAGGAGTTGGTGGGTGGCTACCACACCGAGTATTCGGGGATCAAGCTGCTCTTGTTTCTGGTGGCCGAGTTCCTCCACATGATCGCGGCTTCCTTCCTGATCGTGATACTCTTCCTGGGAGGTTGGCATTTCTGGGGGCTGACCGGCGGCTCGGCGGAGATCGACGGCTGGGGCCTAGCCTGGTCGGGTGCGCCCTGGTTGCAAGGCCTGTTGCGAATCGTGGTCTTGATGACCAAGATCACGCTGGTGATCGTCGGGTTCATGATCATTCGCTGGAGCTGGCCCCGCTTTCGTTTCGACCAACTGATGGCCCTGGCCTGGAAAGTGATGTTGCCGCTGGGGCTGATCAATTTTGTGGCGGTCGCCATGATGCAGCAGTTGCAGGCCGTCTTTACCGGCGCGATGGGACCGTCCTGGTTGATGGTACCGATTGCCTGGGGCGTGGCGGTTGCCGCCTGGCTGGGCATCACCTGGGCGGCGCCGATGATTGCCGACAATCGTCCCCGGCGCGAGCTCGATCCCTGGGAAATCGATTCACAGATTTAACGGACAGAAACCATGCAAGCAAATGATCCGGCGATCAAATGGGTCGAAGAGCCGCAGCTTGGGCTGGGAGGCAAGATGTACCTCCCGATGTTCGTGCAAGGGCTGACGACGACCGTCAAGCACCTGGCGAATTCCCTCTCCGGCAAAGCGGTCACCGTCAGTTATCCCGATGAAGAGCCGGAGATTGCCAACCCGCTCATCTATCGCGGCGTTCATCGCCTGAACAAGGATGCGCAAGGCCGAGTCAAATGTGTGGCCTGTTTTCTCTGCGCGACCGCCTGCCCGGCGCATTGTATCGACATCGTGGGGACGGAGAGTCCCTGGCCGGATCGTGAGAAGTATCCGCAGAGTTTCGTGATCGACGAGCTTCGTTGTATTTACTGCGGGATGTGTGAAGAGGCATGCCCGGTCGACGCGGTCGAGCTGACCAGCTTGTACAACCTGACCGGCCGGAGCCGCGAGGAGATGATCTTCGACAAGGAAAAACTGCTGAGTGTTTACGACGCGACCAAGGATGCCGAACCGATGAAATCCGCATCGTTGGGAGGCACCGTATGACGTGCGTTCCCTTACTGTTGGGGCAGATGGATCAGCTCGTGCGATCTCCCCTGTGCTGGGGCATTGTCCTGGGCGCGACCAGCCTTTGGCTGCTCTTATCGGGCGGGTCTGAGACGCTGCGCGGAATCGGCAAGCTGCTCGGCGCGATCAGCCTATTGATGCTCACCGCCACCCTGATGATTGTCGGCGACTGGTCGTCGCAGTTGGTTTTCTGGGTCCTGGCGTTGATCACCACCGGTGGGGCCGCCGCCGCCATCACTGCTCGAAGTCCCGTCTACACCGCGATCTGGTTCGCCGTCTCGTTGCTCGGCACCGCCGGGCTGTTCCTGTTTCAGGGTGCCCAGTTCCTGGGCGTGGCGACGGTTGTTGTCTATGCCGGGGCGATCGTCGTGACCTTCCTGTTCGTGCTGATGCTGGCCCAGCCTGAAGGTCATGCCCCCTATGACCGGATCAGTTGGTCCACGTTCGCCGTCCCCACAGCACTCGTGGGCGCGGCGGCGGTCATCGCGCTCGTCCTGACGTCACTGGACGGTCTGAGAAGCAGCGAACCGCTTACATCGCCGCCCCAGATCGCCACGAGCCAGCAGCATATGGCCGAACTGGGCGGCCACCTCTTCGCGTATCACCTGGTTTCGATCGAAGTCATCGGCACGCTCCTGATGGTCGCCCTCGTTGGAGCGATCGCGATCGTTCTGCACGGGCGCAAGTCACGCCCGGAAACGGCTCCGGACCACCCGTCACGACCTACGACCGACGCTGGATTACCGGGAGGGACGCCATGAACGAGACCGCGTTGCTATACAACTATCTGGTCATTGGCGGTGTCCTGTTTGCACTCGGGCTGATCGGTTTCGTGGTCCGCCGCAACATGATCGTCATGTTTCTCTGCGCGGAGATGATGCTGCAGGGCGTTTCGGTCAGTCTTGTGGCCTGGAGTCGCTTTCACGACGACTGGGGCGGGCAGATGCTGGTTCTGTTCATGATCGCCATTGCGGCTGCCGAAGCCGGGATCGGGCTGGCGCTGATTCTGATGCTGTTTCACCAGTCGGGCAGCCTGGACATGGCATTCTGGCAAGACCTCCGCGAAGGAGATCAGCAGGCCATTGTCGACAAGGAGGTTCCTGAAGTCGACGAGCGGGATCGAGCCTGGCCCCAACTGACGCCGGCGGGGATTCAACCTGAAGTGGATCCGGACGAACAACTGCACCGAAGCAAGATTTGAGATGACGGACCTGATTCCCCTATCTACCTGTTTAGTCCTGATCCCCGCCTTGCCGCTGGTGGCGGCGATCGTTGTCGCGGTGCTCGGCGCGCGGCTCCTGAAGGAAAGAAGCCACTACGTCGTGGTGGGGGCCTTCGCCGGCTCGTTCCTGCTCAGTTGCCTGCTGCTGTTGCACCTGAACGCCAACCAGGCCGGCAATGCCGACGGTGGGACCGAACGATCGGCCGGTTTTGCCCAGGTTGTGACGCTGTGGACCTGGGCACATGTCGACGATGCGTACGAATTCGAGTCGACCGACCCGGCCACCATGGCCGACGCAGGCCCCCACGATTTCGACATCCGGATTGCCCTCCGCGCCGATGCGCTGACCGGCATGATGCTGGCGATGGTCACCTTCGTCTCGACCCTGGTCGCCATTTTTGCTGCCGGGTACATGCACGGCGATCGGGGGTACTGGCGTTTCTTCAGCTACGTGGCCCTCTTCGTTTTCTCGATGACGATGCTCGTCTCCGTCACGAACTTCGTCTTGTTGTTCGTCTTCTGGGAGGCGGTTGGCGTTTGCAGCTACCTGTTGATCGGGTTCTGGTACGAAAAGCCGGCCGCTGCGGCCGCCGGCATGAAGGCGTTTCTGGTCAACCGGGTCGGCGACTTCGGTTTCGCCCTGGCCCTGTTTCTGATCTGGTCGACCTACGGAACCCTGAATTTTCATGACACCCTGGCGGACGGTTCGCCGGCACCCATCGCCCTGGATGCCGCGGTGAGTCCCGCGGACGGACCGGCAGCGACCGTCACTGACGGTGTGGTGCGAGGCGTTCTGGGGGTTCGCCGGATCACGGCCAATGATTACGTCGGCGGCCAGGTCGCGCTGATGATCTGCCTGCTGCTCTTGCTGGGCGCTTGCGGCAAGAGTGCCCAGTTCCCGCTGCACGTCTGGTTGCCCGATGCGATGGAAGGTCCGACACCCGTCAGTGCCCTGATCCATGCGGCGACGATGGTGACCGCCGGCGTGTACATGGTCGCCCGCTGCACGCCGTTGTTCATGGCATCGCCGGAGGCACAGTTGGTGGTTGCGTGCGTGGGAGGCTTCACGGCCCTCTTGGCAGGCCTGATCGCCATGACGCAATTCGATTTGAAGCGCGTCCTGGCGTATTCGACTGTCAGCCAACTCGGCTACATGTTCATGGCGTTGGGCGCCGGCACCTTCACCGGGATCACGGCCGGAATGTTCCACCTGTTTACCCATGCGTTTTTCAAGGCCCTGTTGTTCCTGGGGGCCGGTAGCGTGATGCATGCCATGGGCAACGTGATTGACATGCGTCAGTTCGGCGGCTTGCGAAAACGACTGCCGATCACGCACTGGACGTTTTTTCTGGGCTGCCTGGCCCTGGCCGGCGTGCCGCCGTTGGCCGGTTTCTGGAGCAAGGACACGATTGTCGCCGCAGTCCACGAACGGGCCCACGAGCTGGAACATGAGGCCGCGCATCGGCACGAAGTCGAGCCGTCACGGCCGGGCGGCGACCACGGCCGTCCTGCGGAAGATCAGGGAGGAGGAGGTGCGATTCGTCACTTCGCCGGCCATTCGCACGCAGCCGACGGCGAACCGAGCCTGGTCCCCGTGGCCCTGATCGCCGCACCGGCGGCGGGCGGGCACTCCGTGCTGGAGTCGCTGTCCACCGAACAGTTGCACCGCTACGCCGGGATCTATCAGCTCCTTTACTACGTGGCCATGGTGACCGCGTTCCTCACAGCGTTCTACACCTTCCGGGCGTTCTACTTGACGTTTTACGGCGAAGAGCGGATTCCGCCGGAGGCGGAGGGCCACGCGCACGAATCGCCGCCGGTGATGTGGGTCCCCTTGGCGATTCTGGCGTTTTGCGCGGTCTTTGCCGGCCTGGCCTTCGACCGCACGTACCTCCGCGTCGACGCGACGCACCTGTTCGCCGAATTTCTGGCGAATGCCCCCTCACTGGCCGCCGGCGCGGTCACGACCACCAAGGTCCCTTATGAATTCCATTTGATGGTGGCCGGGTTGAGCAGCGCGATCGCGCTCTCTGCGCTGTTGATTGCCACGTACCTTTACCTGGGCGGCCGCCGCGAGATCCTCTGGCTCAAGTCGATCTTCGATTTCGAGCTGATCGCGGGCAACCTGGACGTGGAAGCGGTGGCGGGTTGGAGCCGGGTTGGTTGGATCGCCGCGATTCACCGGCAGGCGCGGGCCGCCCATTTGGGATGGCTCACTTCGCTCGTCGGCAATCTCTTCCTGATGGCCGTCCTCGTGCTGACCACGCCGTTTCTCCTGGGACGCACCCTCTCTCCGTACAACCTGTCCCAGCGGAAGTTCTATCTCGACGAGATCTACTTCCTGGTGATCATCCTCCCGATGCGCGCCTTAGGGGCCGTCTGCTTTGTTGTCGACCGTTGGGTTGTCGACGGCACGGTCAACGCGATCGGGCGTATTCCCCCTCGATTCGGCGCGCTGATGCGTCCCTTGCAGTTGGGTCTGGTTCAGTTCTACGCGTTGGCCATGGTGCTGGCGATGTTGGTCCTCGTTGCCGCGAAATTCATTTGGGCCGCCGGTTAGGCCCAGGGAAAAGAGATACAAAGACTCGTCATGGACGTTTCCACGTTACTCCAGCTTTCCGTCGTTACGCCCCTGGTCGGCGCGGCCGTGCTGGCCGTTCCCGGCGCCCGCCGTTACGCACGGTACATCGCGCTGGCCGTCACGATCATCACCATGACGCTGGTGGCTGGGGTGATCGTTGCATTTCCCGCCGACGGCAAGACGGACGGCCTGTTCGCTGCTTCGGAAACGGTCTGGTTGGGCGAAGCTTCGGGGCTCGACGTACGGTTCAGCCTGGGGCTGGACGGCTTGGGAATCTGGCTTTACGGCCTTACCGCACTCCTGATGTGGACGGCGGTTCTGGTCAGTTGGAGCGCGATCCGCGAGCGTGTCGCGCTATTCTTCGGGATGCTGATGTTGTTGGAGGCCGGCTGCCTGGGCGTCTTCGCCGCGCGCGACATCATTTTGTTTTACGTCTTTTTCGAGTTTACCTTGATTCCGCTCTTTTTCCTGATCGGGATCTGGGGAAGCGAAGACCGACGTCATGCGGCGATCAAGTTCTTCCTGTTCACGCTGGCCGGAAGTGTGCTTACCTTTCTGGGGCTCCTGACCCTGGTCTTTCTCGGCGCCCACCGGGCGGGAACCACGGGCGCCTGGTCCAACTCGCCCGACCGCCCGTTGAATTTCTCGATTTCCTATCTCACCGCGGAACTACAGAGCCAGCACGCCACGATTTTTACCAGCCTCGATCGGGATGCGAGCGACACGTTGAGCTTGCAGGAAGTCCTGGCCGGCAAGTCACCCGTCCGCCGCCAGCGGGCCCGGCAGGTGTTCAGCGAACAGACGGGGATCGACGCCGACGATCCCGGGTTGCAGCAAGCCGAGGTGACGTTTGAAGAATTTCAGGGGCGTGACGCCGGGTTGCGGCACCTGGTCTTCTGGGCCCTCTTCCTCGGGTTCGCCATCAAGGTGCCCCTGTTTCCTCTGCATACCTGGCTGCCCCTGGCACACGTTCAGGCGCCCACTGCGGGAAGTGTGTTTCTGGCTGGGATTCTCTTGAAGATCGGCACCTACGGGTTTGTTCGCTTCAGTATCCCGATGCTTCCCGATGCTGCCGCGGCCGCCATGCCGATCCTCCTTTGGTTGGCCGTTATCGGCATTATCTACGGGGCGCTGGTCGCTTTGGTGCAGACCGACATGAAGCGCCTGATCGCCTATTCCAGCGTCAGCCATCTCGGCTTTTGCATGCTGGGTCTGTTCGCTTTCAATCGCCTGGGCTTGCAGGGTGGAACGTTGCAGATGATCAGCCACGGGATCTCCACCGGGGCCCTCTTCGCGCTGATCGGCATGCTCTACGAACGCTACCATACGCGAGAGATTTCGCGCTTCGGCGGATTGGCCAAAGAGTTTCCCTGGCTGGCCTGTTGCATGCTCTTGTTCACGTTCTCCAGCATCGGGTTGCCGGGCTTGAACGGCTTCGTGGGTGAATTCCTGGTGCTGTTGGGAATGTTCCAGCGGGCCTGGACCGGGACGCCCCTTCCGCTCAAAGCGTCATTGATGACGGTGGCCGTGCTGGCCGTGACCGGCGTCGTGCTCGGTGCATGGTACATGCTCTCTCTGGTCAAGCGCGTCTTTTTCGGAGAAACCAGGGTACCGGCTTCCACCGATCGTCATGCCGGCGAAGGGCCGCACGGCGACCTCTGTTGGCGCGAGCTGGCGGCCTTGGCGCCGTTGGCCCTGTTCGTGGTTTGGATCGGTGTGCAGCCGCGATTCTTCCTGGATCGCATGCAGCCGACCTTGAATCAAGTGAGTGATGTGGTCGCCAATCCGTGGGGGCCTGCCGAGCCGGCCCCGGTCGCCGCGGCCCGGGCGGGCGTCGCACGCCGCCCATTGATGCCAGCCAGTCGACCGTCGCTCGGGGACACCAATTTGCGCCCGGCGCGGGACGGGAAGGAGTCGGCCGCGGGCCATTCGTTGGTGCCCGGAGCGACAACGGTTGAAGTCGCCGCACCTGGGACGTCCGACTTGTCGACCATTCATGCCCCTAGCTGGGAGCCAATGCCTCGTGTTCGTTGATGCCGAAACGATTCGACTGCTGTGGCCGGAGATCATTCTGATCGCCATGGCCTCGTGGATCTACATTGCCGGTGCATTCCAGCCGCACCGTGTCTGGTGGACCTGTTTCTCGCTGGCCGTTTACGGCGTGGTCGCGTACGTCCTCTTGGGTACGGAGTCCACCATGTGGTCGGCAGAGACGGCCTTGGTTGGGATCAGCGGGCCGTTGCGAATCGACTTCCTGGGCTTCATTCTGCGATGCTTCGCGGTGTTGGTCGGGATTCTTTTTACCCTGATCGGTGCCCGTGGAAGTAGTCGGCAGTTGACCAGTGAATTTCTGGCCACCGTGATGCTGCTGGTCGCCGGGTTGATGCTTGTCGCCCGCGCCAACGACATGGTGCTGCTGTTCGTAAGCCTCGAAATGATTTCCATCCCCACGTACGTTCTGCTGTACCTGGGGCGTCGCGACCGCGCGAATTCGGAAGCCACGATCAAGTACTTCTTTCTCAGCATTCTGTCGTCGGGGTTGTTTCTGTACGGTCTCAGTTTTCTCTACGGGATTGCCGGCACCACGACCCTGGTCGGCATGATGGGACAGGAGAGTGTGCAGGCTGCGGCCGCGGGGTTTGTGCAGGAGGGGGGCGAACTGTACCAGGCCATGGCGCCGATCGCGTTGGTCCTGTTGATGGCGGGCCTTGGATTCAAGATCGCGGCTGTCCCTTTTCATTTCTATGCCCCCGACGTCTACCAAGGTTGCTCGAACGCGAATGCCGGATTGTTGGCTGTGGCCCCGAAGATTGCCGGCGTGGTTGCCATACTGCGGTTGTTGGTGGTGGCCATGCCGTGGGCTGCTGACATCGGCTGGCAACTGGCGATCGTGCTCGCCGTGCTGACCATGACGATCGGCAATGTGTGTGCCCTTTGGCAAACCAACTTGCGCCGACTGATGGCGTACTCGTCGATCGCACACGCCGGTTACATGCTGATCGGGATTTCAGTGGCATTTGCCTTCCACGAGGGAACGTCGGCCTCGGGCGGCATCGGCGCCACCTTGTTCTACCTGCTGGTCTACGCCTGTGCGTCACTGGGGACGTTTGCCGTATTGGTGGCCCTGGGGTCGAAGGAAAGCGAGGTGAGCGGATTGAATGAGCTGGCCGGGCTGGCCGGGCAACGTCCCGCCCTGGCCGCGGCGCTGGCGGTGTTCATGTTTTCACTGGCCGGGATTCCCCCGCTGGCCGGTTTCTGGGGAAAGCTGACCCTCTTTTCCAGCGCCGTCAATACGGCCACTGCCACCGCCGACAACGCCAGTTTCGCGGCCTGGTTCACGTTGCTGGCCGTCGCTGGGGCGTTGAATGCGGCGATTGCGGCTGCCTACTATTTGCGAGTTGTCGCGAAAATGTACTTCCGGCCGGCGCAGGGTGATTTGCCGGCCAACGGCGGTCTTGGCGCCCAGGCCGCCGTGGTTGTGTGTGTGGTCCTCGTCCTGGGCTTGGGGCTGTTCCCTCGAATTGCTGTGCAGGTGACGCATCTTGCCGAAGCGGCTGTGGCGCCGGTTGACCCAGGGAGCCTGTCGGCTGCCGCGGCACCGCTTCCCCGATTGGCCGGCGATGTTCAAGGCAGCGACGATGCATCATGGGATCGGTAGCGTCCGCGGTCGCGTTGCGCAGGGACGCATCTTTCGCTGCTCGACCGTCTCGCCCGGATCACTTATCAGCCGCTGGGCGTTAGCCCACGGTTTCGTTGATGGCGGAGAAAACCGGATGCAAACGCATTTCGGCTGAGATGCGCGGCGCTTCGGATTGGTCCACCATAAGTGACGACGACGGCGTTTTGCCCTGGATCGTCGTTCATGAATATCCCCTGTTCGCGAGCGATGGACTGCGGCTGTCATCCTCGAGCCTTTCCCGAGGGCTGCCAGGGCGGCGTGTATAATGCGGGCTGGCATGCCGGCAATCGAACTACTTCGGGGCGAGTCATCTATGGCACGCAAGCGATCTGTTGCAAGAGAACTTCTGAACCTGCTCCAAGCCGGCTCCCGGCCCATCTATTGCTTGGACGAGCGGCGGAGAATCGTCTTTTGCAACGAGGCCTGCTGCTCGTGGCTAGGGACGACGGCGGAAGCGCTGGTCGGTCAGCTCTGCAATTACGGGGCGGGTGCGGCCGCGCCCGGCGACCTGACCTCGGCCCTGTGTCCACCGCCGGAGGTGTTCGAGGGGGAAGTGCAGAGTCGCGAACTGCTTTGCCTGACCGGCGCCACCCGTCTTTCGCGGCGGAAGGTGACGTTTTCGCCGTTGGGGACCGGTCAGCTCGACCCAGCCGGTGTGATCGCGGTTGTCGAGCCGGATGAGGTCAGCCCCGCGCAGGCTGGGGCAGGTCGCGATGACCAATCCCTCCACCAGCGGCTGCAAGCGCTGGCGGTGTCGTTGCGGGCGCCGTATCGACTGGAACGCCTGGTTGGAGAGAGCCCGGCAGTCTCGCGCGTCCGCGAGCAGGTCGCCGTAGCCATTGCAGCTCAGGCCCGCGTGGCGATCCATGGTGTTCCAGGGAGCGGTGGTGAAACCATCGCACGGACCATCCACGCGGGAAGTGATCCATCTTCTGCCGGGCCCTTGATGCCGTTGACGTGTGACCTGATCGATGCCGACCTCTTGCAGACAACCGTGACAGCCTTCATGCGGCGTTGCCTCGATGCGCAAGCCGAATCCGCAGACCATGCGGAAGCTGGTGACGGATCCGGAGAGGGCGAGCCGCGGACGAGCGTCACGGCATCGCCACCGGGAACGGTCCTCCTGCTGGAAGTTGATCGGCTGTCGCTGGAGGCTCAATTAGAGATGATGGCCTTCTTTGAACTGCCCGTATTCAATCTGCGCACCATTGTCACGTCGCGGCGACGACTCCTCGATTTGGCAGACGAAGAATGTTTTCATCGGCCTTTGGCGCTGGCGTTAAGCCCGCTGGAGATCGAGCTGCCTCCCTTGGCCGAACGGCGCGGCGATATTCCGTTTCTGGCGCAGCAGTTTGTCGAGGACTTCAACGCTCAAGGCGGACGGCAGTTCAGCGGGCTGACCACGGAAGCGTTCGACCAGCTCTGCGCACTGCCCTGGCAAGGGGACGTGGACGAACTGGCCGAACTGATCGGGCAAGCCTGCGCGCAGGCAGAAGGGCCGTCGATCGGCCTGGCGGATCTGCCGAAGCGGGTCGCGCTGCTGACGTCGGCTGCGGCCCACCCGCCGCCTGCACCCGATGAGCGGATTCAGCTTGACGAGTTTCTGGCTGAAATCGAAGGGGAACTGATTCAGCGGGCCATGGAGCGGACGGGAGGAAACAAGACACAAGCGGCCCGGCTGCTCGGCGTCAATCGTGCCCGCTTGATTCGAAAGCTGGGTCCCCAGGACGAGCCGATGTTCGTCGAACAACCGGACGATCCGGTCGAGACAGGCGATACGGACAACGCGCGTCAACCGGGCGAGGCGAACGAGTGACGTTGGCGAATTCAGCGGCCAATGGCATTTTCGCCCACTTTCGATTTTGGATCGCGTGGCATAGGATACTTGAGACCCAACGGTCAAGCTGATGGCATTTGCGAAGTTCTTGGTTTGTGAATCGTCGAATCTGTGGACCGTTGCCCTTCGTTGGGGGTTGGCCGACGGCGAAGATCGGTTGACGGTTACACGGAATTGGGATGACTGCTGGGAGCAATTGGCAGGCTCGCCTGCGAGTTTCGTGGCCCTGGAATTGCGGGCGGCGAACCTCGAACGGGTCGTAGCGCAATTACAGCAAGTGCGGCGACGGTTCCCGTTCTGCCGAATCGCCGTCATGTGCGAACGCTCGCTGGCTTCGTGTGAGTGGTTGGTTCGCGAAGCGGGTGCGGCTCACGTGGCGGTGTCGACCCGCGACCTGGCGGCCTTGATTCGATTGGCCGACCGGCACCTGGCCCAAACCAGGCCGCCTGAAGTGGGGTATCGGCAGCGTATTCAGGAGCGGATGCCCTGGACGCCCGGTTGATGCGACCCGCTGGCCGGCTCAGCGACCACTCCCGGAAAACTCGAGTTCACCATTCAGATTGCAAAAGGAACCGTCATGTCCTCAGGGCAAATTGATCAAGCGGCCGTGGAGACTGCACTGGCCGACTTTGCGGATCCGGAAACGGGCCGTAACGCGTTGCAAATGGAGCAGATTCACGACATCCGAATTGACGGTGACAAGCTCTCCCTGACGCTCGGCCTGACCACCTGGGCGGCACCCATTTGGGATGACGTCGTTGACGACCTTCAGCAGCGGTTACAGGCCAAGTTTCCACAACTGTCGTCGATCGCCGTGGAGCGCACGGTCCACGACCGGCCGCCCCAGCCGATCGGCGAGATCAACCTGACGGCCAAAAGCGTGATCGCGGTTGCGTCCGGCAAAGGGGGCGTCGGCAAGAGCACGATGGCGGCCAGTCTGGCGATTGGACTCAAACGCAGCGGCGCCAGTGTCGGACTCATGGACGCCGACGTCTACGGCCCCAGTATCCCGCATTTGCTGGGTGTCAACCAACGCCCCGAAGTGGTCGACAACCGGATTCAGCCCATCGACGCGGCCGGTATTCCCGTCATGTCGATGGGCTTCATGGTACCGCCCGGCGAAGCCGTGGTTTGGCGCGGGCCGATGCTGCATGGTGCGATCACGCAGTTCCTTCGCGACACGAATTGGGGCGCGCTTGATTACCTGGTGATCGACATGCCTCCCGGCACGGGCGATATCGCGCTGACGCTTTCCCAATTGCTGCCCCTGACCGGAGCAATGGTGGTCTGCACGCCCCAGGAAGTGGCCTTGCTGGACGCTGTCAAGGCAATCGCCATGTTCCGCAAGGTGAACATCGAGGTGCTCGGCATGGTCGAGAACATGAGCGGCTTCGTCTGTCCCGATTGCGACAAGAAGTACGACATCTTCGGCCGCGGCGGCGCCCAAGCGAGTGCCGAGGAATTGGGTGTGCCATTCCTGGGAGAAGTTCCCATCAACATGCAGATTCGCGAGTTTGGGGATGCCGGCAACGCCGGCGCCAGTTTCGACGATCGTGGGGCCGGCCCCTATCTGACGAAAGTCGTCTATTCGCTCGTCAAGAACCTGGCCAACCTGAACGCGGCCAATCCCAAGATCCCCCAACTGCCGGTGCTGTAGCGGGGCGATACCCGTTCATGCCGGCCGCGGGGGAGGCGCCCAAGGGCGGGAATGCAGGGCGCCGGGGGATGACGGGCGGCGAGTGGCGTGCGGGACTTGCGCGCCGGGAAAGCAGGGAAAACAGGGAAAGCCGGGAGATGGGAGACCTTCGGTCGGCGGTTTCGGCGGGGTCGGAGACCCGCGCCGAGCAGGTGCGCGGGGACCCGCGCCGAGCAGGTGGGTAGGGTTCCGCGCCGAGCAGGTGGGTAGGGTTCCGTGCCGAGCGGGTGGGTAGAGATCCGCGCCGAGCAGGTCCGCGGGGATCCGCGCCGGGGGTGGGTGGCGGTTTCAGGACGCCGTGCCTACTTGGGTTCGACGGCTGCCGGTTTAAACCGTACTTGAACCAGATTTGGGCCGTTTTTTTCGAGGATCCCCTTTTCGGCATTCGCTTTAGGCCGATTTTTGTAGTGCATAAATGTAGCCAGAAAATTTACAAATAGGGCTAGCTAGCTTTCTCGG
>JAUIGN010000092.1 GCA_030430075.1 bacterium
AGGAGCTTCTCGGACGAGTCCCATTTTGCGTGGCAATTGGGTCTACGAGACGCTGCTCGGCGAGCGTCTGCCTCGCCCGCCCGCAAACGTCCCGCAATTGCCCGACGATGTTCCGGAAGGGCTGACAGCCCGGCAACTGATCGAAAAACATAGTTCCGTGGCTGCATGCGCCAAATGTCATGTAAAGATCGATCCCTTTGGATTCGCGCTCGAACAATACGACGCCATCGGACGGCTGCGCCCCGTGGGCGTCGATACGCGAACAAAGCTGGAAGACGGCACGGAAATCGACGGTATCGAGGAGTTACGCGAGTATCTATTAACCAAACGGCGGAATGATGTCGTCCGTCAGTTCTGCCGCAAGCTACTGGGCTTTGCTCTGGGGCGAGAAATTCAACTCTCCGATGAGCTGTTACTTGAGCGCATGGGTAAGAGGCTGAGTGAGAACCAATTCCGCTTTCATATTGCGGTGGAAGAAATTGTTCTGAGTGACCAGTTCCGCAAGATCCGTGGTGCATCGAGCAAATTACAGAGACCGTAATTACAGAGACCGTCGTCGTGGAGAGAAATATGAACAACAAAACATTCTCACGTCGAACCAACGCTTCGCGGACTCGGCGTGAGGATGGCCTTGCCGTGGAGAACTCCAGGGCTGGCGACCGACACTCACTGGCCCCAACATCCCACGCCCCGAAGATGGTTATCCACAGGGCATTGTCAAACACATGAAGCTGATGTGCGACATTCTGGTGCTCGCCTATCAGACCGACACGACGCAACCCAGTTGCCGGTGGTGATGTTGGGCAGTGCAGGCGGTCAAATCCAGGGCGGTCAGAATCTGGACTACAGCGGTAAGCCCGACCGGCAGATGTGCCGACTGTACCTCAGCATGATGCACAAAATGGGCGTGCAACTCGACAGGTTTGGCGATGCCGAGCAACCGTTGGCAGAAGTTTGACCACAAGGAGCGAACCTGATGCGAAGCCTCATCGGAGTAGAGATGTGGCGCAAGCAGCCCGGTGGGACGCGACGCAAACGGGTGGCTTGGGTTGTGCCGCTCATTGCCTGCTTCACGCTCGCGGCCGCGCCTGCCAACGGTGCGGACGACCTCGCGCAGACATATGCCAAACAGATCCAGCCGCTGCTCGTCAGATCCTGCGGGAAATGCCACGGGAAGACGCCCACGGATAACGATCTCGATCTCACGAGCTTTGACTCCGCCCAGGCAATCCTGGCTCGGCCGAAGATACTCAGTCATGTCGCCGAACGGGTGCGTGGTGGAGACATGCCGCCCAAGGACTCGCCGCAGCCAAGTCAGGCTGAGCGAAAACGACTGCTCGGCTGGATCACGGCGGCGCTCGACGCCGAGGCGGCTGCGCGGGCCGGCGATCCCGGGCCGGTAACGCTGCGTCGGCTGAGCAACACGGAGTACGACAACGCGGTCCGTGATCTCACCGGCGTGGACATGCGGCCAACACAGGCCCGCGAGTTTCCCGTCGACAGTGTCGGCGGCGAAGGCTTCGCCAACGTCGGAGACGCGATGCCGGTCACGCCCGAATTGGTCGAACGTTACCACCGCGCCGCTCGCGACGTTGCCGCGCGGGCCGTGCTCCTGCCCAAGGGGGTTCGATTCTCCCCTTCTCCGGACCGGCCGACCTGGACCGAAGAAGCGTTGAAATCGCTTCGCGGTTTCCACGCACGCTACGCCGGTCCCAACGGAGAACCGCCGCTGGCGACGCACCTCGCAGCGACCCTGCGGCACCGCGACAAGTTCATCCGTGGCGGCCCGGCCGCCATCGCGGCCGTGGCCGCCGAGGAGAAGCTCAATGCGACTTACCTGACGGCGCTTTGGGAGGGGCTTAGCGGCACGACGGCCTCGTCGTTGTCGCCGGCGGAAACCGATGCTCGCATGAAGCAGTGGCGAGAGAAGGTGGCCGAGATTGAAGCCCGGAAGCAACGACGACAGGCCGCTTCCCAGAAGATCGAGTCTCGCTGGGCATCATCGAAACGCGTTCTCGCGGAGTCCAAAGTTGCGGAAGGAGGCTCGGTTCCCTTCGAGCACAAGGTCTCGGTCGTGCGTGGTGAACTGCTGCTCCTCACCGTGCTGCCGAACGAAAATCACGGGGCCGACAGCACTCTCGTCGAATGGACGATCCGCGAAACCGCCGGCGATCAGCGAACCTGGAGCGTCTCCGATTTGATCCCCAATCTGCTGAAAGGGAACTCCTGGCTGGACAAGCACGAAGCTCGCTGGAGCTTCCTGGAAACGACATCGACTCCGGTGTACCTCACCGAACGGCGTGACAGCATCCAGGGACATGCTGAACTGAAATCGTGGAGCCTCGGTCCGGAACCGTCGGTCTTCGTAAATGCCGGCGAGGAACTGCGGGTCTGGACAACGTTGCCCGCACGGACTTTCTTCGTGCATCCGGGACACAAACGCCCCGTGTCCGTCGCCTGGACGAGTCCGATCGATGGCGAGTTGCTGGTCTCGGGCCGCGTCGCCGACGCTCACCCCGCTGGTCTCGACGGTGTTGCGTTCGAGCTCTCGCATCTGGCAGATCCGGATTTGGGGCAGGCACTGGCCGATCTGGGCAGTGCGTCCACGGATCTGACGGATCCCGGTCCGGCTCCGGCGCCGCTCGACGTCATTCGAGAAAAGTGGCGGGCAGCAGCCAACGATCCGGCGCCGGTTCTGGCAGCGATCAAAGCCACGCAGGATCAGTTGTTCCAAGGCAACTACGGGAAACATTCCGTCATCGCGGTCGGCAACGGCTTTCCCGCCTGGGAGGAACTGCGCCGCGTGGTCGCTCGCGAGCGGGTTGAGGGGACCGCCCGCGAACCGGTCTTCCGGCTGGTCGCGTTGCCGGCCCAGCCCGACGCGTTCGTGGTCTGGGACCGGCTGCGGTTGGAAGGAGGCGACGGGCCGACGCTGGTGCTGGCAGAGCACCCGGAATTGAGAGAGGCAGTCGAGGCAGCGTGCGGGATCAAGTTCGGTCACCATCCGCTGGATCGGCCCGCCCCGGCAACGGCTCTGGTGACGGCTGCCGGCGACGAGTTGGTCATCGACCTGAAAAACCTGCCAGAGCCGCTCCAGAAGTTGCTCACGCTGCCGCGGTTCCTTCGCGCCGACGTGAGCCTCGACGAAGGCAGTCCGGAAACTGCCGAAGTGCAGGCGTTCCTGATCGCCGCTACGGGCGGCGGCGGCAGACTGGCCGAGCCGGTCGCCAAGGCGACGCCGGGCGACCCGCGAGTCGCGCAGATCGTCCATCCGCGTGTCGCCGCCGAACGGGCTCGATCGGCTGCGGAGTTTCGCGCCCTCTTCCCACCGGCGGTCCTCTTCGAACCGATCATCCCGCGAGACGCTCAGGGTAGCATCTTCCTGTACCACCGCGAGGACGAACCGTTGCGTCGGCTTCTGCTCGATGAGGCTGGCCGAGCGGAACTCGAGCAACTGTGGAGCGAACTGCAATTTGTCAGCGAGCAGGCGTTCGCCACTCCGCGCATGCTCGAAGAAATCACACAGTACTATCGCCGGCCGAACGATGGCGCGCGAATCATGTTCTTCTACATGCAACTGTTCGACGAACAGGTCAAACAGGAGGAGCAGGCTCTGCGCGAGGCCAAGGCCGCAGCGGAGCCGGGGCATCTGGAGGCGCTGCTTGCCTTCGCCGACCGAGCATGGAGGCGGCCGCTCACCGCCGACGAACGCAACGCCATCCTCGCGTCCTATCACGCCGAACGGAAAGATGGCGTGAAGCACGATCCGGCGTTCCGTGCGACGCTCGCCCGCGTCCTCTCATCTCCGTGGTTTCTCTACCGGGTTGAGCATCCGGCGACCGGGCCGCACTGGCAGCCGGTGTCGGGCGACGAACTGGCGACGCGGCTGAGCTTCCTGCTGTGGGACTCGATCCCCGACGACGAGTTGCGGGCGAAGGCAGTGCGGCTCCACGAGCCTGAGGTTATGGAGGAACAACTGCGCCGCATGCTCAAAGACGGCCGGAGCCGGGGCCTGGCTCAGGAGTTCGGTGCTCGCTGGCTGGGCGTGCGGGACTTCGTCGCGAACCATGGCCGGAACCTGAAGCAGTTCCCCGAATTCACGCCGGACGTGCGCGACGCGCTGGCCGAGGAGCCGGTGCGGTTCTTCGAAGATATGCTGGTGAACGATCGCCCGGTCGCCGACGTGATTGCCGCCGATGCGGTGGTCGTCAACGACGTCCTCGCCAGGCACTACCGCATCCCTGGCGTGACCGGTCCAAAGTGGCGCCGCGTCGAGAGAGTTTCCGCCTACAGTCGCGGCGGGTTGCTCGGCTTTGGCGCCGTGCTCGCAAAGACGGCGGCGGCTTCGCGCACCAGCCCCGTCAAGCGGGGCGCGTGGGTGGTTCAGATGCTTGGCGAGCGGTTACCCAAGGTCCCACCCGGCGTGCCACCGCTGCCCGAGACTCCGCCCGACGGACTGAGCGTGCGCGAGATCACTGAGCGTCACCGTAAGGATTCGAAATGCGCCGGTTGCCACATCCGCATTGATCCCTATGGCATGACGCTTGAACAATTCGACGCGCTCGGCCGGCTGCGGCCCGCCATCGACCTGAAGTCTGGTGATGCCAGGGCGACTACGCGCGACGGCGTCGAGATCGATGGCTTTGCCGGCCTGCGGGACTACCTCGCCGGCCCCCGGCGCGAGGACTTGTTGCGGGCGCTCGCTCACAAACTGACGGGCTACGCGTTGGGCCGCGCCGTGCAGCTTTCTGACCGAAAGCTGGTCGACGAACTCACGAAGACGATGGTCGACGGCGGCCGCTGGTCTGATGTCTTGCTGATCATTGTCCGCAGCGAGCAGTTTCGCTGCATTCGATCGGCGGCCGAAGTCTCCGCCGCGTCACCACCCTGAGAACGTTATACCATACAGCTGTGCTGTACGACGGACTTGTAGTCCGTCGACCATTGCGACGGACTGCAAGTCCGTCGTACAAAGCGGCATTCCACCACAGGAACATAGCCATGCCAATACAATCCGCTTCGACCTTCTCGCGACGCACGCTGTTACGCGGACTCGGCGTATCCATGGCTCTGCCGTGGCTCGAATCGCTGTCCTTCGCCGCGGGCGGGCGAAGCAGCGCCACCGATCAGCCGCCGACCCGCACGCTCGTCACCTTCACAGGCATGGGCTTCCACTCGAATCACTGGTGGGCCAAAGGCGGGGGCGCCGGCATGGAACTCGGCCCGTGCCTGACGCCGCTGGAAACCTGGAAAGAGCGACTGGTCTTCCTCCGTGGTTTGTGGAACGAACAGGCCAACAACGGGGTCATTCACTGCATGCAGACGGGGAACATGCTCAGCGGCGCACCGATGTCGAAGACCGAGGTCCGCACAGGCGTCAGCTTTGACCAGTTGATGGCGCAGCAAATTGGCGACCGCACGCGGATCCCATCGCTGGTGCTCGGCTGCGAGGGGCCGATTCCAGGTCTCCAGGACGGGCATCCATTGCTTTATAGCTCGCACATTTCGTGGAGCACGGCGGTGTCGCCGACCTGGACAGAAACGCGTCCGGCGCTGGCCTTCGACCGGCTCTTCCGCACGGAGCCCAACCGGGGCGACCGCCGTATCGTTGACGCCGTACTCGAAGACGCCCGATCGCTGCGGCAGCGACTCTCCGTCTCGGACCGGCAACGGTTCGAGGAGTATCTCGGCAGCGTTCACGAAATCGAGGGGCGCATCAAGCGAGCCGGCCAGGGGCGCGAGGCCGGCGGTTGGAAACCGAGCCGGACCGCCCCCGATCGCCCGCGGCCCGCCGATGGCATTCACGCCGAGATTCCGGATTACTGGAAGCTGATGAACGATATCGTGCTGCTCGCCTTCCGCACCGACTCCACGCGGATCGCGACTCTGAAGTACTGCAACGATGGCTCGATCCTCACTCACGCGCACGCTGGCGCCAAAGATCAGCATCACCAGATGGCCCATACCCAGCCGCAGGAACTGGTCGCGGTGAACCAGTTCTTCACGTCCCAACTCGCCTACCTTTGCGAACGGATGGCGGAAGTCAAGGAAGGTGATCGTACGCTGCTCGACAACACGGCCATCATGCACTGTTCAAGCATGTTGCACGGCAACCATGATGCCAGGCAGTTGCCGATCGTCCTGCTCGGCGGCGCGGGCGGCAAACTCCGCGGCGGCCGGGTGCTCGACTACCGCGATGCTCCCAACCGTCGCATGTGCAGCCTGTTCCTCAGCCTGATGGAGTGGGGCGGCTTGGAACTCGACCGCTTCGGCGATTCGACAGAGCGGTTGACGGGCATTTGATCGGACTCACCATGGATTGTGAACGAGAGCTTGTCATGAAACCGTTTTCAGCTTTGTGTGGGATTGCGGTGCTGGCGTGAAAAGGGCTTGCACATTCCTTGCCATGTTGCTGTTTGCCTGGGCTGTCTCCCTTCACGCCTTGGAGTTCGGGTCGGACAGTAATGATCGGGCGAAACTGGCGGCCCTCTTCGCATCAGCGGCGAACCATGACGGCAATACCGTCACGACCTCGCTCGCACGATGACGAACGCGAAACTGATCAGCCGCAAACGGCACTCGCAGGCTTGTATTCGATTTCACTTTACGAATGATTCAAGTGTGCGCGACCGACGGGAGCGGCCTAACACGCCGCGAGCGTTAGCTCGCCATCGGTCCGAGGCCTTACCTCGCTAGAATCTGAGAGTCGAGCTGCGCAAGCAGACACTTCCGACGCAATTGTGGACAACCACATGAAAGCCGAGAATGGCGTCAGCCGGCGTAGGAACGAACGACGTAGATCGTCGATAAGAATGTGAAACACGCGGAATACCGCGGGGAGTGACAAATGAAGTACCCGGTCGTTGGCATCCTCATCTGCCTTGCTGCACGAGGCGCAGTTTCCGATGACGATCTCAATGTGCTCACCGATCAACCCGGAAAGCAACTGGAAGTGCTGTTGAAGCGGCAGTTCAACGAGCATCTTGATCGGCGGCTCGTGGCTTACAACGCGATCGGGAGTCGAGCAGACTGCGAGAAGTGGCAACGGGAACGACGTGATTTGTTCCTTCGGCAGATTGGTGGACTGCCTGAACGCACGCCTCTGAATGCAACCACCAGCGGAACGTTGCAAGGCGAAGGCTATCGTGTCGAGAAGATTCTCTTCGAAAGCAGGCCCGGACATCATGTCGCGGCCAATCTTTATCTACCTGAAACAACCGGGCCGTATCCAGGCGTCCTAATCCCATGTGGACACAGTCACACAGGCAAGGCCGCCGGTGGGTATCAGCGGCTGTCGATCCTGCTGGCTCGCAACGGCATGGCGGCTTTGTGCTACGACCCCGTCGGGCAGGGCGAACGGTATCAATCGCTGGACTTCGAGCACGACCACGAGACGTTCGACTCGGTCTCGTATCGTCTGGAGACGCCGCATCCGCGTGTGCGGTTTCTCTGTACGGTCGAGCACACGTTGATGGGGGTGGGCTGCATCCTGTTGGGAACGAACACCGCACAATTCCGCATCTGGGACGGCATGCGGGCGATTGACTATTTGCAAAGCCGTGATGACATCCTCGCCGACAAAATTGGCTGCACGGGAAACTCCGGCGGCGGAACACTGACAGCTTACTTGATGGCGTTGGACGACCGCATCGTCGCGGCGGCTCCAGCCTGCTACCTGACGACATTCCGTCGCCTCATCGAGACCAAAGGAGCCCAGGACGCCGAACAGAATATCTTTGGTCAGATCGCATACGGCATGGATGAGCCCGACTATGTGATGATGCGTGCCCCAAAACCAACACTGATCTGCGCCAGCACCCGCGATGCGACTTTCGACATCGGCGGGAGCTGGGATCTGTTTCGGCAGTCGAAGCGGTTCTATGCTCGGCTCGGTTTCCCCGAACGCGTGGAAATGAACGAAGCGGACGTTCCGCACGGCATGTATCTGCAACACCGCGAAGCGATCGCACGCTGGATGCACCGTTGGCTGTTGGGCGAGGACAAGATGATCCGGGAAGTCGATCCCCAGACGCTGCCCGATCCGATCAGCGACAAAGAACTGCGGGCACTCAGCGAGGGCGACTGGACCGCGAAAGACCTCTATTGCACGTCCGACGGTCAGGTGTTGCTGATGAGGGGTGAGAAATCTGTTTTCGAGATCAATGCCGGTATCGAGCAAAGGATGCGGGAGCATCGCTCGGCGGCTTGGTCGAAACTGAACGCCGAGCAGCGTCGTGAGTTGGTTAGCAACACGATCGGAAGTGGCGACGCGCCTGATCAGCCAACGGCGGCTGGAAGCCACGATGTGGTGACGATGGGGAGCATCCGTCGCGACGGTTACCGGATCGATAAGGTAGTTCTCCTCGCAGGCGAAGACCAACTCCGCTTGCCGGGTCTGCTCTTCGTTCCAGATTCCGTCTCGAAGCCACCCGTCCTGCATCTGCACGGCAGGAGCATGAAAGCCGAGGCCCAGCCGGGTGGCCATTGCGAGCAAGTCGTGAAACGCGGTCACATTGTCCTGTCCGCCGAACTCAGCGGCATCGGCGAAACAGAAACCGGCCACGACAAGCGAGACTACGGCCGCGGTCGCTTCGGCCGAGACGTGCAGGAAATCTATCTGGCGTACCTGATGGGCCGATCATTCGTCGGCATGCGGACCACCGATGTCTTTCGCTGGTCAGATGTTTTGTCTCGCTACCGCTCAAATGATAAACCAGTCCCGATCCAACTCATTGCAATCGGCGAAGCTGCCATCCCGGCGCTTCACGCCGCCGCCCTCGATCCATCGCGTTTCGAGAGCGTTCTGTTGAAGGAAATGATTCGTTCCTGGGCCGAAGTCGTCGCCGCGCCGGAGAGTCTGAATCAACTGGTCAACGCCGTCCACGGAGCATTGCGGCACTATGACCTGCCGGACCTTGTCGAACTCGCCGGCAACGAGCGAGTTAAAATTGAACAGCCGGTCGATGCAAGCGGCCGAGCAGGAGATTAGCGGCATCCTTAGAATGTGAATCGAACACAGGTACGAACATGAGAGCTTTTGCACGCTGCTCCCAGCGGAGGTTCTCAAGATGCATGGACGAGCGAAGGCGATGAAATACCCAGTTCTTGTTCACGATCCTCGAAGAGTCGTTCCAGCAACTGCCTGGCGGCGGTCGCTTCGAGTTCGAGAACGATCCTGATTTCTCGAAGGGCGACGTGGCGGCTATCAAAAAGACCACGTTCGGAGACGTCACTGAGCGCAACGCTCAGGTCAAACCTCTGGGCAGAGACGTGTTCTTCGCGGAATAACGAGCAGTCGTTGAGACTCAATCTGACACACCTGTTACGTTAGAGGCCTTCTCCGATTTGTGTAACGTAGCGAGCCGGTTGCGTAGTGGTTTGCGGCGACCTGACCTGTCGGTGGGGTAGGAGTTGCGTAGTGAGTGCGGCAAGTGTCTTTTGGGCGCAGAGTGGCTGCAGGCCGCTCGGCTTGGCGGCCGTAAGA
>JAUIGN010000060.1 GCA_030430075.1 bacterium
TCTTCAACGCCAGCACGACGATCAGCGGCGATATGCAGGGGTATCCGATCGTCGGCGATTTCGACGGCGACGGCGTTGACGACCTGGGCTCGTGGACCGACGACACGTTCAGCCTGGATTTGAGCACGCAGTTGACCGGCGCGGCGGCCGCCGGATCGTACAACGCGAACATCAACGGAATAACCGATGTGCAATTCACGTTCGGATTCCCCGGGGTTCGCGAGCGGCCGATTGCCGGCGATTTCGACGGTGACGGGATCGACGACCTGGGGCTGTGGACACCCGACCGGGACGGCGCCGTCCCGTCGGAGACGTCCGAGTGGTACGTGCTGATCAGCGACGGCACTCCGATCCCCGACCGGATCGTGGCCAATCCGCAGGCGCTGGGCGGGAACATTGTCGACTTCACGCCGGAACCCTTTGGCAAGGACATTTACGGTCAGTTCGGAAACGACTTCACGTTGCCCGTTGTCGGAAACTTCGATCCCCCGGTGGTCGATGGAGCCGCACCTGAGCTCCGCTTCGCCTCGTTTACGAATCCAAGCGACCCGGTGGACGTGAACGACGACGGGGTAGCCACGCCAGCCGATGCTTTGCGGATCATCAACGTCCTCAACCGGGGTGAGGGTGGCGTCGTGACGCCGTTTCGGTCAGAGGCCCATGCGGCCGGCCCGTTCTTCGACACCAATGGCGACGATGCCATTACGCCCCTGGACGTGCTCAAAGTCATCAACTGGCTGAACGATGCGGCCGGCGGGGAGGGAGAGGCCGCTCCGGTCGCGGATGGTTTGGTCAGCGGAGTCGACCTGTCGTTTACGACCCTGGTCTACGGTTCGCAACCGGCCGTGGAAGCGACGGACGCCGTCAGCCCCGCGGCGCGGCCGATTCCGGCCGGCACGGACCAGCCGGTCGACGCCTTTTTTGCTCGCCCGGAAGTTCCGGCATTCCGCGAGGCGGAACGTGATTTCAGCGGCAAGCAACAGCAGCTCGAAGAACTCCTGGACGCCCTGGCAGGTGATCTTGGCGATCAATGGTGGAGGGAGTCGTAGTCTCCTGGCACTCGCTTCGGCAGCCCGCCGGCCGGTCGCGTCTGTGGCGACGTTCGGTCGGCGGTTTCAGCGGGGTCGGAGACCCGCGCCAAGCAGGTCGGTGGCGCAACCTGCGAGCCAAGACGATGCCGGGGTGACCTTGGACCGCATGACCAAGGCAGCGGCGCATCTCGGCCGAAACGCGTCAGCATTCGGTTTGCTCGGCGATGAACGGAACCGGGGCTAACGCCCAACGGCTGATGAATCATCCAGGCAAACGTGTCCGACGTGGAGATCCGCTCGCGTTGGTCGCTAGATCGTGACTCGAAATGAACGACTTTGGCCCCTTAAGAATCTTCGGGAACCATCCACCATGTTAATTACCGCTGTCGAGACCTATCCCGTGCGGATTGCCTTGAAGCCCAAGTACCAGATGATCACATCATTGGGCGTCCACGATGTATCGAATTACGTCCTGGTCCGCGTCCTGACTGACAACGGGATGGAAGGCGTGGGGGAGGCGACCGTGTCGGCCCTCTGGAGCGGTGAGACCGTTTGGGGTTGCCAGGCCGTCATCCGTCATGTGCTGGCGCCGGCGGTGATCGGGGCTGATCCGTGCGACCAGGCGGACATTGACCGGCGTCTGGATTCGGTTTGCCGTCACAACTGGTTCGCCAAGTCGGCCATCGAAATGGCGTGTTGGGACTTGCACGGCAAGGCGGCGGGCAAGCCGGTCTATGAGTTGCTGGGCGGGCCGCATCGCCCGTTGGCGATCCGTTGCCGGTTTTCCATGGGCGCCTACGATCCGGAGCGAGCTCGGCAGCGGGCGGCCGAATTGGTCGAGGAAGGATTCGACACGATTAAAGTGAAGGTCGGTACCGACCCGGACGTCGACATCGATCGCGTCCGGACGGTTCGCGAGGTGATCGGTCCGGACCGCAAGCTGATGATCGATGCCAACTGTGGTTGGGACGTGGACACAGCCATTCGATGCATTCGTGCCTTGGAGGACTGCAACCTGTGGCTGGTCGAGCAACCGACGCCCGACGGAGACTACGAAGGTCTGGCGCGCGTGCGGCGCGAAACGGCTCCGCTGGTGATGGCCGACGATATCTGTTTCGATCTGAGTCATGCTCGGCACCTGATCCGCCATGAGGCGTGCGACGTGATCAGCGTTTATCCGGGCAAGAATGGGGGCATCCACAAGTCGCAGCAGATCGCCCGCCTGGCTGCCGACCATGGGGTGGCCTGTTCGATCGGCTCGAACCTGGAATACGACGTGGCAACGGCCGCCATGGGCCATTTGATTGTGGGGACTCGAAATCTGCAGATCGAAGACTATCCGGGGGACGTTCTGGGGCCGGCCTACCACGTGGCGAGTGTGGCCAAGAATCCCATATCGATCGAAGGACCGGTGACGACGATCAGCGACGCACCGGGACTCGGGGTCACCGTCGACTGGGAGATGGTGCGCGCCAACCCGGTGCCGGAGTGACGGCGGCGGTGCGAGGGCGACCACGGTACCAAGATTCCGGGACGGCGTCGTGCGCTACGAGCCGCCGGCCGCCAGTTCCTCGAGCACGCCCATCACGATCTTCCGCAAGCGTGGTTCTGCGTGTTCGGCGATATCGACGACGTCATCCGCGTCGACGAACTGGGGCGCATCCGGCTTGGCCACATTGGTGATCGTCGAGAGTGCCAGCACGGACATACCGCAGGCGGCAGCCGTCAGTGCTTCGGGGACCGTGGACATGCCGACCGCGTCGCCGATCCGGCGAAAGAAACGATACTCGGCCCGCGTTTCGTAATTGGGCCCGCTGACGGCGACATACACACCGCGGTGGCAGACGATGTTCTCGCGACGCGCGATTGCCTGGGCACGCTCGATCAACGCCGCCGCGTAAGGGGACTTCTTCAGCCTGCCGCCGACCGGTTGCGAAACAGCAGGCAAGAGCGCGTTACCTCGCATCCCCATGAGGTTGATGTGACCGTCCATGGCCATCAGATCACCGCTGGCGTACTGCGGGTTGAGTCCGCCACTGGCGTTGGAGACGATTAACGTCGTCGCTCCCAGTTCATGCATGACCCGCATCGGATGGCTGATCTGGTCGTGCGAATACCCTTCGTAAAGATGACACCGCCCCCGCATCGCGATGACGGGTACACCGGCCAGGTGCCCACAGACAAATTGCCCCTTGTGTCCGACGGCGGTGGGGAGGGGAAACCCGGCCAGCCGATCGTAAGGCAGGACGACATCGGTATCGAGATGCGTGGCCAAATCTCCCAGACCCGTGCCCAGGACGATTGCCACCCGCGGCCGCACCGGCCATTGACGCCGGATCGTGTCGGCGTGTTGGATTTCCAATGGCAAGCTGCTCACGTTTTCCCGCGATAACGTGGTGGTCATGATTGGGGTGACCCGCCTTCTGCTTCACGGCGGAGGACGCTGCGGACGAGCACTCGTAATTTGGGTTCGGCGGCATTCGCCGTGGCGATGATCTTCGCCACGTCGGCCGGCTCCAGGGCGTCGGGCAGGCACAGATCGGTCACGATGGAGAAGCCGACGACGCGAAGGCCGCAGTGGACCGCAACGATCACTTCCGGCACGGTCGACATGCCGACCGCATCCGCGCCGATCGTGCGCAGAAAACGATACTCGGCGCGTGTTTCCAGATTCGGCCCCGCGACGGCGACGAAGACTCCTTTGTGAGCCACAATGTTTTCCTGGCGGGCGATCTCCAATGCACGTTCCACCAGCTCCTGGCTGTACGGTTCACACATGTCGGGAAAACGGGGACCAAGTCGGTCGTCGTTGATCCCAATCAACGGATTGTCGCCCATCAAGTTGATATGGTCCTCAATGACCATCAAGTCGCCTTCCTTGAAGTACGGATTCATCCCGCCGCAGGCGTTGGAAACCACCAGCAAGTCCGCCCCCATCGCTTGCATCACCCGGACCGGCAAGGTGATCTGCTTGAGCGGGTACCCTTCGTACATGTGGAACCGCCCTTCCATCGCCATCACGGGCAGCCCTTCCAGGCGGCCACAGACGAGCCGTCCGCGATGGCTGGTTGCGGTCGAACTGGGAAAGTGCGGGATCTCCTCGTAATCCAACGAAGCCTCTTCTTCGATTTCCTCCACCAGACCGCCCAGTCCGGTTCCCAAAATGATCCCCGCCCGCGGCATGCCTTTCCACTTCTCCTTGATGGCGGCGACGGCTTCTTGAATCTGATCGTGCAACTCGAGCATGCGTGGACTTTCAGCGGTTGGGAGCGTCGTGATGAATGGATAAGTCGGGACCGGCCAGCCTGGTGACGAGCCAAACACAGCTTTTCTGCTTCCGCGGGAGAGACGTGCGGGACGTCGTTGCTGACACGTTTCATAGTGTGGCAGAGGCGCCACCAAACAGGAAGCACCCTCCAGCCGATGCAATCCGGTTGGTCGTCGAGCGTGGTCTTCTCGATGGGTGGAGACCTTGGGGGAGACTTGGGGGAGACTTGGGGGAGACCTTCGGTCGGCGGTTTCGGCGGGGTCGGAGACCCGCGCCGAGCAGCGAGCAGGGTCGGAGACCCGCGCCGAGCAGCGTCGGAGACCCGCGCCGAGCAGCGCGTGCCGGGCAGCGTCGGAGACCCGCGGTGAGCAGAGCGCGGTGAGCAGAGCGCGGTGAGCAGAGCGCGGTGAGCAGAGCGCGGTGAGCAGGGAACGTCGAGCGGTTGGACAGCCGGCACTCGGAATCATTCCGGTTCGCTGGGGCGATCGGTTGCGGGCGCGAACTCTTTGGCCCACCGAGTCAGCACCTTCTGGGCGGCCGGTGTACCGTAATTCTCCAGCTTCCCTGCTTTGATAATGTTGTTGGTGATTTGACCAATCCGTTCGCCGGCCGCCGCGTTCTTCTTGGCGTAGGCCTCGACGGCCGCCGCTGCGGCCTGCACCTCTTCTTCGCTGGCCGTCTTCTGAATGACGGCACGCAGCAAGGAATCGAGTCGGGGGTCCTGCATCCGCGCCGGCCGCTGTTTCGCGTTGGCGCGGCCGCGCATCAGGCCGAGTTGTTCCAGTGTGGGAACCGGTCCCCCACCCAACACGTCCACGACCGCGCGGGCGATCTTGGGGCCGTCCGCTTGGGCGCTTGGCTGAACCAAGGCGAAGTTGGCCGTCACCTCGTTTTCCTTGGCGACCAAGACGGTCAACGTCACATTGCGGTTCAATCCGTAGGCCCCGGGGCCTTCCCGCCCTGCATCGTAAATCCCCACCGGGACCTTGCCGGGAATCGCGTGGGCGGCCCGCTTCATCCAGTTCTCCGTCTCGGTGACGTCGCCGCTGAGAAAGACAATGCCCGCCGTCAGGCCATCTTTGGCGCGCGTCGCCGCATACGACATGATGCCGCGGGTCAATCCCAGCGAAGGTCGAGTGACCTTGTGGACAAAAATCATCACCAACGGTTTGCCGTCCGCTTGCCGGACCAGGTCGAATTCCTGATTCGCCTTCGCGCCCAACACCTGGCGAGCCACAAACGGTGTGATCGGTTCGCCGACTTGCGGTCCGGAAAAGACCTCCTCGTCGGCGGCCAGCGCGCTGCCTGCCAGCAGCACGGAGACGGTGGTCAGCAACATGACGCGGGAAGGGAACATGGCGGTTTCCTTGCGTGGGGGCCGGGCCATCGGTTCGCAGCCAGCTACGATTCAGGTCGGATGGGCCATGGCCACCAGTATATCCGACCATCGGCCGTCCACTCCACTGCGAATGCAGCGAATTCCCGCAGAGCGCCGGGGACCGAAACGCGCGCTGCTGTTCCCTCACGCCTGGACGCGCTGGCGCGTGTTGCACCGGTGACAGGTCGTGCCCGCGCGTCCCCGGTTGGTGGCGTCTCGTGCTCGACCCGCGTTACAATGGGCTCATGCCTGACCGACCTCGACGACCCCTGTGGTGCTTGCTGGTGATGCTTTGCGTCACCGCGGTGACTCGTCACGCCGTACTGGCGGATGACGAAGAGTATTTCGCGGAAGAACGTGGGCACTGGTCGCTCCTGCCTCGCGGCCGGACGGACCTGCCGGTGCCAACGCGACCTGTGGACGAACGTTGGATACGATCGTTCGTGGACGCTCATGTGGTGGCCGAGCTGCGCCGCGCCGGTCTTCAGCCGGCGGCGGAGGCCGAGCGGCGGGTTCTGATTCGGCGGCTCACCTTTCAGGTCACCGGCATGCCGCCTACGCCTCGTGAGGTCGACGACTTCGTCAATGACCCCGCGCCGGATGCGTACGAGCGACTGGTTGACCGTCTCCTGGCCAGCCCGCACTACGGAGAAAAATGGGGGCAGCACTGGCTGGATGTGGTTCGATATGCCGAGTCGGAGGGTTTCGAGTACGATCGGCATCGACCGGGAGCGTGGCGGTTTCGGGACTATGTGATTCGCTCGTTGAACGACGACAAGCCGTATGACCGTTTCGTGGAGGAACAGTTGGCCGGTGACGAGTTGCGTCCGGACGATCGGGAAGCGTTAGTCGCCGCCGGTTTTCATCGCCTGGGTCCGGTGCGCAGGAATGCCGGCAACGCGGTGGTGGCGTTTAGCCGCAATGAGGTCCTGACCGAGCGAACGAACGCCATCGGAACCGCGTTCCTTGGCCTGACCGTTGGATGCGCGCGGTGCCACGACCACATGTTCGATCCCATCCGCCAGGCAGACTATTACCGGCTGCAGGCTTTTCTGGCGGCCGGCTTCGAGGTGAATCTGGAGATCGCCGACGACGAACGCAAGGCGGCCTGGGCGCGGCAGCAGCAGGCCTTCGATGAGGAGGTCGAGCAGATCAAGGCGCAGTTGAAGGAGGCGCAAGGCCGTCGCGAAGAGCGGCTGATGGAGCAGTTGAAGGCGCTCCAATTGCGGGCCCCGCGGCCACTGCCCACGATTTCAACCGTTCGCAACGATGACGAACAGAGAACGCCTGTCTATTTGTTGGAGCGGGGTGACCCCGACCGCCGCGGGCAGCGGCTGGGAATGCGGGTCCTGGGAGTTCTGCTCCCCGAAGGGACCGCTTGCCTGCCGGAAAGCACGGCAAATCCGCGGTCGCAACTGGCTCAGTGGATTACTTCCCGGGATCACCCGCTGACGGCCCGCGTGATTGTCAACCGGCTCTGGCAGTACCACTTCGGCACCGGCCTGGTTGCCACCGCCAATGACTTCGGAGTCAACGGTGAGGAACCGAGCCACCCGGAGTTGTTGGACGAGCTGGCCAATCGGTTGGTTGATGCCGGTTGGCAATTGAAGCCGATCCACCGTCTGATCTTGTTGAGCAGCACGTATCGGCAAGCGTCGCGAGCGGCAGCGCGCGTGGCGGCCACGAAGATCGACCCCGACAATCGCCTCTTGTGGCAGTACCCAAGTCGTCGCCTGACGGCGGAGGAGGTGCGTGACGCCATGTTGGCGGTTGCCGGCGAGCTGAACCTGGAGGCCGGCGGTCCCAGCGTAATGGTTCCGGTCGACCAGGAGCTGATCGACCTCCTCTACAAGCCGTCGCAATGGGCCGTCACCGCAGACCGGACGGAGCATCAGCGGAGGTCGGTCTACCTGGTCGCCAAGCGTAACCTGCGGCTGCCGTTGCTGGAGGTGTTTGACCAACCCGATTTGCAAACCAGTTGCGCCCGGCGCGAGTCGACCACACATGCCGCGCAATCCCTTGAATTGCTCAATGGTCAGCTCTCGAATCGCCTCGCGGAAGCGTTCGCCCACCGGTTGCGAACACTCGCCGGCCCGGAGCCGGGACGAATCGTTGACCGGGCGTTTCTGCTGGCGGCCGGACGACCCCCGACACCTCGTGAACGGGCGATTTCGTGCCGGTTCGTGGAGACCGAGCCGCTGCGCGAATTTGCCTTGGCCATGTTTAACCTGAACGCGTTTCTCTATATCGAGTGACCTCGCCGTGGATGACTGGAAGCATGGGACACGCCGCGCGTTTCTGCGCGACTCGTTTTGCGGCCTCGGATCGCTGGCGCTGGCGACGATGTCGGCGAGTGCCGGCGGCGGCGAGACGCCCGGGCGGCAGTCCGTGCCGCATCCCCTGGCGGCGAAGGTCCCGCCAAACGCTGCTGCCCGGGCCAAGTCGGTGATCTTTCTCTTCATGGCAGGCGGCCCCAGCCATTTGGAGACGTTCGATCCCAAGCCGCTCCTGAACAAACTGCATGGGAAACCGCGTCCCGCCAGTTTTGGCGACGCCCGGTACCAGTTTGTGGCCAAAGACGCCAGGCTGCTGGGTTCCCAACGGACGTTTGCCCGATGCGGACAGAGTGGCATTGAGGTTTCAGACCTGTTTCCGCGAACGTCGGCCTGGGTTGATGAGCTGGCAGTGATTCGCTCCTGCCACGGCGACAAAGTCGTTCATTCGGCTGCCCAATACGAGCTGCACACGGGGCGGACGTCGCCCGGTTTTCCCAGCATGGGATCGTGGGCCGTATACGGATTGGGCGCGGAGAGCGATGAACTGCCGGCGTACGTCGTCATGCCCGACCCGGACGGCGCATTGGAGGCCGGGCAACCCATGTATGCCAATGGGTTCCTGCCGGCCGTTTATCAGCCCACCATGTTTCTGCCTGGAGCGACACCGGTCCGTAATCTCAGCGCACCGCCGTCGGTCGGGCTCGCTCAGCGGAAAGAGACGATTCGCTTGATCCGCGACCTGAACGCGGTCCATCCGGCGGCCGGCGACGACGAGTTCGCGGCCCGCATGAATGCCTACGAGCTGGCGTTCAAGATGCAGATGCGGGCGCCCGCCGTGTTCGACTTATCCTCGGAATCAAGCAGCACGCTTGAACTGTACGGGATCGGCGCGGAGCCTACCGACGATTATGGGCGCCGCTGTCTGTTGTCGCGGCGGCTGGTGGAACAGGGAGTCCGCTTCTCCGTCGTGGTCTCTGGTGGGGGGCCGGGGAACAAGCAGTGGGACGCGCACAAGGACATCGAAGAGAATCACTTGCGAATGGCGGCCCAGGTGGACCAGCCGATTGCCGGCCTCCTCCAGGACCTCAAACAACGGGGTTTGTTGGAGAGCACGCTGGTGATCTGGGGCGGCGAATTCGGCCGCTCACCCGAAGCCCAGGGCGGCGTTGGTCGCGATCACCACAACCTGGGGTTCACGATGTGGATGGCCGGCGGCGGAGTGCAGGGTGGCCAGGTCATCGGTGCCACCGACGAAATTGGACTGCGGGCCATTGAACGCCCCTGTCATTTTCGCGACATCCACGCCACGATCTTGCACCTGCTGGGATTCGATCAGGACGAGCTGACGTATCCCCATCTCGGCCGCGACGAACGGTTGACGGAGATCCAGGGCGAGGTGATTGAACCGTTGTTGTGAACCGCCAGGCCGGCCAGCCAGGAATCTAGCGCCGGGAAGGCGGACCGGCCCAGCAGTGCCTGGCGCCCGTCCGGTACGTTATCGACTCGGTGACAGGCTGCACAACTGCGGGAAAGCTTGACCGTAGAAACGAGCTTCGGGCGATCGGGGTTCGCCACGGCATGGCATTCCGTGCAACAGCGGGTCCGGTGCGCATGGCGGTCTGCCGAGGGAGTGCCCGTCGCAGGACCCGCCGCTTTCGTTCGCTCAATTGTCTCGTTGCCGCGCCTGCCTGCCCGGTTGGGTTCAAAGGTTGTGCGGCAGACGAGCGGCAAGTTGAGACTTGCCAGCAGTTCTCTCCCCTCCCTGACGGGACGATCGGCCAGGTCACCGCTGGCCGCCAACGGGCCCGGTCGGGAACTGACCAGATCGCGGCCGAAGGACAGCACCAGGCCGCCGCACACCAGCAAGCAAATGGCCGTCCCAAACCCGGCGGACGCCATTCCGCTCTTGACGCTGCGGCGCGTCGCGGGCGGGCGGCGCGTGACGGTCGCCGTGGCGGATTCATCGACTGCGGCGAATAGTCGGCCCATGTAGCCGGGAAGATCAAGCGACTCGTCGGCCGGAATCGACTCGTGAAACAAGTCCACGGCCGGGCGGAGCGCTTCGGCAAGTTCCCGGCAGGCGTGGCAACTGCCCAAGTGATGTTCGACACTTGCGTCGCTCGCTTCACCACTGGGAAACGGTGCGCGTGTCAAGATCTCGAACACCTGATCACAATTCATGAGGCGGTTCATGACTACTCTCCGCGGTGGATCGTCTGCTGGAAAATTCCGGCGGGTCAAGCTGTGCGGCCATCTTGGCGAGGCCCCACCGGACGCGGTTCTTGGCGGTCGACAGACTGCAGCCCATCGTGTCGGCAATCTCGCGAAATTTGAGGTCGCCAAAGAAACGTAGCCGCAAGGCGTCGGCTTGCGCGTCGGGAAGCTGGTCAAGCACCTTGTGAAGTCGCTCTGCTCGTTCGGCCGCTAACAACGTCTCCTGCGGCGAATCCGTCGCATACCATCGTGCCGGGTGCCGAGCGGTGGTCGAATCGTTCTCCAGGGAAGGCTCGCCAAGGCTCCTCATGCTGGCTCGGCGATCGCGCCGTTGATGGTGTCGATGACACTGGTTGAGCAGGATTCTCCACAGCCAGGTTCGGAAGCTGTACGTCGAGTTGTACGTGTGGAGCGATTTGAAAGCATTGAGAAACGCCTCCTGGACCACATCTTCGGCCCACTCGCGGCGCCCCAGCCGGCTGTACGCAAGCCGAAGGAGGGGGCCATGATACCTGCCGACCAGCTCCGCAAAGCGATCCCGGTCACCGGCCAGAACGGCGGCCACGATAGGTCCATCCGGCTGCTCAGTCGGGTCACTCGGCAAGACAGGTCGCTCGACAAACCATTGAAGGAAGCACCAAACGTTTCGCACAGCTTTCCATTTTTGCCCGGCCAACCACTCGCGGGCAAGCGGCCTGACGTGCTGCTTATGCCCGGACAACCCACTAACCCGAGTGGTTTATTTGCCGTCGGGCGTCCGCCCACGCTTCCGTTCATTGGCGAGCAATCCGGACGCGAACCCCAATGCTTTTCAATTCGTATCCGGTGAAACCACGGAATGTCATGCAAAGCATGACCTACGGAAGTTCGGAATCCAACTGAATCGTATTGGCGCTAACTGTTATAGGCGCCAGCGGCCGAAATGGGCCAACGTCTATCGGCAACTTTCCGCTTGCCAAGAAAAGAAAAAAGGTGCCGCCCGAAACCGCGCTGCCGTTTGCCCGTGTGGCTGGACAAGCGGGCCCCCAATGGCCACGGGGGAAGCAACGCCCCGGTGCTTGTCCAATCACGCATCCGACAACACAAGGTTCCAAGATGGCACCTATTTGAAATCACCGGGCGGGGAGGCCAGGTGACCTTGCCAAGAGGGAAACATCCTATTTTCCTCAGACAGCCTATTCATCGGTTAATTGCCCCAATTGGCTGATTCGAAAAAGGCGCCAATCGAGAAACTCTTCCCAGCAGCCCCGATGTTGCATCGAAGCTACCGGTTGTAACGAACAAATGGCCGACCGGACCGTCGCCAGGGTGGTGGTGCCCCGCGGATTACTCGGCGCCGATCCTCTCCGGTCCGATGCAGTACAGATGTTTCTCGCCACGAATGAAGATCTGGCCGTCGCTGATAGCGGGCGAGGCGTAGCAGTATTCGCCGAGCGGGTTTTCGGCGACGACGTCGAGCTGCGGGCCGGGCCGCACGACTTTCGTCGTGCCGTTGTCTGCCAGCAGGTAGGTCAGTCCCCCGGCGGTGACGAGCGATGCGCTGTAGTGGTTGCCCAAGCGAGCACGCCACTGCCGTTTGCCGGTCTGTGCCTCGAAGCAATTCGCCGTGCCGTTGTCATCCGCCACGATCAGGTAGTCACCGGTCAGCACGGGCGAGGGGACGTAGCAGCCGACTTTGTTCGTTTCGTGCCAGACCACATGCGACTCGGTCACGTCGCCGTTCCCTTCCGGCCGAATGGCCATCACGTGGTGCGTGGGAAACCCGGCTGCCATGTAGAAGAGTTCGCCATCGAAGACCATCGATGCCACGAATTGCTCGGTGGGTCCGTCGATCTTCCAGTAGCGTTTCCCGGTCTTGGGGTCATAACTGCAGATCGATTTGCTGCCGGAAAGGACCAACTGGGTACGGCCCGCGACATCACGAATAATTGGCGTGGCGTAACTTCTTGTCTTGTGTTCCCGGGCGACTTTCCAAACCGTCTTGCCCGTGTTCCGGTCGAGGGCCACCAGGTATGAGTCACCGTCATGATCGCCGTTGACGATCACCAGATCCTGGTACAGCACCGGACAGCTACAGTAGCCATGGACGCTGACAAAGCCGCCCGGTTTCACCAGCCATTTCTGGTTGCCGTCGAAGTCGAATGCCGCCACCACCATCTGACCTGGTGTGACCGGCCGAGCTCGGCCAACATTGGTCGCCGGAACGGTTCGCCCGTCGACCTCCAGGAAGGAAACGACCACCATCTCTCCGTCCGTGACCGGTGTGCTCGAAGCGAAGCTATTAAGGCGATGCTTGGTTTCCAGCGGCGATTTGCAGACGCTATGCTTCCAGACCGGTTTCCCATTTCGTCGATCGAGGCAGATCAGCAGTCGGTCGCCGGTCTCCGTGTCGCAGGTCGCCAGAAAGATGCGATCCTCCCAGACGACGGGCGAGGCGTGACCAACCCCGGGGACGGGAACTTTCCAAGCGACGTTCTCTCCGGTCTTGCCGTTCCACCGCTGTGGGACGTCGTTTTCCAGGCTGGTCCCGTCACCCCGCGGCCCACGCCATCCTCCCCAATCTTCGGCCTGCGATCCGGCCTGCCCAGCAACGACCAGGAACAACGAAAGCAGCGCAAGCCGAAGCATCATGATGGTTGACTCCGAGGGGAGAGGCGGGAGCTGGTGTCGGATCGAGGGCGACGCACCTGACGATGGGGTAGGCTCGATACCTGCACGTTGGGGTGCCAGGGCGTGACCGTTAGTATGGCGTACCAGCTTGGCCCGTCAACAGTTTGGCGGCCAGCGAGAATCGCGACGGGAACAGCCTCGGCCGCGGCGAGTGCGGGGAGACCCGCGCACAACAGTATCTGCTCGGCACAGGTCTCCATCGCTGCTCGGCGCAGGTCTCCTTTCCGCACCCGTCCCGACCGCAAGGTCTCCCCCCTGTTCCTACCAACTCTTCACCGTAGCGGGGTTTTCGACGAGGTCAAAGACCTGCGCCGAACCTGTAACCTCCACCAAACACGTGACCTCCGCCAACCGCATCCTCCGCTTCGAGTCCATGAATCGTCCCCAACAACCCATCCGCGGACGCTGGGGTCAACTAGCAACCACGTCGGAAATCGTGCCCGTGCTGTCGGCGAAGTGATCGATCTCCAGTCCCATCAGTTGAGCTTGGGTCAGCCACAGGTTTGCCAGCGGGGTGCCTTCCGGCATGTTGATATGCCGACCGGCTCGAACGCGATCGCCACCGCCGGCCATGATAATCGGCAGGTCGTTGTACTGGTGGGTCGAGCCGTCGCCCAAACCCGAGCCGTACGTCATGAGGGTATTGTCGAGCAGCGAGGCGCCGTCGGCGTCCTCGATGGCCTCCATCTTTTGCAGCAAGTAGACGTATTGCTGCATGTGAAAACGGTCGACCTTCAAGAGATCGTCGATCATCTTGGTCTGGTTGTGTGACATCTGGTGATGACTGCGTGGATTGTCGAACAGTCCCTCGAAGCGATACGGCGTGTCCCACCGTTCGGGTCCGACCATGAATGTGGCGACATTCGTCAGTCCGGTTTGCAGGGCGACGACCATCAGGTCGCCCATCAGGCGAATGTATTCGCCCCGCGGCAGGTAGGCCTCCGGCGGCTCTTCAAAGTCAACCTTGGCCAGTTCGGCTTTCATGTTTTCCAACCGGTCCATCTGCGTCTCGATGGTGCGAATCGAATCGAAGTACTCGGAGAACTTTCTCCGATCCGCGAAACCCAGGTCGCGCTTTAATGCATTGGCGTCCTCCAGGACCAGGTCGGTGATGTCGCGGTAGCGATCGACCTCTTGGGTCGAAAAGAGGCGCCGATACATTTTGCGCGGGTCACGGATGGAGGGAGCCAGGTGCCCGGTGCCGTACCAGGAGATATTGTCGAAGTAGATCGACTCCTTGTTATCCCGGTGGCTGTTGCAACTGAATTCAAGCGTCGCGAACGGAGTCTCCGTCCCGACGTGGTCCGCGACGACATGATCGAGCGTTCGGTCGAGCGGCCAGGCCGATCCGTCAACCGTGTATGGTTTGGCGCTGCTCAGATAGCACGACGCGCATTGGGCGTGGACGTCGGTCCCTTGCTGAAACGTCCGATCCATCCCGGTAATAAGATTGATTTTACCCTTGAGCGGCGCTAAGGGTTCCATCGTCGGCGTCAGTTCCTGCAGGGGCTTGACTCCATAATGAGGGTCTTGCTTCCCCAGTGACTTCATCACGTTGCCCAGGTTTCCCTTGGGAATGATGTGGTTGGCTTCTCCCGGAAAGAAACCACGCCGCACGACGCCGATCGGTACGTAGAAGTGGGCCATGCGCAACGGGACGCGATATCCAGGTCCAGATTCGGCTCTCGCCAGGCTATCCAGCCAGGGGAGGGCCAGGACCGTTCCACCAATTCCGCGCAAGAAGGATCGTCGCGATGAGCTCGTCATAGTTTCACGTCTTACCGGGTGAATTGCTGAGGAAACCGTGTTTCGATCGGCAGGTGCGGTTGGCGGGGGAGACCTTCGGTCGGCGGTTTCGGCGGGGTCGGGAGACCCGCGCCGAGCAGATCAGGGACCTTGGCCGTGCAGGTTGGGAGCCCGTGTCTCATTGTTGCGTTCGTTGTCGGTTTTCGTTTCGTTAGCCGTGGCAGGATTTGTCTTCGTCAGGAAAGGCTCGCTCATGATCACTTCGCGAATCAATGTTTGAATCCGATAGTCATCTGCGACTGTCGCCGCGGTGATCTGCTGCAGGGCCACCTGGTCCGCGGCCGATAACTCGCGGGCCAGCCCGAAGGCGAGCAAATGACCGGCGAGGGCCCGTGTGAAGCGGTCTTTCTCCGCCAGGACGGCATCCTTGAATTCGACCACATTCTGAAATGCGTGTTTCCGGAAAAGGGTTCCCGCCATATCGACGTCACGCCCATTCTCGTACTTCTCTCGCCAGACACCAATCGGATTGTAGTTCTCCAGGGCAAAGCCGAGCGGATCGATTTGCTCGTGGCACCCTTTGCAGTCCGCCCGCTCGCGGTGCGACGCCAACCGCTCGCGCAGTGTCAGGTGTTCCTGTCCTGCCGGCGGTTTCTCTTCGAGTGCGGGGACGTTGGCCGGCGGCGGGGCGGGTGGGTTGTTAAAAATGACAGCCGCCAGCCAAGCGCCGCGCGTGATCGGCTGCGTCCGGTCGGGGCCGGAGGTCATCGTCATCACGGCGGCGTTGGTAATCACGCCCCCGGCACGCCGGTCCGTGATCGGGACGCGACGAAAATTCAAAACCGTCACTCCGCCACCGCCCCGCTGGGGACGGCCGTCCCCCTGCGTGGCCAACTCGCCGTAAGCCTCTTCCAGGAGCGGCGATCGATAGCTGAAGCTGGAATCGAGGAACTGGGTGATTGGCTGGTTCTCGATCAAGACGGTTTCGAACAACAACAGCGGCTCCATCATCATGTGCATGCTGTCGCGATACTTTGAAAAATAGAAGCCGGGAAACTTGTCGCGGTTGGGGACCGACGAGATGATGCGGTCCAACTGCAGCCATTGCGCGGGAAAGCTGTCGCAGAAGCGTTTTAACTTCCGGTCCCTGAGCAGCCGTTCGATCTGTTCTTCGAGCGTATTTGGATCGCTCAGGTTGCCGGCTGCGGCCAGGTCCAGCAGTTCCTGGTCGGGTAAGCTCCCCCAGAGCATGAACGAGAGCCGCGACGCAAGCTCGAAGTCGTCGATCGGTTCCGCGGTATCGGTCTGCCCCGTCCGGTCGTAAAGATAAAAAAAGTTTGGCGAAGAAATCGCGGCGGCCGCAACCAACTTCATGGCTGCGGGAAACGGCATGCCGTCGCCCAGTTGATTGGCGACAAAAGCGACATAGCGTTCGAGTCGCTCCGCATCCACCGGTCGGCGAAACGCCCGGCTGAGGAACGGTTCGAGCCGGCGCCGGGCCGCGTGAACCGGGTCGTCAGCGGGCGGCGGCGGTGCAAAAAACGATTCCCAGATGCCCACATTTCGCGGCTCGAAATCGGGGCTCTGCGTGATGGACTGGCCGAGCTTCAAAAATGCTTCCAATAAGAGGGGTGATAGCGACAGGTGATCACCCCGATTGTCAAAGCCGTGTTCCGCGCGAAGATCCTGCGGGAAGGCGGCGACGCCCGCCAGGCGCTTCTCGATCATCTGCGACTTGCCGAGCGGCCGGCTGCCCACCCTGACGACGTCGGCCATCTTCCCGGTCGCCGGTTGGAAGTATCCGTTGTGCTCACGCATCATCCGCTCGGGAAGCGTAAACACGATGCACTTGAGGTCGAACAGGTCCATCACCGCATTGTTGTATTGAAACCGATTCATGCGGCGAATTGGCGCATGCCCGAATCGCTTCCGCTGCGCCGAGGTTGCCTGGAGGACGGCTCGCAGGTCTCGCAGGAGCCGGGTCCGAACCTGGGGTTCGAGCTGACGTTCGTCTTCCGGTGGCATGGCTTCCAGATCGACTGCCTCGACCACCCGCCCCAGCAGCTCGAGGTCGTCTGCAAGGTGGTCGTTGCCCAACGTTACCAGGTTGACATCGCCAGCCAGCGAGTCCCCCGCTCCGTGGCATTTCACGCAGTACTGCTGCAGGACCGGTGCAACGTCCTCGCCAAATCGGACGGCGTCCGCAGCCCTGGCGGAGGGCGTACCGATTGTCGTGACGGCGAGCATCACCGCCCAGGTCGCGGCCCGCACCGCAAGTGACAGGGGCCCCAAATTCATCCGGCCACCGACCCGCCGCTCCGGATGCCGGCAAGGGACCGCCTGGATCGGTCGGCAATGTACATTCCGCATTGAGCAACCGTCCTGCGTGGATACCGCGGAAATAAAGTAAGGATCGTAAAAGTGAGACCTGTCAAAACCATCGCTCGTCGTTCGGCGAACATCGCCTCGCGTCAGTGTCGACGCTGCTGCCGAATAACGTAATTCCATTTTTCCGGATTACTGCAGGCCGCATTCCCGGATGCCTCGCTTCCGTAGGTCATGCTTCGCATGACATTCCGTACTTCCCCGGCCGCGACACCGCGAATTCCCCCCCAGTCTAACACAAATGGGCACCGGTACCGCATCTGCCTGGCCCCGCCGGACGGACGGACGGATTTGGGCCAGGCACTGTCCCGGACCTGCGCCCCCGACCCGTCGTCGTTGAAGGCACGCCTACCATCCGGTCCGGCCGCACGCGCATTGACGCCTCGTTAACATTCCGGACGGTCGATTAACCGAACAGTTCCATGATCGGTTTGCCGGTCGTCAAGGGACGTGAGATGCCGCTGTTGTTCTGGGGTTCGTTGAGCGGGATATCGAGGGCCTGATAGATGGTCGCCGCCAGCTCTTCCGGGCGGACCGGCTTGCTGGTCGGGTACTCGGCGTACTTGTTCGACTTGCCATAGACCTGACCTCCCGCGATCCCCGCACCTGCCAGGATGGCGGAAAAGCACTTGGGCCAATGCTGGCGCCCGGGGGGTTGCTGCGTCAGCACTTTCGGCGTGCGACCGAACTCGCCGGTCACAACGACCAATGTGTTGTCGAGCATCCCGCGTTCCTTGAGGTCCAACAGCAGACCGGACAGCGCTTCGTCCAGCCGCGGGAGGCAGAATCCCATGCCGTACGAGCCGTCGCCGAAGGCGTTACCCATCCCCATGTTGCCACCATGCATGTCCCAACTGCTGCTGGGGGGACCGGCCGTGTCGTGAGGTGCCTGACCTGTCCAGCCGTTGACGGTGACGTACCGCACACCCGCCTCGACCATGCGCCGGGCGAGCAGCAGGTTCTGGCCGAGCGGATGGCGGCCGTAGCGGTCGCGGACCTTATCCGGTTCCCGGCTCAGGTCGAAGGCTTCTCGACCTTCCGGGCGGGTCATCGCGTCGTAACCCTTCTCCCGCAAATCGGCCCAGTCTGCGCCAACGGCGTCCTGCGACAATGCCCGGCTCTCCAGATCGGCCAGCAGTCCGCGTCGGCGGGCCAGCCGAACAGGATCGCCCAGGTCATAGATCTCGGGCGGCTTGAAGTCATCCATCGCAGGATGGTTTTGTGCCGAGCCCACGAAGACCGGCGCGTAGGCGGAGCCCAGGTAGCCGCCGATGCCGATATTCGGCGCGCAGAAGACGGGCCGCCCGACGCACTTGATCAACCACGCGTTGGAAACGATGTTACGCTTGCTCGGCTTGTGCTTGGCCACGAAGGAACCGAGATAAGGCTGGTCGTCACTCACGCCCTGTTGGACCCGCTTGACCGACTGGCCGCTGAGCAGGTTGTGCATCGCGTCGAAATGGTTGGCAATGCCGCCCGGATGTGTCATCGAGTTGATCAGCGTGAACTCGTCCGCCAGGGTCGCCAACCGCGTGTGCATCTCGTTGATGCGCATGCCGGGAACCTTGGTCGCGATCGGGCGATACGGTCCACGGATCGTATCCGGCGCCTGCGGCTTCATATCCCAGGTGTCGACGTGGCTGGGGCCGCCGCAGAGCAGGATAAAGATGCACGATTTCTCGGCGGCGACCGCATTGCCGCCGGCATCCAGCTTGTCGCGGCCCAGTACGGCGCCGGGCATGCCGAGCGACAGCGCGCCCATCCCAGCGGTAATCAACGCCTGACGGCGGTTCACTTCAAATTGGTTCATGGAGCTACCTGGCAGGTTGTAGGTTGACTACTCAACAAGGTACGGAACTTGCAAGCCGAAGTCGAGCCAAATCGGGGCCGTTCGGCCACATGACCCGCAACGGCCAGATCGGCGACATTGGCCCGTTCGACAGCGCGAGCATGCTGTCGCTACCGATTTCGATGGGTTGATGCTTGAACGCTGCGCCCGCCGTATCGCGATCCTTCGGTTGGCTCCCCAGACGGTGCCATGCTTGACTTGGCACAAGAAACGGGATAAGCCCATCGATGCTCGATCAACCGCGGGTCGGGCGTCGACCGATCGGACGTGCCTCCTTGTTCGCAGCCCACTCCAGGAACCTATCATGACATCGATCGATTTTTCGGGATTCCGTTTCCGCCGGCTCATTGTCTTCTTGGCGACCGTGTTGCCCGCGCTGCCGCTGTCCGGCCAGGAAGCACCGTATGACGTGTTTCCTGATGCCGCGCCCCCCTATTACCGAGTTCGCTATGAAGGGTCGACGACTCCTGGCGAGCTGCAGTTCTCGGTTAACTACACGATCTGGATTCCGCCCGAAGTGAAGCAGTTGCGGGGAGTCGTCGTTCATCAGCACGGGTGCGGCGAGGGGTCGTGCAAGTCGGGCCTCACGGGCGCCTACGACCTGCATTGGCAGGCGCTGGCCAGGCGGCACGACTGTGCGCTGCTGGCCCCCTCGTACGAACAGCCGCAGAGCGCCGACTGCCAGTTGTGGTGTGACCCGCGCAATGGTTCCGGTGCGGCATTCCAACGCGGTCTGGTGGATCTTGGCGAGAAATCCGGCCACCCAGAGCTGGGAGAGGTGCCGTGGGCCCTGTGGGGACACAGTGGCGGCGGACATTGGGCGGGCGGCATGGTTCTCCTGCATCCAGAGCGCGTGGCGGCCGCCTGGCTGCGGTCGGGTGTTCCGCTGCTCGAGCCGAATCCCGAGCGTCCCACGATCAAGGCACATTCGTTGCCGGCTTCTGCGTTGGCCGTGCCGATGATGTGCAATCCGGGGACGAAAGAGGGTGTGACCGTCAAAGACGGCCGCTTCGCACGCGTCTGGCCGGCGAATGAGGTCTTTTTCCGGACCGTGCGCAAGCAGGGCGGACTGATTGGAGTTGCCGTGGATCCGTTGACGGCGCACGAGTGTGGCAACCAACGCTATCTGGCGATCCGTTGGCTGGACACCTGCCTGGCACGCCGCCTCCCGGAAGATCCAGCGCAACCCTTGCGCAGCATGCCGGATGGCGATGCCTGGTTGGCCCCGCCCACCGGTTTTAAAGCAGTTGCTGCCGCCACCTTCACCGGCGATCCCCTGGAGGCTGGCTGGCTGCCGGGTGCCGACGTGGCCCGCTTGTGGATGCAGTACGTCAAGGATACGCAAGTGGCCGATGCGACGCCGCCGCCGGCACCGAACGCCGTTCGGCTCGATGGGAATCGGTTGACGTGGGATACCGTGGCCGATCTCGAAAGCGGGCTCGCCCATTTCATCATCCAACGGGACGGCAGGTTCCTGGCACGCGTGCCCGAAGACGGCAAGAACCGCTTCGGTCGGCCTGTCTTCCAGAATTTGCAGTACAGCGATACGCCGACGCAGCCATTGGTGCCGCTGCAGTTTACGGATTCGCAGGCCGAGCCGGGGGCCGAGCACGTCTACCGCGTGATCGCGGTGAATACGGTGGGACTCAAGTCCAAACCGTCGCACCCATCGCAGCAGGTCGCCGCCGACAGGTAGACCAGTAGGTCATGCTGTGCATGACGTCATGCGGCCTCGCTTCGTGGAAGAACGTGCCGGGAAGAACGTGTCATCCACAACAGCCTCTGGGCACCGTGAGCGCATGTCGCAACGTGAGCCTTGGATACAGGTGGAGTTGGAGACCTTCGGTCGGCCGTTTCGGCGGGGTCGGAGACCCGCGCCGAGCGTTAGGTCGGAGACCCGCGCCGAGCGTTAGGTTGGAGACCCGCGCCGAGCGTTAGGTTGGAGACCCGCGCCGAGCGTTAGGTTGGAGACCCGCGGCGAGTTGTAGGTTGGAGACCCGTGGCGAGCCATTGATGAAAGACCCGCGGCGACCCATTTGTGGGTCTCAGGTAACCACGCGGCAGGGGCCTGTTTCCCCGGCGAAAAAAATTCTGACTTTCTTGGCCGGCCCGTCGTGGTTCCCGGCAATCTCCTGATAGCGGCAGGCCACACGCGCCTCAGCCCGCTTCCAGATCGCATTCGTGTGTCGAGTCGCCGACATTCGTCAGCAGGCGCCTCGATGCCTCGCTCACAACCGGCAAGGGAGATTAGCATGGGTTCGCGCGCCTTTCACTGTCGAAACACAAGATCGCACCAATCGTCCTCGCGGCGTCGCACTCGACCAGCCCGGCGGCTGCTCGTCGAGCCGCTCGAGCGGCGGGCCCTGTTGACCGTCTTTGTGGATGGATTTGATACGACGCCCGACGCCGGCGGTTGCGGCACCTTCGCCAATCCCTGCAATACGATCCAAGGCGGAGTCGACAACGCGGCCGCTGGAGACGAAGTGTATGTCTCGCTGGGACTGTACGGTGAAAACGTCACCATCTCCAAGAGTCTTCACTTGCGCGCCGAGGCCGGCAGCGTCTCGATCGATCCGCCCGCCGGCCTGGACGGCCTTAACGTGAACTCGCCCGGAGGCGGGCCGAAGATCGATGTGAAGATCGAAGACATCGCGGTTTTCGGTGCCGTCATCGGCATCCAGGCCGGGAGTGTCGGCACGCTGGAGTTGGTCAACGTCGATTCGTCCGACAACTCGGGTGACGGGTTGGCCGTGGCGACGGCCGATCATGTCAAGATCGTCGACGGGCGGTTTGATTCCAACGGGGACCACGGCATCATCATTTCCGATGTGTCCCTGGGAGTGCACTTGACCGACGACGTGTCGGCGAGCCTCAATGCCTTCGAAGGACTGGAGGTGACCGAGGCACCGCGTGTGACGATCGACGCCGGCAAATTTTCCAGCAATGGTGGGAACGGAGTTGCACTTGCCGACATCTCGGACACCATCCGCATCGGACACCATGAGACGCTGGGGCTGGTCGCCACCGGGAATCTCGAAAACGGCATCCGTGTCACGGATTCGGAGACGGTCACCTTTGACGGACCGCTTGCTTCGGCCAACTTTGGCCATGGTATCTTCCTGTCAACCGTTGGTGACGTTTCGTTTTCCAACGTCCGCTCGACATCCAACGAAGAGGCGGGCCTCAACATCCATGGTGCATCGTCGTTCGAAGATACGGACGGAGTTTACTCGGAGAACAAGGACCACGGCCTGCAGCTGGTCGACTTGATCGGCAATCTGACCGTGAATCGTACGCTGGCCACAGACAACGATCATGATCTGGACGGCATCGGCGATGGTTTGAACGTCACGTCAGAAGACACCCTGGCGGCGGTTGGCGGCGACTTGGCCATTCTGGGCGCCAGCTTCCTCGATACGGACGGGCCGGGTGCCGCCGCCAACCAGCAGCGGGGCGTTTTCATCGACGTCATCAGGGGCGACACGACGATCCGAGACTCGTTTCACACGGTGAAATCCACCCTCGCAACCGGCAACCGTGCCGATGGCGTCGTGCTGCTAACGGGAGCGAACGCGACCATTCAAGGAGGAGACTTCTCGTCCAATGCCGGCAGTGGGCTACGGTTGGAAGACTTTGTGGAAGTGAACGTGGAGGATGCCTTTGCCACGCTCAACGGTCTCAACGGCCTGGACGTACGGTTGGCGACCAGCACCACGCTCGACGGCGGCACCTACTCGCACAACGGCCTGGACGGGATCGAACTGGCCGGGGGGACTGCGGCCAATGTGGACGACGTGACCGCCGAATTCAATGGCGAGCATGGCCTGCACGTGTTCGACCAGGAATCTCTGGCAGTCGGCGATGGCGACTACACTTCCAATACGGTGAACGGCATTCGCGTGCTGGCCACGGAGGATGTCCAATTGCGTGACGGGGTGCGCGCGGCGAAGAACCTGACCGGTGCGCATGCGACGGCGGTCGATACATTCACGGACACGGGCGGCACATTCGCCGAAAACGTCCTGCACGGCCTGTTGTTGGAAGAGGTTGCGGGCGACGTCACGTTGACCGAAACCACGGCGGAAAACAATGGCGGCGAAGGGGTGCTGGCCGGACGGACCAGCCCGACGCCGGCCATTGGTGGCGACTTGACGGTCAAGGGCGGCAAGTTCCAGCATACCGATCCTCTCTTGCCGACGCAGGCAAGCGGGATCTTCGTTGACGGCGTTGGCGGTGCCGTTACGTTTTCTGACGACCCGCAGGCGACCGGCAATGCGCTCGCCGGCGTAATGATCGTCGACGGCACGTCCGCGTCGTTCGACGGCGGGTCGTACACGGACAATGGCGGCCCCGGTGTCGGTCTTGGCATGTTCAGCGGAGACGTTTCCCTGAGCGGTCTCACGGCAAAGCTGAACGGCGGGCCGGGTGTCCATGTCGCGGATGTCGGGGACGTCCAGGTCGAAGACGGTGAGTATTCGCTGAATGCCGGCCCGGGCCTGGCGTTGGCGGATGTGGGAGACGTCACCACCAACCGCGTCGTCGCCACCAAGAACGCGACCGGTCTGCAAGCCGACGGAGCCTCGTCGCTTGCCGATCGCGACAGCCGCTACTCGACGAACGACGAACATGGCATCGCGTTGCTCGACGTCACCGGCGACGTCACCCTGGTTAGTACCACGGCCGACGACAACGACGCAGACGCCGACGGCACCGGCGACGGGTTCCATGCCGCAACTTCTTCCGGCGGGCCGGCTGTGGGTGGCGGCATCACGATCCGAGGCGGCACATTCCGTGACACCGACGGAGCACTGGCCGCGAAACACCAGGCGCACGGCATCTTCATCGAATCGGTTGCCGGCCCGATCCTGGTCGGCCGGACCGAGGCGGGGGCCGGAGTTACCGTGACCGGCAATGATGCCGGGGGCCTGGCCGTATTGGACGGCGGTACGACGGCAACGTTCACCGGCGGTACGTACTCCAGCAACGGCGGCGACGGCGTCGGACTCAAGACGACCAGCGGCCCGGTCACGTTCGATGGCGTCACCGCCACGGACAACAGCGGCGACGGGATCGATCTTTCCGACGTGGGTGACGTGACGCTCACCAAGACGACCGCGACCGGCAACGATCCGGGCATCCGGGTGCACGCTGCGGCATCGTTTGCAGACACCGACGGGAACTATTCGGACAACGACGACCACGGAATTCAACTCATCGATATCCTGGGTGACGTGACGTTGACGCGCACCACGGCGAACAACAACGACGCGGACAATAACAATGTGGGTGATGGCTTGAACGCCATTACCTTCATTCGGGACGGCGACGCCATCGGCGGAGACCTGGACGTCCGCAACGCCACATTCCTCGACACCGACGGCGACGCGGCGGGCAAGCACCAGGAGAACGGCGTCTTCGTTGCCAGTGTCGCGGGCGCCGTGACGTTCCGTGAGACGACGGCCCGCGGGAACGACAAGGATGGCGTCGACATCGCCGACGGCGGGACCACGGCCGACTTCCGCGCCGGTAGTTACTCCGAGAACGATGATGAAGGGATCCGGCTGCGATCGTTCAGCGTGGGAGTCGAGCTGGCATCGTTGACGGCCAGCGGCAACGGTGCGGAAGGGATCGAGCTGGATTTTGTCGGCGACGCCGGCATTCGGGATGTCGTTGCGGACGACAATACGATCGACGGCCTCAACGTCACACTTTCCCGTGACGTCACGATCACCGGCGGCTCGTACACGAACAATCACGACGACGGGATCGAACTCTTGCTGGTCGGAGACATTCGCATTTCCGACGTGACGGCGAACGACAGCGGCGGCCCGCTGCTGCCGCTCAGCGTTGGTATTCGCGCCACCGAGTCCACGTCTCTGGCCTTGGCGGACGTGACGCTGGCCGGCAACGCCCTGGCCGGCGGCCTGATCAAGGATGTGCCGACGGTCCGCCTCACCACCAGTACCGGCAACGTCGCCGACGAAGTGACGCTCGACAGCACCACGATCGCTCACGTCCGGGCCGGCGCCGCGCAGGACGATCTCGAGTACTTGGGCGTAACGTCATTGGAAATCGATACGGACGACTCTGACGACACCGTCACGGTCCTGCTGGACGGACTGCCGGAGACGGTCCACCTGGTGGGCGGCGAGCAGGCGGATGCGGATCTGCTGGCCGTCGTGTCGGCGGACGGGCCCGAATCGCTGACATGGACGGATCACAGCGTCACAGATGGGACGACCTTCGTTAGCTATGCAGAATTCGAGGACGTGACGATTGATGGTGAGGGACGCGGGTCGACCGCAACGACCGATGTCAGTCTCCTCGGCTTTCGTACCGCCGGCGCGGCGGGACCAGCAGACCTGGTGCTCTCCTACGAGATCGGCGGCGCGGCGGCCCCCGCCTTCGAGATCGGATTCTATGCTTCCGCCGACGCGCGATTCGATGCGAGCGACACGGAGATCGGGACGCGGTTGACGGTCGCTTCCGCGTCGGCACGCGCGGCGGGAATCCATTCGCTGGTGTTTGACCAGTCCGCCCTGGATGCCGCGTTGATCGATCTCGATGTGGCCTTCGTCGTCGCGGTGGCCGATCCGGACAAGGTCCTCGCGGAAACCAACGAAGCCAACAACGACCACAATTTCATCGGCGTGTTTCATCGTGGGACGTCCCTCTCTCCGTTGGTGATTCGCGGCCGAGACGACACCGATCGTCAAGTGGACGACGCGAACGACGTGGTTCGCGTGAGCGCCACCGGGCGTCACGTCAACGTGGCGGGCAGCCTTCACGAGATTACCATCTCCGTGCCGCGGACCTCGGTCTCTGAGATTCGTGCAATCACACAGGGAGGGGACGACTACGTCGAGGCAACAGGTCGCCTGGCGCTCAAAGCGGTCGGCGGTGCCGGTGACGATACACTCCGAGGCGGCCGCCGGGGCAATGTTCTCCTGGGCGGCGCGGGCAACGATCATTTGACCGGCGGCGTTTCCAGCGACCAGTTGGTCGGCGGCGCCGGCCACGACACGATTGACGGGCTCCGCGGCAATGACCTGATGATCGGCGGGCTGGGATCCGATGACCTGATCGGCGACCTGGGAAGCGATCTCGTGGTGGGCGGACGTACGAGCTACGACGAGTCATTGGAGATGCTGGATGCACTGTTGGCGAAATGGCTCGCCAGGCCGCGCCGGTACGGCTCGCGGGTGGAACGGGTGACGACACCGACCGGTTCACCCGGCGCCGATCCCTTCCTGGCGGCCGGTGTGACCGTGTTTGACGATCAGGTCGAAGACCGCCTGCGCGGCGGCGAATCGCACGACCTGTTCTTCGCGGATCTCGACCTGGCGGACGGTGATGACGACCTGTTGTTGGACCTGGTTGCCGACGAGTCGGTTGTCGAACTCGGCGAACTACTGTGACCGTCGGCTCACCGGGGGCCGCTGACAGAAGACCCGCGGAGGAGGCGAACGTGCTTGTGCGTGCCCGCCACCGCAAGCCATTCGCCGCGCGGGTCGAACGCCAGTTGACTGACGCAGTTGTGGCCCCACAGCGAGAAGACCTGGTGCCCCGTGTCTGCGTCCCAGATCTTGATCATCTGGTCGCTGCCGCTCACGATCCGGCGACCATCCGGACTGAAGACGACACTGTTAAGATAGAATTTTCCGGCGGTCAGCGTCATCAGCGGCTCGCCCGTCGCGCGATTCCAGAGCCGGATCGTGCCATCGAAGCTCGACGTTGCGACCCGCGTTCCGTCCGGGCTGAAGACGACCTGCGTGAGCGCCTTGTGGTGCCCGCGCAACAGGGCTTGTTCTTCGCCCGTGCGGGCGTCAAAAAGTTTCCCCGTGCCGTCGACACTGGCAGTGGCGATCGTCAGGGCGTCCGGCGAGAAGGCGGTTGCAGCGATACGGTCCGCGTGGGCCCGGATGATGCGGGGAGGCGCGTTGCTTTCGCGGTTCCAGATCCGCACCACGCCGGCCGGATCACCGGCGATGACCTGACGGTTGTCGGGGCTGAGAGCCAGTCCCAGCGGTAGCGTACCGCAATCGATCCGCTCGACGACCGTCCCGTCATAGGCATCCCGGATCGCGATCGCACCATTCGTCTCGGCGGTTGCCAGATGGCGCCCATCCTGGCTGTACACCAGGCCGGTGACACGTGCATCCGTTGCGAGCCGCAGCCGTTCTTGATGGGACTCCGGTTCCCAGAGGCGAACCACCGACCGGCGGCCGGAGGTCACATCAGCGGTTGCGAACCGGCGCCCGGTCGGACTGAAGGCGACCATCTGTCCGGCGAACGTGGCCGCTGGACTACGCTCGATGTCCCAAAGCCGCACCGTGAAATCGTCTGCGGCGGAGAACAGCAGCCCAGCATCCGCACGCATCGCCACGCCGCGAATATGACTCTCGTGGCCCCGCAAAACCCGAGCGGTGTCCGGCCGTTCGAGATCCCAGACGCGGATCGATGCGTCGAAGCCGGCGGATGCCAACTTCCGACCATCGTCCGAAAACGCGAGGCATTCGACCGCCTCGCGGTGACCGGTGAGGACGCGGACGCCGTCCATTGCATCGCTGGGCCACAAGCGAATCGTGGAATCCTGGCTGGCGGAGGCGAGTTGGCCGTTGGCCATGTTGAAGGCGACCGCGGTGACCGGGGCGGTATGGCCGGCGAATTCTCGCACCGGGTCGCCGGTGTCGAGGTCCCAGGTTCTGACCACCGTGTCCTGCCCGCCCGAGGCCAGTCGTCCGGAGTCCGGCGCAAAAGCCACCGCCAGTACGGCGCCTGCGTGGCCGCGGAGGGTTCGTTCAAGCTGCCCTGTGGCCGCGTCCCAGACTGTCACGGTTTCATCCGCGCCGGCCGTCGCCAGGCGGCGACCATCCGGTGCGAATGCCAGGGCGGTGACTGCCCGGCCGTGCACGACATGCTGGCGCAGCAACTCACCGCTGGCTACGTCCCAGATCTTCACATTACCGCGCCCGTCCGCGTCTCTTCCGCCTGTCACGAGCTGCCTGCCATCGGGCGCGAAGGCGAGGCAACTGGCCGCCGGCTGGTGGCTGCCCCGCCACCGCCGCTCGGCCTGTTCGATGTCCCATACGATCACCGTCCCCTCGTCATCTACGGACGCGGCGAGACGGTCGTCGGGACTCACCGCGACGGATTGAACGCGTCCCTGGTGACCTCGCAGGACCCCAGGTTGATCCCGGTCGCAGAGTCCCTTGACGAAGTGCCATTCCCATTGGCGGCGTGAGGGCGGACACAGATCAAGAAGCGCCTCAGCCTGGACCACGTTGTGGTTCTCCATGAACTCCTGATGTGCCGTTACCAGGCGTTGGAGGTAAAGGTGATCCTCCGCTTCGACCAGGGCGGCCGCTGTTTCCGCTTGGGCCAGGCCGAGGTCACGGTTTGATTTCACCACCACCGCCAGGATGCCCGCCAGGGCGAGCAGCACCGACAGACCGACCAGCCCGCCGGTTGCCATCAGGTTGCGGTGACGTCTCGCATAGCGTGCCAGCCGCGCCGGCCAGGATTCGCGGAGGACCGAAACCGGTTCGTCGGCGAGATAAAGTTCCAGGTCGCGTGTCATCGCCGCCACCTCCTGGTAGCGGTCGGCCTGGTCCGGCGCAAGGCTCTTTAAGCAGATCGCTTCGAGCGACCGGGGGATCGATGCCGCCAGTGCCCGGGGACGGCGCACCGGTCCCCGCGACTTGGCCAAGTGAGCTGCCTCGCCGTGCGGAGGTCGGCCCGTCAACGTTTCGTAAAGGATCGCGCCCAATCCATAGATGTCGCTCCGTTGATCCACGAGGCCCGTGCGGCCGGCGAACTGTTCGGGCGACATGTAGGCGGGCGTTCCCATCACCGCGCCGGCCATCGTCTGCACGTGCTCGTCGGTTTGCCGATTGCCTGCCGGATCGCCGTCGCCGGCTTGCAAGGTCCCCTTGATCGGTCTGTCGGCAGACAGGTACTTGGCCAGGCCCCAGTCCAGAATGATGGTCTCTCCGAAGTCGCCCAGCATCACATTCTGAGGCTTGAGGTCGCGGTGGATGACGCCGCGGGCGTGTGCGAATTGAATCGTTTTGGCGATCGTGAGAAACGCCGTCAGCAATCGCAATCCGGCGACCGAACGGAAGGACGGGGCGGGGTGGGCTTGATGAAATCGGTGGACCGCGTCGGCCATCGTGGTACCGCCGAGGAACCGCATCACGTAATACGGATGCTCGCTCCCGGCGTCGACCAGATCGTAGACCGGGACCACCCCCGGGTGTTCGAGTTGACCGGTGATCCGAGCTTCTTCGGCGAAGCGACGACGGTATTCCGCCTCGGAGGCCAACGCGGGAGCCAGGCGTTTGATGGCGATGTCCCGGTTGAGGACGGAATCGGCCGCTCGCCAGACTTCGCCAAACCCGCCACGGGCATGCTTGGCGACCAGGTGGTAGCGGGCCTCCGCCGGCGCCGCCTGGTTCGTTTCCAACGGCCCGGCCTCGGTCGGCAGCAGGAAGGCTCCCGCCTCGCTCGGGTTCGACCAGAGTTCGGGGAACCGGCGGCAGTATTCGTTGATCGCCGGTCGGCTCCCGCACGCGCGGCGTACGTGAAACTCCTGCTGCACCAGTCGCCGCACGATATTCGGCTGCAGTAAGGGAGGGAAACGGGCGAGGTAGCTTTCCACGAGCGGGCCGGCAGCCTCCGCTGCGGCGCCGCCGGCACGGGCCTGTTTCCAGGCGAATTCGAGCTCGATATGAACCAGCTCTTCCAGCGTCGGCAGGTACTCGGGCCGATCTGCCGCAGGCAGGTTCTCTTCGATCCGGGTGGGGCTACCGGCCGACCAGGCGGATTCGAACGCCCGCCGTCTGCCTTCGTCAATGTGATCGGCAATCGTGTCGTGCATGCAGTGCTTTCCGCCTGGAGTCACGTCAACAGTCGGTCCAGACGCGACCGTAAACGGTGCACGATGCGACGGACGGTCCGTTCGGAACAGTTGACCTTTCGAGCGATCTCCTCATTCGTAAAATCCTGTAAACGAAACGTGACGATGTCGCGTTCGTCGGCATCGTCCGTATCGGCCAGCAGGCGTTCCACCAGGTCGACCAGGATGGCGACCTCGTCGGGCGTCGGTTCCGTGGAGGAAGGTGCTGCGCCCCCTTCGGTGGACTCGGCATCCAAGTACGTCTCTTGATCGAGGGCCCGCTTTTGCCGCGTGTGCAGGCGGGCTTGCTGGCGGGCCTTGTTGAGCGTGATCGCGCACAGGAGTCGCCACAGCCCGTCGTCATCAGGTAGCTCGAACTGGCCCCGCTCGGCGCGACGCAGAAAAGTCCGGAACGCCGATTGAACGACGTCTTCGGGATCGACCCGTCGACGCAGCCGGGCCGCAATGTTTTGCTCGGCCAACCGCATCAATTGCGTCCCATAGCTCCGCCAGAATTCATCGGCGGCGTCCGTGTCTCCGGTCCGCAAGCCGTGAATCCATTCTTCCCAGCGATCGTCGGTCTTCATGGAAGGTATACCGCCATCGTGCAACGGAATCCATTCTGACTGCCCTTCAAAACGGCGTGATGACACCCGGCCTGCCTGCGAGGCGGGGACGTGAACCAATTGCGAGCTGACGCTCGCCAGATGTGAATCCGCTCCCGTTGGTCACGAAAACGTGACTTAGGATGAACAACATTCGCCCGACCAACAGGTTAGTGTAACAACGATTGCCGTGCACGCTAAGGAACGCGCACCCAACGGATCGCCGCTGACCACCTACCTGCGTTTGCCGCTGGTCTTCAACCCACTGTTGGGGCCGCTGACGTACTGCTCGGCGCGGGCCGCTGACCTATTGCTCGGCGCGGGTCTCTGACCCCGCCGAAACCGCTGACCGAAGGTCTCCAACCCCCGTCGTTCCGGCCGCCCAACATTCCGCATCGCACATGTGCCGAACGACGGATGCCCCACCCGGCCATTTGCCGTGTCCGCAGCTCCCAGCGCCGATTGATCATTTTGAATTGGGCGGCGTTACAATATGCGGGAGGCTGTCGCGACGCTGCCCAGTATGAACCAGCAACCAGCGCGGTCAGCAGGAGCATGCGAAATGGACCCCAGCCGGGATGCGCGTTCCGTCGATCATCAACGCGAGGTCGCCATCGAGAGCGTCCTGGGACGGTTCCTGCAGCAGCAGGCCAGGGGCGAAGACGTGTCGTTTGATCGGCTCGCCGAGTCGCACGCCGAGTTGATGCCGGAGCTTGCCGAGCGTTACCGCGACCTCCAGGCGTTTCACCAGGCCAGAACGGGTTCGGCGACTGTCGTCGAACGGCGGTCCGGCTCAGCGGCCGCGTCGTCGGTCCCCGCAGCGGATGTGGTTCGGCCGCCGAGCGGGCGAGGTCGACGACTTTTGACCGTCTCCTGGGTGCTCATGCTGATCGCGGCGGGTGCGGCGATTTGGCAGTGGCAGTGGGGACGTGCACGCCAGGCACGGATCGCGGAGTTGCAGCGTGAACTTCGCGAATCGCAACAGGCAGAGGCCGGCCGGGACCGGGAGGTGGCTCGGCAACGGAAACTCTATCAAGACCTCATCGAGCAGATCACGCCGATTTACGGACGCCAGTTTGCCGGCGCGCCGTACCAGGGCTTGCGTTGGGACGAGGATCGGCCCCAGGTGGACGTTGGGGGCACGTGGTACGAGCTGCTGGCGGTCGACGGCCTGCCGAGCCGCCGGCTGGTCGACTACTGCCGGCAGACCTACGGGACCTCGTGGCGGCGGCGCTTTGCGCTCGACTTGCCGGTCGTGCTGCTTGGCTTGGGGCAGCCTGCCCGCTCGACGGTCAGCCTCGAATTGCGGGAGCTCGGCGGCGAACAGATCGAGCGGCGCGAGGGAATAAGGATGCTGGCCGAGCATCGTCGGGCGATACGCGATGCGGGGACAGGCGCAATGGAACGGGTCGCGCCTTTCGACATGCTCGCTGTGACGGGCGATCGATTCCTGGTGCGCGTGGAGGGTGTCGACTGCGAATTGACATCGATCAACGGGACTCCCGCCGCAGCCGTCATCCAGTTTGCCAGGCGCGGCTTCGGTATGTGGTGGCTGAAAGTGCTGGCGGAGGACTTGCCCCAGGTCTTGCAAGAGCTGGAGGTCGACCGCGGAAGCTGGGTAACGTTGCGGGGCCGCCGACCCGGCACGAAGGACGTGATCGAACTGGATCGTGTGCCGATGACGCGCGCCAAGTGGGAGCAGTTGGCCTTGACGCGTCCCTTGGATCGCGGCGAGGCCCTGGATGCATTGGACGGGTTGACCGGGGCCCTGCGTTCCCGCCACGCCTACTTCGAACTGGGCAGCTCGAACTACCTGCCGGCACTCGATGCCGCCAAGGCGCACCTGGCACCCATCGTCGATCGCGTCGACTTCGTCGCCAGCCTGTCACGGCAGGTGGCGTTGGCCGGTGATGCGCACACCAGGTTACGGCGCCCCCGACTGGAACCGCTCTCGGTACGGTTCGCCCCGTTTCTTGTTGGTGAGCATGAACAGCGTTTGTTGGCGTTTGCCGAGGACCGCAGCGGATTCCTCGACGATCGTCACCCCTACCTGAAAACCATTGATGGTCTTCCCGTGACCGACTGGCTGAACGCAGCGCGCCAACTTGGCGTGGGAGGGTCGCCCCAACGAATCCGGCTGACCGCGCGGCGTAACTTGCGCTACCTGCCGCTCCTCCGCCACCAGATGGGTTTGGAGCCGAGCGACGACGTCGGGCTGGTCCTGGAATCGGCCGACGGTGCCAGCCGGACCGAGATGCGAGTGGCACTGATCGAACACAAACCGATCTTTGGTGCCTGGCCCCGCACGGAGAGTCGACTTCTGGACGGCGACATCGGCTACTTGAGAATCGCCGGCATGGATTCCGATGGTGACTTCCTGCGAGCCGTCGCTCGGCGACTGGCGGCGTTTCGAGAGACTCAAGGCATGGTCATTGACGTTCGCGGCAACGGGGGAGGTACGCGTGACGTGTTGCGATTGCTGTTGCCGCACTTCGTACCGCCGGGCGAGCTGCCGCGGGTGGTGAACGTGGCCAAGTACCGGCTCCGCGAAGGACAGTTGCCGGATAAGGCCGAAGGCTATCTGGCCAGCCGTTATCTCTTTCCGCTCGCCAGCACCGTATGGAGCCGGACGGAACGGCAGGCGATTCAAACATTCCAGCAATCGTTTCAACCCCAGTGGGAGCCGGCCGCCGGTAAATACAGCGACTGGCACTATATGGTTGTCTCGCCATCGTCGGCCGCCGACGAAGACTGGTACGATCGTCCGGTTGTCGTCCTGATGGACACGGCCTGCGCAAGCGCCACGGACGTGTTTCTCAGCGCCATGAAGGAATGCCCTCGCGTCACGTTGCTGGGCACGGCGAGTGCCGGGATGAGCGGCTACGTGCGGAATGTCGAGATCGCGCCGGGCTTCGAAGTGGCCATCTCGACGATGTGTTCGATGCAATCCAACGGCCAACTCTACCATCAGGGAATCGCTCCGGACGAGGTCGTCGAACCTGTCCCCACCGACTGGATTGGAGCCACCGATTCGCTCCTGGAGGCTGCCGTGGACCACATTCGAGGTCGTGGCAATTGAGTGAGGGGGGTCCGGGGAATGACGGTCATCCTTGTCGCCAACCAGCACGAATTCATCGAGCGATCCATGCGGATGGGCCGTGAGCCATCTCCGGCAGGCGGCTCCCGAAATCTGCGAACACCGTGCATGCATATCAAAACGTCAGGCGCTAACCAGGCCTCCTCATCGGCCGTGGGACGTTAGTCCACGGTTCCGTTGATCGCCGCGCGAACCGGAAGCAAACGGGTTCCTGCTGAGTGGCGAGTTGCTGTGGGAAAGTTCACTGCAATCGATTGCCACACGACAAGTTGTCCTGAATCGCTGTACGTTCATGAATGAATGAATTACCCGGGCTCACGTTCCGGGAAGGGGAGACCTTCGGTCTGCGGTTTCGGCGGGGTCGGAGACCCGCGCCGAGCAAACAGTTGGAGAGCCGCGCCGAGCAAACGGTTGGAGAGCTGCGCCGAGTAAACGGTCGGAACCCCGCGCCGAGCGAACGGTTGGAGAGCTGCGCCGAGCGAACGGTTGGAGAGCTGCGCCGAGCGAACGGTTGGAGAGCTGCGCCGAGCGGTTGGTCAGAGAAAATCCGCCGAGATTCGTTACCGTTTGCGCTCGACCTGACCTTGCGGGAAGTCCCGTTTTCGCGTAATTGACTGGCGATTTTCTCCGCACCTGCCGTTCGAATGAGGTCCGTTGTGTCGGGCATCTCCGTACCGGCCGGAACAAGTCGTTGATGCGAGGTAGACGATTGTTGTGAATGAAATGTGCCATCCCATCGCGTCGCTGAAAACGCAGTGCACACGGCTCCTCTGCATCCTGTTGCTAGCGTCGCCAGCGGTGGTGGACGCCCAGCCGGTCGAGGTGCGAGGCCGCACGATCGCACAGTGGTGCGCGGACCTGTCGCATCCCAACACGGTCGTGCGGATCGAGGCGGCCAAGCTGCTGGGCCGGTTGCGGGCACATGCGGAACCGGCCGTCGATCCGTTGGTGCTTGCGCTGGACGACCGCAACCCGGACGTGCGGCTGTACGCCGCCACGGCCTTGGGTCGGATCAAGCACGACCCCCGGAAATGCCTCACTGCCCTTCTCGACATGTTGGACGATCAAGACGAGCACGCACGGTTTGCCGCCGAATGGGCGTTGGCAAGGATCGCCCAGGAGGCCGCCCGTCAGCCATCGACTGCGGAGGACGCGGGCGAATTGGCGAGGCTGATCGGCTTGGCCGAAAAGGCGCTTGCCGCGACGGCCCGAAATCATCGCCACGTGGATCAGCTTGCCGAGGCACGACGAACGTTAAGCGAGCCGATTGCCCGGCAGGAAAACGTACTGCCGACCGTGACCCCGGCCGATCCGTCCCGCGACAATCCCGCGCCGAGCGAAACGGTTGTCGTCGATCCGCCGCCGGCAGGTCCAGCACCCGCTCGGCCGGACCCACCTGGGGCTCCCGCCGGCCCATCACCGGACGGCGAACCATCACCCGAAACTCCGGATGTCCGTGAGCTGCTGGCCGATTTGCAGTCCGACGACCAGGTGGCCCAGTTGCGAGCCATCCATCGGCTCTGCGATCAGAAGTGCGCGGCCGAGCTGATTCAGGCTTGCCGCGAGGTAGGCGAGTTCGGTTTCCTGCGGTGGCATTTGACGCGCGGACTGGTGGAGATCGGCGAACCGGCCGTACCGATGTTGATTGACGTCTTGCGCGACGAAGACGAGACGCTGGCGGCCGATGCCGCCCGCTGTCTTGGTGAGATCCGGCCGCCCGCTCTGACGGCGATCGAACCGTTGCTGAAGGTTGCTCGGGACGACCTCCGATCGCTCTGGGTGCGTGAGGCGGCGATTCGAACGATCGGCGACCTGGGGCCGGCGGCGGTTGACGGTGCCGGGCCGGGAGTCGTCGTCACGGAGTTGGTGCGGTTCCTGGAGGAGGACGATCACGAGGAACTGGTCGCTACGACGGCACGGGCGCTGGGCAGAATCGGCACGGCTGCGACGGCCGCCGAGCCGCTGTTGCTCAGGCTCCTGCTGGACGTAGACTGCTCGGAAGATGTTCGCCTGAGCGCTGCGACGGCGCTGCCGGCCGTCGGCCCGCACTCGACCGCTTGCATCGACGCGCTAACGGACGTGGTGAACCGCGAGGTGAGTCCATATTTCACCGCGCCCGTGGCGGAAGTGCTGGGCGAGTACGGCGAAGCGGCTGCGGCCGCGGTGCCGAGGCTGCGCGAGCTGATTGAGCTGACGACGGATGAAGAACGGCGAATGGTGATCCAGGCGCTCGCCGCAATCGGCCCGGCTGCCGATTCGTCGACACCCAGGCTGGTCGAGTGCCTCGTTGAGGGTGAAGAGTCCGAGTCGGTGCAGGTTGCCGCCGCCAGGGCACTCGCCCAGTTCGGGCCGGAGGCCGTGACCGCGTTGGCAAGCAAGTTGGAGCATCCGCGGCATCACGTGCGAGCGACCGTGGTGCGAGGTCTGGTCGAGATGGGCCAGCTGGCCGCACCCGCAACCCGCCCGCTCGAGCTGCGATTGCTCGACCAGCACGAAGAAACAGAGATTCAGGCCTTGGCTGCGGTCGCGTTGGGGCAGATCGGAGCGGCTGCCCGTTCCGCGATGCCCACGTTGACCCGGCTGCTGGGAGATGCCGAGCAAGCACTGTACGTCCGCGCCATGGCCGCTGTTGCGATTGGACGGATCGACCCGGACCAAGGTCCCGCGCTCGTCGCCTGGCTCGACGATCCCCGCGCAGAGATGCGCGTGGCCGCTGCTTATGCACTCCAACGCCTGCCGACGCCCCATCCGATGGCGCTGCCGACACTGATCCGTGAACTCGACGATGACGCCGCACGCGGGATCGCGATGCGGGCCCTCGGCGATTTCCCCGACGACAGTTGGCCGTTGCTGTCCGAGATCGCCCAGGATCGGTCAAGGAACGAGCAAACGCGCGTCGCTTGCCTGTCGTTGTTGAGCGAGAGCGGCACGCGCGCCCTGGATCCGCTCCTCGAGGCATTGAATGACGAAACGCTGGCCGAGCCGGCGTATTGGAATCTGCGTGACCTGGGCAACGCGCCGATGCCGCGACTGGTTGCCGCCGCCCAGGATGAAGTCAACTTTACGCCCCAGGCGCGCGAGTCGCTGCGCGAGCTGATCGACGAACTGTCCGGTGGGATCGGCGGCGGCGACGGTGATACGTATTGGACCGGCGGCCACGCCCTGGTCGACGTCGCTGATCGTGGTGCGAATCGCGCCATGGCAACCGCCGCCCCGGAGATGATGGAAGGGGCCCTGCCCCCCGAGATGGACATCGATGAACCCAATCTGCGCGGTGGGGAGATGGAAGCGGTCGCCGCACCTCCGGCTGTCGACGAGCCGCCCGCCACAGCGGCCCGGGACGATGGTGAACTTCAACCAAACTCGGATGCCACGGCGATGCCCGGCGACGGTGGGGCCGCCACGCCTCGCCCGGAGGAAGGCTCCGCCGATCGCGGTGAACCGGAACCGAAGCGGAACGGAGCTCCCGCGATGTCGACCGCCGATGGCGTCGAACCGCCAACCGCGGACGCCGGCTACAAGACCGTCAAGGTCTTCTATGGCACCAACCGCAAGCCGGTCGTTGCGGGCACGGTACCGGACACCCGGATTCTACGACTGGGCCGGTTGTTCATCGCGGCCGGGGCAATCGTCATGGTGGCCTTCGTGATCAGGCAACTCCGTCGAGGTGCGAAACGCTCGGCAGCTATCGGCGTTGCCCTGCTGGTCATCTTCGCGATCACGGTGGAGGTCGTGGTGACGCGTGTACATCGCCAACACGACGGGTTGTCCAACGCAGGTCCGACGTACGGCCCCGAGTACAGCCGCCAGGTTTCGCTTGGATCGTGCGACGTCACGATCCCCGATCTTCATACCGAAGGTGAGATCGAACGTCCCCGGCTGGTGAAGCTGGAGATTGCAGAGGACCCGGAACGTCACATCGTTGTCAAGACCGTGCGGCCGTTGGAACCGGATGCGTTTTACACGGACTTGCGCGGCGAACTGGACCGCCGGGGCAACAGCATCCTCGTGTTCGTCCACGGCTACAACGTCTCGTTCGAATCGGCCGCCCGGCGGACGGCCCAGATGTCGCACGATCTCAAACTGGCCGGTGCCCCGATCTTTTACAGTTGGCCTTCCCAAGCGAACTGGCGCAAATACCGGGTTGATGAGAAGAATGTCGAGCTGAGTGTTAACCAGCTCAAAACGTTCCTGCTCGATATCGCCCAGCGATCCGGTGCCGATACGGTGAATCTGATTGCCCATAGCATGGGCAACCGGGCCTTGACCAAGTCGCTGAAGGAGATCGAGGTCAATTCGGAAGAGAACGACCAGCTTTTCAACCAGGTGATCCTGGCCGCACCGGATATCGACGCGGACGAGTTTCGCGAGCGGATTGCACCAGCGATCGTGTCCAAGGCCCGCAAGATTACGCTTTATGCGTCATCCAAGGATCTGGCACTGGCCGCATCGCGCGAATTCAATAGCGGCGACCCGCGAGCGGGAGATGCGGGAGACGACCTGGTGCTCGTCCCCGGAATTGACACGATCGATGTCTCGGCCGGAGAGACCAGCCTGCTGGGGCACTCGTACTATGGCGATAACGTGTCGGTCCTCCATGACATTGAACTGCTGTTGCTTGGTCACCCGGCCGAGCAACGGCAGTTCCTCGAACCTTACCCCGAGTACGCGCCGACACACTGGTTGTTTCGACCGAATTCGATTGCCAGCCGCCCAACGTCCACCGAGACGCTGCGCTGACCGTTGCCGCCACAGAAACCGGCGACCGGCGAGGAGGCAGTGCTGCAGGTCATGCTGTGCATGACCTCGTGCGGCCTGGCTGCGTGTAGAAACGTGGCGCCGACACCCTCCCACACGTCCACGCCACTGGACCTAAGGAAGCGATGCCGGACGTGTCCCCTGGCTTGCTGTTGGTGCACAAGTCGTTCGCATCGCGTCGTGTTCCGATGACCAGCGGGAGCGGAATACCAGGTCGCGGGCGCTAGCTCGCTCTTGGTTCGTGGCCCTGCCGCGTTAGAATGGAGGAGCCGAACGGAGGCTGCCGCCGCGTTGTACGCAGGGGGCAAAGCCGCCGTCGACCCCGCCTGTTTCCAGCCCACCGCCTCGGAACGCGTGTTTTCGCGCGGCCTTCAAATCATGAGCAATTCTGGTAGCGTGTTTGTCATTGGCCTGTTGCTGAGTTGCCTGGGGTTCGCCACGGGTGATTTTGCGGCCTCTGCCGATCTGGTCGCCCGCGAAGCGGATGAATCGCTGACATTCGAACGCGATATTCGGCCCATTTTCCGGGCTCATTGCTACGATTGCCATGGCGCGACGGAGGCGCTGGAAGGGAAACTCGACCTGCGGTTGGTCCGGTTGATGAAGGCCGGCGGTGACAGTGGGCCGGCCATGATTCCCGGTCGCCCTGAAGAGAGTTACCTGCTGGAGCGTTTGCGTGCGGGCGATATGCCGCCGGGCGACGGTCGCGTACCGGCTGCTGAGATAGCCGTTATCGAAGCATGGATTCGCGCCGGCGCCCCGACGGCGCGCCCGGAACCCGATTCGATCGGTCCCGGGCTTGGGATCACGCCCGAGGAGCGGGAGTTCTGGTCGTTTCAGCCGATCCAGCGGCCAGCTGTGGCGGAGCATGCGGCGGAGGCGCGGGTCCGCACTCCGGTCGATGCCTTGATCCTTTCCGCGATGCCGCCGGGACACCGGTTTGCACCCGACGCAGATCGGTTGACGCTCGTTCGCAGGGTCTACCTGGACCTGATCGGGTTGCCGCCAGCCTTGGAAGAGGTTCGCCGCTGGGAGACGAGCGATGATCCGCAATGGTACGAACGGCTGGTCGATGAGGTACTCGAATCGGAACGCTACGGCGAACGCTGGGCTCGACACTGGCTGGATATCGCCGGCTACGCCGATTCGGAAGGGTATACGACCTCGGATGCGAATCGCGACTGGGCCTGGAAGTATCGTGATTGGGTGATTCGGGCCCTGAACGATGACAAGCCCTTCGACCAATTCATCACGGAACAACTGGCCGGCGATGAACTGGCGGGGCCCCTTGAGGGCGATCTAACGGCGTCCCAGATCGACCTCCTCACCGCGGTCGGCTTTCTGCGGATGGCCGCCGATGGGACCGGCAGCGGTGCCAACAACGACGAGGCCCGCAATCAGGTGATGACCGACACGATCAAGATCGTTTCGACGGCCTTGCTGGGCGTGAGTGTTCACTGTGCCCAGTGCCACGACCACCGCTACGATCCGATTCCACAAAGCGATTATTATTCGTTGCGGGCGATTTTCGAGCCCGCCATCGATTGGAAGGCCTGGCGGACTCCGGCGCAGAAGCGAGTGTCGCTGTACACGCAAGCGGACCGCCAACAGGCCGCGGAAGTGGAAGCTGAGGTCAAGGTTGTCGCGGCGGAGAAAGCCGCCAGGCAGGCCGAGTACATGGCGGAAGCCCTGGAAACGGAACTCAAGAAGTATGACGAGCCGCTCCGCGGCCAACTCCAGGAGGCCTACCAGACGCCGGCTGCCAAGCGGACCGAGGCCCACAAAGCTTTGCTCAAAATGCATCCCAGCGTCAACATTACGCCGGGCAACCTGTATCAGTACATTGCCGCTTCGCGGGAAGCGCTGAAAAAGTTCGACGAGCGGATCAACGCGATTCGTGCGAAGAAACCGCCCGAAGCATTCTTGCGCACCTTGGTGGAACCGGCCAACCATCAACCCACGACGGCCCTGTTTCATCGGGGTGACTTTCGGCAACCGAAACAGGTCGTGGGACCGGCCGGGCTGACGGTGGTCGCGCCGGTGGGCAAACGTCCGGAATTCCCGGCGGACGATCCGGACCGGCCGACCACGGGGCGACGCCTGGCATTCGCGCGATGGCTCACCGGCGGCTCCCACCCGCTCGTCCCGCGGGTCATCGTCAACCGCGTCTGGCTGCACCATTTCGGGAGGGGGCTGGTGGAAACGCCGGCGGATTTCGGCCGCCTGGGGACACCGCCCTCCCACCCGGAGTTGCTCGACTTTCTGGCCGACGAGTTCATGCGGCAAGGTTGGAGTCTCAAACGTCTGCATCGGCTGATAATGAGTTCGACCGTGTATCGTCAGTCGAGCGAGCTTGCGGATCCCGCCTTGCCGGCGTCAGCCTATGCTGCCAAACCGTTGATCCGCCTGGAGGCTGAGACGATTCGGGATCGCATGCTGGCCGTCTCCGGCGCGCTGGAAAGCACCATGTTTGGCCCGCCGGTTGCGATCAAGGAGGACGATACGGGCCAGGTGATTGTCGAAGACCAGACGCGGCGGAGCCTCTACACGCGCGTTCGCCGCAGCCAGCCGGTGTCCTTGATGCGGGCCTTCGATGCGCCGGTCATGGAGACGAATTGCGAGAGTCGGTCGGTCTCCACCGTCGCAACCCAGTCCCTGATGCTTTTGAATAGCGAGTTCATTCTCAGCCAGGCCAGGCAGCTCGCGGCCCGTGCCGCGCGAGAAGCCGTTCCAGTGGATGACGCCGTGTCGGCAGCGCTGCCGACGTTGCCGTCACCCGACAGCGTGTGGGAATTCGGGTATGGACATTTTGACGCGGCAGCCAACCAGACGCATTTTGACCCGCTCCCGCACTGGACCGGCAGCGCCTGGCAAGGTGGCCCGCAGTTGCCCGATGCGAAGATTGGCTGGGCCCTCCTGCGATCCGCAGGGGGACATGCGGGCAGCACGTCGACCATGAGCCCGATCCGGCGCTGGGTCGCGCCCCGCGATGGAGTCGTTCAGATTACCGGTCGCCTGAAACACGGCAGCGAGCACGGAAACGGCGTTCGCTGGCAGGTTGTGGCAAGTTCGCCCGGAGTCGTTCAAGAAGGAACGACGTTTCATTCCGAGCAGGACACCAAGGTCGAACAGCTCGATATTCAAAAGGGTCAGGTGATCGACTTCATTGTCGATTGTAACGGCAACGTCACCAGCGACAGTTTTACCTGGACGGTGACCGTGAGCCTGACATCCGCCGATGGGATGAAGGTCGACTATTCGAGCGACAAAGAGTTTCACGGCCCGCTCGAGACGAGCGCAACGGTGGTCGCCCAGGTGATTCGAGCCTGGCAACTGGCCCTCGGCCGCCAACCGACGGAGGAAGAGATTCACACCAGCGTTGACTTCGCCGCTCGCCAGATCGCTTACCTGCAAACCAACCCCGGACAACTTCCGTCAGAAACATCCGCAACGCAGCAGGCACTGACGAACATTTGCCAAACTCTGTTGATCTGCAACGAGTTCCTCTACGTCGACTAACAAGCCAAAACCAGACCGGGGACCGGCCCGGTGTCGGAGTCGCCGTTCCGACCCCATTCCATACGTCATGCCTTTCGGCATCCGCCCGGAAATTCATTAGCCGTCGGGCGTTAGCCCCGGTTCCGTCGCAAGCTGCACACACCGGAGGCGAACGCGCTGCCGGCTGACAGGCGCGGCGTTCGCGGGGCGAAAGGCGACGCGATGGTTCCCATGTCCCCAAACGGCTCGCGCCGGGCTGGTCGACCGCCGTGCCGCCGCAATGGGGCAAGAGCCGGATCACATCGGATCCGCTCCCAGCGTGCCGACCAGTGAGTTGACGTATTGGTCGGCTTGGGCGGCCTGCAATTGGGCTGCCGCGAACTCCTGGCGTGCCTTGAGCTCCAATCGGTCGACAACCTGCTGGCTGCCCGGTTTGGCCCCGTAGGTTGCCAGATAGTCCAGGTGCCTTTGCCAGAGGGCAATGTCACGCTGTTGTTTCGTCTTGAGGCGTGCTTGATACCAATCGCTGCTCAGCAGGTAGTCGCGAGTGAACATCTGCCGCAGTCCTTCGTCGCCAATCGTCATTCCTTCGTACTCGCCGTGGGCCATGATGTGGATCAGGACACGCAGCGGCGGACAGGCGTGCTTCACCGAGCCGTCATCGAGGTACCGTTGGGCGACCTGCTGGTGCGCTTCGGTGATGTACTTGATCCCGTCGGCGAAGGCGTCGAGGTCCTGTGTCTCCGGCCTCAGCAGCGACGCGTTGAACACCTTGGTGGGGTTGTCGAACACGCGGCCGAAGTAGCGGCGAACAAAGCGGTGGTTGATGCGATATCCGAGACGGCTGCCGAGGATGAGTTCGCCCCGGTGTTCGAAGTCCTCGACCGGTTCCAGCAATTTCTCTTCGATCAGGAATGCCGGATTGCGTTCCTCGGCCGAAAGGCGGCACCAGATTTCCGGGATCAGCAGGCTGATGTCGTGATCGACCTGCATGTTCGGGCCGATGAATCCGGCCGCGGACGAAAACCCGCCCAGCCCCGTCAGAATGTAGCTGACCAAGGCGTTGTTGAGATCGGTCGTATACCGGAGTGCGTTGAAGGGCCCCTTGGTCAAGGCGCCTTCGCTGCCGAACCCGGTCGTGGAGGGACTCTTGCCCGTCAGCGAGCAGATAAAGTCCATGAATAGTTCGGGCAATTCCTGGTAATGAATCGGATTGTAGACCGCCAGGCCGCGGATCCGGTTCGCGGGCTCGGGCGGATTGTTGCGCCGCCCGTACATCACGGCGTTGACCGGCGTATGGAGTGGCTGGTCGGCGCGAATGCCTCGCCAGAGACGCATCCCGCGTTCCGCCACATAGCGATCCAGGGGACGCACCAGATCCGGGCGGTTCTGCAGGTAGCGTGGGTTCTTGGAGAAGCGGCCGTCAATGTCGCGGGGAATCGCCGAGCAAACTACGTACTCGTCGTCGGATTGCTGGAAGGATCGCAACAGCTCTTGCATGGGCGGACTGAACGCGTCAAAGTCGACCACGTACTTGGTCATCTGGTCGACCACATCGCGCGCCAGCGGCTGGTAGTTCGACAGAAAATTGTCGGGCCGCGTCAGATCGGCCTCGGTCTGTTTATCGAGCCCGCGATGGATGGCGTCGTCCGGCCGCTGAAACAACCGATACTCGCAATTCTGCACAAACTTGACGCTCATCGCTTCGTCAAACTCGTCATCCGCCAGTTGATCCAACCGGTCTGTGGGCACGACGACGGAGGCACTAATGTCGTCCTCGGTCTGAATCTTGGCCGCCGCGGCGAAGTCTTGCCGTACCTTGAATGTCCGCCATGACTGGCGGCTCTGCAGGCCGACACGCAGGTAGGTACCGACCAGCGTCCGGTCACCATACTTCAGCTCGTGCCCCGGTTCGCCATTGACGATATCGACGTTGAAATGCTTCCGCCAGTCCGTCCCCCAGTCCGGACGTTGGAAGCGTTTGATAATCAAGACCAGCGCGGAGATATGGTTGGGGATTGAGGCCAACCACGCGTTGTACTCGTCGGTGTAGTCCGGCGAAGGAGAAAGGAGCTTGATCACGCTGCCCAGCGAACGCCGCTCGGAAAGGATCGGGCGGGTCGGATTCGCATCGTAGTCCGGGTCGATGCTGGAGTTCGGGTGCCAGCGTGTCGAGTAGTCCTTCTCGAAAATCTCCTCGACATACTTCAGGTCGGCCTCGAGCTCGGCGACGAAAATCGGCCCGTACAGCATGTAGTCGACCAGCGACTTGCTGATTTCGCTCTTGCCTCCGCCCGAAACCGTGCACGGCTTATGGCAAAAGACGCCTTCACCCACGGACCCGATCAAACGCCACGATGGGGCGGCCGGATGCTTCTCGAGCCGCAACTTGTAGCCGGACGGGGCCATGTAGATCTGACCCGGCAGCAACGGAATTGAGGTCGGCTGGCCCTTGTGCGTCCATTCGACCTTCTGCCGCCGGACGCTTGCCAGGGCATTTTCGGGGATGTAGATCAACTCCGGGAAACGCTTGTCGATCGCGTACCCTTCCGGCTTCACGTCGAGATCGTCCGCGTAGTCATGGACGACATCGGCGAACGTGCGGCTGTTGTACCGCTTGCTGTTCACCTGAAACTCTTCACCCAGACTGTAGGTTGGGAACGCAATCGCGCCGCCGGCATGTTCTTCTTCCACGTTGCCGTACAGGTTGGCGGCGTAGCTGATCTGGGTCTTGACCTCCTTTTTGCAATACCCGAAGTAGTTATCGGCGATCAGGGTGACAACCACCCCTTCGTCCGTGCGGCAGGTCAGCTTGAAAGGGCTCCCGTTGTTGTACTTTTCTGCCGGGTCGCTCCAGCACATGCCGTGCTTTTTCTGTTCGGGCGTCGCCTGATCGGCATGCGGCAGGCCGACCTCGGACTTTGTCGCGCTGGTCAGGTGCGGCGCGAGGATGACGCATCCCGTGTGGCCGGTCCAATGCGCGACATCCAGCCCGGCATCGTTCTCAGGCAGAAACGGGTCACCCCCGTTGCCAAAGATCGACTCGACGAAGTCCAGGTTGGCGACGAAACTTCCGGGCACAAAGAAACGCACTTCCATCGTTTTGCGTTCTGTGACGCCGGGAACTTCCGGGCAGACAAGGGGTCGTATCAAGAGTGACACGAAGCCTCGCGCGGGACTGGCCTGGTTCGAAGTGAACGGCAACCGCTGCATGTCGTCCGGCGGCGCGACCGCGCGGCGAAAGAGCTCCGCGAAGGTGCGTTTCGGCACCGCAAACTTGTCCCCGGCGATCGGCAGGCCACCCTGGCAGACATGAAACGTACCGGTGGTTGTCCGGCGATCGTTGATCGGGTTGTGGAGAACCCCATTCTTCACCCGGTAAGAAGTCAACAGATCATTTTCAAACCGATTGCCGTCAACCGGCAGTGACAGTTCACGCGCCATCCCGTGCCGGTCCAGAACCAACGCTTGCCTGGGGAGCTGCAAGGGAAAGCCGAGTTCCTCGGCGGCAAAGTGACGCTGCAGGAAGGACTCGATGCGGGCATCTGCAGGACACTGAACGCCTTGGAGTTGTCGCGTCATTTCCCGGTGACGCTCGAGCAGCCCCCGCGAGATGTCGACGAACTCAACGTCGGCATCTTCCAGCCCGCTGGGCCAGCCGTTGGCGATGAGTTGCAGGTTGATATAGCGGAGGAGACGCTTCCTCTGCCCCGGCTCCGGAGACGGGTCGAAACCCAATGACTGCTTCAAGTCCATGACGCTCACTCTTGCAATTCGTTACCCTTGAATCCGCCTCAGCGTGGAAGCTTGTCAGGACCGCTCGAAGTTGTCAATTGGCCCTGACGGCGGCGCCTGCCCGTCAGGCAATCGGGACGGGACGCGGCGGTTAGCAAACCGATGAGGTGGCAGGAAATACGCGTCTTGCGATCCGTTTTTCCCGACGTTTGCCCCCACACAGCCCGTCCACGTGGCAAACCACGCCGTGGAAGTCCGGCGGGCCGACATGCAGGCCAGTCTGACGTGAATCCCCATCCTGCCCCCCTGTACGTCATGGCCCGCACGGAAGGCCAATGGCCCGAATAACACACCAGCCGCTGGGCATGACCGTTCGATTGGATTCCGCACTTCCTCGGGTCACGCCTTGCAAGACATTCCGCACTTAACGGATTCCCTGGCGGCAATACCCCTCGATCGGATTTCGTACGTCGTTGTTTTCCAATCAGGGTCGCGGGGATGAGCGCACAGGAAAGTTGTGCAGGCAGTCGAACGCTCGCCGTGGCAGCTCAATGCGCGTCGAGCAACGTTCAGCGGTTCCAAGCGGTGTGATAGACTGAGCACGGGCCAACGCCGAAATGCCACGGGAATGTTGAACAATGGTTCGTTGTACCGTCTTGCTGCTCGCCGCGTTCTCAGCCATTCATGCCGATCGTGCTCCGGCCGACGAGCCGGACAAGGCGGCGCCGGCAGTTGCCCGACCTCGATTGAGAGATCTCGGGATCACGATCGGCGTGTTGCCGACGGGGCCCAACAATTCACTTACCGACGTTGCCGGCGTTCAGGTCGGGCATCAGACCATTGTCCGAGGGGACTCGATCCGCACCGGTGTCACCGCGGTCAGGCCTCATCCGGGAAACGTATTTCTGCAGAAAGTGCCCGCGGCGGTGCACGTCGCGAACGGGTTCGGCAAGTTCGTCGGCACGACCCAGATCGACGAGCTTGGCGTCATCGAAACGCCCATTGTGTTGACGAATACCTTGAGTACCTTCGCCGCCGCCGACGCGCTCGTCGGCTGGACCTTAGACCAGCCGGGTTGCGAATCAGTCAGGTCGGTCAACCCGGTTGTTGGCGAATGCAACGATGGGTACCTGAATGACATTCGGCAGCGACGAGTTCGGGCGGAAGACGTCGTTGCGGCGATTCGTGACGCGCATTCGGGACCGGTCGCCGAAGGTTGCCTGGGAGCCGGTACGGGAGTTCGCTGCATGGGCTGGAAAGGCGGCATCGGCAGTTCGTCTCGCAGACTGCCGGAACAACTCGGCGGTTACACGGTAGGTGTGCTTGTCCAGTCAAACTTCGGCGGCTCGCTGACGGTCGCGGGGGCGCCTGTCGGTCGGGAGTTGGGCCGGTATTATCTGAAAAACGAAACGCGAACACAGGAACACGGATCCTGTATCGTCATCGTCGCGACGGACGCACCACTGGATGCTCGTCGCCTCAAGCGATTGGCTCGACGCGCGCCGCTGGGATTGGCCGCAGCCGGCTCGCCGATCTCACACGGCAGCGGCGACTACGTGCTCGCCTTTTCGACGGCCGGCGAAGTGCGGACAGCTTATGAAGCGAAGGAGGCGCGGGAGGGGGCAGTCGCGTTGCTTCGCGACGATCAATTGTCTCCGCTGTTTCAGGCGGTAAGGGATGCCACGGAGGAAGCCGTCGTCAACAGCATGTTGCAAGCTGCCACGACCACCGGTTACCGCGGACGTACGGTCGAAGCGATCGATCCAGCCAAGGTCACTGAAGTCTGCCGCAAACATGGTGTCGTGGTGACCCACAAGCCGGCGACCGTACCGTGGCCCTGCAGGCGACAAGCGAATATAGTTAAAATGTTAACGAATGCGAACGTACTTCGTCTTTCCTGTCGAGACCAGACACCATGAATTGTACCAACACGGCAGTTGCGGTCGGCATGCTTTGTTCTTGTCTTATCCCAGCGAGGGTTCCTGCGGATGAACCCAATGGTGCTGAGTCTCAACCCGAACTGGAGATTCGTGTGGTCTTCGACAACACGTCGGCACGCGCAGACTTAAGCCGGTCGTGGGGTTTTTCTGCCGTGGTCGATTTCCGCGGACACCGCGTCTTGTTTGACGCTGGCAGCGATCCGATCCTGCTCTTGGAACATTTGGAGAAGATGCAGATTAACCCGACCACGATCGAGCACGCGGTCATCTCCCACCAGCACGGTGATCACTTGAGGGGCGTGTATTGGGTCTTTGAGAAGAACCCGACGATGACGGTTCACTTTCTGGATTGTTTTCCGGACGAGGCATTTCGCCGTGCCACGGCGGTGAAGATGATGCCGCGCCGAGTGACGGGGCCATTTGAAGTGGTACCGGGTGTGCATTCCACCGGAATTGTGGACGGCCTGCCCCCGGAACAGTCGTTGGCAATTGAAACATCTCAAGGGTTGGTGATGATTGTCGGCTGCTCGCATCCAGGTCTCGTCAAATTGGTCGAGACGGTCGAGATGCAGCGGAAGAAGGACACGGTCCGCCTGCTGTTGGGCGGCTTTCACATGTTGAGAGCCAATCCGGAGCAGATCAAGACGACGATCACCCGTCTTCAAGCGTTGCAGGTCACGACCGTCCTCCCGGCACACTGCTCGGGTGATCTGGCAAAGGATCTCTTTCAACAGAGGTATGGTGAGCAGTTTCACACGGTCGGCGCGGGGCGTCGAATCGTGCTTGAAAATGGACAATTCGTTGTCACCACTCTGCCGGTCGAACGTGCAGCCGACAGCCAATGAATCATTGGGAAGAACAGAACCTGACCGATGAATTCCCTGAGACGCCGGCCCGTCGAGCCGTCGTTTCGGTCGTGCGAGGCTTCGGAGCGCTTGCTCGGCAGATGGGTCCCCATTATGCGAAGTTTGGGCTGACGCCGCCCCAATTCCAAATGCTGACAGTCCTCAATCGTTTGCGGGGCGAACAGATTACGCAGCGCAGGTTAGTTGGACAGCGCCAAGTTCGAAGATTTCCACAACATGCTGAAGCTAGCACTTCGCTGCAGTCGCAACATATGGTGCTTTTTCGTGAACTTGGCGCTGTCCAATTAGGCAAGGAACTTTATGTTTCGTTTCCCAATGTCACCGCGATGCTGTCCCGGCTGGAAAAGGGGGGCTTTGTCGCACGAGAAGTCAACGTCGCCGATCGCCGAGAAAGGTTCGTGAGAATTACTAGCCGAGGCCGTAGGTTGTTGAAAAAAATCTGGAAGAGTCAGCCTGACCAGTTGGAACGGGTCACTGCCGGCTTGACCGAAGGCGAGCGCAATACGCTGGCTCGGCTATTGAACAAGATGATCAACGGACAGCGGTCGCCGGCAAATGACGAATGATGAACCGAGCGTCCAGTGTTCACCGTCCCACAGACCGAATCAACCGGCCTGCCATCGCCCTACCTCGAAGGAAACAACGCCATGCGTTCGATCATCCCACCACGACACGGCGGCATCCATCCATTACCCGCTGCGCTGGTCGCCTCATTGCTGGCAGCGACTTCACTCACTGCCGGTACGATTCGTGTCCCACTGGATCACGGCACGATCCAAGCCGCCATTGATGCCGCCGCGGTCGGCGACACCGTCGTCGTTGACGCCGGCACGTACCGCGAGCGAATCCGTTTGAAGGCCGGCATTACGGTCAAGAGTGCCGGCGACGATGGGAAGGGGCAGCTCGGCCTGAAGCGTGCTGAGGACACGATTATCGACGGCACCGGCGGGGCGGCCACGAGCCCCGGGGTCGACATGGCGGAAGACTCGACGCTGGACGGATTCAGTGTCACGGGGGTCGGCATGTACGACGACGCTCGTTGGAATCGACATCACGCCACGCAGGGTGAGGAGCAGGCAAAGGAATTGATCGGCGCGCCGGGAATCGCTGGGATTGCGGTCGACGGGATCACTCGCTGCACGGTTGCCAACAACATCGTGCATCACATCGGCTACACCGGCATTGGAGTTACGGGCGCCCCAGGGAAACGCGTTTCGCCGCACATCCTGAGAAACGTTACGTACCGCAACATGGGTGGCGGCATCGGCTCCATGCGAGGGTCGAGCGGGACGATCGAGGAGAACATCTGCTTTGAGAACTTCTATGCGGGAATTGGACACGAGGATGCAGACCCATTGGTCATCAACAATACGTGTTACAAGAACGTGCGGGCCGGAATCGGCATCAGCGAGGGAGCCTGTCCCACGGTTCGCGGCAACAGGTGCTACCACAATCGCCGCGCTGGAATTGGTGTCCGCACCGAACCCACGACATCCCCCGTGCTGGAATACAACGAATGCTATGAAAACGACATGGCGGGAATCGGATCGCGCGATGATGCGACGCCGATCATTCGCCATAACCGCTGCTACAAGAATGAGATGGCGGGAATCGGTTGCCGCACGAAGTCCCGACCGCTGATCGAACACAACGAGTGCTTTGAGAACAAGATGTCAGGGATTGGCTGTCGAACAGAGGCCGAGCCGATCATTCGCCACAATCGCTGCTACAACAACGAGATGGCGGGAATCGGCTCCCAGTTGGAAGCCAGGCCGGTGATTGTCGACAACGAGTGCTTTGGGAATCGGATGGCCGGAATCGGCACCGAAACGAAGGCCGTTGCCGTCATCCGCCACAACCGCTGCTACAAGAATCAGATGGCCGGCATTGGCACTCGCACCGGCGCGCGGCCGGTCATCGACGGCAATCGCTGCTACGAAAACAAGTTGGCCGGCATCGGGGCCCAGGAAGATTCCGTCCCCATCATCGTCAACAACCAGTGTGTGAAGAACGGACAGGCCGGAATCGGCACCGAAACGGGCGCGCAGGCCTTGGTTGTCGAAAACCACTGCCGCGACAACTCGACTTCCGGCATCGGTGTTCGAGGAAACGCCAGGGCGATTGTTCTCCACAACCAATGCCTTGAGAATAAGCTGGTTGCTATCGGCGTTCGCAATGGCTCAGACGTCTTTATCGCCCGAAATCAACTAGTCCGCACCGGTGGGATGCCACCGATGATCGCCATTCGCGAAGGCTCTTCCGCTGTCGTTGCCGACAACGAAATCACTGGCGGCGGTGTGGCGGGCGTGATGGTCCAGGGGACGGCGGTCATTTCGGGTAACCAGTTCCAAGGAAACGGACCGCGAGCCGGCGGTCCACCGAACTTCGCTGCCTGGGTTCAGGGCAGCTCGAACGTTTCGTTCTTCAACAACCGCATCGACCGCTGGCGACACGCACTCTTCGCCACGGGCGCGCATCAGGTCTGGGCGACCGACAACACGACCAGCAACTTTCTCGGCACGGCGATTGTCGTCGACAAGTCGGAACAGCCGGCTCATGTCTTCGGCAACGTCGCCCTCACCGGCGGTGAGAAGGACAAGGCCGCCACAGTCAAAGGCCCGCGCGGCGTCGTTGGGGACAACGTGCAGAAGGCCCCCGAGCCTCCCAACACAGCGGAAAAGGCGGACGTACCCAGGGGGAGCTAGAAGGCGTGTATCAGATTTAGCTTTACGAATGAGTCCAGTTTGAGCGACCGGCGAGAGCGGCCTAACGCGCCGCGAGCGTTTGCTTGCCGTCGGTCGGAGGCCCTGACTCGCCGGTCATCAGCCGGCGGGCGTTGGCCGAGGGTTCCATGGATCGGCTGGCGAGCGGGTCGCGTGTTTGTCCCCACGCGGCCGACAGTCTGACCGCAAACTGATTTCGCTGCCTGAAAGGCCGATGATGCTCGAACTGGTCCTGTACGTCCTCGCATTCTTCGCCTTGTCCGGATTGATGTCCGGGATCGAGGCGGCAGTGCTGAGTGTTTCTCCCGGAGAAGTGGAAGAACTGCAGCTTCGCGGGGTATGGGGCGCGGACGCGTTAAGGGCGGTTACGCAAGAGCTCACGCAAGCCCTCGTCGTCATCGTAATTCTCACGAACACGGTCAACATCCTGGGCCCCATCCTGGCCGGGCATAAGGCGATTCAACTGTTCGGCAATGTGGCGATCGGAACCATTACGGCGGTGCTGACGCTGGGAACGATCGTGTTCTCGGAGATTATTCCGAAATCGTTGGGCACCCATTACGCCCCGCAGTTGGGCCGGTTGGCGGCCCCCGCGATACGCCTTCTGACGGTCGTGCTGTACCCGGTCGTCTTGGGATTGGCGTCGTTTTCCAACCTTTTCAAGGCCGGCAAACGCCGGATCGGCACGGAGACCCAGATCCGTTCGCTGGTGAAGATCGGACGTCGCGCGGGTCTTATCGAACGCGACGAAGGGCAACTGATCCACCGGGCCTTCATACTCAATGACCGCACGGCCGAGGCTGTGATGACCCCAGTCGATGCGGTAATCGGTGTGCCCGAGACGTCGACGATCCGGCAGGCCGCTTCGCGCGTCTTTCGTCATGCCTACTCGCGGTATCCGGTCTTTGGCAAGTCAATCGACGAAATCAAAGGGCTGGTCATGAGTCGTGACATCCTGACCGCGCTAACCGAAGGCCGCGATGACGAGCCTGTTTCCACAATTTGCCGCCCCTGCCTGGTGGTGCCCGCCTCAATGCTGTCCGATGAATTGATGGTCTGTTTTCGGGACGAGCACGTGCATCTTGCGGTTGTCCAGGATGATGAGAAAACTGTGGGATTGGTGACGCTGGAAGATGTCTTGGAGGAACTCGTGGGCGAGATTGAAGACGAGAAAGATGCCCCACCGGAGAACGGCAGTTAGACGCGCCCAGGGCGGTTCTTCGCTCAGTCGAAACCGTAGTGATCGCATGCCATCGCGTCGCTGCCAGTCCGGGCGATGCCGGGGAACGGGCAAACGATCCAATTGCCCGAAGCAGACGTGCGACTGAAGCCGGCCAGCCCCAATACCGTTCAATTGGATTTCGCGCTTCCGGAGGTCATGATTTGCATGACGTTCCGTACTTGCCTAACTCCCTAGATGGCTTGTATCAGGTTTCGCTTTACAAATGCGTCAAGTTGGAGCGACCAACGGGAGCGGACGAATATGCCGCGAGCGTCAGCTCGCTATTGGTCCGAGGCCCTGCCTCGCTAGCCGTTGTCCCGTCAAACCGCAGTTCGTAGGTCGTTGCCTTCGAATGATGGTCTCGGAAACCGCGGATGCCTGGTAGAAGCGTTAACACTTTTTCAACCGACGCGTTGCGGATGCGATCACCGGATTCCAATTGAACGGTATTGCGGCTAGCCCACTAGTTCGGCCAACGGTCGATGGTTGCCGACCAGGTACTGAGGCCGTCCGGCGAGGTCGCTGAACTGCGTCGTCGCGACGTTGATGCCCAGGCGCTGGTATAGCGTCGCGAAGACATCGCGGAAGTGAATGGGTCTGGTATCAGGTTCTTCGCCGAAGCGAGTCGTGGAACCCAAGACTTGCCCACAGCGCATCCCGCCGCCCGCAAGCAAGGCACCGCCAACGTTGGGCCAATGATCGCGGCCCGCGTTGGCGTTGATTTTGGGGGTGCGGCCGAACTCGCCCCAAACCACCACCGCGACGTCATCCAAGAGCCCCCGTTCTTCCAGATCTTCGATCAGTGCAGACAAGCCAAGATCGAATAGCGGCAGCGTCCCCCGAGCTTCACCAAAGTTGTCTTTGTGCCAATCCCAGTTGTAGTCGCCCTGCAACATGCGCCCAAAGGGCCACCGGTTGAAGGCGATTGTGACGCAGCGGGCGCCAGCTTCGATCACTCGCCGTGCCAGCAAGAACTGGTCCAGATGCGTGCGACCTTCCCGCTCGGTTGGATATTTCCGCTCCAACCCGTAGCGGCGCCGGTTGGCAGATTCTTCCCGGCTCAGGTCGAGTGCATTTGCGAGTCGGGGTGACGTGAGCACCTCGAATGCCTGACGGTGGAATTCATCAATTCCGTCGCGGAAACCGGGCGTGTCGACGCGGCGCCGAAAGTTGTCGAAGCCGCCGAGCAGCGCTCGGCGGTCCGACAACCGGCGGAGGCTGGCGCCGTTCAGCATGATGTTGCGGCGGTCGACGGCCTCGACTTCGAAACCGGCATGAGCCGGCCCCAGGTAACCCGACTGCGTTGGAGCGGTTCGCATAATGAAGCGGGCGTCCGCATCGAGCGGCACGAGATCGACGGCGGCCGGCACGCCCGGTACCCGCAAGCCGAACTGTTTCGACAACACGGCACCCATCGACGGCCAGCCGCCGGGAGGGAATCCGGGGATCATCGGCGACGAAGGCATCGCAGCATGCGACTCCCAGCCGGTCGTACACCAGTGCGTATTGTGGTCGTTTTTGAAGCCAACCAACGAACGGATCAACGTCACGCGATCGGTCAGGTCGGCGAGCCGCGGCAGCAATTCGCAGATTTCGATGCCCGGCACGCGCGTCGTGATTGGCCGAAACTCGCCGCGAACCTCTGCCGGTGCATCGGGCTTCAAGTCGTACATGTCCAGGTGGCTGGGCCCGCCCGGTAAGATGACCATGATGATCCCTTTGATGCCCGTCCGACCCCCGCTAGCTGCTTCGGACTGCAGGATTTCCGGCAGTGCGAGTCCCCCCATGGCCAGCCCGCCGATCTTCATCCAAGAGCGGCGCGAGATCCCGTCACAATAGGTCGATTCGCTGCCGGCGATAGTGAGCATTGCAAACTCCTCGTACAAAACGCGAACGCATCGATAGACGTTAATCTATCGAGGGGTGGCGAGCGGTGCAACGAGAACCGCCGCCGCCGGTGATTCTGGTGTACCTGCGAGAACGCAAAGATCGCCGCAAACCACCACAACAAAGCCGCCGCAAAGGGGACATCCACCGCCGCAAAGGGGACAACCACAAACACCGCAAAGGGGACATCCACAAAGGGGACATCCACCACCGCAAAGGGAGGCCGCAAAAGCGCAAAGGGGACATCCACAGCACCGCAAAGGGGACATCCACAACAAAGAACGCAAAGGGGACATCGAAAGCGCCGGGCTAAACCGGTTTGGAGTAGGGAATGAAAGAGTCCTACGATGAAGAATTAGCCATTCGCATCGGCCCAGAGCCGTACGCTGACGTCGGTAACGTCGTGGGTGTAGCATCGGCAGA
>JAUIGN010000093.1 GCA_030430075.1 bacterium
GCAACGCTTCACTTCGCACCATCAACCGAGGGACGCAACGCGGGAGACCTCCGGTCGGCGGTTTCGGCGAGGTCAGAGACCTGCGCCGAGCAGGGTACCGGAGACCTGCGCCGAGCAGGGTACCAGAGACCCGCGCCGAGCAGCGTATCAGAGCCCTGCGCCGAGCAGCGTGCTGTCCTCCTGCAACTTCCAGCATTCCATCACACGTTTTCCAGCATTCCATCGCACGCTGGCATTGCTGGCATCCTGGAGGCACGTTCGCGCAGTCGCAGCTGGTTGTCTGGGTGGTTTAGGGCAATCTTTGCCGGTCGCAAAAATTTTTCGGATTGAGTGGATTCCTGCAAGTTTAACGATTAGGCGTCCGATAACTTCCTTTGTCGAATACTCCGCTTCCGGGGTTCACCTGCCGTGGATCCCTGAGGCGTAGTCGATCAGGGGGGACACTGATCGATCGTCCAGGGGGCACTCCTCAGCGTGGGGAGTGTTACCCGGGCGTGACTCCCTTGGTCCATTGCGCCAAGATTGCGAATCCGAAAGGAAGCGGGAGCCCGATGACGCGGCAACATAGAACCCAACTTGCATTGCTTCTCGTCGTGTTGACAGCCTTTACCGGATGCCATCCGACGCAACCGTTCTATCTGCATGAGGATGGGGATTTATCGCATTTCATCGATCATGCGGTGAATATCTCGAATCCTGACGTGTACGAGGAGCACCTGGTCGAGGTGGCTCACACGCAGGCTCCCTACACGTTGAGCAAGCCGGGCGAACCGGTCTTCTGGGATCTGTCGCTGGAAGAAGCGATCTCTATCGCGATGAAGAACAGCAAGGTGATTCGCAACCTGGGTGGCGTGACCCAGATCGGCTTCGCCGACAGCCTGGTTGGACGCATCGGCGGCTCATCGGTCTATGATGTGGCCATTACGGAGACCAACACCAGCGGCATTCCACGGATCGGCAGTCGGGGGATCACCGGTTCGATCGACGAGCGGGTGACGGCCGGGCAGGTCGGTGGTACCGAATCCGCCCTGGCGGCGTTTGATGCCCAGTTGCGAGTGACCGGTTCATCGGGCGGTTCCGCCTACACCTCGCTGGACAATCCGACGAACACCTCGGTCGCCGGCAACCCGATCTTTCCGAACTTCAACGAGGGAGATCGGGGCGGCATTCGTGCGGAACTGACCAAACGCACGGCCAGTGGTGCCAACTTCTCCGTGGCCAGTGTCACCGACTACGACGATACCAACTCGTTCGGCAGCGCTCGCGAGCTGAACAGCTTTTGGACGCAGAACATCGAGGCCGAATGGCGTCAGCCGCTGTTGCAAGGTGCCGGCACACAGATCAACCGAATTCCCGTCATCCTCGCCCGGACCAATACGGACATCACGGCGGCCAACTTCGAAGCCAGTGTCCGCAACCTGGTGTTGGACATCGAGAACACCTACTGGGATCTGTACTGTGCCTACCGGGCGGTCCAGACGGCAAAGATCGGCCGGGATAGCGCACAGGTAACGTGGAACAACACCAACGAAAAGAAGTTGGGCGGGCTGGAAGATACGCAGCACGAAGCGCAGGCTCGCGAGCAATACTTCTTCTTCCGCGCTTCACTGCAGCAAGCCCTGCAGCAACTGTACGAGGTCGAAAGCCGCCTGCGTTTCCTGATGGGGCTGGCCGCGACCGACGGTCGATCGATTCGACCCAGCACCGAGCCGACGGCGGCCCGGATCGAATTTGACTGGTTGGCGATCCACACCGAGGCACTGGTCCGCAGCCCGGAGCTCCGCAGCCAGAAGTGGTCCATCAAGCAACGCGAGTTGGAGTTGATGAGCGCCAAGAACCAATTGTTGCCGACCCTGGACGTGGGGGTCGTCTACCGGTGGCTCGGCCTGGGCGACCGTCTTCTGGGCGACAACACGAATCCGGCGGGCAACCCCTTTCCGGCCGGTGGTTCGACCGCCTGGGACGAACTGCTGGGCGGCAACTATCAGGAGGCCGGGATCTTCGTCGACTTCCAGATGCCGGTCGGCTTCCGCCGGGAACTGGCGGGCGTTCGCAACGCTCAGCTCCAGATTGCTCGGGCCAAAGCAGTCCTGGAGGACCAGGAGTTGAACACGTCGCACCTCTTGTCGTCCGCGGTCCGCAACCTGGACTTTCAGTACGAGCAGGCCCAGTCGCACTTCAATCGCTGGCAGGCGTCGCAGGAAGAGGTGGAAGCCCTGGAGGCGTTGCACGTCGGTGGCAAGGATACCCTGGACATCGTGCTGGAAGCACAGCGGCGTCGGGCTCAGGGACAGATCGACTTTCACCGTGCCCTCTGTGACTACAACAAGGCGATCGCCGAGGTTCACTTCCGAAAATCGTCCTTGCTGGAGTATAACAACATCTTCCTGGCCGAAGGGGCCTGGCCTGAGAAAGCTTACTACGACGCCCTGGGGCATGCTCGCGAACGTGACGCGAGCTACTACATGGACTACGGATCGACGCGTCCGGCCGTCGTCAGCCAGGGGCCGGCGGAGGGACAGATCATGGGCCTGAACGGTCCCATGATGATGCCCGGCGAAGATTTCCAGCCCTCCGATTCGGTGCCCGGCAACGTGGTTCCGGTCGAGGAAGTTCCGGCCGGTGAGCCGACGCTGGCGGACCCCGTGTCGCCGGAAATTACGCCCCTCTCCGACCCGGAGCGTGAAGGCCCGATTTCTACCCGACCGGAAGGGCCGACATTGAACCCGCCGCGGCGGGCCGAAGTCGACGGTCAGCCCGGCTACAACTGGGGAACCCTGGGTCTCAATGAGTCCAACGTGGCCGCGAATGCTCAGCCCAACTCGCTGCGGCAAGCGTCGTTCGAGTCCAGCGAAGCAGGGCAGTCGGCCCAGTCGTCCCGCCGGACACAGAGGTGACGCCCCGGCAGTGACTCGTTGGCCGAGCTGGTTCGGTAACGGGTCGACAGCGGATCGTCCATCGGGATGTCGTTCTGCGACGCGTCACCCCGCGGCGGAAGTCAGCCACCGGAGGCGGACCAACCTGTCGTACCATGGGCGGCGGCAACGTCTTCTGCCGCGGACCTGTTTGCCCGTAGGCTGTGTCATGGCGGCCACCCGAACGCCGATTCAACGCTACAATGTGGAGGTCGAGTAAGGACCGCCTGGAGAAGTGTTGAAGAAGGCAACGATGAGCTGGGAAGCGATTTACGGGCATGATGAGATCGTCGAACGTTTTCGGCGGGCGCTGACGCGTCGGCGGCTCGCCAGCACCTTCCTGTTCGTCGGCCCGGCGGGGGTCGGCAAGATGAAGTTCGCTCGCGAACTGGCCAAAGCGCTGCTCTGCGAACGGCACGATGAGGCCGAGCTGACCGCCTGCGATCAATGTCCCGCATGTCGGCAGGTTGCCGCCGGATCGCATCCTGACCTGTTCGTTGTCGCCAAGCCGGACGACAAGAGCGTGATCCCCATTGATCTGTTGATCGGGGATGTCGAGCATCGTCGGCGCGAAGGGCTCTGCCACGATATCGCATTAAAGGCCTTTCGGGGTGGCCGTCGGATCGCGATCATCGATGACGCTGACTTCCTCAACCAGGAAGGCGCCAACTGTCTGCTTAAGACGTTGGAAGAGCCGCCACCCAATTCGGTCATTATTTTGATCAGCGCCAGCGAGCAGAAGCAACTTCCGACCATTCGGTCACGCTGCCAGGTGATCCGATTTCGGCCGCTGTCGGAGCAGGCCGTCGCGGAGATCCTGGTCAGCCGCGACGACGTGGCCGGCCCCCAGGAAACGCGACGGATCGCCGAACGGAGTGGCGGTAGCGTCGCCCGGGCGTTCGAGCTTGCCGACGCGGAATCAGCCGAATTTCGTCAAACGTTGCGTGCCCATTTCGACAACCCCAACTGGAACCCGCAGCAACTGGTCGGAGCGATCAGTTCCCACGTCGACGCCGCGGGCAAGGATGCGACCGCGCGCCGCACTCGCCTGGTCCAAGTGGTCAATCAAGCGGCCGATTACTTTCGAGAGGCGATGTTGACGGCCAGCCGGGCGGGCGGCGAATCCGAGACCGGCGCAGCTCTCCGCCAGGCTGCTTGGACCAACGATCCCCTCCGAGCGGCCGAATGCGTCGACCGCTGTCTGGACGCCCAGGCCCACGTGCATGCCAATGCCAACCAGGCGACGCTGATCGAATGCTGGATCGATGACCTGGCCAGCCTGACCCGGGTCTGACCGGATGCCCGCCTGCCGGGACCGAAGTCGGATCGGACCGAAGTCGGATCGGACCCGGCCTGCCGGCCATCGGTTGTCGGCCGGCCACAACGCCTGGGCCCTGGCGGGCCGCCCCGTTCCCGCTGTCCAATTCCTGTGACAATGGTCCTGCCGGCCCGGTCATCCCTCTTCCGTACCATGCAGCGTGAGGATCAGCCGCCGCCTGCCGCCGTGATTGCGGTGTTCGCAGAGGTAGATCCCCTGCCAGGTTCCCAACGCCAGGCGGCCATTCTGGACGGGCACCGTGACGGAGGCACCCATCAGAGACGCCTTCATGTGGGCGGGCATGTCGTCCCGACCTTCCATGGTGTGCACATAGGGAAAGTCCTCCGGAACGATCTTGTTGATCAGGCTTTCCATGTCGGTCTGCACATCCGGGTCGGCGTTCTCGTTGATGGTCAGGGAGGCCGACGTGTGTTGGATAAAGACTGTCAGTTGTCCAATCTGGATGCGAGAGATTTCCGGTAACGCATCGACCAATTTTGACGTAATTAGGTGGTAGCCACGCCGTGTGGGGGAGAGCTCGAGCTGCTGCTGGTACCAGGCCATGGGGGAAAGTCCTACCTGACGAGAAAGAGGGACCATTTTATTGAAAGAAATCGAAGAAGGGCCAAAATGAATTCCTTGACAAACCATTTAGCCCGTGAATAATTACTGGACTTGGCAACCGCCATCTTGCTCCGGCGTAACTCGAGCCGACGTACACAATCCCACCCTCCCCGGTTCGAGACCTGACCGCGAAGATTTTTGCGGGCAATGTACGTCACCGTTGAACGGACTACCTCAACAGCGTCACCCAGCGACGCTCACTACATATTTGTTGCGTCTCGCACGCACTCAGGACATTTTTGCCACAGTGCTCCCGCACCCCACTTCAAGGAATTTGACCCATGTCGAAAGTGAACAACGTTTTCGAGGCCATCCTCAAGTACGGCCACGACGAAGATTTCATTCCGGAGGACTCGGACGAGTTCGAGCCGACGGACGCGCCGGCCGGCTCCGAGGCGAAGATCGACATTTTACGTCGTCGCGTCGAGTTTGGCTTGCCCCTCTGGCACAAGCATGACCGGGTCGACTACACTGGTCTGACCGGCGCGGTTCGCCCACGCGAATAGTCGCTCAGGTCCCGTTCGTGAAGAAAGAAGGGTGTCATCAGGCACCCTTTTTTCATGCGCGAACGTTCTTCATGCGCGAACAATGGGGTCTTGGCGGCCGGGGACACATCTGGCGTCCCGGAAAAGCACGGCTTCGGCGAATTCCTCGGCTACGATGACCGGGTCCACGCTCACACGGTCTATCCGCAATATCGCATCCGCAACAGCGAAGGGGTGCGGCTGCAAGGCAACCGGGGCGCGACCTATTATGACGGCGACCCGCACGCTCAACTGGAGATCTTTAAGGAGGCGAGAAAGTTCATCCGCCGGAGCAAAGACGAACCCTTCTTCTGCTACCTCCCGTGGATGCCGCCGCACGGGCTGTGGGGAATAGACGAAGACGATCCGTCATGGCAGTTGTTCAAAGACAAACCATGGACTGCCGGTCAGCGGACCGATCGCGACGCTCGCGGACCAGACATTGCAACGCAGGCCACGAGAGAATCACTTCTTCAAGATCAGAGAATTATGAAACCAACACAACTGCACCTCATCGCAACGGTGCACCTCATCACAACGCTGCTGCTCATCGCCCCCTGCCGGGCCGACGACTGGATTATCGACACCGCTGACGACTGGGCCAGGAATATCCGGGCCCACGAAGGTGCCACGATGGCCGATGGTGCGATTTCGCCAGCCGCGAAAACCGCAACCGTCACCACGAAGGTCCATTCATCGGAAAGACAACGGTCCGCAAGGTCGCTGGTCGTAACTCAATCGGCAATCTGGCAAAACTGGATCCCAAGCGAGAATCTCGGTCCGTCAAACCTGGCTGATGCACCCGTCTTGCTGACAGTTGGCCCCGATAACTATTGGATGTTTGGCCGCTACGGAGGACGTCGTCGTCCAAGGAAAGGGCAGAAGCCTCAGCCAAGGTTCGAGCCACAATCCGCGACGCTCGCGGGCTTCGAGATTCCCCTGCAGACGACACCGTTTCCGAACCAGTTCAATGCCCCCGGTGGACTGAAGAACGGCAAAGGTGGTTACCACGCCTGGCAAAGTCGAGACATGAAGAACTGGGTGCACCACGGGCCTGTCACCGAAGGGTTTTCGAAGTGGGTCACCAGCGCCGAGTGGGTCGATGGCAAAGCCTACATCTACTACGACTTTCCCAACGACCAGGATCCGCACGTTTATGTCGATGATGATCTGTTCGACGGTGAGCCTGGCAAGAACATGGGCCTGGCCGTCGCCGATCCGTCACACGGTAGTGATGCCGGCTTCATTCGAGACCTCGACGGCAACATGCACGTTATTATTGAAGACTGGAGTCCTATCAGCGCGGACAAACGGTCGTGGGATTCACCTCTGGCCGGGCACGCGTTGAGCCCCAATGGGCTCAACGGTTTTATCTTCAAAAAGCCGCCGGTTGATAATCGGACGAAACCTACGGGAAAAATCGCAACGTATAAGCATCCTCACTGGGCAAAGGAAGATCCAAAACGATTCCCATCCAACATTGCTGAATACGAAGTCCACGAACCGGAACAGGAAGCCTACGGCGACTGGGCACCGATCTGCATCGGCGGCCAGTATTATCTGTTTGGCGACTACGACCCGACCGGTGGCCATCAGATGGCTGTCGGCTGGTTCACGTCATCTTCGATCGACGACGAGTTCACCTGGTGCGACCACATCGGGAAAGGCCACCCCGATCCGGACATTGCTTTCGCCGAAGGACAGTTTTATCTGGCCACCCAGATGAAAACGGACTACGTCAGCCCCGGACCGTGGGTGGAAACCGTTGAAGCCCGTGTTGGCGTCGACACGGGCAACGACGGGAAGATTGACCAGTGGACGGACTGGGCTGAGATCAAAGAACGCTACGAATACATCAAAGGCTTCTCAAAGCAGATCGCAAGAACGCCAGCCGAACTGAATCTCTCAACGCTGCCCGCTGGCTACGGATTCCGCATTGAGCTCCGCCTGACGGATTCGACCGAGAACAAATCGAAGCCGATCATTCAACGCATGGCATTGTCATTCGCAGAATGAGTCGCCGGGCCGTGAAATGCGCCTTTCGAACGGCACCTCTGATGTTTCTGGCAGCTGCCCGCTCGAGCACCCGCCGTACAGCGGCCGGTACCTGAAGAAGACCAGACCGTGGAGCCTGCAGTGGAGGCTTCTCGATGTGTTTCATCCGCTGGAACAGGTTCCCTAAGAGTGTACCCCTCTTTTTTTGTGAAAGGAAAAACGATGACGACGGTCACTCTTCTTGGCACTGGCGCGGCGGCTGGCTACGCCCTCTATAGCTGTAATTCTAGTGTTTGTCGGAGCAAAGACGACAAGGACAAGCGTGCAGAGAGTGGCATTCTCATAAGCACGGCCGACACTCGGGTCATCTTTGATTGCGGTCGGGGGGTTTGTGAGAATGCGATAAAGTACGTCTACCAGAATCCAACGGATAAGGTACTGCCGATCACAGCGGTGGCGGTTACCCATTCGCACGGAGATCATTGGTTCGGCATTGATGAGCTCTGCTCCGGGTTGCGTCGCCACTATAAGGACCAAGGAGCGACTGAAGCTCCGCTTAAGCTATTCGCTCACGACGATACTTGGTCCTTGATTTCGCCAACGATTGGCCGCTTGACAAAGCCGACACGCGGCGAGAGTCGGCCACCGGGGCTCGAATTCGAGCCCGTCATACCAGGGAAGACGTACCGGCATGGCGATGTCGAATTTCACCCATACTCTGTCGTGCATGATCCGGCGGGTAGCACTTCGGTGCTGCCCGGCTGCGTGGCGTATGGGATCGAGATGAAAGCTTCAAACGGGGAACCCTTCTCTATCTTTGTCGGTGGTGATATGTGCTCGTTACAACTGTGGGACTGGCAGAAGATGCTTGGGCGGGCTGCCAAGGTCGATTGGGAGCTGGCGATTGTTGAAGCGAATACTTGGCTGCCGAGGCCGGAATCAGGGCATCTTTCCGGGCAAGAGGCAATTGAAGTGCTGAAGTTCTTGCAGCCTAAACGTGCCGTACTGACGCATGTTGCCCCACTGGAAAGCCATAAAACGCTTTCCAATCACCTCAAAAGAATACCGCTGCCGTTCCCGGTAGAGTACGGCTATGACGGAATGGTGATTGCCTTTTGACGTGCCAGCCACGTCGCCACAAACGCTGTGGCCTCTTGTAAGGATTCATCCGTCGGATTCCTCCCAAGAACTAGGGAGGAATCCAACCGGATTCTTAAGAAATCACACTGACCACTTAGCTCAAAAGCAGCTAACTCAAACGCACTTTCCGCACTAAGGCATTTCCATTTCTCTGAATTTCCGGACGGCGTCGAGGCGGGCATGGTTTGAGTGCGGCGGCTTTCGTTTTTTCTTCGTTCCTCGGCGGGTGAGTTTTTTTGCGGGT
>JAUIGN010000061.1 GCA_030430075.1 bacterium
AACTTTCTTCTTCTTCGACATGACACTCTCCTGTAATTACTCAATTCTAGCGGCAGAATTAAGCACATGGAGTGTCCTTCAGAGCCAGCGCATCTCAGATTGCCTCGACATCTGACGCAGACGACGTTCGCTTCTTATTGAGAGAGACTCTTCTGCATCGAGTGTACGACGACGGGTTAAAGTACTATGAGGCAGCGTTATCTGAAAGAGTCGCACTGGACGTCGAGTGCCATCGACTAGCGTGTGTTTTGTTGAGAAATGTTGGGCGAAATGTTGAGGCACTCAGACTAGCCAAACAATACGCCGAAGGTGCGGACATACTGCACTTGAACACTCTCGCATCGCTTCTTGGAGACAATGGTGAAACGGATGGCGCATACGCTGTACTACTTGAACACGTCAAGCGATTCATTGGTGTTCATCACAGTCAGAGGCCAAAGGGCTGGCATCGTGCGACAACGACTTTCCTAAATATTTGCATTGAAAAAGGTGCACCTGAGAGCGGAGTCGATGCGGCAAAGATACTGCTTGGTGAATACCCAGATAGTGTTGCGCTCTACAACTGTGCTTTGATTGCTCGCAACCTGTCTGACCGCAGAGAGAGTGAGCGCATTTTTGACAGAATCAATGAGAATGTGCGTGAGAGTAAGAATGTCCAAGTACATATGGCAGAGGCAATGCTTGTCGAACATCAAGTTAGTACTGAAGCCGCCATCGAGTTCTTAAGAGAACGCATTACACGTGCTACAACGACGCTTGAGAAAACGCCTAGCGACTCGAAAAAGGCCGCAATTGCGTCTGACATCAGTCGACTGACTAATCTCAAAAGCCGGATGTTGTTTGAATTAGAGGAGTATCAAGAGTGCAAAACGTGTTTACAAGAGACTGTAACACACGACAAATTCGGCGACACAAGTTTTCTACTGGCTCGATGTTGTATTGCATTAGAAAACGAAGGTGATGCGCTAGCATTCCTGAAAGCCGCTTGCAGCCACAAAAAAAAGTGGCGGTCGTTGGCATTGCGGGACGAGTTGCTAAATTCTAGTGAAGCTATTTCAAAGTGGCTTAGCGATCAAGCTATGCGTGCAGACGACACGACGGCAGAGAGCGGAGCGGATGACGTAACCGTTCACGGGTTCGAAAACTGATATAGGGGCAGGAATAGGGTCAGGTCTTGACATTTAACTTTATATCGTCAGGCTTGGACCGATGGCGCGGCCCTTACGTATCGCGATGGCGAACGGTCTGTATCATGTGACGGCTCGCGGTTGGGGGGCGGTGGGTGATCGTCGATAGTGATCGGGATCGTGAAGATTGGTTGCGGCTCCTTGGTCGAACGGCCGCCCGATCCAGTTGGTGCGTTTTCTCCTGGGTGTTGATGAGCAATCATTTTCATCTGTTTTTGCGTACGCCCGAGCCGAACTTGTCGGCGGGAATGCACGATTCAGGAATTAGGGACACCCACACACCGAAGCCCTTGCCGGCGGGCGAGCGGCCGTGAATGGGGTGCTGCCAGACGTGTTATTTCGCCGCGCCCTGATGCGCGCCTGGGCAAAGCTCGAAAACCAATCACGGCCTGGAAAAGGCTGGTTGACTTGCCGGCAGATTGACGATATCGTTAATCGTCGATCAACGATTTTACATCCTCGGATTCAAAGGGCAATTCATGGCCAAGAAGCAACCCGGACGGCGTGCATGCGATTTGGGGCCGGTCAGCTTGCCGGACGATGCCGGTGCCGAAGAACTGGCTCAGCTCGCCTGGGCCGTCGCGCATCCCGCTCGGGTTCGCATCGTGCGGCTCCTGCTCAACCGCCAAGCCTGTGTCTGTGGTGAGATCGTCGCGGAATTGCCGCTGGCCCAATCGACCGTTTCCCAGCACCTGAAGATTCTCAAGGAGTCTGGAATGATTCAGGGCGAGATTGACGGACCGAAGGTCTGCTACTGCATCAACGCCGAGAAGCTGGGGGCACTGAAATCGTTGGTCGCCGCCCTCTGAGTTTTTTTGCCGACATCGATCGCAATTCGACGATCAACGATCAAACCGTCCATGAAATTCCGAAGGAGATACACGTCATGAGTACCGTACGGATCTACGACAAGCCGATGTGCTGTCCGACCGGCGTCTGCGGCCCACAGGTGGACCCGGTGTTGCCGCGATTCGCCAGTGACCTCGCATGGCTCAAGTCACAGCACCACCAGGTCGAGCGCTTCAATCTTGCCCAGCAGCCGCAGGAATTCACCTCGAATCCACTAGTCCAGCAGTTGCTGGAAAGCGAAGGCGTGGAGTGCCTGCCGCTGATCCTGGTTGATGATCGGGTCATGAGTCGCAGCGAGTACCCGTCGCGGGAAAACCTCGCGCTGTGGACCGGAACGCCCCTCCAGCCGACCGGCCTCCCGCTGACGTCGGACGGCGGTTGCTGTGGCGAAACCGGCTGCTGTTAGTTGATGAACTTGCCCGCCGCGGAGGCGACACGCGAGAGGTTGTTGGGGCCGCGTTCCTGCTCGATGGAGGCCGCAAGGCGTCATGCACAGCATGACCTACGGGATAGCGCAAGAACGTCGGCTACAATTCGCCGGTACCACAATTCGCCGGTAACGGCACTCTGGAAGTTGTTGAACACTCCATACTCAAGGGAGACGGCGATGCCGCGTATCGAGAACCCGACACGCAACCTGTTTTTCACCGGCAAGGGTGGCGTCGGCAAGACATCGATGGCCTGCGCGACCGCCGTCCAGCTTGCCAACTCCGGGTTGAGGGTCTTGCTGGTTTCCACGGACCCGGCTTCCAACCTTCATGATGTGCTGGCAACCAAGATCTTGAACGAGCCGACGCCGATTGGAGGAGTCCCCAACCTCCGCGCGATGAACATTGATCCCGCTGAGTCGGCACGGCAATACCGCGAGCGGATGGTCGAGCCGTATCGGGGTGTCCTTCCCGCAGCGGCCGTGGCCAGCATGGAAGAACAATTCTCCGGTTCCTGCACACTGGAGATCGCGGCGTTTGACGAGTTCTCGCGTTTGCTTGGCGATGACGCTGCCACCGCAGAGTACGACCACGTCATCTTTGACACGGCACCGACGGGTCACACCTTGCGGTTGCTCACGCTCCCATCGGCCTGGTCAGGTTTCATGGAGACGAACACGACCGGTACGTCCTGCCTGGGGCCGTTGGCCGGCCTCCAAGCTCAACAGGCCTTGTATCGGCAAAGCGTGGCTGCCTTGGCGGATCCGGACAAGACAACCCTGGTGCTGGTCACGCGTCCGGAATTGTCCGCGCTCCGCGAAGCGGCTCGCACCAGCCAGGAACTACAACAACTGGGAGTCCGCAACCAGCAGCTGATCATCAACGGACTGTTTTCCGCCCCGGCGAACGACGACGAATTCGCCGTTGCCATGGCCGCGCGATGCGAACAGGCGCTCAACTCGATTCCCGATGCAATCGCGTCTCTTCCTCGCACAACCGTTCCATTGCTATCGGACGGCTTGATGGGTATCGAGGCGCTGCAGCGGGTCGACAATTCGGATGCCGCCACCGCAGCCGGCACATCGAGCGATCCCTTGCAACCGCTTCCCAAAGGCCTGCATGCCCTGATCGACGAGATCTCAGACTCCGGACACGGCGTCGTGATGACGATGGGCAAGGGAGGCGTAGGCAAAACGACGATTGCCGCAGCGATTGCCGTCGCCCTGGCCGATCGAGGCCACGAGGTGTTGCTTTCGACCACCGATCCGGCAGCCCACCTGACCGCCACGCTGGCCAGTGAGGGCCTGCCGAACCTCACCTTGAGCCGCATCGACCCGGCTGAGGAAACCGCAGCATACACGGCCGAAGTCATGGCGACCGCCGGCGCACAGCTCGACGACGCAGGCCGAGCACTCCTGGAAGAAGATCTGCGCTCGCCCTGCACGGAAGAGATCGCCGTCTTCCGGGCGTTCGCGCGCGCGGTGGCCGGCGGGCGCGAACGATTCGTGGTTCTCGATACGGCACCGACCGGTCACACGATTCTGCTGCTCGACTCGGCGCTGGCTTACCACCGCGAGGTAACTCGCCAATCCTCCCAGATGCCGGAATATGTCGAGCAACTCTTACCGCGGCTCCGCGACCCCGAGTTCGCGCGCGTGCTGATCGTGACCCTGCCGGAGGCAACGCCTGTCCATGAAGCGGTTCAGTTGCAGGGTGACCTCCGGCGCGCGGAGATCGAGCCGTTTGCGTGGGTCATTAACCAGAGTCTGCAACCGCTGGCGGTTACCGATCCGGTCCTTGTTCAGCGCCGACAGAACGAGGTACCGTTTATCCGGGAAGTCAGCGATTCGCATTCCCGGCGGCTGGCCGTGCTACCGTGGCAGAAGGAACCGCCCCGGGGAGTCTCCAGTCTGCGTCAGGTCACCGCCGCCCCATCCCCGGCCCGAGACAGGTTGGCACGGTACCACCAGCAAGACGCGACCGCTTGACCGCGAGAGCCGCAGATCGCCTTGATTCGTGTTCCCGATGACGGCCGGCAACGTCACCTGCCGCTCGGTCGCTTCGCGCCGCGATGTCTCCGCTGCAGAAGACTCCGTCGCCATCTCTGCATCGCGAATGCTGTGCGTCCACGCCATTTCCGCGGAGCTTCCTGCGAACCGGATCGGGCGCTTCGGCGCGCCACATGAATGATCTGGGCCACCGGCCTGCCGGGTGGTTTCCCAGCTTTTCGGTGCCGGCGTGTAAATTTTCGTGTAAGGATTCTGAAATCGTGTGTTTAACTGCTGTAAAGTAAGTTGTTTCCACTCGATTCCGGCAGCGGAAGCCCTCTGTGACACAGTTTCCCGAAACGCGTGAGAGCCTGATCATTCAGGTCAAAGACCCGGAGAACCGGGCGGCGTGGGAGCAGTTTGTCTCGCTCTACCGGCCGGTCATCTTCCGCACCGCACTTGCGCGCGGCCTGCAGGAAGCGGATGCGCAGGATCTTGCCCAGCAAGTCTTGCTGGCGGTCGCGTCAGCGATCGGGGATTGGCAGCAACGCGATGAATCGACTCGCTTTCGTCACTGGCTGCGGACGGTCACACGGAATGCAATTGTCAACGCGCTGACGCGCGGCGCGAAGGGCCAGGCGGTGGGCGGCTCGTCGATTCAGGAATTGCTCGCCCAGCATCCGCCTGCGGAAGAGGAAACAGAGTCGCTGATTGACTGGGAGTATCGACGCCAGCTCTACCGGCGTGCAGCACGTATCGTGCGTGCCGACGTTCACGCGGACACCTGGCGGGCGTTCGAACTGACCGTCATTGATGGTGTTAGCAATCGAACAGCGGCGGAACAACTGGGAAAATCGATCGGGACCATTTACACGGCCCGCTGCCGCGTCATGCAGCGATTGCGGGCTGAGATCGCCGAAATGGAGGCCGGGGAAGAATGACTCAGCAAGTTTGCGACCCGGAGCGGCTCATGTCGTTTCTCCGCGGCGATCTGACGGCCGCAGCAGAACGCGACTTGACCTCGCACCTGGACGAGTGTGCGTCCTGCGGCCAGGCGCTGGAGCAGCGGGTCGCTGCAGCGTTTGTCTGGCGGGAAGCGGGCGAATTTCTGGGCGACGAAGACCTCGACGATCCGGGGACCTGCTTGCCCGGCCACGAGACGAACGATCCCCAGATTTCTCAGGTCTTGTCACAGCTTGCCCCGACCGACGATCCGGATTCACTGGGGCGCATTGGCGGCTATGAAGTGGCCGGCGTGATTGGCAGCGGCGGCATGGGCGTCGTCCTGAAGGCTCGCGACTCGTCGCTTGATCGCGTGGTGGCGGTGAAAGTCATGGCTCCCCACCTGGCGGCCAGCGGTTCGGCCCGCCAGCGTTTTGCGCGCGAAGCGAAGGCCGCGGCGGCCGTCCTGCACCCCAACGTGATCGCCATCCATGGCGTGACCCAAGAGGCGGAGCTGCCTTATCTGGTCATGCCTTACGTACGGGGTGAATCGCTACAAAAACGCCTCCAAAAGGAAGGCCCCTTGCCGCTGGTCGACATCTTGCGGATCGGCGCGCAGGTCGCAGCCGGCCTGGCTGCCGCTCACCAGCAAGGGCTTGTCCATCGCGACATCAAGCCAGCAAACATTCTCCTGGAGGAAGGGGTCGAACGGGTCACGATCACCGACTTCGGCCTGGCCCGCGCGGTCGATGATGCGTCGCTGACTCGCAGCGGTGCCGTCGCCGGCACGCCCCTGTACATGTCACCCGAGCAGGCGCGCGGAGAACCGGTCGACGCGCGCAGCGACCTGTTTTCGCTGGGTACCTTGCTCTACACCATGTGTACCGGGCATTCGCCTTTCCGAGCGGAAACCAGCTTTGGCGTCATGCATCGAATCATTCAGGATCCTCCTCGGCCGATCACCGAGATCAACGCCGATGTGCCTCTCTGGATGGAGGCTTGCGTGACCAAGCTGCTTGCCAAACGTCCGGAGGACCGCTTTTCGTCGGCCAAGGAGGTTGCGGCACTGCTGGAGGGCTGCCTTGCCCACACCCAACGCCCCACCACGACCCCGTTGCCGGACCGGGTCGCCCAATTGACACCACCGCCAATCAGACGTCGTTGGGGGTTTGCGCTGGCGGCTGCGGGTGCACTACTCGGGTTGCCGATTCTGGCCGGCATTCTCATCATCCTGCAACTGGGTACAGGAACGTTGCGAATCGAATCCGAAATGGATGACGTGCCGATTCGCATTATGCAAGGAAACAAAGTGGTCGAGCGGTTGACGGTTTCGCGGGATGGAACCTCCACGCGTATCGCAGCGGGGGAGTATCGCGTGCTCCTAGACTGGACCTTCGATCGCGCGGTTGTCAGCGAATCGACCGTGTCGATTTCACGCAATGGAACCGAAGTGGTGAGGGTCACGCGACGGGGTGAGGGCAGCACCGGTGGCGGCCCGTCGAGCGACGCCCTTGAGTCGCCGCGTTGGTTCGCTTCGCCGGCCCATAAGCAGGCGGTTTCGGATCTCACTCGCATCATCAACGGGCTGCATCGCTACCAGAAAATGCACGGACGGCTGCCGACGTCCGTCGTCCACGGCAAGGACGGCAAGGCGGGGCCCCCGCATAGTTGGCGCGTCGAACTCCTGCCTCTGCTGGGCGAGCAGGAACTCTACGACCAGTATCACTTCGATGAGCCCTGGGACAGCGCCCACAACAAGCTATTGCTCAGTAAAATGCCCGCCGTATTCCGCTCGCCCCAGGACCATCCGCAGTCCAACTTCACCTCGTACTTCGGCATCACGTCGAATGACATTTCGCCACGAGCCGCCGCACTCCAAGCGATGCGCGAACAGCGAGACGGGAAGCTTGAAGCGGACTACGAGCAATACGTTCCGGAAGCGACGGTCTTCTGGAAACGACTCGGTGCTTCCTTCATCGATATGCTCGACGGCACTTCCTCCTGCATTGCCGTGGTGGAAGCCAGGCGAGAGATCCCCTGGACGCAGCCCGTCGATATCAACTACGCCTCCGACGCACTGCTGCCCAGGTTCGGCGGCTGGTTCGACGATGGCTGGCATGCCGCCTTCGCCGACGGCACGGTGAAACAACTCGCCACCTACAACGACGCAAAGTCGATACGCAACATGCTGACGATCTCGGACGGTCAAGCTGTCACTCCCCGGCTGACACGGCGGCTGCGAATTCACGAAGTCAGCCTGCTACCGGAGGGTGAACGAGAAGCGGTCATCGGCCAGCGGACTTATCAGGTCCCCGGCGGGCCGCTGCTCTGGATCAGGACGGACCAGGTCCCACTCTTTACGGAAGCTGACCTGCTGGCAGCCACGTCCGAGCCGGATCCGAACAATCGTTCTGTCGGCGAAGTCATTAGCATGACGTTGACCGAGGAAGCAGGAGCGAGGTTCCTGGCCGCGACGACGCGGCTCAGCGAGCAGCGGCCCGCCGCCTACCTGGCCATCCTGTTCGACGGGGAGATCTGGAGTGCACCGCGCGTCGTGGCGCCGATCGGCGCCAAGCTGACCATTACCGGCTTGCAGGGCAAAGAATCAGCGGACACGCTGGCGGCCAAGATTCGCGAAGCGGTCTCCCAAATGCGCGATCGCTTGAACGCCCCCCAGAGCGAAGCTGAGAACGCTGTCGAGTTGCAGCCGGTACAGGACACTCGGCCGCAGCCTGCAAACGGCCGCACCGGTCGACAAGATTAACCAAATCCGATCTACCAACAACGACTCGATGCGGAGGAACGAACGGATGCCGGAAACCACACACACGCTGCCGATCTGCGTCATCGCCCTCATGCTGCCGCTGGTGGCAGCAGCAGCGGCGGATGATGTGGGTGCACCGATCCAGCATGCCACCGAGCACGGAACCAAGCCGGCCGCGGATGTGCTTCGGTCGGAGGCCCGTCTCGACGAGAAACTCGCACAACCGACGTCCATCTACTCAATCGAGTCACCCTTGGTGGATGTGCTCCAGGCCCTCGCCGACAAACACGACGTTCCGATCATCGTCGACCAACCATGGCTGAAAGAACATCGGGCAGACCTCCGGTCGCCGATTACGCTTGACGCCCGCGGCTTGAGACTCCGTGACGCGCTCGACCTGATGCTGCCACGCTTGGGAATGTCCTACGTCACTCGTGACGGATCGATTTGGATCACTTCACTCGAGCAAGCGCGGGCACATCAATACGTTCGCGCCTACCAACTGCCGCCATTCACCAAAGGTAAGGAGGAACGGCTCGTCAAAGGGCTGATCAAGACCATCAGCCCAGAGCTGTGGAAACCAAACGGCGGAAGTTACTCAGCCACGGCGGCCGGCGGTCTCTTGACGATCGATGCCAACCGGCGCCTCCACACGGCGACGATCATGACGTTAGAGAAGATTCGGCGGATGCATGATACGTCGACATCCAACCAGCCGCGTTTTCGCGGTCCCCTCACGGCGGACTCAGCGGATCCGTTCGCACCGGAATGAAACGAAAGCGCCGGTCACCTGGCAACGTTGTCGCTGCCAACAATGGTGCCCACCGCACAGACCAGTGCCTGTGACCGATGGGTTGCCGGACCGAAGTCCAAGTTGCCTGGAGGCGCGGAAGCGGTATCATGAGCTAAGGCTTTCGACATGGACAGCCGAAGGTCAAGGGCCCGCCGCGGCATCATCGCTTCCCGCCGTGGGCCAACGGTTCGAGCCGACAGACGATCCACGCCCCCACTGAAGAAGGCACGAGGCAATGCCCATGACACCTCATCGCAAGACGGGCAATTTCAATTCGATGCCGGTTGGCATTCGCACCGCGAAGGACGACACGCTGGTCCGACCAGTCCATTGTCTCCTCATCGCCGTGCTGCTCCTGTTGCCGGCGACGGCACGGCCTGATGTCTTGGAAGCTTCCGGGACCGGCAACGTGGAAGGCCTCGCCGGTCACTGGAGGCCAGTCGAATCGTCCCGCCATCTCCTTGACTCAAAGCTTGCCTCCCGTGGGCAAGCCGGCTTCCGCATATCGATCGACAAGAAACTCGGCGATTCCCATCGCAAGGCTACAGACGCCTACTACGAGCAGTATGCGGCATTTCTCAAGAAGAACGGTCATGTGGCTGTCGCGTCCGGTTACATCAGATTTGACCATGGGGGTGAATCGGAAATCGTCATATCGAGCAAGGGTGGGTCGCAGTATCTTTGGTATGGCGTCGTGACTGGCGGCAATCCGCGAATTTTCCTCGGTCGCGGATCGAATGAGTCGTCGGTGGCGACGCTGGCCGTCGAGTGGGCAGCTTGGTGCAGCGATAGCCCCATCGATGTTGACCGAGACTACGCGACGGTCATCTACCGGCGGGTTGACCGCACCGGCGTGCCGCCGCGTCGGCCGAAATAGCCAGTCGACGCGCAGGAGCGACGGACCGGACGGCCGATCCGGTTGGAGAGTCACCCAGGTTGCCAGCCCGCATTGCGTCATGCGCCACATGACGTACGGAACCTGCCCCGCTTCCTACGCAAGAATCTCTTGGATGACTTCGCCGGCGACATCGGTCAGACGGTAACTGCGGCCGTTGTGGAGGTAGGTGAGCCGCTCGTGGTCGAGTCCCAACAAGTGCAGAATCGTCGCGTGAAAATCGTTTACGCTGACTCGATTCTCGACCGCCTCGTAGCCGATTTCGTCCGTCTCGCCGTAGCTGACACCGCCTTGAATTCCCGCGCCGGCCATCCACTGCAGGAATCCCTTGGGATTGTGATCGCGCCCTTTTCCGTTCTGTGAAATCGGCATCCTGCCAAACTCGGCACCCCAGATCACGAGGGTCGAATCGAGCAGCCCGCGGGCCTCCAAGTCGGTCAACAGGCCAGCGACGGGCACGTCCGTGGCCGCGCAATGGTGCGTGTGATTCTCTGCCAGGTTGTTATGTGCATCCCACTCGCCGTCACTATACACCTGGACAAACCGCACACCGCTTTCGACGAGTCGCCTGGCCATCAGGCACTTGGACCCAAAGGACTTGGATCGTGGATTATTGATACCGTACAGCTCATGCGTGGCCTGCGTTTCTCGCGACAGATCCACGACCTGGGTGGCCTCTTGCTGCATGCGAAACGCCAGTTCGAATGACTGCATGCGGTTGGCGAACTCAGCATCACGCGCGTGACGCCGCAGATGTTCGCTGTTCAACTTGGCCATCAGGTCGAGCTGCGCGCGCTGGTCTTGCCTGGTGATCTGCGGTTGCCGCTGGAGGTTGAGCACGGGGGTGCCCTGCGAGCGGAAAAGGGTCCCTTGAAATGTCGAGGGCAGGAATCCTGAACCCCAGTTGTGCGGCCCGCCCTTGGCGCCCTGCGTGTTACCCATCACAACGTACCCGGGCAAACTCTGATTCTCGCTCCCCAAGCCATACGTTACCCAGGCTCCAGCGGTTGGAAAACCTGGTCGAGGTAGTCCGCTGTTGATCTGGTAGATCGCCGGAACGTGGTCATTCGAATCGCTGTAACACGATTTGAGGAACGCCATCTTGTCGACATGCCGGGCGACGTGGGTGTACTTGTCGCAGACCCATTGTCCGCATTCACCATACTGCTTGAATGCGAAGGGCGACTTCATCAACGGTCCCGGATTGCCGAAGAACGCCTGGATATCGGTGGTTTCGCCGTCGCGCTTGTCGAGTTCCGGCTTGGGGTCGAACATGTCGACCGCACTCGGGGCCCCTTCCATGAACAGCCAGATGACCGACGTCGCCTGAGGCGCAAAATGACCTTTCCGCTGAGCCAGTGAATTCACCGGACCGGCCGGCGATTCCGTCTGCGGTGCGGCCAGCAGGCCCTGCTCTGCCAGAAGATTGGCAAAGCCGATCATCCCCGCCCCCGCGCCGGCTCGGCAAAGCCATTCTCGCCGGCTGAGCATGGTTGCCACGCGGCCGCAGGGGAACCCCTGATGATTACTTGTCATGTCAGCTCGCTCAATCAACGTAGATGAATTCATTCAGTCCGAACAGTGACTGGCAGAAATCAGCCAGCGCTTCGATCCGCGGTTCTTGTTCGGATCGCTCCGTTCGTGCCTTCGTCTGTGCCGTGATAAATTCCAGCGAAGTCGCCAGTTCCCTGTCCGTCGGCAAGCGGGCGAACGCGGCTTCGAACGCGTTCTCGATGATCGGCCGCAGATCGGCGTCTGTCGCAGACGGACTGCTGGATTTCTGACGTATCAACACGGTTGCGAAGTCACGAGCGACTGAGCGAACGAAGCGATCATTCAGCATCACCATGGCTTGAGGTGCGACGGTCGTATTCTGCCTGGCAGCACAACTGGTCATCAGGTCCGGCCGATCAAAGGCTTGGAACATCGGATAGGGAATGAGCCGTTTGTGGAACATGTACACGCTGCGCCGCCGAGTGGCTGCATTGTCCGGAGCGTCTTTGGGATATCCTCCGCCTTTGATGTTCCTGGCAAGGTTGGCCTCGGGCGCGATGTAGGGCTTGAATCCCGGGCCACCCATTTGCAAGTTGAGTGTTTCGCTTACTGCCAGCATCGCGTCCCGCATCACTTCCGCCTCGAGTCGCTGGGGCGTCATTCTCCAAAGCAACCGATTGGTCGGATCGACGTCCGGGCCGCGTTCGTCCGCTGCACCTCGTGTGCCGGCCTGCTGCCAGACGGCGCTGGTTAGTATCGCGCGGTGCAACGACTTGAGGTTCCAATTACTCGCGACGAACGCATTCGTCAAGTACTCGAGCAACTCCGGATGCGAAGGGACGTCGCCGCGGACACCGAAGTCACTTGTCGTACGTACGAGCCCCTGACCAAAGTGGTGGTGCCAAACCCGGTTCACCATGACGCGGGCCAGCAGCGCTCCGCCTCCCCGCTCCGTATCCGTGATCCAAGCGGCAAGCGCGCGTCGCTGCAAGGTGCTTTTGGCCTGACCAATCTCGGCGTAAGCTGCCTTCGCTCTCCGCCAGTAGTCACCGGCCTCGACATCTGCTGACAGCATGGCGGGAAATCCGATGCCGACCTCGATTTCTCGATCGTAAAAATCACTGCGGCGAAACAGCCAGGTCGTCCGCCGCTTGTCGTCAAAATCTTGAAAGAAGAAGGCTTCTTTCCCGCTCGGCAACTTGCCCGTCACCCGGTCACCGCTGTGAAAGACGCCCATCAACTGGTAATACTCGCGCGCCGACAAGGCGTCGTATTTGTGATCGTGACAGCGCGCACAGGCAACGGTGATACCCAGCAGCCCCGATCCCAGCGTCGAGATTACGTCGTCCAACTCGTTGTAGCGATTCATCAGGCGTTCGCTTTCGAGGAACGATTCGGGCAACTTGAAGGCGGGCCCGGCGGTCAAAAAGCCGGTGGCGGAAACCGCACCGTCATCTTCCGGCGCGAATTCGTCACCGGCAATCTGCCACCGCACAAACTGGTCATATGGCATATTGTCGTTCAATGCTTGAATGACAAAATCACGATAGGCATAGGCGTGCGGTCGGTCCTTGTCGGCTTCCTGACCGTCGCTATCGGCATACCGGGCCACGTCCAGCCAATGCCGCCCCCACCGCTCGCCATAGCGAGGAGATTCCAACAACTGGCCGATCAATCCTCCTATGGCGGATTCGCGATTGTCCCCATGCGCCAGGACAAAGTGATCTATTTGCTCAGGAGTCGGCGGCAAGCCGACCAGGTCAAAATACAATCGTCGCACCAGCGTTCGAGCGTTGGCAGGTTGCGATGGCCGGAGTCCTGCGGCGCTCAGCCGCCGAAAAACAAATCGGTCGATGGGCCCCTTCGACCAGCCGTCATCGGGTTGCGGAACAGGTGCGGCTACCTGCTTGAGTCGCTGAAAAGCCCAGTGCCGCTGGGCTCGATCCAGTCTGGGATCCAGGACATCCGCACCATCCGGCCACCGCGCACCTTGATCAATCCAGGCCCGGAGCAGGCTGAGCTGCTCTGCGGTAAGCCGCTGATTTCCTTCCGGCGGCATCAAGCGCTCTTCGTCGGCGCCGGATACCAGTTGAATGAGCAGACTCTCCTTGCTCTTGCCCGCGACAATCGCCCCCTCACTATCTCCCCCCTGGAACGCCTTGGCTTTGATCCCCAGGTTCAGGCCGCCCTCTGCCGTCGTCCCGGCGTGACACTCGTAACAGTGGTCACGCAAGATCGGCTGGATATCGCGCACAAAGTCAACCGACGGAGAAGGCGACGTCGGCTGCCGCGTCGCGGCGCCAGGCTCGTCCGCGGATGCTGCCGAGTGTTGCGCGAGGACAACACCGTTCAGCAATCCAAGACAGATTGCCATCGACATGAAACCACAACCCAGCTGACACGTCATAGAATGAACCTTGATGCGAATTTGTGCGCATTCGCCCCGAGGCTTCAGAGGGGAAACTGGCCGCGTGGCGGGGCCTCCATTATAGCACCGTCAACGCACGCCGTTTCGGGCTCCTCCGTGATTCTTCCCTGCATCCAGCTGCTCTGCCAGGCATCGTCGACCGGAGCACTCCGGCCAGCATATTCGCCGCCCGAAAGAAGTCCCGCCGTCCACGGGACGACGACGACAACGAAAGCAGGAGGCCAGAGGCTATTCTTGCACCACGCTGCCGGCAGCGGTCCTGGGACTTTCTTGCCGAACGTCGACCGGACGCGCCCGCCACCAATTGGCGAGCGTCGACGCCACAATGTTCATCACGGGACCGAAGACGATCGGCACCAAGCCGAGCGTGGTGACTTGCCCCAGCGACTTGGCGAGTCCCGCCGCCATGCCGGAGTTTTGCAGACCGACTTCGAGGGCAATCGTTCTGCATGTGACCCGGTCTCGGCCCAGCAAGCGGCAGACGAAGTAGCCCAGCGAAAAACCGGCCATGCTGTGTAGCAGGCAGGCCAGAACGAGCAGCGGGCCAACCTGCAACAGCTTGTCGCGTCCGATCGCGACGGTCAACACCGTCATGATCAGGATGCCGACCATCGAAACGAGAGGCATGACACGATCGAGCCATTGGAGCCGATGGTAGATCAGATGATGAAAGATCAAGCCCGCCAGTACCGGGAGTAGCACGATCTTCGTCATGCTCCACATCATCGCCGGCACGTCGATCTTCACCAGTTCTCCGGCGAGCACATGCATCAACAGCGGCGTCACGAGTGGAGCCAGCAGCGTGGAAAAAGCGGTCATCGTGACGGACATCGCCACATTGGCTCTCGCAATGAATGCCATCACGTTTGAAGCCAGTCCACTGGGCGAGCAACCGACCAGCACGAGCCCGGCGGCAATCTGCGGTGACAGGTCGAAGGAATGGGCAAGGCCAAGGCCAACCAACGGCATAATGGTGAATTGACACACCAACCCGATCAGCACGCCAGCCGGCATTTTGAAAACGCGCGTGAAGTCCGCGACGCTGAGCGTCGTCCCCATGGCAAACATGATGGTCTGCAGAACAGGAATGAACACGACACTCATTTCCTGATCGCCAAGCCACGGAAACTGTGCCGGAAACGTAATGAACCACTTGCTGTATGCCAACCCGACGACAACGCCAGCGGCAATCCAGGACGTAAACGCAAGCTGCTTTAATACGCCCCGGCCTGTCGATGCGGCCAAGGAAAGCGACAGAACGCCGACGGTCAAGATCGGCCCGATCCAGCCTGTGTTCCCGGCCACGCCGACCACGCTCAAGGCAACGGCGCTAACGCCAGTCAGGCCGAGGAATAGTCGCGACGGGAATGCAGAATCAACCTTCATCTGGGTACGGCTCGATCGACTGGCACGATGACACCGGGCTGTTGTTTGCTGCAACTTTCCGGGGCATCGCAGGCAAGGGGCGGCGCGCTCTGGCATTCCTACTGTACCGTATCTTCGGCGCGCTTACCGCCTACCGGCACCACCAGCGGCGCGAGATGTTTGACGCCCGGGAGTGATCCCACGACTGCTGGCCAATTCACCGAACCGTTGAACTTGCTGCCAACCCTGCGGGCTCCGCCGACGCAAAATCATTTCCCCCGCATAGCGAGGAATCACAAAGAAGCCGAACACGTTCACGGGCGCCATATCAACGCGCTGCGCTCGCAAAGGAGCTTGATAGTCGATCGTGACAAACTCCATGGTTTGCGCCGCTTGCTGGTCCCCAGGCGCGACCGCTGCTCGGTACACTTCGATTTCGTGACTCGGTGCAAATTGGTCTGGTGCTTCGACCAACCCAATCACCATGTGGTTGGCAAAGTCCACGTGCGGCGGGGAAAACTTGTCCCGAGGCTGGCCGTCACCGGTGTGTTTACTCCAGATACGCTGCCATCTCTCTTGATCGGTAATGCGTAACCGTTGTGGCACGCTGAGTTGGGAGTCCGTTCCCGTAAAGGACATGACGGGGAGAACCTGGCCACTTCCCAGCACACCTTTTTCCACCGGCACCAGTTGGATCGCATTGAACATTGAATAGCCGCTCCCGTCACGGTGGCTGACAATGCGGATCGTCTCACCTGCCTTTACGTCAACATCGAACGTGACGTATTGCAGCCCTTCCTGGAGTTTCGCGGAACGGAAGGCGGGCGAGTTCTCCTTGCTGGTCGCCTTCTTTCCCAGACTGCGATCTCCAACGACGAGTTCCACGTTTGCGTTCTGGTCTGGCGCGTTGCCATGCGCGTAGACGAACAGTTGGTAACGACCCGGCGCGACATCCAGGAGCGTCGCTTCGAGATCAACGCATTGACAGTTGTGATAAATATAGCCGCGGAAGACCTGGTTCTCCGTCTTGACGGCCCATTCGCCGTCGAACCGAGTCATCCTCAGCCTGGCCGAACTCCCGCTGCCGTCCGCATGCCGCATGTAGTCGACGGCGGTCGTCCCAAGATCGACGAAGTTCCAGATGTCGTCCGGAGCGCCGACGACGCCATCGTAGTTTCCTCGCCCGGGATCGAATGCAAATCCGATGTGGATTGCTCGGTAGATCGAATTCGCTTCACGAGACTGTCGTCGGTCGACGTTCGCAACAGGTGCCACCTCGAACCAGACGGCGTTGCTGACAAGCTTCTCCGCGTCGTCGCCCCCCACGCGTGCCATTGATGCGCGCAGCTTGTGCCGTCCTTGCGCCATGACGAGGTGAGTACCGTCGGCCTGAGAGACCCACTTCTGGCCGCTCGGTCCCGTCAGGTTGATTGCGATCGCTGCCATGGCATTCCGGCCCGGCAGCAGTTCGGAAAGCGACCGCTTGAGGACCGCGTCATGTCGCTCGTACCAGATGCCATCAACCTCGATTTCACACGATGACGGATGAGCGACATAGGGCAAGGTTTCGGGTTCCGTACGCCCCCTGCCGGAATTGTTGCGAAGATCCACGAAAAACCGCGGGGCACGGTCGACTGCTGGATCATGAACGGAGTCGCTACGAATCTCCTCCGGGACACACGGCCGAACACGGATCTGGATTCCGTTGCTCGACGCGCCCCAGTGCAGATCACCATCACCTTGGCTCGGCCGGCCATGTTCGTCTGACAAACCATCAGCGGTGATCGGGGCTGCATAGAATCGAGTCCACCACTGCTGGTTGCCGAGATACTTGTAGACCAGAATCTTCCTGTCTTGCTCAATCTTCACCAGGGCCGCCGAGTAGCCGACGTCGCCCGCCCCCAGATCCAGTTCGAGTGTATCGAGAAGCCGATAGGCGGGACGTTCCCCTTGCTCATATCCAAACCGCTTGCAGGCTGCGGCCAGGACGTCATTAACATCTGCGTTTTCAGGAAGCGACATCTCCGGATAGATGCCATTTCGCCAGATCACCGGGCGCGACCTGAGCTTTCGTTCCAGAATGCGCAACTCGCTGGGAGAATCGGGTGGAGTCGAAGCGGCGACAACCGCTTTATTCTGATGATCCACTGGCGGCGATGCGCTGGTGCGTTGCGCATCGATCGTTGCTGGAGCCCGATGAAACATCATGTACCGGACGTCCTTGGCAGGAGCGGCCGGCATTGCTTCGACCGGCGGATCACTGGCGATGTCCGCCGGCTCGTCGTTGACAGCAACCCACAGCCATTCTCCCATCAGGCGATATCGGCCGAGCTTGCGCACTTCTCGACCACCGTCTTCCTCAAGAAAGTCAATTCGCTCGGCCGACACGATCCGGAAACGCTGATGAACCGACCGCGACTTCTCTTTCAGCGACCGAATCTGCAGTGTCTGATCGCGAATGGTGGCGACCATCTCTCCGCTGTCAAACGGCTCACTATTCGCATTAAGTTGAGTTGAAAGCAGATGCCAGGTCCCATCGAGTCGTTGACTGAAATCTGCCGGCCCCTGATTACTCTGCTGTTGCGTTTCACCAGCAATCTGCATCTCGGCGTCCGGCAGCGGTGGCGTTAGCTCCTGGCCGCCGTCGATCGCGGTGAGCGATTGACGAACGACCACGTGGAGCGATTCCGGGTAGCTGACTTGAAGCTCGTTGGCATCCCGATCCAGAGAGATGTCCACCGCCGGCTGCGACGAAAACAACTGGGTGAGGATTTCGACCAGCGCCGAGGCCTCGATGTTCGCGAATGAGAATCGAGTCTTCCTCCGCGATTCCGGCGACGCTCCCTTTTCCGACCTGCGATACTGGAGTCGAGCCAACGCACAGCGAAAGCCGATCCAGGCCTGCGGCGAGTACTTGGCGAACTTTCGGTAGTGCCCGTCGACACGAACCAGAATCTGGTGCGGCCCCCACGTGCGGTCGTTGCCGACAATGATCTGCCGTGCCTTGATTGATTGCTCCCGACCTCCAAGCGACCACCTGAGGTTTTGCGGCGGGCTCAGTATCAGCGTCGTGTTGGGCTGTGGAATCCTGGTCTCTGCGTCTTGCCCTTCGATCGTCGCGGACGTCACAAGCTGGATTGTCGCCGCGACCAGCGCGTCGGCTGAACCTGCCGATTCGACCAAGGTCTGGTCCGGCAGGATAATTGAGTGCTGCTCGCGGGAAGCCGCCGAACCGGGTGGAGTGTCCGTCCCTGTTGGACCGGTCTCGCTTCGCTCCGCCAAGGCGTCCGGCGCGTCGGTCGGCCGCGGTTGGTGTGTGACCCTGACAATCTGCTCATCACCGCGGGTGATGGTCACCGAGGATGCGTCGACGGTCAGTTCATGTGCGTCGCCGTCGATCTCCACGAGGTATTGACCGGCCGCGATGCGGATCGACTTGGCGCCGGCCGTGACATGCAGCGACGTGTACTCTGCCCCGTCTTTCAGAATTCGAATCGGGACATCTGGTTCCGACGTCTCGATCGTCAGCGTGCCCTTATTCAGTTCCAAGACAACCATGGTGGCGGCCAAGCTCAGGACGAGCCCGACGACGGCGCTAGTGAGCAGCCTGCGCCACGTGCGTTTCTGTTTGCCGCCCGCGGGAAGAGGTAGGGGAAGTGTCGACACCGACTCCGGCAGCCGCCTCGTGGTCGGTTGCTGCACGTGTGAGAGGCAGGATTCCAAGAGCTGTGCCACGTCGGCGGCCGAACCCAAACGGGCCCCTGGCGACTTGGCAAGCAGCGCGAAGACGATCTGCTCCATCCATTCAGGAATGGCGGGGTTAATTTCACGAATTGGCCGAGGTGTATCGTCAGTGATTCGCCGCATCACGGCATAGCTCGTCTCCGCTCGGAACGGCGGCCGCCCGGTGCAGAGGGCGTAAAGGACACACCCCAGGCTGAATAGATCGCTGCGGTGATCGATCTCTTCTCCGCGCACCTGCTCCGGCGACATGTAGTGGGGCGTCCCGGGATGAAAACCGCTCCGAGTCAAACAGGCATCGTCTTCCGTTCGTGCCAGGCCGAAATCGGTCAACAGCGCGCGTTCGACGCCCTCGTCCAAGAGAATGTTCGAGGGTTTCACGTCGCGATGAATCAATCCCTGAGCGTGTGCCGCGGCCAGGCCCTTGGCGGTCTGCATGCCGATTCGCAGCGTCTCTTCGGTACTGAGCGCGCCGTCGCGGTCCAACCGCTGCTGCAGTGAGCCGCCTGCCACGTATTGCATCACGAGAAAAGGACCCCGGTCACCCGACGCGTCGACGTTGTGAATGGGCACAACATGGTCATCGACGACGGCCGCCGCGGCCCGACCCTCGCGCGCAAAGCGTTGGCGTGCCGGCCCATTCTCGGCAAGATGCGGCGCCAGCATTTTGATCGCGACTGGACGATTCAACTCGGTATCATGGGCCTTGAAAACGACCCCCATACCGCCGCTTCCGATCAGGCACTCGATATCGTAGCGGCCCAGGCGGCCGAGCATTTCTGGATGGACGGGCGGTGAGAGCAGCGACGTGGCCATTGATTGCGTCCACACGGTCGGACGCTTCCAAGGCGCGCGGGCACCGTGCGACTCGGCCCATTCTCCTGCCGCGCCATCCTCGGGCGCGAGGCAGGTACAGGCCTCTTGCCACTGGAACTCATCAGCCGCCAGTTGAGCCAGGCGTTGCTGGCAAGCCGCACACGCTTCGACGTGCAACGCGAGCGCTTCACGGTCGCCACCGGATTGAAAACAAGATTCGTCCTCATCAAGTAACAAGGCAAGGTCCAATTCGGCACACTTAATCATGAGCAGAGTCCTCGAATGTTTTTACGATCTGCTGCAGCCGTTTCATCACGCGGCTGCGAGCGATATAGACACTGCCGACGCTCATCCCGAGTTCCGCGGCGACGTCTCGCACGTTGCCGTGCAAGACCGACGTGCGATAGAAGGCTTGCCAGGAACTGTCGGCAACATGCTGTCGGACGATCTCAGAAGCTCGCAGAAAGATCTCCCGGCGATATTCCAGATCAAAGCAACTCGATACCTCAGGGGCCGCGGCAAGCTCGTCGAGTTTCTCGGGACCGGCCTCGCCCGCAGGCGCGACGGGACGATGCTTTCGACGCGTTAGAAAGTCAATCGCCGTGTTACGTGCGATCCGGAACAACCAGGCGCGAAACGCGCCCCGATTATCCCGTTGCAGCCACTGGGTGACCGAATTGGCCACCGCTACCAGAACTTCCTGGACACAATCATCTGCATCCGCGCTTTGCAGGCCGAGCCGCCGGGCCGAGCGGTAGACGGCTGGCCCGTAGAGCTCAACAAACTCATCCCAGGCCGCGACATCGGCCGCATCCTGCAACCGCAGGATCAAACTGGCTCGCGTTTCGGATGGGCTGCTGGGCAAGATCGCACCTCCAGGAAGAAAGACCGTCCTCTACAAGGTTGACTCAGCCCGTTCGCCAATCTTTCACTACCAATCCCAGATTATTAGATTTCTTGCCCAATGCCGTGTGGCTGGTACCCCGTGCGGATCTCGTGTAAGCGTCCGGGTTCGACATGTTCCAACTCTACGCCTACCGAGACTGCACCCTTGAAGGCATCGTCAAGCGATTCCACGACGAGGGAGTCATCTACCGACCCGACAAGCCGAAATGGAAACGCACGTCGGTGCATAACATGCTCAATGACAGAACGTACATCGGGGAGATTTAGTACAAGGCCAACTGGTATCCGGGCAAGCACGACATTCTGATCGACCGAGCCACTTGGGATCGCGATCAGGTCTTGCTCGGCAACCGCCAGCAGGTGACGCACTCGCGCGTTTTCGCAGGCGACCTGATTGACTGCGGATTCTGCGGTCACAAAATCACCGGCGAGATCAAGACGAAGCAAACCAAAAGCGGTCCACGCGAATCCATCGATTACCGCTGTACCAAGTACAACAAACCGGGCCATCTCCGGACCCGAATCAAGGAAGCTGACTTCGATGCTCAAGTTCTCGCGTTCTTCGACAAGAATCGCATTGATGACGACAGCGTACGCGATTGGTTCCGAGCCGTGCTGGCGTCAAAGACGAAAGACTCGCAGGCAGAAACGAAGGCGATGCGTTCTGAGCTACAGCGTCAATCAACGTTGTTGGCTGATCAGCAGGACCGTCCGCTCAATCTGCGAATCGATGGTCAGATCGATGATGACACATTCGCGTCAAAGAACACCGAACTTCGAGACCGCCATGCTTCGATCGTTTTGCAACTGGAAGCATTAACCAGAACTCGTGATGAAAACGCCGAGTTGGCATCAAGGGTGTTTGAACTTTCTCAAACCCTTACAGAGAAATGGCTTACCGCAGAGTACGCCGAGAAACGCCAGATCCTTAAAATCGTCTGGTTGAACTGCCAACTCGATGACGTAACTCTCGTCCCTACAATAAGAAAGCCCTTCGACGTTCTCGCCGAAGGGCCTTTTGTCCCCGATAGTGGAGGATAACGGACTTGAACCGATGACCTTCTGGCTGCCAGCCAGACGCTCTCCCAACTGAGCTAATCCCCCAAACTTGCTCACTCGACTCTTCGCAAGACGAGCGGCGGGGTGCTGTTGTCGTCAGTCAACGCTTCTTGGCGGGACTGCCGCTACGAGCACCTCCTCTTCCTCTTGTCGGCCACGCGTCATTCGGCTCAAGACCTCCTGAACACGAATTCAACACCTCGCGGCCACTCTACACTTCTACTTCTTCGTTTCCACTTCCTTCGTTGTCGGCATCGGGCAACGTCACGCGTTACCTTTACCTGTCGAGCACGGAACGACCCGACCAATCGTTAAAACTAACACTGCTCCGGAAAATCGTCAAGTGCCGGGCTGGTCGCCGGTGGCACCGATTTTTACCCTGGAATCCGGGGCCCTGGCGGGAAGACCGGCGCAAACCGCGAGCAGTTGGCTCGCGAATTCTCACTGCGCCGGCCCTACGTTTCGCGCCGGCCACGACCTAGACTTGCCAAGTCGACACCGGGTATGAGGTCGACGTGGGGAAATCGCCAATCGGAACGTCCGCTGCCCACTCCTCAAGCGCGCTTTGAGATCCGCCTCGTGAAACGCTATTTACTCGCCTTCCTCAAGTTCTCCATTCCTCTGGGGATCATTATCTGGCTGCTGGCCAGCGTCGAGCCGGACCAACTGGCGGCGCTGCGCGGACGTCCGAAGAACTGGGGTCTGCTGGGGGCAGCCTTTGGGATCTCCTTCACGGCCATTTGCATCACCTTCTTGCGATGGTACCTGCTGGTCCGCACGATCGACCTCCCTTTTCGCGTCCGCGACGCATTTCGGCTTGGCTTCCTGGCCTATCTGCTCAACTTTATCTCCGTCGGCGCCGTCGGCGGCGACCTGTTCAAAGCTTTCTTCATCGCCCATGAGCAACCCGGCAGGCGCGCTGAGGCGGTTGCGACGGTCGTGGTCGACCGGATGATCGGACTCTACGCATTGCTTCTGGTGACGTCTGCCGCCATCTACTTCAGCGACATCGCCAACCCGACTCCGGCCCTGGCGACAATTTGCACGATGACCTACGTCGCCACCGCAATCGGCGGCCTGGGGATCGTGATGGTGTTGATTCCCGGGTTCACGCGCGGAAGCCTGTCCGATTGGCTGGCCGGGCTACCACGGATCGGCGGACTGATCGAACAATTGCTCACGTCGGTCCGCATCTACAGCAACAAGCGGCTGGTCATGGGCGCGATTCTGGCGATGAGCATGGTCATTCACAGCATGTTTGCCCTGGCACTCTACCTGATCGCAATCGCCCTCTTCGAGACAACGCCCTCCCTGGCGGACCATCTGATCATTGTTCCCCTAAGCATGGTGGCGGGAGCCCTGCCGTTCACACCTGCCGGGCTGGGCACGTTCGAGTATGCGATGGGCGAACTGTACAACTACGTGCCCGCCCAAGGCCCCGGCGATGCAATCGGCATCCTGGTTGCCATGGCGTTCCGGCTGGTCACGATCGCCATCGCAACAATCGGAGTCGGATTCTATTGGGCCTGCCGACGTGAAGTCCAGGAGGTCATGCACGAGGCCGAGGAAGCCCAGTTGCATCCGGCGGAGGCGACGTGACGTCATCCGCGGCCCCCGCCCGCGTGCGCTGCAGCGAATCGGCCACCTGCCGCGGCAAACGTCTGCCCCCGTCAGGAACGGTCGTCCGGCGTTGAACCGCCCCATGATGTACGGGCTGCCAGCGATCGAGACCAGAAAAACAAAAAAAACTGGCCTGCATCCCGGCAACGCGACGTGCTAGCACCTGGCTGACGATGCCGACTCAACGTCTTCAATACAGCCCGCTTAAGCATGCTATCACGCCGTCCGCTGCGGACCCACCGTCAATGGACGGTTGATTTCCGTCCGCAAAACACAGGTTGACATCGTCAGAAAAATGGACAAAATCCCCCGCGCTACCAAGAACGACTCAAGTCGAGCCCGGTCGTTGCTTCGGCCGCGGTTTGATCGAAGCCGTTAGCGATTGGCGGGAGGCCAGGATGCCCAACGCCGGTCGACGTCCAAGAAATTTCCGCTTCGCTTGATTCCGTAGGCATGGAGGCCGAGGGAATGTCAAGATCCCGAGAACGCCAGTTTGGCGTCAATCTCAACGAGCTCTTTCCAACCGCGCAGACGTTTGGCGCCGAGTCGGTTCATGTGGGAGCCTGCTGCAGCGACGCTCGACAATGCCGCGAGGGAGATGTCTTCGTGGCGCTCGTCGACGAAGCGGGCGATGGCCACGAGGATGCCTGCGAAGCGATTCGCCGCGGCGCGGTCGCCGTGCTGGCCGAACGCTACCTTCCCGTCAACGTTCCGATGTACGTTGTGGATGATACGCGGATCGCTTACGGCCAGCTTTGCCAACGGCTTGCCGGTCGGCCGGCCGACGCCATGCGGATGATCGGAATCACCGGCACCAATGGGAAGACAACGACCAGCATGCTGATGGCGTCTGTCCTGGAGGCAGCCCAGGCGCAGGTTGGTGTGACGAGCACGATCGGTTACAGCGACTCCATCGACAACCTGCCGGCAAATCGCACGACGCCGGTCGCCCCCGAATTGGCCTCGCTGCTACGGCGCATGCAGAGCAATGGCTGTTCCCACGCTGTTGTCGAACTCTCCAGCCAAGGCCTGGCCGAACATCGGGCGGCGGGGATTCCTTTCGATGCCGCCATTCTCACGAACCTCCGCCGCGACCATCTCGACACCCATGGCTCGCCTGGCAACTATCGCCGAGCCAAAGAGCGGCTGTTCGCACAATTGAAAGACACCGGGTTTGCCGTCGTCAACGCCGACGATCCGGGCAGCCAACAGGTGCTGCCCAAGCTGAATTGTCCCGTGATTACGGTCGGACAGCGTCAGCCGGCGGAAGTCACCGCGCATGTGCTGGAACGCCATGCCAGCGAGCAGACGTTTCTGTTGCAGGCCGGCAACGAATCGATTCCCGTACGAACGCACATGATTGGTGACGCTCACGTCTCCAACTGCCTTGCCGCCGCCGCCGTTGGCCTGGTGATGGGCATCGAGCTGACCACCATCGTTCGCGGTCTGGAAGCGGTACACCGTGTCCCGGCCCGCCTTGACCGGATTGAATGCGGCCAGGACTTCAGCGTCTACGTTGACTGCGCCGATACGCCCGACCGACTCGCCGCCTGCTTGCACGCCATGCGGCAAGTCACCCGGGGACGCGTCCTCTGCGTCTACAGTGCCAGCGACGAACGGCCCGAAGCCGAACGCCCGTTGCTTGGTCGCGTGGCGGAAAAAGCGGCCGACATCGGCATCATCACCAACAGCACGATGCGACGCGAGCCTTCGCTGCGGGTCGCCCATGACATTCTGGACGGATACCAGCGCCCCGCCAAAGCACACGCCGTCCCCAGCCGGGTCAATGCCATCCAATGGGCACTCGAGAAGGCCCGTCCCGGTGACGCGTTGCTCATTGCCGGCGGCAGCCGGACCGGTTGGCTCGGGGAAGAAACCCAAGGCACCGATGACATCGAATTCGCCCGTACCTGGCTTCATGAGTATGGCGACAACCCAGGTCCCCAGATTCTTTCGGGAGCCTTCGGCTAAGAATAGATGAAGGCTGAGATTTAGGGATGACATGCTAAAAATCTGTATTGCACAACTTGCCGAAATCGTCGATGGTTGTCTCCGACTGGCATCGATGCCGCCTTTAGGAGGCGGCTTTGAACCGGTCGGCCGCATTGTCATCGACTGCAACCTGGTGACGACGGGCGACGTCTATTGGGCCCTCGACGGACGCGGATATCGTGGAGCCACCTTCACTCAGCAGGCGTTCGCCAACGGGGCTCTCGGCTGTGTTGTGGCCGGTCCATGCATCGAGCCGTGGGCGGGGAAGTTCTGCATTCAGGTCGCAGATACAAATCACGCGTTTTGTTACCTCGCCCGCTGCCTGGCAGAAACGTTCGTCAAACAACCGGCACCCATCGTCTTGGGCGTCGAGAACGAAGCGGCTTTACTTCGAAACCTGGCCGGCGGTGACCTTTCGGCTTTGGAGGACATTATTCAACGACAGGCACGGCGAACCACGTTGTTGGCCGCCTGATCCAACGAACATTGGCAGTCCCATCATATCGTGTCGCGATTTGCGGGAATCCGGCGCACCTTCCCCCTGGGTTGGAGAAACTTGCCTGCTGAGGGCAGCGGTTACTGGGTCAACCGCTTCAGCAGGCGGTTGTGATGGGACTTGTGACTGGCGTTCGGAGTGGCATCTTCGCCACTCCGGCGCCAGGGAACACCGAGCGGGCGGAGTTCATCGCTGGACTCCGCCCGCCTCACTTTCTTGACCACGTTCGATGCACCCGCTGAACCTTCGATGCACCCGCTGAACCATCGTGCGGCGCTGTTGGCCGACGACTTGGCACCAACCGACGGTCGGCAGCCACTGAGTCAGTTGCGACGGGCGACCGAATCGTCTCTATTGTCACTGCACATGCCATGGCGCCGGCAACGGTCTCCGGGCCGGCGAACGGAAGCTTGCCGGCGCAAGGCCCTCCATGCAAAAGTACGGCGAATTCACGGCGCCATTGCGCAACAATCTTCCGGCCCATAATCTCTTTCATTCTCTTCGCACGGAGCACAACGCGTCTTGTCGGAATCAGAAACAACCAGTCGGTGCCCGGTCGCGTTGGTAACCGGCGGCTCGCGTGGAATCGGGCGGGCGATCGCCGAACGGCTCGGCCGGGGCGGCCACGCCGTCGCCGTGAACTATTTTCGCAGTCCCGATGCTGCAAACGACGTGGTCCGGCAGATTGCCGCGGCCGGCGGCCGAGCGGTTGCAGTTCAGGGCAGTGTGGCGGTGGCCGAGGATCGTGCTCGGCTGGTTGCCGAAACCTGTGAACAGCTTGGCCGGCTGGATGTCCTGGTCAACAATGCGGGGATCACCTCGCCAGGTCGACGCGACCTCCTGGAGGCGACGGAAGCAAGCTGGGACGAAGTCTTCGACACCAACTTGAAGGGCCCCTTCTTCCTCACCCAGTTGGCAGCCCGCAAGATGATCGAGCAGGCCGGCGCGGACGCGGCAGCGACACCCGGGGGCGTTATCGTCAACGTATCGTCGATCTCCGCGTACGCCGTCTCTGCCAATCGCGTGGACTATTGCACGGCCAAGGCAGGACTGCAGATGGTAACCTGGCAACTGGCTTGCCGGTTGGCGGAAGAGAATATCCGGGTCTTCGAGATTTGCCCCGGCGTGATTCAAAGCGACATGACCGCCCCGGTCGTCGCCAAATACGACACCCTGATTGCTGACGGCCTGACACCGATTCGCCGGTGGGGGCAACCGGACGACGTGGCGCGAGCGGTCGAGGCGGTCGTGTCCGATGCGTTCCCCTTTTCCACCGGTGAGCGGATCAATGTCGATGGCGGTTTCCACATGCGCCGGCTGTGAGGTTCGCCGCTTGTGCCGCCCCAGCGTCCCGCTGGGGGAGCCGGAAAACGCTCCCATGGAGCCGTTCCCGGAACGCTCATCCGCCGTGGGCGACTCGGCCACGGTTCCGTTGATCGCCGAACAAACTGGTCGCCACGGCCGTGAGACCTTGGTTCCGGGCCGCACCGTCTGGCGTTGATGGCAACCTTCCGGGCACGGTTAATGACCCGTTTGTGTGAGGTGCGAATAGGGCGGGAGTTGGAGACCTTCGGTCGGCCGTTTCGGCGGGGTCGGAGACCCGCGCCGAGCAAACACACGGAGACCCGCGCCGAGCAATTACGCAGAGACCGGCGCTGAGCAATTACGCAGAGACCGGCGCTGAGCAATTACGCAGAGACCGGCGCTGAGCAATTGTTCAGAGACCCGCGCCGAGCAAACACACGGAGACCCGCGCCGAGCAAACACACGAAGACTTGCGCCGAGCACCCCCCCAGAGACTCACGCTGAGCGATTGGTTGGAGTGCCGGGCCGAAGGGTTGTGTTCGCGTTTCCTAGTTGAAGACGCGTTTCCACCAGGGCCGCTGGTCGGCTTGGCGTGCGGGTGGTTGCGTTGGTTGAGCGGGCGGCGCGGACGATGCCGCGGTCGTGCCGGGACGCCCCGCCGTACGCACGTCCGATCGGGGCGGCGTTACCGGCCGCGCTTGTTGACTTGGCAGTTGCGGCGTTGCCCGCACGACATCCGGCTGAGCCGGCGGGCGGCTCACGGCAGGCAGGCGTCGCATGGCGGTGCGCGATTCCCGAGCGGCTCGGCGACGCGCCTCTTCAATCACCACGGGTGGCGGGTTGTCGGTCGTCGCCTCGTTGGGCGCCGGCGGCAGCACACTCTCGCTCGGCGGAACGGGAGGCGGGAGAACCGGCGGTCGCGGGTCGGGGGCCTGAGGATTGGGGACGACGTCGCGGCCGGAGGCTCCTTCGCCGTAGTATTTTTCGTCGAGCGGCACGCCGTGCTTGCCACTTTCGCACCCGGTGCAGGCCGAAGGCGGCAAGGCAGAACCCCAGGGGCGCGGGTGGTGGTAGGGGCAGTACGGGTCGCCGCAGTACGAAGTGATCGGTGAATGGGATGCGTAGGGAATGTTATTGAGCAGATCGTCGCCAACCATCCGGGCCGCTTCGTCACGTTCCTTTTCCGGCTGGCCGGTGGAAATGATCTCTGCCTTGATGAACACCAGCAGCTCACTCTCGGTCACGGTCGTCTGGTGATCCCGGAACAGGAAGCCGAGGTACTTCATGCGGGCCAGGTGCGGCAAGCCGCTCTGCACCTCCAGTTCGTTCCTCCGGACCAGGCCGCCGATCACGGTCGTCTGTCCGTCCAACAGGCGAATCGTGGTCGTTGCCGAACGTCGATCGATAATCGGCTGGCCTCCCTGAAACCCGGCCAGCACGCTGAATTCCGGCGTCACGCTCATCTTGACCGTCCCGTCGTCCATGATCTCCGGCGTGACCGTCAAGGTGATTCCCGCTTCGCGGAAGCTGGTCGTACCGATGTTGCCGCCCGCTTCGGTCTGGGTCAGCTGCTGGACGGGAATCTCGCTGACGCTTTGGAACTTGGCTTCCACGCGGTCGTAGGCAATCACGTTGGGCCGCGCCAGCAACCGGGATCCGTCGGTCGTGTCCAGGGCCCGCAGGACCGACTTCATGTCGAAATGGCGACTGACGGTGGCGATCGTGGCGAGGCCGCCCAGCGACCCGGTGGCGGCGGACGTCGCCACATCGGTTGCAGCCGCCGCCGCATCCGCAGGTGCGGTGGTGGCGAAGTTCTGCGATGACAGGGCGAACAGCGATTGCGGATCCCCGGCTGCATTCAACCGGCCCTTGAGCTGGTTGTCCCAGTTAAAGCCGAATTCCTCGAGCACCTCCAGGTCGACGTCGTACAGAAGGGCGGTGATGCGGACCTGCTGCCGCGGGACATCGATCTGTTTGAGCAGGTCTCCCACCGCGGCGACCTCATTTTCCGGCCCCGAGACAACAAGCTGGTTTTCTTCTTCCATGGCGGCCACTCGGCCCGAGGGCATCACGGCCTGGATCGTCGGGACGATGTTGACGGCGTTGAGAAACTGGACCTGCAAGACTTCGGTCCGCTGCACGGGTACCGGGCTGGCGATCTCGGGTCCGCCGTCCGGGCCGACACCGGCACCAGCGGGCCCGCCGGGCGCCCTCCGCTCGCCATGCTTACGAGCATTCTCTTCGAGGATTTGCAAGTGGGCCTTGATCTTCTCGATCTGTGCCGGCGTGTCGACCACGATCAGACTTCGCGAGGACGGGATTGACTGGACGCTCGCCCCCGGCGACATCAAGAGCTTGATGCTGGGCTCGACCTCAATCGCCTGGAGCCGCTCGAGGGGTAAGATGGCCGTTTCGAAGCCGGGCCGCAGCGCACCCAGGTCTTCCAGTTTGACGATCCGCAAGCTGTTGCCGACCGCCTGGTAGCCGAAGCCGCGCACAAAGAGGATCTCGGCCAGGATTTCCCGCAGCGGAGTCTCTTCGAATCCCGCGTCGACCGCTTCGTTCTGGAGGTCGACACCGGTGACGATGTTGATCCCCCACTCCTGCTTGATGGCGAAGACCCAATCGGCCAGGGTCGCATCCCGCAGCATCATGGAACCGGGTTCGTCCAGCTTCGCATTGAGCTGGGCGCTGGCACCCGGTGTCGGCTCCCACGCGGAGGCGGTGGGCCAGGAAACCGGTGTCAGGATCGCGATCGCCAGGGCGACGCGGAACATCTTGGACAGGAACGGGGCGCGTGCAGGCGCGGCGCATCGTGTTCCACGTCGCGTTTGGCGACAAGCGTTCATGTGTCCTCCAGTGACACGTCAGTTCAATCCGTTGGCCCCGATCATCCCGCACCCGCGTCGTTACGACTTGGCTTTCTTCTCGAAGTCGAAGAGCACCATGTCCAGGTCGAGCGTTGCGGCACCTTGGCTCCGCCCGGCCCGTTCCAGTGAAATCGAGCGCGTGTGCATTGTGTTGTCGATTTTGTGCATTTCCGCCAAAAACGCGTGCAACTGGGGAATCTCACCGGTAATTGAAAGCGATAGTTGGCGGGAAATCAGTTGAAACGGCGTTTCACGGCCGGGGTCCACCAGGTCGACTCCCTTGACCGGACTATCGTTCTCCATCCAATCTCGACGCGACGCATCGCCCAGGCGAATCCTCCGCATCGTGCAGCCGGTCTTCCTTACCAACTGCACCAGTTCGTTGCGAATCCGCTGCGCAGCGTCTTCCGAAACGGCTCTGCGATTATGCTTCTCGAGTTCCGCTTGCTTCTTCTTAAACAACTCGACATGACGCGGCAGCTTCCCGATGTCCTGGTTGGTCTGCTCCAACCTGGTACTGGCCGCCAGGCGGCGTGTCCGCGCCATGGTATAAGCATCGACCGCCGGCCAAACGACCACGAGCCCGGTCAGCAAGGTGACGATTATGACGGCCTGTCTGCGGTACGGGTGGGACAGGAATTGCTGGATGAGCGGTTCAATCATTGCTGGCTGTCTTTCCGATAAGATCGTTACGATCGATATATCTACACTTGATGTCAAATCGAATGGCCGGGCCGTCGACGTTGACCGGTAGCTGGCTTTCCAGGTTCACGTCATCCAGCACCGGGATTTTCTGCAGGTAACGAACGAAGTCGAAGATCGCATTCTGCGTCCGGCTGGGGCCGGTAATCGACATCGCTCCGTCTTGCTCGACACGAATCCCTTCCAGCCACACCGGTTCAGGGATCGAGCGGCCGATCTGGGAAATCAGCTTGTGCCAGCCCGGGTTCAGCGCTTCCTCCTCAATCGTCTTGAGGTGCGAGATCCGCGTCACCGCGTCATGGGTCAGGCGACGCATCTCCGAGACACGGGCCATCTGGTCGTCCAGTTCTTCTTGCCGGCGTTCCAACCCGGCGGCAAAACGGTTTTCCAGAAAACTTCCGGCATAGAAGAGCAGCGCCAGCAGGATCGTGGCGGCGACGGGCCACGCCAGCCTGGCCAGCCCGGGAATGACCGGTTCGCGGCGAACACTCCGCACGAAATCGACCAGGTTGGCGACTCCCCGCGTGTCGGCGGAGGCTTCCAATTCGGTGTGTGGCAACAGGGCCGCACCCAAGGCAGCGACAAAGTTGCTGTCTTCCCCCGTCGTCCCGGCGAATTCGTCATTCTCCAGAAACGCGCGCGGCGCCAACCGGACCGGCTGCAAGTCGGACATCTCAGCCAACTGCGATTGCACTTCGGCGAAGTCGTCCGCGGAACCGCAGATGTAAACCTGTTCGATCCGTCCTTCGGCGAAGGGAAAATGACGATGGCAATAGCGTTGAATCCGCTCGAGATGACGCTGAATGATCGGGGCGACTTGCGCCTTGGAGTTGAGGCCCCCGGGCCGATAGTCAAACAGTAATCGGCCCCCGTGCGTAACCCCAATATCGACCCCCCGATCACTGAGCTCGACGATCATGGCGGGAGCCGCGGTGGCGGTCGGCATCTGGGCGGTCGCCCGGCACATCGAAACCATGGCATGTTCGATGAGATCGACCTCCAGGCCGGCCTGCTCCAGCGTGTCGACGACGATCTCGAGCGTGTCGCGGTTGGTGACCGTCAACCAGCCCTGACTCTGCTTGGCGTCGATCGGGTGCAGGCTGCGCGCGATCGCCTTCTCACCCGGCCCGAGCATGAGATACTGATTGCTGCGGCCGTGCAGGACCCGCAGCTCATCCACCACCTTGTTCCGCTCGCCGGCAGCGACGCGGGTCACGCAGTAGTTGCTGTTGAGGGCTACGTGCGTCGACATTCCGGCCAGTCTTTCTTCGGCGACCAGCGTCTGGATTGCAGCGGCCAGTTCTGCGGCGCCGCCCGCTTCGTCGAGGTCCTGTGCTTCGCGGCGCCAGTTCAATCGCCGGCCGCGGACGTTCTGACGACCGTCCGGTCGACGTCCAACCACGACCAGGGCCACGTCATCGCGAGAAATCTCAATGGCGACCTGACCTTCGGCAGCCTTGTTCGGTTTGTTGCTTTTTCGGATCATCTCTTGTTCCGTGCTCTCATCCACCTTGCTTGATGTTCACTTCCGCTCGCCGCGAAAATTTTCCGGCCGTTCCGGTCGCCGTGATCACGATGTCGCTGCCGGCGCCGTCCTGCACGACCGTCTCGTAGCCGTTGCCACTGCCGGCGGGAAAGTCCGCCTGCGTAATCGTCCCTCGAAAGGTGATATCCAGCTCCAGGATGGATAGCGAGTGTGCCAGGCCGGCCTCGGCCATGTAGCGAGCCCGGTCATAGTCGAGTGTGTTGTTGAGCGCCTTGTACTGCATCGTCTGGGTATCGAGTACCGAGATGAGGACCATGCTGGTCGCCATCATGACCAACAAGGCGATCAGGATCGCCGCGCCTCTGCGGCGGGAACGACGTTTCGCCTGGTGTGGTCGATTGTTCATTGAACTCGCTCGTCGGTAGTCGCCAATCGCGATCGTCTTCATGATGGACTGCCCGCAACGTTACGCTCACCAGGAACGAACCCACACGTAGGAGCTGACCACGCGTGTGCCGTCAACCTCACGCGGCAGGGCCACGCTGACATCGATCTTGAGGAACTTTACTTCACTGGGAGACGCCGTGACGGTCACTCCGTCAGGTTTGTAGCCCGTGAATCGCAAGCCGGTGACCTCTTCGGCCAGCAAGCCGTTGCCGGAGGTGGCCGAGTAATTCACGGTGTTCGTCGCGTCATCATGGTCCCAGAGCCGCGTCACGCCGGACGGCATCAAGAGGCCGAGTTGGCCCGAGTTGTCGGTGGCGGCGCTGATCGCCGTTACGCCGTCCGCCTGCCGCACCTCGCGGACCAGGTGCCGGAGCGTCGCATGTGCCGCTTCCACCCGAGTGTAGTCACCCTCATGCGCTTCCCAGGCCTGCCGCGAGGTGCGAAGGATCATTGAGACCGCACCCATCACCAGGGCCAGCATCGATGTGGCGATCACCAGTTCCAGTAGACTCATTCCCCGCCGGGGCCGTCTACGTGCCGTTGGCTTCATGTTGATACGAAACATTGCGTGCCTGTTTGCTTGCCAGGACGACACGAGGTTCGCCCACATCCAGATTGCCGTTGCCGTTCTCGTCATGCCAGACCGTGGCCACCAGCGACATCAGTTGATTCGCGATCCCGCCGTCCGCCGCCGCGTCGCTCATCACGACGCGATAGCGAATCGCGGCATAGCCCTCCGCACTGAAATCCCCCGTGACCGTCCCTGGGCTCCAGGCACCGGCGGTGCGCATCAACTGCTGCTCCAGCCGGCTGGCACAAAACGTGGCCATCAAGTTGGCCGTCTCCGTGTCACGTCCCACCCGGATCGCGTCCCGCATCATCCGCAGCGCCGGCACCAACGCCAGGGTGAGAATGGTCGTTGCCGCGATCAATTCGAGCAGCGTTTGCCCGGGGCGATGTTTGTGAGAGCGAGTCATGACGGACCGAACCCAACCTGGAAGATCAACGGATGAAGGACGCACCGGTTGCGCCCACTGCAAGTCTAGCTCACAGATTCTCGTCGGCGCTGCAAGGGCCAAACGGCGCTGAAGCCACCAACCTGGGCCTCAACCATTTGGCACCGTCCGGCCGCAAAGCAACGGCACATAGAAAAGTCGACGGCAGGCAGAGGTGCGGACGGCAGGCAACGTGGCGTCGCCCTGTTTCGCCTGGTTCAGGGTGTCGTCTCGACCACCCGGATGGCGCCGGTCACAGGGACCACGCTCACCCGATACGATCGACTTTCGCCGACGGTGTCGATCACATAGGCAGCGTTTGCCTGCCCCTCGAAGCGAAACGTCATGTCGTTGGATGGCGCCGTGATCGTCACCGTCACTTCGTTGGGAACGGCCTTGACCTCGTTAACCGCCACGTCCGCCGAACCGGTGTCTCGCATCATGCGGTAGCTGTCGACCTCACCGCCGGTCACTTCAAAACGCAAGAAGTGATCGTCACCCGTCGCAATGGCGGCCCGCTGACACGCCAGGAGATCGAGCGAGATCTCGCGAGCGACCGCGCCCGCGCCGAACTCGGCGAAGATCGATCGGCCGACCCGTGCCGTCACCACGGCAGCGATGATACCGACAATCGTCACAACGGCGAGGAGCTCCAGAAGAGTCAATCCCCGCCGTTGTGGTGTTGCGATTGCCATGGCAAATTGCATCAAGATTTCCCGTGGTTGCTACTTGGCAACAGCCCGGTTGTCGGCATCCAACTCGTACGTGGTGTGCGTCGACAGCGGGTTGGCCGGAATACCGTCGGGCAGGTACGACTTGTCGGCAGCAATGTCCGACAGGTCGGAGGCCGGATAGGTTCCCTTGTTGAAGTACCAACGCTCGACGGCCGAGTTGATTTCGGCGATGTTCTGAGCGTTCGCCGCGACCTTCGCGGAATTGGCGGAGACCGAAATCCGTGGAATGACGACGGCGGCGATGATGCCGAGGATGGTGACGACGGCGAGCAGCTCGAGTAACGAGAAGCCACGATTCTTGCGTGTCTTGCGAACTTTCATTCGTATGTCCTTTCAGAAACTCAACAATTGAACAGGGTTGTTGCCACTACGGTTTGGGCCGGGTGGGCGATCAGTCCTGCCCTCTCGCCCTCTCGTAATTAAACATAGGTCACAAAATCCATGGACGAGAGAAAGTTTTGAAATTCGATCGATTGCCCTCAAGTTCTCCACCAAATGCCTCGCCGCGGGTCTCCACAAGGTTGCTCGCTGCGGGTCTCCACAAAGTTGCTCGCTGCGGGTCTCCACAAGGTTGCTCGCCACGGGTCTCCGCAAGGTTGCTCGGCGCGGGCCTCCGCAAGGTTGCTCGGCGCGGGTCTCCGACCCCGCCGAAACGGCTGACCGAAGGTCTCCAACCCCTCTTCCACCAAGTACCCTCGCGTTTGCCTTCGTTCGCCCGGGATCATTCATCAGCCGTTGGGCGTTAGCCCCGGTTCATTCGAACGCTGCAAAACCGGACGCTGACGCGTCTCGGCTGATGAACAATCCGGTCTAATGCGTGTGGCCGTCGACTTCTCCCGTGGCCGCGTCGAACGAGTAACTTGAACCGTCGAACGGACACACGGGGGCGCCGTCCGGAAAGTACTTGGTGTCGGCAAAGATGTCGTTCAGATCCGCGGCCGGCCAGCTCCCTTTGTTTCGCTGCCAGAGGGCAGCCTGGATCTCGATATTGCCGGTATTGATGTGGCAGCTCGCCGCCTTGGCATCGTCTGAGCTTCCCATGAACCGGGGCACCGCGATGACGGCGATGATTCCCAGCAGCAGCACGACGGTCAGGAGCTCCAGCAGGCTCAGCCCGCGTCTCGGCCGATGGCGATGATTTCGCAGCATGATCGTTCTCCTCGATTTTGCAAAAGTCCAGCGAACGCCGGCTCCCGGCGGTCTCACGGCCCGTTCGAGGGTGCCGAGCGGCCCGCTTCGCCAAAGCGCCAGCGGCTGTCAGGCGGTCACCTAGCCTTCCGGATTCATCGCCCCGATCATGTCGAACATCGGCAGGTAGATCGCCAGCAGGATAAGACCGATTGCCGATGCCAGACCGATGGTCATTACGGGTTCGATGGTGCCGACCATGGCGTTGGTATACGTTTCGACTTCGCGTCGCAGGTGCGCCCGAATGTGTTCGGTGGTCTTGGCCAGGGTCCCGGTCTGCTCGCCGACGATCACCAGTTGCGTGACCACCGGCGGAAACAGCTCCTCATTCCGCTGCAGTTCGTTACTGAATTTTTCGCCTCGCATCATCGCTTCGCGCATATCGTAGATGCTCTTCCGCACGCAACGATTCCCGACCGACTTGCCGCTCGCCCCCAGCGCTTCGACCACGGTAAACCCTGATTCCATGAGGTTGCCGAGTACTTCCATGAACTGCAGCACGGCGATGTTCTTGAACCACTGGCCCAGCACCGGAAGCTTCAGTAGCCAGGTGTCCATCCACATCCGGCCGGCGGGAACTCGGCGGGTGTAGACGATCGACGCCACCATGGCGACCATCGCCAGGACGATAAGCCACCCGTAGCTCGTGGCAAACTCACCGAACGCGATCAGCAGTTCGGTGACCGCCGGCAGCTTCGCCCCGTTCTCTTCGTAGATGGTCTGAAAGGTGGGAATCACATAGGTCAGCATGAAGGTGATCGAGCCCGCGCCGGCGACGATCAACATGAATGGGTAAGCCAGCTTCTTGATGATCTTGCTGCGCATGTTGTCGGCGTTTTCCAACTGCAGCATGACCCGTTCGAGTGTCGCGGGGATCGTGCCCCCTTTCTCTCCGACGCGGATCTGGCTGATAATGATCTCACTGAACGTATCGGGAAAAAGGGCCAGCGCGTCGCTGAAGGCATCGCCGTTTTCGACCCGCCGCTTAATCGTCTCCAGCATGGCCTGGTGTTTCCGCAGCGATTTCTCCTTGACCATCGTCTCCAGGCTGCGCGGAAGCGAGAGACCGTTGGCGACCAGAATGGACAGGTTTCGCAGGATAAAGACCATATCCCGCTTCTTCATCCTGGCCCCGTTCTTGCCCCCTCCACCGATCTTGATGCTTTGCAGCTTGTGCAAGATTCCCCCGCTTTGAGGCAGGGCCGGATTTGCGGAAAAACTCCCCATCGTCAACTCCTGGCAGCATGTCGTGGTGGTTGGCTGAATCGTCTCACAGCCTGGCAGGGTTCTATCGCGAATTCTTCGTCAGCCGTCGATCTCACGTGCACGGCTGGATGGATCACCAAGCGAATCAGCTCGACAACTTGTAATACACCTCTTCCACAGTTGTCCGGCCCAACAAGGCCTGTTGGATGCCGGCAGTCGACAGGTCAATCATTCCCTCCTTGCGCGCCAGCTCGAATAGCTTCGAGTGCGGAAGGCCGGCTTCGATCAGGGTCTTCATCTCCGGCGAAATAACAAAGATCTCATAGATCGGAATCCGCCCCACGTAGCCGGCGCCCATGCACTTGCGGCAGCCGGCGCCCTCATAGAACGTGGCGTCCGCCGGAATCTCGAAGTCGCTATGTTCCAGTAGCGAAGCCAGCATCCGCTCGTTCGGTTTGGCAGGCGTCTTGCACTGCGGGCAAACTCCGCGAAGCAGTCGCTGCGCGATCACACCCAACAGCGCGCCGGCAATCTTGAAGTAGTCGAGCCCCAGGTCGTTCAGGCGGGGAACCGCCCCGATGGCGTCATTGGTGTGCAGCGTGCTGATCAGCAGATGGCCCGTCAATGCCGCTTGCACGGCGGCCACGGCCGTCTCATGGTCGCGAATCTCGCCGACCATGATCACATCGGGATCCTGGCGCATGAGATACTTCAAGGCATTGCAGAAGCCCATGCCGTGGTCGTTGTCGGCTTGCACCTGATTGATGCCGGAAAGCTTGAATTCGACCGGATCCTCGACGGTCGAAACGTTGGTCTTCGCCGAGTCGATGTTGGTCAGCATCGTGTACATGGTGGTCGTTTTTCCCGACCCGGTCGGACCGGTCATCACGATCATCCCGTAGGGCTTGTCGAGCAGCCCTTTGACGATCTCCGTGTCACGCGGGGGCATGCCGAGCGAATCGAAGGTGAAGATCTTGTTCCCTTCGTCGATGACACGCATCACCACTTTCTCGCCCCCCACGACCGGGATGATGCTGACGCGGAAGCTGGCCCGCATCTCGTTCTCTTCGATCGTCAGGTTTCCATCCTGCGGCTTTCGCGTCTCCGTGGTGTCCATGTCGGCCATCACTTTGATGCGGCCCACGACCGCCGGTTCGGTGTGACGGGGGATCGTCATAACCTGCTTGAGTTGACCGTCGACCCGAAAGCGGACGCGCATCTGGGGGTCATACGGTTCCAGGTGGATGTCGCTGGCACCGGCACTGACTGCCCCGATCAACACGGAACGCACCAACCGCACCACGGGGGCGTCTTTGTCCTCGGTGGACGGATCGATATCGACGATCTTCGCTGATTTCCGCTGCTCTTCCAGTTCCTGCAGCTTCATGTCGACGACCGTTTGCCGAGCGGTCGCGCTCTCGTCAAAGCTGCGATCGAGCGTCGCCATGAGGTCGCGCCGGATCCCCACCACCGGCTCGACCTGGTACCCCGTGATCAATTCGGCCTCGGAAATCGCCCCCATGTCGTCCGGGGCCACCATAGCCAGCGTCATCGTGCTTCCCTGCACGGCGACCGGCGCCATCATCCGCTGCCGCGACACGTGTTCGGGAATCAGTCGCACAACCTGCGGGTTGACCGCTTCCGGAACCACTTCTTCGTAAGGAACGGCGAATTGCTCAGACAGCACCTCGCCCAACTGGTTCGTCGTGATCAGATCACGGGCGACCAGCAGTTCACCCAACATTCCCTTTTGCCCGGCTTGCGAAACCAGGGCCGCATCCAATTGCTCGGCCGTGATGTAGCCCCGGGCAACCAGAATATCTCCCAGACGACCTGCCATTTGCTCTTCATCTCCACGCGAATGCTGTTACCGGAATTCCCCGCGACCGCAATTGCCCGTCTCGTAGGCTTGTACCGTTGGTTGAGGCTTAAAGATACGCCCAGTTTGAACGACCGACGGAAGCGGACGAACATGCCGCGAGCGTCAGCTCACTTTCGGTGCGAGGCCCTGCCTCGCTAGTTGTGGTGCAGCGTTTGCTTTGCGGCGTCCCGCGCCGGATTCGCCGCCGTGTGCCTGGCAACCTTTTCCTCCAACGTTTCGGGATCGAAGGGAACGACCAGGAAGTCGACGGCCCCCATCGCGACAACCCGCTGGACCTGGTCCAGGTCCGCATGGACCGACAGGACCATCACCGGGATCTCACTGGTCGATGCGTCGCTGGAGAGCTCTTCCAACAATCCGGAGCCGCCGATGCCGGGCAGTTCCAAATCCATCAGGATCATGTCGAACGTATGTTCCGCGACCGTTCGCAAAGCCGACTCGGCGTTGTCAACGGTCTCAACCGAGTAACCGTGCAGGGCCAGCCGAAAGGCAGTCACCTCCGCCAGGATCGGCTCCGGTTCGACGAGAAGAATTCGCTTCATGGTTTGGTTCATCAGGCAATACCTTGGCAGCACAACGGACCTGGATCTCGGGGTTCACGACGTTGAACCGTACCTCGCAACTGGCACGAGTCAAAAAAACAACAAGTGACCGTGGACACGACCCGGCAGGTCCGTCAACGCCCAACGGATCAACGCAAGTCACATTACCGCCATCGGTTGCAGGGCCCCTGCGGGCGCGCCGAGGACGCCGCGGCAGGGACGCTCGCGGTTCGACAGGCAGGCGGCCGCGAAGCCCCCCGCACACCACAGAGACGTGAAAATCGGTACAACCCGCACGTGCGTGAGCCAAACGCCGCCTCCCGCGTTCGGCCCGCGGCAGTTTCGCCATTCGGCCAGCCGGTTTGCGACGTAGAGTCTGATAGCGCGATCCTGCGCAAAGCAACTCAACATCGCCTCATCGGACCTGCGTCCCTCCGACGCGCAAGGGAAATCACATGCGACCGACTCACTTCGCCACGCTAACGCTCGCCACAGTGCTTGTTTTCTCCGGCTGCTCAAGTTCGGACGTCGCCGCAGTCGTTCCGACGGAAACGCCAGCGACCGGCCCCCTGGCGTCAACGCTCCCGGTCGTGACGGCATTCGAGCTGCAGGAAGACGTGGTTTCGGCAGACGACGCGACGATTGCCCCGTTTGATGAGAACCTGGACTTCTTCTCGCCTCCAAAAATGTTGATTCCGGTCGACGACGATCTAACGCCGAAAGACACGCAGGGAAAGCAGCCGCCCGTCCGGCTGGTCGGCTTCCTGGGACGCAGCGGCGAGAAGGCACTGTTGGCAGTCGACGATGAGGTCCATCTTGTGACCGCCGGCAAGCACCTCAACGGCGTCGAGATCGTTCGCATCCAGGCGCCTCAGGTCGACGTGAAGTGGGGCGAGTCCGACTACACGCTCGACTTCAACCGCCCTGCCCCGCGGGAAGCGTCCGACCACAAGCAGCAACGCTCGCCAACCTTTTCGCCAGGACTGGCCCGCAGCCGGCCCCGTCCAAACCGCCAACGGTCCGACCGCAGTCGGCTCCCGTCGACGCCCGCACCTCGCCGCCAGGTGACCCTGCCCGCCTTGCCCGACCTGCCGCAGAGCGACCCGCCGCGGGCCACGGCGCTGCCCGAGTTTCCAACATTGGCCCCGGCTCACTCCGGACCGACACTCTAAGCGCGACCAGCCCCGATCCTCACGGCGGCCCTCCGACCATTCGCCGCAACTACGCGCCCACGCGCTCGGCGCGGCCCTCCGACCATTCGCCGCACTTGCGCGCCCACGCGCTCGGCGCGGGTCTCCGACCATTCGCCGCACCTGCGCGCCCACGCGCTCGGCGCGGGTCTCCGACCCCGCCGAAACCGCTGACCGCAGGTCTCCATCCCTCAATCCACAAGACGCCCTCAATCCAACAGACGCCCTCAACAAGCGATCCGTCAATAACCTTCGGCCTGCAGTCACCGTGACCCGACGGTCGCAACACACGTCCGCGCCGTTCGCCTGGTGAGAAACCAGAACGACCTGCATGTGGATGTCTTGTCTATGCTAAAATCCGCCGGTTGCTCGTTGCCCCATTTCCAAATGAGGAATCGCTCGTGGATCGCTCGAACAATCGACTTTCGGCACCTCCCAGCCTCCAACCCGGCATCCTGCGCGAGGCGCTACGTTGGAGTTGCTTGTGCCTGGCTCTGATGCTCGTAACGACCCCGACCATCGGGCGGTCACAGGCCAAGGTCCAAACCAGGAAGAAGAAACGACCGCAGCCCTTTCGTTGGGTGAACCCGTTGAAGGAATCGTTGGCCGGCGTGCAACATGCGGTTTTTACCAGTCCGTCGATGGGACGCGAGGTGGGCTACTGCATCTACTTGCCGCCCGCGTATCACAACGATCCGGACAGGCGTTTCCCGGTCGTCTACTATCTGCACGGTGGACGCCCGGGCAGTGAGATCAAGAGTGTTCGGCTGGCCCGGTATTTCCATCGACATATTTCGGCGGGTGACGTGGCGCCGATGCTCTACGTGTTCGTCAACGGTGGTCCGGTCAGTCATTACAACCTGCCGGATCGCGAGCAGGCGATGGGTGAAGACGTGTTCGTCAAGGAGCTCATTCCGCATATCGATGCGACGTACCGTACGCTCGCGGAACGTCGGTCGCGGGGGATCGAAGGGTTCTCGCAGGGGGGCCGTGGTACAGCTCGGATCATGTTTCGCTATCCCGATCGCTTCTCGTCCGCCGCACCGGGAGGTGCCGGTCAGGCCACCGAGAAACGCATCTCTGAAGAGAACGGACGCGAGAGTCCGACCCTTCAGTTGACGCCCGGCGACAACACCTGGGACCTGGCCCGCCAGTACGCTGCCCACCCCCAGACACACCCGGATCCACCGCTGAAGATCTTGATCCACGTTGGCACCAAGGGTTTCAACTACCAGAACAATCTGGAATACATGGAGTTTCTGGAGTCCCAAGGAATTCCCTTCTCCCGGTTGATCGTCGACGGTGCGGGACATAGCGCGCAACAGATCTACGCAGAGCGAGGTCTCGAAATCATGCGGTTCCACGCAGACAATTTCCGCCGCAAACCGACTGGCAATTGACCTGCAAGCAGTGGCCCCGCCGCCCGAGGGGCACGGGCCATCTTGTGGCGGCCGATCACGACCCCCGGTCCCAGCAGTTCAGACGATCGGCTGCCCGGCTGCTCGGCATTTTCTCGATCCTTGCGCTGCCGATGGACGCCGGGGCAAACACTGGGAACCCGGAATTCGCGGGCTCCCTCGTTGCGGCAGATGGGTCGATTCGCGCCGCACGCATGAATCGCTGGAAGGCACTGGCCGGGAATTCCGTGCTGGAAGACGGCAAAAAATTATCATGGACAGAGTAGAATCCGCTGTGGAGGCACGTTTCTTGGTATCGTCGCCTGTCGCTCCGCGGATCAAATCGTACGATCGCAGTGCACGTGGTGATGCCGACGGATCAAGGACGACTCGACAGCGCATCAACTTGACAGCGGACGCATTTCAGAAAGGCGAACGATGACACCGACCGAGATGAAACGAGCAGCGCAGGCCGGGGTGCGACAGGCCGACTCCCGGCAAACCGGCGCCCGGCGGAGATTCTTGCAAACGACCGCCTTCACGGCGGCCGCTTTCACGACCCCCGGCTTGTTTGCGGAACAACTGGCCGCCACCTCGCCAGTGGGCGAAGGTCCGTTCTACCCCGACAAACTGCCGCTGGATACGGACAATGATCTCCTGCTGATCAACGATTCCATCACGCCCGCCGTCGGCGAGATCACCCACTTCGACGGGCGGATCCTGGATTCGAAGGGAAGCCCCATTCGCAATGCGTTCGTGGAAATCTGGCAATGCGACTCGTCCGGTGCCTACCTGCATGCCCAGAGCAGCAACCGCGAAAAGCGTGACCCAAATTTCCAGGGCTACGGCCGTTTTCTGACCGACGCGAAGGGCCGCTACTATTTCCGAACGATCAAGCCCGTCCCCTACCCTGGACGCACACCGCATATTCACTTTGCCGTCAGCATGAACGGCAAGCGCGTCTTTACCACGCAGGCATTTATTAATGGACATCCGGGTAACGCCCGGGATGGGCTTCTGAGGCGGCTGCGCGACGACGGGGCACGCAAGTCGGTAATGGTTGATTTCACGCCGTTGCCGGACTCGAAGTTCGGCGAATTGGCCGCCAACTTCGACGTTGTCTTGGGACGCACGGCGGAAGAGTTGCCATCGGGACGCCTGCAGGGAGGCATCGGCGAACGGTTGCAGAATCGCCGCGGGTAGGAACGAAGCGTCAAGAACAACGTCGATCGAATCAGCGGGATGGAGTTGCGGGACGTCGTTGATGACACCTTCCAGGCTTATGCCAGACCGTAACGCGTCATGCACAGCATGACCTACGAAGAGGCGAGAGAACGATTGCGTCGATTCGGCAGTAACCGCCTTCCATGCTGCGTCGACCTCGCGAGTTTTCCAATTCCTATTGAAGCAAGACGATAACCACGTGAATCGAATTACAACACGATTGGCAATGATCGGGCTGCTGGCCGGCGGGCTCATCGCCGCAACAACCGTCGAGTCCTCCGCGCAGGCGACGCGGGAGCGTCCCAACCAACGGGCGGCCCAGCAAGGCTGGAGTTCAAACTATCAAGAGGCACTTGCCACGGCACGACGTCTCGACAAGCCGCTCATGGTCGTCTTTCGCTGCGTACCCTGAGTGGACTGCCGGGAGTTTGACGAGCAGGTTGTTCGTCTTGAGGGAATCGAAGAGGTCGCCCAGTCGTTTGTGCTGGTTCGCTTGACGCGGATCGCGGACTCGGACTTGAACGTCTTCGAGTTCGATTACGATCTGACGATGATGATCTTTTTCATTGATGCGGACGAACGCGTGCTGGGTCGCTATGGGGGTCGGGACGACCGTGGACCGGACACGCGTCAATCGCTGGCGGGGCTCCGCTACACAATGCAAGCGGCCCTCGATACGTACCATTCGGAGGCCGAACTGCCACCGCGTCCCCAGAAAACACGGTTCGCCCGGCAGATGATGGATTCCAATGGCAGCGGACGCCGCGGCTGCATTCATTGTCATGACGTCAAGGAGATGTTGAACGACCGGCGAGCGAGGCAGGGTGCCCCCAACTACGCCATCGCCTGGCGTTTTCCTTTGCCGGAAAATCTGGGCCTGACGCTGGAAGTCGATAGGGGCAACGTCGTCGACACGGTGGTACCCGGCGGACCGGCCGCCAACGCCGGCCTGAAGTCCGGCGATGTCCTCGAGTCGATCAACGGGACACGCGTCCGCTCGTTTGCCGATGCCCAGTATGCCCTGGATAAAGCGCCCGTCGCAGGCCAGACGCGGGTTGTCTGGCGGAGGGGCGATCAAGAGTACGATGCGGCGCTGCGGCTGGAGCGGGGATGGAGAAAGACCGACATTCAGTGGCGTCCCTCGATGTACAACATGGTGGGGGCACCGCGTGTATTCGGAGACGACCTGGCACCCGCCGAGAAAGCGGCCCTCGGCATCGCCGAGAAACGGATGGCATTTCGCCAGCGGGACTCGCTTTCCACCCAGGCTCGCAAAGCAGGCATCCGACCGGGCGACATCATCCTGGGCTTCAATGACCTCGTCTTGGAGATGGATGCTTACGATTTCCAGCACTATGTACGGCGCGAGTTCTTATCGGGTGATGTCGTACAAGTAAATCTGATTCGCGGCGGCAAACGCATCAAGCTGCCGATGAAGATCCAGTAGGCTAAGCACCATTGTCGCCAGCCCACGGAGCGAAACCGGCGAAGCGAGCCTCGCCGAAGACTGGATCGTGGTGATTAGAGCGGCAACATCCTTACCTTTGTTCTTTACCGTTGTGGCAAGTTCCTTACACCGGGGTACTCCGTATGCCTCGTTGGTCTGAGGCGCAGCCGCGCCAGTCATCAGCCGCAGCCGAGCTCTTTTTCGAAACTTGCCGTCGGCGTAACGACCTCCGGGGAAACTCCAAGCTGCTCGACGATGACGGCACGCAGGGCGATCCAAACGTCATTTGAATCACCACCGTGATATCGTTTCGCCAATTGACTGAAATTGAGGCCCAGAACCGATTCGGCGAGATGCCCCAGGGTTGCGCAGTTGGCGGGTGGCAGCGTGGCAAATGGAAGCGTCAAGACAGACAGTAACCAACCGGAAAACATGGCCGCCGCGACGCCCAAGATCGGGGCAGCCAACTGCGATCGAGTCTCACGATACACCGCCAGCCCAACCCAAGCTGTCAGGAGCATGACCACGACCGTGGCCGCCGCGACCATCCATTTTGGGCGGCGTAGTTTGGGGAGTCTCAGTTGAGCCGAATGCTGGAGGCTGGTCCAAAATCTCCGTCGGCCGGAATCAGGAAGAAGCCGATCAATCGAATCTCGTGGACGTAGTCGATCGGTCACACCCAAAGACGCGGCCGCACGCCGTAATGAGCGAAACGCAGAGGCTGAGAGGCACACGGAACCTTTGGATGCCATGTTGGAATTGGCAACGATGTATTCGTGGACATCGCCAACGGTCGCCATGCGTGACGCATCCTCGTCCGGTATTTCGATTGAGAAGGTATCCTCAATCTCTATCAGAAGCTCAACCGCATCGAGCCCCATTGTGACATCTCCATTGAGGCACGGAACGACTACCGAGAAGGCGCCGCCGTCGAGAAACGATGTGTTCCACCCCGCGCTCTCGGCGGCTCCAATTCACCACATGCTCTTACCGCATTTTCGTAGCACCCTGGGGGCAACTTGCCAAGTCATGCCGCAAATTCGGTGCAGGCGTAATCCGCGAGCGAACCAGATGCTGAAGACCACCTGGCGCCTTGCTGTAATGCAACCGCACCTGAAGCCCGCCTGCAATCCGCCGACGATCGGTCTCCACTCCAATCTGCCAGCGACGTTCTCGAACAGCGCACTTGCCGCCGCAACGCCCGCAGCGAACGCATGATTGCTCGATTCGAACTGCAGGCCACCTCGATTCACACCGCGGCGTTGCGGCTTACAGAGACGAGGCACATGTCATCAAACTGTTGCGCATCCATGACAAACTGGTGAATGTCTTCCATAATCCGCTCACCGAAGGAAGAGGCGTCACCAAGGTGTTCCGACAGGATGGCGCGTAGTCTTGCCGTTCCGTATCGCTCGCCCTCAGGACTGAGGGCATCGGTGACTCCATCGCTGTAGAAGACGATGGTTTCGCCAACTCCAATGGGCACTCGCGATTCGCCATACTGACACGTCGGCTTGACCCCCAACGGCAACCCAGTATGCTCGCGACCGACCTCTTTCACGGTCCCATCTGCCTGGCGTACCAACGGCGCCATGTGTCCGGCGTTAACGAGCACGACCTCGTGATTCATGTAGTCGAGGATCGCCAACACCATCGTCACAAGCGTGTTGCGGGGGTTTCGCGTGTCAAACCGCCTATTGAGTTGGTTTAGTACCGATACGGGGTCCAAGCCGCTGTTCAAGAAAACACTCATTTCGCTGGCGACCTTGGCCATAAACAAGGCCGCCGGAATCCCCTTCCCAGCGACGTCACCCAACACGACCGCCAAACGCTGACCATCTCCTTCAATATAGTCGTAGTAATCACCGCCGACTTTCTTCGCCGGCGAATAGTAGTCGAAGAACTCGTAACCCTTGATTCTTGGCAAGTCCGCGGGGAGCAAGCCGATTTGCACCTCGTTGGCAACCTTCAACTCGAGGTGCATTTCTCTGGCCCGGAGAGCCAGTTCGTGCAGCGCCCGGTTCTCGACGACCATCGCGAGCACCGTCGCTGCGGTGGCAAATACGTCGAGGTCGTCTTGGCTGAAGGGCCGCGTCCTGGAGTCGAGCCGAATCACACCCAGGCACTCGTCATCTTCATCGATCAGCGGCGCACAGATCATCAGGCCGTCATCCGCCAAAGCGGCAACCCGGCGCGCCGCAACGGCTTCAATGAGACCGGTGCTGACGATTGCGGTCTGCACTTCTTCGCCTTCTCTGTACCGGGCAACACTTGTCACGGTTTGCTGGACCCTGGATCTCGTTAGCACGACAATCCCGCGATGCGCCTGACCGTACAGACTGAGAAGCGTGTCGATCGCATGATCCAGCAACTCCTCCAGCGAATTGCGATTCCTCAGGTTCTGCGTCAGTTCAATCATCGTTGCAAGCTTTGCCTGCGAATTGGCGGCCTTCCGCGACCGCCAACTGCCTGAGGAAAGTTCAACGACTGCGGAGAACCCGGAGGAGTCGCTGTCATCCAGTCGGACGGAGTCGTTCGATCCAACTTGCTCGTCGGAGCTGTCAAGGAACGTCAGCACGTGGTTGCAGATCTGAATCAGGTCATTACTGGCCAGGAGATACCGCTCACTCTTGACAAGACGCCGATTATTTAGCGTCGTGCCGGCCTTGCTACAATCGACGATGTAATAGCGATTCGTATCGCGGATGATGGCCGCGTGCCGCCGACTGACGACATTGTTTGCGTCTTGGAGCACAATGTTCGCTCGACTGGCATCGCGACCAACCACATTCAGATCAGCATCGAGCTGGCATTCGTTCCAGGATGCCCTTCCTCTCAGTAGCTTCAGCCTTGGCATGGCATTCCCTCACAACATCATGCTTGGCGACCGCGTGAGGGCAATTTCAAGACGCATCCCCAACTCCCGCTCGCGGCAATCGAGGGAAAACAGCATCGAGCCACCTCCCGCTCCGAAATCGCGACGCCCCGTTGCCAGGCGAAAGGCAACCGACACCGAAATCGGTCCTCCCGCACGCACCAGCATAGCAGAGCGAAGCAAGGACAGGCACGACATTCTTGACGAACGTCTAGGAACTGCGCAGCGAGTCCTCGAACGAAACTTGCTCGAAATCCGCTCGCGACAATGGAACGCCAGCGCCGGCAACGGCGCGATTCCTGGCGGGCCCGTCGAGTCGTTGGCGATCGTCGGAGACGACCTGGCGGGAGATCATTTCAAAGCCGGCATCTCGTTTTCTCCAACCTGCAATCCAGCCGGAAGACGGCACGGTAATTCGGTGACTTCGCAGCAACGCCGCAGGAACACGTTGCTCCCTCACCCATCGCCGGGATCCGGGGGTACGAGCACACGTCGGCGGCACCGTTGCTTCCGTCCTTGTCGGGCAAGAGATTTGCGTCCGCGGTTGAATGGTTGAGCATCATCGGCGTGTAACAGGCGCGGCCGCGGCGGTGACAGGCGTCCCGGTCACTTGCATGCTCATGGCGACGGGGGTGGAACGCAGTCAACGGCACCCTGCCAACTTCCGGAGCCAATCCATCTCTGGGAGTCTACTTCGGTTGGTCAGGAAGACTGGCCATCAGCCCCAACGCCGCCCATGTCGTCCCCCAGTAGACAGACGTCTCCTGGGCGCGATCTTTCCTGTTGGCCTTCGTCCCGTGAACCGTCCATGAGCCATCGTCGCGCTGAGTGCTGACAAGAAACTGCTGCGCGTGTTTGATCGCAGGGTCCTTACGCTTGACTCCCGCGCGAGCTAATGCGTACACGGCCATCCCCGTCCCCAACGCATCACTCTTCTCGCCAACGAGCCAGCCCCAACCTCCGTCCGCCTGTTGCTGGCTGCGCAGCCGGTTCACGAATTGGTCCCGCAATCCACGCTCGTTTCTCCGTGAGGCGAGCAACAACTGAACGACGTACCACTCCGTGCTCTTGCCGGGTGGGCTCTCCTTGATCGATTTCATGGCCCGTTCGATCGCCGGAGCTGACTCGTCGCTGGGGCCTGCGTTGACGAGTGCCAGTGTGAGCCACATCGTGGAAACGCTCGCGGTCTCCGGCTTGGGTCGTTTTTGCGCTGGCAACTGTCCGCCCGGCTGCCACGAGCCATCCGGTTGCTGTCCGTCCAGAAGCAGCGCAACGAGTTCTTGGCGGATGGCGTCTTGCTCCGCATCGCGATCCAGCCCGAAGACAATTTGAGCGACGCCCTCTTTGTTTCCGAGGCCGACAACTTTGCCTTTTTCGTTGGTCGAGAGAGACGCATCGGCCGCCCATTTGAGCCACTCGTCAAGTCGGTCACTGACCTCGTAACCATTCCGCCGGGCGGCGCTCAGGCTCCAGACCATTGTGTTGACACGGTGGCAGGAGACACATTTCTTCTTTTCGATCCACCACGCACCTTTCTCCTGAATGTAGGGAATGCTGCGTTGGACGGCCTCTTGAACCTGATCGTTCGTCGCTTCTTCCGCCGGCAAGACGCCAATGACTGTCAGGGCCAGAATGGATTTCAGTGCAAGCACGGCGATACCCTCTGCAACATGAACTGATGCATCAATCACAACCCAATCAGGTTACGGCAACTTCAGGCGATCCTGGACGCGATTCCCGCCGGCGGCACGCCTCGCGGGGAACGACCGGAGCCAACTGGCCTATTCCTGGTTGCGTTCCTCTTTTCGTTCGACCTTCGATGCGTGAACGACAAAATCGAGATTGATCCACATCGTTCTCCATTCGACAATGCCCTTTTCCCACTTGGCAAGCGCGGCATGCAGATCGCTCGCGCCGTCGTCATGAGCCTTGATTACCGGCCCAAAGATCGACAAGTGCTCGTCTCGGTCCTTCGGAAACTTGATCCGCACCCAGGAAGAATGCTTCTCGCTCAGCTGGACGACCTTGACAGCGCGCACCGTACGGTTGAGCGGATCGCTGCCGTTATCAAAAAAGAGGTTCCACCATTCACCCGGTTGCAGAAACTCTGAATCTGCATCGACCCCGCTACTCGAAAGCGCGCCCTCATCAGCCGCTGCAAGGGTGCTGACGAAGCCAACGACTGCGAGCAAAATCATCGGTACATTTTTCATGAGTGCTCCTTACGGCCAAACCGCCACAATCAACGGTCCGCCGGAGTGATCGTGCCTGGCAAGCACGCGCTGGCGGCGGCTCCACGTGCAGCGGGATATCCCGAGGCGATGGGTGCGGATTCAGAGTTGCCAAAGCCCTGCTTCAATTCCATCTTGAAAATAGATCGCACATGTACCATGGCCGGGGATCTCCATGGGAGGAACGGCGATCTTGGCCCCGGACTTCTCTGCCGCGGCAACTGCCGCCTCAATGTTGTCGACGAGAAGATATGCTCTCGTGACTGATCGCTCGCCTTCATGCATCGGGGCGCGAATGCCCAGCATTCCGCCATCTGCCAGTTGGGCAGTGCGAGCACCTCCCAAATTCTGGTCAGCATCACCGAATGTAACTCCGTGGATTCCCGAATACAGCTCACATGCCGCGACTACGTCCGTCGTGACGATTTCCAGGTAATGAACTCGCATCATACCTCCGCGTCTGGCGTCGCTTCTGTTTTCGGTCGCGGCAGCGTCCTGTAAGGACTCACTCCCGGCTGACACATCATTTTCATCCCGCCGGCATCCGAGAGTTGGCAAAGCGGTCGCGCAGGCCGCCGCCAAAGTCAAGGCATCTCTCCGTGTAATTACAGAATCCGATTTCGTCATGGTTCGTAGTCGCGGAACGCTCGCCGCCTGGCTTCTGATGGAACTGGAGTGCCGCCGGATCTGCATCATCATTACGCAAGCTGCCGGATTCCTGCTGGATTCGCTCCGTGGCCCACGGCGCGCTCCGTTCTTCGTAAGTCATGATCAGGAAACCGGAATCGAGAGTGGGCTCGACCGTTGATTCTAACGACATCACACCGGCCGTGTCACGCAAGACACGATCGAAATCGCACGGCAGATTCCCGACCGCTTCAGGTCTTACAGTACGGCCCCTTGATGCCGAAGCTCGACTCCGCCCCTTGACGCCGCCGAATTCAGCAGCCATCCGTCGTCGCGAATTCGGTGTGGCTTGCAGAAACGACCTCATCGCAGTCAGCGGAAAACGACAGATGCCGCCTGGCCGACGTGATCGACGCGCTGGTTGGGGCGCGCGTGTTATGTCGTGGAGCGTAGGGGGCTGGGGGGATGTGAGGCCTTGCGGTCGTGCGGGGTCGGGAGACCCGCGCACAGCGCGGTCGTGCGGGGTCTGATTTGATGAAAGAGGGGGGTCGTCCTAGGGTTGAGCGACGAAACTTTCCTCTTTCCCATGGAGACCCCAGCAATGTTTTACCTTGCGATTGACCAGCACAGCAATCAG
>JAUIGN010000062.1 GCA_030430075.1 bacterium
ATCCATCAAGTCCCAAGCCAGAGGATTCCGAGCGTTTGAAAACTACCGCACACGAATCCTCTTCTACTGCGGCAAACTAGACCTCCTACCATCCAAAATCACCCATTAAGTTTCCGGAAGAACCGAACATTTCAGGACCCGAGCAAAGCCAGTCGGGCCTGGATTCAAGCTCGAATACCACGGCACCAACTATCGTGAAGTGGCTGATGCCGTGTTGCAGGATCGCTATGGAACGCTCGGTCCCTTCGCCACGTTCGAGGAGACCTACATCGACGGCAAAGGGCATCGGCAGCCCTTCGTCGATGAGAAAGGCGTGATCCGCTGGGACCTTTGCCACGGGCATTTGACGAGGCACTTTCACTGGGTGTCGCTGGCCAAGGCCTACGCGGAAACGAAGAACGAACGCTACGCTACCCGCTTCTCGCGCGAAGTTGAAGACTGGGTGGCCCGCGAACCATTTCTGCACGCCCGGAATCCCGACATCGGCGGCTTGAACTGGATGGATGGAACCACATTCAAACTGGGCTACCTCAATACCAGCAACATCGGCCGCCGTTGTGAAATGACCTGGTGGCCGGCTTACGACGAGTTTCGCAAGTCGCCGAGTTTCACCGACGAGGCTCACTTCCATATGCTGCTGGGATTCTTGCGGCAGTCACGGCTGATAATGAATCCCAGCAGCTTTGCGGCCCATGACGATGGAGGAGCCCACACCTGCGTGGCCTTACTGCAAAACGCACTCATGTTGCCCGAGTTCAAGGAGTCCAAACGCTGGGAGCAGGAAGCCGTTCGCCGCTGGGAGGAAGTTCTCAAGGTGCAGTTCCATGAGGACGGAAGCCACGTCAGTTTGAGCACCGGCTACAACTGGGCCTCGCTGATGGCGATGGAAAATATGATCGCTTTGTATCGTCGCGTGGAGCGGGAGGTTCCACAGAAGTTTTTGGATGTGCTCGAACTTGCTTACCAGCATCCGATTGCGTTGTCTCGGCCCGACCAAGGTCAAATCGACCTGAACGACAGCAGTTGGGGCATGATCGACGATCACATGCGACGCGCCCATCAACTCTTCCCCAAGCGTGACGACTTCCTCTGGATGGCAACGAAGAGTGAACAAGGTACGCCACCTGAATATCGCTCGATTTATTTTCCCAACGCTGGCCATATCGTGATGCGGACGGGCTGGGGTCCGCAGCACCGCTATCTGTTTATGGACGTTGGGCCGGTCGGGGCCAGCCACGGCAAGGAAGACAAGCTCAACATCTACCTGGATTACGGCGGTCATCAGCTCTTGGCAAGTGGCGGGCGGGGATCGTATTCCGGTGGTCCGTTCGCGGCTTACACGGGATCGACGCGAGCCTACAACACGGTGCTCGTCGACGGCGGTGTTCAAGCTCGCACCTCGTATCGCGCGGAAATCGACGGTCACTCACCCGAGCGGCGCCGCTTCGTCATCGACGATCACTTCGAGTATGCCGAAGGTTTCCACACCCACGGCTGGTTCGCTCCCGGCAAACACATCCAGGGCAAGCACACTCGGCAGGTACTGTTCGTGAAAGGCCAGCATCCCCCCGAGACTTCGTATTGGGTTGTGTTCGACACGGTGGAACCACAAGACGGGATCCTACATGAGTACGAGGCGTTGTTTCACATCCGACGAAACCATGCAGAGATCGCCGACTCGAAGCAGAAAGTGGTTCACGGCTGGGACGCGGCCGCCTCACTCCGCATCCTGCCGGTCACGGTCGACGGGCTGGATGTTGAACTCGTGCGCGGACAAACCGAACCGCACATCCAAGGCTGGCATGTGGTTGGACATGCCCGCGCCCCGATGTGGACACCGACATTCCGCTGGAAGACAAAGGGCAAAACCACACGAGCATGGGTACTGGTTCCTGCGGGCGCAGATCAGAAGTGGTGCGTTGATCGGGTCGAGGTTGAGCAAGACGACCCCGACTCCCTCGTCTTCCGCTGCGTCCGCCCGGACGGCAGCGGTGACATCGTCTATCGCCGATCGCAAAAGAATCCAACGTCCGAGCTAAATGGGACGAAGCTGCTGGGCGATTTGGGAGCCGTGTCAATCAACGGCGCAGGCAAGGCGGTCGATACGTTCTTCGTCGTCGATGATAGCGATCTGAAGGAACACTTTGGGGAGCAGCAGTTCGCACCTGAGGGCGGTTTCGTTCTGAAAGTCGGCCAGGAACTTCCCGATCTGGTTTGGGAGCATCCTGAACTTGTGGCGAAAGTTCTGGACGATCCCACGATCCCGACACGTTGGTTCAATGAGCGCCTTGAGGAAGTTCAGACGGCTCAGAAGCCAGGACGTTACTACGCCTACGGCGAAGCTCCCGTCCCGTCTGGCCCTCTACTGCGGCGTGCCATGACCTGCTGTTGCGTGGCTGACGGTGTTGACTTGGCAGCCCTCGCGACGAAGCGACTCGAATCGACACAACGCGACACTGCTGATGCCGCGATGCAGATCAAATCCCTAATCCTTCGTTGGAAGGCTTCGGAGGAGGGTGCCGTTGAGCTGGCCGCCATCCTAGACAGCGACAGCACGACTGTGCCTGCGCGGGTTGGCCAGTGGCAAATGGAGAACGCCACTCAGCACGTCCGCCTAAAGCGGAAGCTCATGGGTTGGGATAACAAGCCGATCATCAAGGCGACCGTCAAGCCAGATGAAGGCAAACCTGCCCCCAAACTTCGGAAAGCTCTGCTTGAAGACGCCGGGATCACGGAGGAGCAAGCTCGGGAGATCGAAGCAAAGCTCGACGAGTGGTACGGCAACTCGCACGAACCCATGGCCGTTGTGATCGCCCGAAATGGCGTCATCGTCGTGGCGAAGGCATACGGCAAGGTCGATGAGAAACCAGTCAGCATCGACACCCCGATGCTGCTGCACTCGGCAATGAAGCCGCTGATCGGCCTGCAACTGGCGATGTATGTCGATCAGGGGTTCCTCAAGCTGGACGAGCCGATCGGCAACTACTTGCCGGGCTTCGACTTGCCGCAGGATCGAAACCTCACATTTCGCGCCGGCCATGTTCACGCCACCGGAATCCATTTTCCCTGGGAGCTGGCTTTCAGACGCCTATTCTACTTTCACACCTGGCATGAGAGTCTGATCGCCCATTGCCGGCGCGAGTGGGCTCCCGGTGCGAAGTATCGCTATGGGGTCGTCGGTGTGATCCTCTCTGTTCGGGCGCTGGAGCTTCTGCGAGGCCGGAACTACTGGGATGCCATGGAGCACGATCTGTTCGAGCCACTGGGCATCCGCAACGTGTTGCCTGGGGGCACCGGTTTCTCTGCGGAAAACATGGCTCGGATTGGCGTGGTGCTGGCCAACCGTGGGAAGTACGGAAACAAAGTGGTGATCTCCGAAGAAACCTACGCGGCGATCGTGCCCACCTCGCTCAAACCGTATTTCCCGGCACTCGACATGCAGTACGGGATCGGCCTGCAAAATCACTCTCAACAACTGGGACCAGGAAGCTATGGCCACGGTGGTGGCTGCGGGACGCTGCTAAGCGTTAATCCCGAAAAGCATCTCGTCTTCGCCATGGTCCGCAACGGACAGGGAAAGGATTACAAGAAGTACCGCGCCGAAGTCCTGTCCTTGTTGCGAAAATGGATCGACAAGTGAACGACGTAATGATCCGCTTGATCTTCCTGTTTCACGCCGCGGCCACGATCGATACGACGGGACTGATTCGGCTCGTGCAGAGAGCGCTACGACCGCAGAGTTGCGCACAACGCGTCACGCGATGGAAGCGGGTGCGGTTCGCGCTCAGCATGCGCGCGGGATGATCGGGCGCGCGGGACGCAGTTTCGGAGCCTCGACAAACAAGGTCTCGAAATCTGCATCGTTCTCCAGTCGCTGCTCCAACCCCGCCGAGGGGCCGTTCCCGCGTGTGGCGCGCGACAACAAGCGGCAAACCGATCCGATTCCCGAAAAAATATAGATTGACATATCGTGACATGCCGATATATTTCCTGAAGAGGAGATAACGTCATGGTGAAGAACAAGGCGGACGAGGCATTCACGCCACTGCCGGCGCTGGCGGAGGCGGCGGAGTGCTTGAAGACTCTGGCCCACCCGCACCGCCTGCGGATTGTCCAAATGCTCTTGAGGGGCCGATATGCCGTGGGCGAGCTTGCCCAGGCATGCGGCATTCCGAGCCACATGGCATCGGAACATCTGCGGCTGATGCAGCGGTGCGGCTTGCTGCGCAGCGAGCGGGAGGGCCGGAAGGCGTTCTACGAGGTCGCCGAGCCGCACCTGGCCAACATCATGGAGTGTGTCGAAGCACGGTTCGGTCCATGACCGGCCGCGGCATTCGTCTCGCCGATCGCCGCGTGAGAGCAGTTCAGCAACGCCCCCTGCGCGGTGCGTAAGGCGATGGTTATGAGAGTTGTTGTTGGGACCAACTTTGGCTGGATTCCTGGAACCGTATCAGGCCGTCAATCGTGAGACGCCACACCAACGGGTAGCCAGCAATTGGAATTGCAGAAAAGGAAACGAATGATGAGCCAGACCACGATTTCACCAACGGAGCTCGCCGAACTTCAGGAAGCGGGCAACAAGCTCGACATCATCGACGTCAGAACGCCCGTCGAGTTTCGCGAGGTCCACCTGGACGTCTCCCGCAACGTCCCCCTGGACCAGCTCGACCCATCGGCCATCATGGAGAGTCGGAACGGCACGCGGGATCAACCGCTCTACGTGATCTGTCGCAGCGGCAGTCGCGGGAAGAAGGCATGTGAACGGTTTGAGCAAGCGGGATTCACCAACGTGATTAACATCGAGGGCGGTACGCTGGCTTGCGAGCAAGCGGGACTGTCCGTCGTCCGCGGAAAGAAAGCCATTTCACTCGAGCGGCAGGTTCGCATTGTGGCCGGATTTCTGGTCCTGCTGGGAGCCATCCTGGGCTGGCAGGTTCATATTGCATTCATTGGGCTGTCCGCGTTTGTGGGTGCCGGCCTGATGTTTGCCGGCATCACCGACACGTGCGGGATGGGCCTGATGCTGGCGAAGATGCCATGGAACCGTTGCCAGGAAACCGAATCGTGTGACGTCCATTAGGACGTGCCGGGAGATCAGCTATGAAGGTCGTGATCGTGGGCGGGGTAGCCGGCGGCGCTTCTGCTGCGGCTCGTGCGCGCCGTCTGTCGGAAGATGCCGAGATCGTCCTCATCGAGCGGGGACCGGATGTCTCGTTCGCCAATTGTGGTTTACCGTACTACATCGGTGGGACGATCGCCGAGCGTGACAAGTTGCTGGTGGTGAAGCCGGACTTGCTGAGAACCCGCCTGAACCTCGACGTCCGCGTTCGCTCGTCGGTCGAAGCGATCGATCGCCACGGCAAGACCGTTCGCATCCGAGACCTCGCGTCGGATCGCGAGTACGTGGAATCGTACGACAAGCTGATCCTCGCCCCAGGTGCATCCCCCTTGCGGCCACCCATTCCGGGCATCGATCTGCCGGGCGTGGAAACGCTCCGCAACCTGCAGGACATGGATCGGATCAAGGGCTTGCTCGACGCCGGCGTGAAACAAGCGGTCGTCGTCGGTGCAGGATTCATTGGTCTCGAGATGGTCGAGAACCTGGTGCGGCTGGGAGTTTCCGCCACCGTGGTCGAACTGCAGGACCAGGTCCTGCCGCCGCTCGACAAGGAATTGACGACGCCCCTGGCGAGCGCGCTGGCGGCCCAAGGCGTTTCACTCCACTTGGGTGAATCGGCCGAAGGTTTCGAGAAGTCGGCAGATGGCCTCATCGTACGATTGAAATCGGGGGCGGAATTGCCGGCGCAGCTGGTGGCCTTGGGCATTGGTGTGCGGCCGGAGAACAAGCTGGCGGTCGATGCCGGCCTGGATGTCGGCCCGCGCGGCGGGATCCGTGTCAATGAAGAACTTCAGACCAGCGACCCGGACATCTACGCCGTCGGTGACGCCATCGAAGTCAAGGATGTTGTGTTGGGAGGCCCGACCCAAATCCCGCTGGCCGGCCCCGCCAACCGGCAAGGCCGGATCGCCGCGGACAATATCTTCGGTCGCGCGAGCACCTATCGAGGCACCCAGGGGACCGCCATCGTCGGCCTGTTTGGCCTGACCGCCGCGATGACGGGCGCATCCGAGAAGGCGCTGCAACGGAGCGAACGACCCTACCACAAGGTCTACGTGCACCCCGGCAATCACGCGGGATACTACCCTGGCGCCGAGCAGATGACACTCAAACTGCTGTTCGCCCCGGAATCGGGACGAATCCTCGGCGCGCAGGGAGTGGGGGGCGCGGGCGTCGATAAGAGGATCGACGTGCTGGCGGTCGCCATCCAAGCGGGCCTGACCGTCTTCGACCTCGAAGAGATGGAGCTCGCCTACGCACCGCAATTCGGCTCGGCCAAAGACCCCATCAACATGGCGGGCTTCGTCGGGGCCGGCCTGCTGCGGGACGATCACCCGCAAATTGACGTCGCCTCATTGATGGCCTTACCGCCGGCCGGACGTCCCTTCCTGCTTGACGTCCGTACGTCGAAGGAACATGCCGCCGGAAACATTCCGGGATCCGTCAACATTCCCCTCGATGAACTACGATCTCGACTCGCCGAACTGCCGGCCGCACAAGAGATCGCGGCTTACTGCAAGGTCGGACAACGAGGCTACCTGGCGACCCGCATTTTGCGGCAGCGCGGCTTGCCGGCCAAGAACGTGAGCGGCGGCTACACGACCTATCGGCACTATTTTCCGGAAGCGGCCGTCGATTGAGGGTGGAATTGAACGCGTCCAACTGAGGTCGCTCGACGGGCAGCGATTGTTGCGCCCGCGAACGCAGGGCCGGGCGCCGCGTGGTGAAATCGGCGGGAATCGTCATGCACAGCATGACCTACGGAAGTCATCAGGAAATGGGTAGGCGTGGGGGGCAGCAGCCGCGGGCAGGACGGCTGGAGCTACTTTTTTGCGTCATGGGGTCGGTCCGCTTTCCGCTTGAGACATTAGCCCGGATGATTCATGAACGTACATCCATCCAGGGCAAGTCGTTGTTTCGCAATCGTTGGTGGAGAACGTGCCCAAAGCGTCGCGCATCTCAGTCGGACCGCGTTAGCGGCCGGTTTGCATTAAGGTCAACGCAACCGGGGCTAACGCCCAACGGCTGATGAATCATCCGCGTTAGCGGCCGCTCGCTTGGACGATGGCCAGAAACGCGCGGTACAATCGGGACGCCGTGGTCTTCCCAGGTGAGCCGTAAGGGGCCGTGGTTGCAACCAACCGTGACTGCCGGCCGGACACACAACCCAGGAGAAACCGATTCCATGACTGGTCGACACCTATGCAAAGTGGCTTGCTGGTTGGTGGTGGCGGGGCTGGTGGCTGGCGGGCCGCTCGCCAAAATCTTTGCCGAAGATGAGGCGGCCAGGATCAAGGTGATCGGCGTGTATCGAAAAGCGGACGCCAACTACGTCCGAGCGCAAATCGAATCGCTGTTGCCGGAGGGTGTTCGCGCCTCCGGCTGGAGTTTCTCGGGGAACCAGTTCATCTTTGAGATGCCGCCCCAGGTGGACCTGGAGGCGCTGGCCGAGAAGGTGTCGTTCGGCAACGTGATCGACATTGCGGACGGCCTGATCCGCGTCTCCTACCGAGAAGATATCGTTGTCCCGCCAGAATTCTATGACAAGCCGAGCAAGTTCGATTTTCTCAACACGACCCCGGAAGACACGCTCGGCCCTGCATTGAAACTCCATCGTGGCGACTGGTGGCGAGCGCTGGGGGCGACCCGTGCCGGCAAACAACGTGACAAACAGGGCCGCATTATCAGCCTGGACTTGCATTCCTCCGATACCACGGACGAAACGCTGGCGCACGTCGGCAAGCTGACGTCGTTGCAGAATCTGGAAATCTCGATGTGCGCCCACATCACCGACGATGGCATCCGGCACCTGGCGGGGCTCACCAACCTGGAGGGACTCGACCTGTTCGCCAGCAAGATCGGCAATCGGGCCCAAGCGCACCTCAGCAATCTGACCCAACTTCGCCGGCTGAAGCTTTCCGGACGGGGCACCGAGGAAGGCTTGCGGCATCTGGCCAAGCTGACCCGCCTGGAGAGGTTGACGATTGGCTACGGCATTGGCTACCCGGTTACGGCCAAGGGGCTCGGCCATTTGCGGGACCTGCGAAATCTCGAGCAGTTGCGGATGGACGGCTGTGAAGTTTCGGACGAAGGGCTGGCGATCATCGGCCGGTTTTCTCGCTTGGAGAGTCTCTCGCTGCAAGGGGGGACGATGACGGATGCCGGCCTGGTACACCTGGCCGGCCTCACGAAACTCCGAAGACTCGACCTGCGCGATTGCCCACACGTCGGCGACGCGGGAATCGCCCATTTGCGGCAGATGGCACGGTTGACATTCCTCGATCTTAGCGGCACCCATTTCACTGACAACGGTCTTCCGCACTTGGCGCCGCTGACCCAACTGTCTTACCTGGGTTTGGCGGAGACAGCGATCACGGATGCCGGCGTGGAAGCTCTCGGCAGCCGCTCCAAGCTGCGGCAATTGAACCTCTCGGGGACACAGGTCACGGACGCGTCGCTCGATCAACTCTCCAATCACTCCAGACTCACCCGTCTATATCTTTCGAACACGGCAATCACCGACGCAGGATTGGCGAACTTGGGCAAGATGACCCAACTGGAGACGCTACGGATCGGTGGAACGAGGATTACCGACGCGGGCATGGCGCATCTTTCACAACTGACGAACCTCCGTTCACTCGACATCAGCCAGACGCGTGTCACCGGAAAGGGACTGCAGCAAGTGCGCGGCGCGCGGAAGTTGTTTGACTTGCGGGTGGAAGATTCCGGTATCACGGCAGAAGCCATCAAGGAGTTCCGCCAGCGCAATTGACCGTGAGAGCCGTCGGCGACTGCGCACCATCGCTCGCCGGCAGACGTGGGATTCCCGTTATGACGGAAGGTGGGCCTGGGACGCATCGTGTACCGGGCCGAGCTCGCCCGCGCTGCGACATGCACAGCAAGTCCTGCGGAAGATCGTCAGGACGACTGCTTCGACTCGGCGGTGGCTGCATTGCACCGGCTCCTGGCGACCCGTTCCTGAGTTGAATCGGGGCCGGCCGTCGAAGATACTGTTCGGTAGGTATAGCCGCGTGCCGACGTGTGTGCTGCCCTGGGCTGGGGTTTTGAACGAACGCCCTGTCCGCTCCTCTCCCGCATGTACAAAGGGCCATCTGATGACGCCGAAGAGCGAACCGAACCGACGTGACTTTCTTGCCACAGCTGCCGCGACGACCGCGGTCGCAGCACCCTATTTTGTTTCGGCAAAGGCGATCGGTGCAGGGGCGAACGTTGCGCCGTCCGAGAAGATCACCTTGGGCGTGATAGGAATCGGTCCTCGCTGCACCTATGACATGCGGTCAATTCTTAAGCTCGACGACGTCCAGGCGGTGGCGATCTCCGACGTCCAGAAATCGCGTCGAGACGCCGGCAAGCAACTGGTCGACGGCCATTACGGCAATGACGACTGCCAACTGTTTGGCGATTTTCGCGAGATGCTTGCCCGTGAGGACATCGACGCGGTCATCGTCGCCACCGGCGATCGCTGGCATGCGGCTGCTTCGATTCTCGCCGCCGAGGCCGGCAAGGACGTCTACAGTGAAAAGCCGTGCGGGATCACGATCGGCGACTGCCAGAAGCTGTCGCGCGTGTTCGCCGCCAGGAAGAGGATCTTCCAGGCCGGAACGCAGCGTCGCAGCGTTCCCAATTTCCAGAAGGTCGTGCAGCTCGCGCAGAGCGGTCGACTGGGAAGCCTGGAGACGCTCTACGCCACCGTCTATGTGCCGACGCTGGGCAACCATTGGCTGCCGCCCCAGCCGACGCCGCCCAAGGAGATTTGTGACTGGAACATGTGGCTGGGGCCGGCACCTTGGCGACCTTACAATGAAAAGTACGTGCAGGGCCGGTGGCGTGGCGAATACGATTTCGACAGCGGCGCTCGGCTGCTCGACTGGGGCGCCCACACGCTCGACCTCTGCCAGTGGGCCAACCAGGCAGACGACACGCTGCCCCTCACCTACGAACCAACGGACAAGAACATCACGTGCACCTACGCCAACGGCGTGAAGCTGGTCATCGACTTCTTGAAGGATCCATTTGGCGACCGGGGCCCGCGATGGATTACACGGCTGGGAACCTGTCCGGTGCGGTTTGCCGGCAGTGAGAGCTCCGTGGAAACCGGCGATGAAGGCGAAATCGTGGCCAGTTCGACCGCGTTGCAGAACGAATTGGCGCAGACGAAGCGGGTCCGAGGACTTGACGTATCCGCGCATGCCCGCAACTTCTTTGACTGCGTCAAGAGCCGCCGGCAGACGGTCTGCAACCCGACCGTCATGCGACGCTCGCACATCGCCTGCCATGCGGCGGCCCTGGCGTGGATCCTCGACCGCAAACTGACCATCGATCCGCAGACGGAGACGTTTGTGGATGATGACGAGGCCAACCGGTTGCGTTTCCGGGCAGCTCGCGACTGGACCTGATGGCAGGCGGACCTCTTTTCAGGCAGCCTGGTTTAGGTGACAATCGGCTCCGTCGGGCAACTCCGCTGGGAACCAACCGGCGACCCGCTCGGGGTTGCCCCCGAGTCTGGCTCGACACTCCACATATCTTTACGAAGATTCCCTTCACCCGCAGGAAGACTCATGGACGCGAAAACCGCACTCAAGTCAGGCATCGATACGGGTAACATGGTCTCGATGGCCTACCTGGATGACCTGACGGACGAGGAGATGATGAAGCGGCCCCACCCCGGCTGCAATCACATCAAGTGGCAAGTGGGGCATCTGATCGCTTCCGAACACCAGATGATCGAAGGGGTCGCACCCGGCTCGATGCCGCCGTTGCCCGAGGGGTTCGTGGAGAAATATTCAAAGGAGACCGCCACGTCGGATGACCCGAGCGCATTCGATTCCAAGGATGAGTTGCTGCGCGTCTACCAGGAGCAGCGAGCCGGTACGCTGGCCGCTCTGGCAGCCACCGACGATGCTGCACTGTCAGGTGCCGCGCCCGAATCGATGCAAGCCTACGCACCCACCGTCGGTTCCGCTTTCAGCATGCAAGGCGGCCATTGGCTGATGCACGCCGGTCAATGGGCCGTCCTTCGCCGCCAACTCGGCCGACCGCCGCTGTTTTAGTGCGTCTACGGACACGGCAGGTGCCGACGAATGGCAAGCCGTTGAATTCACGCTGCAAGGCGTTGATTTCCCGCTCGTGAATCGGGTTGGGCATGCTCGGCATGCCGAAAGGTGCCGCGGGTTCGGGTGGTGACGGCGGGTGGTGGTGACGGCTGTTGTGGCGTGGACCCGTGGATCGGGAAGGTCAGGAAGCGCAAGACGTGCGGAAGTCAGGAAATTGATCCGCATCGGGGTGGGAGACCTTCGGTCGGCGGTTTCGGCGGGGTCGGAGACCCGCGCCGAGCACGGTCGGAGACCCGCGCCGAGCACGGTTGGAGGCCCGCGCCGAGCACGGTTGGAGGCCCGCGCCGAGCACGGTTGGAGGACCGCGCCGAGCACGGTTGGAGGACCGCGCCGGGCACGGTTGGAGAAGCGCGCCGGCAAGGAAACGGCGGCGCGCCGGGCACGGTTGGTTACGCCTCGGTGAACTACGCCTCGGCGAACCATGCGCGCTGTTACGGCAACCGGTAGCCCGTCGCCTTGTTGTCCGACCTTGAGCGCAGAGCGTTTGCTTTCGCGTCTTGGTCGAACTCTTCAAGCCGACGTTGAATTTTGACGCGGGCCAACCCGGGCGCCAGATTGGGCTCGGCCTGCCGGTACCAATACGCAGCCCGGCCCTGCATGGCGGGACGTTCTCCGGCCTTGCCATTCTCGGCCTCTTGCCACCAGGCGTTGCCCAACTCGAGCTGTTCCGCCGGGCTTGCCGGCTTCGCCAGGTCTCGTTTTGCCAAGGCCGCCAACCGCGTGGCGTCGCTTTCCGCGAGGATGGGCAACCCGTTACTCCAGTCTTCGCGAATGAGGCAGAAGTACTTGCCAACCATCGCGGCCGCATGCTCGTCCGCGGGATCGCTATCCAGCGTCTGCAGTGCGCGTTCGGCCAATGTATGTGCCCGTTCGGCATCTGCGAGCTGTTGTTTGAACCGTTGCAGTTCCTCGACCTGATCCGCGTCCCGCTTCTTCTGTGCCGCCGATAGGGCGATGCCGCACAACTTCCCACCCACCTCGTACTGTTCATCTTGAAATGCGGCGGCAGCCGCCTCGCGACCTGCCCGCACGATCTCGCGCGAATGCGAGCCGCCGCTGGAACGAACGAGGCCCGACAACGTATCGAACGTCTTCTCATGCCGATCCACTTCGAAGCGACGCGTCAATTCGTCGGTCGCCTGGATCCCGAGCGGCACGGCGCCGAGCTGGATTGCGATCTGGATTACCGTGTCGATCAGCACGTATTGCCCGGCCACGTCCGAATCGATTTCCGCGAGATGGTCAAACATCCGCTTGGCCAACGTCTGCCGCTCGGCCGCCGTCGCTGCCTTGCGGTATTCTTGCTGAAACAGATCACGGAGGTGTTCACGGGCGGTGTCCAGGTCCGCGGACGGCGGTACGGGCAGCCGTGCGACGCGTTCCGCCGCGGCCTCAATGTTCTGCTTCACATCCCCAGCGACCGCGGGAGCGTTCTTCAGCCCGGTCCCGACGGCCGCGGACCGCGCGTCCCCAGTAGTTGGCCTGCCAGCGGCAGGGCTGGCGGCGATCGGTTCGTCGCCCAGCGCCTCGGCTGCGTCCACCGGCGTCAAGTCGGCCAACGGGTCCTGGCCGACCTGCGAAGCCAACACGCCATCACCCGCGTCAGGCGTGAAAATCGCCTGCAGCTTCGGGACTGGCGTAACGACGGGAACCCAGTTCACGGCTCCTCCCCCCCAAACGACCAGAAAACCGCCGCCACGGGTGCTGCCCAGACCGTCGGTCGGTGAGCGCAGGTTGACGGCGTGATCCTCCGGGGCGGTCCAAGGAACGGCCCGCGGCGGGTCGACTTCCAGCAGCAGCACGGTGTTCTCCGCACCGTCTTCGATCATGCGGCGAGTAATCCCTCGGCGGCCAAAAAAGGCCGTCGCCGACCCTGTGGGAAGCAGGAAACTCGTCTTGCTCGCCTCGACGTCAGCCGAGGCGAACACTGCCGGCATCCGTTCGAGCAACCCCCGATTGTGCTGGCTATTCCACGGTTCGCTCAGATTGAATTGTTGGTAGAGTTCGGCATGCCCCAGATAGGGCAGCAAAGCGACGCGCCAGCTGAGTAGTGGTTCCTTGCGCGCCCCGTAGATGGCCGGCGGGGGATAATGTCCCTCTTTTTCCAGATAGGCTTCCAGCGCGGATCCAATCGCGGTCAGCTTGTCGATCGCCTGTTGGCGGCTCGCCTTCGGCGTCAATGGCTGGTCGGCCACGATGGATTCCTGCGTTGCCGCGGACTGGGGCGATCCGTCGGCACCGGTGTCCGCCGCTGCAGTTGCCGAACTCGAATCCGACTTCCGTGCCGCGGCATCGCCCTGGCCACCGTCATTCGCCGGGGGTCGATGGCGAGCCATGGCCTTCGAGCGGTCGACGGCGGCCACATCGGCAGGGCTTGCCGGTCCGACGGCGGCCGCGTCCGCGGTGGGCTTTGGCGCAGGCCGAGCGGCTGGGGCTGCTGCTGCCCCGGCATCTTCATCGTCAGGCGTGCGGCGAATGGCATGCCTCATCATGTCTTGCTGAGAGAGCCCGCCCCCGCACCCCGCCAGAACAGTGATCGCACAACACGTCAACAACGCTCGAAGCCTGTTCATGCCTGTCCTCTTAAGCCTGTTCATGCCTGGCCTCTTAAGCCCCACGCCTATCCTCTTAAGCGCTTTTAAGCCCTTTTGAGCCTTCCAACCTGAAACATTCACCAGCCGTCGATCCCAGCACGAACCGGACGCTAACCCGTTCCGACAGAGTTGTGCAGCACGTTGGCGAAGTTCACCGCAAACGGTTGCCACACATCGACCTGGCCTGATGGGTTGTTGGTTCATGAGACCTTTCGGCCCAGCCTCCCCGAAGGCCATACTGTGATACCTTGGCGCCGCCGGTCAGGAAGCCATTCTCCGCAGCAATCCGTGGAGCAGGAATCCGCCGCCGGTTCCCACGATCTTGGCGACGCGAGGCCCTTGATTGTCCTTCTCGTAGGCAGCCAGGGAACGTTGGACTTCGGCGGCAAACCGGGCCAGCACCGCGTCCAATTCGCGGTATAGCCGGCTGACGCTGCGAGCTCGGGTCGGCTGGCGTTTAACTTGCTCCGCTTGCTCGAAGGTCAATTTGAATGGCCGCAGAATCGACTCGGTAAAGTCAACGCCGCCGAAGCGGAGCGTTCGAAACCAGATGCCTCGCGGGCTGCTGACGATCAGGTTGGTGGCTCGCGTGCCGACATCCAGGATTGCCAGCGGTGCGGGATCGGTCGGTAAGGTCGAATGGGGCCCCAGGCAATCGTGCAGCGCGAAGTTGTAGAACGCGATGGCATCCGACTGCAACAGATCGACGTGGAATCCGGCTTCCGCAAACACCCGCAGCCGCTCGCGAATATCGCTCCGCTTCGCGGCAACCAGCAGGACATCCTGCAAGTTGACTTCGACGGCGCCCCCCTTCTTTCCTGCCTTGTCGCTTTCGACGCCTTCCGGTGGAAATGCGTGGTGTTCCAGCACCAATTCTTCGAGCGGACAAGGAATGGCGGATGACGCTTCAAACTTGACCAATTCCGCCAGCTTCTTGGGTGCGGACTGCGGTAGTTTCAGAAAGCGGCCCAGCGTATTCTGGCTCGGTAAGTTCACACAAACACGATCCGCCTTGTCGACGGTGACCTGGTCGCGGAGCCTGGCGAGTGTCTCGGCGGCCATGTCATGTTGCGTACCGACCGCGTCGGCCGGATTGACGAGCGTGGCGTGTTCGAGCAGGAACGCGGCATCGATCGAGATCGCGCCGCTCTCCGCATCACGCACAAGCCGGACGGCCTTCAACGACGACTCACCAAGATCAAGTCCCCAGGCCGACAGCACCTGCTGTTTGCGCTGGCCAACGGCGAGCTTGCCGAGGACTCCCTGCCGCTCGGGTGGACGGAGCTGTGCTTTGATCTCGGTGACGTCGAGCCCCTCCAGGGCCAGTCCCGCTGCGGCGAAGAACCGGCCAGGGTAGCGGTTGAGGGTCTCTTTGGCCTCGGGCCGCGCAGCCCGCATCGTGCGAAAACCTGCCAGCCAGTTCACGGGACATTCAAACTGCGGCGTCTTCGGCCGCGGCGCCCAGGCGACATGGGGAAAGCGAGAGTTCGTCGACGGTTGACTGCCCAGCTTCGTCAGCTTCTCGTGGATCGCCACCGCCCGCTTGTCGCCGGGGACCGCCTTCGCCAGGCGCTGGGCGATCCGGAGCACGGTCGGGGTCACCACCGGAGCAGAGCGGAGGTCGTCAAAGACCCAGATCAGCTCGCGGGCGTGGTCGACCAGTTGAGCCGTCTCGGCATCCTGTGCGGGTGCCGGGATGGCGTTGAGCAACGTCAGCGCTTCGTCGTAGTGGTATTCCGACAGCTTACGCCTGGCCTTGCGACAGAACCGTTCCCGTAGCTGCTGCGCCAGACTCAGGCCGAGCCGGTGGTTTGGCTGCAGCGTCAGCAACTGATCCACGGCCGGGGCCAGATCGAGGTAGCGCTGAGCGGCGGCCGCCTCGCGTATCTCGTCAACCAGGGTGGATACTTCGGCATTGCGGGCCCGCGCTGCCGTTAGCAATTCGCCCAACTCCGGCGTGCGTAGCGGCGGGGCGACTCGATCCAGTTCCGCAATCACCTGCGCGTACTCATGCTGTTCCAAGAGCTGCCGGGCCCTGGCCAGGCCGCTGTCGCGGGCAGCCAGCAACCGGTCTCTTTCTTGCTTGAGCGAATCGATCTGTTCCTGGATACCCCGGGTGTATTGCGTGAGCTGAGGCTGTTTGACGGCGGCGACCTGTTGGAGCGTCGCGATCGCTCGATCAAACTCACATTGCGTCGCCAGTTGTTCGGCTTCGCGTCGCGCGTTCTCGATCTCCGTGGTCTGCGCCTCGATGACGTCGCTTCGATTGGCCCCGCAGACTCCGCAGAATGCTTCGGACGCGGCACAGCGGGCATTGCACGCGGGGCAGTCCGCCCAGAGTGATTCTCCACAGGCGGAACAGAATTGGCTATTGCTCCGGTTGGTCCGCTGGCAACCGGCGCAAACGATGTCGCCGGCCGACGCAAGCGGCGTGGTTTTGGATTCGCTGCCGCCGGAAGCGGGTTGACGTTCATTCATGGGCAAGTAACGCCTCCTCCATGGTTGTCGTTCACGCGAAGGTCTGAGGTGGGGGCCGCCTGATCGTGACGGCGTTTGGTCGAGCGGGAAAGCTCCGAGCTTCTGTGTCTGCCGGGCGAATCGGGGCGCGCGGCTCCGTCGCCGCTACCCTCCGTCGCCGCACCCGGCAGCGGGCCGCTCCTATTCGACCACCGCGAACTGAGCGGTAAGTTCCAGTTGCCGAATCCGAGGATGCTCGAATTCGATCAAGATCGTGGCTGGGCTGCCGGACAGGAAGTCGCTCCTGGGCGCGCCCGGGGGTACTTCCAGTTCGAGGTAATGCAATCCCTTGGTTGCCGCTTCCGCACCAGGCACAACGCGGACGCTGAGGAATTCGGGCGTCGTTCGAATCCGGTTGACCGCCAACTCCGCTTCCGGATCACGGACCTTCATCAGGAGACGTTTCTTCGCGCCGGCCGCTCGCGAGACAGCCCCGAACGCGACCGTCCCCTCGGCGTCAATGCCTGGGCCGTAGACAGCCAGCCGGCGAAGCGTTTTTCCGCTCACCGCCACCTGGTGCTCGACCGCCTCGTCCGGCGCGCCGGCGGGGACGACACGAAACTGAAGCCATTCGGAGAACGTCCCTTCGGGCAGCGCCCCGGGCGTGGTGAGCTGGATCCAGTAAGCGGATTGAGCCTCGTACTTCGCCAAGGTCTCGTTGTCGGCCGGCTCGATCTCCCAAGTCAGGCCCGCCAGCGAGGATTGCAGGTCGGCCAGCTCGACGTCGTCCCAAGTCTGGGAATAGACGAGGATTTTCTGATGCGCCGGCTGATCCGGCTTGATCCGCTCGAAGACGGCCGCCGGCGGATCGACAGCCAATTGCACGCGCACCGTTCCCCGGACGGCAAAAGTGAGCCGTCGCCGTGTCGGGTCATTGGTATAGATCGTCGCGTCGTGGGCATAAAACTTGTTCTTTCGCCCGGTGTTCCACTGCACCGTCACGCGGCTCTCGCCCCCCGGCGGAATTGCTTGGTCAGAGACATCGCTGAGTGTGCATTTGCAACTGGTCGGCCCCGCCTGAAGTTTGAGCGGCGCGTCTCCCGTGTTGCGGACGACAAACGCGTGCGAACCCATCGTGAGCGGGTCCATCAAGCCAAAGTTGTATTCGGTTTCCGCAGCCTCTGCCCGAGCGGTCGGCTCGTCGTCTCCGGCTGCCTCCTGGACGATATGACCCGCCCGTGTCACGGCAAAATGCTTGCCCACTGCCTGCGGGTGCTGATAGGTAAATTTGGCCGTGGCGGTCAGCAGCGACGTGAAGAAACAGACGACCAATGTCGTCAGCAAGATATATTTGAATCGTGTTCCAGACATTGTCTTGTCAAACTCCGTGTTGACTCATTGTGCCGACCACAACGCAAAACAACCTGAGGCGGGCGGGGGGCACTCGCCCCCCACTCGCCCAGGCATCCCAGCGGTTCGTCATGAACAGCCCACTTCGGTTACTCGAATGCGGACCGCTTCTGGTAGTTCTGCAGGAAGATTCCACTGAAGATTTCCGTCGGCGGCAGTTCCACTTCCGGACCGCGGTAGCCGATCACGGCATACTGATCTTCCGACAACGTGGTCGGGACGGGGAAACCGGGATTGAGGAACTTGTCGCCATTCAGGTCCGAGAATTCCTTGACGCTTCCGTCCGCCATCAGAATGTTGCAACTGGCGTTCTTGCCGCCACCGTGGACTGCATACCAGTCGCGGGTATCCTGGAGGTAGGTGTTGGTACCGTCGGTCGGCGGAGCGCAGTTGCCATTCCGCTCGCAGTCAACCTGCGTCGTCAGGTCGGCGCCCACGGCCGCGGCCAGGTTAAGCGTGCTCGAACTGGTATCGTAGAAAGCCGGCCCGTCATTGAAGGCTTCCGACAGCAGTTCGCCCTGCTCAATGTAGAACCGCTTGTCGGCGCTGCCGTTGGAGAAGGGATCGGCAGTCACGCCGTCGTTCAGCAACGGACCGAACTGGAACGTGGTAGCCGCGATGGCTTCGTTGATATCGCCAGGCGCGGAATCACCCAGCAAGGCGATGGTCGAGGTCACCACGGGACCGGTCTCCATCAACCGGCGTCGCAAGGGGCCGGTGGTCGAGTTGACACCCTTCATGCCCTGGCCGGCGACGTCACCACCGGAGACAAGCGTGGCCGGCGGGCCCGCCACAAAGTCGACGCGGGGCGCCGTACGGACAAGGTGCCATCCGGCAGCGTAGTTGGTGTTGTAGCCCTGGTTAAGGAAGTAACGAGCGACCAGCGCGGCCCGCTCCTGGTCACCGGCCGCGGTATCGGCAAACGAGCCCGAACCACCCGAACCGGTCAAGGACGGGTTACCAGGCCAGTTCGAGGCACCGCAGATGCCGCTGGCCAGCCGCGTCGGGTCCGCCCCGTCTTTGGCGTTGGTCGTATCCTTACCGAACAGGTCGTTCAGCTTTTCCGGGCCACGCAGCGGGTTACTGGGGCACATCACTTCGCCGGCGTCGACGGCGTTGATGTTCACCACGTCGGCAACCCAGCCCCAGGTGTCCATGCAACCGTCACGACGGAAGTCGCTCGCCCCGGTGCAAAGACGTCCTTGCGGATCCTTGTCCGCGAAAATGTGCATCGCCAACCCAATCTGTCGCAGGTTGTTCTTGCACTCGGCATTGCGTGCGGCCTCGCGGGCACGCGATAACGCCGGCAGCAACAGGGCCACCAGAATTCCGATGATCGCGACGACCACCAGCAATTCGATCAGCGTAAACGCTCTTTGTCTTGACTGTGTTGTTTTCATCCAACCTTCTCCTGGATCGTGTACTTACTTGTTCAGTCTTGTAAACCGTTGTCTCTCGATTGAAGCGCCACGCCGCTGCTGCCCTTCCGCTTTTTTCGCTGGGCAGTCGATGACGCGACCACTTGCATCAGCATCTCTGAATTGACGTCCTGTCCGACCTCCCTCCTTTCTCAGGTCAATCGGCGAAGCACCCACGGAGGAGAGATGTGCGGGCATTCCGCCCCCGCAGTGGTGCTCGACAGATTTGCGAACCTGCTGATTGCTCGATATCCACCTAATCGATCTTGTCGCTCAGCGAGTAATGCGACTCGACTTCATTCGGATCAAGCTCGACGGCCGACGAGGTAAAGCCACTGCCGGCAATCGGATCAAACCCGTTGTTGAGAAAGCCATCGTCATTCACGTCCTCGAACGTCCGCACGCTGCCGTCCGCGAAGAGGATGTTGCAGTACCCGCCGTGAACCGGGGCAAAGGCTCGATAGTCTTGCAAGACGTTGCGATTCCAACCTGCCCACCAACCGGCAGGGCCGGTCTTGGGGGTCCCCCCGGGGAAGACGGGCACGGCCAGCGTGGTCTTGATCCGCGGCCCCGCCGTGTATGACTGCACCAGCCCGTCACCCGCGCTGTGGCGCCCGATGGAATGGGAAAGCGAGCCGACTTGCGAGCCGTCTCCCATCAAGGGAATGACCGCGGTGGCAATCGAGCCGGTGTCGTTCGAGACCCGTGAGAGCTGGCCAAGCGTGACGTTCCTGGAAACAGGCGACGTGCCACATCCCGGCTTGATCGGCCGCAAGTTGCCGCTCGAATCCAGCCGCACGCCGCGGCGGACCAGGTACCAACTGGCGGCATAGTTGGTGTTGTAATGCTTGTTGAGAATCTCTTCTTCGATGATCTTCAGGCGAGCGGCCGAACCAGGCGCCAAGCCACCTTCGGCAATCTTGCGACAGGGGTTGGTGATCGGCGTACCGTCCGGCGCCAACTCGGACGGGCTCCCCAGCCGGTCGACGCACTGCAGAAAGGCGGGCGACGTGACGTCCATGTTGATCAGGTCCTCGTACGTCGCACTGACGCGTGCCGTGTTGGACGGGCAGCTCATCTTGCCCACCAGCACCCCGCTGTCGACCAGGTCGGCCACCCAGCCGACTTCGGTGACGGCGCCGTCGCGTTCCCAGTCAAACGCACCCGTGCAGAGGCTATCTCCTCCGCGAGACCACATCGCCAATCCGAATTGCCGCATGTTGTTCTGACAGGCGGCCGATCTCGCGGCCGCGCGGGCGGCGTTGATCGCCGGCGTCATCAGCGCTGCGAGAATCCCGATGATCGCGATCACGACGAGAAGTTCAACGAGCGTAAAACCGCGACGCACTTCGCGCCGGGTCCGCTTCGTGAAACCGAGCATTCCATTCTCCTCTGCGTCCTGCATTGCCAGGCGTCCTGCGGTCGTCGACCGGCGGCGCCAAGAGTCCTACGAATATCACCGTCGGCACGAACCAACATGAGCGTTCCGAAAACCGCTACACGGCCCCCAGGCCTCTCTTGTTGCGTCAACCGACCTTCAACTCGTTCCCTGACAACCCATGATGAAAAAAGCGGCCGGGCCATTGCCCGCGCCTGGTTACGTCGAATTGCTTGCACGCCACGCGCTCAAGACGGACACCATTGAAGAGTCGCTACATGAAGCGGAGATGAAGACGTCGCCACCATCCGACGAAACCTCGATGAAGAACTGAGCTTGATGATATTGAAGAACGTGTGAAGCAACGTCCCTCTCGCGGGGCCGGTTCTCGTTCCAATGGCGAGCCAATCGGGACAATGCACTCGTCGTGGGACGTTCACGCCGGTTCCGTTGATCGCAAGGCGATCCGGAAACGAACGCGTTCCTTCCGATCTGCGTGGCGCCGTTCCGGCCGATCTGCGTGGCGCGGTTCCAGCCGGCCGGCATGCCGCGGTGGGTCGGTTCACGACCAACGTGCAGATGAGATAGAATCGAAGGTTTGCAGATTCCTTGGAGTGACCCCCGTGGCCAAACGTCGACACCAACCGAAGTCGCGGTCCCGTGACAGGCAGGTTTTCAGCGAAGACCGCCGGACAGAAGCAGTGACGGTCGCCTGGATGCTCACCACACTGGTGACATTCGGCGCCCTCTGCGTTTCCGGCATCGGTGCGGCGGCGATGGCCCTGACAGCTTCGCCGGACGGTCAGGTTGGCCCCATCCAGTTGATCCCCGGCCTGCTGCTCGCCATTGCCACCCTGACCGCCGTCATCGGCCTGGTTTTGCAGGCCTGCACGTTGCAGATCCGCAAGACGCCCCCGCCCCGGCCCGTCACGATCGGGGCGGCGATCATCTGCCTGCTGCCCTTTGGCATTCACTTGATTCTGATCGCCCGCTGAGCCACGCGGCGACAGGCAACCTTGGCACGTGTCGCCGGGCGCGGACCATTCAGCAGCCGTTGGGCGTCAGCCCCGTTTCGGGTGATGGCAAGGCAATCGGGACGTTGGCGCGTTCCGGCTGGTATGCGCGGTGCATTGGTTAAGTTCACTGCCGACGATTGCGAAGCAGTGACTGGCACTGAACGGTGGTTCGCTCATGAGTTATCGGGGTTAGGAAATTAGGGAATTAGGGAAGGACGGAACGTCATGCCGAGCATGACCTACGGAAGTGGGGAATGTGAGGGGAAGCATGGCCTCCGGAAGTGCGGGATCCAATGAAGTGGCATGGGGGCGAGACTTTGCCTGCGCGGCCCTGCCCCTTGACGGCCACCCCTGACGCCGCTGGTCACCCGGCATGCTCAGCAATCCGCCCGAACTCGCCACTGAGTTCCGGCGGGGCGGACGGCTGGGGTGATTGAAGTCGACAATCGGTTCGCGTAGAGTTGCGGGATTATGAATTTGCCGGGACAGGAGCCCGCGGTTTTCCACCCGTTCCGTCCCTGACGAGTCTACGCGACGAGATTGCCGGCCATGAACGCAGCCGCACGCCTGCCCCGCAGTCCGGAACTGATGTCCCGCTTGGACAGCGGACTGCTGGTTGTCGACGTTCAAGAGAAGCTGGTTCCGGCGATCGCGGGTCACCCCCGCCTGGTCTGGAACATTCGCCGGCTGATCGACGGTGCGCAACTCCTGGGTATGGCGATCGGGGGCAGCGAGCAGTACCCCAGCGGCCTGGGTGCGACGGTCGAACCGTTGGCGACGCGGCTCGGCGACCTGCCGGAAAAAATCACGTTCAGTTGCGGCGGCTGCCCGGCAGTCTTCGAGCGTTTTCGGGACGCTGGGCTGAGCAAGCTGCTGGTGGTCGGGATCGAGGCGCACGTCTGCGTTCAACAGACGGTGCTGGACGCCTTGGCGGACGGCTTTCGGGTTTACCTGGCGGTCGACGCGGTCGGTTCCCGGCACGACATCGACTATCAAACGGCTCTGCGCCGGATGGAATCCGCCGGCGCCGCCTTGACCACCACGGAAGCGGCCCTGTTCGAATGGTGCGATTCCGCCGGGACGGCGGAATTCAAGCAGATCAGCGCCCTGGTCCGCGAAACCGGTCCCGCTCCAGCATGACCCAAGGGAGACCCCATGACCCTTCACACGCCTCGTCTGAATCCACCAATCCGCACCCTGATGGGGCCTGGGCCGAGCGACATCCATCCGCGCGTCCTGTCGGCCATCGGCCGCAGCACGGTCGGGCATCTGGATCCTTATTACCTGGAACTGATGGACCATCTCCAGTCGATGCTGCGCGGCCTGTTTCGCACGGAGAATCGGATGACGATGGCCATCAGTGCCACCGGATCCGCCGGCATGGAAGCCACGGTCGTCAACCTGATCGAACCGGGCGACCCGATGCTGGTCTGTGTCAACGGCGTGTTCGGGATGCGCATGGCGGATGTTGCCGGCCGTGCGGGTGCCGAGGTGACGACGGTCGAACGCCCCTGGGGCGAAGTGTTTTCGCCGGAAGACCTGAAAGATGCATTGGCGGCCGCCAAACCCAAAGTGGTCGGCATCGTGATGGCCGAAACGTCGACCGGTGCCTGGCAGCCCCTGGAAGAAATCTCGGAACTGGTACACGACGCCGGCGCGCTGCTCCTGGTCGATGCGGTGACATCCCTGGGCGGCGTGGCAGTGGAAGTCGATCGCTGGAACATTGATGCCATCTATTCCGGCTCGCAAAAATGCCTCAGTTGTCCTCCCGGTCTGGCGCCCGTGTCCTTTAACGAGCGGGCCCTGGAGGTGATTCGCAGCCGGCGGACGAAGGTGCAAAGCTGGTACCTCGACGTTTCCATGCTGGCCAACTACTGGGGCAGCGATCGCGTCTATCACCATACGGCACCGATCAACATGAGCTACGCACTCTACGAAGCGGTCCAGATTCTCCACGAAGAAGGACTCGATGCCGCTTTCGCCAGGCATTGGCAAAACCACCTGGCGCTCAAGGCGGGGCTGGCAGCCCTGGGTATCGAATACACGGCTCAAGAGGGACATCAATTGCCGATGCTGAACGCCGTCAGCGTCCCCGCGGGCGTGGACGATGCGCGGCTGCGGAGTGATTTGCTCAACCGCTTCGGCATCGAGATCGGCGGGGGGCTCGGCGCCTTCAAAGGCAAGGTCTGGCGCATCGGCTTGATGGGCTACGGGTCGCGGGCCGCTAACGTGCTCTTGTTCCTGGGCGCGCTGGAGCAACTACTGGCCGAGCACGGCCATGCGTTCGAACACGGAGCCGGGATTGCCGCAGCCAATGCCAGCTACCAGGCGTCTCGGTCCAAGCCGGACTGACGGCGGCGACCGATGTTTTGCCGGTCGTTGGGATGGGCCGGGTCGTGTCTGACGAACGGCCTGTGCCAAGGTGCACCCTCAAATCTCATCCGTGACAGTGCCCGCGATTGGGCGGGGAGAGCTGCGGTCGGCGGTTTCGGTCCGCGATTGGGCGGGGAGACCTGCGGTCGGCGGTTTCGGCGGGGTCGGAGACCCGCGCCGAGCAATGTCGGAGACCCGCGCCGAGCAGGGGAGCAGGGGTTTGGAGAGCCGTGCCGAGCAGGGTGGCATGCTTGCGGCGAAACACTAATCGGCCGTATCGCCCAACCACGGTTCGTCGCTGGTAAGATCGAACTGAGGTGTTTCCCCGGCGACCGCGGGCTGGTCGTCGCCTTCGATCCGGACCGGAATCTCATAGACCAGCCGATCGATAATCCGGTCGGGCGTCACTCCATTGGATCGTGCGTTCTGGTTGGCGACCAGCCGATGCCGCAAGCTGGCGTGGACCATCGCTTGCACGTCCTCGATGGCGGCAAAGTCCCGTCCCGCCCAGGCGGCCCGCATCTTGGCCGCCGTCAACAGATGGTGCGACGCGCGTGGACCGGCACCGATCCCGATCCATTCGTAGGCGAAATCGGGCGGCCGCCCATCGTGAATCCGAGTTGAACGGACCAGCCGCAAGGCGTAGTGGACGACATGGACCGGAGCCACGACCTGCCGTGCAACCTCCTGAAACTGTCTCAGTCGATCTGCGTCGGCCACCGGCTGAATCGCTTCCGGGCCGACAAGCGGCGCGTCGGAGACGTGAAACTCGTCATGGTAGCTCGGAGACCGCAAGACAATCTTCAACATGTAGCGGTCATCGCGGGGCTCATCCGCCACATCCGCCGGTTCGTCCTCCTGCCGGTACTTCGTCGCCAGCACGATAAACGGGTCGGGCACGACAAACGACTGGTCGGCATGCCCCCCGCCGCCATCTTGCATCGCCTGTTGCACGACAACGCGGGTGGCCGCGGGCAGCCGCGAAATATCGTCGATCAACAGGACGTGCGGCAGCGTAGCTTGCCCCAGCGACGCGACCGACTGCCGGCTGGCGTCGGCCAGGGCACGGGCGAGCAGTTCGTGGGCGGTCAGGTCGGGCGTGCAATGAACGCGATGGAAGGTGAGCCCGAGGGATTTCGCCCAGGAACTCACGAGGAGCCGTTTGGCCGAACCGGGGGCGGCTTCCAGCAAGCAGTGCTGGCCCGCCAGGATCGCGGCGAGCAACTGGTCAATCACCTCCTGTTGGCCGACAACGGCCTGCGCCAATTCACAGCGGACAGCCTCGGCGGTTTCGTGGAGGCTGGACAGCGAGTTGGTTGTCATTGGGGTCCATGACTCCCGTCGGTTAAGTTAGGTCGACTTCACCCGACCAGTGAAGTATCGCTCGTGCTTGGTGCCATTATATACCGCCGCACCGCCGGCCTTGTCGCCGATCTGTCTTGACCCTTCCGCGTGGCATTCCTATACTCCCGCCCGCTCGCCCGAACTCGAGTCGGGCTAGAAGTGCGAAAATCAGGGATCGAGTTCGCAATTGGGAGAAACCGGCATGGGCCGCAAGGATGCAAGCGAAGATCGTCGTGTTCGTGGGTGGAAATCACTTCTCTCGATGGTCACCGGAGCGGTGATTCTGCTGGCGGGCGTCGCCGGCGTACGACACTTCATGGGTCCTGGCGCCGCAACCGCCCAATCGCCGCAGACTCGCGGTGGTCGTGTGGCCGCACCCACGGGACGTCCGGTGGGCTCCAACACCGGCCAGACCCGACAACCGGCTCGCGTCCAAGCCGCTCCCCGTCCGGCGAACCAGACGAGGGCCGGCCAGGCTGCGGCCAACCCTGGCACGGCGGCTGGCGTGGCCGCCGATCAGAATGCGGCCCAACAGAACATCTCTGCCGTCGTCAACGGCCAGCCGATCACGCGGAAGCAACTGGCGGACGAGTGCATGCGGCGTTACGGCCAGGAAGTGCTGGAGAGCATCGTCAACAAGCACCTGATCATGCAGGAGTGCCAGCTCCGCGGTGTGACGATTACGAACCAGGATGTCGAGAATGAAGTCGACGACATGGCGACCAAGTTTGGTCTCTCCAAAGACCGTTGGCTGAAGATGCTTGAATCCGAACGGGAGATTCAGCCCGACCAGTATCGCCGCGAGATCGTCTGGCCGACCCTGGCCCTGCGTCGGCTGGCAGCCCAGAGCATCGTTGTCAATACGGAAGAACTGCGTGAAGCGTATGAGGCACGGTACGGTCGCAGCGTACGCGTCCGCGTGATTTCGACCTCGACGCAGGAAAAAGCGAATCAGCTCCTGCGTAAGGCCCAGGCGGCTCCCGACTCCTTTGGCGATCTGGCCAAGCAGTTCTCTGAAGACACCAACAGTGCCGCGGCCCGTGGAGTCATTCCGCCGATCCGTCGCCACGTGGGCAATGAAGAGGTTGAAAAGGTGGCTTTCGCCCTCAAGCCGGGAGAGATCTCGCGGGTGATCAACGTGGCCAACCAGTACTTGATCCTGAAATGCGAAGAACAGGTCAAAGAGACCTACATCGCGGGTGAGAGCCTCGAACTGGTCAAGCAGCAGTTGCACGACCAGATTCGCGATAACAAGCTGCGCGACGCCGCCCCGGCGCTGTTCAAGGAATTGCAGCAGCGGGCCAAGGTCGTCAACGTCTTCAACAATCCCGCCCTCCGTCAGCAGATGCCGGGCGTGGCGGCGACAGTCAACAACCGCCAAATCACGCTCGACCAGCTTGCCGAGGAATGCTTTCTCCGCCATGGCAAGGACGTCCTCGAAGGTGAGATCAACCGTTCCGTCCTGCTCCAGGAATTAAAACGCCAGAATCGGTCGGTGACCGACCGTGCCATCGATGAAGAGATTGCCCGAGCGGCCGATGCTTACGGTTACCTCAAGCCCGACAACAGCCCGGACGTGGAAGCCTGGTTGAAGTCGGTCACCGAGGCGGACGGCGTCACCGTCGATCTGTATGTGCGTGATGCCGTCTGGCCCAGCGTGGCGTTGAAGACGCTGGTCGGCAACAGCGTGCAGATTACTCAAGAGGATCTCGACCGCGGGTTTGCCTCGAACTACGGTGAACGGGTCAAAGTGCTGGTGATCGTCCTGGGCAACGAACGCCAGGCCCATCAGGTTTGGAAGGAAGCGCGCGAGGCGAATACCGACGAAGCGTTCGGCAAGCTGGCCCATGAATACTCGATCGAACCGGTCTCGCGGGCGAACTTCGGGAAAGTGCCCCCGGTGCGGAAATTCGGCGGACAACCGATCGTGGAAGAAGAGGCGTTTCGACTCAAGCAGGGTGAGCTCTCGCAAATCCTCGTCGTGGGGGACAAGCACATCATCATGCGTTGCGTCGGTCGAACCAAGCCGGTCGAAGTCGATCGCCAGGTTGTCGAAGCCGAATTGCATAAGGATATTCTGGAGAAGAAGCTCCGCCTGGAAATGGCGAAGGAGTTTGACCGCTTGAAGGTGTCGGCCCAGATCGACAACTTCCTGGCCGGAACATCCCAAACCGGTGGACGACAGGTTCGTGCGATGGGCCCCTCCCCGGCACCCCGAGCGGCTGCCGATCAAGGGATCCAGAGAACGTCGTTTCAGAACCGGACCGCAGCCGGCCAGGCGACGCGACCGGCAGCCGCTGCCCCGCGACGATAGGACGCCGCTACGGGTCCCACCCGGCGGTACAGGACCTGATCGCCAAACGTTGTGCACCGCACATTTCAAACCTGCCTTCCGCAGGTCATGCGGTGCATGACGGCTTCCTTCCGTTCGGATTCCTCCACCACTGTCGCCCGCACGGATCGGCAAGCGATACCTGTCCCCCAGCAGGCACAGGTCAACCTAGCGGCGATTGGGAACAACAACTTCTGTCTTGACCGCCCGTCGGTCCTGGCCAACCGCGCAACTCGTGCGGAGCGTCAACAGAACCAAGGGCGTCGTTCTTTCATCATTCCGTAGGCCATGCGGCAAAGGACGGCGAGGAAGCGTCATGCGCAGCATGACCTACGGAACTGCAGGAATTGCCCGCCGCGTTGGTGTGCTGTGAACCCTCGATGTTGATGTCCGCTGCCGACTTCGCAGCAACGCATCGAAGTTCGTTGTTGCATTCTTCGGCCGTTCCCGGCATGATTTGGGGAATGTTGGATGGTGTTGTCGGTCGTCGCCGCGCGACGGTTGAAGTCGGCACGCGTCTGAACCGGCACGTGAATGGAAGGAGTAGACCAGTGTGGACGATGTTGGGTAAGGCAGTTCGTCATTGTGACGGGATTTCTCGACGAGACTTTTTGCGAGCAGGTGCCTGCGGCGTGGGAGGTCTTTCGCTGGCCCAACTGTTGCGGCTGGAAGCGGCCGCAGGGATCGTCAATTCCCGCAAAGCAATTATCAATATCCACCTGGATGGTGGCCCCCCGCAGCAGGACATGATCGATTTGAAGCCGGAGGCGCCGGCGGAATTGCGGGGCGAATTTTCACCCATCGCGACCTCGGTACCCGGCATCCAAATCAGCGAACTGATGCCGCAGATCGCTTCCATCGCGGACCGCTTTGCCTTGATTCGCTCGCTGGTCGACTCCGCAGGCCGGCACGACGCCTTCCAGTGCCAATCGGGGTTCTCTGCCCAAGATCTTTCCTCGATGGGCGGTCGGCCGGCAATGGGATCGGTGGTCGCCAGGTTGCGTGGTTCGGCCAGCGACCAGGCGCCCCCGTTTGTCGACTTGATGCAGGGCCGCCCGCTGGTCCGCAATAGTGCTCGGCCCGGCTTCCTGGGCCCTGCGTTCGGACCCTTTCGGCCCGATATCTCGGCCATGTTCGAGCGGCCGCTGGAAGCCGGGATGAAACGGGAACTGGCGGCCAAAGGGGCCAATCATGCGACCAGCCTCAAACTGAACGCAGCGCTCAGCCATGTCCGGCTTGACGATCGAGCCGGTCTGCTGGGCGCCCTGGATCGCGTGCGTCGCGAGGTCGACGCCAGCGGAATGATGGATGCGATGGACCGCTTCTCCCAACAAGCGGCCGGCATTCTGCTTTCAGGAAAGTTCGCCGACGCCATGGACCTCAGCCAGGAAGACCCCAAGACACTTGCCCGCTACACCGCCCCGACGCCGCAAACCGCTCGATTCTCTACCGCAGACGACGAATTCTCGATGCGGAAACTGCTCTTGGCGCGGCGGTTGGTCGAAGCCGGCGTCCGCTGTGTGAGCGTCTCCTTCAGCGATTTTGACACGCATTCGAGCAATTTTGCCCGGATGCGGCATATGTTGCCGATCCTGGATCGAGGACTCTCCGCCCTGGTCCAGGACCTGGCGGAACGTGGTCGGCTGGACGACGTGTCGATCGTGGCCTGGGGCGAGTTCGGCAGATCACCAAAGATCAATGCCAAAGGCGGCCGTGACCACTGGCCGCGCGTCGGCATGGCAATGCTCGCCGGCGGCGGCATGCCTGGCGGACAGGTGATCGGCGCCACCGACCGCACCGCCAGTGCGGCCATTGCCCGACCGGTCTCTTACCAGGATGTGTTTGCAACGCTCTACAAGAATCTGGGAATCGCCGCGGACCAGACAACCTTGATCGACCCCACGGGCCGCCCGCAATACCTGCTGAACGCAGGACAACCGCTGCCAGAGCTGGGGTGAGGGCCGCCCCTTGCCCGGATCATTCATCGCCCGTTGGGCATTCGCCCTATAGCGCAACTACCGTTCAATTGGATTCCGCACTTCCGTAGGTCATGCTTTGCGTGACATTCCGTACCAGCAGAAACGCTGCGGATGCCTGGTGGACATCGTTAACTTTTGACAGTCCACCCGTTTCGGATGCTATCACCGGATACGAATTGAACAGTATTGGGGTTAACGCAAATAACCCTGGAGCCATCCCCGCGCACCTTGCGGCGGCAGTTCGTCAGCCAGGTCGCTGCCATCGGCCAGCGTAAAGGAGATCCCCAACGGGAACTTGCCCTGCGGTGCGCCACGCGTGTAAGGCCCTTCGCCCCAAAACAGGCCCTTGGCCACGAGGTCGAAGCGAACGACGGTCTGGCCTTCGACTTCCACGACGCCCAACAGTTCGGCCTGGAAACCCCGGTCTCCACGCGCCGTCTCCAGATGAGCGGCCCCGGAAAGCCGCCCGTCGTGCAACGTCATTTCGAGCTCTTGAATCTCGTTGCGAGCCCACATCGGTGGCTCGCCGCGGGTGTTGTCGACCAAATGAAAGCGAGCGATCCGTTCCTGCAGCGACCTGCGAACCTCACCGCGCACCAGCGCCTGGTGTTCCTCGGGTGAAACCCACAAATTGTCGCGCGACATGGCAGATTGAAAGATCGAGCGCCACCGATTCGCGGTGGGCTGGTAACCATCCAGGACTTTCGCTTGCACGCGAATGACCAGTCCCCCCTGGGGCAGTCGAGCGTTGTAGCGAGGATCAACGCGGGTCGGCTTCAGTTCGGAGACCGCCGCCCGGCCGGCACCACTCGCTTCAAACTCGTCCAGTTTCTCCTGCATCAACCTGCGCACTTTCGCCGGATCGCGATTGTTGTTGTACAAGAGCAACTTGCCGGCGGCCGTGGCGATGTAGAACCCCTGCGTGGTGCCTTGAAAGTTGTTGCGAGGCCCCTGCCCGGCGATCTTCCGGTAAAACTCGCCCTCCGTGTCCTGTTGCCGCCGCTGGTTGGCCTGGTCGATGGCAACCGGAATGAAGCGGGTCTTCAAAAGCTTGACAATTTGGGGATCGGCGAATGTCGACTCACGGTCGAGCACACCGTTGTTTCATGTGCATCCCAGCGGATGACCGTCCATGGCCCACACAAAGATCGGCTTGCCCTCCCTTGCCGCGGCCTGCTGCGCATCGAGCATGGCGGTCTTCCAGGGAATCGTTCGCCAGGGAGCGTCAGCCGCCACCTGTAACTGCTTGTGCAGGCTCTCAAACTCCGCCATCGTTAGCTCGTCACCGCAGGCAAACGCCGCCAGCGTCCCGCTCAACGTTGCGGCAACGGCCGATAACAGGTGACAGACGGCGACGCCCCTGCGTCGGCGGCCGGGATTCGTGTGGGCAGGCATGGTATTTGTTTCGGCATGAAGGATTGAAACAGGAACGAGTCACCATCATAGCGTCACGACCAGCAACGAGCCATCAACAACTTCCCGGCGGCGGTGGCTGCCGCCCGTCAGAAACAGCCTGGAACCACCGTCGCAGGACAGGCGGAGTGCGACGGCCATCGCCGCAACGCGGCCCCCTCGCCCGGCATTTAGGTCCTCGACCTTTGTGCTCAGCGTCTCCCGGGGCTGACGGCCGGCGGCTTTTGGTCGCACCCGGGACACGATCCACGGTATACTGCAGCGGGTTGCCGAGTACCCGGCCACGCGGCGGCCGGCCAACGGGTGGCTCGAAAGCAACGTCGGCCTGCCCATGTTGCGGCGGGCGTTTCGTCCGCGGGCGGTGCTCGCCTGGGGGCGGAACCAGGAATTCCGCCGGCCGGCGAGGTCGGCGTCGCCGAGATCGTGGTTGCCAAGTTGTTGTACGGACGTCGCGGAAACATTTTTGAGCGAAAGGACGTCAGATGCTGCGAGTCACGGGTGGTGCGAATGCGGATTGCGAAGGCCTCACGCGGCGGAGCTTCGTCGAAGCCGGCGTCCTGGGGCTTGGCGGACTATCGCTGTCGGACTTTCTGGCTTGCCATGCTCTCGCGGCCGAATCGCTTCCGGCCGTCGATCGACAGGCGGAGACCAGCGTGATCTTGATCTGGATGAGCGGCGGTCCCGGCCATCATGAGACGTGGGACCCGAAGCCGGCCGCGGCCAGCCAGTACCGGGGTCCTTTTGGTGCCATCGACACGACAGTCGGTGGCATTCAGTTCAGCGAAATGCTTCCCGAGCAAGCAAAGATTGCCGAACACCTGGCGGTCTTGAGGACGGTCAGCCATCGATCGGGAGATCACACCAAGGGGAATCACTGGATGCTGACCGGCTTTGAGGGCCCCGATTTCAACAAGCCGGACAATCGCATCCAGCGCCGCCCCTCGATGGGCTCGGTCGCGGCGGCCTTGCGTGGCGCCAACCGCGCGGGGATGCCGGCATACGCGGCCGCGCCTCACCTGCGCGGCGGCACGGACAACCTCTTCCACTATGCGACCTATCTGGGCGGTGCCCATAATCCGTTTGTCACCAACTCCGATCCTAACTCGGCCGACTTCCGCGTCCGTGACCTCTCGTTACGACAGGGGCTGACCTTCGACCGTCTCGAACATCGGCGGTCGTTGTTGACGACGATCGACAAGTTTCGCCGTCGGCAAGAGCCCACGATCGCCAACATGAACTCACACCAGCAAGCGGCTTACCAACTCTTGACGAGCGCCGGCGTGCGTGAGGCGTTTGATATCTCGCAGGAGCCGTCCGCGGTGCGCGATCGCTACGGCCGCCACACGTTTGGGCAGAGCGCACTGTTGGCGCGGCGGCTCGTCGAGCACGGCGTCACGTTCGTGACGGTCAACACCCAGCCCTGGGATCATCATGGGACCGCCAACCGGCTCCCGACCAGGAAAGGCGCGGAACAGTTGATCCCTCCGGTCGATCTGGCAATCGCGGCCCTGGTGCGGGACCTGATCGACCGCGGCTTGCACGAAAAGACACTGGTCGTGGCAATGGGCGAGTTCGGTCGCACGCCGAAGATGAACAGTGCCGGCGGGCGCGACCACTGGGGCCACACGTTCAGCGTACTCCTCAGCGGCGGACGCTTTCGCATGGGACAGACCATCGGCGAATCAGACGCCAAGGGTGCGTATGTCGGCGACCGTCCGCTCCACCCGGAAGATGTCGCTGCCACGGTCTACCACCACTTGGGAATCGACGGACGCAACACGGCCATCCCGGATCGAAGCGGGCGGCCCCGTTACCTGGTCGAACGCGGCGAGCCGATCCGTGAACTGCTATAGCTGGGCCTTGCGATTCAAGCTCGCCGAAACCCGGAGCGCGCGATGAATCGAAGAACGCAAGCCGCCCAACGCAAGCGACGTGCGTTCGGCTGCGAGGTAACGCGGCACCGTCCGGACAACTTTTGGTAGAGAGCCGATCCCTCACGAAACCGCACGACGACTTCAACGCAGCCTTTGGAGAAGACAATGAGAAGACTGACCCTGTCCTGGAAGCTGACCCTTGCCCCCCTCCTGTTGTTGCTCGGAATCTCCACGTTGTCACGTGGTGCCGACCCGATTGAGCTGAACAGTCGGCGGGAACTGTTCGTAGACGATTATCTGATCGAAACGCGTGACGGCGATGTCCAACGTCAGTTGATGCTGCCGGAACCCCAGGAGGTCGTGTTTGTGACCGACCAGCCCTGGGAAGGTAACACCAGTGGATACTACAGCTTCTTCCAGGACGGCGAACTCTACCGGATGATCTACCGGGGCTGGCAGCACGACAGGCAGATGAAGGCCGCTCACAAAGAGGTCACCTGCTATGCGGAAAGCAAAGACGGCATCCACTGGACCAAGCCCAACCTGGGCCTGTTTGAATGGGAAGGCTCAAAAGAGAACAACATCATCTGGCGCGGTCCCGGCACGCACAACTTCACCGCTTTCCGCGACGATAACCCGGACACGCCCCCCACGGCGCGCTACAAGGCGTTCGGAGGCGGGCGAGGCGGATTGCTGCCGTTCATCTCACCCGACGGCATCCATTGGAAACTGCTGCAGGACAAGCCGGTCATCACCAACGGTGCTTTCGATTCCCAAAACCTGGCATTCTGGGATACCGCACGGGGCGAATACCGGGCCTATTGGCGGTACTTCGGGAACGGGGTCCGAGCCATCCGGACGGCCACGTCCCAGGACTTCGTTTCTTGGTCGAACGAGGCGGATCTCGCTTACACGGAGGGTACGCCGACCGAGCATCTCTACACGAATGCGATCCAGAAGTACGCTCGCGCTCCCCACCTGTTCATTGGCTTCCCCACGCGGTACGAACCGAAGAGCCAGCAGGTCGAACCGATCTTGATGACCAGCCGCGACGGCGTCACCTTTCAGCGGTATGGCGAGGCAGTCGTGCCGCGTACCGCCCCCAAGGACCGCAATCATAACCGCAGCAATTACATGGCGTGGGGCATGTTTCCGTTGCCAGGAAAGCCGAACGAGCTCTCCGTTTACGCGACGGAAAACTACTACGAGCCGTCTCCCGGCCGCGTGCGTCGTTTTACGTATCGAGTCGACGGCTTCGTGGCCCTTCGCGGAGGGACCGCCGGCGGAACGGTCACCAGCAAACCGCTCCGCTACCAGGGACAACGGCTGCTCCTGAACTACGTCGTGCAGGATGGTGGCAGCGGAACAGTGGAAGTGCTCGACCAGGCAGGCGCCGTCATCGGCAAGTCCCGGCCGCTTCGCGGCGACGAAGTTGACGCCGCCGTCTCGTGGGAGCAGGATCCCCAACTCAACCAAGGCGTGGTGCGGCTCCGCATTACGCTCAAGAATGCCGACGTTTACTCCTTCAAGTTCGAGTAACCACTGCAGGTCGCCAGGGCTTGCCGGTAGCAGCCGTCGGGCGTTCGCTGGGATGATTCATTAGCCGTCGGGCGTTAGCCCCGGTTCCGTTGATCACAGAGCAAATTGGGCGCTAACGCGTTCCGGCAGAGATGCGCGGCGCCGCAGAACTGTCGTTCGTTGATCAAACATGCGGGCTACCGCGTTGCGGTGGCATCGCGGAGGATCAGATCGACCGAATGCACATCGATGGCTCGTTTTCCCGGCAAGTCCACGGCATCCAACGTGAGCGTACTACGTCCTGGCGGAAGCGTCAGCCGGCCGACGTGGAGCGGCCGAAAGTCCTTGACAAAATAGTGTGACTTGGCGACCCGCTCCTTCGACTTGTCCCATAGCGGCGGATCGAAAACGTCGACCACCCGCGTCTGGACCGAGTCACCGCGGGCAATCGCGAGCCGAATCGTCACACCTTCGTCGCCGGCAGCGCACGTGTAGTGCAGGATCGCGTCGTACCGTCCACCTTGGCCGACATCAATGTCCCAGGTGATGTGGTCACCCAGCTCCGTCCAATTGGTAAAAAACGAATTGTTCGGTGCCTTGGAACTGCGCTGGATCGTCCCGTGCGGTACGCCGTCGCGGGCAGTGAGCGTGGTCGACGTGCCGTAGCCGACGGTGAATGGCCGGTCCGCATGGGCTCGAAAACACGCCCCCATCAGCTCGGCATGCCGCGCTGCGACGCGCCGCAGCCGTTGGGCCATCTGGGGATGCCGAGCCGCGACGTCAGTTCGTTGCCCGCGATCGACGGCGATCTCAAACAGCCGCCCGGATGAATCAAGCCTAAATCGTTGCGTCCGCACGCTCACCTGCCGCCCCTTGATCGACAAGAGTTCCCGCGGCGGCCACTCCGCCGCGGCGTCCCGTAGCAACGGAACGAGGCTCCGTCCGTCCTGCGGCTTGGCGGTCTGGTGCGGGACACCGGCGAGCTCCGTGAGGGTCGGCAACAGGTCAATCGCACCGGCGATCTGCGGCAGTGACGTCCCCGGGTGAATGCCTGGCGGCCAGCGGATGAACAGCGGGGACCGCAATCCGCCTTCGTCAAGCGATCCTTTCCGCCCCTTGAGGCCGCCGTTCCAGCGGAATGAATTGGGCCCGTTGTCCGAAAAGAAAACGACCATCGTATTGTCGACGAGCTGCAGCGCTTCGAGCCGATCGAGAATGCGGCCCACGTTCCAGTCGATATTCTCGCAGAGGGCCAACGCGGCTCGGGTCATCATCACGTCTTCCCGGTCCGGATCGCGATGACGCTGCTGAAGTTTGGCCTGCTCAAACTTCTCGTAGAAGCGATCGGGAACCATCATCGGCGAGTGCGGCGTGTTGAATGGAACGTAGCAGAAGAAGGGCTGATCCCGATGGGCTTCGATGAACGCCAGGGCATGGTCGGTGAAGTCGTCGACAATGAACCCCTTTCCGCGGACCCGCTTCCCGTTTCGATCAAGGGGTGGGCTGAAGTAGTGCCCCCAATGTCCCGACGTGAATCCATAGAACTCGTCAAAACCTCGATCGTTGGGATGATAAGGGGGTTGCGTCCCGTTATGCCACTTGCCAAACGCGGCGGTCGCGTAGCCGGCCGCACGAAACAGGTCGGCGATCGTCGTCTCGTCAACATTCAAACGACCCTCGCCGCGGCTGACGCCGCTGACCCCGGTCCGAGGATAATAGCGGCCGGTCAGAAACTCCGCTCGTGTCGGCGCGCATACCTGGCAAACGTAAAAGTTCTCGAAGCTCACACCATCGCGCGCCAGGGAATCGATGTGGGGAGTCGCCAGGTTTCGATTTCCGCTGACGCTCAGGTCGCCCCATCCCTGGTCATCCGTCAAGATCACGATCACGTTGGGAGGCCGAGCCACGGTCGGCTTCGCTTCGGAGGCGGCCGCCGGCTGGGTGCAAATCATCAAGATGGCGACCAGACAGCACAGCCGATGCCTGTCCGGCAGTCGGCGCACCACGGTCGATTGCATCCCACGACTGGCCAGAAGCGGGCATCCAGCCGCCATTCCCGGCGCAAGATCTTCTCTTTTCAACGAATTATTCCCTGGGAAACTACGAGCTGACACACGACCGACGGCCGCTCGCCCATTGTGTCAGATCACGAGGACGGCGGATACAGACACAGCTTGGCCGCGCAGCCACCGTCATCAGCAGAAACCTCATAGGCACCCCGGATGTGCCCCGCAGGCCGTGCAGACCAAGACGGCTCGGCAAAATTGGTTGGTGTTCTGGCGGCCGGTTCGGTAAACTGACAGGCGGATAACTGGTCCCACCATGCAGTTATTCGCGTTCCGGTTGTCACTCCAATCCTGCCTCCCCACCCTTCGCCCGACATCCCCCATGTATTCGAGCCCCTTGAATTCGAGCGCACTCGGGAAGACCTGCTGGTTCGCCGTTGCGCTGGTATTGATTGCCGTGCAATCCGCCGAGGCGACACGTCCTTTGCACGAACGGGTTGATGCGGCCATCGGCTGCGGCGATCCGGAATTCGAGCGCCTGGCTGCGGCCGACGCCGGCGACGCGGCCTTCATCCGTCGCGTGTACCTGGACCTGGCCGGAACGATTCCGTCATCCGACCAAGTGCGCCGGTTTCTGGCGGAATCCGCAGCGGACAAGCGGGCGCAGCTTGTCGACCAGCTACTCGAATCGCCGCGCTACGCGCGCCACATGCAGTACGTGTTCGACACGATGCTGATGGAACGCCGGCCGGCCAAGTACGTCAAGGCGGACCAATGGCAAGCGTATCTGCGGCAATCGTTCGCTGAGAACAAGCCCTGGGACCAGTTCGTCACTGAGATGCTCACCGCCGACGGTGCGGACGAGACGAATCGGGCGGCAGCCAGGTTCTTGCTCGATCGCGAACTCAAACCCGACCCCGTGACGCGCGACCTGGGGCGGATCTTTCTGGGGCGAGACCTGCAATGTGCCCAGTGCCACGATCACCCGAATGTGGACGATTACCTGCAGCGTCACTACCACGGCTTGGCCGCCTTTCTCAATCGGAGCTATCTGTTTACGGATCCGAAGACGAAGCAGGCGTCGATTGGAGAAAAGGCGGAAGGGGTCGTCAAATTCACGTCGGTCTTCACCAGCGAAGCGGCGGAGACGGCACCGCGGATGCTCGACCTGCCCCCCGTGGAAGATCCGCCGATGGCGGACGAGCCCTACAAGGTCAAACCGGAAAAGAAAAAAGTCCGCAGCGTGCCCGTGTATAGCCGGCGACTGCAGCTTGCGTCGGCCATGACAGACCCTTCCAATGCCGCCTTTCGCCGGAATATCGTGAATCGGCTGTGGGCCATGATGATGGGACGGGGAATCGTCGAGCCGGTCGATATGTGGCATGCCGGCAACCCGCCGTCCCATCCCGAACTGCTCGAAATGCTCGCCGATGACTTTGCCGCGCACCATTACGATGTGAAATACCTGCTCCGCGAACTGGCACGTACCAAGACCTACCAACGGAGCAGTCAGTACCCGCCGGGTGCGGAGATTGCCCCGGATGACCGGTTCGCAGTCGCCTTGCAGAAGCCGCTCTCTCCCGAGCAGCTGGCCTGGTCGATGATGCAGGCAACGTCGCTCACGGAGGCAACCTTGCAGGACCTGCAGGCCAAGCATCGAAAGGCTCACCCCGACGATGACCCGCAGACCGTCGAAGATCCGGTCTGGCAAGAGGCGGCCCTGCACGATGCCCTGAAAGGGCACGTGGCAAGTTTCGTCGATCTGTTCGGCGTGACCGGCATCCAGACTTCGCAGTTCGACGCTTCGGCCAATCAGGCCCTTTTCCTCCGAAACGGAAAGGTTCTCCAGAGCTGGCTGACGCCGCAGGGCGCTCGGCTGACCGCCAAACTCAAGGCGCTCGACGCACCACAGTTGGTCGACGAGTTTTACATGGCCGTGTTTTCTCGCCCGCCCGGCGCCGATGAGCAACAACAGATTTCAGAGTTTCTTGCGCGGGCTCCGGAAGGGCGCGACGCCGCACTGGGACAACTCGTCTGGGCTGCCCTGTCGTCCGCCGAGTTTCGTTTTAATCATTGACCGATCCGGCGCCGCATCCGGGCCTGCGGGCATTCCGCACGAACGCCCCGGCGGCCCGAGCCGGCTGAAGAATTGGGTTGTGAGTACCGTGATCCCGGCAAGGTACCGGTCATCACGACGGTGACGTTTCGCCAGACAAGGAATCACCATGCGACGAAATCAAGGCTGCCATCCACACGAACATCTGCTCGCCCGCCGTCGCTTGCTGGCAAGTACGGCGGCAGGTGCGGTCGGACTGGGCGTGCTCGGCACGCAGGCGCAGGCAAAGCAGCTCCAACGCCAAGAGAAACGCATCCTGCAGGTCTTCTTGCAGGGCGGCGTGAGTCAATTGGAGTCCTGGGACCCGAAACCCGGTACGCTTCATGGCGGCCCGTTTCAGGCGATTCCAACTTCTGTGCCCGGAATTCATATCTCCGAACTGCTGCCCAACATCGCGCAGCGGATGCACCTGCTCTCGATCGTGCGCAGTATCAACATCAAGATCAACGACCACGAGCAGGGCCGTCAGTTCATGGAGAAAGGGCGGCGTGTCGGCCAGTATCCGTATGTGGGCGCCGTCGCCTCCAAGTACCTGACGCCGGCCGACAGCGAGTTGCCCGGCTATGTCCACGTTTCCAGCCGCGGCCTGCGGGATACGGCGGGAGGAGCCGCTTTCCTGGGAGCCCGCCACGGCCAATTGAAACTCGAAGGGATCCAACCGCCCGGCAACCTGGCCGTACCGGAAGGACTCGACCCGGTGGCGGATTCCAACCGCGATCAGTTGCGGCTGCAGTTCAATCAACGTTTCGTTGAACGCCGCTCCAAGGCCCTGACGGAAGCATATGACGCGTCATTCCATCAGGCGACCAAGCTGATGGGTCGCAAGGCGATGTTCGAGGGGGAGGCCGCAGAGCGCGACCTGGACCGTTACGGCCGCCACGACTTTGGCCGTTACTGCCTGTTGGCCCGCACCTTACTGGAGAACGGCGCCGCCTGCGTCAAGGTAACGCACCATGGTTATGACTCCCACGCGGAAAATTTCAATTTCCATCTCGAGCAACTAGGCGAGTTTGACAAGCCGTTCTGCATGTTGCTGGATGATCTGAAAGCCCGTGGGATGCTCGAATCCACGCTCGTCGTGATCTACTCGGAGTTCGGTCGAACCCCCAAGGTTAACGTTCGGTATGGGCGGGACCATTGGGGTTCCGCCTGGTCGATCGCCCTGGGCGGCTGCGGGATCCAGCCTGGAGCCGTGATCGGAAAGACGAACGACACGGGGACCGCCGTCGCCGATCGCGAAGTCGATGCGGGGCACCTGTTTCATACGTACTTGCAGGCGGTGGGCGTCGATTCCACCGCGGACCACGATATTCCGGGGCGTTCGATTCCAATCGGCGATCCCTCCACCGAAGCCATTGGGGAGCTGCTGGCATGAAGTCCGAACAGAATGCTGAACCCGCCGTCGCCGCCGGGTTGGATGCCAAGCAGACGCACCAGGTGGCCGCGTTCAAATACGAACTGCCCCTGACCACGTTGCGCGTCGATCCGACGGCGCGGTTCGCTGCGGCAGGTGCCGAAGACCTGGACGTGCAGTTGTGGGACCTGGACAGCGGCACCCGGCGCACCCTGAAGGGGCACCCGAGCTGGGTGCGTTCGATCGATTTTTCCCCGGACGGCAACCGCCTGTACACCGCCTGCTGGGGAGGTGTCATCAACGTCTGGGATACCTCGTCCGATCAGACGACACCCGTCTCCTCCATCCACGCTCATCAAGGCGCTGCCCGTTGCGTCCGCGTCAGTCCCGACGGAAAACGGCTGGCCACTTGCGGCAACGATCTGCTCGTGAAGGTCTGGAACCTGGACGACGGCGAACTGCTCCATACGTTTTCCGGGCATCCGCGGCACGTCTATGGTGTCGACTTTCACCCGGCGAACAACCACCTGGTGTCCCAGGACCTGATGGGAGGCGTCAACGTCTGGGACCTCGGCACCGGCAAGCACAAGCAGTCGGTCGACGCCAGTGTGATGACGGGCTACGACAATAAATTCGCCGCTGACATGGGCGGCGCCCGCGACCTCACGTTCCGAGCGGACGGAACCCAATGGGCCAGCGCGGGCATTACCAATGTGACGAACTCGTTCGCCGGCATTCAGGTCCCAATTATTGTCCTCTTTGACTGGGAGACCGGAAAAGAGATCAAGCAGCTCAAGTCGGCCGACGACAACCTCAAAGGGATCGCTTGGGGGGTCCGCTATCACCCTGCCGGGTTTGTGATCGGTGCCATCGCCGACCGGACTGGAAAAGGCGAACTTTGGTTCTACCGGCCGGACGAGGAGAAAGCCTTTCACACGCTCAAGTTGAAAAGCGCCGCCCGCGGGTTGGACCTGTTGTCCGACAATCAACGCCTGGCCGTCGCCCACGCCGACGGGCATCTGCGGCTCTACCGGATGACGGCCGATTCCGCGGCGGCCGACGAACCTGACGCGACCGGCTGAGTCGCATGCGAGAAACAACGATCCCCGTCGTCTCGATCCGACCGAAGAACTCAGCATCGTGCCACCGCGTTCGTTGGACGGAAGGAGACGATTATCGAATCAGCGGTGGCGATCCGCCGCGTTTGGCTTCCGCCACGGACTCGGCGTTACTCACCGTGGCGCCGTCGATCGCGGGGTCTTCGCTGTGATTCCATTCTCCGTAGGAGTGCGTATTCCATGAACAAAATCAACGCGTTGCTGGTCGTCGCGGGCATCCTGGCGGGCAGCCTGCCGACTGTCCAAGGGACGGCCGAAGTCACGGATGGGCGGTTCGACGTCACGTCCAACCTGCGAGCCGGAGTCTGCAAAGTCGACATCACGCCGGAGAAGACGGACGGCGTCATCGTGACCGGACATCGGCGGAAAGTCACCGGGGTCCGCGATCCCCTGCGGGCCGCGGTGCTCGTCCTGGACGACGGCGAGACCAAGGCCGCCATCGTGACGCTTGATACCATCGGCGCCTGGGAAGAGATGGTCCGCCGCGCTCGGGTCCGAATCAGCAAAGCGACGGGTGTTCCGGCAGCCCACATCCTGGTCGCCGCCTCGCACAACCACTCGGGGCCCGGGTTTGACGGCGACGCTGCCTGGGCCGGACATCTGATCGACGCAATTGGCCGAGCCGCACAACAGGCCGCCGATACCATGCGACCCGTCACGATTGGATACGGCGTCGACCGAATCGGCTTCAGCGTCAATCGCCGCAAGGTCATCAACAACCGGGCGGTCGTTCGTCTCAATGAAGAAGGCCCCAACGACCCGCGTGTCAAGGTGCTCCGTTTCGACGACGGCCAATCCTTGACGCCGCTGGCTGTGATCATGCACGCCGTTTGCCATCCCTGCTTTTTTACCTGGGGTGATAAGGGCTCGCCGCCCTACCCCAACGGCTATCCCAAGATGAGCGCCGACTTTCCGGGCGAAGCCCAGACCTTCGTCGAAATGTGCTATCGCAATCAGACCAGTTCGCTCTTCCTGCAAGGCTGCGCCGGCGACATTCGCCCCAACCTGCCGGGGTTCCCCTACCGGTGTGCCGACGAGGCGGATATTCAATGGGCCGGCCGCGACCTGGGCAGCGCCGTCGTGCGGACGCTGGCTCACGACGTCACCCGCGAACGGTTACGGGAACGGCCGTCCTACTACGCGATCCGCGTTGCCAACAGCGTCGTGTCGCTGCCGGGCAAGGAAGGTCGCGTGGAAGCGGAGCTGCAGGCATTGAAGATCGGCCCCTACCTGTTGCTTACCATGCCGGGCGAGCCGATGGTCGAATATGGCTTCAAACTGGAAGCCGCCATCGCCGATCGGGCGATTCCGATCATTGTTGGCTACGCCAACGGAAACATCGGCTATATCGCGACCGCGCAGGCGTATGACGTGGGCGGATACGAACCGAACACCTCCAAGCTCGCGCCGGAAGCCGAGCAAGTCATACTCCGCGAACTGAATGTGCTGGCCGATCGCGTCATGGGCGACGTCTTCGAATCGTTCTCGAAACACCCCCAGGACGTCAAACGACGCGAAGCACAACAGGCAGCATCACCAACCGTAGAAGCAAAGCAATAGCCCATGGCCGATTCCGACGACGCCGCCCGCAGGTCCTACTGGGCCGAACAGATGCAACTCGGGTATGACTTGATCCAAGTCGTACTGCCCTACGAAGTCCGCGAATGCGGCGAAGGATTTGCGTCCATTCCGGACGCGGCGGCTGCGGGCGATGTGGAAATGCTTTTTTCCAGTTCGAAAATCGCGGGGGATATCGACCGCGTCTTCTTCATCCGCCAGGGACTGGTGGAACCCCTGATCGCCGTCGGCCGGGACATGAACCATCGCGGCTGGATCCTGAAGATCGAGGATGGATTTCGGTCCCAGGAAATGCAAAGCAGCCTGGTCCGCAAACCGGAGCTGTTCGACGTGATCCTGCAGAAGTGCATCTGGGAAAACGGCGGGCAACTGCCACCGGCCGAACTGGTGTTCCGCCGCGCGATCGTGCTGATCGCCAACATCCCCAAGATCGGCACCCACATGTCCGGCTCGGCGGTCGATATCTCCGTCTTCCGCCAGGACGATGGTAGTGAAGTGTGGCGGGGCAACCCCTACCTGGAGATGAGCGAGCGGACGCCGATGAGATCCCCGTTCGTCAGCGCGGACGACCTGCAGAATCGGCTCGAGATCACAGCGATGATGGAAGCTCGCGGGTTCATCCACTTTCCCTACGAATTCTGGCACTTCAATCAGGGCGATGCGATGGGACACATCCTGGGCCAGCAACCGGGGCCAGCCCGCTACGGCCCCGTGCATTGGGACCCGCAGACCAATCGCGTCACGCCGTACGACGACCCGCTGAGCCCGCTGAATCCGCTGGATGTCATCGAGCGCGAGATCCAGGCAGCGATGCGGCGCGCCGGAGCAGTGTAGCGGGCCGGACAGGGTGGGGCGGAAAGACCGCCTGCACGTAGCTGCCGTCGATCGACGGTAGCCCAGATGATTCAGGAACGAACAACCGTTCAGAACAAGTTCCGTAGGTCATGCTGTGCATGACAATCCCCCGGGGAATGAGGGGAGGACGGAATGTCATGCCCAGCATGACCTACGGAAGTGCGGAATCCAACTGAACGCCGTTGTCCTTAGCCCGTTTGGTTCATGAATAAACGAAGAACCGTTCAGGGAAGGTCGCGGTGCCCACGTCGTTTGCGGTGAATGAACCCAAAGCGCCGCGGATCGGCGCGGGAGGGAAGCCTGACGGATTGCTGGAACAAAGCTCGCCCGCCTGCCGCGCCTACGCCATCATCTGGCGGAGCAAACGAACGACCTCGGTCGCGCCTTCGACCGGGTCCAACGCCGTTGCCGCAATGCCGGAGACGACCTTGGTCAGATTGTGGTCGACCCTTCCCGGCTGTCCCCAGATTTGCCCCGACGGAGCCGTCAGGTACGCCGAAAAGGTCCGGTGCCCGGTCCCCGGCCGTTCGCCGATCAAATGGATCAGGCCGCGCGGGCCGTCCAGGTCCGCAAACAGAACCTCGCCGATGCGATAGCCGGCTCGCACGCGTCCGGCGGTCACGACCAGGGTTTCGGCAGCGATGCGCACGTCATGCTTCTCCAGCTCCCGGCGCATCCGCCGGAGGAACGGCTCAAGATGCCCCTCTTCCATAATCGCCAGCGCGTTGAGACCATCGGAAACGACGATCTGGGCATCGCACCGGCCTTCTTGCGATTGCCGCAATTGGTGCAGGAACGCCAGGGAACCCTCACTCGGCTGTTCCCCGGTCGCAGGATGGAGAATGTAGTCGGTCCGGTCCTTCGAAGTCGTGGTGATGGGACGGCTATTCGGAACCTTTTCAATGAACTCAGGCCCCATCTCCGCCCAGATGCTCAGCTTGGCATCGTCGTAGATTCGCCGGATGTCAACTGCCAACTGCGGTGGGAGCGTCTCCGGTCGGCTTCCGGACCCTTCGGCCACGAACAGCCCGCGACCGCGCACCTCTTCGAGCTCGCGGCGACCTTCCGCAAGAATCTCCGCGTCGGTGCGCCCGTCCCCCAGGCGCCGGCGAAACTGCAGGAACACCCAGAGCGGATCGCCGAAATGTTCCGTCGGCTGACCGTTGGCATCAATCACGCCCAACTGCTGAAAGAAACGCCACATCGGGTCGTTGACCCGGTAGCCGAACTTCTGCCGCAGCCGCACGTGGTCGTGATACCCCGTGGTCAGGTATCCCAACATGGGATCGATCTTGGTCGGCAAGGCCATCAGGTAGGCGGGATTCGCCGGCATGATCTGATCGAGACACCAGTCCAGGTCGTCCAACGACACATCCATGTGCAATGTCGAACAGACGTCCAGACCGATGCAAAGACCGTGCAGCTTGCCCATCACGATATCTTCCAGGCAGCAGCGGACGAGCTGCTCGCGCGCGCGGAAGACTTCGGGCCCGATAAACCCCGCAACGTCGTTCAAGTGAACCCAGGCGTCCGCTCCGAATCCGGCCGCCTCGCGTGCCGCGGCCACACGCCGACTGAGGGCTCTGGCGAAACCGTACTTCCGCGACTCGTGCAGGACCATGTCGAATCCATGCCCGTGCCCGTTCGTGAAGTCGGCGCCCTGGCCCGTCTCGAAATACATCCCAAACGGCCCACTCCGGCGCGCCGCGTATCGCATCATCTTCTCGACGCTGATGTCGAACGTCTGATTCGCCTCGTCGCACCCGGCGATGCTTTGAAACCAAAGTGCCGTCGAGCCTGGCCGGGCGGCTTCAACCTCTGCCTGGACATCAATGTGCGAGAGAACGCAATGGGGCATCAGGTGGTCGACTTCGAACGTCTCCAGCAACTCACGTAGCGTTCGCTGAATTGCAGCCACCGAGGCAGGATCGCTGGAAACCGGGTTGGTTCCCAGCAGTACGTCACCCACCGCATACGACCACGCGTCCAATACCTGCCAGCGAATATCGTCGACATGGTCTGTGGGGGAATTTGGCTGCACCCGCGCCCCTAGATACCCACGCGCCCCGATCTGGCTGCCCGGCAGCGGATTGAAAACCTGCCGGCTAACCTGAATCAGCTCCTGGTTACTCATCAACTTGACGACGCAGGCGATGACGTCGCTCGACAACCCCGGCATGACTTCCTTGATGGCGTCCTCCTGCTCGCCCAGCAAATACGCCTTCAAACGGCCCAAGGTCGAGTCCGCGGGCAGCAGCGACGACCCGAGTGCCCGCGGGGGCGCGATCGCCGCGTAGAGGCTATCCCGGTGCAGCGGCCGAGCATCAAGATCGGCCAATCGGGTCGCTGCGAGCAATTGCCGGGCGTGGCGGCGCGAACGCTCATCAGCCGCAGCCACGCCGACAATCTCGTCGCCTTCCTTGAACGCGTTGGCCGCGCCCAGGATCCGCGCAAACAGCCTGGCATCATGCGCCCCGCGGTGGCGGCGAACAAAACCGAACACATCTTCACCGGCCCGAGGCGGACCAATGGCCGGACCCCGGCCCGAGTCGGCGAGCGCCAGGCAGGTCGTGCCCAGGCCGCGGTAGGAAGAGGCAACGGTGCCGCCGACGAGTCCCTGCAGGAACGACCTTCTGTTGAGCATCGTCGTCAGCCTCCGCCGAGTGAATCGAACACGAGATATTGGGCAAACCGGCCTCTGGATCGCCTTTAGAATACTCGCCGTCGGGCGGCGTGTCGCCTTGTCGGCCAATGGCGCAGGCGGGCGGTTCGGGGTCGGCTTGCAAGCGGTTGGGGGATGGGGCGGGAGGTGGAGACCTACGGTCGGCGGTTTCGGCGGGGTCAGAGACCCGCGCCGAGCAGGGAACAGAGGCCTGCACCGAACAGGGAACAGAGACCCGCGCCGAGCAGGAGACCTACGGTCGGCGGTTTCGGCGGGGTCGGAGACCCGCGCCGAACAGGAAACAGAGGCCTGCACCGAACAGGGAACAGAGACCCGCGCCGAGCAGGAAACAGAGGCGCGCGCCGAACGTCCACTCGCCTGGACCATTCAACGTCCAGCCTGGGGCCTGGGTTCTTCATCAGCCGTTGGGCGTTAGCCCACGGTTCGACGCAGCGCCTTAAACCGGTTGCTCAACTCGCAGCCCACGCCGCTTGACCTACTCGTCGCCCGGCGGCAAACCACCCTGTGATTCCAGCCCGTCGGAGAGCGTCTGATCCTCGGCCAGGAGATCAAACAAGTCATCTGCCTCCTCCTGCCGGACGTTGTGCATCAGATCGTTCTCATCGAGCAACTCGTCGATCGCCAGCGCGCCTTGGCGGAGCAACTGCGTCTCACGCGTCTCCAACGAGGGCCGCGTCGACTCGCGCCGATGTGCCGCGACGTCCTCCGCGACGTCGTCTCCTTCCAGAACTTCGAAGTCAGCCTCCAGTGTTGCCAGTGCCCGGCCGAGATCACTCTCCAGCCCCCACTGTCCCGAAAGCGTGACCAGTTGATCGATGACGCGGTCATCGGTCATCGGCAGTCGCTCCTGGCTCGCCTCCATCCCCGGCAGGAGGACCCGGGCAACACCGACCGGCAACGTACCTGTCATCACGGAATTGGGATGGGTCGACGCATCCAGGTCGGGCAAGCCGAGCACGTGCCCCAGCTCGTGGGTGATGACGGTCAGCAGGTCGTGCCGAGCCGCATTGGCCGTCGTCCCAGCAACCTGGGTTGCCGCCACGCTCCAGCCATAACCGGCCGCGTCGTCGTCCAGCCAGATGGTTTTCGACTTCTCGAAACCGACGCCCAGGATCGCGTCCGGCAAGTCGCGGACCGCAACCTCAACATCCTCCAGAACGGCTGCAGCATCCGGATCGACGCTCGTCCAGTAAGCAATTGCCTGCGTCACGGTCGACTGCACATCGTTTTCGCTCAACGGTGCCGCCCCCGTTCCACCCGCGATCGCCGGGCTATCAGATTGCAGCAGGTTGCCAATCCGTTCCAGCCGGATGGCATCGGCGATAATCCAGTTGTTGATTCCAGAGTCGCTCAACGTAACCACGACCGGCCCGTCGCTCGACAAGGTCACCGCGCCATCAAGCAGTTCCCAGTTGGCGCCGTCAATCGGCGTGCTCGGGCTGGGCCGCTGATCGACCAGGATCGGCGACCCGCCATTGATCGTAAACGGTGCGTTGGTCGCCCGGTTGTGGTACGGCGACCAGGTCGCATAAACCTCGTAGACACCGGCCGGCACGTTGCTGAACGTCCAGGTCGCCTCGCTGCCGGCATTGGCGCCAACCTTGGCACGGACGTCATTCTGGTAACCCTGGTTATAGACGGCGAAGCCGTAGTTGGTGCTGAAGCCGTCGTCGCCATCGTCGATGATCGCCGCGTCGGATACGTCCGCAGTAACCACAAAGCTCAACGGCGACTCATCCGCATCGTTGCTGGGAATATTGACCGTCGCACTGTATCCGGAACCCGGCGTACTGGTGTCCAGGATCACCGAGAAGGTGGTCGATTCGCCCGCGTTGAGCGAAAGATCGGTTCCGGACTGATCGAGCGTAAAGGCGGCATCACCCGCGATGGAGAGTGCCGTCATGTTCAGCGGCAACGAACCAATGTTGCTGATCGTAAACGTCTGCACAGTTGCGGTATCGGTGAAGATCGAACCGAGGTCGTAGGTCGAACCTTGCGTTACGTCGGTCGATCCGGTGACGACCTGGATCTCGGGTGCCGGGGTCCTCGGATCGACGCGAACGGCGTCCACGATCACATTGCCCAGCGACGCACCGGAGACCTGCACGACGATCTGGCCGGACGCATCGGCCTGCAGCGTCGCCAGGTTGTCCCAGTAAACGCCATCCTCCAGGAAGTCGCTCGGCGCCACCCGCTGGTTGACCGTCGTGTTGATCGGTCCGGTCTGTCCCGTAATCGAGTAAGGCGCCGCCGTGGACCGGTTGGAATAGGCCGTCCAGGTCGTCGAGACGTCATAGGTCGCTCCCGGCAAGAGATCGACAAAGGTAAACGTCGCCGAATGCGAGGTTCTCGTCGAACCAATCTCGCGGATGTCACCCTGGAAACCCTGGTTGGACCAGTATTGCAGCCCATTGGTCTGCGAGTACCCGACAAAGTCGTCGTTGTCGATAACCACCGGCTGTGACTGGCCAACGACCGCGGTCAGATCGAACTCGAACGCGTTCTCGTCGCTATCCGAATTGCCGATCGACACCGACCCGCTCTTCTCGCCAGCCGTGAAAGAACTGAGCGCGACGTCAAACGTGACCGACTCGCCGGCCGGCAGCACCTGCCCGCTGGTGAAGTTCGGACCGCTCAGCGTGAAGTCTCCGGTAATCACGATGGGTTCGAGCCGCAAGTCATCGCCACCCTCGTTGGTGACGGTGATCATGTGCGTCATCGCGGCAGGATTGGCCACCGTGCCGAGGTCGATCACCGAGCCGTTGGCTGTCGAGTTCAACGGCCCCATCGGCATGTCTCCAAAGACCGCGATCTCCGGATCCACGACCCGCATGATGCGAACCGCGTCGGCCACGACCCAGTTGTCGGCGTCGTCACTTAGGGTCACCGTCAACGACGACCCGGTCACCTCAAACGTGGTCAGGTCGATCCAGATCGCGCCACCATCCACAAACGAAACCGGGTAGTCCTCCGGCGTCATCTTCTGGTTGACCGGAGCGGTAAAGGGCGTTTCACCATTGTCACCGTGCACCGAGAAGGGTGAATTCGTGGCCCGCACGTCGCGATTCGTGTTGTCCGTGAACCAATTCAGCGAGACCTGGTAGAACCCGGGTTGCAGGTTCGTGAAGTTCCACTCGGCAAGCGACGAACCGTCACCGGGAGGCGCGGCCGTCGCATTCTCGTTGAAGTGTCCCGCACAAATCGCGAAGCGTTGGAAGGCGGGACCCCAGGTGAAGCCCGACGGGTCGAAGTCGTCGACCATGACCGGAATCGCAACGAACGCTTCGTCGTCATCGGTCACGCCGTCGCCCATATCATCGGCGTCCGGACCGGTGTTGGGATCGCTGTCCGGATCGTAATTGTTCGATGCCGTAATCTCCGCCACATTCAGATAGTCGCCGCTGGCGTTCACCGTCGCCTCGAATGTTAAATCGATCGTCGCGCCAACGGCGACGCTCAAGCCCGTCCAGACAATCACGTTGGGCGAAGTCTCAACACCGCCGGCTGTGATGGCGGCCACGTTGCTGTACCCGTCCGGCAGCAAGTCTTCGACGGTAACCCCGGACGCATCATCAGGACCGTCATTGCGAACCGTAACCGTGAATCGGACGGTGTCGCCGGCGGTGTAGTAGCCCCTGCCGTCGGCGTCATTCGCCATGGCGACAGTCTTCTGCAAACTCAAGTCGCTGAACGCCGGTGCGGCCGATTCCTGGTCGTCTTCCGGTGGCTGATTGTTGTCGGGTGTCGAGTCCGGATCAAAGTTGTCCGAATCGGTCACCTCGGCCACATTCGTGTATGGCCCGGAACCGTTAACCACGGCGTCAATCTGGAGTTGGGCCGAGCCGCCCACGGTCACCGTGCCGACCGTCCAGATCCCCGTCGTCGAGTTGTACGCACCGGCGGCATCGTCGCTCACATAGGTGTAACCGGCGGGCAGCTGATCCGTCACTTGCACATTCGTCGCGTCATCCGGACCGGCATTCGACACCGTGACGGTAAACGTCACCGTGTCGCCAACACTGATATTGCCGCTACTGTCCGCGTCAATCGACTGAGCGAGATCCTTCGTCAGGCTCAGGTCCGAAATCGGCGGCGTCACGTTCGTGTCGTCGTCGTCCCCGTCCGAATCATCGTCCGGCGTACTGTCCGGATCGAAGTTGTCCGAATCGGTCACCTGCGCGTAGTTCGTGTAGTCACCGGCCAACGGATCCTGGCCGCCGACCACCGTCGCCGTGATGTTCAA
>JAUIGN010000063.1 GCA_030430075.1 bacterium
TTTGGAGATCGCCGCTACGCTGACGCCCCCGAACTGTTGCGCCAAGGTGGTTACCTTTTTGTCCGTCAACCGACGAAGCAAGTAGACGGCAGCAACACGGGCGTCGTTGCCGTGACGACGGATCTGCCGCAGATCTCCGGGACCAGCACCGAAATGATCCTGCACCACACGAAGAATGTCCGCTTCGGCAGGACGCCACGCCAGGCGTCTTCGCTGCGGAACGTTGGCATCTTCCGGTTCCTCAGCGAGCCTCTTGCGCATCTGTTCGACCCACGAACTCCGGCCGAGAAACAGACCTCCGACAGCCGACTTCACGGGCGAGATTGGCGGCTCGGCGATGCCCGATTCCACTGGACCCAGTCGAAGAATCGGTCCAAGAGCTGAACCACTGGAAGTGACGTGGTGACCGGAGCGGTCTGGAGTTCCGCCCACTTGCGGAATGCTTCCTCTTTGTCGGCGGCCAGCCTGAGCGGCTTGCCATCATGCCTGACGTACCACGCCTGGCGGGCCTTTTTGAAGAAGGGTTTTCTCATGTGACTCGCCCTCGTTTTGGTACCAATTTCAGTACCAATACTGGACGCGAATCGTCGTAAGTCGAGTGGAGACGAAGGGGCTCGAACCCTCAACCCCCGGCTTGCAAAGCCGGTGCTCTCCCAGTTGAGCTACGTCCCCGGAGAACTTTGGCAGAATGTTGTGCGATCGCTTGCTGTGGCCTCGCTCTCGATAGCCTAACCAAAAATCGTTCGCGTGTCAGCGGGAGCTAATGATTCGGTTCACAAAGATTGAAATTCGCTGGAATATCGGCCCCGAATCGAGCTTCACCTGTCCTTCTCCTTCGCCGATCTGGTCAGGACTCCGTACCTGTCGGCTTTTAGAGAAAGACCGGGCTAACGAGACATGGGCGGTGACCTTGCTGCAAGAAAGGCTCAGTAGCTACCCTCCCGAAAGCATGGCAAAACGGGCAACCCGTAACCGCTTAGCGACGTTTCGTCTTGGCCGTCTTCTTCTTTCGCTTCACCGCTTTCTTGACCGTCTTATCCACCTTTCGACCGGACAGTTCCGCCTTGGTCGTCTTCGACGTGTACGGTTCGCCCCGCTCCAGTGCATCCCAGGACTTTTCGGTCTCGAACGAGAATGCTTCGACCGATTCGACGGCCAGGCTCATTGACTTGTGGTTGAAAATGTATAGTTCTTCCAGCTTCTTGTCGCGATCGATCTGGTCGCGAACGGCCCGGAGTCTGGCGGCCGCCCGTTCCAGTCGCGTCGCCAGGCTGGCCAGCATTTTTTCGTTGTACGCTACCGGTGGCGCTTGTCGTCCCATTGTTCCATCCGCTCTGAAAAACCAAGAAAATACTAACAATCGTGCGCCAAAACCCGTTTCACCACCCGCCCAGCCACTTGCCCTGCTGGCCGCTACGATCGACTGCCGCAATCATCCGTCGCGGGCCTTGTGACCCCTGTCTAATTACGATTTTATGACCGTGCGGAAGATCTTGGCAAGGTGCCGTCCGGAACGCAAGTCCCTCAAGGCCGGGGGTGTTTAGGGATTTTTACTCAATATGTCATCAAATTTCGTGCGATCTGTTACCAAGTCCGCCGGCCGCGCCTGCTACGATTGGCAGCCAGGCGTCACACTTCCCAGGGCAAGATTCGATGATGGCCGGTGGCAACAATACGACCATTCGACAGGTCGTCGTCTTTCTGACCGTCGCTAGCATCTTCGTGCTGGCGTTGGTGATGTTTCGCGACCATCTCTCGCTGCAGAGCCTGGCCAGGCAAGAGGCGTCGCTGGCGCGATTTCGCGACGAGCATCTCGTCCTGGTATACCTTGTGGTCTTCCTTATTTATGCCACGGTGACCGGGCTTTCTCTGCCTGGGGCCACCGGAATGACGCTCGTCGTTGGTTCCTACCTGGGATTCTGGCCCGCCCTGATCATTATCAGCTTTGCCTCAACGACGGGCGCCACCATCGCTTTGCTGTTCAGCCGCTACCTGTTTCGCGACGCTGTGGAGCGACGATTCGGGGACCGGCTGGCGATGTTCAACGCGTCGTTGCACCGCGAGGGCGCCTGGTACCTGCTGACATTGAGGCTGATCCCGGCGGTTCCCTTTTTTGTCATCAACCTGGTGATGGGTTTGACCAAGATGCCGGTGCGAACCTACTGGTGGGTCAGCCAGCTAGGCATGCTCCCGGGAACTTGCGTGTACGTATTCATGGGTTCGCGGTTCAGTTTCGAAATCATCGCCAAGCGAGGTGCTGCCGGCTTCTTTCGCTGGGATGTCTTTATCGGGCTGCTTCTGTTAGGCCTGTTTCCGCTCGTGGTTCGAAAACTGATCGGAGGGAACCGCGCGGGGGAGGCAGGCGGGAAGCGTGCCGCCGACTGAACGTACGTATGGGCGACCGGATGTGGCTGCTGCCAAGAGGCTGCGGCTGAATGGCACAATTGACATGAACGTTCTGCAAAGGTCCGCCCCCGAGGTAACAATTGGCTGGAATGGCTGGCCGCACACAATTCGAGTTGTGTTTGCATCTCGCTCGCGGTAGCCTGATCGGTTGGATCAACATGCATGGGGGGATCACACTATGCTTCAAGTTCTGGGTCGAACGCATCGTGCTTGCAATGGTTTGAGCCGCCGCCAGTTGCTGGAGGCCGGCGGAGCGGGCCTGTTGGGACTCTCGTTGCCTCGCCTGCTGGCGGCCGAGGCGACACAGCCGCCGCGCGCAGCTCGAGCGAAGTCGGTCATCTTCCTGTTTCTGTTTGGCGGTCCCAGCCAACTGGAAACCTTCGACATGAAGCCGGATGCCCCCGAAAAGATCCGGGGGCCTTTCCGGCCCATTGCCTCGCGAACGCCCGAGTTGCGGATCAGCGAGCATCTTCCCCGATGTGCTGCGTTATCCGACAAGTTCGCGGTGATCAAGACCATGAGCCACGGCTACAACGATCACAGCGGCGGGGGCCACTATATTCAGACCGGACACCGGTGGCACTTGCCGATCGGCGGAGGCTTCAATGTCACGCCCAACGACTGGCCGTCGATGGGATCGGTGGTCAAGTGGATGTCGCTGCAAGAGGGTGCCGGCGAAGGCAGCGGGGACCTGCCGCCTTACGTGGTCGTCCCCAATTCGCTGGGCCGACTGCAGGAATACAAAGTTCAATTACGGCGGCCCGGCGAAACGGCGGGATGGCTGGGGCGGGCCGCCGATCCGCTGAATACGCGAATCGACAAGCGGGACGCCAAGGACAATCCGTATTTTCGTGATTGTACGGACGACGAGCTGCAATTCGAAATCCAAGGCCTCCAGCCGCGGGAAGGGATCACGCTGGACCGCCTGGATCGACGACGGTCGCTGTTGGAGCAGTTTGATGCGCAACGGCGTCTGAACGAGAAGTACCGCAATGTCGAGTCGTTCAACCAGTTCCGCGAACAGGCGATGTCATTGGTCGCGTCCGAGAAGACGCGGCGGGCGTTCGACCTGCAGAGCGAGTCGCCCGCACTGCGAGACAGTTACGGGCGGAACCTGTTCGGGCAATCGACCCTGGTTGCTCGGCGGCTGGTCGAGGCGGGTGTCCGCTTCGTCACGGTCCACTACGACGCGGTGGACGGCTACAGTTGGGATTCGCATCGGAGCAGTCAGCATCTGAAGGCCCACCTGATCCCCGGTTTGGATTTGGCGTTGAGCGGGCTACTGACCGATCTCGAGCAGCGCGGCCTGTTGGACGAGACCTTGGTGGTGGCGATGGGAGAGATGGGGCGTACGCCGCAGGCGAATGCGAAATGGGGTCGAGGGCATTGGAGCACCCTGTTTCCGGCGGTATTTGCCGGTGCCGGCGTCCCCGGCGGGTTGGTCTACGGCGAGACCGACAAGGACGCGGCCTATGCGGTCAGCCATGTGGTCAGTCCGGAAGACCTGGCCGCCACGATCTACCGCGCATTGGGCATCGACCACACCGCTCGGATCCGCGATCTCCAGGGGCGTCCCCACGAGATTGTCGCCGACGGTACGCCGATCGCCGCCCTGGTGGGTTGATGCGGACGAATTGCCCCGGGACACTACTTGCCGGCGTGGGCATTCAAGGCATCCACCCCGTCGCGGACCGCCTGCTGGTATAGCCAGAGGTCGCCGCCGTAGGCCAGCATCCGAAACCCCTGGTCGAGCAGCATTTTTCCGTTCTCAATTCCGCTTGCCATGAACCCGGGGACCTTGTGATGTTTCTCGCAGGCGTCGAGCACTGTGGCGACCGCGGCCTGGAAATCAGGATGGTCAAACTGACCGGGAATGCCCAGCGAATTGGTCAGGTCAAAGTGGCCGATCCAGAGCACGTCGATTCCGTCGACGGCCGCGATGGCGTCCGCATTGTTGACGCCGGCGGCCGTCTCGATCTGGGCAATCAAATGCGTCCGGCGATTGGCGGCGGCGATCTTCTCCACCAGGTCACCGCCACGGAAGTCGTCATGTGCCACGCCGAACGCAGCGCCCCGGCGTCCCACCGGTGGGTACTTGGCCGCGGCAACGATTGTCTCAGCTTCCGCAGCGGACTCGACCATCGGCACCATGATGCCCATCGCACCGACATCCAGCACACGCGCCACGAAGTGGTACTCGGTAGCCGGAATCCGTACATACGGGATCATCTCCGTGGCACGCGTGGTGGCGATCAGTCGCGCTATCGTCTCGATGCTCCACCCGGTATGCTCCATGTCAAAGACGGCAAACGCCGCTCCCGCCTCGGCGGCAATCCGGCCAATGCCGTTGGTGTTGAACTCGAACATGAACGTGCCGATCGACGTGTGTCCCGCCTCGACGTGTTGTTTGACGTGATTCGGTCGCATGCCGTTATTCCTTTAAGAAATGGGAAAGGGTCTCTGATCGACTGCAGGCTGGACGCCCGGGATCACTCGGCCTGACGCCTGGCCGCCGCTCGCCGCGCCAGGTTCACCGCGCCTTGCACCGGATGTTCAACCAGTGTCATTGGGGACGGGGTGCAGTCGCAAGAGGCCAACTCGACCAGCAACGATTCACGCACCAAGGCGCAATGGCAGAGCACGCCGCCGGCCAGCGCCAAGGGGAGGTGCGACGAGGTTCGTTCCAGCCTGGCGGACGCGGCCACCACCATGCGAGCCAGATCAGCGGCCGCCTGGCGGACGATGGCGGCTGCCACGCCGTCACCTTGCTGTGCGGCTTCGCCGACGATCGGCGCGAGCTGTGCAGCCCGCTGCCGAAGCTCGCCCGCTCCGGTGTACATGACGGTAATCAGTTCGCGCGCCTCGGCGACCTTGAACCAATCCAGAAAGCGGGGCAGGAGACTCGTCTGGGGGCCTCGACCATCGGCCCATTGTGTCGCCGCGCGCAATCCGGCCGTGCCGATCGCCTGCCCACTTCCTTCGTCGCCAAACAGGTACCCCCAACCGCCGACGCGGACCGTTTGACCAGACCGGTTGCGGCCCAGAGCGAACGAGCCGGTACCGGCGATCAGGGCCACGCCCCAGCGGTCCGGCAAACCGGCGGCGATCACCGCCTCCGCATCGTTGATCATCTCCAGGTGCCGGGCGAGTTGCGTGTCCGCCGCCCACTGCAGAATCGTCTCGCGGTGCGCCGATCGTTCTGTTCCGGAAATCGCCAGGCTGGCGGCGGCGACGCGTCCTCGCCGCACGCCCAAATCGGCGAACGCCGCGTCGATTGCCTGGTCGAGGGTTTCGAGGGCCTGCTTCGCACCGACGACCCCGGGGTTGGTGGCACCCCCCGCGCCTTTGCCAACGGGCTCGGCCGCCACGTCGTCGGCCTTGGCAAGCCAGACGACGGTCTTCGTGCCGCCGCCATCGACTCCCAAGACGAGTTCATCCGCGTTCATGGCTGCTGGTTCTCGATGTCGCCGTAAGCCGCTCGGTCGTCGCTGGCCGCCCGGCGGCAGTTCGACTCCAGGTCGGGATCCGGCAAGACGTTCTGGCTGGAATACAACAGAGCGGCTTGGCTTTTTCCGCGGCTATCGCCGGCAAATCGTGGAACGAAGGAATCGCCGTCTGGCGATGCCAGGTGGAATCGTTAACGCTTGGTCAGTCGACACCCTCAGGATGCGATCACCGGATTCGAATTGAACCGCATTGGGGCCGCGTGATCTTCTGCATGACGCAATGCGGCAAGGCAGGTCGGCCCCCTCACCCCCGGCCCCTCTCCCCCAGACAAGCTGGGGGAGAGGGGAGCCAGTGTCGTCGCTGCTGCCGCATGACGTAATTCCATACTCCCGGAATCCATACTCCCGGATTCCGCACTCCCGCAGGTCATGCTTTGCATGACATTCCGTTCTAATCGCGATCGCCCAGTGCTTGTCGCAAGTGGCCTCCGCAGGCGGCCAGTCGTTCCCGGGCCGTTTCCGGGGAAAGGCCCAGTTGGTGTGCGACGACCGCCACCTTGAGTTCGCCGTCGCAGGATCGCAACGTCGCTTCGGCAGCCTCCTCGGAGATGTCGAGCAGTGTCGCGGCGATGCGCCGTGTCCTGTCGATCAGCTTATGGTTGCTGGCCCGCAAATCGACCATCAGGTTGCCGTAGGTCTTACCGAGCAGGACCATGACGCCGGTGGTCAACATGTTGAGCACCATCTTGGTGGCGGTACCCGCCTTCAGCCGCGTCGAACCGCTGACCACTTCGGGTCCGACGACGGGTGCAATCAATACCTCGCACAACCGCCCCAACTCGGACTCGCCGTTGCAACAAAAACCGATCGTCGCGGCGCCGACTTGCCCGGCGTACCGCAAGCCGCCGATCACGTAGGGTGTCCTCCCGCTGGTCGCGATTCCCACGAGGGCGTCGTCTTTCGTCAAACCGACCCGCTGCAAGTCGGCGACGGCATCCTCCGGATGGTCCTCTGCACCTTCGATGGATCGGGTCAGGGCCGCCGGTCCGCCGGCAATCAGCCCGATCACCAGCTCGGGCGAGGTGTTGAACGTGGGAGGGCATTCGCTGGCATCGAGGACCCCCAGCCGCCCCGAGGTTCCCGCGCCGAGGTAGATCAAGCGGCCACCCTGTTGCAGCCGTCCCGCAATCAGGTCGATCGCCTGTCCGATCGCCACAGCCTCTTTGCGGACCGCTTCGCTCACGCGGGCATCTTCGGCATTCATGAGCTGCACAATCTCGAGTGCCGAGAGCTGATCCAGATCCTCGGATGCCGGGTTGCGTGATTCGGTGGTGAGTTTGTTGAGCATCGCTGTCTGTCTCTGTTATCATCCGAACTCGACGGACGCTCAGTTTAGACGATCTTCGCGTGCTTCGCCTCCGCGGCCCGCATCCCGCGAAGGCGCTGACACCAGCCAGACAACGATTGGGTCCACCGCAACTGCATGGAGAACGACTTCACTCAAATCGGAGGCGTGGACGTCGGTGTGTTGCTGGCCTACCTGGCGGCGACCGTCGCTTTGGGGTTGTGGGTCGGACGCGGCCAGCGGAATCTGGACGGTTACCTGTTGGGCGGCCGCAATCTTCCCTGGTGGGCCATTCTGGGTTCCGTCGTAGCGACCGAAACCAGCACGGCAACGTTTCTCAGCGTGCCCGGGATCACGTTTGCCAAGACCACGGGCGACATGCGCTTTCTGCAACTCTCCCTGGGTTACGTCGTCGGTCGCGCGGTCATCGTATTCCTTCTCTTGCCCCTGTATTTTCGCGGCCGGCTGTGCACGGCTTACGAATTGCTGCACAAGCGGTTCGGCGGCGCGACGCAGAAGACCGCCTCACTGATCTTCCTCGTCACACGGAACCTGGGCGACGGCTTGCGGCTCTTCTTGACCGCGATGGCGCTGCATGTCGCGACCGGCTGGACACTGGAAGGGTCGATTGTCGTGATCGGAATCGCAACGATCGTCTACACCATGATGGGCGGCATGAAGTCGGTCGTCTGGAACGACTGTGCTCAACTGGTCGTCTACATGGTGGGAGGACTGGTTGTCGCCCTGGTTCTGCTTGACCGGCTTCCAGGAGGTTGGAGCCAGTTCCTCAGCTTCGGGCTTGGCGAAGACAAGTTTCGCGTCTTCGACTTCGCCTGGCCGAGCGAGCATCACGGACGTTTCCCCTGGGACGACCCTTTCACCTTCTGGGCAGGGCTCGTCGGGGGCGCTTTTCTGACCCTGGGAACGCACGGCACGGATCAGATGATGGTGCAGCGGTATCTGGCCGCACGCAACGAACACGCGGCGGGGATCGCGTTGTTGTTCAGCGGGTTCGTCGTCATGCTGCAATTCGCCTTGTTTCTGTTGCTGGGCATCGGCCTGGCCTGCTTTTACCAGCAGGTCCGCCCGGATGTGGTGATCAACCGCAACGACGAAGCGCTGGCCACGTTCGTCGTTCACGAATTGCCACGCAATGTCGGCCTGGTCGGTCTCCTCCTGGCTGCTATCTTCGCCGCCGCCATGTCGACCCTTTCGAGCTCACTCAACTCGTCTGCATCGGCCGTCGTGCACGACTTCTTGAAGCGGCCCGCCCGGTCGGACGCCGGAGCGAGCGAGGCTGGTGCGGACGCCGCGCCGGACGCTGGGCCGGACGATGATTTACGACGGGAACGACGGTTGCTCCTGTGGAGCCGCGGCCTGACGGTCGTGTTCGGCCTGGTGCAAATCGTCATCGCAATGCTGGCGGTCCATGTCTCCCGCAGTGTCGTCGGCGAAGCGTTGGCGATCGCCGGTTTTTCCGCCGGCCTGCTGCTGGGACTGTTCCTGTTGGGAGTCGCCACGCAACACGTCGGGCAGGCGGCCGCCATGGCCGGCCTGGCGGTCGGACTGAGCGCGCTGCTGGTGGTAAAATTCGGCTCGCCGTTGGCCGTCGCCCTGCTGGGGCCCGAGTTCGGTTGGGAGATTGCCTGGCCCTGGTTGCCGCTGATCGGCAGCGGGATTACGTTTGGCGGCGGGATCCTGGCCGCCCAAGTGCTGCCAGCCAGGGGAAATACGACCTGATGTGCCAGGCATGCTACGCGAGCTGAAAGACAAGCTGACAGACTTGAATGACCTCAAGCGGCCGCGGCTGTTCGCATCGTCGGGCCACCCGGTCCGGTCGAATTCAGCAAGTAGACTGCCATGCTTCCTTCGCCAGCCACCATCGAGGATCAATCCTATGTCACCATCCGATGCTGCTATCGGCGGCCTCGTTCGCCGAACGTTCGTCGTCATTTGCCTGGTCGGGATGCCGTCCGCCACCAGCCTCCGCGCCGCCGACCACGGTCTGCCCTCCGTCGCGCCGCACCAGGTCGACATGGATGCGGACCACCTGGCGAGGATTGACGCAGTCGTCGCCGCAGGCTTGCAGGACAAGAAGATGCCGGGTTGTGTCGTCTGTGTCGGGCGTCGAGGCAGAATCGTCTTTCGTCGCGCGTTCGGGTTGCGGCAGGCCGAACCGGATCCCGTCCCCATGACCGTTGATACCGTGTTCGACATGGCATCCATCACCAAGCCAGTTGCCACCGCCACCAGCGTGATGCAGTTGATCGAACGGGGGCAGGTCCGGCTGCACGATCGAGTCGCCACCCACCTCCCGGAATTCGGGCAGAACGGCAAGTCGAAGATCACGATCGCGGATCTCTTGTTGCACCAAAGCGGGCTGCTGCCCGACAACGGGCTGGCAGACTACGATGACGGGCCCGTAACGGCGATGGAAAAGATCTATGCCCTTTCCTTACGAGCCGAACCGCGGACCCGGTTCATCTATTCGGACGTGGGATTCATCGTGCTGGCCGAACTCGTTCGGCGGAAAACGGGCCAGGACATTCATGAGTACACCCAGGCCAACCTGTTCGGGCCGCTGGGGATGAAGGAAACCGGTTACCTTCCGGCCGCACCGTTGCGGGCGCGGGCCGCGGTCACGGAACAACGGGACGGCGAGTGGATGCGGGGCGAAGTTCACGACCCCCGCGCGTTTCGCCTGGAGGGCGTCGCCGGCCATGCGGGCCTCTTTTCTACCGCGGACGACCTGGCCATCTACGCCCAGATGATGCTCGGCCGCGGCACCTTTCGGGGTCGGACAATTCTGGCTCCGCCAACGGTCGAACTGATGACGCGACCCTACGCAGTATCGAGCGGAATTCGGGGGTTGGGTTGGGACAAGCAGTCGGGCTACTCGTCCAACCGGGGCGAACAATTCTCTCCCCGAGCGTTCGGTCACGGTGGGTTTACGGGGACGGTGCTTTGGATGGACCCGGAACTGGAGCTCTTCGTGATCTTTCTCAGCAACCGCCTGCACCCCGACGGAAAGGGATCGGTGAACCAGCTGGCCGGCCGGATCGGCACGATCGCCGCGGGATCGATCCGCCTGCCCGGTTCCCTGGAGGAACACGCGGCCGTCCAACCTGATGCCGACCGGGCACCAACCAATCAACCGGTGCAGGCGGCGGCCAGCGCTTCTACACCCGATGTGCTGACCGGTATCGACGTCCTGCAGCGCGACGGCTTCAAGCCGCTGACCGGCCGCGTCGGTTTGATCGCCAACCACACCAGCGTGAATCGCGACCTGGTCAGCACCGTCCAGGTGCTCCATACCGCCCCCGAAGTCCAACTGGCGGCCCTGTTCAGCCCGGAACACGGTTTCACCGGGACACTCGACCAGCGCATCGTCGATGACGCCAGCGACGAAACGACCGGCCTGACGATTCACAGCTTGTACGGGAACACGCGGAGACCCACCGCGGAAATGATGGCCGACATCGATACGCTGGTTTTCGATATCCAGGATGTTGGCTCCAGGTTCTACACCTACGTCTCCACCATGGGTGAAGCGATGAAGGCAGCCGCCGAGCATCAGGTGAAGTTTGTCGTCCTGGATCGGCCCAATCCGATCAACGGCGTCGATGTGGCCGGTCCGGTCCTGGACGCGGGCCGCGAGTCGTTTGTCGGCTGGCACACGCTGACCGTCCGACACGGTATGACAGTGGGTGAGCTGGCCCGCATGTTCAATGCCGAACTCGACTTGGGATTGGACCTGCACGTCGTCGAGGTTGAAGGCTGGCGTCGTTCGGACTACCTGGACGCCACCGGGCTCACCTGGATCAACCCGTCACCCAACATGCGCAGCCTGACCGAAGCGGTCCTTTATCCGGGGATCGGGCTGCTGGAAACCACCAACGTGTCGGTGGGGCGCGGCACCGACACCCCGTTCGAAGTCGTCGGCGCCCCCTGGATCGACGGAGCAAAGCTGGCTGCGGCCCTGAATCGCGCCGGCTTGCCCGGCGTCCGCTTCGTGCCGATTCGTTTTACGCCGGACGCCAGCAAGTTCGCCGGCGAGCTCTGTGGCGGCATCAACATCCTGGTGATCCATCGAGCCAGCTTCCGTCCGCTCGAGACCGGCTTCGAAATCGGTGTGCAACTGCGTCGCCTTTATCCCGAGCAATGGCAAGTCGAACGTTACGCGCGGCTGCTGAACCACGCAGAGACATTGCAGGGGATCGAGGCCGGCCACTCCAGACAACAAATCGAGGCCGTCTACCAACCGGGTCTGCGCGCGTTCCTCGAGCGCCGGCGCCGGTTCCTGGTATATCCCTAGCCCGGACTATGCATGAACGAGCAAGGTGAAACCCGGTTCGGACTCGAACATTGCCTCGCGCAACCGCCGGCGGCGATGCGCGATGGTCGCTTCGGGCTGCTGATGAACCAGGCTTCGCTGGACACCGAGTTGCGGTTCGCGTGCGATGTGCTCGCCGAACGGTTTCCCGGCCAGCTGCTCGCCCTCTTCTCTCCCCAACATGGACTGTGGGGCGAGCAGCAGGCGAACATGATCGAGTCCACCCATGGACGATACGAACCATTGGCGTTGCCGGTTTACAGCCTCTACTCGGAAACGCGCAAACCGCTCGGCGAGTGGCTGCAAGGGCTCGATTGCCTGGTCGTGGACCTGCAAGATGTGGGGACCCGAGTCTACACGTTCGCCTGGACCGTCACGCTCTGCCTGGAAGCGTGCGCGGAAACCCGGATTCCGCTGATCTTGCTGGATCGCCCCAACCCGATTGGCGACCGGTCGGAAGGCCCGTTGCTGGAGGCGGGCTGGGAGTCGTTCGTCGGCCGGCTCGGCATTCCCCTCCGCCATGGGCTGAGCCTGGGCGAGCTCACGCGATTGGCCAACCGTGAACTGTCCATCCAGGCCGACCTCCAGGTCGTGACGGTGCCGGACTGGAATCCGCACGTCGGCTGGCCGGCAACCGGGCGCTACTGGATCCCGCCGTCACCCAACATCCCACGGCCGACATCCACGCTGGTCTATCCAGGTCAGGTCCTCCTGGAAGGGACGAACCTGTCCGAAGGCCGGGGTACGACACAACCGTTCGAGTTGGTCGGCGCGCCGTTTGTCGACCCGCACCGCCTGGCCGCCGCTCTCAACGAATGGCACCTGCCGGCCGTTTCGTGGACACCCACCCGCTTCCGACCGACATTCGACAAGTGGCAGAACGAAGTCTGCGGCGGGGTCGTGCTCCATGTGCGCGATGCCGCCTCGTTCGAACCCGTCCGCACCACGCTCTCGATCCTGGCCACCGTTCATCGCCTGTGGCCCAACGAATTCCGCTGGCTGCCGCCGCCGTACGAATACGAAACGACCAGGATGCCGATCGACATCCTGTTCGGTAATGATCGCTTCCGCTTGCGCCTCGATGCCGGCTCGATCCAGTCGCCCGACGACGTTACCGAGTTGCTATCCTTTGATCGGCAAGCCTGGCGGGCGCGAGTATCCGAATCTCTGCTCTACCAACGGGAGGCGGAGCCCGACGCGCGCTCGGTGATTTGACAACGTTGTCGATCACATGCGGAAAGCCGCAGGTCCGTTGCCCCGGCCGGTCCAAGGAACGGGTCGAATACAACTCCCGTCGCTTTGGCAGCAGGTCTGTGCGGAACGTTGTTGACGGCGTGCCGCTCAACCGGCGTCAGCAGGTCCGAGTTGTTCCTCCAGCAGGCGTCCCAACTCCGGTCCGCGGGCATTCAACGAAATCACTTTGCCTTCCTTGTCGACGAGGATGACAGTGGGGATGGCCATCACGCCGTAGCGGGTCGCCACAGGATGGTCTCCGGCAACTCCATCTTCAAACATCGTCTTCCAGGGCAGCGCCCGTTCCTTCAAGAAGGCTTCCAAGCGAGCCCGATCGGAGTCGATGCTGATCCCCACGACGTCGAACCCCTTGTCGTGGTAGAGCTCGTACTGCTTCTTGACGTTGGGTAATTCCCGCACACAGGGACCGCACCAGGTTGCCCAGAAGTCGACCAGCACGACTTTGCCGCGGTACGATTCCCAATCGAATTCGCCGCCGTCGACCAGCTTGCCTTCGATCTGCATCTCCTTGCCCACCAGGCCGAGCCGCCGGGCGGAACCGACCATCTTCTTGCCGTAACTGGCGAGCTGCGGCACGTCCTGGTTGGCGAAGAATTCGCCGAAGCTGCGGTAGGCGGTCATGGCGAGCGCCTTGTTGCCGGTCTGTTCCAGGGCACTGGCGGCCCCGAATGCCAGTCCCAATTCGTTGCCCGTTACTCTCTTGGCCGACTTGAGGGTCTTGGCGATCTCTTGCACGATCGCCTTCTGCTGATCCGCCTCGACACTGCCGATGCTCGCCACTTTGGCATTCAGCAACAAGAGGCGGGCCGTCTGCGCTGCGGGCGATTCCGGATCCTCTTCCAATTCGAGGATCTTCTCAGCGGCCGCCTTCATGGCGAGGGGCGCTTTCTTACGATGCTCGAAGAATTCTTCCGCCGTATTGGGACGGAACTTCTGCAGCCCGGCGACAAACTTCAGGATCGCCTGGGAGTCGCCGTCGGGAACCGCGTAGCGGTCCGACTTCTCAGCGGGAGCTGCCGGGTCGTTGCCGTCATCAGCCGCTTTTTGGTCGTCACCCACGGCCAAACCGGAGGAGATCACGAGAAGAACGAACAGGGTCACCAAGGGGCGACGCCAGCAAGCGATGCAATGAGGCATGAGCAGACTCCAGAAATAGGCGGGTTGTCAGAGGCCTCACGTCGAGCGGTGCGACACGCAAACACCCCCGAACGCGACAGCCGGTAAGAGTAGTTAGGCTAGTCCAGCAAATTTGTCGACACAAGCGGCGATGGGTAGACCCCGACCGTCCCAGATGCCAGTCCCCCTATCTTAACCCAGATCCACCGCCATCAGTGGTGAACTGGCTCACAGACAGCGGGTGGACGGATTTCCGATCGACCCGCGAGCATTGGTCGGCTACCGCAGCCCTGTTTCCCAGCCGGCCCTGTTTCCCAGCCGGCGACCCTCCGCGCCGAGGAGAGAAGCGGGGCCGACCGCCGGGGTCAATGCTCGCGCAGCCGGTTGGCCGAATCGCGGGGGGGCCGCGCGTTGGCCACATCCGGTGGCAGCTGGGCCTGGACCTGCTGCTCGACAACGACCATCCACTCTGCGTGAGTCCGCGCTTTCTCGGAAGCATTGAACGAGGTTACGTAGGCTTCGGCCGACTCACGCGAGAACGACTCCGGATTGGTCCACACCAGCTTGGACTCGCGCATCAGATGTACAACAAAGCAGGTTACGAGCGTCTGGCTTTCCATACTGCCCCTTTCGCATCGGGAGTTGATCAACGAGGGTTGACCGCGCGCACGCCACCGCTCTAATTTCGAGTAGTGGCGGCCAACGGGTCGATTAGGAAGCTGCTCGTCGGGTCGGACAACTGGACGCGCAGCAGGTTTCTCGGCGGATCGTTGGTCGCCCTTTTCTTGTCACGTCATGGTCCCGCCTCCCTTCCTGGTTCCGCCGACGGCGGGACAGGCCAGGATCGGCCTGCCGGGCCGCCGACCCGTCAAGTCAGCGGCGATTGGAGTGCGTGCTGTTCGGAGCTCTCGATGCCCGGACGTGGACTCGCGCATTAGACTGCCCGTCTTACCTGTCTCTACCTGCCTACCACCTGGCACCTACCAGGTCGCTGGCCCCATCCCGTTCGAAACCGGGACCCCTGAATACCGCTCGGCCATTGAACTCGGATTCCAGGCGGGTTATAAGCTAGCGACTCCGAATCCCAATGCAAGTCCCGGGAATCGCAATTACCTGAGAACTACCACGGCCCGTTTTCTGCTGATTTTCCTGAATTCTGGCCAAGGTTCGAGCGACTTACCACGCCCCAACTGGGAGAGCTACCTCATGCCTACACTGCCCGACTTCGACCCCTCCAACTTGCCTCCCTACCCTGAAAAGCCACACAAGACCGGCCAGGCACGAGTCAATGTCGCTGGCAAGTCACAGTACCTGGGCAAGTATGGAACCTTGGAGAGTCACGCCCTCTATCACCTGGCCTGTGTGCGCAAGTTGGTCACCGGCGGGGTACCGACGACAAGAGAACTGCGCAACGAGGTAGCCACCATGGCAGGAGCCCCCGGCCGGCCGACCACCTATCCCGCCGTCGCACCGGTCGTCGCCCTGCTCCTGGCCGTCGCCGTCACCTCGGGAGTCTTATCACACATCGTTACTAAAGCATCCGTTAGACACTTACCATCACAACAGGTGGTAACTCACAAGCCGGTACTAACCATCGATGCAAATTCTGATGTTGGTGATTCTGGTGTAAGTGGTGATAATCAGCGCCCGAGATTGGACAACGCGACCTCACAGGTCGTCAGGGAAACTTCGGCCGCCTTTCCAAACGCATCAATCAGTGATGCGCTAAGCTTCGCGGCAGAGAGGTTCAAGTTCCACCGCGAACGGAGTCACGCCAATGCAAAGCAAATGGAAGACGGTGTTAGTGAGGCTGGTCACTAGTCTGACAATGTCAGGAGCATGTGCAACATCAATTCTGTTTGCAACAAGTTCTCTAAGTGGGCAAGGAAACGTGGCGAGTACCACCAACCGACGACTGCAAACGATGTCCGAGAAGTTTGCTATCCGGTTGGAGAAAAGGATGGCCGAAAGTAAAGAGCTTCAAGAAGCGCTCGGATCATCCGTTGAGTGCTTGGACGAAATTACAGCGTTGATCGTCGCGGACTTGGCACTCCAGCAGGCACAACATGATCGTGATGTCGCCGACCAGGCACTTGCAGATTGCTTGATGTCATCAGGCGATCCCTCACCCTTGCCTGAGCCGACGCCTGCACCCGGCCCGTTGCCGAATGGCGAATTCTCGGTGCTGACACGATAGCCCGGATGGTTCAACAGGGCAGTTCGCGGACCAGCATCCGGCGTCCAGCGTGGGTCATACGGGGTGGCCGGATCGTCGATTCATCACCGTCGCTGGCACGCAGATTCTTACGCGCAGATTCTCACCGGCGGTCGCCAGGAACGATAGGCTCCCGTGGTGTAAGCATTATCCCCGGACTAGTGCATGAATGAAGGACCATTCAGTGCGAGCCGTCGTTTCGCGATCGTTTGTGGTGAACTCACCCATCGCGCCGCGGAACTCATCCGGGACGCGCAAGGGTCCGGTTTGCTCGGCGATCAACCGAACCGGGGCTAACGCCCAACGGCTGATGAATCATCCGTGCTTTTCCCTGTTTCTACGATCCGCCGATGGACTCGGCCGGTCGGGTCACTCGACGTTGCCCGAGAATCGGTCTCTCGACCAGATTCTGCCGCGAACAATCGTTGCAACCGTTACAAGCGGAAAAATTTACCCATTTTATTCATGTTCCAGCCAGGGGCGTACCGAAGAGAAGATTGAGTCGCGGCACGGATTGCCGGCATGGCGCTGGCCCACATCTGGGCACTCCACATGCCGACGACCGCCGCGAAACGAACCGTAGCAAACAGGACCACCGCTAGAGACCGTGTTTCACGCTCGGCTTGCAAGAGAGGACTACCGTATGCGTCGTTTGCCCCGTCACCTGATCACGGCCCTGGGAATCACATGGGGAGCCATCGGCGTGCAAAGCACCCTGGTGGCGGCCCCGACGGTCAAACAGGCCCTGGAGCTGAAACCGGTTCAGCCCGACGTCCAGTGTGACAATCCAACCGACGCCCAGGAGATTGCCAAGGCCCGGATCGAACCGATCTCCGAGCCCGGAAGGTCGGGGTGGCAGGTCTTCGACAGCCAAGGGCGACTGCTACGCCGCTTCGTCGACACCAACGGCGACAAGAAGCTTGATCTCTGGTCGTACTACCAGAACGGGATCGAGGTCTACCGTGACGTGGACGCGGACTTCAACGAGAAGGCGGACCAGTACCGTTGGCTGGGCACGGGCGGGTCCCGCTGGGGTAAGGACACGAATGAAGACGGGACGATCGATCGCTGGCACATGATCTCTCCGGAAGAGGTGACGGCGGAGGTGGTGGCGGCCTTGCGGGATCAAGACGTGGCCCGATTCAAACGGGTCCTGCTCTCCACCAGCGAGCTGAAAGCACTCGGCCTGGGCAAGGAACGCACGCAGGAAATGGCCGACCGGATCCAAGCCGCGGCGCGGGACTTCGAACGCTTCTCGCGGTCGCGTGCCCTCGTCAAGCCGTCGGCCCGCTGGATTCACTTTGGGGCCACCCGTCCCGGACTGCTGCCGGCCGGCACGGACGGTTCCAGCCGCGATCTCTTGATCTACGACAACGTGGCCGCGATCGTCGACACGGACGGCAAGCATGGCCAGGTCGTGATAGGAACGCTGGTTAATGTGGGCGAACAGGCGTGGCGGGTGATTGACTTACCTTCGGGCGAAGCCACGGGCGGTTTCTACACATCAATCATCGGCCGCGAAGGGGTCACCGGAAACGTTGATCAGGGCGTCGACCGCCAGATGCAGGATTTACTGACGGAATTGGAGAAGACCGACCAGGCGCTTACTGCCACGTCCACTCCGCGCGATCTGGCGAAACTGAACCGCCAACGGGCCGATCTGCTGGAAAAACTGGCAAAACAGTCGGTCAGCCAGAAGGAGCGTGAAACCTGGATCCGCCAATTCGCCGACACGGTCAGCGCCGCCTACCAGTCGGGCGATTATCCCCAGGGGGTCGAGCGGCTGCGGGCAATGCTGTCCAGCCTCCGCACCGACACGGACAGCACAGATCTGATCGCGTTCGTCACGTTCCGCTACCAAACGGCGCAGTACAGTCACAATCTGCAAGCACCGAATGCCGACTTCGCCAAGGTCCAAGAGCAGTGGCTAAGCGATCTCAAGAAGTTTGTGAGCCGGTTCCCCAAATCAGCGGATGCCGCCGAGGCGATGCTGCAGTTGGCCATTGCTCAGGAGTTTGCCGGGAAAGAGGACGAGGCGACCCTCTGGTACGGGCGGATCGCCAAGGACTTCCCCAACCTTCCGGTCGCCAAAAAAGCGGCCGGCGCCCGCCGCCGCTTGAGCTCGGTGGGCAAAACCCTCTCGTTCCAAGGTACCCGCTCGGACGGCACGACGCTCGACCTGACCAGCTACCGCGGCAAAGTGGTCCTGATTCACTACTGGGCAACCTGGTGCGAACCCTGCAAAGAAGACATCAAGGTGATTAAGAAAGTCCAGGACCAGTTGGGCTCACGCGGCTTCACCGCGATCGGGGTCAACCTGGATCACACCAAGGCAGCAATGACGCAATACCAGCAATCGCAACGCATGAACTGGCCCCAGCTCTACGAGCCAGGCGGACTGGAGAGCCGGCTGGCCAACGAGCTCGGCGTGGTGACGCTGCCAACCATGCTGCTGATCGACAAGACGGGCCGAGTCGCTCGACGCAACATCCACAGTGGTGAACTGGAAACGGAGGTGACGCGGTTGCAGAAGTAAGGCGCCGATCGTCAGCAGCGAAGCGGGGGAGAGACCACCCCAAGACGGGCCGGGGGAACTGCGGTTGGATGTAAGAACCACCATTCTCCGCCCCCGAGCCTTGTAAGGCTTACAACGGGCGTGTCGAGATTAACGATTGAGGTAGCATTGCGAGCAAGGAGTTTTCGGGAAGAAATGACGATTGTGCGACCTGAAGTCCGGTTTCATGGAATTCGGCACGTAACTCGCATCAAGGGCCTGGCACGATGTCGTGCGGTCGGCGGACGGCATGAGTTTCAGGATGAAACCAGCGAGCGTCCCATGATGTGGCTCAACAATGTGTCGGTGATCGTGTGCGTTACGGTCCTCGTTCAAATCGCCGGAATCGTGAGTATGGCGATTGCTCGGATCAGCCAGTGCTCGGCAAAGAAATGCCGGTATGAGGCCTTCTTCTTCGCCTCGCTCCTGCTGGTCGGCCTGTTTAGCGCGCTGATGATCGGATCGAGCACCGACTGCAGCGTGTTCTGCGCCGTCACACTGCCGGTGATGGTGGTCGGGGCCACGCTGGAGCTTCGCCCAACCTCACCAGAAACTCCATTCTAACGCCATTCTTGGCGGACGTTGGCCTCCTGCGGTGCCGGCGAATGACTGCGAATGCCGCAATTCTGAGGCGATTCTGAGGTGCTGCGCGCGAAATCCCCCAGAACATCGTCAAAATCGAAAAAAACCTACCTATCCGCACGATCCGTAACCGACAAATGGTATCAGGCAGAAAAAGTCTGAGATCAAGGTTGCGCGGGGGGGACATCTCGCGACCGTGACGAGAGCGTCGTCGCCTGACGGCGTCCCATCCCCTTACCATTCTTGGTGCCAAACAGTCTGCTTCACCCATCCTGGGTGTGATCGAAACTAGTCGATGAATTCCCGCAGACCCTTTGTTCACTCGGGTTACCACATGCACCCAGCAGGTTGTGGTAGACGGATGCCCGGTGAAGGACCAGCGGACCACAAGCACAGAAAGATTGCTAGGAGGTCAGCCATGCGACGTTTCTTTTTCGGTTTGGCGGTATTCGCCCTGGCGGCACCCGTGCCGCTACTTGCGGAAACCACCGATCGTCAAATCGCACAGCAGATTGTGAAACAACTGAAGAGCCAGAAGGAAGCTGGCCAACTGAAGGGGTTCAACCTGGACTTGCAGGTTGAAGAAGGGGCCGTGTACTTGAGCGGCTTCGTGACCGAGCCCGAACAGCGGCGGAAGGCCGTTGATGCGGCCCGGCGCGTCGAAGGCGTGACGCAGGTCTTCAATGAGATCGAAATCAAGCCGTCCGCCCTCAAGCCACTTAGCGAACCGAAGCCGATCGTGGCGGCGGACACTTCAAAGGCGAAGGACATTAGCGAAACGTTGGCAACGGCACCGCAACCGCCGGCCGTCGACGTCGAAGCGGAAGCCGAGCCGGCCGCGGAAACCGCCGACATCAGCACGATGTTGACGGGCGTCGTGACCAACCAGGCTCCCGTCAAGCAGGAGGACGACGGGATTCCGGAGAATGTCTTCCGCACGCCGCAGCTCGCGACAACGAACGATGCCCCGGTGGTCCAACCGGCCGCGACTCCGCAGGCTGATACTTCGCGAGAGATCGCCGACAAGCTGATCGGCACCTACCGCCAGGCCATGGAACAGGGCGACCTGGACGGCTTCGGCGTGGACGTGCAGGTCGACCAGGGAATTGTGGAATTGAACGGCACGGTCGCCGATGCCGCCCAGATGAACTACGCGATCGAGGTCGCTCGCCACATCCGGGGCGTCAAGGAGGTGGTCAACGGCCTGGACATCACCCCCGCTTTCAATTCCCAGCTCGTCTCGCACGAAGGTTCGGACGAGGGCGTACAGCACGCATTTCGTCAGCAAGCGAATCAGCCCGCGGGTCGCTCGGAAGCCGAGCGGATTGCGAAGGAAGTTGTCGCCGGTCTGCAGCAGCAGAAGGCCGAAGGCTTGCTGAGCAACTTCGGGATCGACGTCCAGGTCGATCAACGAGTGGTCTGGATGTCCGGCTACGTGAAGAACGCCGAACAACACGCTCGGGCACTGGAGATCGCCCGCTACGTTCCCGGAGTGGAAAAAGTGGTCAACGACCTGCAGATCCGCGAGCAAGCGACCACACTGCGTCCCGTAAATGCCACAGCGACGCCAGCAGTGCCAGCAGCGGGTACGGTGGGCCAAGCGTTCCCTGGCCAGCAGTTGGTGCCGGTTCAGTATCTGCCGGCCCCCGCCGTGCAGCCGGCCCCCCAGACGCCGGTTGCGTTCGCCCCAGCTCGCCCCGTCAACCACACGATGGTGCAGCCGGGCCAGCCGGTGCCGATGACCGGAAACGCGGGTGTGGGGATTGCCCCGGCACGTTTCGACCACCCGCAGATGCCCGGTTATGCCTGGCCGAGCTACGCGGCGTACCCGAACTACGGGGCGGTCACTTACCCGAAGCAGTACTCGGCAAGTGCCTGGCCATACATCGGGCCGTTCTACCCCTACCCGCAGGTCCCGTTGGGCTGGAGACGGGTCACGCTGGAGTGGGACGACGGTTGGTGGAACTTGAAATTCAAGAACACCCACATGCACTAGGCCTTGCCTAAGACTGATTAGCAATCGCCCCGCACTGCTCGCAGTGCGGGGTTTTTTACTTCTTGCTCAGCGAATCTCAGAATTTCCGGCATTACCGGAAAAATCCGCAAGTTCCGCCCAGATTGACACGATATAAGAGAGCTAGAAACCTGAAGTGGTCCGGGGACTGACGTAGGTTGGTCTTCAAGCAACCAAAAAACTCAGGCGGGAAACCGTCCTCGCAAGGAAGTGAATCGATGTCTTACCGTTCGATGAGTGGATGCCTTGGCCTGTTCTTTGCCGTCCTGGCGTTGACCAATACCGGGTGCGTTGGCATCACGACCGGGCCGTCACTCGGTATCTTCAGTATCCCGGTCCCGGTGAGTCCCTATTTCCAGGATGAAGCGGAAGACAAGTACTGGATCGAAGAACGCTACGAATCGGTTCCCATCCTGGGGCCCTTGACGGCCGGCGGACCGGCCACCGCCCTGGATCCGCCCAGCGATGACGAAGTGATCCGAGCGATGGAGCGGGCCCGCAACTTTGAAGGGGGCCTGCCATTCCTGCATGAGAAGCAATGGAACAACGTCCGGATCGTCAAGACGAAGATCTCCGATTATGTCGATCCGCCCCGCTTCTACCCGTTGATCGGCCCGGCTCAACTGCACCATGCTCACTACAAGTGCACGGTCTACTTCACCGAGGTGACGCGTGTCGGCTGGCCAGTGCCCCACAAGCTGGTCAATGAGGATGCCATCGAAGTCATCTACATCGACCACAACCACTTCCACATGGTCGGCAACGTCGACGTCGGCAAGAACGCCCCGTACTAAGTCGAGCAACTCAGCATGGTGGGGAACCGGTGAAGGCCTGCGGACAATTTCCGCAGGCCTTTCTTTGACCCTGGCAAGGAAACGAGGGAGCCGCAACGTCCCGTATTCCATTCCCGCAGGTCATGTGGTCCATCCGCGCACTCCGCGCGCCGGTCACTGCGTGAGACCCTAACGCGCCCGGCCGATCGTTTGCAGGGCTTTGGTTGCCAACCTGGCCAGGCGGGCATCCGCATCACGGCTCGCCGCTTCCAACGCCGCACTCGCCTCGATTGCCTGAGGGCCGATCTTGCCCAAGGCCCAGGCGGCCCGCTGCCGGACGCTCGAATCCCGGTTCTCCGCAACAGCAACCCCCAGGGCACGGCTCCAAGGGCTGGCTGCTGTGCCCAAGCGGCCTAACAGGGTGGCGGCCCAGTAGCCGGCCAATCCCGGACGCTGGAGTGCAGTCGCCAACTGCGGACCAACTTCCCGCGGTGGCGGGCCGAGTCCTTCCAGGGCCGCATTGGCCGCCTCCCGGACCTGCTCGTCCGCGTCCTCGCAGGCCATCACGAGGGGGATTACGGCCAGGCCGCCCCCTTCATGCAATAGCGACTCCGCGGCAGCGCGCCGCCGAGCAACCTCCGGCGATTTCAGCTCGGCTGCAATGGAATCGGCATCCATGGCTTCTCCCTTCGGCGCATCGACGACCGTGAAATTCCGTTCAACATCCGTTCACCCTTCCGCGCCCGATTCACCGTACTTGAGCTGGAAATTGGTGTTGCCATAGTGGATGTAGTCGGCCCAGTCGATTGAATCTTTGAAATCTTCTGCGACCTTCTTGCGGGCACTGAGGACCCCTTCTCCGACCGTCTTTCCAGCAGAGACGGTTTCATAAAAGGTACGCGAAAACAGGGCGGCCGTGTCATCGCGAACCGGCCAATACGTGCCCACGAACTGGGCGATGCCTCCCCGCAGAAAGGCTTCCGCCAGGCTGACGCTACGCTCGATCCGTGACGCGTCAACCGCCTGCCGTCGCGACCTGCCAGCAGTTGCCGGTTCGCCGCCAATCACCCGCCCGCCGCGAACACGGCCTGCCTCGCAGGCATTGAAGAAGATCAACGCCGGCAACTGTTCGAGGTTCACCAGGTCCTGGCCGCTCACGACGCCATCGCTGCAGACGATGCCGCTGCGACCGGGCTCCAGCGGATCGAAGAAAGCGTGCCCCGCGTAGTGAATTACGTCGAATTGACCGCTTCGCATTCTCGCCAGCACCCGTTCGCGTGTCGCCTCCGCGCCGTCGATGACCGTGGTCTTGACTTTCGAGATGCTTTTCAGGGCCTGCAGGATCGCGCTCGCTTCGGTCACGGTTCCCTTGAGGTCTTCGGTCGGGTTGACGATCAACAGGATGTCGAGCATCTCGTCGCTCATGCGATGTTCAAGCCATTTGGCGATCGACAGATTCTGGGCCAGGTAACGACGGCTGACTCCGTGTTCCAGGGCAGGGAACCTGTTCCCGATACGCAGCGACTCCCACGGGATGCGCGAGGCCTGGGTATCATGGATCACCGACCAGTGGGAAGCGGCGATGGTCGGATCTTCGAGCAATCGCCGCAGGGATTGCGGCAGAACGAGCTCTGCCAATTCACGTCCGAACGCTTCCATATCGGTCACGCCAACGGGCGCATCGGGATCCAGGCGTTCCAGCAGTGCATCCACATCGTCCACGGGAAGCTCATGGCGCGTGGCGAATACGGAGGCTTTGCCGCTGGGTGACAACACGGAGGCCACCAGCGTGGTCGGAGGCGGCGCGACGTCCGTCAGCGGATCACCCTCGGCCGCCGAGCCCTCAATCCGTACAGAGAGGTAGGTCGGCTCTTCGCTCTCCGGCCGACCTGCCGGCGGTCGCCTCGACGTGACCTCGACATCCGGCGGCTCGTAATAGCGCTCGTCCAGTGTCACTTCCATCTCATCGAACAGATCGGTCGCCGCCAAGCGCAGGACGCGTTCGCGCATCTCCTGGTAGCGGCGCGCGTCCATCTCGCAGAGAATCACGCGGCGGAAACGGTGCTGATCGTCAATCGACAGCAGGCCTTCAACGAAGCCTTGCATCAAGTGCTGGAGTGAGCTGCCGATCGGCTCCCCGGATCCGCCTCCCATCATCACGGTCGCCAGCTCTTCGACGCCCGAACGGACCAGGGTGCGGACGATGTTCTTGGCGACGAACTGCTGCACCGAACCGGGATCTTCGCGAAACCGATCGAACTGCCCCAGGCCGGCAAAGACCACGAAATCAGCCCGCAGCAGGTTGCGACCGGTAGGCAAAACGGAGATCCGGCCCACCTCGCCGCTGAACAGGCGCCGCGAGAAGAACTCGGTCAGCGTTCCGTTCAGTTCACGATCCAAAGCCAGCGCCGGGCCGGAAGGTGCGACATTCTCGAACACGCCAATCACGTAAGCTCGGCACGGCACATTGAGGATGCTGCCTTGCACCATCTCGACGTCCATGCGATGCAACCTGCGCCGCCCGACGGTCACGCCTCGCAATTTCGTGCCGCGCCCCCCAACCAATTCGACCGGTGCCGCAGCAGGCTGGGCGGCCGACGGTTGGATCGCCTGCGGCTGGACGGCAATCCCGCTTAGGCTCGTATTGAACATCGACTCCAGGGCGGCCCGCTGTTCGCCGGCGGCCAACGCGCTGCCCTGGCGGCTGCCAAAGATCTCTTCTTTTTTCAGGTTGGTGTCGGTGAACGTGCGTGGTGCCGAACGGCGGCGGGGCGGTTCGGCCGCCAACTCGTTGGTCGCACCATGGTCGATCAGGTCGCCCACTGCCCGGGCCACCGATGCGAAGCTGAGAATGCCCGAATGACTGGCCTCGACATAGCGTGTCGGCACGCCTGGAAGTAGCGCGAAATTCAGGGGGACGGTCCCGTCCCCGTCCGTCGTCGAGACATAGGTGAACTCCGTCTCGTCCGCTCGCTGGCGAAGATCGGTCACCGTCTCCTGACCACATCCGGCAATCAAATGGAACCGGTCGTCGTTCGGCTCCGGGCGAGCCCATCGGCGCTGGACGTCGGGGGCCGCCTCGAGGTGTTTCCGCAGTGGCCGGACCGGCCGCAACGGCCAGCTCGTGAGGTCATACAGATCGAAGCTGTCGAAGACGTCGGGATGGGGCAGCAACTGATAAACGCTCGGGAACGTACGAAAGACGGTTGTCGTCAACTGCTCTGCGGTGTGATTGGGATCCAGTTTTGCGACCAGCCGCACCGTCGAATTGATCGCTCGAAGAACCTGCACCGGGCCGAACGAGCCCCGGTTCGGCGTGGCAATCATGACCAGGCGATGGATGTCGGCGCCGTGGCTGAGAGCAGCCCGGGTAACCAACCCTCCCATGCTATGTGCCACGACGCAGATCTTGCGGTTGGGTTCGCGTTGCTTGAGCTGCCCGATCCGCGTGGCCAGTTCTTGCCCCAGATCGTCAATGCTCTTCCGCCAATCGTAGTAGTGGTCGTCCACCTGGTAACCGGCCCATTGCAGGCGCAGGCGGAGGGGGGCGTAGACCGCGGGAATCGTATCGAGGGCCGTGATGTTCTGCCGTGCTCGCAAGGCAATCTTGGTCGTGTGCCCGCGGCCGATCGAGATCGGGTCGAACCAGATCGTGTCACGCCACCAGAACGAACCCGGGCGGCCGATGGTGGAGCCAAGAATCCCCGGCAACAGGAGAATGCGCACATCGTGCCGCCGGCGTCGCGTCCCGGACTTGCGCGCCATGTCGCCCAGTTCGGCCACGCCCGCCGGGCCGAACAGCTCCACCAGCCGCGGGTCATCACCGCCGTCAATCAGGAGTTGCTCGACCTGGTGCTGCGAGAGTTGAAAGGCGGACAGATCGCCGAATTCGTGTTCATCTGACATGGGATCGCCTCATTCCTCGCTCGACACAGCGGCCCGAAGCGGGTCGACGCCGGTCTGGGGGTACGTAAATGGCTGGTGCAAAAGGATCGGTCTTCCAAGAGTGCACAGCACCCACAGGGGCCTTGCGGCATTTGGAATCTTCCCCTCTTCCACCTGCGCTCAATTCAATCGTCGACAAGACACGAACTTGGATGACGGCTTGTCGCGGGGCGTTCGCCCACGTCTTGTTTATCGTCGAGCGAACCCGACTTTGGCGGGTTTCGGCTGAGATGCGCGGTTGTTTGGATGAGTTGGCTGGCAACGGTTGCAGCACGAAGACGAACACGGATCGGTTGTACCGACACGTGCCAGGGCTCGACCTGCATGGCCCACGCATGAGGACTCGGGATCGCCAAAAGCAAGTGAACCGAAACTCGTGCGCCACGTAGAATGGCTGGCGAGCCGCTCGGAGCGAGAACCACGCATCTGCCATGCACTCAGCAGCATCAGGGCATCTGGCCGCTCGCTGGCAGGGAGTGGCGAGACGTGGAACCCGCAACCACCCCCGAGGTCGGGCGAGGTCAACGTTCATCCTAATCAGCCCCCTGTGACGACGCAAAACAAAAGGACGAGCCCATGAGTGGTTGGCCGAGCCTCCTGCTGCCGCTGATGCTGCCCCTGGCAGCCGATCACACGGCAGGCGACACGGGATGGCCCCAATGGCGGGGCTCGACCGGGACCGGAGCCGCGCTGACCGCGGACCCGCCGGTCAGTTGGAGCGAAAGCGAAAATGTGCGTTGGAAAGTGCCCGTGCCGGGCCGCGGACATTCGACACCGGTCATCTGGGGCGATCGGATCTTTCTGACAACCGCCGAGGCGTTCGGCCCCAAATTGCCGCCCCGTCGCAGCGGCGCCCCCGGGGCTCACGACAATCTGCCGGTGACCCAGCGGCATCGGTTCGTGTTGCTCTGCCTGGATCGGAGCGATGGGAAGCGCTTGTGGCGGCGCGAATTGCACGCGGGGCTGCCGCACGAGGGCGCGCATACGACCGCCAGCCTGGCATCCGCTTCGCCGCTGGTCGATGGCCAGCACGTCTTCGCCTTCTTCGGGTCGTACGGTCTGTATTGCCTGGACCTGGACGGCAAGCTGATCTGGAGCAAGCAATTGGGACGGATGCACTCCAAGCACGGTCACGGCGAGGGGGCCTCGCCTGCCCTGTTCCGGCAAACGCTGGTGGTCAACTGGGACCACGAAGGGCAGTCGTTCGTGGCGGCATTCGATAAGGCGACCGGCCAGCAGCGGTGGCGGAAGGAACGGGATGAGGTCACGTCCTGGGCGACGCCGATCGTGGTCGACCATGATGGCCGGCCCCAGGCCGTCATCTGTGGCACCGACCGCGTTCGCAGCTACGACCTGGCGACCGGAGAAGTCATCTGGCAGTGCGGGGGGATGTCGGCAAATATTGTCGCCACGCCCGTGGCCGGCGAAGGAATGGTCTTTGCCGGCAGCAGCTACGAAAAGAGAGCATTACTGGCGATCCGGTTGGACGGTGCCGAGGGGGACATCACGGCGACGAAGCAGGTCGCCTGGCAACGATTCCGCGGGACGCCGTATGTCCCATCACCGCTTCTCTACCGGGGTGGCTTGTACTTCCTGACGCACTACCAGGGCATCTTGACGCGCGTCGATGCGCAAACCGGCAACGACGCGCCCGGCGCCTTTCGGCTCAGCGGGATCGGCAACGTCTATGCTTCACCGGTGGCCGCGGCCGGACGAGTTTACATCACTGACCAGTATGGCACGACGCTGGTGATCACCGCCGGAGCGGAACCTCATGCACTCGCCCTGAATTCGCTTGATGATTCTTTCAGCGCATCAGCCGCCCTGGTCGGTGATGAGATGTTCCTGCGGGGTGCACGCTTCCTGTATTGTCTCGCGGAAGAGGATCGGCCGGACACGGATTAAGGCATCCTGGGTTAGAACGGCACACCATATTTTTGGGACAGGCTGAGGAGATCCTCCATTGTCGCCCCGTTGATGGGAATCCCTTCGCGGCGCCGTTCCTCTTCGCTGGCGGCGGCCCCTTGACCGGGAACCTGAACCTGGGAGACACCGTCGGCCGGGGGTGAGTCATTCAGCGAGCGAATCATCGCATCCAGACCCTGGCGAATCACGGCCGGGTCTCCGAACTGATCCAGGCGGATCGCCGCAAAACAGTGTCCAATACCTTCCTGAGAAAATCCGTGCATCGGCTGTGGCGTTTGCCCGAGCACCCGCTGGGGGTCGGCGTCTCGGCGCCAAGCACCGGATAGCAAGCTGGTCAAGATCCAACTTGCCAGAGCCATTCCGTAGCCCTTATGCCCGCCAAACGTGGTGGCCCCACCCAACGGAACAACGCTGTGCACCTGGGCCGGATCGGTCGTCGGCTGGCCGTGGGCATCGAGGGCCCAGTCGGGCGGTACGGGTCGGCCTTCCTCCTCGTTCAGTTCAACCCGATTCACCGGAACGACCGAAGTGGCCATATCCAACACGAAAGGGGGCATTGTTGCGGCCGGACAGGCCATCGCGATGGGATTGGTCGACAGCAGCGGCAACACACCACCGAACGGCAGGACCGCCTTGGGCTGCCCGTGCGGAAACAAGTAACCACACGACGCGAAGCCCAGCATATCATGGGCGGTCGCCATCCACGCGTAGTAGCCGGCGGGCCCGAAATGGGTCGAGTTACGTACGGTGACAACCGCGGTCCCGGCAGAGCGTGCTTTCTCGATCGCACACTGCATCGCTTGCACGGAGAGCGACAACGCCAGGCCGCTCTGCGCATTGAAGGCGGCTGTCGTCGCCGACTCTGCCTCCAGGATCAGTTCGGCATCGAAAACGATCTTGCCGTCGCGCCGGCCGACGCCGGAAGCATCCAGGTAGTATCGCTTCAGGTTTCGAATTCCGTGGGTATCGACGCCACGCAGGCTGGCCCAGATCAGCACGTCGGTGGCACGCCGGGCGTGTTCCGGCGGCGCCCCGGCAGCCTCGAAAACGGCGATGGCAAATGCGCGGAGCCGGTCCGCGGCAACTCGAGTCGGTTTCATCGGTCGTCGTTTTTTGTAATCAGTTCAGGAATCGGCCCCGCGGCCGGCAGTGTACAATACCTCGATTGCCCGCAGGCGACACCCTATCATCCATCTCGGCGCCCCGTCTCGGGCACGCCGTATCGGGCACGCTATCTCCGGCGATCCGCTTGACGCAGCACGTCGCCGCTGTTGCCGGCGAAAAAACTTGTCAACTTTTTTTGGTTCAGGCGTGTGATTTCCGCGATCCGGGGGACTCATACAAGACAGGGAGCGACGCCATGAACCAACCGGAAACACGCCACAGTCTGATCGTTCGGCTCAAGAATGCCGGCGATGAACGGGCATGGTTCGATTTCGTGACGGCGTACGAGCCCTTTCTCCGACATTTGGCGGGACGCCTGGGGGTGCCGGAACGCGATACGCCGGACGTGGTGCAGCAGGTGTTGCTCGCCGTGGCACGCTCGGTGGACGGCTGGTCCGATGACGGCACCGAGGCTTCGTTTCGTCGCTGGATCGCCACCGTCGCTCGAAACATTGTCATCAAGTTCATGACCCGCGAGCGTCGCCAGGCCGGCGGCATCGGGGGCACCGATCTGGTGCAACTCCTGGAGCAGGTGCCGGACACTCCGGATCCGGGCCAGCTCGACCAATACGAACACGAACTGATCGTCTGGGCCGCCGAGCAGATTCGGGGCGAGTTCATCGAGACCAGTTGGGCCGCCTTCTGGCGGACGGTCATCGAAGGCCACTCGGTGCAGTCCGTCGCCAACGACTTGGGAATCAGCCGCGGCAGTATTTATATGTCACGCAGCCGCATCATGGCCAGGATTCGTGACAAGGTCGACGAGGTCCTGACCGATCGTCGGCCGGCGGGAGAGGAAGCATGACACCGACACCAGCAGCCTGTGATCGGCAATTACTCCGTTTGTCTCTGGATGATTCGTTGTCCGAACAACAGGAAGACTTGCTCGCAGCCCACCTGGAGGACTGTGAATCATGTCAGCTCACCCTGGCCGCCATGGCCAGCGACACGTTGGGTTGGTCGCGTGTGAGCACGGCGTTAAGGGAGGAAATCTCCGGAGCCCAACCGCTGGGACGGGGCATGATCTCGACCTTGATCCCGGCGAATCCGTCACCGGCTCAGACCAACGCGCCAACGGGATCCGGCCACTTTTCCGGTTGGGATGTCCTGCCAGCCGACTTCGCCGTCGATTTCCTGGAACCGGCCCGCGAGGCGGATTCACTGGGTCGGCTCCAGGATATCGAAATCCGTTCTGTCATCGGGCATGGGGGCAACGGAATCGTCCTCAAGGGATATCAGCAGGAGCTGAATCGACTGGTCGCCGTCAAGGTCATGGCCCCACAGTTGGCCGCCAACGCTGCGGCGCGGAAACGGTTCGCGCGTGAGGCACAGGCGACGGCCGCAATTGTCCATCCCAACGTCATGCCGATCTTAACGGTCCATTCGAGTAACCAGTTGCCATACCTGGTCATGCCGTATGTGGACTGCGAATCCCTTCAGGAACGACTCGACCGGGAAGGCCCGCTACCGACCCTGGATGTGCTCCGCATCGCCCATCAAGTCGCCCGCGGCCTGGCGGCCGCCCATTCCCAAGGGCTGGTGCATCGCGATGTCAAGCCGGCAAACATTCTCCTCGAACGCAACGTCGACCGGGTCATGTTGACCGATTTCGGCCTGGCCCGCGCCATCGACGATGCCACCCTGACCGGAACCGGCCTCATCGCCGGAACCCCCCAGTACATGTCGCCGGAGCAGGCGCGGGGCGACTCGGTCAACCTGCCCAGCGACCTGTTCAGCCTGGGTAGCGTCATGTATGCGATGTGCACCGGCCGCCCGCCGTTCCGGGCACAGACCAGCTACGGCATTTTGCGGCGGGTTATCGAAGACACACCGCGGCCGGTCGGCGAGCTGAACGCGGATGTTCCCGCCTGGTTGGAAGGCCTGATCAACGGCTTGCTCGGCAAGCAAAGCGAAACGCGGCTCGGCGACGCGGCGGTGATCGCCACCATGCTCCAATCCTGCATCGCCCATGTGCAGCAACCCCAGTCCAACCCGCTGCCGGACCGCATTCGCTCGCTGGCCCCGCAGCGCGCCCGGCCGCGAACCGCGTGGCGCCGCCTGGTGCCGGACGGCAGCCGGTACCGGCTGCCGCTGATGGCGATTCTTTCGGCCGCCGTGCTGGGAACCCTGGCACTTGTTGCCATCCCACCCCGTTCGTCTCCACCGGGCGAACGATCGGCGGAAACCACCGACCAACGTCCGCTCGGCGGATCGGCTGCGGACGTCGGCAAGTCGTCTCCAACCGCACCCGGCTCCTGGGAAGACGGCCTGGACGATGAACTGTCAACACTCACCCTGAAAATCGACCAGTTGCTCGAATCGATCGAAGCGACCGCCGACGTGGCCGCGGAAAGCCAACCGTAACCAGAACCTGTTCCCAACTGGAGGATGAAAGATATGCACCGCGATCGCAGTAACCGTGTTGCCCTCGCCCTGCTCGTCATGCCGCTCAGCCTGACCTTGGCGATCATGACTCGGGCTCAGGAGCCGGCCAAAAAAGGCACCAGCCCAGCGGATCCCGGCGCGCCGCGGGTCGTGGGGTCGCGGACGCAGGAGGAACCCGACAAAGAACAACCAGCGGAGCCCGCGGCGGATCGCAGCGAAACGGACGCCGACGGGCAGCCCACCGGAGGCGCGGCTTCCACCGCGGCAGGCGAGTCATCCGGCGCGTTTGGAGGCGGCGGCGTACTTGGAGGCGCCAACCCGCAGGAGGGCAGTGCGGGCGGGAGCTTTCCGGCCGGCGGATTGGGTGGGAGCAGCTTGGGCACAGGCGGCATTGGCCGAGGAAAGCAGCCCACCGGCGGATTCGGAGGCATGATCGGGCTAGGGACCGGTCAATATGGCCCCGGCTACTCACGCCTCGTCGACGGCGGCGCCGTGATGATTTCCTGGTCGAAAGAGAAGGACGAGCTTTATGGTTTCAGCCGCAATACGGGGGAATGGTCGCAGCTCAAGATCGCCAGGCAAGAAAAGATCGTCCCGGTCGTGGGGAATGAAGTGGCCGCGGTGCGTGTCGGCGATACGATGGCAGCCTTCAGCGCCGTGACCGGCAGCTGGGATATCTTGCAGCTCAGCAGCGGCTCGCGCGCCGTACCCGTTGTCGGGCAGGCGGTTGTGCAGACCACCGACAACGGTCGGTTCTATACATTCGGCGCCGCGAAGGGCCGTTGGACGTCGCCGAATGATCCTGCACTGGGGAGCCCCACGAAGCCGATGTCCCCAGCGAGCAACGCCGCTCCCGGCAGGCGCTCCTCCGCTCCCGGACTCGACCTGCCTGAGCTGGCCAGCCGACCGCAGCGCCGGCCCGCAGATCATAAGGCAATTCAGTTGGCGCGACAGTATCAAGGCAAGGGGTTGGACAATCCCCAGGCGCGTGGCGCCGTCTCCCGAGCCGTTGCGGAAGCGTTTGACGAGCGGCAAGCGGCTCAACAGGCGGAAGCGCTACGACTCGCCGAAAAGCTCGACGAGATCCGCTCCGCGTTGCGGCGCCGAGCGGCACTACGTGAGCGGATCATCGAACGTCGCGTTGACGAACTGCTCGACCCCGACATCGATTGGGACGCGCTGCCAGCAGGCCCAAATCGCCCCGCGACCGACGCGAAACCAAGCCTCAAGTAGGTGGTGGCGGGGGGCCGTGGTTGCTGAGCGCGGGTGATGTTGTAGTGCGCGGGCAATGTTGTAGTGTGCGGGCAGTATTGTTGTGCGCGGGTTGCGCTGTGGTGCGCGGGCTGCGCTGTGGTGCGCGGGCCGCGCCGCTGTACGCGGGCTGCGCTGTGGTTCCCGGGCCGCGCCGCTGTGCGCGGGTCTCCGACCCCGCACCCGGCTTGACCGCAGGTCTCCCCAGCCAACGTTGCGCTCGCCGCTTCTGCCTGGGGAAGGTGCCGGGGGGAGACCTTCGGTCGGCGGTTTCGGCGGGGTCAGAGACCCGCGCCGAGCAACTATTTGATGACCCGCGCCGAGCAAATATGTGATGCTCCGCGCCCAGCAAGACGTTGATGACCCGCGCCGAGCAGATATTTGATGCTCCGCACCCAGCAAGTCGTTGTTGCTCCGCGCCGAGCAACTATGTGATGACCCGCGTCGGGCAGCATGCCCTTGACACTTGCCGAGCAACAACGTCAGTGGCCCGCGCACCGTAGAACGACCTACGTCGTGAGTTGCGGTGAAGTACGCCGTCTCTGGCCGGCCAACGCGACTAACGGGACTGGTCGCCCGCCAATTGCAGGAACGCCTGGGCATAACGACGGCCTAACGTCCGGTACGACTTCGCATCGAAATGAACCTCGTCGCCCTTGTGTGTCAAGCCGTCGGAGACGACAAACGCCGTCCCGGAGACCTTTTCTGGCAGGTTGCGGTGGGCGGCGTCCACCTGCTTACGTGACGCGTCCCAAGGTCGCTCTGGAAACTGCCCCATCTGGCCCGCAATGAACGGCACGGCAGGGGCATCCAACTCACTTCGGAAGCGAGCAATCAGGGTATGCAATTTCTGCTCGTACACTTCGGCCAGTTTCGGCTTCGCGTCCGATTCGCCTTGGTGCCAGAGAATGCCTTTCAGCGTGCCGTCCTGGAGCGCCCGTTTGGCGCGGACCATCGCATCATCCCAGGGATGCGTTTTCGTCGAGGCATGATAGCCACCCGGTTCCCAACTCGCGATCGGTGACCCTCCTACAGCGCATGGAATCAATCCGATCATGACTTGGGGATCGTCGGCAGTGACGTGGCGGGCAACTTCTGCGGCAAACGATCTGCCCAAGCCGACACCAACAATGGGCGGCTTGTCGAAATGCAGCGGATCGACCGCAGGTACCCACTTGCCTGCCTGCGAGAGCTTCACTACGTGTGGAATCGGTTTCCGATCCTGTTCGGCAATCTTGCCACGACCGGCCATGTTAGACTGCCCCACCAAGAGGAACAGGTGGAACTTTTCTTTCGGCGGTAAGGGAATCGAATCGTCGCACAACGCCTGACTGACGGCGAATGCCGGTGCGACCGTCGCTGCGGCAACCAGGATCGTAACAAGGCATCGAAGTCGTAGGCTCGCCATGGCTTCCTTTCTGTGTCCACGGGGGACGTTGTCTTCTTTTCTGCAGGGTCTGATGTCGCATCAAGCAGCCGGTCAGCCTGAAGTAACGGGTGTGGGTTTGTCTGCTGGATCGAACCACGCCCTCCGGAATCGGGCCTTGAATCAATTTCGGCCAGCAGCGCCGGACGCCAAACGACCGCCGTCCGAATCCGCCGAGACGCTACGGCACTCACCGCTCAACCGCCAAAGTGATTCTTATTGATACTTGCGCAGCGAATGGACCAAGACGACCAACGGGAGTCCGCAGATATACGGCCGCGCGTTGCTTGCCGAAGGCTCATTTGCCGCGCAGCCGTCAATAAACCCTCCTTCAGTCGCCGCGGCTACGCATTGATCCATTTTCCGAGTAAAATCAAGGGATGTTGCCGAATGTAGTCGGTCACCAGACAGCATTCCACCGACACCACGCCAAACCAGCCATGCCATTCGCCCGGCAACTGAAAGGCCCGCTGGGCGGGCCGCCCCTTGCTGGCGGTCGTTCGCTGCGGGCCGCCATTGCCAGCCAGCAATCTCAAGGCGCCCTCTCATGACGCAACGCGACAGGATTCCGGGAAAACCAACGTTCCGCTTGCCCCGCATCGGCACCCGGCTGATCTGCCTGGTGCTCGCCGTAGCCTGCGGCGAGCGGTTGGGGGCTGACGAGCCGAGCGGGCGGCCGCCGTCGTTCGTCCGCCAGATTCGGCCCCTTCTGGCTCGCCACTGCTTCGCCTGTCATGGGCCGGACGAATCCCACCGGGAAGCCGAACTGCGGCTGGATGAACCGGGGGCGGCCGTCGATGCCGGTGCGATCGTGGCAGGCGATGCGGGCGAAAGCGAACTGATCCGGCGCGTCTTTTCCGACGACCCCGACGAGGCGATGCCGCCGGCCGATTCCGGGACCCAGCTGACGGACCGTGAACGGAAGCTGCTTCGCGACTGGGTTGACTCCGGAGCCGTCTACGAGCGGCACTGGGCCTTTGTTCCGCCCACCAGGCCGGACCCGCCGCCCGTCGCGCTCGGATCCTGGCCGCGGAACGCCATCGATCATTTTGTGCTTGCCAGGATCGAGCAGGCGGGACGTCAACCGACGGCCGAAGCCGATCGCTACACATTGATCCGTCGACTCTACCTCGATCTGATCGGACTGCCGCCCACGATTGCTGAGGCCGACGCGTTTGTCGCCGACCGCACACCGGAAGCCTACGAGCGGGTTGTCGATCGGCTCCTCGACGCGTCGCACTACGGCGAACGTTGGGCTCGGCAGTGGCTGGACCTGGCCCGCTACTCAGACACCAACGGTTACGAAAAGGACCGACCTCGCTCGATCTGGCCCTACCGAGATTGGGTCATCCAGGCCCTCAATGACGACATGCCGTTCGACCGGTTCACGATCGAACAACTGGCGGGCGACATGCTGCCGAACGCAACCGAGGCACAACGCGTGGCAACCGGCTTTCATCGCAATACGATGCTCAACGAAGAGGGAGGCATCGACCCCTTGGAGTTTCGCTACTACGCGATGGTCGATCGGGTCGCCACCACCGGTACCGTCTGGATGGGGCTGACAACCGGCTGTGCCCAGTGCCATTCGCACAAGTACGACCCGCTCTCTCATACCGACTACTACCGGCTGATGGCCTTGCTGAATAACGCAGACGAACCTGATTTCATTGTTCGGGATCCGGCCATCGCGGCGCGGCGGGCAGCGATCCAGGAGCAAATCGCTTCCTTGGAAGCCGGGCTGCCGGATCAATTCCCGGCCGGCAAAGGTGACGGACCGATCCAGGAGCGACGACGGGCCGCGCTGGAAGAAAAGTTCACCGCTTGGGTGGCAGCGCAATCACCAACCCGGTGGACGGTGGTCCGTCCGGCCACGCTGGAGTCCAACCTTCCCAAGTTAGAAGTCTTGCCGGACGGATCGGTCTTTTCCAGCGGCGACATTACGAAGCGGGATGTCTTTACGTTGACCTTTCCTGGCGACGCGGCGGCGGCTCCGGTCACTGCCCTGCGGCTGGAAGTGCTGCCGGACGATCGTCTCCCGGCGGGCGGGCCGGGCCGAGCCTACTACGAAGGCCGCAAGGGCGATTTCTTCCTCAGCGAAGTTGTCGCCGCCGTCGGTGACCGGCAGGTCCCCTTTGCTTCCGGTTCGCATAGCTTCGGCAAGATCAGCATCGGCAGTGGTGACGCGAAGGCGGCGAACGTCTTCGACGGAGACGGATCGACCGGCTGGGCGACCGCCGGCCGGGAAGGCGAAGCTCATCAGTTGGTCCTGCGGTTCGCCGAACCCCTGACAGCCCCCGGTGAATTGACCATCAAGATGATCTTCGAGCGGCATTTTGCCGCCAGCCTGGGCCGGTTCCGCATTTCGTTGACGGCGTCGACCGACGAGGTCACGGCATCGGACCTGCCGGTTGCGATCGAACAGTTGCTGGCGGACGGCAGCCAGTCATGGACAGCCGCTCAGCGGCGTGATGTCCTGCAACACTTTCTCCGAGTGGCACCCGAACTGGCGGACGCCCGCGAAGAGATCGACCGCCTCCGCAAGGCGCTCCCACAGTTCGCGACCACGATGGTCATGCAAGAACGTGATGCGGACAATCCGCGGGTTACGCACCGGCATCACCGGGGTGAGTACCTGAGTCCCAAGGAGGTCGTCACGCCCGGCATTCCAGATGTCTTCGCCGACTCGGAGGAAGCATCTGCCGCTGACGTCGGCGGGCAGGAAATGCCGACCGCGCCCCGGAATCGGCTTGACCTGGCACGCTGGCTGGCGAGCGACCGCAATCCACTGGTCGCTCGCGTCACCGTGAACCGAGCCTGGCGATCCTTTTTCGGGGCCGGACTGATGCGGACCAGCGGAGACTTTGGAACCCAATCCGAACCACCCACCCACCCGGAGTTGCTCGACTGGTTGGCTTGCAGGTTCATGGACGACGGCTGGTCGCTGAAATCGTTGCACCGCCTGATTGTGACAAGTGCCACATATCGCCAGGGTTCACAGGTTACAGCCGAACTGTTGGCGGAGGATCCTCAGAATCGCCTCCTGGCCCGCGGGCCCAGGTACCGGGTCGACGCAGAGACGGTCCGCGACATCATGCTCACCGCCAGTGGACAATTGGCTCGCAAGATCGGCGGCCCCAGCGTCTATCCACCGCAGCCGCAAGGCGTGACGGCCCTGGCCTACGGCAACACGAACTGGAACACGTCATCCGGCCCGGACCGATTTCGCCGTTCGCTTTATACCTTCAGCAAACGGACCGCGCCCTTCGCCGCCTACACCGTCTTCGATGGCCCGACAGGCGAGAACTGCACAGCTCGCCGTGACCGCAGCAACACGCCCCTGCAGGCGCTGACCTTGCTGAACGACGAGATGTTCTTAGAACTCGCCCGCGCCATGGCCCGAGAAGTGATCGACGCAATTCCCGCTTCGAATGCACCGTCGTCGGAACGGGAAGAGATCCAACGGGAACGAGCGACCCAACTGCTGCGACGTCTGGTCACGCGCCCGCCGACGGAACAGGAGTTGAGCGCCGTGTTAGCCTACTTTGCCGCGCAACGCTCCCGCCTGGACGACGGAGCATTGAAAGCAGCCGCAATCGGGGGCAGCCAGGAAGCAACACCGGAATTCGCCGCCTGGGTGATGGTTGCCCGAGCAGTCATGAATTTGGATGAAGCGATTACCAAAGAGTGAGCTGGGAGTCGGCTGGACGTAGTGTGTGTGAGGGTGGTGTGAGTGTGTGTGAGTGTGTGTGAGAGGGTGTGAGAGGGTGTGAGAGGGTGTGAGAGGGTGTGTGAGAGGGTGAGGGTGTCTGCCGCTCGGCGCGGGGAGAACGTATGCTCGGCGCGGGTCTCTGACCCCGCCGAAACCGCCGACCGCAGGTCTCCTGGGTGACGGGAGACCTGCGGTCAACGAGAGTGCGGGGTCAGAGACCCGCGCACAACAAGCACCAGCGCACAACAAGGACCAGCGCATAACAAGGGCCCGCGCTCAACCAAGACCCTCGAACTCTACAGTCAGCACAGCCAACACAACGTCACAACCAACCCAAACAACGAAACAACAACCCAACGCCCAATAAACGATCATCGCGATCCCGACGCATCCATCGACTGAGGCCCACGCATGAACCGACCGTTACGCAATCCGGCAGCTCCCGCCATGCTCAACCAGACACGGCGGCATTTCTTTCAAGATTGTGGCGTTGGTGTCGGCAAGATCGCCCTGGCGTCACTTCTCGCGGGATCAACGACAGCGGCCCGGGCGGGGGGCGACGAGCGCCCGACAGCGCCAAAGCCGACCCATTTCCCGGCCAAGGTGAAGCGGGTGATCTTCCTGTTTATGGCCGGTGCACCGAGCCAGCTCGAGCTGTTCGACTACAAACCCAAACTGCGGGAGTTGGAAGGCAAGCCGTTGCCGCCTTCGGTCATCAAGGGACAGCGGTACGCGTTCATTCAACCGGACGCCGCCGTCCTCGGCCCCCGTTTCAAATTCGCCAGGCACGGTGCGTCGGGGACGGAACTGTCCGAGATGCTGCCACACCTGGCGAAGGTGGCCGATGAGATTGCGGTCGTCCGGTCGATGCACACCGATCTGTTCAACCACGCCCCGGCCCAACTGTTCGTCAACACCGGCAGCGGAATTCCCGGGCGTCCCAGCATGGGGTCATGGCTCAGCTATGGCATTGGCAGCGAAGCAGATGATCTGCCGTCGTTCGTCGTCTTGAAAAGCGGCGGGAGCCTGAGCGGCGGGGCCGCGATGTGGAATGCCGGGTTCCTGCCGTCCGAGCACCAGGGCGTGCCTTTTCGGAATCAGGGTGACCCGATTCTCAACGTCTCCACGCCTGCCGGGTTCGACATGCAATCGCAGCGCGAAACGCTGGACGTCGTTCGGCAACTCAACCAGCAGCGGCTCGACGTCGTCGGCGATCCGGAGATTTCGACACGCATCAGCGCGTACGAGATGGCCTTTCGAATGCAGTCCCGGGCTCCCGAGCTGATGGATTTCAGTCAGGAGGATCAAGCCACGTTGGACCTGTACGGCGCGAAACAGGGTGACGCGAAGGCCGCCTTTGCCAACAACTGCCTGCTGGCTCGCCGGATGGCCGAACGGGGAGTGCGGTTTATCCAGGTCTATCATGCCGGCTGGGATCATCACAGCAACGTCGAAGGGGGCGTCAGGGGTCAAACCAAACAAACCGATCAAGCCTCGGCCGGATTGCTGGCGGACCTGCGCCAACGCGGGTTACTCGACGACACCCTGGTGGTCTGGGGCGGCGAGTTCGGTCGCACGCCGATGGTCGAGGCCAGCGCCGCGCTGGGACGCAGCAAGGGGCGGGACCATCACCCGCAGGCGTTTTCGATCTGGCTGGCCGGAGGCGGCATTCGCCAGGGTCTGAGTTATGGCCAGACCGACGAGTTGGGATTTCACGTCACCGAAAACCCGGTCCACGTCCACGATCTCCAAGCGACGATTCTCCACCTGCTGGGGCTTGATCACCGGCGACTCTCGTTTCGCTTCCGTGGTTTGGACTTCCGGCTGACCGGCGTGGAAGAGCACGATCCCGTCTCCGGGCTGCTCGCGTAGCTGCAGGTCGAATCGAATGCGCAGTTGCCGGTGTGCTTGGGCAACAAACCGTCCGGAAATGGTCGCCGCGGTTTGAAATCGCTCGGCGGCTAAGAATCGCTCGGCGCGGGTTTCTGACGTGCTCGGCGCGGGTCTCTGACGTGCTCGGCGCGGGTCTCTGACCCCGCCGAAACCGCTGACCGAAGGTCTCCCAAGCCCCGGAGTAATTGGAGACCTGCGGTCGATCCGAGTGCGGGGTCTGGAGACCCGCGCACAACAATCGTCTGGAGACCCGCGCACAACAATCAAACCCGCGCACAACAATCAAACACGCGCACAACAATCACACACGCACACAACAATCAAACACGCGCACAAGACGCGCAGACCCGCGCACAACAATCACACACGCGCACAAGACGCGCAGACCCGCACCAAACAATCAAACACGCGCGCCCAACCTGCAACGTTGCATCCGGCATCTGGGGCTTCTCAGTCCGCTTCGGCAGCATCGAGCAACCGTTCGTATTCGGCGAGCAACGGCCGGTAAGCGTGGGCCGCCAACAGGGCAATCAAGCCGCGGTCGCTCGGATCGCGGGCAATGTCCGACAACGTATCGAGGGCGTTGTACAAGGATTCCATGGCGACCTCCAGTTTTTCAATTGCCAGATCGACGTCACCCGCCTCCTGCGCAATCGCCGCTTCCCGCACCGCCTTTACACTGCCGACATACTCCAATACATACTCGCTTCGTTTTGCGTAGTAGAACAGGGTCGGGCGGCCGCGCGGATGGGTCGCGTCATGGCTCCGGTACAGTTCGATCATCGCCTGTGTGTAATGGTCTGTCAGCGTCTCCCACCAATCGGGAATCGGCTCGGCCCGATAGTGCTGCAACAACATTCCGGCCGCGGGCCGAGCGAACTGCGGGTCGTTCTCGTCGATCAGGTTGGTCGCCTCTTCAATATGGCCGAAGCCTCGCCACAACCGGTCGGCGACCGCCGCCTTACCGCTGATTGTCGTGAAGAGATCATCATGTGCGGAACGGGCGGTGACGGTCGAGTCAAACGAGGCACGCGATAGAAAATGGACTGTCGCATCCAATTCCGCCAGCAGTCGGCAACGCGTGGCAAACCCGTCCCATCCGGACCGGCGGAGGTCGCCAACCAGGGGCTCGATGCTCCGCGTCGCCAGTTGCGACAGGATACCGACCCGGTCGTCAGCCAGCGTCAACGCCAGGTTGCTCGGCACCTTGTCGACGGGAATCCCCGGCAATCGCTCACGCTGCTGCCAGACTTGCCGTGCGGTAACGCCGCCCCCATGTAACGACTCGACACCCGCCGGCATCAAGCGATCAAGGGTCCGATCGAACCCGGAATCATGGTGCGCGATGCCCCACTGCAGGTGGCGCCGGTCGCCCGGCGCCGGCATCTCTTCGATCAATTGCCGCAGCAACGCCAGTACCACGATCTGGGACTTGGCAGTCGTCGCGTTCGGATCATCCGCCGCCACGAAGTCGTCAAGCGAGATGCCGTTCAGTTCCCGACCTGCCGTCAATGCTTTCCAGGCTTGCTCGATGTGCCCGGCCCATTCAGGAACCTCGGACGCGGACAGGTAGATCACGTCCAGGTCTGGATACGTCTCCAGGTAGGCCTTCACTTGCGTCCCCGCCAAACCACGGAGAATCGGGTCCGCCGGCCCAACGCCGCCGCCCGGCCGGACCGCCAGGTCATGCCCACCTGCTGCCGGCATCGTTCCCGTCAGGACCTTGGAGAATTCGGGTGGAAACTCCAGTGGCGAAATCACCAGGCCGGCTCCCATGCCCAGTTCGTGCGCCGCGTCGATCAGGCCGTGAACCAGTTCCGTTCCGGCAGCCACCCGCTCGGAATAGGTCTTCGCAGCCGCCAGGTCCTGGTTTTGAAACACGTCGGCGCCGCCAAAGGCGGTCTTGCCAGGTGTCTCGCCGTCCACGCGGTAGGTCTCGCCATACCAGAGCACGCCGGTCTCTCGTACGACTCCGCGAAACGCATAGTCGACGTACGGCTGCCAGGCGTCGACCGACAACAGGACACGGTTGAACTTCATTTTGGCGAGTTGACCGAGCAACCTTCGGTGGTCGCTCAGCGCCCACGACGCAGGACCGATCGGCAGGTCGCTCGTCATGTTCCAAGTGCGCGTTCGCAAGGCCGGTTCCATGACTTCGTCGAATCCGGTCAGCTTGAGCTGGGCGTTGTCGGGAAATACATCCCGGCGGAGCAGGTACCGCACTCCCTGCCGATACCCCAGTTCGTAGACAGCCCACAACGTTGCGACCGGACTCCCGCCGCCGACGACCAGCCGGGGGGCGCCTGCCGTGGGGAGGCTCTTGATGACCAGCCCCTGATCGGAAAGTGCGGGCCAGGACTCGCCAACCGCCGCTTCGACGGCCGGATTGGTGGCCGGGCTGCCCAGCAGAATCACATGGTCGGCATCCTCCGGGGCGGTGTTGCCGATCACCACGTTTGCGTCAACGAGTTGCTTGAATTGTGCGGCCAATTCGTCGGCCGCCGTTCGCTCCAGCCGCGGGGCGGTTTGATCAATGACCACATGCACGACCGGCCCGGCTGCCGACACCCCGTCGCTTCCTTCCCACAACAAGAGCACGAGCAATGCGAAGAACGAGGACACAATGCGGTTGGGGCGAACGGTCATGGCGATTGATCCGCGAGCAAGGTGAGACAAACTGGTTGGGAGGAGCAATTATTCCGCCGCGTTGGAAATGCAGTACAGCTTCGTATGGGTCCTTACGAACAAGCGACCATCGGCGATCGCAGGCGTCGCGACACAGCTTTCTCCCATGTCGTTCTTGGCCAGGATCTCCAGCTTGGGAGCGTCCTTGAGAACCACCAGAAAACCGTTTTCACCCATCACATAGATCTTGCCGTCCGCGGCGATGGGCGATGCATAGTAGTTGCCGAAATTGCGAATTCGCTTCTTCTCCCAGATCGCTTCTCCGGAATCGGCGTTGAAACTGGCGGAAATGCCGCCCTTCTTGACGAGGAAGACGCGGCCGTCGGAGACCAGCGGTGACGAGATGTTCGACGGCGCCTTGTTGTCGATGTTCCAGACGACATGCGTCTCGGTCACATCTCCCCGCCCTCCACCGCGAATCGCCTGCACGATGTTGCCGCCGCCAACCATGTTCGTGGGAGATTGAAAGGCGGCATCGATTTCGTCATCGATCAGGAACCCGTCACCGTTGGCATCACCCCGATCAAACTTTTCCCAAAATGCCTCGTTCAATTCCGACTTGGCCAGCCGCCCATCCTGATTCGTATCCTTCCACTGCAGCAAGGCGTACTTCAAGACCCGCTCGGTGTCTCCGTAGCTTTGCAGCGAAACATAGATGAGGTCGTCCTTCACGACCGGCGTGGTCATGATCGTGCGGAGCAGCGTGTTGCAGGTCCAACGCTCTTGCCCATTTTCCGGATTGTAGCCCTTCAACTTGCCGGATCCGGCCACAACAATGTCTTCCTGGTCGCCGGACCGGCAGATCACCGGCAACGCATACCCGGCCAGCATCTCCGGACGCTCGGTCTTCCAGAGTTGTTTGCCGGTGTATTTGTCGATCGCCAACAGGAAGGGGGCCAGGTCGTCATCCTGATTGAAGATGACCATGTTCTCGTACACGATGGGCGAGTGGGCGGCGCCCCAGCCGAGCAAGTAAGTCGGTAGCGGAATGGGGTGTTTCCAAAGCAAGCGCCCGTCCTTGGCGTCCAGAGCCATCATGCCCAGCGTGCTGAAGTAGACATAGACCCGCTGGTCGTCGGCGGCCGGCGTGGACGAGGCCTGGGTATTGGGCGACATGATGGCCGGCAAAGGGCCCGTGTCAAACTCCCGCCGCCACGTCTCTTTGCCGCTGGCGGCGTCGAAGCAAATCACCGCAAACGTCCGCTCGCCGCTCATCGTCGTCGCGAACACTCGGCCGGAAGCGACGATCGGGCAGGCAATCCCCGGCCCCAGATCGGCCGACCAGAGGACCTTGTCGGTGTGCGAGAATTTGACGGGCAGGTCGTGGCTTGTGGAAATGCCGGTGGCATTCGGCCCGCGGAACTGAGGCCAGTCTTCGGCCCTCCCGGCGGACGTCAACAAGAGGGCTGCCGCCACCAAACTCGCGATCCCACATCGCATCATGGTCTTACTCCGGAAATAGGCATGACTTGGCCAACCATCGAGGCCTCACCATAGCCTGTGGGAATGCGGCAAGCAAGTTTCGCCTGTGTGCTGGCAGGCGGCCGGTCGCCGTGCAGTTTGCTGGCCGCTGCAATCAACTTCACACGATCGATTTCCAACGATCGATTTCCAACGATTGAGGGTTCGATCGTCTGAGGCGGAGTGGGGTAACGAACCCAGAACCATCTTGTTCCGTTCGGTAGCCCGGACACGCCGATTGTTGTTAGCTGGTTCCTGCAAGATGCCGGACCGCATCACGTCATGGACAGCATGACCTGAGGCACGGCGAACGTGGCTTCGAGAGAAACCGCCGGCCGGCCTAACCTCGCCGCGCCCCGGCAGGCTCGATGTCGGCCAGACTGTGAAAGGCATGGACCGGCATCACGAAGACCTTTCCGTCACCCATGCGGCCCGTCCGGGCGACCGAAGTAATCTTGCCGACGATTTCTTCGACGCGGGCATCGTCCGCCCACATCTCAATTTCGAACTTGGGCAGAAATGCCAGCGAGTATTCAGATTCGCCGTACTCGTCGAGGTAGCTTTTCTGGCGTCCGAATCCCTTCACCTCGCGAACCGTCAACGCTTCCAGAGGAGCCCGTTCGAGGCTCTCCAAGACCTTCTCGACCAGATACGGTTTGACAATGGCGATGATCTGTTTCAACGTTCACGCCCATCCAACGGGTCGCTGCCAGGGGGCAGCTTGCAGCCGCGACGGCCCAGGAATCGAGTTACCGTGCCGGCCCCCCGCGAGAGCTTGGCCACGTTACCTTGTCTACGCTTGAACTGGCCTACCCCGATACGGCCTACCCCGAAACCGAAGGGATGCCAAAGGGGCAGATACTCCCAAGGGAATCGGCGCCGAAAACGAGATTTCGGTCGCCTGGAGTGCACCCCAGTCCGACACCGACCCCAACTGGTGGCCCGGGCACTGCCCTAGCTAAAGAAATTCTCGCCAAACAGGCTGATGTCCGGACTGCTCTCGACTTCGATATCGCCCATGACCTTGGTCATGCAGGCGAGCCGCATCGTGTCTTCGTTGCCGACGTAGGCCAAGCAGGGGATCGGATCGGGGGGGAAAGAAACCGGCGTCTTGAACTTCACCCACTCCCGAGTCGTCAATTTGTTCGTATTCTCGATGCCCTGGGTGATGTTGACGCGGCACGTGCCGCACACCCCCAAACCCTTGCAATTCATGAACTTGTTGATGCTCTCTCCATAGCCGTTGACCCCGCAATTCAGGTTGATCCCGGCCTTGATCGCCTCGGTCCGTAGAACGGCGCCTTCAGGAACCTCGATTTCCTTCTTCTCATTCGTAAATTTGACCAATGGCATCGTAGATCTGGGGGCTGGAGTGAGGGTCATTCGGAGCAAAAACAGAACCTGGAAATCGTACCAAGCCCCCGCCCGAAAATCTACTGCACGAAGGATCGGGCGAGCGGCCCGGTTTGCCGGGAACGGAGGCTGCCCATCTGCCGGAGCTGCGGCTGACGGCCGCCGCGGGGACGCATCACCGGTCGCTTCACACCGCCCGCGAGCCGCTCATCGGCATGATGGATGAACGAGCGATGATTTCAGTGCAAGTCGCTGTGTCGCAATTGGTTGTGGTGAACCTACCCAGAGAGCCACGTCCATCGACCGGAACGCGCTCGCGTCGGGTACTCTCTGCAATCAACGGAACCGGGGCTCACGCCCAACGGCGGATGAATCATCCGCGACAACGGCTCTTCAGAGTTCGTTCATCCGGCGCACTGCAATCGGCCGATCCAGTGTGTCTGGACGGCAGGGATCAATTTTGACACGATGTGCCCAAACGACTCACATTCAGGGAACGGCCGATGGCAGAACGATCAAAATTTCAGCAGAAAGTAATCAAGAACTTTTATGACAACCGCGAAGCAATCGCGCTTCAGCGGGCTCAGGAACTGGTGACCGAGCTGTATCTTACCGAAGGCAAGAAACGCCAACGGCACTGGAAGACGCTCACCACCCACCTGCTGGCGCTCGGCGAGAAGCAAGAGCGAATCGACCAGTTGATCGCCGACGACAACCCGGAAGCGGTGGCCAACCTGCTGAAGACCCACATGAAATAGGTCCCCGGCCGACAGCTCGCTGGCCAAGCCGACCGTTCGCGACGCGTGCCTGGCATCACCGTCTGGTGACGGTAGCGGCACGTGCATCTGCAGCAAGCGTTTATTCTTCATTGCGAAGATCATGCTTTGCATGACGTTACGCGGTCTGCCACCATGCCGAAGCGAACCGTACGTTGATACCCGCGCTGAACCGTCAGATTGGCGGCTCATCACGTCAACTTTTTTGGGCCGCGACCTGCTGATACCCCCATACCTACCTTTCCCAGGCCTCCTCTCATGCGCACCACTTGGAATTTTTACTCGGCCGGACAGCTCACGTTCGGCCCCGGCGCGGTCCACCAACTGGGCGATCTGGCAAAACGGCTCAACGTGACACGGATCTTGCTGGTCACGGACGAGACACTCGTAAAGGTCGGAGTCGTCAATCGCGTGCTGGCGCCACTGCGGGAGTCCGGCGCTGAGGTGGAACTCTTCGATGGAAGCATGGCGGAACCTTCGTTGGAGATCGCCGAGACGTGCCTTGTGCAGGGGCGGAAATTCGAACCGGACGCGGTTATCGGTGTGGGCGGCGGCAGCAATATGGACCTTGCCAAGATCGCAGCGACCGTGCTGACCCACGGCGGCCGCCCGGCAGACTATTTCGGCTTCGATTGCGTCCCCGGCCCGGTCTTGCCGCTGATCTGCCTGCCCACCACCGCAGGAACCGGCAGTGAAGTCTCTCATGCCGCCGTGCTGACGGATACGGCCAATGAGATGAAAGTCAGCACGCTCAGCAACTGGCTTCGCCCGACCCTGGCGATCGTCGATCCCGAGCTGACTTACAGTTGTCCAAAACAAGTGACCGCTGACAGTGGGATTGATGCGCTGACTCATGCCATCGAAGCGTACACGGCGACCGACTTTGACCAGATGCATGTGCCCGCAGGAGAAGGATCCGCCTACGAAGGTCGCTTCCCGATCGCGGACTCGCTGGCAGAAAAGGCAATCACGCTCATCGGACAACACCTGGTCACGGCCGTGAACGAACCGGACAACCGGACCGCCCGAGACGCCATGGCGCTGGCCGCGACGCTGGCCGGGATGGCGTTCTCCAACGCCGGTGTCGCCCTCGTTCATGCACTTGAGTATCCGTTGGGCGGTGCCTTGCACTGCTCGCACGGTGCCGGCAACGGCCTTCTGCTGCCGTTCGTGATGCGCTTCAATCTGGCGGAACGGATCGAGACGTTCGGCCGCATCGCTCGCCTGCTGGGCGAATCGACGGATGGTCTGACGCCGAGCGACGCGGCGGAATTGGCCATTCACCGGGTCGAACGGCTGAAACAAGAAATCGGCATCCCGGCCCGAATCCGCGACATCGGCGGCACCCCAGAACAACTGGCCGGCTTCGCGGAAAAAGCGTTTACCATCAAGCGGCTCTTCCGGGTCAATCCGCGGCAAGCTTCGCTGGAAGATGTGATCGGGATCTACCGCGACGCACTGTGATCCTGGTGATTAACGAACGAACAGCAATTCACTGCAAATCGCGGACTCGCAGTTGCTGGCGGTGAACTTTCAAAAAGCGGCTCGCACCTCATGCCGGAACGCGGTAACGCCCGGTTCGTTCAGCCTTCAAGGGAACCGGGGCTGACGCCCAACGGCTGATGTATCATCCGGACCAACTTCATCGCCAGGGTCCGACTTCCGTCCGGTTTGCTAGAGAACGCCGAACTTCTCGTACGCTTCCGTAGCTTTCATGCCGTCCCGGATCGCGTCCCGCGTCCGGTTCTCGTCGTGCACCTTTTGCCAAGCCCGGCGGATCACTTCCGCTTCGACTTTCTGCGGGACGACCACGATCCCGTCGAGATCGGCAAACACCAGGTCACCGGGGCAAAACCGCACGCCGCCAATCTCGACCGGAACGTCGATGTCGGCCACCCGCTGGCGGTTCTGGCTATCGTAAACACTGGTCTGGCGAGCGAACACGGGAAAGTTCATCTCGCGCAGCCTGGCAACGTCGCGAACGGCGCCATCCACGATCGCACCCAGGCAACCGGTGTTCCGGGCTGCCGTCGAGAGCAACTCGCCCCACAAGGCCGAATGACATGATCCGTGGGCGGCCGCGATCACCACATCATCCGGCCGGCAACTGTCGACCGCCTTCAACTCCAGCTCGTAGGGCCGAGGATCTTCGTGATACATGTCGGCCCACAGGGTCGTCTTGCATCGCCCCACCAAGAGCGAATCGCCGCTATACGGCTGCAAGGGAACGCGCGGTGATTGATATCGCAGGCCCAACGAATCAAGCGAGTCCGCCACAACTGCAGCATACAAGGATTCCCGCATCATCTTGAAGGTTATTTCTTCGGGCATGTGACAACTTCCAGGGTCGAAGATGGTTCGTGTACGGTCGAATGGTACACGCCGGAACAATTGGATCGTTCCGCACGTCATGCGGTGCATGACATCAGGCGGTCTCAAGCGAGGCAGGAACGTGTCATCAACGACTTCCCGCACATGCGTATCGCCGAATGTAAGGAAATCGTTCTTGACTCGACCCTAAGGTGTACCCGGCGGGGCCGTACGGAGCAACCGCGCGATGACACGATGCCAACCGCACCGTCACTCAGGTTGGCTGCCGTCAAGTTACTCTCGGATCCGATCGCCCGCACCGCCCACGATGTGGTCGCTCCCCCGTTCGCCGCGCAGGTCATCGCGGTCACCGTCGTCCACAATCGCTCCCAGGTCGATCAGAGCGCCCATCAGGTCGTCATCCAACCACTCTGCCAAGGCGGCTTCAAGCGATTCACGGTCGTCCTCGTTGGCCGCCGAGCCGCCGATCAGGAGATCCCGATCATTCCCGCCCTGTAGCCGATCTCTACCGAGCCCGCCAATCAAGATATCCCGGCCGGCGCCCCCTCGCAAATTGTCGTTGCCTGTGCCGCCGCTGAGCACATTCGGTCCGTCACCACCTTCGAGTCGATCGTTACCGGCCCCGCCGAAGACAAACTGGGCAATCCCAGTCGACGCGCCGGCACTGACTCCGATCTGGCTGCCATCATAACGATCATTTCCAGCACACAAGTGGCTGACAATGCGTTCGACTTGGGAGAGACGGAAGTCCGCCCTGATACGACCTTCGCGCCCCCGCCCCAGCCTGGCGTCAACCGTTAAGACGTCCGCATCCTCATCGAATTCAAACTCAACGCGATCATTGCCGTCGGTCCCGATCACGTACAGCGTCCCGTCAATCAGGCCCACGCCCCGGACGAACGCCACGGTTGCCGCTGTTGCAACTCCGCCATTGCCGTCATCGACGCTGACGGTGATCTGGTACTTCCCCCCCGCGGCGTAGTCATGGCTGCCGGAAAATTCGTCAGCCACCTGATCCACCGATATCGACTCGGCCAACGAGCCGTCGCCCCAGTCAACGATGACCGTATGAACGTCTGACAGATCGGCGTCGGCGAACATACCGCCAACCGTGACTCGACCATCGGCACTGTTGTCACACGGCTCGCTGTGATCCGAGCTCACGTCGGTGATGGTCGGCTCCGAGTTGCTTTCGATAACAACAATCGTGAGCGTCTCCCAATCGGAAAGACTCGGCGAGCCGTCGTCGGTCACGCGGACCGTCACGTCAAACGAACCCGGGCCATCAGATTCTGTCGGAGTCCAGCGGAACTCGCCCGTTGTCGCATCAATCGATGCGCCCGCTGGTGCGCCCGCGTCCAAGCTGTATGTCAACGCGTTCGCCGGCAGATCCGCGTCCGATGCACTTGCCGTGAACGTCAGCTCGCTCTCTTCGACAACCGATTGGTCGCCGATCGTGGCCAACTCCGGTGCCGTGTTCACTTCACCAACCGTGATCGTGATCGTTTCCCAAGCGGAAAGGCTCGGCGAGCCGTCGTCGGTCACGCGGACTGTCACGTCAAAC
>JAUIGN010000009.1 GCA_030430075.1 bacterium
CCGAGAACTCCCGCAGCGGCGATCGTCAGCACCGTGTCCTCGTTCGTTGTGTAACTGTCATCGTCGGCGACCGGGGCGTCGTCGACCGCATCCACCGTGATCGTCACCGTCGCAATGTTCGAATCCAGGCCGCCATCATTGGCGTGATACGTGAACGTATCCGTGCCGTTGAAGTCGGCATTCGGCGTATAGTCGAAGGACCCGTCGGCGTTCAGCGTCAAGCTTCCCTTCGTGGGCCCGGCATCCAAAACGGAGGTTAGTGTGTCTCCATCCACGTCGGTGTCGTTACCGAGAACGCCCGGTGCGGCGATATTGAGCGTCGTGTCTTCCGCGGTCGAATAGCTGTCATCGACGGCGACGGGAGGATCGTTCACGTTGTTGACGGTGACAGTCACCGTGGCCGTATCCGTCTGACCGGACGAATCGGCGATGGTGTAACTAAAGGTGTCGACACCGAAGAAACCCGGGTCAGGCGTATAGCTGACAAAGTCATCCGTGAGGTCCATCGGAGTGCCGTTGTCATTAAACGCGGCGATCCCGTTGGCCGGCACCGTGATGCTGGTATCGACGATACGAATCGGGTCGCCATCCGGGTCGGAATCGTTGGCCAGCACGTCAATGTCCACCACCACGTCCTCGTCGGTGACCGCTGTGTCATCGACGGCAACCGGAGGCGTGATCGTCACCGGAGTGCAGTTTGACGGAACCGCCAGGAAGCCGGTGGCATCGACGTTTCCTTCCACGACGTCGCCCGAACCCGAGACGCCACCGCCATTCGGCCCATCAATCGCGCCCCAGTAATTGCCCATCGCGTCGACGAGCGGCTGGGCGGCACCGTTAAACACGCCGCGGTACGACGGATCCAGATTGTTGCCGGAGATGTTCGAATCACGAATGGTGACCGCCGTCGTATTGTTGACGTTGATTCCCCGGTCGTTGGCGTGAAACGACGAGCAGAATATGTCGACCGTGTTCCCGCCTACAAGATTGACGCCGTTGCCACGGTTGACGGCGGTGACCCGATTCATCTCGACACTGGTCAGGTTTCGACCAATGATGCCGATTCCCTCGCCAAGGCCGAAATTGTCTTCGTCCGACACATCGATGTTTTCGATGACCGAGTTGCTGAGCCGATCCAGCGTCAACGCATTGTTCGTTGATGTGAGCGTCTGGTTACCATTGCCATCGGTGACATCGATCGTGGTCCCGACAACCGAGCCATCCGAAATGATCTGATTGGAAAGGAGGGTCAAGCGCATGCCGTCGTTGCTGTCCGTGTAGTTGTTATGCCGGACGTTGATCGGACTGGATATATTGAACAACGACAGCCCGATACTTGACGCGCTGAAGTCAGAGTTCATCACCGACACGTCGGCGCCCCCGCTCACGTCAGTGGAGATTGATGCGGAATGCGAAGCGTCCACGTTGTCGATCGTGAGCCCGGTCACATTTGTTGTATCCAACGCCACACTGTTTCCTGAGATGTCCAGATCGCGAATGGTGACGTTCGAGAGGGCTCCGAACTCACCGAGCTTAATGACGGCGGAAGTCCCGCTGCCCGCCAAATTCTCGCCATCGCCCGCGTCACGCAGGTCAATATTCGGCGCCGGCACGTCCGATTCGGAGATCACCAGGTCACTCATCCCGCTCAGGTTGAGCACATTCGACGAGACATTGGAAAAATCGTTGTCGTCAATCAGGACGCCGCCTGGCGTGATCGTATTGGCCGACACGCCGGACAGAAGGATGGCCCTGCTCAACAGCGAAAAATCGTTATTGATAATCTCAACATCGCTACCACCGACAATGTTGACACCAAAATTCGAAGAAGGCCCTGCTTCCGAATTGAAGTCGGAGTTGATGATCGTCAGACCATCTGTACCAGTCGAACGAATGCGCGGTTGGCCGGTCGACTTGAGAAACTTAACACCGTCGACGGTGACGTCGTGAGCACCGTTGATCAGTTCGATCGGCAGACTGTTCGTGCCAAGCTCCAGGTTCCTGAATGTGGCGCTCTTGCCGTCGACCGTAAAGATAAAGCCCAGGGCCTGATTGGCGGTGATCGTGATCGGTTGGGACGAGCCATCAATCGTCAGGTCGTCGGTAATCGTGGGGAGGACACGCGACGCCGCCGCGCCGGTGGTGAGCGTGATGTTCTGTGGACTGCCCGCAACTCCAATGTCAAATTTGATAACGTCAGGCACGCCTGGGGTTGAATTCGCCAGCGTGATCGCTTCCCGCAAGGTGCCAGCGCCCGCATTGGCTGCACTGGTCACCGTAAATGCCGCCAGGACCAGTCGATTCTCCAGAGACTCGACGTGGGGGCGGCGCTGAAACAAACGGTTGTGCCGACGGGCCGCTCGGTTCTTGCGACGACGGTATAGCTTGGACAGAGAATTCTTCAATGCGCGCATTTTCAAAGCTCCTACTTGGCCATGAGCTGACCGAGATGGGTAGTGTCACGTGGGGCTCACCTGGGAGAAGTGCCCGCTTGTCAGGTATCGTGAGCCGATGCCTTGAAATGCTTGGCTGAACGATAGATGATCTGCAGTAAAGATTCAAGCGGCGTTAGGCAGAATTGCAGAAGTACAGAAATGCGAGCACGCAAATACGGACCGTTCAATTCCTCGATTCGCCAACCAATGCTCGACGCAAGGGATTGCGCGATCCCCGACCTTGAGGGGTGGTGCAACAAACGCCACAGCCTGTCGCCTGCAACGTTCGCCTGAGGTGAAGGCGAAACAGGTAGTCGGCGGCGTATCGGTTCGAAGTGGAGCCGCGAACGAACAGTGGCTAGCTCGGGTCAGTCATCAGCCGATGGTCGTTTGCCTGCGGTTCCATAGATGGGCGAGCAGACCGGACGATAACGGGCTCCGGCTGAGATGCGCGGCGCTTTGGGTCAGAGCTCATCACCATTAACTACGAATTGGCGGCTTGCACTGAATTGTTGCTCGCTCATGAATCACCCGGGGAGGGGAGGGGATTGCCCTACAGTCCGAATGGGGGAGACAGAGGCATTTTTTGCGGCGCTGCCGACCCTCGATCGCTCGACATCACCAGCCCCTACATCACCAGCCGCTACGGGTTCCGCGAAACCTCTTCCGGTGATGGTCCCGCCAGTTGGCCGGGCCAGTAGAAGTTGCCCAGCGGGACCATATTGAGCGATTCCGCGATGGCTTGGTACTCGCCGGCGCTCAGTTGACCACGTTGCATTTCGAGCGGCGGAAAGGGAGAAATCTCGAGGCGAAAGCGACGGAGGTCACGGTTGATACGCCAATGTGGCTGGTAGAAATATGCTCGTACTTCATCGTTCGCGATATCGGCCACCGCCCGTTCATCCTCGTAGGAGGTGAAGCATTTTCGCGCTTGAAAGGCGGAAAAGAAGCCAGCCCCGTGGATCGAAAGAGGAGAGTTGAACGAGGCGAAGGAGACGGCGAGGAGCCCGCAGACCACGATCGGTTTGCCGGCCGGCAGTCGCCAATTCTGCGAAAGCAAGCAGGCGGCGGGCAAGCAGAGGACCGGCAGCCCAAACAGCAGGTAGCGTGGCCCGTAACACCAGTCGCCTCGCCAGTTGACGAACGATGCACTCAGCAGATACAAGGCGAAGAAGCAGCCCCCGGCGCAGAGATAGACGGCCCGTCGCTGAGGCGGTAGCCGCCAGAGGCCGATCAGGGCCAGGACCAGGACCGGGCAGTAGATCAAGAGGCTCTTCTGAGGATCGATCCAGTAGCCCAGGAATCCATCCAGAGACGGCTGAAACAAGGTCTTCTCGCGGGCAAACTGCTGGTAGCCGGTGCTGAACGGCGAACCGAAGCGATGCCAATTCAAGTACAAGATCAAGGCAAGCGTGCCCAGCGTCGTGAGCCCGATCATGGCGATCAGCCGCGCATGCCGGCGGCTGACGACGGGAATCGACCGCCAGCCGAGCCGCCGGAGGACGGTGAATTGCGGCAACCCGATCTCCACCAGCAGGTAGCCGAGGACCAGCGGGAAAAGGGCAAAGAACACCAGCTTCGCCAGGCTCAACATTCCCAAGAACACAACCGCCAGGACCGCATCTCGGACGGCCGCACCCGACGCCGCCGATCGATTCGCCTGCGAGAAACGAACAAGGTGATAGAACATCAGCGAGAACAGCGTAACCTGGAAGACCTCGACCGTCTGAGCTCGGATGTAGTGCCAGAGAAACGTGCCGAAGAAGACGAGGATCACGAAAAGCGCAGCGCCCCTGGGCCGCGCCTCCAGGAGCAGGGCCGTACGATACAAGCAGGTGGCCAGCACCAACACAACCAGAATGTTCCAGCAATTGAGAAGCAAACAACGATAGGCGCGACCGTCGTCGTCCAACTGATCAAACGGGGTCAATTCGCCCTGCGTCAGTTGTTCCACCAGCAATGGAGGCGCGTACAGCAGCGTGTTCATCACGCCGTACTTCGAATAGAATCGGTGGGTCGTCGGATGTTCGAAGAAATACTGGCCTGGAGCGCCGAACTGGCGCGCCACCTCGGCGGGCACGCTGATCCTGCCGGTGGTCAGCAGGCGGATGGTCGTCATACGAATCGTGACCGGGTCACCGATGTAGATGAACCGCGGCATGGTCAGCAGCAAGAACGACGCGACCGCAAACAGCAGCCAGACAAGGGTCCGCGTCGCCCGCGGTGGCGCCGGTTCGACCGTCGCGGCGGCGCCACGGACCTCAGCCGACATCATAGGTTCCGATGGCCGCATACTGCCCCCCCAAGGGAACGCGTGTGGCCAATCGCTCGATGCGGCCGGCACGCCGGTAAAGCGACTCGGGCAAGTACAGGAAGTACTCCACGCGGGACGGCACGCAGCCGGCGTCCCCTAACAGGCGCCGCGCCTCGCCGGACGACAACAGCACGGCGTCCCGGTCCACAGGCGTTTGGGACACCACCAACCGCGTAACGGGATTCAGCGGATTGTGCTCGAAAATGCAAACGAGTCCGCCGGGACGGAGCACCCGGCCGACATCCTGCATCAATGCGCGGCGCTCACCCGGCACGACATGGTGCAGGACGCAGACCAGCGTCACCAGGTCGAACTGATCCGCGTCGAAAGGTAGCCGCGTGGACTCGGTCTGCACGGAAATCTGCAAGTCCTCACACGTCTCCAGCATCTCGCTGGACGGATCGCAGCCGGCCGCCGACTGAAAGGCCTCTCCGGCAAGTCGCAGGAGGGTCCCCGTGCCGCAGCCGACATCCAGCCACGCCATGTCGTGCGAGTCTAATCCGCGGCGAGACAAATACTGCTGAAGCAACTGCCACTTGCGTTCCGCAAAGAACACGGAATCGGTCGAGAACTTGTCACGGATCGGACTGCGGACCAGGTCATCATACTGGGGCGCATATTCATCGAACTCGGTGGTCGTGCTCATAAGTCCCGTATCCCTGGCGCTAGCGGGCCACGTCTTGGGTGGCCTGGTCGAGTGCGCTGACGTCCGGACGCAGGACGCCGTCGCGGGCCGTACCTTCAACGGCGAAGTCTCTCAATTCGATCAACGCCGGGCCGATCAACAGGATGTAAATCGGTGGGGCCAAACACAGCACAATCGGCAGGATCATCGCAACCGAGGCCCGGTTGCCGCGCTCTTCGACCCGCTGCCGCTGCCCTCTCCGGACGCTGTCCGAATAGTCTTGAAATGCCTGGGTCACGTTGCTGCCCAGCCGTTCAGTCTGGCTTACCAAGGCCGTCAGCGACTGCACGTCCGGAATGTCGATGCGATTGGCGAACTGCTGTAAAGCCACATCCAGCGAAGCGGTCTGGGCATGGCGGTCGATAATCGCCAGTTCGCAGCCCAGGTCGGGATAGGCTGGTTCGATCTCCCGCTGGACATATCCCAAGGCCTGTGACAGGGGAACGCCACCGGTCATCGTCATGGTGAGCATATCCAGCGCGTCAGGCAGGGCGTACTGAATCTGGCGGAGGCGGTTGGCCGCCTGGCTCTGGAGGATCAGCCGCGGCACACTGAAGACGATAATCGTTACCACGGTACCTGTGATCACGATGGGCACAGTGAGCTGACTACTGGGGTCGACCGCGACGATGGCCACACCGGCCAACAAGATGGTTCCGACCACCAGCACATTGCGGATCGCCATGTACTCTGCCGCGGCGTGCCGACGATAGTAGCCCGCACGCAACAAATCCGCCTTGAGGTTTTCGATGCGTTCGAAGTGCAGAGGCAGCATTCCCGCGAACGCATGGGTCATCCGCCCGAATACCAGCGGGGCCGCTTCGTTGGGATCATTGCGTTGCCTGCCAATCAAAAGGGCGCCAACGACAATGATGCCGAGCACGATTGCGACAAAGGCCAGCATGGCGGCAAGATCAGGATTCATCAGCAGCATCCCCAGCGGCAGAAAGTCAGTGATACCGAATTATCGCTCGGCGGCCCGCAGCATCCGCGTGACCCAGATCATGCCGATCAGTTCGAGTATCACGGCGACGATCAACAATGTTTGGCCGAGGGTCGATTCCAGCAGACCGCTGATATAGTCGCGTTGCAGCAGGAACATGTAGGCGAAAACACAAGGGCCCAGGATGAGCATGAAGGTGGCCGACATGCGTCCCGCAGCCAAGGTCGCTCGGAGCTGTCTCCGGGCACCGAGGCGGTCGCGAATGACCATCGCCAGGCGTTCCAGCGTCTGGGCCAGGTTACCGCCCGCTCGGCGATGAACGCTCAGCGTGGTCGAGAAAATCCGCATGTCCAAGAGGGGAACCCGGTGGACCAGGGCCCGCATCGTGGCCGGTACGGAGAGCCCCATTTCGAGTTGCGAAGCGCATCGCCGAAACTCGGTGGCCAGCGGTTCGGGCGAACGCTCGCCGACCAATCGGACGCCCTGCTCCAGACTCTCGCCCGCATGCACGGCCCGCGAGAGCAGATCGAGGGCGACCGGCAACTGGTCTTGCAGTAGCCGCATCCGCCGGGACCGGACGAGGGCCAGCATCATGATCGTGAAGACGACTCCCAGCAACGCGGCGAACGTGGCCGGCAGCAGCGCTTCGTAGACGACGAAAATGGTGCCCCCACACAGACATCCCACCAACACCAGCACGAGGAGCGCGGTCAGGGGGCTCCAATCCAGCCCGGATTCCACGAGCACGCGATAGAACCAGTGGTCGAAAGACTCCAGCAGCGAAGTCGGTTGCCGTTCGTCGCGGGCCAGCGACATCCGGCGGAGGGTGGCCGCCGACTGGCTGCCGCCTTCGCCACCGGCCAGTGACAAATCACGGACGACCAGGTACACCGCCAGGGTGCCCAGCACGACCGTAAAGAAGACGAAGAGCATAATCAGCGTGGGGCTCATGACTGGATTGCCTCCGGCTCGTGTTGCCGGTCGACGTCTGGCTGCGGAACCAAAGGCGTCCGAGCCGCCGCGAACAGGGAATCGGGGAGGTCCGCACCGGCCGCCCGCAGCCGCTCGAGACAACTGGGCAAGGCACCCGTCGTGAAGAACTCGCCGACGGCATTTCCGCTGCCGTCAACGCCGGTCTGCTCGAAGCCAAAGAGATCGCGCAGTTCGTGTTCGCCTTCCGGCGTGACGCGGACGATTTCAGAAATCCGCATCACCCGCCGGGCTCCCCCCTTGAGCCGCATCAGGTGCACGACCAGCTTGATCCCGGAGGCAACGTACTGCCGGATGACCTTCACGGGAAGCTCGAACCCGGTCATCGCGACCATCATCTCCAGACGCTGCAATGCGTCGGCCGTATCATTGGCATGAATCGTGGTCAGGGCACCTTCATGCCCCGTATTCATCGCTTGCAGCATATCCAGCGCTTCCGCACCGCGAACTTCGCCGACCAGAATCCGATCGGGCCGCATACGCAAACTGTTGCGAACCAGCTCACGCTGCGTAACCACCCCTTCCCCCTCAGTGTTGGGCGTACGCGTTTCCAGCCGAATCACATGTGGATGTTGCAGGATCAATTCGGCAGCATCCTCGATCGTCACCAATCGCTCGTCGTGCGGAATGAAGACCGAGAGAGCATCCAGGAGCGTCGTTTTTCCGGCACCCGTTCCGCCGGAGATCAGGAAGCTGACTCGGGCTTGGACCGCAGCTCCCAAAAACGTCACCATGTCGTCGGTGAGTGTATTGTTGGAGATCAGGTTCTCGATCCGCAGCACGTCCGTTCCGAAGCGGCGAATGGACAGCTTGGGGCCACCGATGGCCAGCGGCGGAACGATGGCGTGCACACGCGAGCCGTCTTCCAGGCGTGCATCGACCATCGGGCTGACTTCATCGATGCGCCGTCCCACGCGACCCACGATGCGCTGAATGATCCGCAGCACATGATCGTCGTCGGCGAACACGACGTCGGACAGTTCGAGCTGCCCCAGCCGCTCGATATAGACCTCGTGCGCGTTGTTGACCAGAATGTCCGAGATTTCCGGATCCTGCATGAGGCCTTCGAGCGGTCCCAAGCCGAAAACTTCATTGACGATTTCATCCACCATCCGCTGGTGGTGTTCGGCAGCCAGAATCTTGCGACGGTGGCGGCAGAGGTCCGTCGCCAGGCGCTTGATCTCGTCGCGGAGTTGGTCTTCAGTAATGTGGGACAGGGTTGAGAGATCAAGCGACTCGATCAGCTCTTCATGAACCGCCGTCTTCATCCGTTGAAAGTCTAACTCTTCCGGTGGCACGACCCGCAACGGGGACGTGTCGACCGGGAAGTCTCGGTTTTTGATCATCGGTTGATTTCTCATGCGTAACAAAGCCAGTAGGGAGTTCGCGGATTGCCCCGGCTAGTCCTAGTCATCGGATGGCCTATTCGTCAGATGAATTCGTGGTTTCCGTCGGAGACGAAACAGGAGTTCGGCTCGCCAACTGACCGTTTTCATAAACCCGCTCTTCGCCTTCGGTGCCGGCGTAGAAGGTGCTGCGGAACGACTTCCCGCGATACTGCTCGACTGGCTTGGCCGGCGATGCGGAGGCGGCGATCGGCGTCGACGGCTGGTCGGCCGCGACGGGCACCGGCCGGGGTTGCGAGATCGCGGCCGCAGGGGGCTCAGGCGTCGCCGCCTTGACCAACGCCGGCGTCGGCTCGGCGGGAATCGGTGCCGGCGGATGCGCGGCCACCGCGCGGGGTGACGGGGCTGGCGAAACGGACGCGACCGGAGCGGCCGAAAGTTGATTGGCCGCGGAGGTCCGCGTGGGCAGATTCGAGGTTGCCATCTGCGCCCGAATGCTGGAGGCCGGCGGAGGAGTCTCGGCGGGGGGCACGGGGGTGGTTTTCGAAGAGATCATCTTCGAGCGGATGGTCGGCTGGGATGCCTGCGGCTCCGGTGTGCGAAGGGCCGGCGGCTGGGCCGCTTCCGCGACCGTTGCGGACGGCGCGGCCGTCACCTCGGGCTGACTTCGCATACGCGGCTCGCGGCGCCGCGGAACAATCCGGGTCACCACTTGAGGCGGAGTTTGCGTGATCGATGAGGGGGCCGGTTCCAGGGAGCTGGTCGGCGAGTCGGCCGGATCAGGCTCGGCGGCGGCGGGCGGCGCGTCTTGAGTTGTCGGCGGCAACACGGGATCCGCGTCGCTGGCCGGGGTGCTTCGTGCACGGATCGGACGGGCGGTAATCCGAACCGGGCTGCTGGACGCTTCCGGCTGGAAGAGCACGGTCTGGTTGGCGACCCCGCGATAGATCGTCGTCTGGGTCGGCGCTTCGGTCGGCTCCACCACGACCCCCAGCAGGCCTTCCAGCGTCTCCGGACCGATTTCGGTCGGCAGGTCTTCGTCGTCCGGGCCACGCAAGGCAAGCATCAGCTCGCCGCGTCCTTCGACTACCTTCAAGGCACTGGCCTGCTCCGGCGAAACGGCCAGTGTCACGTTGCCGGCAAAGGATCGTGCCGTGGCGGCCGGAATGCCGGGAACAACGTTCGGTCCCAGGGCCAGGACTTCGACGTTTTCCAGTAGCGTGACCGTCGTCTCGGGAAGATCGGGCGTCTTATCTTGCGTCGTGCGGAAGAAGACGTCGACGAACGAGCCGGGAGGTGCCAGGCCGGCCACGGCCGCCTCGTTCGCGATCTCTACCGTGACGGCGCGGAACCCGGGTCGGAGACGGGATGAGATCGTCGGCCCGACCCCTTCCGGGTACAGTTGATCGGTGAAGAATGGCTTCCCCTTCGCCAGCGGCTCCTTCAAGGTCCGGCCGATGATCTGCTGGGAATTCGTCATGTATCCGTCAGGCAGCCCCTGCTCCTGAATCTGCTCCGTCGACAGGCGCAGGATCGCAATGTCACCCATCGTGATCTCCCGTCCCGGTTGAAGATCCAGACTGGCGATCGGGACCGCGTTGAGTACCGGTGCGGCAGGTTCGGCGGGTGGTGGAGTTTGCAGACTGTTGCGCACTGCGTAGGCTCCGACCAAACCGAACAGGACGGCGAAAATCCCCACAATGACAGTGCCTGGGCTGATACGCGACATATTTCACGTCCTACCAAAAGTACGTTCGCAGATGGTCATAACCTGCGAACAAGATGTTTCTGTTGTTGAATTGCAGTCCTTTGCTGGCATTTCCATCCTAGTTGCCCAAATTAAAAATGCGAATCAATTGCCGGCCGTTTTCGTAACGATCTGCCATGCCAGGAGAGCCCATGTAGCGAGACCGACTGGCAGGGCATAAGGGAAGACCCGCTTCTTTTGCCGCTGCTTGAGCCGCTCTGATTCCGACTTCTTGCGGCGCGGCTGCGCTTCCCCATGCATCAGGTACCGTTTCTTGACGTAGCTGAAGCCATGCGTGAAGACATCGCGAAAGCCGGCCAGGCAGGTAAACAGGAGTGCCAGGACGGCACTCAAGGTAAAGACAATCAGGATCGGTACCGGCCCCAGCCAGGCACCGAGGGCACCCATCAGCTTGACGTCACCACCGCCGCCTCCACCGATGAGCCACAGGATCAGCAGAATGCCGAAGCCGATGGCAAAGCCTCCCAAGGCGTTCCCCAAGCCGACCAGGCCACCCGTCACCGTGTGGAACACGAGTGCTGCCAGGAATGCGGGCACGGTCAGCCAATTGGGCAGCTTCCTTGTGCTCAGATCCGTTACCGTCGCCGTGAAGGTGAAGAAGACGACGGCTATGACGAATAGCCAATACTCCATTCTGATCTACCGTTCGTGATAGGGAGCGTACGAGGTTGCGTGCACAGTGCTCTCCTGCAGAGCACCCCGCGCGCCAGTCGGTATTCTTCTCCTCGAATTCCTACTTGTGCGGTATTTTCGCCCTGTTCTCGGCGCGGCTGACGGGACTGGATAACGCCTGGCAACGGCCACATGTTGACAAAAGGAAACGCGTTCGTCCGACAGGGTGACTTCGGGCGACACGCAGGCCCGACCGCCGTGGGCATCAGGCGACCGAACCGCCAGGCACAACACGCTCGACGGCCCAACAGAAGACCGCCGAGCGTGGGCCCAGCGCATTGACCCTCTACGGCGACTCGTGCGAGCAGTGAACGTTGCAGACGTCCACGCAGACCGCGCCATTGCAGCCAATGTCACCACAAATCTGGTCACAGCTATCGACGTTGTCCGTTCCGTAGCTGCCAGCGGTGGTCGAGTGATGACCGGTGATGGCCGAGAACGAATAGCTTTGATTCAACTGTGAAACCATGCCGGCGATGTCCGCCAACTCCTGAACGACCTGGTCGCGAATGGTGGTCAACCCAACCACCATGCCGATCACCAGAATCGTGGCAATCAGGGCCAATTCGGTCGAGACAATAAAGCCGGCTTCATCATTCCAGATGCGCTGAATAAGACTCATGCTTTGCTTCCTGTGTTGCTAGGAAAAAATAAGGGAAACGCGGGCTGACCACACCGGGGCGCGACCAGCCCGCGCCGGGTGTGATCCTACGGGGATTCGTGCGTTGCAGCGACGTTGCAGACGTCGACACAAACCGCACCATTGCAGCCGATGTCGCCGCAGATCTGATCGCAGCTATCAACGTTGTCCGTGCCATAGCTACCAGCGGTCGTCGAGTGATGTCCGGTAATGGCCGAAAACGAGTAACTTTGATTCAACTGGGAGACCATCCCGGCGATGTCCGCCAGTTCCTGGACGACCTGGTCACGAATGGTCGTAATACCGACCACCATCCCGATCACCAGCACCGTGGCGATCAACGCCAGTTCTGTCGAAACGACAAAACCGGCCTCGTCGCTCCACAACAACCTCATCTGATTCGTCATGCTTCATTCCCTCTCGTGCGTGCGTTAACCAAAGTAAACAGACTGTAATTAGCGACTCGGCCCTTAGGTCTAACGCGACCGCAGAGCCACAAATCACTTCCAAGAATCGAAGTTGGGCCAACAACTGATTGGAAATCCGTTAATAGCAGGGAACGTGCCGGGATGGCGTGTCTCCAGGTGTTGACAGCAAAATAAACGTTACAGACCGTAAACACGGCCTGACCGTTGTTAACGGAAGTGTACGTCTACGAAGCTGTTACGCACGGTCGCAGAGGTGCGAAGAAAAACCGGCGGAGAGGCAAGTTGACGGGCCGATCCAGCCGCCGCAGCGAACTCGCCTGTTACCCTGTGGTAACGGGGGTGCGCTCCCATGTTAACCAATGGAAGCGCTTTGGCCGGCGCTGGGAAGAAGGCCCTCGGATGCGGTGACCAAAGGCAGGCCGGAAGTGCCGTTCGCCGGCCCGTGGCGCCAGCGGCGGTGGTTGCACATGCCGCCGACCGGAAGATTGTCGAGCGGACCGATCGAATGGGCGGAAATCCCGGGGGGGGCAACCCGACCGTGGCGGCCGTCGGTCGCGGCCGCGCCGCGTCTCCACAACGGAGGAAGCGGCAATGGTGACATGAAACACCACAAGAAAAAAAGTCTGGCAGCGGACGTGCGCCCACTGCCAGACAATACAACACGTGCGTTGACGAACCGTTGTTTACGGATCTTCGTGGGTGGCGGCCACGTTGCAGACATCCACGCACACAGCACCGGCGCCGCTAATGTCACCGCACACCTGGTCGCAACTGTCGACGTTGTCCGTGCCGAAGCTGCCCGCCGTGGACGAGTGATGGCCGGTGATGGCAGAGAACGAGTAGCTCTGGTTCAATTGCGAAACCATGCCCGCAATGTCAGCGAGTTCCTGGACAACTTGATCTCGGATCGACGTCAAACCAACAATCAAACCGATCACCAAGATCGTGGCGATGAGGGCAAGCTCTGTCGAAACGACAAAACCGGCTTCATCACTCCAAAGTTTGGCGAGTAATCTCATTTGCTTCAAACCCTTTCTTTAGAACGAAACGACAAGCACGTCAAAACAGCAGTGGCGTGCCGAAGCACGCACGACACAATGGGCCAACGGATCTACGGTTGCACCGTTTTGAGCGGCGGTACCGGAGTAAACGGATTGACTCGGACATCTTGGTTAACCAATCCAAGTGGTTGCCCATATCGCAGTTGACATGCCTAAAAAGTCGTGTCCGAAAAGGAAAAGCAAGTTATCTTGTAGATTATTAAAAAACACCGGAAAAACAAGGGCCAAAATCGTTGTCTCGGGGTTACCTCGACGGTCCGCGGCGACGCCGCCGTCGGGCCGCGTCGATTCCAATCGGACGCAACAGCGGACGCTCCGCCACCGCCCGTGTTAACGAATTGCCACATCGCACGTGGCATTTAGGCCACTCGGTTGCAAGTTGAGGACACAGGTCCTGGCCGTTGTTGGATCAAAAAAGCCCGGCAGCGGATTCCGCTGCCGGGCCTGGTCAACCGATCAAATGAATCGGAAGTTACGGCGATTCGTGGGTCGCTGCAACGTTGCAGACGTCCACGCAGACCGAACCGTTACCACCGATGTCACCACAGACCTGATCGCAGCTATCAACATTGTCAGTTCCGTAGCTACCAGCGGTGGACGAGTGATGGCCCGTGATGGCCGAGAAGGAGTAGCTTTGGTTCAGCTGGGAAACCATCCCAGCGATGTCAGCCAGTTCCTGCACGACCTGGTCGCGGATCGAGGTCAAGCCAACGATCAAACCGATCACCAGGATCGTCGCGATCAGGGCGAGCTCTGTCGAAACGACAAAACCAGCTTCATCACTCCACAGCTTCGCAATCAAATTCATAATTCTCACACCCTTTCTTCGAAGCAGAAAAAAATAAACCACATTCGGTAACTCAACACACTTGTCGTTTTGCTCAACGCGCTGAAGCCTAGACCTGCACCCGCGCTCGAGACTCGTCGCCCAGGACACCGCTTTGTACGGGTCTTACGGCTTGTGACGATTTCCGCTCAATAGTTGGCCAACTGTTTTGCGTGATGGCGGACTTATGCAGTTGACATGCCTAAAACTTCGATTAAAGAACGGCCGCCCGGATTTTTTTTCAATCCTGGGAAAGGCCGCATAAATCAGCAAGAATCGGCGGTCCGCGGCGGGCACTGAACGGAGCGCAGGAGAAGAATTCACCGCACGCAGCGGGAACTTGCGGGCAAAGCGCATCCATACGGAAACGCCGTTGTCCGGCGCTGTAAACCGGCGCGTACGGCGCGGCAAGCGTGGCCGGTGGGAGGCCGACAATCGGCCCTGAAGAAGGCGGTGAGGGGGTGGTCCCGCAACTAACCGCCAGGCTGCCCGGGCACGTCGGAGCGTCTTGTTGCCGTCGGGCGCTCGAGCGGCTCGTCTTGCTCCCAGGCAATGATGAAGTCGCCAACCTGTCGGCGGTTCGGAAAACGCTTCCGAATTGCTGCATCGAGACGCGCGTCGATGGGCGGAGAGAAGACAGGGGCCGTGTTGATCACCGCCAGTTGAACGTTTGCGTCATCGAGCAACCCGATGAGCGCATGCGTACGGTCGGACTGCGTGTCAAAGAAGTCGTACATCACGCGCGTAGGATTCTGGCGCTCGCTGAGAAAGTAGATCTCGGGACAGTCGGGTGTGGCCAGTATCGCCGCCGAGCCCGCCGCATGCTGGTCGATCAGCGCCATGATCGCCTGGTAGTTCCGCTGTTGATTCTCAGAGACGCGGAGCCGACTTCGGCGAAGGTCGAGCCGATACTCGTTGGGGGCAACCCGGTCTGCCGGTAGCGTCCAATAGCCGCGGTTCAGATGGCTGACACCAAAGACCGTGTACAAGACAAGTAAGGCGGCGTAGCCGTACCGCCAGCGGGGTACCGCGGCCACCGTATAGTGCATGACCAGCAAAACGAGTGGTACGCAGTAACAGAAATAGATCGGGTGTCCCGCCGGGTACTGCACCAGGCTGAACAGCACCGCCGTTGCCGTCATCAGGTAAATCGCTTGTTTCACGTCCGGGGCGACCCTGGCGGACGACGCGCGGACAAGCAACAGGCAAGCAGCCACCGCGGCAACCGGCAGGAAGTTGCGAAGCGAGTACCAGATCTCGTAATACCGTGCTCCGGCGAAGACCAACAGCAGGCCGACGACGACCGTGATTCCAACCTGGGCGACCATTCTCAAACGGGGCCGTTCGGGGGGAACGAGTCCGGCCCCAAACACCAACAGAGGGATCACCAGCAGCAACAGGGTGATGGCCGGCGGCAGGCCGATGTGCGTGTACTCGAACCGTAGTTGCGGCAGCACGATGACACCGGTGTAGAGCCGGCCCAGTTCGCCCTGCGCCGCGTAAGCGATCAGGAACACTCCCACCGGCAAGAGAACTCCCCCGCAGAGCGACATCACGTTCCATGTCAAATGACGAACACGCTCGACGAAGGCCCCTCGACCGCTCCGCAGTTCACAGAGAACGGGCGTCGCGCAGACGGCCAGGCAAGGAATCAAGAAATGAAACAGGGCCGTGAATTCCAGGCTGCCCCCACTCCCGCGTCGGAGGAGCACCGTCACCAGTCCGCAAAGGGCGACACCGATCAACGCCAGGAAGACGGGAAAAGCGAACGACCGCGGCTTGACGGCATTCTTATCCGCCCCCCGTTGCGATTCATGAAAGGCCAGGAACATCAACGCGGCCGCGACAGCATAAAGGGCCACAATCTTCATCAGCAGGGCAACGCCGGCACAAATCCCGGCCGCGAACAGCCAGCGCCGCCGTCCGGTGTCCAGGTAACGCAGCAGAAAAACCAGGCCGAACGTTGTCAGGTAGAGCACATACCAGGTCGGCATGGCGGCAAAGTAGTTCGGGACGCTCCACAACAGACAGGCTGCCGTGACCAACGCCGCCAGCCAGGGAGCGGCCACGCGCGCGGCCAGCGAATAACAGGCCGGCACAAACGCCAACGTCCCCGCCCAGAGCAGCCAGCGCAACGATTCCAGCTTGACCCCCAGAATGGCGAATGCCAACGCGTGGAGGAGACTCTGCCCTCCCGTGTACGTGTCATCAAAGTCGCGATGCGGTAACTCGCCCCGCAGTACCCGCTCGGCCGATTGTCCCAGGAGTCCTTCGTCGTGAGGGATCCACCCCTGGTCGACAAACGGAATCAAATACGCCGCGGCGGCGAATGTGACGAGCAACGGGACGACATGCCGCCAGCCGGCGTGGGCCGTGCGTCCGTCGCCGCGCGGCGAACCGTCGGAGTCCTGCTGCGAAGCTGTCGCGAGATTCACGGTTTCCATCCGGTCGGCCTTCCGGGATCAGTGGGGCAGAGAAAGTCCAGGGGCCGCGGTTGGTCCGCTGTGCACTGCGGCCCGGCCAACGACGATCCCCGACGTCCCAAGCGGCGCCAGGCGGGTTACCAAGTGCAGCAGCGCGCAAAACGAAACCAGGTAGTAGTAGTTGCAGAACGCCAGTTTGCCCAACAGAAAAAAGGTGCCCAAGACCAGCGTGATGGCAAACGTGAGCCGCGCCAGACTGGCGTGCGACCGGATCAGCCAGATCGTGACGCCGCCGATGATCAGCAGAACGGTGGTTCCCAGGTAACGGTCCGGGATCCGGACGCCCCACCGGTTATGAATCTCTGCCGGGATCGACAAGGCATCGGATCGCAGACCGACCTCGAGGTACGGCTGCAACGTGCTCTCGTAGAACGCGCCGGCGTCCAAGATCAGAAACGGGCCGAAGATTGCCGCGGTCGCCGCGGCTCCGGCGAGGACCACGGCGCGGAGATCGACGTTTTCACGCCCCCGCCACCGTTGCGCCGCCAGGACGGTCATCACGAGCAATGCGATGACGGCTCCGTACTGCTTGATCCCGACCAGATACGCCAGGGCGACACCGGTCGCCACCCACCAACCCTGGATCACACAGAAGAGCACCACCAGCACGCCGGCCATCAAAATCGGATCAATCCAGGACAACTCCAGCACGAACAGCGAGACGGGGTGCAACAACCACAGCAGGCAGAGCAGCCGCGCCGTCTTCCTGGGCAGGGCCAGGCGGCGCGCGGTGGCCAGCAGGAGGCACACAATGACGACGTCACTGGCGATGGTCGCCGCGCGGACGTCGCCGAACAGGCCGCGAAATGGGGCGACTGTCAGCAAGTACGCCGGCCAGTAAAAGAAGTGGGGCACGTGGTCGTATTGGCCTTCGTAGATGTCCGGAAAGGACGCCGAGTAGGGATTGTGGCCCGACAGAAATGCGTCGCTCCCCAGGTTGCCAATCACCCACACATCGATGAACGGTTCGGGAGAGGCAACAAGGGTCAACGCCCGGAGCACAAAGGCGCCGCAAATGCCTGCCAGCCAGACACCAACCTCGAATTGCCAGGCGAGCCGGATCGAACGGAAGGTCGTCAACCAGAGCAGCGCGGCGGCGGCCATCACGAAAGCCGAAACCGGGACAAGCCAACCGGCCGCCCCGTTGTCCTGGCGATAAAGCAACTCGGGGTCGAGCCACAGCAGGCAGGAGAAGAAGAGGGTCACCGCGGCCAGGCGGTTGGTCATCAATCGCTGGTCCTGACGGGCCAACGGTCTCCCGCGGTCCACCATCCCCATCGTGATGTAGCCAAGGAATCCGGCCACCAGAACGAACAGCAGCGGTTCGTGAAAATGCCCGTGCGAGAGCTTTAACACGACGCCCAGCAACAGGTAAAACCAGAGCGCCGCAGTCGCCGTACGGCGAGCACTGCGGTCCGTGCGCGGCGCCGCATCCCTGGCCGATGGCGTGGCAGGCAAGGGGCGATCGGTTTCGGCAGGCTTCAGCATGCTTGCTTCCTTCGCCGCCCCAGCGCCAACGCCCACCAGAACGCCGCCACCATGGCGAGAAAGAGCGTGTTGCGCAAGGCGAGCAACAGGCAAGGCAGCCAGCTAAGGTCGGGAACCAGGCAGTACGGATTAGGCGCCCCGGAACCGATGTAGGTCGGGAACCAGAGGTATGGAAAGACCAGAGTCGTCGCGATCGCCACCACAACCTGGGCGGGAATCAGGAACCAGCTCCAGGCCGGCCTGAGTTGCACAGTCAGCAAGAGGAGGAGCGGCAAGGCAAAGACGAAGTACTGCGTCGAAAGAACCTTCGAGCAGACCAGGAGCAAGAGGACCGCTAACATGCCGGCCTGGGTCCCCGCCTCCCGGTCACGGTCTCCACACCGGTAGAGCGTAAATGCCAGCAGGACGAGCATCCCCAACAGCAAGAAGGGCGAAGCCGCGGCAAACCCGGCTGAGAGGGGTGTGACCAGATTGGCCGAGCCGTACGATACCTCGGTCTCGATCGGCAGCCCCACCAACGATAACGCCATCAACACGGTGCCGTAGGTCGATTCAATCTCAATTCCCCGCTCCGCATGGTACGTCAGGAAGGACAGGGTGGCGGCCCCTGACGAGAGTGCCTGTACGATGAATGGGAATGCCGCGAACGCCAGGCAGACGCTCAGCAAGATCCCGCCCGTCATGAACCGCTGACGATTGGCAGGCTCCTGGCGGGCATCGGCAAACAGGACCAGCGGAATGACGACGATGCCGACCAGTTTGTAGGGAATGCTGAGGCCGAGCGCGATATAGGAGACGACGTTCCAGACCGACAGCGGCCCAGCCTCCTGCGATCGGACGCGTCCATAGATCCAGATCATCAGCAGGAGCAGCAAGAGCATGTCCAGCCGATCGTAGAGTACGTGCGCCAGCGGCGTGGTGACGGCAACATACCCACACGCCATCCATGGTGAGCCGCGTGGATGGAGGCGGTTGCCGATCTTCAGCACCAGAAAAAACGCCAGCACATCCGCCATGATCATGGCCCCGCGGTAGAGGGCCACGTAGTGCCGAAACGCTCCGTCCAGCCCGACTTTCGCCACCAGCTCGTCCTCGGTAACCGTCGTCCGCCGCAATTGACGGGGCGCGGTTACCGCCCAGTAGGCCAGCGGCGGGTACTCGACCGAGAATTCGGAATAAGCGGTCTGCCCCAGGTCAACGCCACGCACTCCGTACGTGAAGTAGATCGGCAGATCCGTTGCGATTGCCGTTGAATTGAAAAATAACAGCATGTAAATCCGCGAGAGGATAAACGCGGCAACACCGATTCCGAACGTCCAGCGGGCAACACTTCCGGTCCGGCTCGCACCGTCCACCGCAAGCTCTCTCCCCGCATCGCCCGAAAACGTGTCTGTCGTCATTTTCCCGTGCGCCACTCACAACCATCGGATCTGGTCCTTGCCTATCTGCGACTATAGCTAAGCTGGGATATTTAGATAGATTGCTGAGCATCAGATCCGGCAAACGCGCCGGATTCATCGACGTCGCGCGCCGCGCTGTATCGGTTGCGCGGATTACGCGAATGAAAGCGCATGGCACATGATGAGCCTGTCGCACCGCGCCCGACTCCCGCAGTCGCCGCAAGGGCGCCTCGCCGAGTACGCGTATTAAGCGCGGATTATAAGCGAGTATTAAGGACACGCATGAGGCACCGGACGTATGCAGAGATGCTTCGAGGACGTATGAGGACGGACTTGTAAGGACAAGCATCTTCCGCCCGTGCGCCGTAGCGGCGCTCCACATCAGCCGTTGGGCGTTAGCCCCGGTTCCGTCGATAACCGGGCAAACCGGAAACTAAATCGTTCCGGCTGATCAGCGCAATTCACCAAGCGAATTCACCGCCACCGACTGCGACAACTAAACTTGCAATGAATCGTCGTCCACTCAAGAAGAATCCGGAGAGCGATCGGCGGTCTCACTTTGCGCGTCGCCGTCGCCGCCAGGCGGGCGTTCCTGGATTCCACCGTCCGGCAACGGTGGCCATGTATACGAAGCGACCGGCACGTCACGGCTCGCCGGCCCGTTGGAACCATCCAATTCGACGAAGCGGCGTTCGGGCCGCCAGCGAAGTGGGGAAATCCAGCTCGCCCTACGACTCGGGCTGAGCGGCCACGGTGGAGACATCAATGCAGCCCGGCGCCGTCCCGGGCGTGTCGTCACCTGGCGTGGTATCGACAAACGTCCCGACCGATTGGTCGAGGTTTTCGAGGGCCAGAGCGATGTCGCCCAACTCCTGGACGATCTGGTCGCGGAGCGTCGTCAGGCCGACGATCGTGCCGAGTGCCAGAATGGTGACCAGCAGCAACCAGGACATCGCTGAAATCGCACCAGCCTCATCATGCCATAACGTGTGCAACAGTTTCATCTTGGAAGCGGGCCTCATAAAGGTCGCTCGACGGCAACCCGTCGAATTCTGATGGATGATCTGTGGAAGTTTGGTAAAGAAGGAACTTGGCTGGGCCAAGCGGCCGTCAGGGGGATTCGTGCGAGGCGGCGACCGCAATACTGATGCACGCCGACGTGCCGCCCGCTTCGCCTTCGTCGCAGTCGTCGGTGGCATCCGCAAACGAGCTGCCGGGCGCCGTAAACGTCCCACCGGCGAAGGTGACGGTGATCGTCCCGTACGAATACGATTGGTTCAGCGACCCAATCCCAACGGCGACATCGGCCAACTCTTGCACAACCTGATCACGGACCGATGTCAGTCCAACGATCGTGCCGATCACCAGAAGCGTCGCAATGAACAACAGGTCGGTGGTGGCGATTACACCGGTTTCGTCTTGCCAAAGCTGTCGGATCGTTTTCATATGCTCTTCAATGCCACGAAAGGTTTCCACGAGATCAAACGCAACCCCTTCCTGCCGAACGGTGGAAGCGAGTGCCGCTTGCAGACAAGCACATGGCGTGCCAGGAGACCAATGGTTCGCCCGCTGCCGAGATCCCGGCAGAATTGGGCACCTGGGAGTTTGAAATCACTGCCCTGGCGAGGGTCCGTGTATCCATTGGTTAACGTTGGAAATTCCAGCGCGTCTCCAGGAGACGTCATGCACCCGCCGTTTCCGGCACCTCGCCGGCCGCGGGTTCCTCGGCCGGCTCGGCCCGGTCATCGGTCGGCGCATTACTGTCGGGCTCGGGCTGACCCTCGGGCGCCGGTTCGTCCTCGTGTGCCGATTCGCCGCCGGTTGCCGGATCCTGATCCGCCTTATCCGATGTGGCGGCGGCCGGCGTCTCGTCACGCAGGGGCAGGAAGCTGGCCGGGAAGTCGCCACGCCACAGGGCAAGGGCGCGGCCGGCATGCGAGAGGAATGTGTATTGCCGCTTGATTTCGGAATCATCCAAATCGAGGACAGCGCGGGACAGCCATTGGGCGGCTCGAATCACCACTTCGCGCGGCGGGTGGACGACGTCGGGGGCAAGGGCCCACCATTCCAGCACGTGCCCCGTCGCCAGGATGCGATTCTGCCCGGTGTTTTCCGTGTCGCCGACAATCCCGGTTTGGGGCGGCTGGCCCGAGGGCCAGGAGCGAATCCAGTAACCGTCAGGATGCTGCGACGCGATGAACAGTCCCGTGACGGCGGTCAGATGATCGATGATCCGCTGGCGCCCTTCCGAGCTCAAGATGGGCGTGTTGTCATCAATTCGCAACAGCATCACCAACGCATGCAAACGGTGGTTACCCATGCACACGCCTTGGTTCAGCTTTTGCCGCATGATCCGATCGGCGAGCCGATCGAAAGTGATCTCCTGCCCTTCGGTACTGATCCAGCGGTTGACGGGCGGAAGATACATCGAGAACGCCAGCGTCGACCACTCGTACTCGATCTGGTTCAGGCTGAACTCACGGAGGGCAAACTCCAGCATCTCGCGGACCGTGGTCTGACCGGTCGGCGTCTGTACTGGATGGTCCAGCGTCGTACCAACCTCCGCCAGACCGGCCAAGGTATGGTCGTAGTGGCTGGCGGTGGCGAGCCCTTCCTGGGTCCGGACGCCAACGCCGTTCTTGGTGGTGCGCAAGAGCGGTAGAGCCTCTTCGCCCCAGACCTTCTGGAATTGCGAGTGATCCAGCAGCAGGTTCCGCATCTCTTCGCCGCTGAGGCATTCGGGATCTGCGAACTTGGCCTCGACGCCCCAGAAGCGGAGCGCGTGGTCGACATGATTGATGTTGACCTTCTCCTCGCGTAGACGGGGGCGCAGCTTGTAAAGCACGGCGTCAAGCTGTTCGTCGGTGACGACGCGAGGATCATCGTACAACGGCCGGATCGTCGGCGGCGTGTTCTGCATCGGTGGCAAGCGGCGGGCTTGCTCGAGCTGCTTCGAGCGATAGGCCGTAGCGCCTACGGCGATGGAGACGATCACGGCTTGCATCGCCAGGAAGACTCCCCAGCGGAAGAACCCTTGGGCTGTTGGTGCTGCTTCTTGTTCGCGCATGCGAAGTTCCTGGAAAGCTTGTGTCTGATTAACTTTACGAATGAGTCAAGTTTGAGCGACCGACGGGAGCGGACGAACATGCCGCGAGCGTCAGCTCGCTACTGGTCCGAGGCCCTGCCTCGCTAGAGATCCGTTCGCTTGGCCACAAATCCGTCGTCATCTTCATAGACGACTTCCCATTCCGCAGAGCGACGGACGCGCCGCGCCAGTTCCGGCTGTAACTCTTTGTGTACGACCAACGTCCCCACCATGTAACGGTCCAAGGCCTGTTCCCACCCGGCGTTGCCACGCGCAATCCGCATGTAGTCACGCCAGACCTGGGAGGGCGCCAGATGCACATTGGTGGTCATGAAGACGTTGAGGTCCCGCCCCGATTCCCACAACAACCATTCGCCCCACCATTGGGGTGCAAAAATGAGGTCGTCGGTCGGGTTCTCACGTAAGTAATCCGCCAGTTCCAGCGGGGTGTCGTTGCTGTAGATCTGCTCGCGCTTCCGCGGCTTACCGCCCAGCACGAATTGGCTGATCGGCGAGAAGGCAAAGGCACACCACAGGATCAGCAGCGTGACCAGGCTCAAGCCGAATTGCGGCTTCGGCGCGGTACCGTCAGCCGGCACCACTTTGGTTGTCGAGGGACGGGAAAATGCTGTCGTCAGGCGAGCGTAAATGTCGGTCAGGTGGGGAAGCATCACGAACGTGAAGATCGGTGCAAACCAGGCAATCATCCGAATCGTCGGTGCCATTGCAAACCCGAATACCAGGAGCAACAGCACATCCGTCGCACGTACCCGCTGGCGGCTGTGACGCATCACGGCGACCAACAAGACGATAACTACGCAGACCTGCAACCCCTCCAGGTCAATCAAACGCAGCGGGAACCATTCCATCACGTCCCGCAGGTTGGGATTCCCGCCGAATGTGGCAGTCTCGATGAGAAGATCAACGCCGTAAGGGTTCAACAAGGTTGCGGCCGTCGCCAGTTCTGTGGCAAACACCCACCGTTGAACGCCCCGATCGGCAACCACCGCTTGAAAACTGGTGGTCCGCCAGGCGACCTCGATGATTCGCCCGATCGCATGACAGGCCAGGAAAACCAGCCCGACCGCAAACGATCCATGGGCGTTGGCCCAGAAGGCAAAGAGAAGCGGGATGGCGAACCAGATCCAGACGGGCCACGACCGCACGGCGGGGCCACCCGAAAATGCCCGCGCCCTTGATCGCCAAGGCTCGCAGCGCACCACCATCCACAACAACAGCGACAGGCAAAGCATCCCAAATATCTCAGGACGAATGATGGCGTGTCGAGAAAAACCGACGAACAGCGACAGCCCGGCCCCCATCATGGCAATTCCGATCCGCTGCCCAAATAGATAGAAAACCCGGGTCTGGACGAGATAGCTACAGAGGACCACCACTGCAAAAATCACGGAGAGTGCCTCGACACCACCTATTTGGGTTGCCCCGCCAAGGATGACTTGGCTCAACCAACCGGTGTCGACCACTCGAACACCCTCTGCAAGGGGTAGAAACGGGTCCGATTGAGGGATCGCCGCATGTTCGAGAATCCACTGCCCGTAGAGCACGTGCCCCCAGATATCAGAGTGAAAGAGAGGAATATAGCTAAGATAAACAAAGAAAATGGCGAAGCAGCCGCACATCAAGCACTGCTGCCAACTGAGGGCAAAACGTGCACTGAGTGCCGCCTTGAGTGAGTCGGGTCCGACCGCGTCCGAATGGTCTACGTTGGAAATCGCCACTTGAGCATTCCGAGGGGTTGAGATTCGCTTGCCAGGTTCGCCGCTTCCAGGAGACCGTTGGTTCGGTCGCGACGAAGACAGTCAATCACCGCAAAGGACGTTCCTTTCTCAACCCTAGCACGCCGTCAATGGGGTTTCGGTCCTCCCGAGAAATAAGAACTGGTGCGCCGTTGCCTGCCCGGGATGCCCGTTTTCTCCGAATTTTCCCCGCTTTTCGGGCGACGCGCAGCCACCTGCTGCAGACCGCTCGGCGGCTCACCACGGTCCGTGACGGATTTTTCGCTGTAAAGTTTGACAACATTGGTTAACTGAGTAGTGTGGGAGATATGGATAATGTAAACAACTTGAATAGCCCGTCACCGCCCGAATCCAGCCGCGCCGTTGCCAACGTTGGCTCGGAGGCGAGGCCTGCCATCGTCACCGCCACGTGTGTGTTGCTCACGCCCGACCCTGGGCTCCGTCAGCAGCTCGCCAGACTGCTCAACCAGGACTACGGCTGCACCACGCGCGAGATGAGTTGGGACGACGATCCCCAGGCAACGGTTGACGAGGATGCATCACTGTTCGTCGACCTCCGCCAGCTCGACTCCAATGACGAGAGCGGCCGGCTGGCCCGTCTCAAGGCAGCCCGGGCGGCCCTCACGGTCACCCTGTCGGATGAGGAGGAGGCACCCGAATGGTTTGAAACCGACGGCCGGCATGTCCACCTGCAACTGCCGCTCGCGGCCCCTCGCCTGGCCAAACTTCTCCGCCAGGACGTGACCCAAACGTTGCTGGAGGATGGCCCCTACGTGCAGCACGTGGTCGACTTCGAGGGCTTCAAGTACACGACGTATTGCGAAGACTTTTACGAGACGCTCCTCAATCTTCGCAAAGTCGCCGAACACGACGTAACGATTCTGCTGGTGGGCGAGACCGGGACGGGAAAGACAACGATCGCCCGCCTGGTGCACCAGCTGTCTTCGCGCGCCGAAAACCCGCTGGTGACGGTGGCCTGCGGGGCGCTGCCGGCCGAACTGGTCGAAAGTGAATTGTTCGGCCACACCAAGGGAGCGTTTACCAGTGCCGACAAGGCCAAGATTGGCAAGTTCGCCGCGGCCGGCAAGGGCACGCTGCTCTTGGACGAAATTGACGTGTTGGGGCTGCACCAGCAGGCCAGGCTGCTCCGCGTGATCGAATCCGGCGAATTCGAACCGGTCGGTTCGAATGACACACAGATATCACAAGCCCGGATCCTGGTCGCAACCAACGTGGATTTGAACGGTCTCATGTCGCGAAACGAGTTTCGCTCGGACCTCTACTATCGTTTGAGCGTGCTCGAGTTTGACATCCCGCCGTTACGCGAACGGCGGCAGGATATCGTGCCGCTGACGTTGGAGTACGTCGTGGAATTCTCCCAGGCGCACGGGATCCCGATTCGCCGCATCCATCCTGACTTCCTGCAGTGCGTCGTCAATCACGATTGGTTGGGCAATCTTCGCGAACTGAAAAATCACATTCGCCGTTCGGTCCTGTTCGCCCAGAACGAAGAGCTTACCTCGGCCGATTTGACCGCCCACGTCCAGCAGGCGATTGCCAAGGGAACCACGACGGCGCAGAAAGCGGAAACGCTCGCCGAAATGGTGGCGGAGAACGAACAGGAGTTGCTGGAGCGGGCCCTGGAAGCCAACGACTACAAGCGCACCGCCACGGCGAATGCCCTGGGCATCAGCCGCGTCGGGCTCTACAAGAAGATGCGCAAGTATGGAATGCTCGAGAAGCGGCCCAAGTCCAAGGCTGCCTCCTGACCGCCGCTGGCCGATCTCACCCGCGGCCGATGTAAGGCGCCGCGATCCATCGCTGGCAGGCCGTCGACCTGTCTCAATCGGCACCATTGCCTGGGGCACAAATGTATTGCGCGACCCGGACCAGCCTGGTCTGACCTGCATTCGCGTCGTACAGGGCCGTCACCGTGGCACCGACAGCATAAGGGTTGCTGCCCAGGCCGAGGAAACTACCGGCCAGGCTGGCGACCGGCACGGAAGCCTGAGCACGCACGCCATACATGTCGGTGGGAGCGTTGCTGGCGTCGTGAATGATGCCTCCCATCCCATTCACCGAGATCGTTCCGAACACCAGATTACCGGCGGCCGGCGGTCCCAGGGCGGGATCGCAGAGCCGATTCTCGTTGGGATTATTGGTTGCTTGGAACGTGCCCTGGTTCATATCGATGGCCAGTGCGGCCCCACGAACATGATTGGCCGCGGCGAGCGCCAGGCCGCGGGCCCGAGCGGGATTCGTGGCATTCGTTCCCGGAGCCGGAGACGCCGTCCCCCATTCCCTGACAGCCGCCAGCGCCGTGGCTTCTAGAGCGTTTTCCAGTTCGGCCCGCGCGACCCAGACATTCCCGACGTCAACGACGATCAGCAGGACAACCAAAAGCGCAGGCAGAGAGAGCAGGATCCAGAGCGTGGCTGCCCCATCTCTTCGGCAATGGCGTGATCTCACTGGGAGGCGACGAATGCAGTCCATACTCATCATTCAAATCCAAAGGTCGTTGAACAACTGATCGCGTTGCCGGAAATGTCGAAGCCGAAGCCCGACATGCTATTCGGCATCATCTCCGCCAAGGGCACACAGACGGTCACGCGGACACTACTGGCCGGGATCGGCGTCGCCGGCTCCTGGCAGGCGGCAGACATCCCACCCGCGCAATCCGCCCGCAACCTTTGCTCGGTATGCGCCCCCAGATTACCGACGTGTTCCAGAATGATCGTGCATTGTTCGATTCCCGAGTTGTTCAGTTGCCGGCAGACGGCATCGACAATCTGCGGCGGGACGGGCGCCCCGGTCAGCGGCAGGGCGTTTGATTCGGCTGCCAGACCGGCACCCGCACGGCACGCCAATACCACCTGTTGGTAGTTTGTCAGAAAAAGCGAGAACTGCGCCACGGCAAGCAGCACGATCATGTTGACTGGGATGACTAAGAGGAGTTCCAAAGTCACCGCACCGCGCCGTGAATTCAAACGCCGTGCGTTCGAGCGACGTCTTCGCGCTGGATCAGATATCGTTGCCACGCCCGTGTATTCCTCGGAAACTGCACTTCTGTCACAAAAGGTCTATCCGGATGCCGACATCGGCAGCATATGGTGTGCCGCAGTGGACTATCGTGGGGCAATTTCCGAGCGGGCAGCCGGGTCCACATTAACAACTGGTAACACGCCGCTCGCACCTGTTTCGATCTGGAAACATCCTTGACGTCGATCCGTGAACAACGTCCCCCGCCGGTGACGTTTGATTTTGCCGACGGGCTGGTCCCTGGGACGTTGCGTTTTTGGTTCAGCGGCTTGGCACGGAGAATGCATCTACGGAGAGTCGCAAATGGAGCAAATGCACACGCTTAACGTTTTTCCCTCAGCCTGGCGTGTGCCTTCCGGTCAACATGTTTCCCATCGTTAACATCGTGGGATGCGGCATTAACTGAAGCTGACGTTGGTCGCTTCGCAGAGGAGCATTGAGTAATGAGAAAATTGATGACACGCCTGTCGCGTCTCCGGCGTGATACCAGCGGTGCAGTTTTCGTCGAGTACCTGCTGCTTGTGACGTTGGTCGGGATCGGGGTCATCGCCGGGCTGTCCGCGGTGCGCGTCGCCCTGTTAAACGAGCTGAATGATCTGGCAATCGCGATCATCAGCATTACTCCTTAGATCTGGACGCAGACCGTGCAAACGTTGCGATCAAGATCAAGACGCGGAGCAGTGACGCTCGAGGCGATCCTCGGGCTCATCCTGTTGGTGGTCCTCTTCGTGGCCGTCCTGCAGTTTGGTATCGCGGGGACCGTGCGCAACGCCATCTCGCATTCCGCCACGGTCGCTGCCCGCGAAGCAGCCAAGGGAGCCCAGGTCGGGGAGCTCCAATCGGTTGTTGAAGCAGTCCTCGCGCCGCACCAGTTGGTGCTGGGGCCGAGTGCCGCGATCGTCCTCGAAGACCCCGGCGCGCCACTGGTGGCGGATCAGATTCAGCGTGCCGGTTTGCTTCCTTGCAACCCGCCGGTATCGCCGGCCCTGACCATGCAAGACGTCCGTGTCACCGTTTGTGTCCGGCTGAATACACCCCCCTTCATCAACGGCCTGGCACCGTTTGGCATCGACATCTCAAACCAGGTCATTACCGCCAGCGCGGTGATGCGAAAAGAGCAGTAGCACGCCACGGCCCGGCACGCGGCATCGGATGCCAACGGTGGGCGCGGGTCCGACACGCGTGGCCGCTCCCCCGGCACATCGGTCGGATCCTGCCGGCGGGCAGCTTGCTGCGGCAACCCGATGCCTATGATCGACGGCTGCGCGGCAAGTGAGCCTTCGGCAAGCAACGCGCGGCCGAATACTCTGCGGACTCCCGTTGGTCGTCCTGGTCCATTCGCTGCGCAGGGATCAATAGAATCGGGTAGGCCCCCCGGTCGTGGCGGCCGCTGCGATCAGCCTCGATCCTGCGTATCCCGGCGCAACGACCTGCTCGAGCGCTCTCTCGGGCTGACGAGCGATACGGCTGACGAGGGGACGCCATGGGGCAGGACCGAGTCACCCCGCAGGCAGTCGATGGAAGGGCCTCTCGATGGCACCTGCGCCGCCACAGAAGCGGAACATCTCCCGGTTCATGGATCAGCCGTTTGGCGTTAGCTCCGGTTGCGTTGATCGCAGTGGAAACCGGACGATAACGGGTTCCGACTGAGTTGCGGCGCGCTTCGGGCAAGTCCACCACCCTCGATTGCGACAGAGCAACTTGCACTGAATGGTTGTTCGTTCATGGATCATCCGGGATAGAAGGCTGGCGCCGATCGGTACGGGGTGCGTAGCAATTGGCGGACTGTTGGTTGTCAATGGTATGATTACCGATCTGCGGCAATTGGTGCGAAAGTCGTCCAACTGAACAAGAGGTGAGTCAAAACCATGACCAACCAGTGCGTTCTCGTCTCGGTCATCGCGGTTACCTTCGGTTTCGGCAGCGAGCCGCCCGTCGCCGTTTCGGCGACCGACCCAATGAACCTGGCGCTGCAAGAGGTCCACGATCTTTGTGCGGAGGAAACGCGGCTCCGCATCCACCACAGGAAGGGACATCCACGCTTTGCAGAGATCGAGGAACGGATTGCGGAGATTCACACGCGTGCCTTGCGCGACTTGGAGACCGTTGCACGGGATGGGGCCCTCGATTGTTCCGAAGAACCGAGATTTGGACAACCTTCCTACGGCATCATCCTCCAGGCACGGGCGGTCAATGACATCAAGGCGAACGAGCTCCTCCTGTATCATGCTCGGCGCGTGTACCGCACGCGGAGCACATTTCGGAGGCTCACGACCCGCGGCGCCGGCTGGTTCTTCCGGCCAAATGTCGACATCCCCAAGGGAACACGTTTCGTCGTGGCCTGCCACCAGGACGCGCCCGAAGAGTTGGAGAATGTCAAGAAAGGCTTGATGCCGAATTCGGATCGAGCACGCCACCCGGACCGACCGTATCGCACGCAGATATTCAACCGACTCGGTAAGCCACTGCCTCCCGGGGCGTAGCGAGCGCCGATCCACCAGCGATTACACTGGAGCTGATCGGACGGGCCGCCCGGACGATTCGTTCGCTCCCGGCTGACTTGAACTCGCACGGCACACCACCGTACGCCGCCTCGATATACTGACAAAGCTTCACCCGTTTCAAGTAAGGACCCTCTCCCATGTCAGCATCGTTGCCTTCGCCCATTCGTTTCTATTCCTCGATGCTGACGGTGGTCGGCCTCTGCACAATCGCGGTCGATACGTCCCTGGCCGACGAATACCTCAGCGGCATTAAGTGGAAGGAACCGGCCGTCGTGACGCCGGGCACGGCCGGTGGTCCACCGTCGGACGCCGTCGTCCTTTTCGACGGCACCGACCTGTCCGCTTGGGATCGGGCGGACAACTGGACGCTCGAAGACGGCGTGATGATCAGCGGCAAGGGCAACCCGATCACCAAGGAATCATTTGGTGATTGCCAATTGCACATCGAATGGTCGGCCCCGACGCCTGCCAAAGGAAATGGCCAGGGCCGTGGCAACAGCGGCGTCTTCCTGATGGACCGATATGAAATTCAGGTACTCGACTCCTACCAGAACCAGACCTACTTTGACGGGCAGGCGGGTGCGATCTACAAGCAAACGCCGCCGCAAGTGAACGCCATGCGGCCACCTGGCGAGTGGAATACGTATGACATTATCTGGACCGCGCCGCGCTTCCATGACAACGGAGAGCTCAAATCGCCGGCGTTCATCACCGCCATCCACAATGGCGTGCTGATTCTGAACCACTTTGAATTGCAGGGGGATACCCCCTACACGCGACCGCCCGCATACACGAAGCATGCCGACCGACTGCCGATCCGGTTGCAGGACCATGGAAATCCGGTCCGCTTCCGCAATATCTGGGTGCGGGAGATCCGACCGGCCCACGGCGAACAGGTGCGCGAACCGTTCCTGCGGAATGCCAAGGGCGAAGAGCGACCCATTGAGGCGGCGGCCGACCAATAGCGGCTAGGGGGTGCTGCGGGGGAACCGGCCGGCAGCGAGCTGCATCGTTACCGCGAACCGTCGACCGGTACCTCGTTCCGCGCTTCCAGCAACCGCTTGAGGTTTTCCAGTTCGCGCTCGGCCACCCGGCAGCTCGATTTCTTCATTGTCCAACGGGCAATCGCCAACATCAATTTCATCAGCCCCTTGCCGACCACGGTCGACCGCTGGGTCAACCGCGTCCGGTCGCCAACGGCCTCAAACGCGTACTCGACATCCATCTCAAAACTGCCCCCCACCATGTGGACGGCGGACGCATACGGCGGATCATGCCTGGTAACCGTTCCCGTGAATTCCATTCGCCGCCCCTGTTCCTCGGTCACGCAACGAAATGTCGACCCGACCCGGCCCGGCTTTTCGTCGATGGGCGTATCTTCCACGACCAGCTGACTCCATTCGGCAACATGGTTGTTGGTGAATTCGAAAACTTCATCGATCGAGCGATCAATTTCGATGGTGGCTTCGGTCTGCATGGGATTTCCTCACACTGCCGGGTTCAGGCGAAGGTCGAATCTTCGTGCGCGGGCTACGCCGCCCCGGGTTGGCGGCCGGGAGGCTGGCCGGTGCACGCGCCGAGCGTCATTGTGCTCGGCCATGCCTGCTTGCTCGACACCCACAATGTATAACGTGAGCAGCCCAGGTTCGCGAATGAATGGCCGGCAGCGCGTCATGTCGAAACCGGAGACGGCCCGTCAAACCGCGCGCGGTCCCACCGCCTCTTGCCGAGGGACCACGGGCACCGTTTTAAATCAGCGCCCCCATGCTCGCCAAACCAACCGGTTCGCGCGAGGCGAACGGCTCGCCGTAGGCGGTTCCGATCGACTTTCCCCAGTAGGCCGCTTCGTGGCGTAGCTGGTCGAGGAACGTCGGGGGTGTCCGCGGACGACCGTCAATGAACTGGCTGCGATAGCAGGAAATCGCCGCCAGCTTTTGTTCCCACTGTCCGCTGATATCGAGCACAAAGGCTGGCTGGGGGGCGAGCTTCAGGTGAATCGCATAGTAGTTGTAGATGCGTTCCGGGTGATGCGGCTCGCCGGGCATTTCGGTCTTGGTCAGCTTGGCCCAGAAGCGAGCCGCTTCTACGAGCTGCGTGGCCGCCAGATGATCGGGGTGCGCGTCGATCCAGTAAGGCGCAAACAGCCAACGTGGCCGAACCTGGCGAATGACGCCAGCCAACTGCTCGCGCGCTGCGAGCGTCGCCTCCAGCGAGCGATTCGGGAGGCCCAGGTTCTGGCGCCAATCAAGGTGCAGAATCCTGCTGGCCGCCTCCGTTTCGGCGGCCCGGATTTCCGGACTTCCATGCGGCGTCGGCTCGCCGTCCGTGAGGTCCAAGACCCCCACCTTGAGCCCTTCCGATTTGAATTTCAGAATCGCGCCCCCCATCCCCAACTCGGCATCGTCCGGGTGAGGCGCGACCACCAGCACATCCAGGTTCATGGGTTCCTCCAGTTCCGCGACTCAATCTACCGCGCCCGGGCCGCCGGGACGAGCACGGATCCAGCGCCTATCGTTCGGGTGCGGCCGTTAAGGCCGTGTGAAAATTTCATGCACTTCTGTCGGCCTGGCCACCCGGCGGCTCGGAATCTGGTATCACCAACCAACATGCCGGTCGTCGCACCGGCACGGCCGCCGCCCCGGCCACATCCTGACGCGCAACCGAGGTCGCTCTACAATGGGATTACCCACCGGGGCGGTTGCCAGACCGCCGCGAAAAGCTGTGCGAGGCCCTCGCCCAGCGTATCGGCCCCAAACGTCGTCTTGCCTCCCCATTGGCCAGCTCTGCAGATCCCCCCAACTGACCACAACGGTCCCGGACGAGCTCTCATGAATGCGCCCACAAGAGACCTGATCCTTGCTTTGTTCGCTGCGGCATCCGCCCTGGTGACGACTGCACTTTCACCGGCTCCCGCACACGGAGAAGACCGGTTGCGGGATCTGCAGCACGACGCCATCGCCAACAACCGCTCGCCGGCGGCCCATTGGGGCCTGACCCCGAACGACTACAAGCAGTGGGACACGCATACGAATCGCCTCGTTCCGGTCTACACCTATGGCACGCGCGACGGTGGAAACGAGATCGACCTCAGCAATTACATCGGCAAGCACAGCCCGTATCGGAGTGAACGCGAGATTCTCCGGATGTATGGCCGCCTTCCGGACGGTACGTTGAATCGGCAGGCCGAGTATATGGATCAAACGAATCTCTTTCAGATCCAGCGCGCCGCACTGGAGGCGGGCAAGAAATACATCTTCCTGGTCATCTTCGACGGCATGGACTGGCAAACGTCTCACGCCTCGTCCATCCAGCAGTTGAATCGCATTGCCTACGACCAGGGGCGGGGGACCGGTACGCACTTCCAGGACTACCAGGCTGACGGCACGACCCAGTTTGGCTGGATGGTCACCGCGCCCCACAACGACGGAACCAAGTACGACGTGAACACCCAGACCGTTGCCAACCCGGGTGGTACGGCAGGGGGCGGTTACGATTCCCAGCGCGGCGGGGCCTTCCCCTGGTCCTCGGCGCCTGAGCTGGAATACTTGACCGGCAAGTCGAAGCAGGGCCCAGAGCGACATCCGTACACCGATTCCGCCTGCTCGGCAACCAGCATGACCGCCGGCATCAAGACCTACAACGGAGCGATCAATGTCGATCCAACGGGAATGCAGGTGACCACCATTGCTCACCAGGCACAACTGGCGGGATTGGCGGCCGGCGCCGTGACCAGTGTCCCGATCAGCCACGCCACTCCGGCGGCAAGCTACGCACACAATGTCTATCGCAACGATCTCCAGGACCTGACGCGTGACCTCCTGGGCCTGCCTTCCATCTCGCATCCGGTCGAGCCGCTGGCGGGTTTGGACGTAATGATCGGCGGCGGCTACGGTGTGGTCCGCACGGAGGATTCGGCGCAAGGCGAAAACTTTGTCCCGGGAAATGCCTACCTGACCAATGACGACCGCCGGGCCGTCGACGTTCGGCATGGTGGACGGTACGTTGTCTCGACCCGTCGCCCAGGCCAGAACGGGGCCCGTCGCCTGTCGGCGGCAGCCCGACAGGCCGCTGCGGGCGCCCATCGATTGTTGGGTTTCTACGGTGTTGGATCGGCAAAAGGACACTTGCCGTACGCCACCGCCAATGGCGACTATCAACCGACCTGGGGCAAGGCGAAGACGGCCGAGAAATACACGCTGGCCGATCTCGTCGAAAACCCCACGCTGGCAGAAATGACATCGGCCGCGCTGACCGTCCTGCAAACCAACCCTCGCGGCTTCTGGCTGATGGTCGAACCGGGTGACGTTGATTGGGCGAGTCACGACAACAATCTCGATAACGCGATCGGTGCCGTTCACAGCGGCGACGACGCCGTCAACGTGATCACCGATTGGGTCGAAGCCCACAGCAACTGGCAGGAATCACTGATGATCGTCACGGCCGATCACGGCCACTACCTGGTCCTGGACCGCCCCGAAATGTTGACAAGCGGCGACGAGTAGGCCGACGAACCGTAATCGGGCAACCGTAATCGGGCCACGCGACCTGGGGCCGCTCCGTAGCGTGCGCGGGAGCGTTGCATGCGGTTCGCGGGTTGACGTTCGCTGGGCGCGGGTCGACCTATGCTGTGCGCGGGTCGAACGATGTTGTGCGCGCGTCGACCTATGTTGTGCGCGGGTCTCAGACCCCGCACCCGCATCGACCGCAGGTCTCCCGCACCCCATCGCTCCGAAATCCAACGCCCCATCAGCCGGGGAGACCTTCGGTCGGCGGTTTCGGCGGGGTCGGAGACCCGCGCCGAGCCGTTTAACCCGCGCCGAGCCGTTTGACCCGCGCCGAGCCGTTTGCCCCGCGCCGAGCCATTTGACCGGCGCCGAGCCATGTGACCCGCGCCGAGCCATGTGACCCGCGCCGAGCCGTTTGACCCGCGCCGAGCCGTTTGACCCGCGCCGAGCGAATTCGTCCCGCGTCCGCCGGGCGATCAGGGCGAATCGCCCCACGTTACCTGGCGATTCCCTGTCACCACCTCGCCAATCCGCCAATTGTCCAATCCCGCGTCAGTCAGCATGGCGCTGATTCGATCGGCGTAGTAGCTGCTCACCAGAAGCGTCAATCCGATGCCGCCGTTAAACACCCGGTCCATTTCTTCCTGATCGATATTCCCCAACCGTTGCAGCCACTGGAAGACGGGCGGCACCGGCCAGGAACCGCGCCGCAGCTGCACGCCGGTCCCCGCGGGGAGGATCCGTTCGATGTTCTCTTGCAGGCCGCCACCGGTAATGTGGGCGATGCCGTGGACGACATTCTTGACTTTGTAGTGACTCAGGATCCGGCGAATCGGCTGCGTGTAAATGCGTGTTGGCGTCAACAAACACTCACCGACGGTCGTGCCAAGTTCGTCGACGCGGTCGCCGACGCCGAGCCCGGCGATCTCGAAAACGACGCGCCGGACCAGGCTGAATCCGTTTGAATGAAGACCGCTGGAGGCGACGCCGATCGCCACATCTCCGGGAGCAATTGCGGTTCCGTCAATGAGATGCTTTCGCTCGACCACGCCAACGCAGAAACCGGCCAGATCGTAGTCCCCAGTGGCGTAGAGATCAGGCATGATCGCCGTTTCGCCACCCAGCAAGGCACAGTCCGCCTGGAGACATCCCGCGCTGATACCCTCGACCAGTTGCTCGAGCAAAGCCGGTTCGTCGTGGGACATGGCCACGTAGTCGAGAAAGAACAGCGGTTCGGCGCCGCAGCAGATGGCATCGTTGGCACACATCGCCACCAAGTCGATGCCGACCGTATTGTGGGTGTCGGTCAGGCGGGCCACCCGCAGCTTCGTGCCGACCCCGTCCGTGCAAGCCACCATTACCGGGTCGACATAGTTTCGCTGAAACAACTTGCTGGAAAAATCCAACTGGAAGAGCCCGGCGAACCCACCGTCCAGCTTCATGACCCGCGGCGAAAACGTGCGGTGCATCAGCTTGGGGAGCCGCGACATCGACTCGCGATAGACGTCCAAGTCGACGCCCGCATCCTGATAGGTTGCCTTACCCATGATCGCTCGCGGTGGCTCCGGGAAATTGCAGATTTTACGGATTCGCCGCGTTCATTGTCAACGAGCCCGTTCGGCAGGTCGTCGCGGCAAGCGGAACGCTTGGCAGGATCGGCGCAAGTCTTGCCCCTTCGGCACCGGGCCGCGACCGCCATCGGCGGCCTCGTCGCGGTGGGCCGAAATAGCAGGCATGACCGGCCTGACCAATCCGCCGAACCGATAAATGAGTTGGAAATCGGGGATTCTGAGCTGGAATCATCGGGGCAATGATTAACCTTATCCAGACGGTCCAACTTTCCGTAGCGTGTAGCCTTTGGCCACTCGGAATGACGAAACTCGGATCCCACGAAATTTCAGAAACCCACATCGCAAACGAGCTCCTCCGGGCAAACGCGGGTGTATCTTTGCTCACCCCCAGCTCCACCACCCCGTATTGCCGAACTTAGGAAGCTCACCAACATGCTCATGCGTCACCCGCACCCGAACCTTCAATTCACTCAGTTCTTGCCCTACGGGGCACTCGTCCACGACGGCGGCGTCCAGTTCAGCATCTTCAGCCGGTCCGCCTCGGAAATGCGACTGCTCCTCTACCATGGCGTCGATGACCGCGAACCGGATGAAGTGATCCACTTTGATCCGGACACCGATCGCTGGGGCGACGTCTGGAGCGTGTTCGTACCCGGACTCGACGAGGGGCAACTCTACCACTTTCAGGCCGACGGGCCGCACGATCCCGAACACGGCCAATGGTTCGACGGCAAGGCCCGCCTGGTCGATCCTTACGCCAAGGCGCTCGCCGGCACCTTCCAGCAAGCGACCGACGGCATCATTCGCCCGCCCAAATGCGTCGTCGTGGACGACTATTTCGATTGGCAAGACGACCGGCACCTCCGCCACAGCCTGGCCGAAACCGTGATCTACGAGATGCATGTGCGGGGTTTCACACAGAGCGACACCAGCGGCGTCGAGCACCCCGGCACGTATCTGGGCGTCATCGAGAAGATCCCCTACCTGAAATCACTGGGCGTCACGGCCGTCGAACTGATGCCGGTGCATGAATTTCCGATTCATGGATTTGAGGGCGAAGCCCTCACCAAGCCAAACTACTGGGGCTATGACCCGCTCGCCTTCTTCGCCCCGCACCGGGGATACGCCGTGGGCCAGGAGCCGGGCAGCCAGGTGACCGAATTCAAGCAGATGGTCAAAGCCCTCCACCAGGCGGGCATCGAAGTCATTCTGGACGTCGTCTTCAATCACACCTGCGAAGGCAATGAACTCGGCCCGACACTCAGCTTCAAGGGCTTGGAAAACCGCGTCTACTATATGCTCGAAAACGGAGGCAGCCGCTACGCGAACTACAGTGGATGCGGCAACACGATCAACGGGAACCACCCCATCGTCCGTGAGATGATCTTCTATTGCTTGCGTCACTGGGTGCACAATTATCATATCGACGGCTTTCGCTTCGACCTCGCATCGATCCTCAGCCGCGACCGGCACGGCAACATCATGCCCAATCCGCCGCTGGTGGAAGCGATCGCCGAGGACCCGATGCTGGCCGCTACCAAGATCATCGCCGAAGCCTGGGATGCCGCCGGTGCCTACCAGGTCGGCTCGTTCGGCGACCAGCGCTGGAACGACTCGCACACCGTCCGCCACTGGGCCGAATGGAACGGCCGCTACCGCGATGATGTGCGGAGCTACTGGCGCGGCGATTCAGGTGGCCGCGGTGCCTTCGCCACGCGCCTGGCCGGCTCCAGCGATCTCTACGAAGCCAATGGCCGGCCGCCCGCCAGTAGCATCAACTTCATCACGTCGCATGACGGCTTCACGCTGAACGACCTGGTCAGCTACCGCCACAAGCACAATGAACTCAACGGCGAAGGCAACCGCGACGGCGACAACAACAACCACAGCGAAAACTTCGGCGTGGAAGGCCCCACGCGAGATCCGGAAATCAAACGGGTTCGAGCTCGGCAAGTACGCAACATGCTCGCCTCCCTGATGCTCAGCCAAGGCGTTCCGATGCTGGTCAGCGGAGACGAATGCGGCCGCACCCAGCAAGGTAACAACAACGCCTACTGCCAGGACAACGACGTCTCCTGGTTCGACTGGGACAACATCGAAGAGAACGCCACGCTGCTGCGGTTTACACAGGCCCTGATTGCCTTTCGGCGGGGACACGCCGCAGTACGCAGCACGCGTTACCTGACCGGTCAGGCGACCGGACCGCACGGGCTCCCCGACGTTGCCTGGTTCGATCCGCTCGGCACCGCCGTCAACTGGGGCGGCCACGACTTGCCGGTAACTTGCCTGTTCAGCGCTGCCGGAAGCCCGGAGGCCGATTCCGATGACGGACACGGACTGTTGCTGATGGCCAATCCGACCGGCGATCCCCGTACCTTCCGCCTGCCGCCGATCGCCAAGGGGATCCCCTGGCGGCAATTTATCGACACCAATGCGGCACCGCCCGACGATATCTACCCCGAGTTTGACGGACCGCTGGTGAATCCGGAACAACCGCTGGAACTACCTCACCATTCCTTGGTCTGTCTGGTGACGTCCGCCGAGCGATACGCGTAACGACTGCCACCGACCGACCCGCTGGCGTCCGGAGTGTGACGCACGCGATCGGCCGACACCGACCGGAGAAGCGGAGCATGGGAAACAAGGCAGCAGGCATCTGGAGTCTGCCTGCTGCCTTGGCTCGCTCCGGGCGAACCGCCGCGCACGTCGTCCCGAAACCCGGTGAACCGGGGCGGAACACGGCCCGCACAGCGTCCGTCAATCGCGCCGCAACGTGAAGCCGGTGTAATGAAACCCGGTCGAATCGTTGGTGAGCATGCCGCCGCCTGGGGCGAGATACTGGGCCACCACGGAGAAGGGCGGCAACGGGTTCTCGTTCAATGCACCGCTCAACGCCCGAAAGACCGGGTTGGTCTCTGCGCCACCATCGAGCCGCTGGCGGATCGCCTGGGACGTTGCCATCTGATAGAGGGCTCGAAAACCCTCTTCCGGCCGTCGAAACGTCACCATGCCGACTTTCGAGCCTCCGGCTTGCCGCTTGATTTTGCTGGCGATCAGCTTGTACTCCAAGTCGTTGGCCAACGTCCTGGAGGCATCGCTCTTGGTCAGCACAACCTGCTTCAGCAACTTGGAACTGTCGCTGGCCATCAGGTAGTCGCCGATAACCGCCAGGCAGGGATCAGGCACCCGCGTCACTGCCTCGTCCGCGTTGCCGTCGCGGCGGCGACGCCCGATTTGCAGCTCGAAGTACGTCATTCCTCCATACGTCTGGCGGGTCATGCGGTCAACGAATTGATCCGCCACGCGGCCCAAGGCCATCTGGGCCTGCTGCGGATTCTTGACCTTGATCGCGACCAGCGTAGCCTGGCTATTCAAGCGAGCGGGCGGCTCCATCCAGGTCAACATGGTCGCCCGCCCTTCGATCTGCTCGAGGATTTCGCTTTCAAATTCGATACCCAGTTCGTCGCTGACGCGATCGACGATCTCGATTTGCCAAGCGTTCTCGCCTCGGAACACGTCGTAGAGCTGCGTCAGTTCCTCCAGCGTCTCGTCGATATTCCAGTGCAGCGTGGTATACGAAGCGACGTCGGTCGGGACCCACGGTTCGGGCGTTGTATCGCCCGACTCCAGAGCGAGCATCTTGATGACGCCTTCGCGGGGCGTCTCCAGGAGAACGTGGGCATGGATCACTCCGTCAAATTCGTCCGTCGCGAAGACCACCGACGCCCCGACGCCGGAGACGCCATCGATCCCCAACCCGGCGGCGGTCGCCATCCCTGCCTGGGCGGCGAAATTCCCCCGGGTCACCCGCTTCGCCAGCTCGAACGGATCGGCGTAAAATGTGATGTGTGGTTCTTCGTCTTTGCTGCCGCCACAACGGCTCATGATGGTCTTGAATTTGCGATTCTCAGAGAGGGTCACCAGTTCGTCGTCGCCGCCCCAGACATCGAGTACCTGTTTGGATAATTCGGCGTTGCTCGAAAAGACCACGGTGCCGTCCTTTTGGAAGACCACCAGCCGCCGTTGCCGCCCCGGAAACTCGTAAATATCCAACTGCACGTCCCCGATGTTTTCGACTTCGCGCGACGCTTCCGCACCCAGCAACTCGTCGTCCAGGCGCTCCAGCAACGTGGCCGCCTGGGCATTCGAGTCTCCCACGTCGAACAGCATGATGACTTCCGGCGCGCCCTGCTCCCGTCCGACAATCGCCAGGCAAAGTTCACCTTGCGGCAGCCGCAGCAGGGCGTCCAACGGCAGTCCAACCCGTTCTTCAATCTGCGTGTACGCTTCGGCCACCGATCCGTACAGATGGCCTACGAAAGGGCGAATCTGTTCGTCGCGTGTGATCCGGCCCATCGACGTCTCACTGAAGGCCTGGATGAGATCCGGCACACTGCGGGCGCTTAAGTAGACGAGCGTCTGGTCAGGCAACAACTTGGCGGCGACCGGCCGTTCCGCCCGGACCAGCTCGGCAGGCAAGAGTGTGAGAAAAACCAATGCCAGCACATACGGAACGATCGATCGACGCACGACAAGTCTCCCAAGTCAATTTTTTGCCAATATCTGCCAGCCAGCTTCACGCGTTCATGCCCCCGCATACCCGGGACAGACCGCGCAGGTTTCAGCAGGCACACCGTCCGCCAACGTTTCTCGTGAACGTTTGTTGCGATTCCAGCGGGAGGATGCCAGAATAAAGGGGTTGAATGCCCGCACGACCCGTTTATTTGTCCCGGTCGCGTATTTGCCCCGGTCGCGGGCCGCACGGGGGGAACGGTGTCGATAATGACTGCTACCCGGAAGTTGCTCGATGGACTCAAATCCGCTCGCGCCGCAGCACCGGTACACGGCTTGAAGTCAAACGACTCGAACGGCACATTTCCAGCGAGGCGGGAGCCTCGGACCAATCGCGAGCGGACACTCGCGTCACGCTAATCCGCTCCCGTTGGTCGCCCAGACTTGACTCACTTATTTAGCCAAACCTGATACAAGCCTTCGTAGGGACCTGGCCATGCGACGAATCTTCTCATGTGCGTTGACCTTCGCAGTTCTTACCAGCGCGAGCTGGGTGGTCGAGCCGGTCTGGGGCCAGCAAACGCAGCAAAACAACGGGGTCGGCGGTCAGACCAACGCCGGGCTCACGCAGACGGGCCAGAGCGAGGCCTTTACGATCGTCCGCAATGAAGCCGAAGCGGTGAATTCCGCCACGACCAACTTCCTCAGCCGGGCGTCGGCACCCGGCACCAGCGGCACGACCTATGGTCGCGTCGAAGGCTTCGGCTCGCTCGGCGGCAGCAGCGGCAGCACACTCAGCAGCCTGGGCCTGGGCGGGCGCGGCGGGCTGGGTGGTGGACTGGGCGGCGGCGCCTTCGGCATTGGAGCCGGCATCGGATTGGGCAGCCAATTCGGAACGGCCCTGGGTGGAGGCGGTCGAGCGACGCAGCAGGGAGTCGCCGGCACTTCAAGCTCGACGTTGCCGCTCCGTCATCGGATCCGCGTCGATGTCGGCCCGCCGGCGCGGGCGATCTCGCGGATCAGTCAGGCATTTGCGAAGCGGTTGACGCGTCTGCCCGGATTGAAGGGCTTACGTTCCGTCGATGTAACCATGGCAGGGCAGACCGCCGTGCTGACGGGCTCGGTTGACTCCGAGCGGACGCGGGATCTGGTGGCCCGGCTGGCGATGCTTGAGCCTGGGATTGCGGCTGTCCGAAATGAGCTGTCGGTTGAGACGACTGCAGCCCCTCCGAATTCGCTGCAGCCGCCGTCGCCCTAGAGAGCTTCAGGGCAGCTTGCCGAGCTGCCAGGTAGTCGGCCGATTGCTGCGGCGGCAGCGACTGGCCGGACTGGAACGACATCCGCTCAATCGCAGGCGGCGTCGGGTTGCCGCTGCGAGCTCGATCGGCAACCCGCTCCTGCAAGCGAGCTTTCATGGTTCGCGGCAAACTGATCGTCGTCGTCCGGACGTGCGAGGATGGCGATGGAGGAGCCGCCGTGATCTGCGGCGGCTGTGCCCCTGCCGCGGCCGCCTGTTGATACCCGGCGCCGATCACGTGGGCGGGTGGTCGTGCGGCGCCGGTCATATGGGCCTGGGTGATCCCCCTCCCGCCCCATGGCGAAGCGGGCGCCATCTCGTTCGATTTGCCTGGCAAAATGTTCATTGCCTGCTGGCCCATGACAACGTGCCCGGAACTGCTGGTGAAGACCGGCATCAAGCTGACCGACTTTTCTGCGCCCCCCTCTTCATCCCAGGCCAGCCAGACACTGTAGGATGCGCCCAGCCCGGACTCGCTGAAGTGCGATGTGAACTGTTCCGGCGTGAACGCGTACTTCCGCGTCGGCACCTGGGTCGTCTGGGACTTGTCGGTATCATCGTAGGCATAGACGACCAACTGTCCTTCGACCGGGATCGTCTTGTTCCCCGCGTCATAAAAGAAGAACCGGCCCCCAAAACCGCGCGTCAGTTTTCCGTTCGGCTGCACCGACACGTCGGGGGTCCAGATCGCGGCCAACCGCGTGGGTGTCTGAAACTCGCTCTCAACCACCTTGGCCTTCTTGGACGACCAGGGCAACTGCTCATTCCAGTCTGTCATCGACTTGCAGCCGTTCAAGCCAAGCGTGAGCGTGCAAACCGCCATCACAGTCCATCGTGTCACGGCAATTTTCCTTGTGGGTCGTTGAGTCATGGTTCTGGGTCGTCTGCCGGCCATGCGAGAGCCAGGGAAGCGTACCTACTGGCGGGTCGAACCTGCCGCGGGAATCGCCTGGCCCGTCCAGGTCGGCGTGCCGGCGGCACCCTGGAATTGCACGCGCTGGACGGTCGGGGCTGCCGGTTGCGGGCCGTAAGGCTGTGCGACGGGTGTCGGCGGCGGCAACCGGCGAGCGGGCCCGAACTCGGCGGGCCGGAATTCCACCTGGTCGACCGGGTTCGGTGGAACCGGGATCGGCGTGCCTGGCACGACCGGCGTCGGTCGCAAGCCGTCGTTGTTGTGCAACGTCGGCTGGTTCAGCTTGTGCTGATGCTGATGCAGGTCGCCGTTGGTTCCTGGCATCATGCCGTACGGGTCCGTATCGGGGTAGATCACCGGAATGTCTTCGGCGCAGAAGAGGCACCCGTTGCTCATCAGCCCGACTTCGCCGTGGATCGACGCCACGTCCCCGAGGCACCAGGTCATCCGCTGCGACTCCATCATCTTGATGGTCTCGTAGTCTTCGTCATCCGCGATGATGTGGGGCGTCATGATGATCAGCAGCTCGGTTTTCTTGACCAGGCTGGAGTCGTAGCGAAACAGGTTGCCGAGAAAGGGAACGTCGCCAATGAAGGGAACTTTCCGCTCCACTTCCGCACGATCCGACGTCATCAGCCCGGCGAAGACCACCGTCTGGCCGCTCTTGGCACTGATCGTCGTTTGGGCGGTCGTGCGATTGATGGGTGGCGACACAATCGGATCGCCCTGGGCGTTGGTTCCCACCACCGTGCCGTCCTGGATGCTTCCCACGCTCGACCGCTCCGCGTCGATGTCCATGACAATCACGCCGTCATCGTTGATGAGCGGTTGAATCCGCAGGATCAGGCCGGTTTCAATGTCCTGAATGTTGTTCTGGACAATCCCGTTGGTGATCGTCGTGCCGGTGATTCGCGAGACATCGGCACCAACCTGGACGAACGCCTGCTGATTGTTGAGAGCCATCACCTGCGGGCGACTCAACACCTGCAGCCGGCCTTCCTGTTCCAACGCTCGCACCAGGATGTTGATCGACTCGTTGGCAGCAGAAAGCACCAGCCCTCCGTAGCCGACGCCGGGCAACGAACTGGCGCGTCCCACGCCGAGTGCGGAGAGGGCCTGACCGGCGAGATTCTCACGAGCGAAATCGGTGTCCGAGTTGGGTAGTCCCGGATTCCCGGTGGTCGTGAACTGGTTCTCGTCGAGGAAGTTGAAGCCGGGAGTCCGTGCCGTGCCCGCCAAGCCTCGGTCGAACAGCAGCGAATCCTGCAGGCCCAATTCGACGCCCAGCTCAAACGCGTCATCCAGGGCGACCTCGGCGATCAGCACCTGCACCATCACCATCGGCGGACGAAAGTCCAATTCCTTGATGACCTGCATGATCTCGTCGTAATACAGGGGCGTGGCACTCACGATCAGGCTGTTGGTCACAATTTCGGGAACCACGATCACTTCGCGCTCGATCTGCTCGTAGGGGCTGATCGCCTGGTTGAACAGCAGTTGCTGCTGGATCAGATCACGCTGGCTGGTCAGGAAGGTGGTGATCGAGTTCGCCACGTCCAGGGCCGGTGCGTTCTTGAGTCGAACCACGGTCAGTTGCCGGGTCGCGATGTCCGCTTCGTCCAACCGCAGCAGCAGGGTCTCAACGACCGACAGGTCACTTGCCGAACCGGAGGCAATGATGCTGTTGGTCCGCACGTCAACCGCGAACGTCAGCGGCACCAGCGAACCTTCGCCGGCCGACTGCACGGCCTGGGGCTGCGTGATTCCAAAGATCCCGTTAACATTCCCCTGCCCGGCCGTTATCTGCTGTCCAAACAGGGACTGCAGCATCCCGGCCAGGTTCGTGGCGTCGCTGTTGACGACCGTGAAGACCTTGATCAGGGCTTCCATGTCCGGAAGCTGGTCCAGTTCCTTGATGAGGGCCGCGATCAGCTCCATGCTTTCCGGCGGTGCCCGCACCAACAGGGCATTGATGTTCGGGTCAGCCGTGACTTGAACGTCGTCCATGATCCCGCTCCGGATCAGCTTGCCGCTTTCCGGATCAACCGTCTTGAATTCCAGCGAACTGGCGGGCCGCAGAACCTGGCTCTGCGTCTGGTTGCCGCCCCCCCCGCCGCCGGCCCCGGGAACCTGCGGCTGCGTGGTGGTTGACGAGCCGATCTCGCCGCGGATCGCCCCCAGCAGTGCCTCGGCCAGGTCGATGGCCAGCGCATTCTTCAGGCGGAAGACACGGATCTCCGTCGAGGTATCCGACTCCTTGGCGTCAATGCTCTCCACCAGGCGACGAATCTCGCCCAAGTCGCGCGGGCTGGCCTGCACGATCAGTGAATTGGTACGGTAATCGGCGATTACCTTGACCTTCGTACCCAAGCCGGGACGAGGCGTTTCGTCGCTCCCCGGGACGTTGACGAAGAAGTTGCGGATCGTCTGTTCAGCCGTGATCGCCGCAATGTACTTCAAACGAATGATGGTGAAGCTGTCCGTATCGGTGGCCGGCTGGTCCAGCTTGGTGATCAGGTCGATGACGGACTGAATACTCTCCTTCCGCCCGATCAGCAGCACGGCGTTCGGCTCGACCAACGCGCGGATGCTGACCTGACCTTGGCGTGCGGCCAAACTTTCCTCGTACAACTCCGTGACCAGCGCAACCGCCGACTCGCCGTTGATATGTTTCAACCGGTGGACCTCGACGACCGGCTGCGTTTCGCTGCTGATCGCTTCGATCTCCGCGATCAGCTTCTGCACGCGTTCGACATCCCGCTTGCGACCGCGGATGATGATCACGTCCAAACCCTCCAGGAACTCGATCTGAACAGGTCCCAGGAGCCCCGCCGCATCTTCGCCAATCGCTTCCCCTGCTTCTGCATTCGCCGGGTCGCCGGCCGGCGGCTGATCGGCGGCGGGTCGCGCCTGCAGAGGCTGCCCATTTTCTTGAAACACCTTGGCCAGCATTTGCCCATTCCAGGAAGTTCGCTTGCGAAGCGCATTGCTGCCCCCGTCGGATGCCTCACCCAGGTCGCCGGATCGCATCAGTGAGACCGCCGTCTGGACCTTGTTGGGATCTGCGTTTCGCAGAGGCACCATCTGCAGTTCGCCGGGAGCGCTGACCTTCGCCGTATCGAGGGCCACCGCCAGTTGCCGCCAGGCAGCCGCCTGCGTCGTCCGCTCGAACAAGATCTGATTCGCCGGTCGGTCCACTCGAATCACCGCTTGCAAGCCCTCGGGCGTTGCCAGCCGGACGACCACCTGTTCGCCGTTGCGGGCAGCCTCGGTTTGGATTCGCCCTCCCAGGAGCTGCCCGAGGCTCGCTTCGAACTCGCGCCAAGTCATGTTGGCGAGGCGGTACGGCGCGACCGTCAAGGGCGCACCAGGCACCGGCCCGGCATTGCTGGCGGGTGCCGTGGGAATCGGTTTGACCGGCGGAGGGACCGGCAGCGAGGAAGCCTCCTGACGCTGCGGTTGCGGCTGGGCGCCACGCGCGGCGGCCGGCGGAGGCGTTGCCTCGCTGGATGCCCCGTTCTGCCCAGTAGCATTCAGCCCGGCCAACGTCGCGGCCACCCGTTGTTGCAGTTCGGGCGGAGCGATCACCAGCAACTGACGCGTGCGGGGATCGGTCGCAATCCGTGCACCGCTGCTGGCCGGGAAACGCTGCCGTAATTGCTCGGCCGCACCCTCCAGGTTTCCGCTGACACGATAGCTCTTGACGACCGCCGGGCTGGCGGCGGCGGTCGGCGCCGCGGCGCTCTCGGCCTGGTCCAAGGCCTGGATCACTTGTTGGGCCAACCGCTGGGACTGGCTTTGCCCCTGCACCACGAGCCGATTCCCCTCGCGATCAACGGTCACCGTTGACCTGCCCGCCAGGCCCGACAACATATTGCGCAGTTGCGGCGCGATCTCGTCCGCGTTGCGGTGACGAATCACGTAGGCGCGCAGCTCGCCCTGTGGTGCTTCTTGTGCATGAACTGGGAGGGGGGAAAGGACCGGGGCGGATACCAGTGTGAGGCAGCAAAGGGCGATTGCCACGGCGCACCGGTAACCGTTGAATCTGGGTCGGATCGGCATGCTTGTATTTCCATTTGTTGCGGGTTGTGCAACGCTCAGCGCGGCCACCAGCCTGCGGGACGGACCGGGGGCAAACGAATCCACTCAACAGTGCTAATCGGCAGAACTGACAGGGCCGGCACAGTCATAATTGGGCGAAAATCCCCCACAACCGGGCGTCCCGAGAAGCTGGGTAGACTTTGCCGGCGGCGACGTGGTGACGCTGGCATCGCTTTCCGTCCCGGCGCAGCACACCGTTGCCACGCGGCGGATCACCGCCCCCGCCACGCGTTTCGCCGCGGCCGCCGGTGCGGCTGCCTACTAGACAGACGGCTCCCGGGAACCAACGATGTCTGTTGTGCCGGGCCGCACGCTGCCCACAACCGGGATGCCGGATTCACCCGGATCGGTACCAGTCCGCCCCGCCCGCTCGACCGCGACCGTTCCAAAAACTGCCGTGTCGCGCGCAGCACCAACGGAGGCACGCTCCGGTTCGGCAAGCGGCCGGTGCCCTGCGAACCGACCAGCCACGTTGTTCCGCGCAACTGCATATCTCGCCATACCAGGAGACCAACGGATGAAGCTCGCCCAACACCACCCGCCGGTTCGCATCCGGGTGCCGCTCGGCCTGATGCGGAGCGCGTTGGCGATCGCGCTGCTGGCCGGCGCCTGGCCGGGACAGCGGGCCGACGCCGCCGACCCGCCAAACGTGCTCATCATCATGGCGGACGATTGTACGCACAACGACCTGCCGCTGTACGGAGGCCAGAATGCCCTCACGCCGAACATCGATCGCCTGGCGACTCAGGGCCTGACCTTCGACCGCGCTTACCTGAGTGAGGCGATGTGCCAGCCGTGTCGAGCGGAGTTGTTTACCGGCCAGTATCCGCTCCGAAACGGCTGTGCCTGGAACCACTCGGCATGCCGCCCTGAAACGCGCAGCTTGCCGCACCATTTGCAGCCGCTTGGCTATCGGGTCGGCCTGGCCGGAAAGGTCCACGTCAAGCCGGCAGGGTCGTTTCCTTTCGTCAAGGTGGACGGCTTCGACCCGAGCTGCGTTCGCAATCCGACCCGGCCGCATGAATTGAACTCGGTGCGAGAATTCATGGCCCTGGACGACCAACCGTTTTGCCTGGTCGTCGCCCTGGTCGAACCGCATGTCCCCTGGGTGATGGGCGATGCCGCGCAGTACCCTCCAAAGAAATTGAAGTTGCCGCCGAACCTGGCGGATACGCCGCGGACGCGCCAGGACTTTGCGCGGTACCTGGCAGAGATTACCTACATGGATGGCCAGGTTGGCGAGATCTTGCAGGCACTCGACGACACCGGGCGAGCCGACGAAACGCTGGTTCTGTTTACCACCGAGCAAGGATCGCAGTTTCCCGGCTGTAAATGGACCAATTGGGACACGGGGCTCCATACGGGCCTGATCGCTCGATGGCCGCGCCACGTCCCGGCCGGCAAGCGAACGGACGCCCTGGTGCAATACGCGGACATCGTGCCGACCATTCTGGCGGCAATCGGTACCGACGTGGACGAAGCAGCCTTCGATGGACGCAGCTTCCTGGATCAGCTTACGGGCAGCCGGCAGCCGCATCGCGAATACGTCTTCGGCGTCCATAACAACATTCCCGAAGGTCCGGCCTATCCCATCCGTTCAATCTGCGACGGCGAATACCATTACATTCGCAATCTGTTGCCTGACGAGATCTATATCGAAAAACACCTGATGGGAATGGCGGGCAATGCGACCTTGAATAATCCGTACTGGGCGACCTGGGTACGAGACGCTTGGAACAACCCGCACACCTACCGCCTGGTGAAACGTTACATGCACCGCCCGGCGGAAGAGCTGTACCGGATTGGGGACGATCCTTTCGAGATGACCAACCTGGCCGGTTCTCCAGCACACGCCCAAACCAAACGGCGGCTCGCCACCGCGCTCGATGCCTGGTTGCGGTCGCAAGGGGACCCGGGCGCCAAGCAGGACACGCACGAGGCGATTCAGGCCGCGCGGCGCGGCGAACATCGCTACGGGCCGCCGCAATGACGACAGGCAACGCAGTGCGGTCATGCAACCAGGGTCGCCGATACAGCAAGCCCAAGGTGCGGGAGGTGGTCAAGCCTTGTTCCCGGACAAAGCTGGGCCGAATGACGTCAATCACCGCAAGGCCTGCGCCAGGGTAAACGCTGGACCGCCACACTTCGTTTGCCATGACCGTCTGCGGGAAGTGCCTGCGTTCCGGAATCTCTCAACGGCTCATTCCTTTATCACCGACCGCCCGTGCCCAGCCTCCGCGCCGCAAGCCCACGGCTACCGCGGTCGTAGGCCGACGATTAGGATGGGACCTGACGTGCGGCTGCGAGCCACCTGAACTCGCAGCCGCCTGCTCCCCGTCCGTTCGCTCGGCGCAAGTAAGACCGGCGGCCCAGGAAATCGCTCGATGCAGCTCATCAAGATCGCAGCCGGCGTATTGAACCAGACGCCTCTGGACTGGGACGGCAACCGGCGCAACGTGACCGCTGCGATTGACGAGGCCCGCCGCCAGGATGTAACCGTTCTTTGCCTGCCGGAACTGTGCCTGACCGGTTATGGCTGCGAGGACGCGTTCCTGTCCGCCGGCGTCCACCGCATGGCGGCGCGCGTGCTGGTCGAACTGGTTCCGGAGACGCAAGGGATGATCGTCTCCTTCGGCCTCCCGGTCCCCTACCGCGGCGCCCTGTACAACGCCGCCTGCCTGGCCGTGGACGGCCGCATTGCAGGGTTCGTCGGGAAACAGCATTTGGCGGGCGAGGGGCTGCATTACGAGCCGCGGTGGTTCAAACCTTGGCCGGCAGAGGCGCGCGCCGAAATCGATGTTGCCGGCGAAACGTACCCGATGGGCGACCTCCTGTTCGATGTGGGCGGCGTCCTCTTTGGGTTTGAGATCTGCGAAGATGCGTGGGTCGCCGATCGGCCCGGCGCGGGACTGGCGCGGCGGGGCGTCGACGTGATCTTGAACCCCAGCGCCAGCCATTTTGCCTTCGGCAAGCAGGACATCCGTCGCCGATTCGTCCTGGAGGGCTCGCGAGCCTTCTCCGCGTCCTACGTTTATTCGAACTTGCTGGGCAACGAAGCGGGCCGCGCGCTGTACGACGGCGGCGCGATGATCGCCAACGCCGGCAAGATGGCGGTCGAAGGTCCCCGCTTTCGCTTCTCCGAGACGCGGGTCACGGCGGCTACCGTGGACGTGGAGGCCAACCGGATGAATCGCGCCCGAACTGCCAGCTACTCGCCCGAATTCTCCAACGATTCGCAAAACGTGATTCGGCTGCCGTTCAACCACAGACCGACCCCGACCGCCGTGAACCGCTCTCAATTGGCGGCCTGGGAAACCAGCCCGCAGATCAAGGAAGAGGAATTCACGCGGGCCGTGGCGCTGGGGCTTTTTGACTACCTGCGCAAAAGCCGTATGCGGGGGTTCGTCGTTTCGCTCAGCGGCGGCGCCGACTCAGCGGCTGTCGCGACGCTCTGCGCCTTAGCCATTCGGCTTGCAACCCACGAGCTCGGTCTGCCCGAAGTCCTCCAGAAGCTCGGCCGCGGCCCGGTCGCGGCTGGCCCGTTAGCGGCTGGCCCGGACGGCGAAGCCAGTGCGGCCGGCAACGATCACCTGGCAGTGGAAGAACTCGTACGGCAAACCCTGACTTGTGTGTACCAGGCAACGCGCAACAGTTCGCAGACGACCCGCGACGCCGCCGCCGGAGTGGCGGCCGGTTTGCACGCCACGTTCCTGGAATTTGATGTGGATGCGCTCGTGGAACGCTACTCCGAGATGGTTGCCACCGCCGCGGGACGACCGCTGTCGTGGGAATCGGATGATCTGACACTGCAGAATATTCAGGCGCGTGCTCGGGCGCCGGGCGTCTGGATGCTGGCCAACCTGAAAGGGGCCCTGCTGCTCTCAACCAGCAATCGCAGCGAAGCCGCGGTCGGCTATGCGACGATGGATGGCGACACCTGTGGCGGACTCTCGCCGATCGCCGGAATCGACAAGGCATTCCTCAGATCATGGCTCCGCTGGATGGGTGCGGACGGACCGGAAGAGACGGGCCCCATTGAGGCCCTGCAGGTCGTCAGTGCCCTGCCGCCCACGGCGGAACTGCGTCCAGCGGCATCTGCGCAGACCGACGAAGGCGATTTGATGCCCTACGAAATCCTCGACGCCATCGAACGGGCTGCCATTCGAGACAAATGCACTCCGCTGGAGGTCCTCCAACAATTCGAGGCCGCCTACCCCGACGTGGCACAAGACCAACTGATCGCTTGGATCGAACGCTTCTTTCGGCTCTGGAGCCGCAACCAGTGGAAGCGAGAACGTTACGCGCCGTCGTTTCACCTGGATGACGAGAACCTGGACCCCAAGACCTGGTGCCGCTTCCCGATCCTCTCCGGAGGCTTCGAACGCGAACTGGAGGAGTTGCGGCGGTACGCCGAGCAACCGCGGCGAGAACGCGGATGATTCATCTTCCGCTCGCCGCCAACTTCCGCCCGGAGCGGCCACCGGGCTGCCTGGTCGGCCGAGTTGCCCGGACCGCCGCCTTCCCCGGATAGATCCCCTGCCTCAGCCGTTTCCGTTACCCGACGGTCGTCCCGGCCTTCCACCGGCTGCCGACCAAGCCGCGACCTGCACGCCGACCGTTATCGTTCGCCGCGATCCGAACGGTCGGCGGGCGCCTTGGGCACGAGCGGCTCGTCACGGTCCGCGCCGTGTTCGCCGGCCGCCTCTTTCTCTACAGCGGGCGCCGGTTTCTTCTTTCCCAAGCCGAAAAGATCGAAGGACGGGAGTTGGATTCCATTCGCCCGTTTCTCGCGTTGCATGTCGATCTCTGCATGCAGGTCGAGCCGCCCGGGGCGCTTGACGACATCCACGTGGGCTCCGCGAAACCACTGCAACAGGGGCGCCCGATAATCGTCCGGGACGCTCCCCGCGGCCGCTTCAATCGCTGTCGACTGCCAGACGCGACGGCCCCCGTCGTCGACCAACTGGTAGTCCCCACCGAGCGTGCAGACCAACTTCGCATCCAGCAGCGTTTCTGCCTCCGACCGGGCAGCTTCGGCCGGAACTTGAAATTGCTGCGAGATCGCCTGCAGCAAGCGGAGGTTGCCGCGAGATGTTTGAGCCGACCGTTGGTAGTTCAGCTCGGTTAGCCCGTCCGCCAGTCGGGAACCGGCCAGGTCACCGATGCGGACCCGCAACTGGGCCGGTGTCTCAGCCCGCACCGGGCGCAGGTGCGGCGTCGCATCCTCGAGGACACGGCGATCGAACGAGACGACCGAGAAATCGTCCCCCTGCCATCGCCAGGCCCCCAGCGGCAAGGGAGAGAATCCGCCTGCGTCCGGCTGCCCGGCCAAGACGGGGAGCAGATCGAGGAAGCCCAGCTTGGGCCACGCCCCGAGGTATCCTGGGGTCGCCTGTAGCAACCGCAGTGTCTGGAACACACCGCTTTGTGACGGTGGGACGTGAAAATCAGCATCCCGCACTCCCACGAACAGATGGTGCGGAGCCACCCGGGAATCGAGCAACCCGCCTCTCAGCACCGCCTGAATCGTCACCAGGTCACTGGGATCCGAGGCTATTTCGACATCCGACGGCTCGCCCAGAATGGACAACAACCAACCGTACTTCTCTTCGACCAAAGGGGAAACATTGGCGTCGATCACCACGCGCTCGAGGCCGTTGTCGTCGAGCTTGAACCGTTTGACGGCTGACACCAGCGGATCCATCTGCCGCCACTGTTCCTGGTAGTAAGCAGCCCGATTCGTGTATTGCGCCAGCTCGCCGGCAGTCACCTTCTCCAAAGGTACATCGGGAATCGGTGTGAAGTAGCCCCGTTCGCCGCGGATCGTGTTGCTGGCGACTCCCGCCGCGACCACCGGCCCGCCACCGTCAGCGCGTCGCCCAAAGCCCCGCGGCAAGAACCCGCCTTCAATGAGGGCCTGAATCGATTGATCGGCGAAGCCTTCGTTGGCCGCTGCCAGGCGAGCCAGCTGGAGCATCTCGGTATCGGCGACTGCCTGCAGCCGTCGGGTCAATTCGATCTGGTATCGGGGGCTGAGCAGATGTGCGAAGAATGCCGAGGAATGGTAGGCGAAGATCGTATCCTCGCGAGCCAACGGCATCTCTGCCCGCGCATGTTGGAACTCGGCAGCCGCCCCTAACGCCCCCTCTCCCTGTCCGGCCTCGTAGAACCGCTCCACAATCGTCCGCGATGTGGTCACCAGGTGGAAATCGCCGTCCACGGCATAAAACGAACGAAGGCGGTTGTCAGGCGTTGACAGGAACGAGACGTCGTGGCCGCCAATCGCGACGGTCTGCAGCGATGCGCCCCGCTGGCGGTGGGCCGCCAGCGCCGCCGCCCGTTGCTGGGTGAAGTCGGCGCTGAGCGCAAGGTTGTTCCGCGCATGAAAAAGGACCCCCATCGCGGCGCCCTCTTTCAGGTACATGTCCCGCCCCAGGATGGCCACATCGGCAATCACCTGCGGCCCCAGGATCTCAGCCAACGCGGACTGCTTGAGTGCCAACTGGTCTTCCAACTTCTTGTTCAGTGCCGCGGAATGCCCGCGCAGCTTAACCATCTGTCCGATGTCGCCCCCGTGATCCTTCAGCAACCCGGACAACCAGAGGTAGTTCGTGAAATTGCCAAAACGGACGTAGAAACACTCCCGGGGAACATGAAAAGCGATCGGTTCGATCTCCACGTCCCGCGGCGCGGGGGCCAATTCGAGCGGCTGCCAGGCAATCGGCGCGGGTAGGTCGCGATCCGCAACCTCGCTCAGTCCGACACCGAGCAACGTGTCGCGGAGAATCGCGCGGCGAAGTTTTTCGGCGCCGAACACCAACTGCATCGTGTCTTGAAGTTCGGAATCGGACGATTCGGGGACGCGGCTGAGCAGCGGCGGAGACAGCCGCAGCCGCTGCGATAACATGGTCGTCAGGTAGGTATGGACCAGCGGTGGGTAGTCGCCGACCTGCTCCTGCTCCCGCGCCACGGCGTGATAGTCGCGCCACCAACGTTGCAAGGCGCGGTCATACAACCGCTGCGGTCGGGTTGTCGGTTTCAACACAAAGCGCCGCGGCGCCGGCGTGTACACCGTCACCTCCAAGGGCGCCGATCCGGTAAACAGAAAGGATACCTGCATCATGCCCGGCATCGCCGCCGGGTCAGCCCCCAACAACCCGGACAGCAACTGGGCAACCGGCCCGCTGCGGAGCGCCGGGTAAAGCAAGCGACCATCGGCATCTTCCACCGCCACGCTGCTCGCCAATTCCGTTCCTTGGATGGGAATGCTCAACCGCGCAACGCCATAGGGCTCGCCCAGCAACGCCTCGCCACTGACCTGCGCCGAACAGGTCGCGACCACGGACCCCATCAGTCCGCAGACCATCACTCCCAATACCATGTGTGTCGTCATGCTTCGCTGCATCGCGCAACTCCCTGGTAGGTCAGGCCGAGAGATCGGCCATTTGCTGCCATCATTAGTCGCAGCCGACCAGTGGTCAAGGGGCGTCGGGCGGCTCGCGCAGGTGCAGAAGCGCGTTCCGGGGCGAACACCGACGAGCGCCGGCAAGTGCCTTGGGTTCGCCCAGGCTGGACGGGAGTTCCCGATTGGCCGGCGGGCGGCAAAACCTTCGGGAACGGTTTGCCGGCTAGTCGTCACGCGCCGCCGGCTCGGCATCCGCCGGCGGCCTCCGAGAAACCGTCACGGGCCTGGTGATCACGCCGACTTCCAGCCGCAATGCCAGCCTCGATCCCAGGCCTGAAGACTCGAGTTCCAGGCCATACTCCGCCAGGTCGACCTCGCACGTCCCGTTCAGTTCGAGCAAATGTGAAAATCGAGTCACCTCCACCGGCAGAGCGATCTCGCGGGTCTCCCCCCGGAGGCGGAGTTCACCGCCGAGTTCGCATCGGTTCGGTTCGCTGGACTCGCGGTGGACCTCGTTCAACCTGAAATCCAAGGTCGCGTGCTCGCTCACGTTCAATCCGTTCTCCGCGCCGAACCGCTCGGCCAACTCCAACTCGTCCCCCCACAGGGAGTCGGTGAAGACGGTGAGCGACAAGGCGCGAATCGACTTTTCACGGGAATTGACGGTCAGTTCTCCCGTAAACTCCGCGAAACCGCCCCTGACTTGCTCGCCACCTGCGGTCGACAAGGTAAAGGTCACACTGGCATTGTCAGCGGAGATGGCGGCTCGGCCATCGTGAATCGCCACGGCGACATGACGCTGGGCCTCGTCATCGCGGTTGATCTTCAATCCGACCGGGTTTCCCTTGGCGTCATATCGGGGTTCCTGACCGTTTCCAGCGGGCGAGTTGGACGAACAACCGGCCGCCGGCAGGACAACGAGCATCAGCAGACTGAACAGCATTCTCATCAAGTATCCCCATCCTTATCTGGAGCCGGCCAGGCGGTGTGCCCGACCACATGGCCGGCACTCCCAGGCGCCGGCATTCCATCCGGCGACATTCCACCACCAGTGACCGCGCGAACACCATGCGCCTACCGCGCGGCAGGACCAGACAAGAAGCCGGACCGCACAATGGAACACCGGCAGCGCGCGCGAACAGCGACGTTCACCGGCCTATCCGGCCGGTTGCTGGGAAATGTCGATCACCACGTCCTCCGCGCCGTCTGCCTCAACGACGAACGGCGTCTTATCTGGACCGAACTTCCCCCGCCAGATGTCGTTGTTCTCATCGTCGGTTTCTCCTCGGAGGTAGGCGGCGACCTTGTATTTTCCGATCGGGATCCCGCTGCCGTCAAAGCCGTCCACGACAAACGTCGAGTCTTCCGCGACGTAGATGTAGTAGGCCGGCGCATCCGCCTTCGGCGATCCATTCTCGTCGAGCGGGATAAATTCCAGCTCGACACACGAACCGCCTTCTTCATACGGTTCGATCACCACCGGCTCTCCACCGTCAACGACCTGGCCTGCCACGGTGACAAGCTGTTCACCGCCGCCGCACCCCACCGCCATCCCAATCAACAGGAGCAGCCCCCACCACGAAACACATGAGCAACGCATAATAATTCATCCCGTTTCCGGTTGAAGTGACAAGGATATTTCCGAACGCCGAGCCGAGCGGCCTACTGCGGGAAAGTAAACGGACCGCCGTCGAGCCGATGGCACATGCGTGCGAAGACCTCCCGGTCCACCGTGTACGGAATGAAGTGCACTGCCCCGTCTCCAAACACGGCATTCACGCCACCCGGGTGTGAAGACCCGAAGAGGGATCCCGGGTTGCCGGCGTCCTTTCGGTCCGGAAGCGGATTCAAGTCACCGCGTCGCATCACATCCCAATCCCAACCACACGCCCAACCCTCGTTGTCATAACCGGGGTTCGTTCCGATGTGCAAACGGGAGAACCGCTTTTCCGAAACCACCAGCGTATTGGACGTCCCATCAAGGGCCAGTGTTGCGAATGAGATGGTCTCGCGGCGCGTACTGCTGTTCGACCAACGATCGGTACGGATGATCGCCCCGTCGGTGTCCCAGGGCATGTTGGCAAACCCGGCATTCACCACGTCCGCCGTGCTGCCAAACTGCGGCAATTGAGCAAGTGCATCCCAGTTGGTGTTGACACAACACGCCGCGTAGTCGTTCTTTCCCAACTTTCCGCTCATCCGCGCCACCGTGCGGTTACGGTAGCGATACTGGGGCGCGCTGCCCGTGGTGTCGGCAACCGGCGCCCGTCGGCTCGGACAATAGTACCCGGGGATCGCCTGTTGCAAGACAAAATGCACACGCGCAATCCCCGTCTGATTTCCGCCGTCATGCACGGCGCCCTGCTCCAGGAACGGCAAAATCTGGAACATCCAACCGTTATCCTGCAGCGGGGCGATCTCCGGCGAACCGCCGAAGTTGTCCAAGGTGTAGGTCGGAAAGTCGGCCCAGTGACGGCCACCGGACGGCAGGATCTTGTACGTGTCATGGTGGTTGTGCATCGCCAACCCAATCTGCTTGAGATGGTTCGTGCACTGCAGACGCCGCGCCGCTTCACGCGCAGACTGCACCGCCGGCAGCAACAGGGCCACCAGAATTCCGATAATCGCAATCACAACCAGCAACTCGACCAGGGTAAATCCCGATTTTCGTCTTCGCATGTCGACAACCTCTGCGAGAAAAGAAGAAATGAAAAACAGATAAAGAAAAAGAGAAGAAAAAACAGAAAGGCCATGGTATCACCCATGGCTCCGCCATTCCACCGCAGAGGTCGCGCGTTCATCGTGGTATCGCCGCTCCATCGCGGGGTCGTACCGTGCATTGCGACGCGGCGGGCGACGTACCCGGCGCCGGCTGACGGCATGCCGAACGGAAGGCGGCGGGTCAGGTTGTCGACCAGGTCAGCCTGCCCAACATGGCGGCCTGCCCCCGTTGCCGGTCGTCCTGCCGCCTCGCTACGCCCCACCAACGTGACACGCCAGCCGCGTCACCCACCCAGACGACCGTAAGCGCCGCAACCACACCCAATACGGCCGCGATTGGCGCGATCGATCTTGACCGTGCCGGGTCCCATTTGCTAATTACCGCCTCGCGTATTCACTGCGACAGGTTGGCAGTGGAACCTTCCGACTCACTCAGCCCGACATTGAGCCCCTTGTTGGCCAGACCTACCCGCTCAATCCGCCAGCTCTTCCTGACCGCCAGCGCGATCGCGGTGTGCGCGACCGTTGGAAACGCCCAGGAGAGTCGCCCCACGGTCCACACGGTCTACCAGGCAGGTTTGGCCGCCGGTGACGCAACGCTGGTGCCCGTTCCGCAACTGGGTGGATCGCCGGCAGCAGCGACCGCCGGCTCAGGCACCTCGGTTAGCCTTGGCGCACCGGGATTCGATCCGTATGCAACCGGCCCTCCGGCGGCATCGGTGCCGCCAACCCTTTCCGGTGCGCCCACGACTCCATACGGCACGACGACGCCGCCGAACTGGGGCGTCCCCTCTTGGAACGCCGCCACGACGCCCGCCACCGCACCGACATTCCCGGTCTACCCGAGCCCCAATACACCGACGATGAGCGGGGTTCCAGGGCAGCAGCCGGTGATGTTCCCGAACGGCCTGGCGATGCCTCCCGAAGCCTCTGAGTACCTGCGGCTGTTTCAGGACACGCGATTGCGATACACGTTTCTGGCCGGCGAGTCGGCACAGGACAAAATGCAGTCGAACGACATCGAGCTGGCGACCACGCTGAATCTCCCCAATTTCCTCTGGACCAATCGTCCACTCCATGTCTCGCCGACCTTCATCGGCCACTACTGGAGCGGTCCGGTGAATGTGAACCCGGCCCTCGTTAACGATGGGACCGGCTTGCCCTCGAAAGCCTACAGTGCCTTCCTGAACCTGCGCTGGCAGCCGATGATCACCCCCACATTCGGCGGCGACATCGACTTTTCCTTTGGCGGGTTTTCCGACTACGACACCTTCGTCACGGACAGTTGGCGTTTCTATGGAACGGGCGTCTTCGTCGCGGCACTCACACCCACCATGACGCTCAAGGGTGGCATCAACTACCTGGATCGCTATTCGATCAAAATGCTGCCGGCCTTCGGCGTGCTCTGGACGCCGAACCCGAAGACCCGTTTCGACATCTTTTTCCCCAAGCCAAAATTGGCCCAGTACTTGACGACGATGGGGAACACGGATGTGTGGTGGTACTTGATGGGCGAGTACGGCGGCGGTTCATGGACGATTGAACGGGGTATTCCCGGCGACAAGCGGGTCGATATCAACGACATCCGCGTCGGTGGCGGCGTGGAATGGACCGGCCATCGCGGCGCCCGCGGATTCATCGAGCTCGCGTATGTCTTCGACCGCGAAATCGTCTTCGCCACGCCTTCGCCCCTCTATGCCCCGCCCATTAACGAGCGGCAACTCAAGGACACCCTGATGTTACGCGCCGGCATCGCGTTTTAATTCGCTGCGAGTGAGCCCGAGATCGTGAAACAACCGTTCACCACCCAAAACCACTCGGTTGCCCGCAAGGGTCTTGTGCTGGCATTGCTGGCATGCGTGGCGGTGACGGGCCGAGCACAAACCGGCACGGTTGCCCCGTTTGAGAACCCGCCGCTCCGCTATCGTGGTCCCGATCCGACCGCCGACTACTTCCTCCCCACCGTTGCGGGCCCCGACGGACTGGAACCGACACCGCTTCCTCCAGTTGGCTTCCCGCCGGCGGAGGCACGGGCCGACCCGGACCGGCAAGGGGGCCCCCAGCCTGTCACCGCGACGCTCGGCGAGACGCCCGCCGCCGAACCGGTCGCGGCGCCGCGGCTGCCCCGGTCGCCCGCCCCGGAAGCCGTCTCAGCCAGGCAGCTTCCCGCTCCGGCCACAGCGCCGAATGCGACAAATTCCCGATTCTCGACCCCTGATTCGCTCTTGCACGAGCCCTTCCAACACGGCGCGGCACCGGTCGAAGCCGAGTCGGTTCTTCCTTACGAGTTTGGAGCCACGCCCGGCGAATCAACGTTTGTATTTCCAGCGAACGCAATACCGCCATCCGGCATCGCAACCTGGCCGGATGAGAACTTGACGAACGATCCGCTCGGCAGTCACGACGGCGGACTGACCGAGCACAAAGACGGCTTTTTCCAATCGCTCGCGCTGACCGGCACCTGGATCGACCGGAACAGCCAGCCGAGCGATTACGGCATTACGGAAGTCGATCTGAAAGCGACCTTCGCCGTCCCGCTTCCGAAACGCGAATGGCCCCTTTTGCTGGGCCCCACGTTCTACACGCGATTCCTTTCCGGCCCAGACGGCGTCGACCTGCCGCCTCGCCTCTACGAAGCGTACTTCGATTTCACCTGGGTGCCCCGCTTCAATTCGCGTTGGACGGCGATCGTCGGCGTCGCCCCCGGCGTCTTCAGCGACTTCCAAGAAAGCACCGATGCGTTCCGTATCACCGGCAAAGGCCTGGTCCGTTACGACTGGATTCCGGGGAAGCTGGAACTGATCGCCGGGATGCTCTACCTGGGCCGCCAGGACGCACTGACCTTGCCGGCCGGTGGTCTGATCTGGAAGCCGGATCACTGCCAGAAGTATGAACTGATTTTTCCGCGTCCCAAGCTGGCTCGCCTGATTCGGCGCGGGGCACGGCACGAAGACTGGGTCTATGTGGGGGCCGAGTTCGGTGGGAACAGTTACGCAGTCGAGCTTGCTCCGGCCACGCCAGACATCATCACCTTGCGCGACTACCGCGCTTACCTGGGAATCGAACGCAAATTCAACGGGGGTGCAGGCATTCGCCTGGAAGCCGGTTACGTGTGGGGTCGGGTCATCGAATTCGCGTCCGGCCTGCCGGATCTAACCGCGGAAGACACCGCCATGATCCGGGGCGGTGTAATTTTCTGACCGAATCCGCAGGGATCACCTCCTCGACGATGCCGACCAGCCGCCACCCGTTCCAGCCACCGCCCAAGCTCGAATCTGACGTCAACCATCAACGACACTTCTCCCTCCTGCAGGCGACGACGAACATGCACACACCACAGCAGCCATTCCTGGGCCTGTCCTCACTCTTCCTGGCCGCCATAATAGGAACGTGCGGCGGTTGCGCTGCCATGCACGGCACGCAGGAGCACGAAGCTTCTTTCCTTCCCGATTGGAGCCAGGCCTTGCAACTTCCGCCGGCCGAAAGTGAAAAACTGGGACTCAGCCGGGAGGCTCGGGACATCGAGAGCAGCCTCGGCTTTGAATAACGGTTCGACGATTTAGCATTCGCGAGTTGCCCCCCATGAACCCCTGCTTCGACCAGCTCACGCAGCATGCTCGCGAGACGGCGCTACTGAATTCCGTTGCCGAACTCCTCCAATGGGACGAACGGACGCTGTTACCCGCCGCGGCCGGAACGTATCGGGCCGAGCAGGTGACATACCTCTCCGGCCAGGTCCACGCCCGCCGTACCGACCCCCGGATTGGTGAATGGCTGAGCGACCTGCAGGCGGCTCAGGCGGACCTCGATCCCCACTCGGATGCCGGTGCCACCGTTCGCCTGATGCAGCGTGACTATGACAAGTTGACGAAAGTGCCACAGTCGCTGGTCGAGGCGATCAGCCGCGCCTCCATCCTGGGGCAGCAGACCTGGGCGGCGGCCAGAAAGAACGGCGATTTTTCTGCGTTCGCCGGCCCGCTGCAAGAGATCATCAAACTGAAACGGGAACAGGCCGAAGCGGTCGGTTATCTCGACGCACCGTATGACGCCCTGCTGGACGACTACGAGCCGGGGGAAACGACGGCCAACGTGGCAACCGTGTTGGAAGAACTACGCCAGGAACTGGTCCCTCTGGTCGCGACAATCGCCGACAGCCCCCGCCGTCCCGATCTCGGCATCCTCCGGCGCAAGTTCAACATTGCCGACCAGGAGAGGCTCGGCAAAGCGGCCGCCGCAGCAATCGGATTCGACTTCGAACGTGGTCGGCTGGATGTAACGGACCATCCCTTCTGCGCCGAAATGGGCCCTGACGATTGCCGCATCACGACCCGCTATGACGAGCACTTCTTCTCAACCGCCTTCTTCGGAATTCTCCACGAGGCCGGCCATGGGATCTACGATCAAGGTCTCCGCTCAGACCAATACGGCCTTCCACCCGGAACCTACATTTCGCTGGGAATTCACGAATCCCAGTCGCGAATGTGGGAAAATCTGGTCGGTCGCAGCCATGCGTTCTGGCGACACTTTTATCCCCAGGCACAAGCCGCCTTCCCAGCCGCCCTCGGTTCGGTCCCGCGGGAAGATTTTTACTTTGCGATCAACGACGTGCGTCCCTCGCTGATCCGCGTCGAGGCCGACGAGGCGACCTATAATCTGCACATCATCATTCGCTTCGAGCTCGAGCAGGCGTTGATCAACAACACGCTGACGGTTGCCGACCTGCCCGGCGCCTGGCGGGAAAAGTACCGGCACTACCTGGGCATCGAGCCGCCCGACGACGCCGACGGCGTTCTCCAGGACGTCCACTGGGGCGCTGGACTGATCGGATATTTCCCCACGTACTCGCTCGGCAATCTCTACGCGGCTCAATTCTTCGCAGCCGCCGAAAACCAACTGGGGGGACTCGACGACCGGTTTGCGGAGGGCGACTTCGGCACGCTGCTGGACTGGTTGCGCGAACAGATCCACCGGCCGGGCCAATGCTACTCCGCCCGCGAACTGGTCGAATCGGTCACCGGCCTCCCCCTGGGCCACGAAGCGCTCCTCAGCCAACTGCGGGCGAAGTACCTGCCCCTCTATGGCCTGGATTGATGGACGCTGTCGCCAGTCAACGTCCCGCCGCCAAAGCAATCCATTGGCGTGCCGGCGAAAGGGTATCCGCCCCAAGCTCGCCGGAACGGACCAGCCGTTCAATTGAACACCGAGGGCCACTTTCGTTTTCGCCTCCCCATAAGCCGGGACGCGACAAAACACTAGGCACGCGGGCTTCCCCATTGCTACACTACACGACGATCGTGTCATCAACTGACCGCGGAGAATCCAATGACGACGGTGAATTGTCCTTTGTGCGACGAGAAGGTTCGGGTCCCAGCCGCAGCCAGTTCGCAAGCCCGCGTACAGTGTCCCCTGTGCGTCGAAGAGTTTGAATTGGCAGAGGCCCTCGACCAGCTCGCCCCGCTGCTCGTCGTCATCGATGACCCGGCAGCCGCCGCGACCGCAGATTCGTCAGGACCGCTGGCCGCACCGGACACCGAGCAAGCATCGCTCGACGAGCAAGGACTGCTTGACGGACCACCATCGGACGACGACGACGCAGCCATCGCTGCAGAGGATTCGACGGTTCCCGAGTTTACGTTTGAGGCACCGAGCGACACGCCGGCGGCGGCCCCCGAATTCGCCTTCGAAAGCGGCTCGGCTTCCGGCGGATCGAGCGCCACCGCGGCCCGCCGCGCTCGAGCACAACGGCCTCAGAAGAGCGCGGTCAAGGAAATGATCAAAGTCGTCGGCGGCGGCGTCGTTGGGCTGACCATCGCCCAGCTGATCCTCTGGTGGCTGCCGGGCGACTGGAAGCGGGATCCATTTGAACTGGGTCCGAAGATCCCCGGGTTCGCATCGTTCATTGTCAGTCCGCGTTTCCGGGCCCCGTCGGTCGCGGACCAGAGCCAGGTTCCCGCCGCGCAACCCGCCGCGGCCGGTGGCCGCTTAGTCGATTTTGGAACGTTCGGTCAGGACCAGGACGGTGAATTGCCGTCATCCTCCTTTGATGGGATGTTCGACCCCAACGCACCGCAAGCCGAGCAAGTGAACGGCCGCAAGCAACGGAATCGCGATGCGGGACAACCGAGCGTCGACAGCGTTGCGAATCAAAGTGTCGGTCCGGCCGGCGACGCGTCCGCGACCGTCACGGATCAAGAGACGGCCGATCTGGCGAGCGACGCGGGCGGCGACGACGCACTCACTCCTTTCCCCACCGAAGCAGAGGACGACTTGTTCACCAGCAAGCCGGCGATTGAAGTCCCCATGGTGAACCTCCCATCGTTCCCGACCACCACCGACGCCCCAGACGCCCCAGGCGCCGGGACGGCCACCCCGAGTGGCGGTGATTCGCCAGACCCCGCCGCGACGGCGGATGCAAGTCAGGATGCGGTCGCGCCGACGGCTGCCGCGGACTCGGGAACGGGCGCAGGTACCGCAACGACCGACGATTCGACGGCAGCCGCTGAGGATTCCGCCGGCGGTGACCAGACGATCGTCTCGGTGCGAAACGCGCCGTCGATCTCCCCCGACCAACTCTCGACGCGACTGACCGGGGCGGTCAGCGCCAGTACCGCCATGGACAGTGCCACCGATGCGAACGACCGGGCGCTTGCCAAGGACTTCTACCTCAACCTGGCTGGACTCGGCGAAGCGATCACCTTTGTCGATCAACGCCAAGTGCCGGCACAGGTCAACGATGTCGGTAAGTTTGCCTTGGAAGTCGGCAACGACGAAGAGAAGCTCGCCTTGATCGGGAAAGTGGCGCCCAACTGGATGAAGATCAATCGTCCGCACAACGGGGTCGTTGTCTACGGAACCATCGAGGCGGTTCAATTCGCGGAACCGTACTACACAACGTCATTGGCCATGCCCAACAAGCAGGTCGTGCAGATCGTCAGTCTCAATGATCCGTCGTCCGACTACCAACCCCAGGATCGCGTCCTGGTCTTCGGCTGCATCCTGGATGCGCCACAAGAGAACCTGCCTGGTTACGAGGGCGACGCGACGACGATCGTTCTGGACGGCCTCCATGCCACGCTACCTCGTGCCGTCGAGAACTGAATCGGGTTACTCGCCGGCCGATGGCGGTTGCGGTGGGCTCGGCGATCCCAGGATCTGCTCGGCCTGCTGCAGTTTGTTGAATGAAGCCTTGAGTTCAGCGTTGGCATTGGCCGCCGCGGTTGCCCCACCCGGCGCCGGGGTTGCCGCTGGTTGCGATGGGTTCCCGGGCGTTCCAAGTGCACGTTCTCCCACCAGGCTCATCAACGTCTTCACTGCGTTGAACCAGAACGGTCCACCCAAGCCGATCAAGAGCCCCGATGCCAGAACTCGGATGAACCAGTAACCGAATTGCAGCAAGCTCGCCCCCGGTGGCTGCCCGGCAGTCGTCGATGACGTCCGCTGAGACGGCCGCAGAAAACTTCGCGGCGGCAGCGACTCGTGATACCCCAGGGGCACGCCCACGTACGTTCGCAGGTCGTCGACGAGTGCCCGCATCTGTTTCAACTCCTCCTCGCCTGGCTGGAGCTGACTCGCCCCGTTGCCGTCACCACCGGCATCGTCGCCACCGCCACCAGGGGCACCTTGCTGACCGTCCTTCGTCTGCGCCACGTCACCACCGGCGGGCGCATCGCGTCTTGGCGACGGTTCCTCCCCATCGTTGACCTGTTCCCAGGTTGCAATGATTGACTCGGTATGCGCGAGAACCGCTTGGCGCGCAGCGGGGTCGGCCGCGTACGTCTGCAACATCAGCAAGGCGTCCACGTTCAGCATGAATGCGATCACGATCCCGGCGATAATGGAAGCGACCTGAGATCGCCGCCGAAAGAAGTCACTGGCCGCATCGCCGTACTGCTCGTAGCGCACAATTGCATTGTCCAGCAGCGCGTCAACTTCTTCGGCGCTTCGCGCGGCCAGCGCCCGGCCGACGGCCGTCTTCGGCAGCAGCTTGATCATGTCCGCCGTGGAAAGCTTTGTCAGATCCTTCATCCAACTCGACCGCCACCGCCCCGGGGCCGGCACCAAGGGATTGCTGATCAGCGTCTTGACGACGGCGTCGCGCTGTTCGGCGATCTTGTCGGGATCCGTCAAACCAAGCTGCGAGTTGACCAATTCCTGCAACTCCGTCTCATAGAAGCTCTGCAGCATCCGTCTCAGATCATTGCCGCGAAAGTGGAGCACTCGATTGACGAGTTCCACGGCCACCGTGGCGATGGTTGACAACGAAAGCATCGACAGCGCAAGAGCCAAGAACGCTTGCAAGATGGCCAACATAGAAATCGATCCGCTGGTTGGTTGGTTGGTTGGTTGGTAAAGAATTGCCGCCTCCTTGCCCCCCAGTCTAGCCTCACCAAAGGGGATAAGTCCATTTAGCGATAAATGAATTTATCCCCTTGCCGAGCCGCAGCCACGGTTTGACCGCGCCGCGAGTTTTGAAGTATTCTGTGGGTTGAACCGGCGCCGATGCGCAGGCCTCCCCCTCCCTTACCTGCCCTGATTGCCCTCATGCAAACACAACGACTCGCGCCCCGCGACTGCCTTCTGACTTTTCTGCTGGCGTTGTCGCCGCTCTGGAACGCGGCAGCCCAGGACCGGCTGCCTTCCAACCTTGAGCAGATTCTGGCCGACGAACCGGCGGTCGTCTGGACGTTTGAGGACGGCGTCGACAGCCTGGATATTGACGGCCGGCTGGCCGCACTGGAGGGTCGTGCGGTTGGTGCGTGCCGACCGGGCAGCGGCGGCCCTCGACCACCACACTACCCATCATTCGCGGGCACCAACGGTGCGTTGTCGCTCGACGGCCGTGGATCCTATCTCCGTGTGCCCGATCCGGTGGGGGCCGGAATCGCCGGGAGCAGGGGAGAATCGCAGCACGACAGCGTCTTGGACTTCCGGTTGGGAGACTCGATCACCATCGAAGCTTGGGTCAATCCGGCGGCCATCGTTGCGGATCAGCAGGTGTACATCGTCGGCAAAGGGCGGACCCAGAATGAGGGCTTCGCACGCGACAACCAGAATTTCGCCTTACGTCTCCGCGGCCAGCAGGGTGTCGGCCGGCTTAGCTTCCTGTTTCGAAGCAAGGCAGCTCAGGGCAGCGGAACGCGTGACAACTTTCACCGCTGGAACTCGACGCTGGGTGTCGCCCCCGATGGGATGTGGCACCACGTGGCCGTCGTATACACCTTCGGCAAGCCGCAGAGCATCCGGGGGTACGTGGACGGTCAGGAGACGTCGGGCAGCTGGGACATTGGCGGGGCAACGACGGCCGCTCCCGTAGTCGATGATGACGACCTCTGGATAGGATCATCAATGGGCGGAAGTTCCGCCGCCTCATTCCAAGGAGGAATCGACGACCTCGCCATCTACCGTCGCGAGCTTCCCGCCGAACGACTTATCGCGCGGTACCGGGCGGCTGCCGTCGATCCGCTGGATGCCGAACTGGCGGCCGCTGAGGATCTGCCCACGGACCAGGTGCTCGTCGAGCTGTTTGACAAGACGCCCGCCAGTCAACAGTGGTCGCTGCATCGGCCTGCCCCGACGCTCCGTTATGGGCAGCAAGGCTTCGGCTGGACCCGTGTCCCGCACCGCTATCTTGAACGGGGCGTCCGTGGCGACTGGCAGAACACGCTCATGCTCCGAGCTCGCAGCCGCCTGCGACTCGACGCATCCGCCCCCGTGCACTTCTTGCTCCGTTATAAGACGGCGGCCAGGCTCTACCTGGACGGCAAGCTGATCGCCCAAACCGGGCAGATGAGCCGCAACGCCAGCGGCCATGAAAAGGTCCCGCCGAGAAAGCGTTCGCGCCGCCCCGACGTTCACATGCTGTTGCCCGGGATGCAGGAGCAGATCGTCAAATTGGATGTGCCGGCAGGCGAGCACCTCGTTCGTCTGGACGCGGTGGTGGGGGGGAGCGGCGTTCGCCTGGAATTGGGCCAATTGTCGGTCGGCATCGCCGTCGCTGATGGACCGATGCGCCTGCTGGCGGCGGGCGGCGGCATGTCCCCGCGGCTTGACGAGCCTGGTTGGCAGAAGTACCGCGATGAGCTGGCGGTGCAGATGCGCGAGCTGGACGCCCGCCATCGACGGCTGGCCTCCCAGGACTGGCGGGAGTATTGGAATTACCGGCACGAGCTGGCCCGGGAAGTCGCCAGTTCCCAGCCGCCGCTCGACGTGCCCCAGCCAATCGGCGCGCGACCGGAGGGAACGGCGGTCGATCGGTTCGTCGACGCAGCGCTGGCGCAACGCGGCGTCCGCCCGGCGCCCGACGCCGGTGATACCGCATTCCTGCGTCGCGTCACGCTCGACATCGCCGGGGTCGTGCCATCCCGCGAGGAAGTTGAAGGATTCCTCGCCCAACCACGCGGCGAACGGCGTGCCGCGGCGATCGAGCGGCTGCTGGACGACCCCCGCTGGGCCGACCACTGGGTCGCCTACTGGCAAGACGTGCTGGCTGAAAACCCCGGGATCCTCAAGCCCAAGCTGAATAACACGGGGCCGTTCCGCTGGTGGATCTACGAATCGTTCCTGGATAACAAGCCGATGGACCAGTTTGTGACGGAGCTGGTCTTAATGGAGGGCAGCAAGTATGCCGGCGGACCGGCCGGCTTCGCGATGGCAACTGAAAACGACGCCCCCATGGCCGCCAAAGCACATGTTCTGGCGCAGGCCTTCTTGGGGCTCGACATGACCTGTGCGCGGTGCCACGACGCGCCCTATCATCCGTTCAAGCAGGAGCAGCTCTTCAACCTGGCTGCGATGCTGGGACGAAAGCCGACCCAATTGCCCAAGACCAGCACCGTCCCCACGGGCGAAGGAGGCCGACGCCCGCTGGTCGAAATCTCACTCAAGCCGGGCCAGACGATCGACCCTGCCTGGCCATTCTCGCATTTGGGCGCCGAGCTTCCCGAAGGCTTGCTCACCAACAGCCAGGATCAGCGCGAGCAGTTGGCCGCCCGGATCACGTCCCCTCACAACCGGCGATTTGCCAAGGTCATCGTCAATCGCCTCTGGCAACGCTACCTGGGCCGCGGTCTCGTCGAACCGATCGACGATTGGGAGTCCGATGCGCAAGCGGCAGCAAGTTCGCCGCTACTTGATTTCCTGGCGCGGCAGCTCGTCCTCCATGACTACGATCTCAAGCATGTCGCTCGGCTGATTTTGAATTCGCATGCCTACCAACGGCAACCACAGGCGGTCTCCGCCAGCGAAAGCCTGCCGGTGACGTTTGCGGCCCCGGCCAGGCGGCGGATGTCGGCCGAGCAGTTGGTCGATTCGCTGTTCGTCATTAGCGGCAAGCGGATGAACGCGGAAGCTCTCACGCTGGACCCCGAAGGCCGTCGGCCGTCGAGCACCTTCTTGAATCTCGGCGTGCCTCGACGGTCCTGGCAGTTTACGTCACTCTCCAACGAACGGGACCGCCCCGCTCTGGCACTGCCGATGGCGCAGAGCATGATCGATCTCCTGACCGCCTACGGCTGGCGCGACTCTCGTCCCAACCCGATCTCGGTCCGCAACGATGACGCGACGATGCTGCAACCGTTGACGCTCGCCAACGGCGTGATCGGGCGTCGCGCCGTCACGTTGTCTGACGATCACGCGATCACCGCATTATGTTTGCAAGAGCAGACCGTCGACAACCTGGTGCGTGATGTCTACTTGCAAGTCCTCTCACGACCGCCGACCGATCAGGAAGCCGCACCGTTCATCGAACTGCTGGCAGATGGCTACGCGACCCGCGTCGTCGCCGGCCAGCCGGTCACCCACCCACCGCCGGTCTACAATCCCGTTTCCTGGTCGAATCACCTGAATGCCGAAGCAACCAAGCTCAAACACGAGTTGGAGCGGTCCGTTCTCGCCGGTGACCTGCCGACGCGCCGTCTCAACGCAGACTGGCGGCAGCGTATGGAAGATGTCGTCTGGGCGCTGATGAACTCACCCGAATTCGCCTTCGTTCCATAACGTGTCAGAGCCACCGCCAGACAGGGAGCGTGCCTATCCCCGGTCCGCTCCGGTTGGCAACGAACGTTTGGCGCACGATGAACTGCTGTGTCCCGATTAGCAAGCGAACTGGTCATCACTCCACGAACCCACCTCAAGAGCTCATGAGCAACCCTACCTCTCGTCGGCGGTTTCTCCAGCAGGTTGGCGCGGCCTCGGCGGTCGCCGCCGGTGGAACCCTGCTCCCGGACAACCAACGCACCTCGCTTGCCGCCGCCGAGTCGGCCGCAGGCAAACTATCCGCTAAAGCCGATAGTTGTATCTTTATCTGGCTTGGGGGTGGCGCCTGTCACATTGACACCTGGGACCCCAAGCAGAAAGGCGACGCTAAGGCCAAACAGGCGGGGTCCTATTATGACTCGATCGCCACCAGCGTGAACGGTGTTCGCGTGTGTCAGCACTTGCAGCGGATGGCACCGCTCCTGGACCGCACGATTCTCATGCGTTCCGTGCATCACGACGTGATTGACGAGCATGCGGCGGCGGTCAATCGCGTTCACACGGGGCGTCCACCGACAGGCACGACCGTCTACCCTTCGATCGGCTCGGTCGTCGCCCACGAACTTGGCGCGCGCGGCGACGGCGTTCCCGCCTACGTCGTCATGGGCTACCCCAGTGCCAGCCGCGGACCGGGGTTTCTCGGTGCGAAGGACGGATATGTCTACCTGACGGAAACCGAGTCAGGACCCGCCGGCCTCAAACGGCCGGCAGACGTTTCCGTGGTGCGACAGCAGCGGCGCGAGCAGATGCTGGCCCGACTGCAGCAAGACTACCTGCGGAAGCACGCGGGTGAGGCCAAGGTCAAGGACTATATCGAAACCAGTATCGCGGGCCTCAAGCTGGCGGGCCCGCAATTCATGAGTGTGTTTGATCTGCAAAGCGAATCGGACGCGTTGAGAACCCAGTACGGAGGCGAATTCGGTCAACGCTGCCTGCTGGCTCGGCGGCTCGTCGAATCGGGGGTGCGCTTCGTCGAAGTGTCATTCAACCTGAATTTCATCAACGGAACGGGTTGGGACACGCACAACGACGGGCAATTGAACCAACATATCATGATCGATCAGTTGGACCGGGCACTCGCTGCGCTGATCCTCGACCTGGAAGCACGGGGGCGGTTGGATCGGACCTTGATCGTGGTGGCGACGGAGTTTGGGCGACCACCGCAGTTTGACGGCGGAGGCGGCCGCGGCCACTACAGCAAAGCGTTCAGCATGGTGTTGGCCGGTGGCGGGCTGAAGACGGGCCAGGCAATCGGCACGACCGACGAGTTGGGTGAGAAGATCGTCGACACACCGGTTTCGATTCCCGATTTTCACGCGACCATCTACACCGCACTGGGTATTGATCCGTCCCGCGAACTCTATGATGGCGTTCGCCCCGTGCCGATCACCGACCGCGGCGTCCCCGCAGCACAAGCATTCGTCTGACCCCACCGTCAAGCGCGCACAACTGGCGCGCCTTGCTCGGCGCGGGTCTCTGACCCCGCCGAAACCGCCGACCGCAAGGTCTCCCCTCGCTGTGCGCGGGTCTCTGCCCCGCACCCGCCGCATCGCGTTTGCTGTGCGCGGGTCTCTGACCCCGCACCCGCCGCATCGCGTTTGCTGTGCGCGGGTCTCTGACCCCGCACCCTCCGCATCGCGCTCGCTGTGCGCGGGTCTCTGACCCCGCACTCGCCGCATCGCGTTTGCTGTGCGCGGGTCTCTGACCCCGCACCCGCCGCATCGCGCTTGCTGTGCGCGGGTCTCTGACTCCGCACCCGCCGCATCGCGCTCGCTGTGCGCGGGTCTCTGACCCCGCACCCGCCGGGACCGCAAGGTCTCCCCACCCGTCACAACTCCAAACCCGGGCGGTCCGCACCGCCACTCACAAGCAGTCAGCACCGCGCTGCAGGATCGCTTGCGTATCGCGCCCGACCTGCGGGTCGCACAGATCCCAGAACGGCGCACCGCTTGCAATTCCATGCAGAAAGTGGGCGATCGGATCTGCCATTTCCACCGCCGGCTTGGGGACCTTCAGTTCGCGTCCTTCCGGCACTTCCGACGTCGCGACGAACAACCGTCCGCCGGTGCGAGGCTCGATCATCAGCGTTCCCTGGGTCCCGTAGATCAACGTCAAGTAAGCCGATAGCTTGCCGATCTGGGACCAGGACCCTTCAGAGACCGCGATCCCCTCCGGATACCGCATTACCAGCATGCCGTTATCCGGCACCGGGCAGGTGGCCGCTTTGACCAACTGGCCGGCAGTGGCCCAGACCGTCTCTGGTTTTCCCAAGAGCACCTGGGCGAGCAGCGCGCCGTAGCAGCAGTAGTCCATATACGCGCCACCCGGACCATTCCGAAGCGGATCGAACAGCCAGTCACAGAAGTACTCAGAACAGCCCAATTCGGCAGGTCCGGCGTGCGCCGCCCGGTAGCGGACTTGCCACAGCCTGCCGACCGTGCCTTGCTTCGCCTGGGCAATCGCCTCTTGCATTTGGGGCCACCAGGCAAAAGGCCAGTTAACCATAAGTCGCGTGTTGTGCTGCCGGGCCGCCACCAACATCCGCTCGGCACCGGCTTCCGTAGCCGCCATCGGTTTCTCGACCATCGCGTGCAGCCCGAGCGCCGCCGCCCGCTCGACGCGCGCGGGCGCCGCTGCGTTGTCTCCGAAAACGAGCACCGCATCCAGCGACTCGGCGGCCAGCATCTCCGCATCATCCTCGTAGGCCGAGCAACCGTATTCGCGCGTTGCCCGCTCGCGAAGTGCAAGGTGCGGGTCGGCGACGGATACGATCGTCGCCCCGGGATGTCTACGAGCGTGGGGCAAGTTGTCCCAAATATGGTCGTGCGTTAACCCCAAAACGCCAAGGCGAATTCCCATTCCGTGTGTCTCCTCTACGGTACGCTTGCCCCATCGTCATCGCGAAATATCGGGGACCTCAGGAGCCGACCCAAACCGGGCTGGTCCACGCCCATTGTCCGTTGAACTGTCGCACCCGGATGCGGTACCGGTTCGCGCCCGTCAGGGGATCGGCGTGGTGATTCCCTGATTCAACCGCCTGCAATGCAGGAGCGGACGAGGCGTGTGCAAGGCCGGTCTGGGGTCGATCGGGCGTGTCGTCAACCAGTTCGCCGAACACGCAGCAGTCGTCCAGCGGCACCAGGGGACCGATTCGAACGGCTTCGGAGAGCCAACCGCGCAGATAGTGGACCTGCCCCCGACGAAGCAATTCTCCCAGCGACCGACGCACCGTCAGTCCGTTCACCGCCAACGTCACCTGGTCCGAGAGCTTGGCCTCCAATTCCAGCGAGACGGCTTGCGTGGTGTCGTGCCGCATCGAGGGATTCCCGGCGGTCATCGATCGCCAGTTCAGCTGGCGAGCCTGTTGTTCAACGACCGCGTGGGGCAAATCGTCGGTATCGGCGCCCGTCTCGTGCCCGCCAACGCCCTGCGGTGCCACGATGGCTTGACCGGAAAAGCAGGTCTCGACCGAAACGATGCGGCCGTCGGACAACCGTAACTCGAACGACCACGGCGTCCGCCGATCCTTCTGGCCCCAGCCCCAGGTCACGCGCAATCGATAGCGCCGCCGCGATTGCGGTTCGAGCTCCGTAGCAGTTCTTCGGTGTGGGTAAAATCGTTTCCACACCAGGTCATTCTTGAGTAGTTCGACATAGTCCACCGCATCACTTCCCTGGACGTCGACGGTGATCTGCGGTCGATTGCTACGGACTTCCGCGCCCATCTCGGCGCCGTCCACTCGAAGCCGGGCTTGAATCTTGTCTCCCGTGACGGCATAGACTCGGCGCGCCAGGAATGCTTCCCAGATCGCTTCACGGGTCAGCTCGCGAGCCCAAACCCCAACGCGTCCATCGCCATGGCTACCGGGATAGCCGCCGTGATGGTCGCTGGAAGCAATCACGCCGAACCGATGACCGGCGGCCCAGCCGGCCGTCGCCGTACTGTTCCAGTCGCGGGGCCCCATGTCGTGCAGCATCGGGTAGGGAGCGTCTTCGCTCTCCGAGCAGCCATGCAGCGAGTAGATTTCGACAAAGGGCGACAAGGCGGCATCAAAATGTTGCCAGTCGAGACCGCGGTAGCCCGCAGCGTAGCCGATATGATGCGGGATCATGATGCCTCGGGCGGCGCGGGCCACTTCGCGGAGTGCCGCGAGGTTCGGCGCGTCGGTCAACGCCAGGCCGGGCCCCGCAGCATAGACGTTATGGTCGCCGTACTCCAGCGAGTGCCATTCGTAGCTCGGCAAGGCTAGAAATCGGCCGGGCTGGCTGGCGTCTCGCTGCTCATCAATCAACTGGTCCCAGTTCGTTGCCAGCCGCGCGAAACCCTCACGGTGATAGTCGATGATGCCCGCGTAGCGGTCGCGGTCCTGTGGCATATCCGGCCAGAACGCATGGCCCGTGATGGAGCAGAAATCCAACTGGTCACGGGCGCGAGCCAAGGCTTGAGCCACGGTGCCTTCGCCATAGCTGATCGAACAATGACTGTGCAGGTCTCCCCAAAACAATCGATTGCTCATCCGACCCGACTCCTCAACGAACGACCTTCACACATGTACGGCCACACGCCGTCAACTCCAATGAGCGACCGGCAAATGGCCGACATCTGCCCGCCGCTCACCCGCGGCGACGGCGCCCCCCGCCTTGCCGCGCATACACCGGGCACGCCCCATGATAGAGAATCCGGCAAGCCGCGCGGAGATTGGGCGGTTGCACCCCCCAACGTGGCAACCGGGTTGCAACGCAAAATCGCCTTTTCGACTTTGGACGACCCTGATAGGTTGGCGGCGCACGAGGCAATCCGACCTGAACCGCCGCCCCGCCCCGATTTTCAGCCACAATGCTTACGTCCGAAAACCGACTCCGAGTCACTCGACGCTACTGGATCGCGATTGCCTTGATCCTCCTGACGGTCCCTGCGTTGGCCATTGATCGACCGCTGGCCCGGCTCTGCGAAAACCACGGCCTACCGGGCGACCTCCGCAAAGGCTTGAACCTGGTCGAAGCCTTTTCGCACGGGATCGGCGTGGCCCTGATTTGCGTAGCAGTGTTCGTCCTCGATCGAGCTCGACGCCGCTTCCTCTGGCGCCTGGCCGCCTGCCCGCTGATTGCCGGGATCATGGGAAATTTGGGCAAGTGCCTGATCGCACGCGCCCGCCCCAGTGCCTTCGACCTTTCCCAACCGATCATGGAGTCGTTTGGCACCTGGCTACCGTTTCTCTTCCTGGCCGACTGGGATCATCCCTGGCAGTCCTTTCCGTCGGGACATACGGCAACCGCGGCCGGTTTTGCTGTCGGTCTGACCTGGATGTATCCCCACGGCCGAGTGCTGTTTGTCGCGCTGACGGTGCTGGCCGCCATGCAACGCATGGCAGAGTCGGCGCACTACCTGAGCGACACCCTGGGCGGGGCGGCGGTGGGGCTCTTCGCGGCCACGTTGATCTGCGACCATCGCATCGGAGGTCGAATTTACGACCGCCTCGAACGCTGCGACAGTCCACCTGAATAGGCCTTCATCCGCCCAAGACCGCGACCTTACAGAACCGGTCACCCCCCGGGCGAAATGCTTGTCGCCCCTTGCGTCGGCGGCTTAGAATGCCCCGCAGTATGCTCAGGGGCGATGCTCAGGGGCGCGATCGCCATGGAGAAGGAGATGCTCGTATGGTTGCCGGTCTGATTCTGCTTTCGATGGTTGCCGCGGATCCGGCCCAATCGGCGCACGGTGCCGCGAATGCACAGCCGCCTCTGCGTAAGTTCCACGAGATCAATGCCGACCTGCGCTCGCTGTTCCTCCGCGAACGCCAGGCAAAATCAGCGGCAGAGCGGGCCACGGTGATTTTCGAGATGACGGAACTCTACCAGGAGATTCGCCGCGACCCGCGCCTCGAACAGAGCCGGACCCTGACGTCGTACAAGAACAAGCTATGGAGCCGGTTGACGCGGATCAAGGCAGAGATCAACAAGTACATCTCGCGTTCCGAGCGTCAGCGGGGGGCGGCCGCGGCAGATGTGGCGGTGCCAGCGGACGAGGACCTGCAGACGGCAACCTTGGCAGCTGCCGGCGCTGCTGGACATTTGGACCTGGCCGGTGCGGCCCTGGGAGGCCCGGCCAGCGTGTTCGCTCAAGGCAGCGCGCGGGGCGGGCGCGCGATCCCCGACTACGGCCCCGCGTTGGTGGCCCTGATTGAACGAACGATCGCGCCCGAGTTCTGGGACACGAACGGCGGCCCGGGCACCATCGTCTATTACCAACCGCTAATGTGCCTGGTCGTGCGAGCCACCTCCGAGGTTCATCATCTCATCGGGGGAACGACCGGCGCGCTGCGGGCCGCGGGACGTTGACAGGGACCGTTCCTGGACGAACAAGCGTTCAGTGTACGTCGCCGTGTCGGCGTCATGTGTGGTGAACTTGTCCAAGCCGCCGCGAATCCCCGCCGGAACGCAATCGGTGGTTTGCTCGGCGATCATCGGAACCGGGGCGAACGCCCGACGGCTGATGCATGCTTCGGGCTTAGGTCATGCAAAGCATGGCCTACGGAAGGGCGGAATCCGCAAGCATGGAGTCCGAAAGCATGGAATTACCTCATGCAGCAGCAGCGCACGCACTGGCTCCCCTCTCCCCCAGCTTGTCTGGGGGAGAGGGGCCGGGGGTGAGGGGGCGAGCTTCCCAGCCGCATTGCGTCATGCCGATGATCACCTGGCCCCAATGCCGTTCAATCTACAGCCGCGATCACATCCTCAACGCGTTGACTGACAAAGCGTGAACGGTTTCATCAAAGCATCCGCGCACTTGTAACGGCCGCAAACGCACAACGCCCCGGAGAGGTCCTCCGGGGCGTCGTCGTCATTCAAGCTAAGTCTGACAACTACCCAAGGTCACCGAAGACATCGTCCAGTTCGGATCGCGATTGACGATTGGAGACGTCGTGTGCGAGCGAATCGAAGAGATCTTCGTCCAACTCGGCCGATGCGAACAGTTCGTTACGAGCCGTATCCGCCAGGCTACCGCCCTGGCCGGATTGTTGAACGGCCGGTACCAACAGCGTGTCGGCCTCGGCATCCTGCCCCGCCTTCGATGAACTGACCACCTTGCCAGTGTCGGTCGCCGCTTCGTCGCTGGTGCCAAGCTGGTAACTCCAGCCGGCATAATTGATCGACGTTCCAGATGGGCCGCCGAGACCAACCTGGAAGACGCTGGCAACACCTTCCCCTTCGCCTCCGTCCTGAGCCGGAGCGGAGACATCAGCATTCAGGAAGTTGATGATCCTCAAGGCGTCTGACGGCGAGATGAAGAAGTCACGGTTCGTGTCCGGGTTCTTCTCACCGGGCAACGTCGGCTCGGCGGTGCGGGCACCGTTGGCGTTCAGGTCATTGATGACGACCCGCACGTCGGTCGGCGTCACAAAGCCGTCCTTGTTGACGTCCAGCGGGTTATCGCCGCCGACGGGAGGCGTATCGTCACCTTCGCCGCCACCACCTGCCGGAGGATCGAAGTTACCCACGATCGGCAGGGCGAATTCGTCGCCGAACTGAGCATAGATGTCGTTGCCCAGCGGAACCGGCGAGAAGGCGTGGTTCAAGGTGGCCACGGTGCCATTGGCACGACGACCCAAGACGCCGTCCGCGTTGCCGGCCGCATCGTCGATACCGTAGAAGTCGTTCGACACCAGGAAGAACCACTCGGCACCTTCACCCGGGCTGGTTCCGGCCCGATCGGGCATCCACAACCCGACGTCGTCGATACCATCGCCGTCCATGTCATGGACGACTGGAATCTCGCGGACTCCGCTGATGCTGTCGAAGATGATCGTCGCCGCCGTCGCTCCGCCGACCAGCCACGAGCGGGCCGTGCCATTGGTCAGCAGGAAGTTGAAGACCGCGGTACCGCCGGTCCCGGCTCCCGTGCCAGTGTAGGCACCCAGATCGTCGAAACCGTCCCCGTCGAAGTCGCCGACGACCGGATGTCCGGTCAGGGTCGGTGTCACGAGCGGTGTATCGACATTGAAGTTGCCGGTTGTATCGAACCACCAGGTCGGGGTCGACCCGCCGGTAAAGACGGCGACTTCGTCCCGGGCATTCTGGCCCGCATCAAAGTTACCAGCCACGGGCAGACCGTTGATGTTGGCCGGATCGACAACGATGCCGGATGCCGGCACACTACCGAACGCCGGGCCGGGGGCCCCGTTATCGTTCGTGTCGACCAACCATCGCCACGGCCCGGAAATTCCGGTCCCAATGCTGCCGTAGGCCGCCAGTTCATCGTAGCCGTTGCCGTTCCAGTCACCGGCGACGAAATCATCGCTGGTGAAGGCGTTGCCACCGGGCGGGTTGCCGGCCGTCGGCGAACCATTGCCGAACGAGTAAACGAAGTCGCGATTGACCGCGTCGAGGTTGTTCGGATCGTAAATCGAGTTGCCGTTGATGTCGGCCCAGACCGTACCCGCAGACACGACCGCAATTTCGGCAACCGAGTCAACCGTAAAGCGGGCTACGAAATCGCCGCCCGGGCGTCCGTCACCCGTCGGGAACGTACCGCCACCATTGGGCTCGACCGAGTTATTCTCGCCGTCCAGATGGTTGCCGGCCGGATCAATCAGGCTGTCGTCGATCGTCAACGTGTAGCGATCATCGGGCAGTTGCGGAATGACGTCATCGACCGTTCCGGCGATTCCATCAGGTCCGGGCAGCGGTGCCGCCGACCGGCCGAGATCGTCAGCCGTTCCAAAGATGCCGTCCACGCCGGCACCACCGAAGAACAACAAGATGTTGCCGGTCGCAATTCCGGGACCGTTGTTGGTCGGCTGGTACTGAATGGCGGAGATCGGAATCACGCCGTTGGCATCACCTGTCAACACGATCGCGTCAAGCGGCAAGCCGACAAACGGCGGGGCAAACGGGGCCGGCGAGGGCACCGTCGAGATCGCCTGGTAGATAAACGGCGCGACCCGAGCCGGCAGATCCGAGACGGGAATCGTGAGGCTGGTGACCGCCGGGGTTGGCGCCAGGCTGGGGCCAGGGGCCTCCGGCGTGGGCTTGTTGGCGAACAGGTTGTAACCCGGCGTCCCCGTGATGAAGGGCCGCGCGGAGATCGTCGGTCCTGCCGTATCCAGGAAGAACACGAACGGAATTGCCGCCGACGTGTTTCCGGCAACGTCTTCGGCCGTGACCAGAATGTTCCGGACGCCGTCGCGGCCTAACGCGGCCAGCTTCGCCGGATCGTTCATGTCGACCGTCGACGTGATTTCCCATTCGCCCCACGGATGCTGGTTGGTTCCATCCAACGGCGTGGCCACCGTCTGACCGATCAACACGTCGTCCGGCGTGAGACCGTTGTTGGTGATGTCCACGTACGCCCGAACGATCGAATCCGCTTCGGCTTGACCCCAGAACGTGGGCGTCGTGTCGTTGGTGATCCGATCGATCGACGTCGCCGGCAGGGCCGGGTCGGCCGAGTCGCTCGAGGAACGCAAGCCGTCGGGGATCGGAACAGCGGCGTTGGGCACACCTGGATCGCCGAAGGAGACCGTCGGCGCGACCGTGTCGACAACGATTTCCAGTGACTCGCTGCGGGCACCAAAGGCCAAATCGTTGGCCAGCACGGTGTCGATCGAAGGATCGATGATCTCCACCTTGGCACTGATGAAGTGGCTGCCATTGGTCAGCACCAGGGCGGCCGCTCCCGGGATGGCGTCCACTCCGAAGTCGAAGATGTAGACGCCCGGCGTTCCGGCCAGCGGTCGAGCGTACCCGATCGGCGTCTGCGGAGCGGTGCCCGGCTGCTGCGGATTGCCTTCGATGAAGACGGGTACGCGGTACCCGGCGTTGGCGATCGCGGGTGCGCCACCCGGCGCCGCCGTTTGCAGCGGATTGAGCGGAATCGGAATCGCACCGTCGGGAGGATTGCCGGCGGCGGACGCACCCGGCAGGTCACGCAACAAGATGTCGTCGTCCAGCCGGAACGTGATGATCGGCGTACTGTCCCGCGTGACATCGTCAAACTGCGAGCGACCGGTGTCAGTGCTCTCAACGATAAACGCGTCGCCCACCGCCGGGTTGGCAATCAACCCGGCACCGACCGTGAAAACACCACCAGCAAAGCCGGTAATCACTGCCTGCCGGCCGGCGTTTGCACCGGTTGTGTACTCGATCGTCTTGCCGACATAATCCCGGGCGACCGTGGGTGCCCCGAGGACCGGGTTGACCGGCACGGTGGTCGCCGGAATGCTGACCGTGGTCGCACCGGCACCGGTCGTGCCGACTTCGATGATGTCGTTGAGTTCGATGTCGTACGGTACCGGCGGGGCTTCGTTGACGATCGTGATGTCGTAGCCGTTGACAACCGTCGTGTTCTGCGTGTTCGCCCCGGCATTCGCACCGAAGACCCGCAGGTAGTAGGTCTGGCCTTGAACAGCCGGAATCCGGGCCCGAGCGACATCCGGCGTGCCGGCAGCGGCCGGGGTCAGGCTGCCGCTGAAGGTGCCGGTGGTGGCTCCCGCAATGGCGTTGCCCTGGGCGTCCAGCACGTCCACCGCCAACTGTCCGCCACCCGGCAGCAGCGTGGCGGCGTACGAGTTGAAGTAGACCTGGAAGTCCAACGTTCCCGTCTTTTCGGCGACCACCCGGAAGTAATCCACATCCGCGGGCACACCCAGGTGCTCGCTGAAGTTGGGGAAGATCGCCAGGTTCTCGACGTTGATCGTCTCGCCCGAACCGAGGAACGCGGCCTGCAACGTATTTTCGTTCTGCTCGTAGTTATCCGGTCCCAGCACCAACAGGTTCGTGTTGGTGAGATCGGGATTCGGCAGGACGGGCAACCCGAAGTTGGGCGACACGACTTCGACGTTGGTGTAGGCCACTCCGGGACGACGTGTCGGCGTTCCACCGGCGTTATTGAAGATCACCACATTGCCGGCATCCGGAATCCGGCTCTGGTTGATGACGACAAAGTTGGCGGCCGAAAGGGGATTGGCCACACCACCGACCAGAGACGTAATCACCAAGGCATCGCTGGCCTGCGGCTGACCGCCATCGACGTTAACGAACAGTCCCGGCCCATCCGGGGCACCGGGCGAAACCACGTCCGCCGGATCGTAGTGGACCGTGTCGTCGCCGTCCCGGGCGGAAATCGTCACCGTCTCGATACTGCCGCCGGTCACCGTGGCGGGGACAGCCGGCAGGCCGATCGCGGCGCCGTCGTCCAGGACGACCGGTTGCCAGAGGGGCAGCGGAGCCGCCGGGAAGGTGAAGGGCAGCGGTGCCAGGCCGACGGTGCGTGTGGAGGTGTCCGTGTCCACGGCGATCAAGTCCCGACCGTTCGTGCCGACGAAGACAACCTTGTCAGCGATTCCGCCCGATCCACCGGTAATGGTGAACAGGTCTTCGCCCTGGAGGAAGTTGTTGAAGTTGACTTCCAACTTCTCGCCTTCCACCGTGACATTGCCGTCGTTGGTGCTGAGCGGTGTGTAGGTAATCACGTCGTCATGGCGAGTACCGGCAACATACAGGTTGTCGGCTGCCCCGGTCGGGTTCGGAGCCTCGACGTTCGCCGTCTCGACTCCCAACAAGGTGACCACACCCAAGGCGTCCTGCTGGATCGTCTGATGATCCGGACGCGGCGTGCCGGTCGCGGTGTCGTATTCGACGGCGACCGTACGCGGTGCCGCGGTGGCCGAATTGACGTAGAAGTCAACCTGGTCGCTGGCACCCGGCTCGCCACCTTCCGCCGTGATCGTGATGATGCTCGACGAAGGCGAGGTGATGCTGAACAGATCGTCCCCACCGCCACCGCGGAGCTGGTAATCCTCGATGTTCGTCGTGTCGACTTCGATCTGACCGTTGAGGGCGATCGAGGTATCCGCCGCACCGGGGAACGGCACGGTGAAGGTGTCGGCGAAGCCGTAGCCGTTGTAGATCAGCGTGTCGGCGGTTACGCCGAGATCGGTGAACAACAGTCGGCCGCCGGAAGCTCCCAGGTTGTTGAAGCTCATCGGCACCAGCGAATCGACCTGCACATGGCCCGAGTCCGGGGTCGAACCCGGTGTCAGGGTGACCGTGCTGGACACGCCCGCCGGCAGATTCGTCGTCAGAACATCTTCGGGAGCGGTCCCGTCGCCTCGCTGCCCGTCAATCACCAGGGCCTCGACGGTGGCGAAGTTGACCGGCACCGGTCCGGCACCGGTCACATTGCCCGCGTTGTCGGTACCTGCCGTCGGTGTGAACGAGATCGCGTCATCCATGTTGAGCAACCCGTTGACCGTCAGCACGTCGCTGCCGCTGGTCGGATCGCCACCGTTGACGGTGATGGTCGTCAGGGCGGCAGGCGTAATCGGGTTGTTCAGGTTGATCTCGTCGCTGCCGGCGAGTCCGTTCAGGGTCAGTGTGCCCTTGTTCTCGAACTCGTAGGTTTCAAATCCATCGACCGAAACCAGGCCGGTGTTGCCGGCGAAGATGCCGCCGCCGGGGCCTTGCGAGTAGTTGATCTGGTTCGCGGCATTCGTGCCGTTGACCACCAGGTTGGCGGCGACCAGGTTGTCATGAACCGGTTCGAGGTTGACGAAGTCGATCGTCATGGGCGATGACGCGGCCGGGGCGTACAGCAGGCGGCCCTCGGTCGTGGCCGGACCCGGCGAATAGGTGGTAGTGTCAACCGCTGTCGTCGGGCTTCCGGTGACTTGCAACAGGTCCGAACCGCCACCGCCATCGAAGGTGATCGGCACGGCGGTGATATCCGAACCGCTCGAGCCGTCGGCGTTGACCTGGACCGTGTCATCACCGCCCAGGGAATTCAACTGCAAGCGGCCGAGCGACGTATTGACTGCGGTCACCACCGCACCCGTGCCGTTGTTGTCGGTCACCTGGACCGGCGGATCGACCGGGAAGGCACCCATGGCCGGGTTGGTGACGGTGAAGCTGTCGTCGCCCGCGGCCGTCGCGCCGTCGACGCCTTCGATCACCAGTGTGTCGGTGGCACCGCCGTCGAAGCGGTAATCGCCGTTGGCACCCGCCAGGAACCATGTCGCAAAGGTCACCACATCGTCACCGGCACCGCCGGTGACCGTGAAGTTGGCCTGGCCGGTGAAGGCGATTTCAGGCAAGCTGTCGGAAGTGATCTGATCGGCATTCATGCCGGTGACTTCCTCGCTCCGGTCAACGCGTGCCGTGTTGTTGCCCTCGCCCAACAGGACGTTCAACGTATCGGGATCGGACGACTGGCCCGCGATCTGAATCCGCTCGGTACCGCTCACATCGATCGACGCCGCGTAACCAGAAATCGTCTGGTTGGTGACGTTGGACGCCGACTGGACAATCGACACGGTTTCCGCCGTGCCGGCCGCGCCGATCACGGTCAGCACATCACTGCCGGAATCCGGCGAGCCGCCATTGACGTCGATCGCCGAGTAAGGTTGCGGCTCGTTGATGGTCGTCGTGTCGTCGCCGGCCAGCGAGTCCAGAACCAGCGTCTCGATGCTGGTCTGTAGAACCGGCACGCGCGGCGCGGCGTTGGAGAGCGTGATCTGCACGGTGCCGGTGGTCGCCGCGACGTCGATCACGTCGTTCTGACCGGTTCCCACCACGCGCATCAGGTCCACGCCGGATTGCCCGTCCAGCGTCACGCTGCCGCCCAGCCCGATGTTGTGGTAGTTGATCGCCAGCATCGACTGGGCATTGGTCGCATCAACCACATCCACGCGGCCCGCGTCCGGATCGCCACCCGGCGTGTGCGTGAAGTGATCGTTCGCCGTCGCCTGGGAGAAGCCGTTGCCCAAGATCGTCAGCGTATCGGTGAACGCCGTCGCCGGGTCTTGGTTCGGCGGGTTCATCGGATCGGGAACGGTGAATCCGCCCTCGGCGCTGATCCCGTCATAATGCAGGTGCTCGACACCGCCCGGCGAGGACCGCAGCGTATCGTCGGGAGCCGGGCTGCAATCGACCTCCCACGGGCCGATGTAAATATTCGAGTGCGTCAGGCCGCCTGCGTTGAGGATCGACATGATGCCGGTATCCGGGCCGGTCGGCTGGTACGTAACGTTGTTGTCTTCGTAAGGCGTCTCGACCCGCAACCGGTCGCCCGTGGCTGGGGCCGAAGGCGTGCCGCCGGCCACGTAGACGTCGACATCCCACTGTGCGGAACCCGGTCCGGGAACCGGCGGGGCCGGCGTGCGGACCGTGATGTCGTCGTCGCCGCTCAAGGCGTCGATGAAGATCAGCGGCGTGTCGATCCAGAGGATTTCGGGCGAAGCGTTGACCGACGTCGTGAAGTCCTGGGTTCCATCGGCACCCGCAAACTGGACCGGGTTGGTCAGAGCGGTGCGGGCGATGACGTTGATTTCGTCGTCGTCATTGGTCCCCAGAATGATCGCCTTGGCGGCACTGAAGACACCCAGGGCCTCGATGTGATCGAAGCTGACAGACTCTTGGGCGCCCACGTTGAAGCCGCCTTCATCACTTTCGGGACCGGTCTCGAACACGACTGCCTGGCCGCCGGCGATGATGTTAATCAGGTCGCCAGCCGTCTGTCCGATCGGGTCACCACCGTCGATGAAGACGGTGGCGTCGCCGGGAGTGACGTCGAACTCGTCGTCACCTTCCAGACCGAAGACTTCGACGGAAGCCAGGTCGGCGTCATTCACCCACGTCACAGTACCTGCCGGTGTCGCCGCGCCCGCCGGATCGTTGACAATCGAGACGGTGTCCGCCGGGATATTGACCGTCAGTTCGGAATCGAATGCGGCCGGCGCTGCTCCGGGTGCAATGAACCCACCCTCGACAACGATCAGCGTATCTTCACCGCCTCCGAGATCGAGGTCGATCGCGTTGCCACCAAGGTTCGAGTAATTGACCAGCGGCGCGTGAAGCTCGCTGGAGACCTGGCCATTCTGCTGCACGGCCAAGCCACGCTGGACCTGGCCTGAATTCGCGTCGAACACCGTGACCGTCATGTCCTCGTCCGCCGCCGTGCCGATGACCGACGTCGCCAACCCGCCTGCGTCGAGGTTAATCGTCTCAATGCCGGTATACCCGACCGGGGTGAAACCGGCCTCGGTCACGGTCTGGGCCGCAAAATCGGTGGTCGTGGCCCCAGCGCCCGACCCGTTGAAGTTCAGCACGTCGCTGCCGCTGTCCGGGTTGCCCCCTTCCACTTTCAGCGGCGGAGCCAGGGCCCCACCAAAGCCCGGGAAGGGATGGTTGCCGGGAATATTGAACGTGTCGTCGCCGTCCAATCCCAACAGGGTCAGGTCGGTCAGACCAGGCGTATTGATGGGCAGCGTCCGCCGAAATCCGTCACCATCGATGTCCACCACGCCGCCGGAAGTCAGGGTGAAGGTATCATCCAGGTCCGTGCCGCGCAACTGCAGGGCGTCAGCCCGCACGCCGCCGGCGTCGGCAAACGTGATCGTGTTGTTCGGCAAGCCGAAGTGCGAGAACGCCAACGGCATCAGCGGACCGGCAAAGTTGAGTGCCGTGATCGAGCCGGAGTCGTAGGAGTCACCCGGCGTGTAGGAGATCAACTCCTGGCCGCCCGGCGACGTGTACGTCAGACTGTCGCCACCGCCCTGGCCGTCGATCACGGCGTTTTCTACCGTCGCCAGCGTAATCGGAACCGGGCCGGCACCCGTCACCACGGCGTCGTCGTCGGTGGTCGGCGCGAAATCGATGGTGTCCGTGACGCCCGCCACACCGCTGATAATCACCGTGTCGCTGCCCGACGTCGGATCCCCGCCATTGACGGCGATCGCGGCCAGACCGGTCGGGGTCGTGGCATTGTTGAGCTGGATCTGATCGTCGCCCGCGTGCCCGTTCAGCACCAACGTGCCCTTATTGGCGAAGTCGATATATTCGAAGCCGTCAACGTTGACTCGACCCCAAGCGGCGTTCACCGGGCTCTGGCTGTAGTTGATCGAATTCGCGGCGCCGGTTCCGTTGACCGTCAGCGTGGAGGCGATCGTCAGATCGATTACCGGCTCGAGGTTCACGAAATCGATGGTCTGCGTATCGTGCGTCAGCCGGCCTTCCGTGACGTCGGGGCCGGGCGAGTAGGTCGCGGCTCCGACGTTGAACGATCCGGTGGCCGTCAAACTGTCGCTGCCGGTTCCGCCGTCGTAAGTCACCAGGGGCACAATCAGCCCGAGCGTATTGTCGACCGTCACGCTGTCGTCACCGCCCAACGTATTGATCACCAGGTGTCCGAGGGCACCCGTCGTTTCGGTGACAACCACGCCGGGTCCGTTGGCATCCGTTACGGCGACGCCACCAGGTTGAGTCACCGTGTAGGCGTCGCTCGCACCGTCGCTACCTTCAATCACCAGCGTATCAACGGCGTTACCGGTCATTAGGTAATTCGCGGCGCCGGCCCCTTGCAGGAACCAGGTCTTGAAGGTGACCACGTCGCTGCCCTGCCCGTCCGCGTCGACGACAAAGTTCTCCATACCCAGGAAGTCAACCTGCGGCAAGCTGTCCGAAGTCACCTGGTCCCAGGGACCCGGATGGGCGGCTTCGACCAACAGGCTGTTGTCGCCGTTGCCCGGATCAACCGTCAGCGTGTCGTCGGCCCCGTCGCCGACGAAGCGGACCAGTTCAAACCCGGTGCTGTGGATCACCGCACCCAGGCCGGAAATATCTTGATCGTCCGGTTGGGCCGCGTCCGGGGCGATTGTGATCGTCTCCGCCCCGCCGGCCGGCGTGGCATTCACCCGCAACGTATCACTACCGATGCCGGGTCCACCGCCATGCAGTTCAAAGGTACCGCTGGCGTCCACGAGCCCGGTAACCGTCACGTCATCGTCGCCTTCCAACGTATCGATGTCGTAGCTGGCGACGCCGGTGGTAAGCAGGTCGACATGAGTGCCGTAGGCGCTGGTGAGATCGATATCGATGGCGTCGGTAGCCGAGAAGGCAACCGCAACGCTGTCGGAATCTCCGGTTCCGAGAGCCGTCAACGAATCGCCTCCACCCGCACCAGCAATGGTCACCGTGCTGGCGTCACCGACGTTCTCATAATGCAACCCGAGCTGTTCTCCGCCACCGACCCGAATGCCAACGAAACCCGCATCGACGGCCGGTCCCGGCTGATGCTCGAAGGTCTCGGCACCCGCCGTGCCATTCACCGTGAGCAAATCGCCGTCCGATTCGCCGTCGTAAATCAGGGTTTCTACGGAATCAACGTTGATCGAGTTGCCCAAGACCACCAGTGCTCCGGTCGAAGGTGTCCAGCTCACGGCGTCTGCACCGTCTCCATCGGCACCGGTCACCCGCAGTTCGTCGCTGCCGGCGGTCGGCAGATTGCCTTCCACATTGAAGGTCACGCCGAGGGCCGGATTGTTGATATCGATCGTGATGTCGTCATCACCGTTCTTCCCTTGCAGCGTCAGATCCAACGCGTTGGTGTACGTCTGGATCGGGCCGTTGTCGACCTGAACGTCGACTTCGTTGGCATTTGCGGCATGGCCGACGGCCGTGATATCGTTGTCGGCCCCGTCACCCATGATGACCGCGTCCTGCGCCGGCACGTTGCCCAAGTCGACCGTCACGCCTTCGATGTGATCGAAGCTGACCGGCTCGGCACCGGCGATCGCGAATCCACCCTCGTCCCCTTCCGGGCCGGGCGAGAAGGTGGGCGTTCCGGCAGGCAACAGGTTCAAGACGTCACCCATGCCGATCGGATCACCGCCGTCGACAAAGACCGGAATCGAACCAGGCGTAACCGTGAACTGGTCAATGCCGGCCAGACCATCGACCGCCAGAGCGTCCGGCGCCCCGGCCGAGAAGTCGACGATGCCGCCGTTGGCGCCCGTGTTCACCAGCTCATTCGGTACGTCGACGGTGATCGCCGCATCGCTATTGACCGTCGCGTTGACAATCAACTCGTCGTCGCCCGACTGCAAGTCGACCACCAGCGTATTGGCGCTGACATTCGAGTAATTCACCAGGGGCGAAGCGCCGTTGTTCTGAGCGACACCGGCATTTCCGCCCGCGGGGCTGACAACGAGGCGATCGTCGCCGTCGGTCGCTTCCAGCTCCAGCGTGTTCCCGCTGGCGTCCGCATTGATGGTTTCAATGCCCGAGTAGTTGACGTCACCGTAGGTGGCCTGGCGAACCTGACTGTCACCGAGGTCCAACGTCACGGGCTGCGGGCCAACTTGTGCCGTGTAGTTCAAGACATCGCTGCCATCGCCGGGCTCATCACCCTGCACCGTAATGTCGACGTCCGTAACCGGGGTGATATTGAACGTGTCATCGCCACCGTTGCCCTGCAACGTGTAGCTCTCGACATTCGACGTATTCACCTCGACCTGGCTGTTCTGGACAATCGTCTCGACGCCGGCAACCGAATAGGTGTCCGCATCCACGGTGCCCTCGTAGACAAAGGCGTCCGTACCTGTCGAGCCGTCGACGTTCACCGTCGAGGGGACGCCGGTACCAAGGTTCACAAAGCTCATCGGAACCAGTGAATTGACGCGCACCGACGCGGAATCAACCGTCGGGCCCGGTGTGTAGACGATCGTATCATTGCCGGCGGTCCCGTTGATGTTCAGCACATCGTCGTCACTGCTGGCACCCGCGTTGATGATGACCGACTCGGTCGTCGTGAAATTCACCGTCGGCGACCCGGTGATCGCCACCGAACCGGCGTCCGGATCGGTCGGCGTGAAGAAGATGGTGTCGTTGCCTGCGGTGCCATTGACGATCAGCTCGTCGCTGGCCGTCGGCTGGCCGCCGTCCACAAAGATCGCGGTCACCGCCGGGGCAAACGTGGCCGGCGAGACGCTCAACGTGTCGTCGCCATTGAGGCCGTTCAAGCTCAACGTGGCAAATCCGGAGAATCCGACGGGGGCACGGTCGTTGACCCACACGGTGTCGTTGTTGGCCGTGATATGATCGTTGCCATGCGTGCCGTTGACGGCCAGCGTGTCGGCGCCCGTACCTGTCACGTTCAGCATTTCCAGCCCATAGAACGCGATATCTTCGTTCGCCGTAGGTGCCACCACGAATCCGGCGTCGGGCGTGGCCCCGGGATCAACGTTCGTCGTCCCGCCATTCGCCATCGTGACGTTCAGCGTATCCAGCCCGACTGCGGGTAACCCGGTGGGGTCTCCGCCGTCAACCGTCAACGACACGCCACCGGCGCCGGTCACATTAAACGTGTCAGAGCCGGATTTGCCGTTCACAACAAGCGACTCGGCGTTGGCCGCCACCAGAACCGGCTTCAGCGCGTCGACCTGCACGCCAGTGGTCGCGGCGCGGCTGACTGCGAAGGTGTTGTCACCGGACTGGCCGTGCACGGTCACCTGATCACCGTCGGCCGCATTGCCCTCGGCGATGGTCAAATCGCCCGTGTTGTCCGTGTTGAGCACCTGATTGACACCGTCCACCAGGATCTCGGCGGTGTTGGCACCGTTGGGTGTGACGTGGAACTCGTCGGGGCCGGCGGTCCCGTTGACATCAATGTCGCCGGCCTGTGCGTCCAGGTTGACCTCTTCGATGCCGGTGATGGTCAAGGGCGCGCCCGGCGTACCCAGGCCGCCGCCGCTGACCGTCTGCACCGACGTTCCGGTGTTGTAGACCACGTCGGAACCGTTGCCGGTCAGGTTGGCGATGTCGGAAGCGGACGGGTCGCCGCCGGACAGCGTGATCCCGTTGGAGTAGGGCTGCGGTCCGGTCACGTTGAAGGTGTCGTCACCATGCAGGCCATCCAGGTACAGTTCGAGGATGTTCGTCGGAACCAGATCGACGTGGTCGCCGAGCGTTGTGTGCAGATCGACCTCACCCGTCGTGGCAACGACATTGAACGTATCGTTCGAGTCACGGGCCACGGCGACCAGCACGTTGTTCACAGCCACGGTACCGACCACATCAATCTGGCCCTGGAGACCAAGATCCTGGTAGGAGATTCCCAGCCCACGCATGTCCATCCCGATGTCGGTGATGTCAAACCGGCCGGCATCCGGAGCGTTGCCAGGCGTATGCACAAAGCGGGCGACCGCGGCCGTGGGCGCGTTGACCGTCAACGTCTCGTTCTGGGCCTGGCCGTCGTACACGACCCGTTCGACATTGGAAACGTCCACGCGCTGCAGGTCGACCATCATCTGGCCTGCGTCGTGACCGGTCGGTGTCCAACTCGGATCCGCTCCGACCAGCGTGACCACGTCCTCATCGGCACTGGGAGAACCACCCGAAACCGTGAAGTTGCCATCACCCAGAGCCAACAGATTGGCATCGATGTCGATGTCATCGTCACCGTTCTTACCGTCGATCTCCAATGACGTCAGTCCGTTGAGTTCGATCGGCGCGTTGCCGTTCACCCAGACGGTTGCCGCGTTGGCAGCCGTTCCGAGCACCGTGATCTGATCGTCGCCGTGTGTCCCGCAGATGATCGCCGCGCCGGCATTGTCGATTACGACGCCTTCAATCTCGTCGAAGCTGACCGCAGCCAACCCGGTGACTTCCACGGCCCCCGCATCGCTTTCGGGACCGGCATGGAGAGTCACACCGAGCCCGCTCGCATCGACGGTCAACGTGTCGCCCGCGACCCCCACCGGGTTGCCGCCGGCAATGAAGATCGGCGGCGTGTTGGCCGACGGGGTCACGGTGAAGTCATCGTCGCCGTCCACGCCGTCGACGTTCAGGGCTTCGATGTTGGCGTTGCTATAGTTGATCGGCTTCATGCCGGTGACCGTGACCGCGTTCTCGTCGACCGAGACGGCATCATTGCCGGCCGTTGCGGAGACGTGCAACAAGTCATTTCCGCCGTTCGGCTCGTCAATCGTGAGCAGCCCCGTGTTGGCGGTCACGACCAGCGGAGAGAAACCGTTGACCTGAACCGTCGCGGACAATGCGTTGACCGGTTGGACTTCGATGGTGTCCGGACCGAGCGTCCCGTTGATTTCGATGTCGCCGCCCAGGTTGCCGACCAGGGCATGTTCGATGCTCGTGAAGTTAACCGTACCCAGGCCGCCACCGGTGGTGCTCGGTGTGGTGTCCCCCAGGTTCACGTCGATGGTCGAGCCGTCGCCGACCAGGCGCGCGGTGTCCGAAGCGGACGGATTGCCGCCCGCCAGCGTGATCTGGGCGATCCCGTGTCCCGCATTGACGTCGAACGTGTCATCGCCGTCCAAGCCATTGAGCGTGAGGGCCGCCACGTCGCCCGCCACGTCCACCGCGATCCGGGTATTCAACGACACCACGGCCACGTTAGAGACGGTGAACAGGTCGTTGCCGTCGGTGCCGTTGTAGACGAAGACGTCATTGACGGCGGCATCCAGGTCGTCCATCACCACTGAACCGGTCGACCCCAGGTCCTCGAAACTGAACGGGACCAGCGATCCGACCTGCAGCGAACCGGAATCGTCATCGAGACTGGGAGTCAGCGTGGTAATCGTCGGGGTGGCGCTGACGGGCGTCTGGACGGTCAGGACGGCATTCGCGCTTTCCCCATCGTAAACCACGCCCTCCACATTGCTGATGTCGACCCGCTGCGTATCGACGGTCAACTGTCCGCCGCTGGCACTGGTCGGGGCCCAAGTCGGCGTGGCCCCAACCACGGTGACGATGTCGGCATCGGCATTCGGCGAGCCGCCATCAACGGTGAAGTTGCCGGCCCCCAAAGCCAAGGCGCCCGCATCCACGTCGATGTTGTCGTCGCCACTCTTGGCATCGATGGCCAACGACGTCAGCCCATTCAGGATCAGCGGAACGCTGGAATTCACCCACACGTTAGCCGCCGCGGCGCCGGTTCCCAGAACCGTGATCTGATCGGCATCGTGCGTACCGCAGACCGTCACGGCGCCGGCATTGTTCAGCGTTAATTGCTCAATATGGTCAAAGCTGACGACTTCAAATCCGGCGTTGGCGAAGGTAACGGCACCTTCGTCGCTCTCGGGACCGGAATGCACCGTCACGGCGCCGGCTCCGGCCGGAACATTGATCGTAATCGTGTCGCCCACGGCACCCACGGGTGTGCCGCCGTCGACGAAGATCGGAATGGCGCCAGGAGTGACCGTGAAGGCATCATTGCCCGGTCCATCCAGGTTCAAGGCATCGACGCCGGCCCAGTCGACCGGCACCCAGTCGTTGCCGCCAACGTTGGTAACGGCACTCGTGTCGTTCGCGGTGACCGTGTCGTCACCCGCACTGTCGATAAACGTCAGCTCGGCCACGCTGGCCGCCGCATTGATGGTGACGCCGCCGGCCGCGTTGTTGAAGCCCTGGATGTGGATCGGCTGCGTGCCGCCGGTCAATTCGGCCGACGAGATGCTGGTCGGACGGAAGGTCACGCTTTGTGCGCCGGCGGCCAGGGTCACATCGAGCAGATCGCCGTCATCGTTGCCGGTATCGCCGCCGTCAATCACGATGCTCTGGATGTCGGACGCGGCTCCGTAACCGGTAATTGCGAACGCCTCAGCGCTGCCGTCCGCACCGTTCGCCACCAGATCTTCGACGCCGCTGAGCGTGATCGTGCCGGCAACCACGTTGGTCAACGTGTTGCTGGCGAGATCGATCAGCACATTCGGATCGGCGACGGTTACCAGATCGCTGCCCGTTCCATTGTCGCCGCCCAGGACGGTAATCCCGTTGGCAAACAGGCCACTGGAGGCGATTGAAATCGAGTCGTCGCCGCCATTGGCGTTGATCACCAGTGCCGCAAATGCCGAAACATCGACGGAATTGGAAAAGCCGAGCGAGTTGGTGACGGTGACCAGTCCGGCCGCCGTCACGGTAATCGTGTCATTCTCATTCGTACCTTGAATGACCGCCGTCGTGCCGGTCACGGCTGCCGTTTCCACGCGAGCGTAGTCCAGGCTGAGCAGGGCATTGCCGCTGGCGTCCACCGGATCGACGCGGCCCGCGCCCGGATCGGCGCCCGGCGTGATCGTGGCACTGGCCGTGGTGACGTCCAGCGTATCGGTCGGATTGGGCGTGTCGTTCAACGCATCAATCGCAGCCGACTCGACATTCGACAAAATGTAGTTGGAGGTCGTACCACCTGACGTCAGGTCGATCTGAGCCACGTTCGAGGCGCTGGCCGTGTAATCGAAGTCGTCGGCACCCAATGTTCCCACCAGGCTGAATGAATCGCTGGCCGTGGGTGGTCCGCCATTGAATGCCACGTCATCGATTTCCCAAGCCGAAACGTGCGTGGCGTACAGATCGTCGTCGCCGGTTCCGCCGTTGAACGACAGGTCGCTGCCGTCGCCCAGGTCGTCAAAGCTGACCACTGCCTGGTCGTTGACCCAGACCCGGCCGCCATCCACGGTTCCTAAACTGGCCCCAGCCGAAGCGGCCAACGTCATCAGATCGTCGCCGCCCGTACCGTTAAACGTCAGTTGATCGGCGCCGCCGTCGCCCGTGTTGGGATGCGACTGCGTACCGGCTCCCAGGCTTCCCAAGTCAATCGCTTCGGCGTTGACGAAATTGATCGTGGTGGGAGTGCCCGCGCCGTCCAACTGCTGCAAGATGTTGCCCGAGTCAGAGCTGGCACCGGGGTTGACTTGGTAGGTATCAACGCCGGTCGTCATGTCGCCGACGATCGTGTCGCTGGCAACCGGATCGCCGCCGTCGACATTCACCGTCAGGCTGCCATCGGCACGTCCGACCACGCCAAACGTGTCGTCGCCGCCCAGGCCATTAAAGTTGATCGTGTCAAAGCCGGACATATTCTGAAGTCGATACAGCAACAGACCGGAGACTTCGTCCGTCACCGTCACCAGCGGTTCGGCGGCGTTGCCGGCGTTGGTGAAGTCGGCCGCGAACACGTCCTGGCCGCTGGCCGTGGTCGTGTCCGGATTCGTACCGTTCAGGGTCAGGGTATCGGTATCGCTGGCGAAGCCATCATCGTCCAGCACACGAACGTCGGTGTTGGCGAGGTAATTAATCACGACAATCGGCGTGCCAGTCGCGGAATTGTTTGCGTACAGTTGGCCTGCGTCGACGGCAGACGGCTGAACGACGATATCCTCGGAAACGGGACCGCCAAAGAGACTGGTGTGGTAAATCAAGAGATCCACCGGATCACCATCGGGGACGGGATCCGTCGCGTTCGGCACACCTTCATTGAAGTTGACGTGGATACCCCAGCCGCGCGGCGTGTTGTCCGCGTAAGGGGTGACCTCCAACGTATCAATGTCGTTCGCGCCCGGCCCGTCGACCGGATTATCGACGGCGCCCGGCGGGTTGATTCCCGGCGTCCGCAGATCGGCGACGCCTTGCAGGTCAAAGCCAAACACGTTGAGGAACTGCACACCGTCCAGGAGGATCGGCGAACTGCCGTTCACCGAGAGGGTCCCTTCCTGGTAGCCCTGGTCGGCCGGATTGCCGTCAACATCACGTCCGACGACCACGAACCGGTCGGTCTGGTCGACCGCGGCGTTGTTCTGGTCACCAATCAGGTTGATCACGCCATTGCCTGGTGCCAGCAACGTTCGCTCGATCGAACTGTTGAAAATGCCGAAGTCGTCGTTGCCGGCGAAAATACTCACATTCGGCGGAGTTTCCTTGTCACTCCAGATGTTGAACGACGTTGGCGAGATTAGATTTAGTTGATCGCCAATCGGCAGGCCATCCAGTCCGAAGGCGAGTCCGGGCAGGTTGCCGTTGACCTGAATATTGAACTGTGGATGCGCCGCTGCGGTGATGTTGTCGGCCACGCCATTCGCCTGCGGAACCGCCTCGTCGCCCGCGTTGACGATCAGACCGGGCCGCGGTGGCACCGGCATCGTGTTCACAAAGCTGCCGGGCAGCACGTCGACGTTGAGCAGCGTGCCGGCCAGGTTGTTGGTCGTGATCACGCGGTTGGGAACCGTGTTGTTGACGTCGATCGTGTCGTAAGCGTCCCCGCCGCCAAAACCGGGCAGCAAGACGCCGACACCGAAGCCAAAGTAGTCCACCAGATCAGGCGTCGTCAGATCGGCTTCGCTGGCCGCCTGGACAATCGCCCGGTTGCCGTTGACGTCGGTCCCGGCTCCATCCAGCAGAATGTCGCCGTCCATGCCGTTGATGTACAAGTCGGGGCCATTCCCACCGCCGGCCACTCCAGGGAAGAAGCCAACCAGGCTGTCCGGCGGAGCCTCTGTGTAGGGACTGCCGTTGAGGAACACCACGGCCGACGAATTGTTGGGCAGCAAGGCCACGGTCAAATCATCATCGCTCGATGTACCGGTGACGCGGACCGTGTCGTTGGTCGCACCGCTGTTGAAGATGACCGTCTCCATGGTGCGGATCTGCAGCGGCAAGAGTCCGCCGCCGTTGGGCCCGAACAGACCCGCTCCCGCAGACTGGGCCGCAATATTCAGGTCCGCCGCCGTGTCGAGATAATCGTAGTTGACCTCGCGGGCAAAACCGTTGTTGTTGTCGTTGATCGTCACCCGATCACGGTTCGCGTTGTCGGGGCTGGGATCGTTGCCATGGATCTCGACGCTGGCGATCGTCCCGCCCGGAACCGCGTTCTGGCCGATGTGGGTCGTGATGTTCAGATTGAACTGATCGTTGCCGTCGAATCCGCGGAAGACGTTGTTGGCACTTAGTTCGTCGCCCGCGATATTGAACGTACCGTTGTTCGGCGCCGTCGTGGTGGCGTCACCGTCCTCGATCACGTTCATGATCGTGGCGGTCGTGTCATTGATGTTGTAGGTGTTGTCACCCGTTTCACTGCCGATCAGGCGGAAGTTCTCCAGGGTCGGGTTGTTGGCGGGGTTCACGCCAAGCGAATTCGAGTTGTAGAGAATGTCACTGGCCAACCCGCCGCCGTTGAAGTCGACCGCCGTCTGCGTATTCGGACCGACCTGCGTCAGGCCGTACGTGTCGGCGACGCCGGCGCCATAGTCGGACACGTTCAGCGCGTCGACGCCGGCGCCCGTGTCGAGGTTGATCTGACCGAGGATCGCGTCCAATTCGGCCGGCGGCGTCAGCAGGTTCGGCGCGTCACCGGAGACATTGACCGCGTCGTTGCCGCCTTGCGTGGCGATGTGATAGACCGACCCGCTCCGCGTGGATTGCACATTGAACGTCTCGCCGGCGGCGCCGTTATTGGAGCTGAAGATCGAAATCGTTTCGATCTGATCGTTGAGGCCGTAAGTAATGTCGGGCAGGGTCGGTTCGTCATTCGCCGTGATCCCATTGGCGCCAGGCTCGCCGATCGACGAACTTCGGACCCGGACGGTTTTGCCCCCAACACCATTGGTGTCGACGATCGTCAAGCTATCATTAGCGCTCGCCTCTTCGCCAAACACGGACGCCACTTCCACCAGGGCGCCGATCCCATCCACGGTCCCCGTGGTCCCACCGTCGCCAGGTGTGCTATCCAGGATGAACGCATCGCCGCCCGCTCCGCCATACATGCTGATCACGCTGGTGTTGGGCAGATTGGTGGTCGAGCGGACTGCGATCACATCGGCGGAGCCGTCCGTGTTGGTGTTGGTGTCACCGTCCAGGCGGACGCCAACCAGTCCGACTTCCGCCGGATCGAACCCTTGCAGATCGATCGTGTCCCCGTTCTCCATCCCGAAGACGGCGAGCTGCGAAAAGCTGTTGGCCGCAAAATCGAAGGTCTCAAAAATCGGGTTCGTCGCCGCGATCCGCGTGAAACCGGCCGGACCGGGGAGAATGTCAATCGTGTTGGCGTTGGTGTCGCCCAGCACCGTCAGCGTACCGCCTGGCGTTCCGCTGGTGGTAATCGGTTCCAGGCCGGTGAACCAGAGTTGCAAATCGGTCCCGGCGACGTTGTCCTCGGTGAGAATTTCGCCCGTCGACGTCCCCACACCACTGCCTGCCCCCAGCCCGTTGCCGACGGCGTAGGTCTGGTCCTGGGCGTTGACCAGGTTGAAATTGACGCCGTCATCACCGCCCGCACCGTTGAAGGCGAGTTCCGACAGGCCGGGGATGTTGTTATTGTCGCCCACGCCGGGAACCGTTCCGGTGAACGAAGGCAGGCCGTTGACGTCGTCGATGAACAGATCATCGTCGTCTCCGGAACCATCGATCCGCAAACTATTGACCAGCGTCACGGGAATCTGGATCACCGATGCCATCCCGTTGGCGTCGATCACCAGATTGTCGCCGCTGGGATCGAGCACCAACAGGGTACCGTCTGCGACTCCGTTGTTCCCCAGGGGACTCAAGTCCCAGCGCACACGCACGTCGACCGTGCCGCCGTTGAGGACCGGAATCAATGTCTCGAAGTTGGTGAAGGCAACGTCCAACTGGCCGGGAACGCTCAAAAGGCCGACGAAACCGGCCGCGGTGGGAACTAACTGCACGGTTCCCGTACCACCGTTGACATCGACAAACAATTGGTCGGCGGGCAACGGCCCCGTCGGGTTTTGACCGTCGACCTGCAGGGTGTCGACGCCATCGAGCCGCAGGTCCGGACCCGCTCCGCCGCCCAACACACCTGCGTTGACCGGGGGAACGCCGCCCACGAAGAGGTCGGCCGAATTCAGTCCAGTGGGGTCGACAAAGACCGTATCGGCAAGGTCGGTCACGTCCACCGTGACGAGATCGTCGTCCGCACCATCGCCGTTGTACTCCACCTGCTCCATCGTGGTGATATCGATGGGAATCGCGAAGCCACTGACCGTCAGGCTTCCGTCGTCGCCACCGTCCGGGTAGCTGACCGTAATCGTCCGGGCGACCGGGGCGCCGACGTCGTTGATCTCCAGTTGGTCGCCAGGCAGCGTGCCGGCAGGCGCATCCCCGTTGATCTGCAGCGACGTTCCACCGATGTTCGCGGTCACATTGAGCACAAAGGCGTCATTGCCCGTGTTACCGGAAAACGTATTGGCGGCGGTCAGGCCGTCGGCATTGATGGTGATCGTGTTGCTGTCGTCACCCTGAAAGGCATCGACGTTCGTCGCCACGAGCGCCGTGGTGTCACCCACGTTGATCGTGTCGTCGCCCTGTCCCGTGATGACGTCCAGGAAATCGACTTCACTGCCATTCACGCCCGCCTCGCTGGCGTAGTGGATCGGCGCCGGCGAAAATCCGGCAATCGCCGTCACGTCGCCGGAGACCTGCGTGAAGGGGCTCGAAATTTCACTAATCGAGCCGACATCACCCGTCAGGTCGCCCGTATCATCAACCTGCAAGGAGCGCAAAGCAGCATCGTTGAACTCAAAGATGATCGGTCCCTGGATCGGATCGAGATCGCCGTTCCCGTCGAACGCATTGAGCGGCGTATTTCCGACCACAACCGCATTGCTAACGGGACCGACGCCGAGGTGCACCAGCGTCTCCGTTCCTGCCGCGGTCCCCAGCACGGCCATCTCCGTGGAAAAATCATCCTGGGAATCGACGTCCAGTGTTTCCAGCTCGAAATAAAGGATCGGAGCGGGCGCAAAGTTCGTCAACGTGAAGGGATTGATGGTCGACGGTGCAGCCGGGCTATCACCATCGGCCGCGGAAGCCGCATCGAGGACCAGCGCTTCGTCGCCAATTCCGGGTGTCTCGCCGCCCTCGCCGCCGACGATCGTTACCGAACTGTCAATCAGGTCCAGGCTGGCTGAGCCGCCACCGAGCAGGAAGAAGTCGTCGCCGCCCTGACCATTCAAGGAAAGGCCGTTCAAGCCGGCCCCGATGGCGTCGACGCTGAGCATGTCCGGCGCGTCATCGTCCGCTGGAAGCGCCAGACCGGGGGCCACGTGCCCATAAATCTCCAGGTTCTGCAACCCCGTCGCGGGCACGCTGTTGTTGACCGAGACGCCATCCGCATCGCCATTGCCACTAATGCGGACGACCGTCTTGTTGGCGAAGCGGAACGTCTCGAACGTGCCGCCGACATCGGTCACCTGCGTGGTGTCGACGCCCATCGGCCCTGGACCGCCATTTTCGATATCGATCAGGTCGGCACCCGGGGTCAGGATCACATCGAAGATGGCGGCCGGGACGAACGAATCGACCGGTTCGAGCCCCCGGAAGTCGATGATCGCTTCGTTCCCGTTGAGACCACCATTACCGGGAACGTCGTCCGGGTCGAGCACCCAGCGGCCAGCGTCTTCCGTCGCGCCCACGATGTAGGTCTCACGCTGAATCAAACCACCGCCCGGGTCGCCCTGCACGACCAGGTCGTCGAAGCCGGCGCCGCCGTCGTAGTCGACCGGGATGGTCAGCAGCCCGCCACTCATGTCCAACGTCAGCGTGTCGTTTCCGCCGCCCCCGTCGACGTCGATCAACGTGACGCCAGCCAGCGAAGCGATCGGAATGTTCAATGTGTTGCTGCCGGCACCGGTCGCGCCGGGAATCGATGTGCCGAGAACATTCGAGGGGTCGAAGATCTCCAGATTCGTGCCGCCGGCGGTCAACCGAATGCGAAGATCATCATTCGAGGGATCGTCGATGTCGAAGATCTCAAGCGTGGTACCGTTCAGCTCGATGGAAGTCGTCGGAATGTCGTGCAATCCGATCGCGTCGGTCAACTGCTGGATGTGCATGATCGGCGCGCCGCTATCTTCGGCGTTGAAGCCGCTGAGCGAAAACTCGCGGTTGGCGATGCGATCCTGATTGGGAAGATCAATCGCACCGGTACCCATGATCGGCGGGAGGCCGGTCGGCTGCACCGACGCGGCCTTGTTCACATGCGAAAGAGAGACCGTGTGCCCGATCTCGTGGGAGGTCGTGCCGGCAATCGCATTGCTGGTAAACGTCAGGTTGCCAATGGAGAGTGCATTCGACGGAGTCAGACTGCCCATCCCCTGGATCGCCTCGGTAAAGACGGAACCAACCACGTCGCCGATCGCCAAGCCATTGTTGGGGCCGGTTCCACCGCTATTGCGGACCGAGTTGGTGGAAGCCACGCCAAAAAAGCCGCCGTGCGGCCCGGATACGTACTCGCCAATCTGAATGAAGTAGTACTCAGTGATTCCCGTCGGCGCCGTGCCGATGTCGCCGATGATGAAATCGATCGCCAGATCCTGGCCGGCCGGTCCCGCGACGGTCCCCACCAGTTCGTTGAAGTAGTCAACATTGATGATGTCCAGCACGGCGTCCGCGATCGTGGCCGTATCGCCCGCGGCAAAGCCATACGCGGTCGGATCGAACGTCGAAACCTGGTTGCCGAAGACGTCGCTGGTGTTCCCCTGATGCGACTCGTTGAAGTCGAGCACGATCGTCAGGGGATCCGATTCGTGGGGCGCACCGTCGCCGGCGACAAGCGGCGGTGTCTTGGTGCTCAATGCCGAATCGGCCGGGACGCTTTCCGCCGCGGCGATCTCCTCCGGCGTGAACACACCAAAGGGGGCGTCAACGCCCGAGGTGTGGTCGTGCAAGTCGCCCCCGATGTCGTACGCCAACACGATCCGCGGCTCCAAGGCCTCCAATTGCATCCGAGTTGTTTGGAACGCGCCACCCGATCGGCGAGTCTCACTCTGAGAAATGCTCCGTGACAAGCTGGTCCAATGACCGGCCGCTTTCGCGGTGCGCGTGTGGATCGCCTTAAGAAACGCGGCGCGGCGCTCAGCCTTGGTGAGACTGCTGTTACGGTCTTTCTTCAACAAGCCGGCGATCAAGTTGCGGAACATCTGGGAGGCCTCCTTCAAACGGTAAAAAAGCTGCGCGGAAAAACATCCGTTCGCGCGCTTATGCGGTAGCTGAATGACGGACACAAGAATGACAGCCAACAAACCGACCCATGCTGGCTAAGCTGGCTAAGCTGGCACGTGATGGATGGCCTCAAGCCGAGGTGATCCTTCGCGGTGCCACGGACAAGAAAGCGCCTGGCGATTGCTAGCAAGGGCGCGCCAAATCGATGTCGTGAAACACGGTGGAGCGGCGCCAATCGGTCGTTCAATTCAAGCGTCATGTAGCGCAATGACTGCTAGCAGGACATATCCCGTCACGGAAAGTTGGCAAAGATCGTAATGGGCTCAAAATCCATAGTCAAGCATCCGGATCATATTTAAGATCAATTTTTGCAAAGGTTTAGGCGCCCGAAAGTTTGTACAAAAGGTATAAACGCCCGGCAGGCACTGCCCCCCTGGAGGGTCATCTGCAGGGCGGTCGCCGTGGGCGTCTCCGACCGCCGCCCCCCATTCCGACCCGTGATTGCTAGCAGTGTGCCCACCAACCGCAAAGACCGGCACGAGGCGCCCTGCCGGCGTCCGTCGTCGCGGCTGCGCAGTCCACCAGCGAGGCATGCAGGGCTCCAGCGAGGCGTGCAGGGCACAAACAACGGTTTACGAATCTCGACGCAACAGCCACGGCATTGCCGCGCGAATCACCACAATCGGGGTCGCAGCAGAGCGAGCTACCACGCAAAACAGCCTGCTCGATTGAGCAGGCTGTTGGCGTACATGTCGACTTTGAAGTGAACCGCAGGGTCTTAACTGACCATGTCCTTCAAACCCTTCAGCGGGCGAATCTTGATTTGCTGGCTGGCCGGCTTGGCTTTGATGATCGTCGGTTCTTTGGTGAAGGGATTGATGCCTTCACGTTCCTTCGTTGCAGGTTTGTACTTCGTCACGATCTTGCACAGCCCCGGGATCGTGAACTGCTTTGGATCCGTCTTCTTACCTTTCGACAGCTCACTGGAAATGATCCCGGTGAGCGAATCGAACACGGCAGCAACATCTTTCTTGGTCAGACCACTATCCTCAGCGAGCTTGTTGAAGATTTCAGTCTTTGTCAGCGGTTTACCATTCGCCATGGTGGGATCCCCTCCTTGCGCGGCGTTAAGAATTGACTAACCGACAACGTCCGTCCGACGTTGAGAACGCGATGAATGTGATCGATACTTCGCAAAAAAGCAACCGGGTAAACGGGCAGAAACCCGGAAAAACGGCGAAAAAAACGCGGTCCGGCACCAGGGGGCTGGGCCGGATCGCCAGGGAATGCCGCCCAAATCGATCGGCGGCCGGCCCATCGGGCAACGGGCCGGCCACGGCGCTGCTACCGTTGTCGGGGGCCGAGTTGCCGGCCCGGCCTTCCCGCACCGCTCGTTGCCCGGCTGCGTTGAGCGTCACGATACGCACCCGCGGTCGCGAAGGCACCACCGTGGCAACCGGCAATCTTGCCGCCTCCTTCCCAATTTAATAAGATGAGGGCTGACAATGAGTTAGAGTCTCACCTGGGGACATGCCTGCACGGCGTGCAGATGTTTCGGAAGCGACCAACGGGAACGTGCCGGATTTCGGCTCGCTCCCAGATTGGCTGTGGCCCTGCCACCTCAGGGTCATTTACCCGTGCCATCAAGGAGCGATTGCTCGTGACAACTCGATTTTCTCTGCTGCAGATCGCCGCGTTGACCGTGCTGGCTGCCGCCTGCGTACCGCCAGCCTTCACGTTCGCACAGGGTGACAACACGGTGTTTCAGATGCCCGAGCGAACGTTGCTGCAGCACCTCACGCGTGCTAAGCGGGCCATTGAGGAGGAGCGGTTTAGTGATGCGGTGATCGAACTGGGGACCTTACTGAACAGTCCCACGCTGGCCGCATCTCCCGATGCGCCGGGTCAGGCCCAGGACTATTTTGTCGGTCCGGTCGATGAAACGGGTGCTCGCCGCAGCCTCAAGGGCGAAGCGCAGCGGCTGTTGGGTTCGATGCCCGAACGGGGCCGCGAACTGTACGAACTCCAATACGGCAGCGATGCGCGCAACCTGCTGGATCGGGCGGTCGACAAGCAGAGCCTGGAAGATCTCAACGAGGTGATTCGGCGCTACTTTCACACCAAGGCAGGCTACGAAGCGATGGTGTTGCTGGGCCGCCTGCAGTTGGATCGCGGTCGGCCGTTGGCGGCAGCCCTCTGCTTCAAACGCGTCCTGGCGGCACCCTCGGCGGCAGCCCAATACGACCCACATCTCTCGGTGTTGCTCGGCGCTTGTTGGGTCTATGCGAACATGCCCGAACAGGCGGTCGAAACCATGCAGGAACTCAAGCAACGCTACCCGCGGCTTGAAATCGAACTCGACACCGGCCACCGCGAGGCGTTGCCGGCCGGCGAAGTCGCGGTCGCCTGGCTCACCAAACACTTCGGCCCCATCCCCCGGGCCGGCCGACTCGATGCGTCGCAGTGGCTGGTCCATCGGGGTAACCTGCAGCGGAACGCCACGGCCTCCGGCGGCATGCCGCTCACTCAGATGCGCTGGCGAACTCGCACCACCACCGACCCGGGCGACGAGAAACTGGTGGCCGAGTTGCAGAAGAACTTTCAATCGGCCGGTCTGCCCGCCATTCCCAGCGTCTCTCCGCTGGCCGTCGACGACGTCGTGTTGATGCGCACACCCGAGCGGTTGTTGGCGGTTGACTTCCACACCGGCAAGCGGGTCTGGGAGTATCCCTGGTGGAATTCGTCTTTCCAATCGAGCGCCCCGTCGAATCGGTCAGGATCGCGCAGCGTGGAGGTTTCGACGCGGAAGATGCAACTCCGCCAGCGTCTCTGGTTGGATGCCGCCTATGGTTTACTGAGCAGCGATGGTCAGGCAGTCTACCTGCTGGACGATCTGCAATACACGCAAGCGACATCCAACCAGCCCCAGTTTTTTCCGGGCCGCGTCTTTCGTTCACCGAACCCCAACTATCCCCGTTCGCATAATCTACTGGTCGCCTTGGATGTCGAGCGTGAGGGTTCATTGCGGTGGAAGGTGGGGGGCGAGGACGGTGTCGACGAACCGAAGCTGGCCGGCGCCTTCTTCATGGGTCCGCCGCTGCCCCTGCTGGGTCAACTGTACGTGATCGCGGAAGTCAACCGGGAGCTCCGGTTGGTTGTGCTGGACGCGCTGACCGGCCAGCAGGCCTGGACACAGCAGATCGCGCACGTGGCGGACGAACCGGCCAGGGTCCGCAACCGCCAACGGCGGCTGGCCGGAGCGACGCCTTCGTTCGGCAACGGGGTGCTGGTCTGTCCGACATCGGCCGGCGGCGTGGTGGCACTGGATGTTACGACGAGGGCCCTGTTGTGGGGATATGCCTATCCGACCGCCCAATCCGAAACGAACGGCTTCGGCCTGAACCCCTACGCTGGGACCGTGCAGAATCCGGGCGAAGACTGGGCGGACGCGACCGCCACCATTGCCGAAGGGGTGGTCCTGCTGACGCCCGTGGAATCCGACCACCTGTTTTGCCTGGACCTGTTGACCGGCGTCCCCAAGTGGGAACCGAAAGAGCGGGCGGACGAATTGGCCGATATGCAGTTCATCGCTTGCGTCCATCAGGGGAAGGCGATCCTGGTCGGCAAGGACCGGCTGCTTGCCATTCGGCTGCAGGACGGAATAACGGTCTGGACTCGGCCGCTGAGCGACGACCGGCCGGCGATGCCGAGCGGTCGCGGGTTCCAAACCGGCGACAGCTACTTCCTGCCGACGACGGATGCCGAGCTGCTGGAGGTGGACCTGGCGACCGGGCAGATCGCCCAGCGCGTCAAATGCCCGCAACCGCTGGGCAACTTGATGTGTTACGACGACCAGGTGATCTCGCAGGGCGTGGACCAGGTGACCGCCTTTTATCAAATCCAGCCCTTGAGGGAGCTCGTCGCAGCGCGGCTCGCCAAGTCGGCCGACGACGCGTGGGCCTTGGCGCGGCAGGGTGAACTGCTGGTCCATGACGGGCAGCCCCAGGCAGCATTGGATGTGCTCCGCAAAGCCCATGAGCTCGACCCGCGCGACGATGCCGTCCGTTCGCTCCTCGTGACCTCCTTTCTCGAATTGCTGCGGAGCGATTTCGCCGCCCACGCCGACCTGGCCCCGGCGATCGACGCGCAGATCCAATTGCCCCATTTGCGGCTCGAATTCCTGCGGCTGATGGCGGCCGGCATGGAGGAACGGGGCGACCTGTCGGGCGCGGCGGAAAAGTACCTGCAATTGGCCCAGATGCAGATCCGGAATTTCGATCCGAACGGGGCTCTTGCGCCGGTTTCGGTGGTCGCCGAGCCGGGTCGGACGATCCGCCTGGATCGCTGGGTACAAGCCAGGCTGGCTCATCTCTATCAAGAGGCGGACCAGGAATTGAAGGCCCGCTTGGACGCAGCCATCGGTGACGGGGGCGGCGGCGAGTTCGAGTTGCGACAACGGATCAACTACTTCGGCTTCCACCGCCAGGCCGATCAGGCCCGCTTGCGGCTGATTCCCAAGTTGGCATCGACCGATCGGGTTCTGGAAGCGGACCTTCTCCTGGCGAGGCTCGAGAAGAACCTCGACCGGGCCGAGACCGGGCCGGTGGTTGCCGCCCTGGCCGGCGGGTTGCTGGAGTACGACGAGCCAGCGCTGGCGGCCCTCTATTTTCGTCGCCTGGGGCAGGAATGGGCCGACGTCGATTGCGGCGACGGTCGAACGGGCGGCCAGCGGTTCGCGGCCGCCGCGGAACATGAGGCGCTCCGCGGCCGGCTGGCGCCGCTTACCCAATGGCCGTACGGCGAGGCACGGGCCGACGAAACCCGCGATCGCCGTGGGCGGCAAGCCAACCAGAGCGATCTGCTGATCCCTTTTCGACAGCGCGCCCGGACCGCAGACCAGCAATATGCAATTCACTATAACGGCGGCACGGGATCACTGGTGCTCCGGGACGGCCGCGCCCAGGAGTGGCTGCATCTGGCGTTGGGTGATGGCACGTCTTACAACGAACAACTATTCGGCAGCAATTACGCCAAGGTTTACGGACAGCTATTGCATGTCGTCCTGGGCGACCAGTTGGTCACCCTGGACCTCTCCCGTGAACCACAGAACGCGGCAGCCGTCTTGTGGAAGGCGCGGTTGTCGCTTCCGCCGCAGGAGATCGGTCTGGCCCGGCCCAACGCGAAGCCGTGGAAGAACCTGAACCCGCTCGATCCGGACAGCCCGACAACCTATTCCCTGACCGACTCTGCCGGGAACCTGGTCGGCACGTTGGGGCCGGTTTCGGAATCGGGAGTGATCTACCTCGAATCATCGACGCTGACGTGCGCCGACCCGCTGACCGGCGAGCCGATCTGGCAATTGGACGGGATCGAGCCGGGGACTCAGCTGTTTGGCGACGACGCCTTGACGTTCGCTGTCGCCGCTGAGGGCGACGAGGCACGGGTCCTCGATTCGCGAACCGGCCGGACACTCGGCAAGCGGCCTCTCCCCGACCGCCAGCATCGCTGGGCGACTCATGGCCGCTATGTGCTCGGATGGGAACAGTTCGCCGCAGCAGGCGAAAAGGCTGCGGCCCCAGCGGACGATGGTGCCGGCGAATCGCCAGGGCGTGAAGTTCGCCTCTTTCTGTTCGACCCCTGGGCCGGCCAGGATGTCTGGTCGCACCGTTGTTCCGCGGGAGCTCGCGGGACCCTGATCGACCAGGACGAAGTGGCCATCCTGGAACCGGATGGCCGGTTGGTCATTCGCTACTTGGGCGGCGCGGACGTTGTGCTCCGCCAACAGGTGATGCCCGAACCCGACCTGACGGCGATCTACGTGCTCCGTTCGGCCGAGCGTTACCTGCTGGTGACCGATTCGGAGGGGGCGGAAGCCGATCCGGAAAACAGCGTACAGCGGTGGCGGGAACTGGACGCATCGTTACGAGCACCGATGATCTTTGGCCACGTGCACGCCTTCGATCGCCGTTCGGGCGAACCGCTCTGGCAGACACCCGCGACGATCGAGAACTTCGCGATGCCACTGGTGCAGCCGGGTGAAGTGCCGACGCTCTGGTTCCTCCGCCGTGGAACCTCGCCGCGGTCGCTGAAATCGCCGGCCCCCAGCGAGTACGTTTCGCTGCTCTGTCTGGACCGTCGTAATGGCCGCCAGCTGCTGGCGAGCGAAGGGGTGGGCGTCACCGGCCCGACCGCGTACGACGTCCAGGCCGATCTGGAGAATCACTCGGTCACCATGGTGATCAACGGCTCGCAGTTCATCGTACAATTCACGGATGCGCCGGTGGCCCCCGAACCGCCGGTGCAAACGGGATCGGCCGCCAGCCTCCAGGAAGACGACGGGGGACTGTGGAATGTGGGCGGTGCGCTGATGAAGGCCCTGATCCGCAATCAGTAACTCGGCCCCCCTACTCTGCCGCCGCACCCGAAACTTCCGTCCCGCCGCTCACGGCGCCCCTTGTTTTCACACGGACGTGTCATGCCGATTCGCTCGCCAACCGGCGCAAGCCTTACGATCGGGCCACTTTGCGGGATACGCAATCTGGGTAAGTGTGCTACACTCAAGGTGGGCTGTACCGGCCGGGCATCTCCCTCTCCATGCCCAACCGCAACCGTTTGGGGGCATGCGTCAACCCTGCTTGCCGCCCCCGCGCGGCGTGAAGCCAGCGGCTCCGGGAGTGGCACCCCGCCAGAACGGATGCCGGTCGTCAAGGTCAGCCCAGTGGATGGGCAGGAAGTATCACGATTGAGCGAGGTAACCACGTATGACCACTGAAGGTCAATCCGAGCACACCATTGATGCATCGGCCGTTGAGAAACTGAGTGCTGCCCGCGAGCAAATCTCCGAGCAGTTATCCCGAGTGATCGTGGGCCAGGAACAGGTCATCGAGGAACTGATGATCAGCCTCTTCAGCCGAGGCCACTGTTTGCTGGAAGGTGTCCCCGGCCTGGCCAAGACGTTGATGATCAGTACGCTGGCCCAAACGTTGGACCTGTCCTTCAGCCGGATTCAGTTTACGCCGGACCTGATGCCGGCCGACATCACGGGGACCGAGGTGCTGGAGGAGAATCGCAGTACGGGCGCCCGCGAGCGTCGCTTCCTGGAAGGCCCCCTGTTTTCGCACCTCGTCCTGGCGGATGAGATCAACCGCACGCCCCCCAAGACGCAGGCAGCCCTGCTGGAAGCAATGCAGGAGCGTCAGGTGACGGTGGGCAGCGAACGTCACGTGCTGACCGATCCGTTCTTCGTGCTGGCGACCCAGAACCCGATCGAGCAGGAAGGGACGTACCCCCTCCCCGAAGCCCAGCAAGACCGCTTCATGTTCAAGGTGTTCGTCAACTACCCCAGCTTCGAGGAAGAATTCGAGGTGGCTCGACGAACGACCGCCGCCAGCACGGCGGAGGTCAACGCGGTCTTGACCGCCGAAGAGATTCGTACCTTGCAGCAGGTGGTCCGCCAGGTGCCCGTCGCGGACCATGTGATTCGCTACGCCCTCTCGCTGGTGCGGCAAACCCGGATCGATCATCCGGGCACGCCTGACTTCGTCGAAGAACTGGTGGGTTGGGGTGCCGGCCCGCGCGCCGTTCAGTTCCTGATTCTGGGAGGCAAAGCACGGGCCCTGCTGCATGGACGGACCCATGTGGCAACGGAAGATATCCAGGCCTTGGCCAAGCCGGTCCTGCGGCATCGCGTCGTCGTGAACTTCGCTGCGGAGAGCGAAGGCGTTTCCCAGGACGACATCATCGAGCGACTGCTGGCCATTACCCCCACCAAGGAAGACGAGCTGACAAGCGATGCCAGATTCCAAAAGATTTTTGCATCCTGAGGCGATCCGGCGGATCTCTCGATTGGAACTGCGGGCCCGGCATATCGTGGAAGGATTTCTGTCCGGCATGCATCGCAGTCCGTACTTCGGGCAGTCAGTCGAATTCCTGCAGCACCGCGAGTACGCCCTGGGAGACGACCTGCGGCATGTCGACTGGAAGGTCTGGGCCCGCCAGGATCGCCTGGTGATCAAACAGTTCGAAGAGGAAACCAACCTTCGCTGCACACTGCTGGTCGACGTCTCCAACAGCATGGCGTACGGCAACGGCCCGCTCAACAAGTACGAATACGCGGCGACGGTCGCCGCCAGCCTGGCTCACCTGGTACTGCGTCAGCAGGACGCAATCGGCTGCCTGGCATTCGACGACAAGGTCCGCATGAAGGTCCCCCACCGGACGAAACGCAATCATCTGCATGCGGTCATCGATTCGCTGGCGGTCAGCAAACCGCAAGACAAGACGGCGATGTACGAGATCTTCCGGACGGCGGCGGAAACGTACCCACGCCGCGGCATGATGATCGTCATCTCGGATCTGCTGGCGGACGTCGACGGAACGTTGAAGGGGCTCAAGCTGCTCAGAAAGCGAGGCCACGACGTGCTCGTATTTCACGTCATGGATGACGATGAGCTCGATTTCCCATTCAGTGGACCAACCCGCTTCGACGGGCTCGAATCGGCCGACCACCTGAATTGCAACCCACGTGCCCTCCGCGAAGGGTACCTGGAGGCCTTGCAGCAGTACTTGGAGCAGGTGCGCCGCGACTGTGCCCGCCACATGATCGACTACGCGCTCATCCGCACCAGTGATCCGCTCGACGCCGCCCTGGCCAGGTACCTATGTTCCCGCTTGGGAATGCATCACCGCAATTAGCCCGGACGATGGTCATTGACGCACCAACCCTGTTACCGCCCAATCAACTATCAACGTTCAACTTTCGTACATCGTGTTTCGGTGCGACGTGCCTCGATGGTCATTCGTTCCGTAGTTCCGTAGGTCATGCTGTGCATGACAATTCCTGCAGTCCCTTATCCCGGATGATCGTGATCAACGCAGCAACACCTTCACCGTTGGGTCAAGGTTCATACTCGGTGGAATACGAAGCGACGTGCCTCGTTGGCCTGAGGTGCCGGTTCGGTCTGCGATCAACGAAACCGGGGCTAACGCCCAACGGCTGATGGATCAACCGGCTGGTGGATCAACCGGCTAACGACCTGCGGCTGATGAAAAATTCGTGCCCGTTAGAGATCCCATCTCGGGCAGCAACTCCCAGGCTCCTTCCCAACCCCAGTGCTGATCGATTGAACCCATGCAGTTTGTCCACCAAGCCTTAACCTGGGGATTCTTGCTGGCCCTGTTGCCACTGCTGATCCACCTGATCAACCTGGTCCGCAGGCGACGGGTGCAATGGGCTGCGATGGATTTTCTGCTGCAAAGTTACAAGCGGCACCGAACCTGGATCTGGCTCAAGCAACTGCTCCTCCTGCTGATGCGGATGGCGGCGATCGCCATCATTGTGGCGATGCTGGCCCAATGGATCACGCAGCGCGAATGGTTCTCGTTGTTCGGGGGCACCGCCACGCACCACTACGTGATCCTGGACGACAGTTTTTCGATGTCGGACCGCGTGGGCGGCACGACCGCTTTTGACCGGGCCTCCCGCGCGCTGCAGAACATCGGGACCCAGGCGATGGCGCGGGAGACGCCGCAGAAGTTTACGGTGCTCCGTTTCTCCCGGGCGACCGGAGTGGACCCCGCAGCCGAGGACGGCGCCAGCGTCGCCGATGTCCATGCCGAAGCGGTCGACTCGAATTTTGACCTGTTTCTGGAAGAGACGCGGCTCGACTTCGCGCCAACCGAGTTGGCTTCCAGTCCCCACGACGCCCTGCGGATCGTCAAGCAGTTAGTCGATTCCAGCAGCGACGAAGAGAGCGTGGTCTACCTGCTCTCCGACTTCCGCGAAAAGGACTGGGAGAATCCGGCGGAGGCGAGGCAGACGTTGCGTGAATTATCTCAGGCCCAGGTCGACGTCCACTTTGTCAGCTGCAACGAGTCCCAACAGTCGAACCTGGCGATCGTCGACGTGACCCCGGCGGACGACACCCGGGCCGCCGGCGTCCCCCTGTTTGTCAACGTCACGGTCAAGAATTTCGGCCGCGAAGCGGTGCGGAAACTGCCCGTGCGGGTGCGCACCTGGTTCTACGACCCGCAGTCCGAACTGGCAGGTGAGCCGGGCCAGGTCGAAGGCAAAGAAGACGAACCGCCGACGGTGGTGATCGACGAAATCGCCGCCGGCGAAACGGGGACCGCACGCTTCCAGGTCTTCTTTCCCCAAGCGGGCCGGCACGTCGTCGAAGCCGAACTTCCGGACGACTCGGTGACCGCCGACAATCGTCGCTGGTGCGTGATCGACCTGCCGGACGCCGAGCAGGTTCTGGTGATCGACGGCAGCCCCGACCAGCACCACGCCTTCTTCCTGACCGCCGCCTTCGCGCCGGGACAACGGACCAACACGGGGATCCGCCCCGACATCCAGCCGCCCGCGTTCCTCCGCGATGCGACTCCCGAGTCACTGGCTCGCTACCAGGCCATCTACCTGCTCGACCTGGACCGTGTCGATCCGCATGTTGTCCCGACCCTGGAGACCTACGTCCGCGAAGGGGGCGGCCTGGGGATCTTCGTCGGCGATCAGGTCAACATCGAGTTCTACAACCGATCGTTATACCGGGACGGCGCCGGCCTGTTTCCGGTCGAACTGGAGCGGTCGGACCTGTTGGCGGACGAGCTATTTGAAAACGCACCTGACCTGGAAGTGGAAGATCACCCGATCTTCGGCATCTTCCTGGTCGAACGAAACCCGTTCATCAACCTGGTGCGGATCGAGCGTTACTTGCGGCCGTCCGAGGCGTGGGCCCCTCCCCCGGACTCGACGATCGATGTCCTGGCCCGCTTACGAAACCAGCAGCCGCTGGCTGTCGAACGAAAACTGGGTGACGGGCGCGTCGTCGCCTTTCTCACCTCGCTGGCCCCCGACTGGAACAACTGGGCACAAGACCCGAGTTTCGTGGTTGTCCTGCTCCAACTGCAGTCCTACCTGGCCGCGCCGACGCGATTGAACGAAGAGCGACTGGTAGGCGGCACGCTGGAAGTGCGGCTCGACGCGAAGACCTTCCGCCGCGACCTGGCCCTGGTGATCCCCGGCAGCGACGATGTGCCGCTGGTCGTCAAAGCGACCGCCGAACCACCCAGCGAGGAATCGCCGATCCTGGTTGCAACCCTCACGAATTCCCCCACCAGGTCGCTCGCCAACACCAGCCACAGCGGTATCTATGAAGCGTGGCCGGAAACGGTTGAAGGGACCGTCGATCCGCGCCGCTACGCATTCAATGTGAATCCGGCGGAAAGCGATCTCACGATCGCCGAAACCCAGACCCTGCTGACACGCCTGGAGCCCGCTCAGATTGAATTTCGCACAGCCGATCAGTACGCCTTCGATTTCGCCGAGCAGGCGGGTGTCAACCGCACCTTGCTGCTGATGGTTCTACTGATTCTGCTGCTGTTGTGCGAGCAGGCGTTGGCTTACGCTGCCAGCTACCACACTTCGCAAGGAGCGGTCCGAACATGATCCCTGCGTCGCTCTTCGCGGTCGATTCCGGCGCCAAGGTGTTTCACCAACTGTCGCGGGTTCAGGCCATGACCACCTGGTGGCACTGGCTCCTGTTGCTGGTTGTCTGTGGCCTGATCACGGCCTTCGTCGTGTTGCTTTATCGGCGGGACACCGTCGAACTGCCTCGCGGCAAGGCGCTGATTCTGCTCGCCCTGCGGCTGGCCGCACTGGTCGGCGTGTTGTTCTTTTTCCTCGATTTGGAAAAGCGAACCGAACGGCGAATGGTGAAGAACTCGCGCGCCCTCCTGTTGATCGACACCAGCCTCAGCATGGGAATTCAGGACGGTGATGCGACGGGCGGTCGCCGCCGGATCGACCAGGTCATCGACGAGATCGCGCAAGGCGATTTGCTTGCCAGGCTGCGTCTGCAACACGACGTGGTCGTGTACCGCTTTGACCAGAACGAGATGCCTGCGGAGGTGGCGTCGTTCCCTCGAACCGAGACGGTTGCGGCCGATGTGGTCCCGGCGGGCGCGGCGGCCGGCGAGCGGGAAGCTGCCGGCCTCCCCCAGACCGCGTTCCAATCTTCGCTGCGGCAAGCCCGGACGACCGCCCTGGTGGCGGCCGTCGTGGCGGGCCTGGCGCTGCTGGCGCTGCTCGTTTACGCAGCCAGCGGCGCCGCCGGTGTGGAGAGCCAGACAAGCTGGTTGGCGCCGGTGGGCATGGTCGGTCTGCTGGCCGCGGTCGTCATTCTGGGCGTCGCACAACTGCGATTTCCTCAGGTGGACTTTGCCTCCACGGTCGGATTGAAGACCCCGGTTGCCCCGGCCGAATCGGCCGCCGGGCCGCGCGACGACGGCGATGCGGCTGCCCCGTTGCGGACAGCGGATGTGGACTGGGACGCACAGCTCGCGCCCCGCGGTGCGGAAACTCGACTGGGCGACGCCCTCAGGTACCTTGTCAACCGGGAACGCAACGGATCAATCGCCGGGATCGTCACGATCACCGACGGCGGCGCCAATGCCGGCACCGACTACGAACAGAGTGTGATTACGGCCAGCAACGCGCACGTGCCGATTTTCACTGTCGGCCTGGGCAGCGACCGCCGTCCTCGCAACGTCCGCGTTGCCGACCTGGAAGCGCCGCAGCGGGTTTATCCGGGGGACAGTTTCACCATCACCGGATACGTGCAGGCGTTCGGGCTGGCGGGTCGCACGGTGAAGGTCGAGCTGGTTTCGGCGGCGGCCGAGGATCGCTCGACGAACCCCGCAGAAACGTTTGAAGACGAACGGGGGCTGAAGCTCGGCGAGGACGGCGAGCTGGCCCTCGTCCGCTTCGAGGTGTCACCGACGGTCGTCGGGACCCGCCGCTACTCCGTCCGCGTCAATGCGCCCAACGAAGATCAAGAGGCCCAGGACAATCAACGGTCGGCCAACGTGCAGATCGTGGACCGCAAGAACCGCGTGCTCCTGTTCGCCGGCGGGCCGACGCGCGAATTTCGGTTTCTTCGCAACTTGCTGTTCCGCGACCAGGACACCATCGTTGACGTCCTCCTGCAATCGGCCAAACCGGGTGTCTCGCAGGAAGGCGACCAGATCCTCTACGAGTTTCCCGAGTTGGCGGAAGAACTTTACGAGTACGATTGCATCGTGGCCTTCGACCCGGACTGGCTGGCCTTGAACGCCGCCCAGACGGAGATGGTCAAGCGCTGGGTGGCCGAGAAGGCGGGCGGGTTGATCGTGGTGGCCGGGCCGGTAAATACCCCGCGGTGGGCCAGTCGGCTGAGCGGCGACGAGCGAATCGAGACGCTCAAACTGCTCTACCCCGTGGTCTTTTACAGCCGAGGATCCGCCACGCTCAGCCTGGGCCGGTTCGCGTCGGAGTCCGCCTGGCCGCTCCGCTTCACCCGCGACGGGCTCGACGCCGAGTACCTCTGGCTGGAAGACGACCAGATCCTCAGTGAACAGGCGTGGACAGGATTCGAGGGCGTGTACGGCTATTATGCGGTCAAGGATCCCAAGGCGGGCGCCCGCGTGCTGGCCAACTTCTCCGATCCGAACACGGCGATCGACGGCGAACTTCCCATCTACCTGGCCTCACACTTCTTTGGCGCGGGCCGTGTGTTTTTCCAAGCCAGTGGCGAGATGTGGCGCATCCGCTCGGTCAACGACGCTTACTTCGAACGCTACTATACGAAGCTGATCCGGTGGGCATCGCAGGGGAGACTGCTCCGCGATTCCAGCCGCGGAGTCTTGCTGGTGGATAAAGATCGGTGTTCGCTGGGTGACCATGTCTCCTTGCAGGCCATCCTGACCGACGCGCAATTCGAGCCGCTGGGGGTCGAGACGGTGACCGCCACATTGCGGCATCCGGACGGTCGCCGTACGCCGTTGCTCCTGCGCCGGGTCGAGAACGCCGCTCGGGACGGGCTCTATTCGGCCCAGTTCGTGGCCCGGCTGGAAGGAGATTATCAGGTCGAATTGCAACCGCCGCACGGCAGCGATCAGGAACTCCTCACGCAAGAAGTCCGGTCGAGGATCCCGGCCTTGGAAACCGAACGGCCGGAACGTAACGACGCACTGCTGAAGTACGTTGCCGAGCAAACCGGGGGGGCCTACTATATCGGGCTCGATGCCGCCATGAATCGGGGCGGAACGGGAGTGCCCCCGCTGGCGAACTTGCTGGAACCCCAAGACCAGGTAACCTACCTGGCCGGCAGCCCGGATCGCGAATTCGAGCGGCAATTGATGGGCTGGCTGATGGGAATCATCTGCGGCGTCCTCTGCCTGGAATGGTTGATTCGACGACTCAGCAAGCTGGCGTGAGTTGCCGTTTCGCGGTATCACAGTCGCTGGTGATGAGCTTGCCGAAACCGCCGCACGCCGCAGCTGGAACGCGTTCGCGCCCGATTCGTCCGGTGATCGGCGGAACCGGAGATAACGCCCAACGGCTGATGGATCACCCGTGTATGCAGGCTCGAACGCGCCGGCCCGCCTCAGAACGGCCAGACTCGAGGTATCAGGATGAGGGCCGTGATGCCGATGGCGATCGCCAAGGGCGTTCCGCACCGCGCGTAGTCACTGGGCCGGTATCCGCCCGGGCCCATCACCATCAGGTTCGTTTGGTAGCCGATCGGGGTGATGAAGGAGAGCGAGGCGGCCAGGGTAATCGCCATGATGAACGGCCGCGGGTTGTGGCCGCCCTCCCAGGCCACGGCGATCGCCAGCGGCACGAGCATGGCGGCCACCGCGTTGTTGCTGATCGCTTCCGTCAAGACCACGGTTAACAGGTAGACGGCAATCAACAGCAGGTAGGGGTGGTCGCCGACCAGCCGCACCATCCCGGTGGCCATCATGCCGGCCGCGCCGCTGCTCTGCAACGCGTGCCCCAGCCCCAGCGCGCCGGCGATCGTCAGGATCACTCGGATATCGATCGAAGCGCGTGCATCCGCGACGCGCAGGCAGCCGGTGGCCACCATCAAGGCCGCTACGGTGGTCGCCGCCAGGGCGGGAGAACCGAGGTTTCCGACCTGGCCCTCCAGGCCAGGCCACATCCCGACGATCAGCCAGACAATTAACCCGACCGCCAAGGCGGCCGCCAAGGTCGCTTTGTGATGCAAACGCGACTGCCAACCCTCGACACTGCTGACCAGGTAGAAATCGCGACTGTTGCGATACGCTGTCACGAACTCATCGCGCGTCTGCAGCAACAGCGTGTCGCCCGGTTCGAGGCGGATGTTGCCGATCTTGTTGGTCAGGCGGACCCCGTTGCGATGGACGGCCACCACGGCGGCGTTGTAGAGGCGACGAAAGTTGGCCTTCCGAACGGTGGTCCCGATCAAGGGCGATGTCCGCGACAAGACAGCTTCGGTCAGCCGCCGCTGGTGGCGCTGCGTGGGATGAAACTCGAACGTCGAATCGGCCGCCGGTACCAGGCCCGGAATCTTCTCCAGGTCGACGATCGTACTCACCACCCCGGTAAACACCAGGCGATCGCCGGCGTGAATCCGCTCTACCGGGGAAACCGGCGTACGGATGTCCCCGTCTCGGTCAATCTCGATCAGAAACAGCCCCGGCAGGTGCCGCAACCCGGCCGCTTCGACCGACTGTCCGATCAGCGGACAGTCCGCCTGGACCTGCATCTCCAAGAGGTATTCGCGACGCTGCTCGCCCAGCTGCTCGATCATGTCGGTGCGATTGGGCAACAGGCGGCGGGAAAGGAGCAACAGGAATCCGGCTCCCACCAAGGCACACGGCAGGCCGACGCGGCCGATCTCGAACAGGGTCAGCGGCGCACTCCCCGCCGTGAAGCGACGACGGGCACGCACTTCCTCCGCGTCCTCGCCGTGCAGGCTCGCCAACCGGTCGTCTTCCACGGTGCGCTGCTGGTGCTCGCGATCGAGAATCGCGTTGGCGACCAGTGTCGTGCTGGTACCGACGAGCGTGCATGTGCCGCCCAGAATCGCCAGGTAACTGACCGGCATCAAGAGCCGCGAAGGAGACACCTGGCGACGGCGACACCAGTCCACCACCACCGGTGCCATCATCGCGACGACGGCCGTATTGAGCATAAACGCGGATGTCGCCAGCAGCGTCATCATGAGCCGCACCAGCGCGCCCCGTTCGGTCTGGATCGCGCCCAGCAGATGGCGGCCGATCCAGTCCAGGACGCCCGTTCGCTGCAGCCCTTCGGCAACCACCAGCAAGGCGCCGATCGTCACCACCGCCGGGTTGGCCAGGCCGCGAAACGCCTCTTCCGGCGAAATGATACCGACCGCCGTGACCAGCGCCGCGCCCAGAATGAAGAGCAGGTCGGTGGGCACCCCGCGCCGCGTCTGCAAGCCCAGGAAGACCAGGATCGTCACCCCGATGGCAATCCAGGGGAAGTAAGGTTCCAAGAATGCCATGTGAATCGATAACCGGAATTCTGCCTGCAGTCCGCGCGACGCCAGTTGTTCGTATCGTACCCATTACGCCGCCCCGGCAACCATAGATTACTAAGATCACAATATTAGTCAAGTATGAACAGCAGGTTCGTCGTTTCCGGCACGAACGTCACGCGCGAAAATTGCGGCAACGTTTCCCCCAGTTCGCTCGTCGCACGAACTCACATGCAGTCTTCCTAGATTTGTTAATTGACTCCATTTACCTGCTAAACCCAACCAAAAGACTCCGATACGAACTGTGAACGCGGCAAGCTTTCCCCAGCCCGCCAAGTGACCGCGCCTCTCGCCCCGGTCGTGTAACCCAATCCATGGCAGTGGGTCAGTTCGCAGTTTTTTCGCGGCCTTCGCCAGAACGTCGCGGCAGCAAACTGAATCACCACCCAACCAATGGACCATCTGGTTCAGGAGGAACATACGAATGAATCGCCCGTGCTTCTCTCTCGGAGTGTTGCTGTCGTCGCTCGCCGTCTGTCTCGTCGCTGTTGGTTCCGCCAACAGCCAAACCGGTTTTGATGGACATTCCCCGGTCTGCTTGATGTGCCCGTATGCGGGGTCCGCTTACGCCATCACCGATACGTTTGCCGGCCCTCCGGTCGCCGCGGCTTCCGACGAGGCAGCGCCCGCAGCGGAAACGCCTGCCACGGCCCCCCTGCTGGCCGACACCGTCGTTGACGGCGACTACGACTACAGCGACTACGACTACAGCGACTACGACTACAGCGACTACGACTACAGTCACTACGAAGCCACCGACGACTACACGCCGGATGCCGGCGAAGCCGTTTCGGCAAGCGTGCCGGCCGAGGCGCCGGCGGAGAACGCAGCCGCGAACGTCGATGACTCCGAATTCGACGTCTACTTTGGAGAAGCTGCCGACGAGGCGACCGGCGCCGCGAACTCGGACGCGGAGTTCGACAACTACGACTACGAAGACTACTTCGCGGAGATCTACGGTTCGGAAGACGCCTGGAACGCTGCCGGCGAGGCGACCGTCGCCGCAGACGTCGTGGCCAACGATGATGTGGAGCCGTTCGATTTCTTTGATACCGCAGAGTTTGCCCCGGCCGGCGACGACACGGAGGCAGTGGACCCATTCGCCGGCCTTGAGGAATTCGCGGCGGACGCCGCCTCCCGGGACGTTGCCGACCGCTCGGCAGACGAAGATGCAGCGGTTGCCGAGTCCACGGCAGTCAACGCGGATCTTTACGACCTCCGCACGACGTACGACGCGACCTATGACGAGGTGATGGCCCCGACCAGCGATGCCGCCGCCACCACCCCGCCGGCCTACCGGACGACGGACCACTGCTTTGGCGGATACCCGGACCCGTACGATGCCGACTACCGTTGCGATCTGGCCGACGTCTACCTGGAAGACGCATTTCATTCCTTGCCGGTAGACGGTCCGCGTCCTTCGCTGGAAGAGACCGTGGACGACAACGGTAAGGCCATCGATCGGGAAGAGGTTTCCGTGCTCAAGCGGGCGGACGAGGAGACGGCCAGCAACGAACTGACCGGCCTCTCCACGTTGCCTGGTGCTGCGGAGCCGTATGTCGCCCTGCTCATGGACCGGATCGGCGCCGCCTGGCAGCGGTTGTCGCTGGACGCCGTCGTCACCAAGGCCGTCACCGAGGCGGCCAAGCTGCCGCTCGCCCTGGCCGAGTCGGCCACCGAATCGGAGGCGGAACTTCGCTTGGCGGACTACGTTGACTGCCACGTCGAACCGCACGGGCGCGTCGCGGACGTCTACGAGATCGACTGTTTCGGAGCTTGGGAGCCTTGCCAGCCGATCGGCCTGGGCGTCGCCCCAGCCGAAGAAGAGACATCGGCGACCGCTGACGGCGAGGCCGAGGTCTTGGACACGGCGGCCCTCGAGGCCGCCAAGGCGTCCATTCGCGACCTCCGCAGCCGGATGAACGCGGCCCGCCAATCGCCGCCCCTCCGCTAGCCGAGCCGACCGGACCTGTTCCTGGACGGTCGATGCAAGTCGTTTTAGAGATGAAACTTATCGAGCGGCCGTTGGTCAACAATCTGACCGGCGGCCGCTCTCTTTATTGGAGCGACCTGTTCGCCGGCCAGCTCCCTCGTGCCGCCAGCCACCGCCGACGCGACGGGTCGTGATCGCAGCCCGGTTATTCGCGCCAGTCGGATTTTTCCATTTCCCGCGTGGCGGCCAGGCCGGAGATTGCCTGCTTTGCAAGTTTTTCAGTGGCGTCTGAATCGGCACCGGAATAGAATAATTAGATTCAGGAACGTAATCTGCGCTGGTTACTTAAACGGGCAAGGCGGGGTTGTCATCCCGGGATGGATGACGGCCCTGTGTGCATATCGCTCTGGTTGGAGACTTACCATGTTGAAACGCAGTAATCTACTGCGAGTGATCTCGCCAATCCTCACCCTTGCTGTGGCTGTTGGATCGTCAGGACTCACCGCGCACGCGGCCGACGTCCCCCGCTTGGCGACCTACGACAACGCGGCTGGCGACACGTATTTCGCGCTCAGCCTGGCTGCGGAGGGTGAGGTCCCGTCGGCCCCGGCGAACGACATCGTGGTCTTGTTCGACACCTCAGCCAGCCAGACCGGCCTGTATCGTGATGATGCGTTGGCTGCCCTGACCAGCATGCTCGGTTCGCTGGGTGACCAGGATCGCGTCCACTTGATGGCCTGCGATCTTAATGCGATTGCGATGACCGAGGGCTTTGTGCCGGCCAGCGGACCGGCCATGCAGTCCGCCTTGCAAAAACTTCGCGGCCGTGCCCCCTTGGGTTCGACCGACATGCACCGCGCTTTGACCGCCGCCGCCGCCAGCTTCAACGCCAAGACCAAGCACGGTCGCTCGGTCGTCTACATCGGCGACGGGATCAGCCGCGGTGGCTTGCTGCAGCAGACACGATTCGGCGACCTGGTCAACCAGCTCACGGCGGCCCGGGCGGCCGTCTCCAGCTTCGCGATCGGTCCCCAGCGCAACGTTCATACCCTGGCGGCCCTCGCCAATCAGACGGGCGGCGTCGTCTTTGCCGACTCGGACGATGCTTCGCCGCAACAGGCGGGTCTGCAGTTGAGCCGAGCGGCTCGGTCAACGGTCCTCTGGCCGGTCAAGGCCAGCTTGCCGGCGATGGTCGCGGAAGCGTATCCGGAATCAGTGCCGCCGCTGCGGACCGACCGGGACAGCATTCTCGTCGGCACGCTCGCCAATCGAAACGCGGGTGAAATCCGGATCCAATACGAAGCCGCCGGCCAGCCGGTCACCAAAACCTGGCGGCTCGCCGCAGAACCTTCCCATGCCGATTTCGGCTTCCTTCCGCAGCTCGTTGAAACCGCTCGCCAGGACAAAGGGCTCAGCCTGCCGACGGCAGGTTCGGTCGCCCTGCGTGAGGCGGCACGTGTGATGAACCAGGGGGCTGATCAGTTGGCCGAGCTGGGAAGTCATGCGTTGCGAACGGGTGACGTTGCCGGCGCGCAAGCAGCCGCAGCGGAAGCGATTGCCCGCGATCCGGCCAACCCGCAAGCGGTGGCCCTCCAGCGTGCGGTCGGACGGGTCGAACGGGGTGGCGCGGCCGCAGCCGACGAGCTGCGGCTGATCAATGTCCAGGACGATGCGGCCGCAGCCGGCGGAAGTGAAGATGGTGCTTTGCTGAGTGAATTCGAGGCGGGCGCCGGGAGCTTCCTGGACGCCGTCGAGAAGGACAAGCAGGTCCAGTCCCAGTTGATCCAGACGGAAGTGGAGCAGGGCCTGGCGGCCGCTCGGCAAAAGATGAGCAACGATCCGGAGCGTGCCAAGGAAGATCTCAAGATCCTCATGGAACAACTGGACACCACGACCGATCTGGATGCCGACATCCAGGCCCAACTGCACGATCGAATCGCCGCGGCCATTCGCCGTGCCGAGAGCCAGCAGATTCGCTTCGAGAACGAGTTGGCCGGCCGCGAAGAGAACGCAGCCGCCAGCCGGGAAGCACAGATGCTGGTGCAGGCCACGCAGCGTAATCGCCAGAAGATCAAGCAACTGCTGGCGCGTTACTCGTCCCTCCTGGACGAAGGCAAGTACCTGACCGCAGAGATCGACGTCGCGGAGCAGGTCCGCGAACTCGACCCCAATTCGCCGGTTCCCGTCGTCGCCCTCTGGTACGCTCGGAATTTGAAGAACGTCCGCGAGATGGAACGGTTTCAGGACTTGCGTCATCGTAATTTCGTGGACGCCATGTATCAGGTGGAAAAGTCGGCCATGCCGTTCCCGGACGAGCCGCCGATCGTTTACCCGTCGGCAGAGATCTGGGAACAGATCACCTATAGCCGCAAGAAGTACGCCGCGGTCGACCTTTCCGGTGGCGGCACCGGTTCGGCGGACCAGCGGATCGCGACGCAGTTGGACAAGGAAACCAAGTTCGATTACCTCGACACGCCGCTCAAGGACGTCGTCGATGAGATCGCCCTTCGTCACGACATTCCGATCATCATCAACACGAAGGCGCTGGAAGACTTCGGCATCGGTACGGACACGCCGGTCACGATGACGCTGAACGGCGTGACACTCCGGTCGGCGATGCGCCTGATGTTGCGGGAACTTGATCTGACCTACATCATCAAGGACGAAGTGATGCAGATCACGACGCCGGAAGAGGCGGAAGCCCAGTTGATTACCAAGGTCTACCCTGTCGGTGACCTCGTGATTCCGATCATCTCCGGCGGTGGCCAGTTCGGTGCCGGCGGTGCCGGCGGCTTCGGCGGCGGCAACCAGGGCGGCGGCTTCGGCGGCGGTGGCGGCTTTGGTGGCGGCGGCTTCGGCGGCGGTGGCTTTGGCGGCGGTGGCGGCGGTTTCGGCGGCGGTGGCGGCGGATTCTTTGCCGTCGACGACGAGCTGACGTTGGGCGTCAAGAAGCCGGCCCAGCCCGCTTCGCCTGCCGTGGAAAAAAAAACGACTGAGCCGATAGCCGTTCCGCGTCAGGCGAACCGCATCCAGGTCCAACGCGGGGCGGATGAGTCGCTCGCGGCAGCCTGGGATCGCCACTTCCGGGAACATCGCAACGACAACGGGGCCACGCGAGCTCGCCATCAACGGGACGTGCGGGAGACGGCCCGCGCGTTGCAGCGTGAAGCCCAATCCTCGCTGGCCCGGCAAGAGCGGCAGGAAGCTGCCGGAGATCAACAAGGGGCGGCTCAAGCCGCGCTGGCTGCCAAGACCAAACTGGAAGAGATCGTGCTCCTGACGCAGGCTGCCGTCCGCAACGGCCAGCCACAGCCGTGGATGTACGAGGCGATGACGCTGGCGATGGTGGCCAGCGGAGCCCCCACGTCGGAGGTCGAGCGGGCGCTGATGTCGGCGGTCGACTTCAGCAGCAACGTGGAAGAGGTCCTGAATGTGGCCACGTTCATGACCCACTTGGAACTCGACGCACGCGCGCTGCAGCTCTACCAGGAAGTTGCCGAGCTCCATCCGCAGCGGGCCGAACCCTATTTGGGCGGCCTGGCCGCTGCCCAACGAATTGACGATCAAGACGGGATTCGCTGGGCCTGCCTGGGAATCCTCAGCCAGGAATGGCAAGAGAACCAGCGGCACTTGCCCGAGCGTGCCTGGCGAATCGCCGAAGCGATGTGGCTTAAAATGAAAGACGAGGGCAAGACGGCGGAAGCCGAGTCGCTCAACGCGGCCGTCAAGAAGGCCCAGGCACGTGACTGCGTCGTGCGCGTCACTTGGACCGGCGATGCCGACATCGATCTGTTGATCGAGGAACCGAGCGCCACGGTCTGCTCGATGCGAAATCCGCGCACGCCGTCAGGCGGCGTGCTGCTGGGCGACACGTTCGCCTCCAACGACGTTAAGAAGACGCTGGACGGCTACTCCGAAGTCTACGTCTGTCCGCAAGGGTTCAGCGGCGACTACCGCGCCTACTTGCGGCGCGTTTGGGGTGAGGTCTCCGCAGGCAAAGTCACGCTGGAAATCTGGACCCACATGGGAACCCCGGAACAGACCTACGGCAAACAACAGATTCCGCTCGGCGACAAGGATGCCGTGGTCAACTTCAAGGTGGAAGATGGTCGACGGCAGCAGCCGGTTGCGGAAGAGAAGATCGCCAACCTGCAGCGTGTGCGGCAGGACATGGGTCGCCAAATTCTGGCGCAACAGTACCAGCAGGTTGAGGATTCGAGCGCCGCGCGTGATTACGCCCTCTCCCTGAGAAGGGGCATCGCCAGCGGCGCCATCGACCCGCGTTTCTTCGGCCGTCGCGGCCGCGTTGGCTTCCGGCCGCAGATTCAGGTCTTCCCCGAAGGCAACCAGATGGATGCGATGGCGATCATCTCTCCCGATCGCCGGTACGTCCGGTTCACGCTCCTCGGGTCGGCTCCGATTTCGTCCGGCATCACCGACGTTCAGACGTTTAGCTTCGTCGGCGGCCAGCAAGGCAACAACCAGAACTTCGGCGGCGGCGGTGGCGGCGGGTTTGGCGGCGGCGGCTTCGGCGGCGGTCAGGGCGGCGGCGGCGGGTTCTTCTAATCCGCGCGGCCAACTCCAACCGTCACCTCGACGACGCGTGTCGCACCAGGCCGGGCATCACATCCAAGTCCAGTGCTTCGGCCTGCCCTGCCCGGAGCTTCTCGAATGCGATGGCCCCCATCACGGCGTTGTCGGTGCAGAGCGCAGGGGGGGCAATCTCCAAGGTGACTTGGCGCCGCTGAGTCATCTCCCTCAGGCGGTCTCGAAAACGGGCGTTGGCGGCAACTCCCCCGCCCACGCATAACGTCTGCAATCCCGTCCGCTCGAGCGCCAACTCCGTCTTACCCACCAGGCAATCGACCACCGCCTCTTGAAAACTGGCGGCAATGTCGGCCACCGCTGCGGGAGACAGACGGCACTCGGTAAAATCGACCTTTCCGGGACCGGCGATCAGGTAACGCACGGCGGTCTTCAAGCCGCTGAAGCTGAAATCGAGTCGGCTGGAGTCGTTGAGCAAGGCCCGCGGCAATCGATGGGCCCGCGGATCTCCCCGCTGGGCCGCCTCGGCGATCGACGGGCCGCCCGGATAGGACAGCCCGAGCATGCTGGCGACCTTGTCGAATGCCTCACCAGCCGCATCATCGATCGTGCCCCCCAGCGGCTCGAAGTCGACCGCCGTCGGGCAGTTGTAGAGACTGGTGTGCCCGCCACTGACAATCAGCCCCAGGCACGGAAACACGGACCGCTTGCCGGCCACCTGGCAGGCATAGATATGGGCTTGAAGATGGTTGATCGCCACCAGCGGCTTTCCCGTGATCAGGGCAAGCGTCTTGGCTGCCATCAGACCGACCACCAGCGATCCAGCCAGACCCGGAGTCGTGGCCACGGCGATCGCATCAAGGTCGGCCAGGCGCAGCTCGGCCCGCTGCAAGGCCTGATCGATGACCGGGAGCATGCGTTCGAGATGCGCCCGAGCAGCGATCTCAGGAACCACGCCGCCGAATGCCTGGTGGAGGTCTTCCTGCGAGGCAACGACGGAAGCCAGCACATCAAGGTCTTCCGTGACAATGGCAGCCGCCGTTTCGTCGCACGTTGATTCCAAGGCCAGCAACTTCATCCACACTCCTACTTTCCCGCTCACAATGGCACTCGGCAGGGGTCGCCCACCGCATGCTCGCCGCGGCTCTCCCAATCATGCTCACATGCTCGGCGCGGGTCTCCCAATCATGCTCGGCGCGGGTCTCTGACCCCGCCGAAACGGCTGACCGAAGGTCTCCCATCCGTCTCCCATCCGTCTCCCATCCATCTCCCATCCATCTCCCATCCATCTCCCATCCATCTCCCATTCATCTCCCATCCATCTCCCACCAGGCGCTCCGCCAACGTCACACATTCCATGTTGCATCGCCATCAGGCCACACCGGCGCGCCAACCGCGCCGAGCGAAAGGGACCGCGGTTGTTGCCGCATCCGCTAGTTGGATCGTGCCTCGGTCGTCTCCGCTTTCTTCTTAACCACTTCTTTTCCATCCCCCGTATCGGCCCCTTCGTCCGCTGTCGGCTTATCATCCAACTGCTGGACGAGATACGCGCGGGCCTTCTCAAGGACCTTGTCTTCGACCGCATCCTCGGGCTCTTCCGCTGGACCACTGCGAATCACATCTCGCGCCCGCCGCCATTCTGCCAGTTCGACCGCTTCGCGAAGCGACTGTTTCACCTCCCAGCCGGGATCGGGCAGGACGCCCCACTCGTCATCTTCTTTTGCCCCTTTGAAGCGATGAATGTTCTTGCCGCTGGGGCGCAGATACTGGGCGGTGGTCAATTTCAACGCACTGCGGCCCCGTTCAAGCTCGATGATATTTTGCACGCTTCCCTTGCCATAGGTTCGCTGCCCGACCACGATCGCCCTTCCGTGATCCTGGAGGCAAGCGGCAACGATTTCGCTGGCACTGGCACTGAAGTTGTTGACCAGGACGACCATGGGAAACCCGCTGAACGTTCCGCGGCGATGGGCGTCCCACGAACGGTTCTCCACGTTTCGCCCCGAGGTGCTGACGATTCGTCCCTTCTCGACAAACATGTCGGAAATCTGAATCGCTGCCGACAACAGGCCACCCGGATTGCTGCGAAGGTCGAGAACCAGGCCGCGCATCTGGCGGGCCTGCAGCTTGACCAGCACTTTCCTTAGTTCTTCGGTGGTGTGTCGGGCGAAGGCAGTGACGCGGACGTACGCGATCTTCTTTTCCGGATCGAGCATAAAATCCCACGAGGCATCGTCCCGGCGACGGTCGCCCAAGACGGTTTCCACGCGAACAATCTGTCGCTCGACGTCAATCTTTTCGGACTTGCCGTCGAGGTGGCGGACGGTGATCAACACGCTGGTTCCAAGCTTGCCTTTGATCAGTCCAACCGCATCCTTCATCTCGATTTCGTTCGTCGGCTGGTCGCCGATGTGCGTGATCACATCGCCTGCCAGAATACCGGACCGGTACGCGGGGCTGCCTGCGATGGGGCTCAAGACGCGCAACCACTGGTCTTTGGACGGCTTGGAAACATGAATGCCAATGCCCCCGAATTCCGCCTCAACATCCGTCCGAAATCCTTCCAGGTCTTCTGGGGCGATGTAGTTGGAATGCTGGTCGAGCTTCGAGATCATTCCTTCGATGGCCGCCTCCATCAGTTCCCGGCGGCTGAGGTCCTTGACATAGTTTCGCTCGACCTGATCGAGCGTGTCGGCGAAGAGCCGGAATAACTCGTAGAACTCTTCATCATCCAAGGGCGTTTGGTCTGCTGCCGCCGGCTCCTCGCGCGGCGGGCGTGCTGCCGGTTCTGCGTCTTCGGCAGGCGCCGCCCGCATGGGCATCACCACAACGACCAGCGTCAGTAACAACCACAACGTTGCGCGGCGGGAGTAGTGGCGTGACATGGCACAACCTCGTGAGGATGGAATCGACTCGCCTCGAAAATACACCTTAAGACACGACTGCCGAACGAGTTAGCGAATTATAGGCGGCGTCCGGCAGGCCAGCAAGTCAGTGGTTCCCCCGTGGATAGGCGACCAGGACCTTGCCGCCGCGTTGCACCATCCACGGCCTTACGCGCTGGAAGTCCCTGCCGTGCGCGGCAAGGCCGGGCGAATGCTGAGCATGACGAGCGCCGTAGGTCATCCAGTGCGACATGCGGCCGAAGCGGCCGTTATTCATTTGGTGCATGACGCGCGCGCCACGTGGCAATCGACGTTGGTGAGCAAACCCTTGGTGCCGCGGACATCCGCCGGCACACGCGCGTCCGGGTTGCTTGACGACCACAGGAACCGGGGCAAACGCCCGACGGCTCATACATGATCGAGCAAGACGTGGCACGAACGGAATTCTCTTGGGCACTTGTTGCGACGGCGTTGTCGTCCGTCAGAAATCGTACCACAGACCGAATCCGATCTGCTGCTCGAAGTCGTTATAGAACGAATACTGATTGCTCTTCCCGTTGTAGTAATGCACACCGGCCCGCAACATCTTTCCGGTGTCGCCGACCCAGGCCCAACCGAGCTGAGCGGTGAGTGCTCCGGCGTAGCGGACTTCCTCGCGAAAGTGGCCGTTGAGGGCAAAAAAACCGGCGCCGCGGATACCGGTCGGGCCGCAAGGTGCGTAGTCCACGCCGACCTGGAATTCCCACGGCTCGCTGACGTCCGTCACAAAGCCATAACCGACTTCGCCGTAGACGCGGAGCAGGTCGGTAACGTAGTACGCGTGTCCCAGAATGAACACGTCGCGGGAAAAATTCACGCGAGGGTAATTCGGGTGGTCCTCCAGAAACTCGTCCTGGAGGTGCGAGCTGATATGGTAGTAGCCAATCTTGGTACGGTGACGCCCGTAGCCATAGGAGACCGGCACGCCGCCTCGGAAGTCGGCGGCGTCCACCAACCACTCGTCTTTGAAATCGATCCGCACGCGCGCCACGCCTTCGGCATCGATCTGCAACCCCTCGGGTCGAACGGCGTTGGTCGTGCCGTAGCGGAGCAACGGCACGCGTGCTCCCAGCAGGCCTTCGAAGTGCAGACCGCGCCCGTTGATGTCGATCAAGTGCAGGCCCAGCCGCGGCTCCTGTGTGCCGGCGAGGTACGTGTCGTAAACCAGCCCCTCCGGCAGCAGTTGCCAGACGGGAGCCGGACCGGACGAGACGTGCCAGTCCGACGTGATTTCGTCGTGCGGCGTTGTGAATTCCGCCTGCGCGGCCCCCGTTCGGTCGCCGCGCGACATGAAGGCGTCGTAGTCGACGTGCGTCCCACTGGTCGTCGGCAACCGGGTCGCCTGCATGAAGGTCGGGACGCTGTCGGTCGGGTACCGGTCGGTGAGTACATCCTGGCTGCTCCAAGCGATTGGCTGCGCATCGCCGGTTCGAACGATCAGCAGCGCCAGACTGATCACTCCAATCCAGACGGGAAGGACTCGAAGTTTCCGATACACCGATTCAAACTCCACGAGGAATCTGGCCAGTCCTGCGCAGGACCACCACCGCCGACCTGGTGAATTGGGCGATGCGGTCGCGGCACAGGAATGCCGAGCGTAGTTTAGTGGCAATGCGGGCGTGCACGTAGGCTGGAATCACCGAATCGTAAAGGCAATCAGAAAAACACCTTACGAACAGCAAGACAGCTTCGGCGAGGATCTCGATTCAGGTAGGTCGGCAAGTTCCGCGGACGAGCGAGCGGGAACATTGCAGGTGGGACAGTGGGTGTGGAAGACGAATTCGCCGGTCGCAGGGCTTGTAGGTGCTGGTCCGGCAGATCGGTCTCTAGGGAATGTATCGGCTGGTCAGCCGCCAATACTGACCCGAAATCGATCGCAATCCATACGATCCCTCTTACCGACGCAGCAAGCGACTCCCCCCAGTCACCAGCCGCCCTGCTGCTGGGGCGAGCCACCGTGGTCGTGTTGGCGGCTTGCCGGATGTGGCGGACCAACGTTTGCCCTGCCGTTCCCCGAACGGCGAGGTTCCCCGTCTGGCCAATGCAGCGGTCCGCGAATATGGTGACCGTCTGCCGTCATCACTCGCGTTGCGGGCCCGGCGAGCGGTACCTTGCCCCCACAGAGAACAGGACTCCATGCAGCATTCGAACATCATCATCGTCGGCGGCGGGATTGTCGGCCTGGCCACGGCCTATCAACTTGGCCAGCGCTACCCCGACCGTTCGGTCCGCGTGTTGGAAAAGGAGACCTCCGTTGGCACACATCAGACCGGCCACAACTCGGGCGTCCTGCATTCCGGGATCTACTACAAACCGGGATCCCTGAAGGCCCGCAATGGCCGAGCGGGCAAAGAGGCGATGGAACGGTTTTGCGAGCGGGAAGGGATCCCCTACGACATCTGCGGCAAAGTCATCGTGGCGGTCAGCGAGGATGAAGTCCCGGCCCTGGAGCGAATCTTCGGCCGCGGACAGGAAAACGGCGTGCGGTGCGAAATGATCGGCCCCGAGCGTCTCCACGAACTGGAACCGCATGTCGCCGGCGTGCAAGCCATTCATGTACCGGAGGCCGGGATCGTCAACTTTCGGCGGGTCGCCGAGCGGCTTGCGGAGTTGATCGCGACCGCCAACGGCGATGTGGTCTGCGGCGCTCGTGCCACGCGAATCACGCACCAAGGAGGCGAAGTCGTGGTTCACTCGACACAAGGCGATTACTCGGCCGATTACCTGGTCAACTGCGGGGGCCTCCACTGCGATCGGATTGCCCGCCTGGCCGGGCAGCGGCCGACATCCAAGATCGTCCCGTTTCGCGGCGAATATTACGAGCTCAAGCCGGACATGCATCACCTCTGCCGCAATCTGGTCTACCCGGTCCCCAACCCGGCATTCCCGTTCCTGGGCGTCCACTTCACGCGGATGATCGAGGGGGGCGTCGAGTGTGGTCCGAACGCCGTACTGGCTTTCGCCCGCGAAGGGTATCGTAAAATCGACATCAACCTGGGCGACCTGGCCGAGTCCTTGAGCTACGGCGGTTTTCTTCAACTGGCGTCCCGTTACTGGCGCGTCGGCGCCGGCGAGATGTGGCGTTCCTTCAGCAAAGGAGCCTTCGTCAAGGCGTTGCAGCGGCTCATGCCGGAAATTCGCAGCCACCACTTGCTGCCCGGACGCGCCGGCGTCCGCGCGCAGGCGATCGCTCCCGACGGCACGATGGTGGACGATTTTCGGATCCTGGAAAGCGATCGCGTTGTGCACGTCGAAAATGCGCCCTCGCCCGCGGCCACGGCATCATTGAGCATCGGCACGTTGATCATGGATCGTCTGGAGAAACACTTTTCGACGTAGCCGCGCCCCACGTTCCTGGCGAGGGATACCGCGCTTGTCGCCAAGACGGTTGGTCATACCGCACTGGGCATTGCTCGGGCTGCCAAACGGGCCAAGCCGCGGCCCGCAAACAATCGCCGCGACGAACGTGCTGCGGCCGGACAGCAGCTTCGAAACGCCGCCGGCGATTTTGGCCGGGCACGCGCACCCCTCCCACTACCATCACCGCATCCGCTCGATCTATACTGAGTTTCCCTGGGACGTCACGGCGACTTACGCCGTGGTGACCCAGGGTGGGGAACCATCGCCGGCCGGCGTGCCGCGAACGGGGCGGACCGTCGTTTCGTTGGCGGCGCAGATGGTCACGCATCCGGCGGCGGGCGATCCCCTCAGATCAACAGACCGTCCCTGATTCGCCGGTCCCCTTTTTGACGTTGAGCCATTCCGATGACCACGTTGCCTTCTTCCCGCCCCCAAGCCATCGTCGAACCGCTCCGCAAGATTGTCGGCTCGGACGCCGTACTCTCGGCCCGCTCCGACTTGCTGGTTTACGAATGCGACGGCTTCACGATCGAAAAGAACAGCCCCGATGTGGTCGTCTTCCCGACGACCACCGAACAGGTCGCGGCCGTCGTCAAGCTCTGCAATGAAGCCGATATCCCCTTCTTGCCCCGCGGTGCGGGAACGAGCCTCGCCGGCGGCTGCTTGCCGGTCGGTGGTGGGGTCATGATCGTCTTGACCAGGATGCGTGACATTGAAGAGATCAACCTCCGTAGTCGCTACGCCGTGGTCCAACCGGGCGTCGTCAATATCTGGTTGACGCAGGCACTGAAAGGATCCGGCTACCATTATGCGCCGGACCCGTCGAGCCAGGGCGCCTGCACGATCGGCGGCAATGTGGCGACGAACTCCGGCGGCCCGCACACGCTCAAGTACGGCGTGACCGTCAACCACATTCTGGGAGTCGAAGCCGTCATGTCGGACGGCCAGATCGTGCAGGCCGGCGGCCCGGCGGAGGATCCTCCCGGCCTGGACCTGGTGGGCGCGCTGGTTGGCAGCGAGGGCACGCTGGCCATTGTTACCAAGGTTTGGGTGCGTCTGACCCGCAACCCGCAGGGCTATCGGACCATGTTGGGCATCTTCGATTCCGTCGAAGATGCAACCAACTCGATCAGCGCCATTATCGGGGCGGGGATTGTCCCTGCCGCCCTGGAGATGATGGACCAGGGAATCCTGGCCGCCCTCGAAGACGCTTTCCAGTTCGGCTTCCCCCTGGATGCCAAGGCGATCCTGTTGATTGAAGTCGACGGCCTCGAAGCAGGCCTCGACGAACAACGGGATCAGATCATTCGGCTTTGCGAACAGGAAGGCGCTCGCGAAGTGCGGATGGCCGATGGAGACAAAGAACGGCAGAAGTTGTGGAAATGCCGCAAGCAAGCGTTCGGTGCCATCGGACGGCTCAGCCCAAGCTACTGCACGCAGGACGGTGTCGTTCCCCGCACGAAACTGCCGCACATTCTCCGCCACATTACCGAAATCGGTACCAAGTACGGCATTCGCGTGGTGAACGTATTTCACGCCGGCGACGGGAATATCCATCCCATCCTGTTGTTCGACGAACGCGATCCCGCGCAGATCAAGCAGGTTCTCCAGGCGAGCGGCGAGATCCTGGACGAATGCCTGGCCTGCGGCGGCAGCGTGACCGGAGAACACGGCATCGGCGTGGAAAAGGTTGAGTTCATGAAGAAGATGTTTACCGAGGACGACTTGACCGTCATGAATCAACTTCGCGTCGCCCTGAATCCCAGCAATCGCCTCAGCCCCGACAAGATGCTGCCGACGGCCGGCGCATGTGGAATCGAACAGAAGCATCCGGGCCGCCGGGCCGCCATGTAGCCGGTGGACGGGCGGACCGCCCCCGGCCGGCGGCCAGGTGAACGCGGACAGGAAATCCGCAGACAGGAAATCCATTGAGTATCACGGCCACAGAAATGCTCCCGATCAGCGAGAAGTTATGTCCCGATACCCAGGAGGCGTTGGTCGACGTCGTTCGTGACTGCTACGCCGGTGATCAGGTGATCTACCCGATCGGTGGAGGAACCAGTCTCGACTACGGCCTCCCGCCCAAAGCAGACGGGGTCGGCCTGGGACTCGATGCGTTGCAGCGGGTCGTCGAGTTTCCCGCCCGTGACATGACCATCACCGTGGAAGCGGGCATGACGATGGCGGCGTTGGCCGAGTGCCTCGCGGAAGAGAACCTCCGCCTGCCGATCGACGTCCCCGACCAGGCCGCCGCGACGTTGGGCGGAGTCGTCGCCACGAATTTCAACGGTCCGCGCCGCTTCGGTGAGGGCACGGTTCGCGACTACGTGATCGGCATCAGCGCCGTTGACGGGCGAGGCACACCCTTTAAAGGCGGAGGCCGAGTCGTCAAGAATGTGGCCGGCTACGACTTCTGCAAACTGCTCACCGGCTCACTGGGCACCATCGGCCTGATAACGCAAGTCACGCTCAAGCTGAAGCCGATACCCAACGCACACCAGGTCGTCGCCTGTGCGCCCCCGGACCTGGCAGCCGCCGACCAACTGCTGGCCGCCCTGGTCGAGTCCGAAACGGCACCGACGGCGGTTGAATTGCTGGTCGGTACCGGCTGGCAACAGGATCGCTTCGCGGCGGACGTCAATGCGGACGCGGCGCGACCGCTGCTGGCCCTGGCCTTCGAAGGCACCGCACAGGAAGTTGACTGGTCGGTCGAACAGTTGAAGACGGAATGGCGGCGGCTGCAAATGAACCAGACCCATCTGCTGGCCGGCTCAGAAGCCGACCAGTGGCTGCAGATGCTGGCCGAGTTTCCCCGCCGCGGCCCGGCCGCTGGTGACGATGCCGCCTTGGTACTGAAGGCCAACGTCGTACCCAGCGGGACGACGCGGTTTGTCGCGCAGGTGCAGGCCCTGGATCCAACCGCCACCATCCAGGCACATGCGGGCAACGGCACGGTTATCGTCCGGTTTGCCGACCTTCCCGATGGCGGCATCGGACGCGACCTGGTCGGCAACCTGGATGCGCTGGCGGCCCGTCTCCACGGCAACGTCGTGATGCTCGCCAACCCGGCTCGAGCAGAGATGACCCGGCAAAGCGTGTGGGGCGGCATCGACGCGCCGTACCGCTTGATGGAAGCGATCAAGCGTGAGTTTGATCCCAAGAATCTGCTGAACCGAGGTCGTTTCGTGTACCAGTTTTAGTCCTTTGAAAAGAGCGTTTATCGCCATTGGAATGGGAGACCTTCGGTCGGGCGTTTCGGCGGGGTCGGAGACCCGCGCCGAGCAAAAATCGGAGACCCGGGCTGAGCAACAATCGGAGACCCGGGCTGAGCAGAAATCGGAGACCCGGGCTGAGCAGAAATCGGAGATCCGCGCCGGGCAATAATCGGAGACCTGGGCTGAGCTTTGCCATTCTCTTCAACGTATTGAGCCAACTATGAGTTCCGCTGAATCGCAAACGTCGTTGCCGATCGCCATGCCCGTTCCTACGACCGTGCCGACGGTGCGGCAGAACCCCGGTGAGGGGATTGAGTACGGCCTGTTTCTGGATTGTGTCCACTGCGGGCTGTGCACTGCGGCCTGTCCCACGTACGCGGAATTGGGCAACGAAAACGACAGCCCTCGCGGTCGGATCTATCTGATGCGGGCCGTCACCGACGGTCGCTTGGAAATGAATCACGAGGTCCGTCGCCATCTGGAACTCTGCCTGGACTGCCGTGCATGCGAAACGGCGTGCCCCTCGGGCGTTCAGTATGGAAAGCTGATCGAACCGTTTCGCGTGGCGATGGAGCAGACGGCCGACGGCCAGCAGAAGACCAACGACTGGTTCCATCGTTGGATCCTCTTCGGCCTCTTCCCCAACCGCGACAAGCTGCGACTCTCGTTGGTCCCCGCACGGATCGCCCAACTGCTCCGACTCGACAAACTGCTGCTGGGCACCGGCATGTGGAAGGCCCTGCCGCCCCGCCTGGGGCGTCTGCTGACGATGCTTCCCAAGTTGGAAAAGACACCGCCCCCCCTGCCGCCGGTCCTGCCGGCCATCGGCCAGCAGCGGGCGCGGGTTGCGTTATTTATCGGCTGTGTCGCGGACGTGATGTTTCGCAAGACGCATTGGGCGACCGCTCGAGTGCTCCAGGAAAACGGTTGCGAAGTCATTGTGAATTCCACCCAGGCTTGCTGTGGCGCGATTCACTTCCATGCCGGCAGCGACGCCCCCGCACGCGAACTGGCGGACACCAACACCGCCGCTTTCCAGGCCGACGACGTCGATGCCGTAATCGTCAATGTCGCCGGCTGCGGGTCGATGCTGAAGGACTACGGCCACCTTTGGAACGACGGGCAACAGGAGGAACGGGCCCGCTTCGCCGCCAAGGTCAAGGACATCAATGAGTTTCTCGACGAACTGGGGCTGATTCCGCCCACGGGCGAACTCAACGTGACCGCCACCTACCACGATGCCTGCCACCTAGCCCATGCCCAGCAGATCCGCGAGGCACCCCGCAGCCTGCTCGCCCGGATCCCCGGCCTCACCCTGGTCGACCTCCCTGAATCCGAACTGTGCTGCGGGGCAGCGGGGACGTACAACCTGACCGAGCCGGAAATGGCGGGCCGTCTGAGCCGCCGCAAGATGAACAATATCCTGGGGACGGGGGCCCGCGTTGTCGTGACTGCCAACGCCGGTTGCCTGATGCAGATCGCCTGCGAAGCCAGAATGCAGGGCGAAGTGCTCAAGATCATGCACCCCATCGAACTGCTCGATCTGAGCTACCAGGGTAAGCCGGTCGAGTTCTATTGACGGCTGCGCGGCAAATGAGCCTTAGGCAAGCAACGCGCGGCCGTATATCTGCGGACTCCCGTTGGTCGTCCTGGTCCATTCGCTGCGCAAGTATCAATAAGAAACGGGCGCCACTGACCGCCGCAATTCCGTGGGGCATCCTGTGCATGCCAGGCTGCGGCCTGCCGGCACGCCGGAACGCGTCAACAGGCGTTGCTTTCACGCGTGCCTCACGCCAAGCCTCAATCAATGCGCGACGGCATCGACCATCGTCGCAACTGATGTTCGATCACCCCCAAATCATTGCTGCCCCGCGCGACGACGATCCCCTCCTGGTCCAGCAGAAAGAACTGAGGAACCTCGCTCACGCGGTAGAAACGGGCAATCGGGTTGTTGAAGTCCACTTGTGACTCGTCGGCTGCGTAGAGATTAGGGAAGTGAATCCCGTTTTCCTCTTGCCAGACGTTCAGTTCGCTTTGGCTCCCGCGCAAACTGACGCCGACCAGTTCCACGCCGGTCAGCGAAAAGTGCTCTGCCAGGCGATGGCAGCGTTGCAGAAACGCCTGGGAGTCCTGATCTGCCGTGGACCAGAAGACGACCAGGACCGGACTCCCCTGCAAGTCGCTGAGCGTCAAGCGGTTTGCGTCCAGAGTGGGGCCTCGGAAGTTCATCGGAACACCAACTTCGCCCGGGTGGTCTCGATAGAGTTGCTGGAGACGTTGTTCCAGTCGACCGACATCGGCGTGCTCGGCACAAGCCTCCACACCTTCACGCGCCAGCCGCAACCCGGCCAGTACCTGTCCTACTCCGACCTGTCGTTCGGCGAGCGCCGAATAGATCTCCACGTTCATGGCATGCCGGGGGAACATCGCTGCGTGCAGTGCCAGAACCTCCGGTAGGTCGCCCGGCAATTCCGGTGCCAGGAGGATGCCGTCGACCATGCGCTGAACCGCCCTGGTCTCCAGGTCCTGCGAGTCCCAGGGGCCAGCCAGGGTTGCCTGGCAGTACGCATCCCGACGCCTTGTGAATTCGCCTGGAGCCCGTGTCGCCGCCCAATCGAGCGCCACGGCATGGGCTTCGCGTGCTTGCCGGACGAGCAGCTTCGAGGCATCCGCCTGCCGGCCGATCCGTGTCGTCGCCGCAGCGACCCGATCGATGGCCGCTGCCAGTCGAGCCCGCAGGTCGTCTTGGGCTTCGCCCGCCTCGTGCGGCAACCGGTCGATCTCCTCCAGCGCGCTCACCAGCATCTGGACGGCCGGTCTCCGTCGCACCTCGGCCGGCGATCCGAGCGTCCCAGACCAACCGGTCGGGACCGTGTCGTCCACGGAAGAGAAGCCCCGAGCGTTCAGGGCCACGGTCAGGATCACTTTCGCGGTCGTCGGTCCATCGCAACCGGCGGCCGCCCCACAGACGAGGCACATCAAGCCCCAGGTCAGATGTTTCACGTTGCCCCTCGCATGACCGGCACACGACGCGCAGCGGGCGAGGATCGCCGAACAGCGCGACGTGCTGGCTGAGTTGAAGCACGGTCTCCGTCCGCGGGATCCGCAGAATCGGAACGGCAACACCGTGCGTGTCTCCGCAAGCGTAGGTCACGATTCGCCTCGACGGCATTGCAGCCCGGGCAACTATTGCTCGTGGCCGGCGGTCCCGGCCGGCCGATTCGACGTCCCGTCCTGCGCCGCCAAGAAGGCGACCAAATCCCGGAGTTCACGGTGGGAAAGATGCTTCATCAAGTCGGCCGGCATCGGCGACTGGGCAGGCGCCCGATCTTCCAGGTCATCCTGGGCAAACGTCAGCAGCCTGCCGTCTGCCCTGGCGATCGTGATCTGTGCCTCCGATTCCTCCTTCACGACACCGACGTGAACCTTGCCGTTGGCGTCGACCAGCGTCGCAGATTCAAAGCCCTTGGCAATCGTCTTGTTCGGAGCGACGATCGCTTCCAGCAGGTAACGGCGTTTCTGCGTCCCGATCTTTCCCAGATCAGGCCCCACCTTGCCTCCCTGTTGATGGATGGCGTGGCAGCGAACACACGACAGGTCGGTCCGCTCGTAGAACAGTCGCGATCCCCTCCGCGGATCACCGCCGACCAGCGAGTCGGCGAACGGTGCCAGCTCGTCGGTGGCAGGCCGAGCTGCCTCGTAGCGCCGCAACAAGCGTTGCAATTCGGCCGAATCGACGGCTCGGGCAGCTTCGACCAGGTCAAGCCGAGTGTCCTCGTGGATGCGCCCCGCGACCAGATCACGGCAGGCGTCGATGAGGATCACGGCCGCCCGTGATGGTTCGAGTTGCGAGAGCCCGGCCACCGCCGCTTGACGCTCGATCATCGTCGCTGACCGGACCGCCGCCGCCAGTTCACGCGCGGCATCGTCGGGAGAAACCGCGACCAGCGCCGTCCGCGCGGCCGCTCGGATCTCCGGTACGTCGTGCTGCACGGCTTCCCGGACCAGCGACGCTAAGTCGTCAGCCCGAAAATGGACCAGCGCCCGCAGGGCGGCGGCCCGCGCCGGCGCTGCCAATTCCGGGTCCGCCAGCCGTTCACGGAGGAACGGCACGATTTCACGAAACCCGAACTGCCGTGCCACGTCGACCACCTTTTCTCGGGCGGCCGGCGAACTTTGTAAGACATTCGGCAACACCTCGCGCAGGGCGACGCGGGCGGTCTCCGCGGAACGTGGAGCCAACGGCTGCCAGCGGCCGAGCACCCGGTCACGCGGCGATGGCTCGGACCAGTCGGCCAGCATCTCCAGGGCTTCGATGCGCATCGCGTCGCTGACGCCGTCCGCAGCGGCAACCGCGGCAATCGCACCGGCATGTACGGGCTTCCCCAGGCGGAAGTTGGCATTGAGCACTCGATGCATCATCGCATCGTCTTCGCTTGGCCGTCCGGCACGGGCAGCCAGCGTCGGGAGGGCTTCCGGCACCGGCAGATCGTGGATGGCACGTGCCGCTTCCACAACGACCAGGGGATCGGGATCGTCCAGGAAGGCTGCCACGCCTGCATCGCCCTGCTTTCGCAAGGCAACGACCGCGGCCAGGCGTACCGACGCCGACTCGTGCGAGAGCGCGGCGTCGAGCAAGCGGGCGGGCTGGGCGCCCGTGAGCCCCATGATGCCTCCGTGACGCACGATCGGATCCCGATCGGCGTTCTCGGCCAGTAGCTCGCAGAGCGGGTCCAGCCCGTCGGGCGACTCCAGCGATCCCAGGCTGGCGGCGGCGAAGGAACGGACGCGAAGGCTCTCATCCTTCAGCAAATCGATCAACGCCGGTGCCGCCTGCCCGTATCGGAGCTCACCTGCCAGGCGGGCTGCCTGGGCACGGATCTCTGCATCCGCCGCGCGCAGCAACTGAGTGCAGATGCCTGCGAACTCCAAGCGCGCCGGTGGCGCGGCCCGCGCGATCTGATGAAGTCCCCAGAGGGCGTGCAACCGAGCCAACTGGGGCTGCGTCCTGTCGGTCACCAGTTCGGACAACGGCTGAAGACTTTGTCGTCGAGCGAGTTCGAATTGGGCCTCCTGACGCACTCGTTGATCGGCGTGTGACAAGAGATCCAGCAGGGAGGACACCGAGTGCTCGGCAAAGCCGGTGGCCAGGAGTTGGCGGACCTGCTGGACGATCGGCGCCCGGCTGGCAGTCTGGTCCGCGAACCGGTAGATCCGTCCCTTGCCTTCCCCGTTCCAGCCATTCACCCAGTCCGTGACATAGACGGCACCGTCGGGGCCGAACTGCACGTCGGTCGCCAGAATGTTCCAGAATGACTGCTCCTGGTCAACCACCTCAAAGAAGGCGCCCCGGGGCTTGACGCGAAATGTCCGGATGCCGCTGTTCACGGGCCCCCCGCGAAAATCGCAGAGGAAGAAACGGCCGTCAAAGTGCGGCGAAAGCCCACTGCCGGGGTAATATGCCAACCCGGAGGGACCGTCGGCCAGGTTCGTCACCGGCGGAACGATGTAAGCGGGCTGTCCCGTGTGAAACGGGTGCCAGATCTTCTCACGATTGAATGGTCCCCGGTCGGTCAGATACTGATACTCCATCCGCCAACCGCTGTCGCTCCCGGGCACGACGTAAACCCAGCGGGCCTTGTCACCGCTGTCCGAGTTGTTGTCGCCGGTAAACAGATTGCCGAACTCATCAAATGCCAGCTCCTGAGGATTGCGCAGCCCGGTAGCCACGACCTCCAGATCGCTGCCATCCAGTTCGCAACGAAATACGGCACCCGAGGCGGGATCGGCCAACGTCCCGCCCGCGGTTTCGACATGATAGCCGCGGTCCCCAATGCTGAAGTAAAGGCGGCCGTCAGGGCCGAGCTGGAGACCGTGCAGATCGTGTCCGCGAAAGGCAACGCGGACGCCGAACCCGCGGTGCAGGGCCGTACGTTGGTCGGCCCGTCCATCCCGATCCTCGTCACGCAGCCGCCACAGGTTGGGGATGCAGGTGTAGAACACGTCCCCCTGGTACTCGAGCACTCCCGCGCCCGTTCCTTCAGCCAGCGAATGAAAGCCGTCAGCGAACACCGTGGCCCGGTCCGCTCGGCCGTCACCGTCCAGATCTTCAATCAAGCGAATCCGGTCATCCTGCGCTTCGTACTCGGCCACTTTCTCGCCCAGATGCTTGCGATGATAGGCGATCCGATCGGCGACCGTTTGGGCAGCCAGATCGTCGTCCAACCAGGCCTCGTCATGGCCCCGATTGTCGGTAACACCGGCATTTTGACGAAATGATTCGCAAACGAAGAACCGCCCCCGCGAATCGATGTAGAATGCCACCGGATTGGCCAGGCGAGGTTCGGCGGCGAATAACGAACCGGCGAATCCGCTGGGCAATTGAAACCCGGCCAAGGCCCGCTCACCTTCTTCACTGGCCGGTGCGATTCGCGGCGGAGACGGCTCAGGCACCGTTACCACCGGGCCCGACGAGGGTGCCTGCGAAGCGGGGGAAGGTGCCTGCGCCTGGCCCGGCAAGGCAACCGACATGAGGCAGGTAGCGAAGGCAACGGTCGCCAAAAGACGGTTCACAGACATCAGGCGGGCTCCAGGAGGAGGAACTGGCAAGCGTGGGCGGGCGCCGCCCCGTGTTCGGTCCGGCACGCGCCGGGGAGAACCCGGGTGGACACGCCCGGGACGGTAGAGACGGTAGGGACCGGTGGCGAGCGACGGCAGAAACTTACCCGAGGGTCGTACCTAACGTAGTTGGATCTTGCTAGATTGACAAGGAAGCGGCCAGCCCCGTGAAGTTCGGACCTTCCGAACGGCGCCACGCTCCACAGCGACTGCGATTTGCGACCGCGATCTACCTCGCCGCAGCACAAGTCGTACTGGAGTACGTTGTTGTTCCCGACAGAGTAACGATCCTCCTCCGCCATGGCAGTACTCTGTGCAAAATGCGGCGAAGAATTGCTCGGCGCCATCAACCGTTGCTGGCGGTGCGGAACGGAATACGAGTCCCGCAGCGGCGCCGTCGACGTCCCGCCGCTGCGGCGAGCGCCCATCCCTGCCGATGCCCTGGTGGAAGTCCCCGCCGACGGAACCGCGTCGTCAACCGACCAGACGCCGCTGGACGCCATCCTGATCGACGCGCCGCCAGCCACCGCCGGAGACGGCCCCACGGAGACTGCTGCCGCTCGCCCGGCAGATGACGTCGGGCGGCTCGCAGGCACGATGCGACGCGGGTCACCCTTTCGTGCGGAGCCGACCGATGATTCGCCCCATCCAGCAGGGGAACCGGTCGCGGGACAACCACCCCGAGCGGTCGACTACCCCAAGCACATGGGAGCAACCGTCGGCCCAACCCTGGCCATCACGCTTGGACTGATCGGCCTGGGGCTCGCCTACCCGATTCCCATCGCCGGATTCATCACGGCCGGTGCGGGCGTGGCCCTGGGAATCTGGGGGCTGGCGTCCAATCGCCGGACCGCCGCCATCGTGGGACTGGTGCTCTGCTGCGCTGCAGTCGCCTTGTCCGGGTTTTTCCTGGCGGCCGAGCTGTTCCGGCTGATTCATGGGGCGGCGCCTTGGGAAACTCCCATCTATCCCGCGCCGTAGCCGCATACTCTTTTTATTCGCTACCTTCTTCCATTTCGCTACGCGCCCGTTTATATTCGCCATAATACGCAGAACTCGCATTCTGCACCGCCCTAAATTCTTGAGGTCACCGAGACCCGCTAGCTGGCATCACGAGGAGCAATCAATGTTGTTTAGAGGAATGGAAAGGCTGACGAGAGTCCTGGGGTTCGCGGCCATGCTTGCCATGACGACCGTGGCAAGTTCACAGTACGCGGAAGCTGGTGGTGGATGCGGGTGTGCGGCCTGCGTCGGCGCGCCGGTCTACTGTCCGCCCGCCTACAAGACGGTGAACCGAGTTGTCTACCGTAATGTGATGGTGCCTGAAACACGCACGATTCACTGCACGGAGTACCGGCCGCAGGTGCAGGAGCGGACGGTGACGGTGCATCGCCACGTTCCGGAAACCAAGCAGGTAACGCGTGAAGTGATGGTCAGCGTGCCGGTCCAGAAGACGCGGACCGTGCATTACACGGTTTGCCGCCCAGTCTGGGAAGAAGTCGAGCAGAAGTACACGGTCAGCGTTCCCCATACCGAGACGCGGAAGGGCGTTCGCACGGTCTGCCGTCCGGTCCAAGTTCAGACCACGCGAAAGGTCTGTCGGGATCAGGGGCACTTCGAGTACGTAACCTGTGCCGTCCCTTGCGGTGGCTGTTATCATCGCCACGGCTGTGGCGCCTGCGGCGGATGTGGCGTGGTCCAGGTGACCCGCTGCGTGTGGCGTCCGAACTACGTGACGGAAGAGATTCCGGTCACCGTTTGGAAGAACACCTACGAGCAGCAAGAGTACGAGTACAACGTCACCGTCTGTCACCCCGAGGTGCAGACCCGGAAGGTGAAGGTTTGCCGTTACATCAATGAACCGCAAACCAAGGAAGTTGCCTACACCTGCTACGAACTGCAACCGCGCCAGCAGACCTGCAACGTCACGACGTTCAAGGTCGTCGCCGAGCAAGTCAAGCAACAGTGCACGGTCATGGTTCCGCAACAGGTTGAACGCCAGGTAACCGTGATGGTCTGCAAGCAGGTCGCCGAAACGATCGCTTGCAAAGTCCCGGTGTACTGCGGCAGTTGCTACTAGGAGCGGCTGCCCAATCGCTGCGCCGCGGTCCAACTGCTCGGCGCGGTCCAACTGCTCGGCGCGGTCCAACGGCTCGGCGCGGTCCAACCGCTCGGCGCGGGTCTCCGACCCCGCCGAAACGGCCGACCGAAGGTCTCCACTCCCGGTTGTGTTCGAGCAATACGTCATGCACAGCATGACCTACGGCGGGCTACGGCGGGCCGCACAAACGATTGCAGCATGTTGCGGGTAGCCGTCGCCGTCAGGCGATCGCGGCGTCAGCATTTGACGAGACGGAACAGGCCGCCCTCGCCGGGTGGCCTGTTCTATTTTCTTGCTCTGCTTTCTTGTTTCTTGCTCTGCTCCCTGTCTTCGCCCGCTCACCGGCGCCTACTGGCAGCCTTGCCGCCGCCACGCCTATTTCTGATAACTGGCCATCTGCTCGGCAATCCACGCTTCCAATTCCTGCAGGTCGACTGGCGGCAACTGCGATTTGTCAGGGCGGAGCCGAACGGCATCATTGACATAGACGTGGGTGATTTCCGATTGCGGGCAATCGGTATTCCAGTGGACCAGAATGCGGATGCACTTCTTCAGGCCGCCGTCGACATCGATCTCGTTCGTGCAAAGTAACGGGACGTCGAGCCACCCGAGTTGCCTGGCGGCGAGTGCCGGAAACTCGGCGGTGAGATCCACGGACATGGTAAAGATGACGCTGGCCACGTCGGTCGAGTCGATGTCGTTGAAGCGGATCATCAGCGCCAGCAGCTTGCGTGTCTCTTCCAGGATCGCTTCCCGCGTATTGGCTTCTACCGTCGTCGCACCGCGAACACCTCGACAGGACATCAGGGCTGCCTTTCAAGAACAGATGAACAAAGGGTCCAGTCGATACCTTAACCGCCGGGCCCTGTTGGCGACAGAGCCCGGCGAATTTGGCCGCACAATCGCTAGCCTTCATTCCAGGCAGCGAGCTCCTGCCGCTCGACGCGCCCCATGCTGCTGACCGTTCCTGCAACTGCACCGGTACCAGCAACCGCGATCTGCCCCCTGCCTGAAGAATGCCGACGTGCCGCCTCGCCCCACGGCCGGACCACTCAAGGCGCCACCTGGCGGGCCTCATCCCGGTCGAGAAACAGTAACCTGGCCGCCACACGGTCCAGCGGCAGACCGGTGATGACGCCCACGGCGCGGCAGTACGCCTCGATCTGGGGGCGATAAAACTGCACGCGTTCCTCCAGTTGCGACGCCGACTGGATCGTATCCGTCTTGAAGTCGATGACTTCCGCACCAACCAGGGTCTGGTTGCGTGACACCAAGACCAGACGATCAATGTTTCCGGTCAGCATCCGATCCTGCTCGCGAATCGCAAAGGGTCGCTCGTTCTGGACGGCGAGTTGGAGTGTTCCCGCCCCGCCGGCCTGGCACACGTTGGGCAACACGGAAGCCAGCGACTCCAGGTAGCCGGTCTGCCGCAGCAAACCCGCCGCGGCCGGTCGTTCCACCGCGCCGTAAAACTGATCGATCAACGGGGCCAATTCGAGACGAGGCGTTTGCGGCTCGTTCCGCAGCAGACGCTCGCCGACCGCCTCCAGCCGAGAGCGACTCGGCACTCCCTCCTCCAGCCAGACCAGGTGCTCGAAGAACGCGTGCAGGATGGTCCCGCGCAGCAACGGCGTGTGTCGGGGCGGTTGCCACAGCTGGTGGAGACGGATGCGATTTCCTCCTTCGAGGGTCGAAGGGCTGGTTCGCGGGAGACTATGCCGGTGTCCGCCGGTCGCCGGGGCGAGCGGGATTCGTGCGGGTAGTGCAGGTTCCGGCGCCACAGGGCCGGTCACATCGACCGCGCTCGCCGCCGGCGGATCGGCCCAGTCCGCCTGGCCGTGTTCAAAGACGATCTCGTCGGCGGCAACCGGTTCGTTTCCAACCAAGGCAGCGCGCAGCAGCCCACCGAATGTCCGCGGTACCTTCTTCTCGCTCGGCTTGGACGGATCGATCAACATGTACAACGCGTTGCGTGCTCGTGTGACGGCGACGTAGAGGAGACAAAGTGCTTCGGACACGCTGCGATGGGTGGCCATCGCAAACATCTCCTGGATCGGCTGGGGGAAAAGTCGCAGCGTTTTCTCGTTCACGTAGCGGCAGACGCGGTCGGCCGGCTGCGTCGATTCCGATCGCCGCACCACGAACGATGCAGGTTGGCCGACCAGGTTCGCATTCAACTCCGGCAGGACGACAATCTCGAATTCCAGTCCCTTTGCCTGATGGATCGTCATCACTCGAACATTTGCCGAAGCGGGATCCGAAACACGTTCTTGCTCGACGAAGGCCACAAAGTCGGACGTACGGAGGGTCGGACCGGTTCCATAGACATACGCCAGCTCGACCAGTTGATCCAGGCGGCTCCGCTCCCGCGAGTCCAGGTTGCGGCCGAGCCGCCGTGCCCAGTGGGCCACCGTGGGGCCATATCCGTCGTCGACGAGCTGTCGGCGCACCTGCTGCGCCAGGCGGTCGGCAGCCAACTCGTCATTGATGTCCGTGAGCTGCACGTCTTCCGCCAGGGGCGAGGTCGCCAGATGAAATCGGGCAACACGGTTGCCCGGGTGATCGGTCAGTCGCAGCAGTGACAAGATCAGTTGCACAGCCGCCGCATCGGTGAGGGGATTTCCACCTTCCTCGCTCGCCAGAATGCCCTGCTGCCGGAGGCGGCCGATGATCTTGGCGACCGTGGCGTTGGTGCGAACCAGGACACCGATCGAAGCGGTGGGCGTGGTCGCATGCAGTTGGCCGATTCGCGCGACGGCAAAGTCCAACATGGCATCCTTGGGGTCCAGTTCGTCCACCACGGGGGCCGTTGCCAGGCACGCATAGCCGGGCAATCCCTGCAGGGCGGTCGAGTGCGTCTCGAAGCGCGCAGCGAAGGCGGCAACCGCCGGTTCCACACGTTCGAGATTCTCGTGCCGCGTGATCCCGCGAAAGATCTGGTTGACGACGTCGATCACCGCGGGCGCCGATCGATAGCTCATGTTGAGCGATTCCTGCTTGATGTTCGGCAGCTCCTGGCTGACAGCATCAAAGATCTCCGCCAACCCTCCCCGCCAGCCATAGATGGCCTGTTTGACGTCGCCGACGCAGAAGAACGAGTTTCGTTCGCTGGCTGTAACGCGCGCCACCAACGGGCGGATCGCATGCCATTGCGGCGGCGACGTGTCTTGAAACTCATCCAGCAACACATGGTCGATCTGCCCGTCCAGGCGAAAGGCGAGCCGCCCTAGTTCGGCGGCAGAACGGTCGCCGCTTGCCATGGCGGCGTGGGCAAGCCGCCAGGTAACGTCGGCGAACCGCATCGCTCGGCGCTGCTGTTTTAGTCGCTTATACTCTAGATCGAAGGCCTGCAACAATTGAAAAGTCGCCGAAGTCTGTTGGGCGATCCGCCCAATCAACAGGGCCCGGGCGTGGGCGACCAACGGCCGGTAGGCTTCCACCATGGCTTCCGGGATGACCTGCTGTCCGTAGCGCTCTTCCCCGGCAGCAACCTTGGCAGCCACGCCGGTCCCCACAAAGGCCTCCCAATCCAGGTGAACGGCCCGCAAGTAGTCCGCCTCGCGCGCCTTGCTGAAGCGCTTGCCCGTCACCTCCAGTGCGCGCAAGGCCTCCAGCGCGTCAGCCAACGTCTCCTGGCCGAGCGGTTTGAGATTTGGCAGCGCATTCCAGGCCGCTTCGTCGGTCTCTAGAAACAGTTCGTACATGTCGTTGATGGTGTCCCGCACCAGGTCACCAATCCCGCGGCTCGCCTCTCCCTTGGTTAGCAAGTGGGTGAGCGTCGTCAGGTTCGCCGTCGAATCGCGTTCGAACAGCGTCTCCAAGGCCTCCGTACGGAGGCCCGTGTCTTCCAGCTCGTCGATAATCCGCCAGTGCGGGGGAATGCCCAATTCCAGGCTCAGGCTGCGGGTCATCTGGATGAACAGGCTGTCCAGCGTACTCACGCGGAGGCGATAGAGTTGCTCCAGCATCGTCCGCAGCATGCGCGAACACGCTTGCTGGGAGAGATTCAGTTCACCGATGAACTGCCCCACCTCGCGCCGCACCTGCGGATCGATCACCGCCTGCGCCAGGCGGCCGACCACCCGATCAAGGATCTCGCCGGCTGCCTTTCGAGTGAATGTGGACGCCAACACGCGATCCGGCGGCGCTCCCTGGTTAAGCAAGGAGAGGTACCGGTGTGCCAGGCGGAATGTCTTGCCTGTCCCGGCCGAAGCACGGATGACAAGGTTGCCAGGTTGCGAAGCCGTTTTACTCATTCGTCAAATTGCACCGTTTGTTGCAGACCGTCTGCCAGCCGCCGCAAGTACTCGCGGCGCGTGATCTCGACGGCGCCCATGCGCGCCATGTGTGGCGACATTTGCTGAATATCGAACAGGGAAAACCGGCGTTCGCGGAGCCGTGACACCAGGGCGACAAGGGCAACCTTCGATGCATCGCGAACACGGGAGAACATCGATTCGCCGGAAAAAACACCCCCCAGGGCCACCCCATAGAGACCGCCAACCAGGCAGTCGTCTTGCCACACCTCGACACTGTGCGCCATCCCGCGCCGATGCAGATTCACGTAAGCCGCTGCCAGGTCGGCTGTGATCCAGGTCAGCGAGTCGTCGCGCCGCGGCGCCGCGCATCCCCGCACCACACCGCAGAAATCCTGATTGACGGTTACCTGGAACTGGCCGCCGCGAAGGCGTCTCTCCAACCGCCGGGATACGTGGAGGCCGTCCAATTCAACGATGGCGCGTGGATCGGGCGAGAACCAGGCCAGTATGGACGTCGTCTCATCGACCATCGGCCAGGGAAAAATGCCGCGACGGTAAGCCTCCAGGATCCAGGCCTCCGTCAGCTGGCCCCCAGTCATCAGAAAACCACCCTCATCGGCACATCGAACGTCGGGGAAGGAAACTCGCATGGCAAACGACATCCAGAGAATGGGCGAGACGCCAAGGGGTTCCACAAAGCAAGTCGCCATGGGGACGGTGGGACGCCAAGTCGCCGTCCCACGTTCGTCAGTTGTAGCCGCTCAGCAACGCAACCCCAAGGTGGGAAGCCCCACCGAGCCGCAACAACGCTCGGCGCTCCAACGCTCGGCGCAGGCCACTCCAACGCTCGGCGCGCGTCTCCGACCCCGCCGGCACTCGGCGCACCAACGCTCGGCGCGGGTCTCCGACCCCGCCGCCGGCACTCGGCGCTCCAACGCTCGGCGCGGGTCTCCGACCCCGCCGGCACTCGGCGCTCCAACGCTCGGCGCGGGTCTCTGACCCCGCCGAAACCAACGACCGAAGGTCTCCATTCCCATGAGATCAGGCACTCGATCCCGAACCTCGCGCATCGCACCAGGTTGACGGCCCACCGCGCCGGACACGTTTCGTCCGTCGCGTTGAAACCGGGTCGACGAGCGACTAGACTCACAACGTCTCGCCAGGCCTGATCGATAGTCCATCAACCGGGCGAAGCCCTCCCCTCCCCTCGAACTCATGCCAATGCGAGGTTTCCATGCCCTGCCTGAAGCGCTCCCTCTTGCCTCTGTTGTTGGTCGTGTTTCTTGGGGGCGTCGCGGCATGGATGGCCGTGCCGGCGGCGCGCGGCGCGGACGCCGTCGACGTTTCGGATCAGGACTGGCCGTGGTGGCGCGGGTTGAATCGAGACGGGACGAGCGCCGCCAACCAGCACCCACCGACGGCCTGGAGCGAAACGACCAACGTGGTCTGGAAGGTGGCGGTCCCGGGACGGGGCCACGCCTCGCCGACAGTGGTGGGCGACTTCGTTTACCTGCCGACCGCGGACACTGAGAAGGAAACGCAATCGGTCCTCTGCTTCCATCGCGGCAACGGACAGTTGGCCTGGAAGACCGACGTGCACGTCGGCCAACTCGAGCAGAAGAGCAACAAGAAGGCATCGCAAGCTTCCAGTACGATCGCCTGTGACGGGTCGCGGCTGTATGTCAACTTTGTGAACACGAAGGCGGTCTACACCACCGCTTTGGACCTCTCCGGCCGGCAAGTCTGGCAGGCTCGCATCAGCGGATACGTCACTCACCAGGGCTATGGGTCGTCGCCGGCCATCCATGAGGGCCTGGTGATCGTCTCTGCAGACAACAAAGGGGGCGGGGCGATTGCAGCGCTGCAACGGGAGACCGGCGAGATTGCCTGGAAGCATGAGCGTCCCCAGAAGCCCAACTATCCGTCACCGATCATCCTCCGCGCGGCAGGGCGCGAGCAGTTGATCTTCACCGGCTGTGACCTGGTCTCCAGCTTCGATCCGACTTCGGGAAAGAAGCTCTGGGAAATCGAAGGGGCGACGACCGAGTGTGTCACGTCGACCGTCTCTGATGGACAGCGGATCTTCACCAGCGGCGGATACCCCAAGAACCATCTGGCGGCAGTCGAAGCGGACGGGTCCGGCCGTATCGCCTGGGAGCTCCCCATACGTGTCTACGTTCCATCGCTCCTGATGTACGACGGCTACCTGTACGGCGTCACCGACGCCGGCGTGGCAACCTGCTGGGATCCGGCAACCGGCAAGACACTTTGGAAGAGCCGGCTGGGCGGCGGCTTCACTTCCTCACCCGTGTTGGTCGGGAATCGCATCTACGTCACCAACGAAACGGGAACCTGCTTTATCTACGAAGCCACTCCCGACGCCTTCAAGCCGGTCGGCGAAAACCGTCTGGGCGACCAGGTCTACGCGACGCCTGCGATCTGCGGCGGCAAAATTTTCACTCGGGTCGCCAAATTCGACGGCGACCAGCGACAGGAATTTCTCTACTGCCTCGGGACGCCCGCCGAGTGATACGGGGCGGCAGCCACGTTCCTGCGTCATGCCAGACCGCATTGCGTCATGCACAGCCTGACCTGCGGTCGGGGAGAAGATTGGCGACCGGTTCGTTACCGCACGAAGCGATCAATTGCCCGCCTGCCGGCCTACGGAAGCGCGCCGATCGCTTCCAATCCGCGTGCCGCCACGTGAGGCGCCAGACGCAGGTAGCCCAACGATTCGTTGTGTTCCTGTCCGTCGGTCAGGCACCAGCGAAGAAACTCGTGAAGCTGACTCGCCTTTTCCACGTCATCCGGCTGGCGTGGCAGCATGATCCAGGTGTAGGTAACGATCGGATACGAGTCGGCTCCGACCGGGTCAGGAAAGAAGGCGCGGAGATTCTCCGGCAGGGGCGCCTCATGGAGGGTCGCCAGCCCCGATCGACTGGTGGGGGCGATAAATTTCCCCACCTTGTTTTCCAGGTGAGCCATCGTCAGTCCCGCCCGTTCGGCAACACCGTACTCGACATAGCCGATCGCCCCGGGCGACCGTTTGACCAACCCCGCGACCCCCTCGTTCCCTTCGGCCAACATCGCGCCTCCGGGCCAATCGAGGACCTTGCCGACGCCCGGCCCTCGGTCCCGCCAGGTGGCGCTGACGGCACTCAGGTGATTGGTGAAAGCGAATGTCGTCCCACTGCTGTCCAGCCGCGCCGCAATGTGGATCGACAGCGCAGGCAAATCGAGCCCCGGATTGTCCGCCACGATTCGCTCGTGATTCCACTTGTCGATCTTGCCGAGAAACATGTCGACGTACGTACTGCGACGGAGCCGCAGCGTTCCCTTCAGTCCCGGCAGGTTGTATGCCAGAACGATGCTGCCTGCAGCGACCGGGACCAACTGGACCCCACGTTCGGTCTCGGCAATTTCTTCGTCGGTCATGGCGGCATCACTGGCGCCGAAGTCGATCTCGCCGGCCATAAATCGCCGTACGCCTTCGCCGCTGCCCACCGCTTCGTACTGCAGGTCGACATCCGGTCGCACGTCGCGATAGACCTCCAACCACTTCTTGTAGAGGGGGGCCGGGAATGTGGCGCCGGCGCCGCGAATCGTCGCGGCCGAATCCGTATCGGCAGGCTCCGCTTGCGAACGACCGCACGAGAGATTCGCGCTGCCAAGACCGATCACCGCCACCAGCATCCAGAGGCCGCGTGCCGCCATCGCTAATTCCTTCTCTCCGGCCAAACCGCCACGAATCATTAACTGAACTCGCCGCGAATGTACTGTTTCGTGAACTCTTCCTGCGGATCCTCGAAGATCTGCTTCGATTCCGCATACTCCACCAGGTAGCCGGTCCGCCCACCTTCCGACGTATCGACGTACATGAAGGCGGTCTTGTCGGCGACCCGCTGCGCTTGCTGCAGGTTGTGCGTAACGACCGCGATCGTATATTCCTTCTTCAGCTCCAACATCAGCTCTTCAATCCGCCGGGTAGCGATCGGGTCGAGTGCCGAGCAGGGTTCGTCCATCAATAGCACGGACGGTTCGGTTGCAATGGCCCGGGCGATGCAGAGCCGTTGCTGCTGGCCGCCAGAGAGGGAAAGTCCGCTGTTCTTGAGTTTGTCCTTCACTTCATCCCACAGCGCGGCTCCCCGCAGCGCTTTCTCGACACGCTCGGCAACATCCGACTTGACGCGATTCAGCCGCAAGCCGAAAGCCACGTTGTCATAGATGCTCATGGCGAACGGGTTGGGTTGCTGAAAGACCATCCCGATGTAGCGGCGGACCGCGACCGGGTCGACCTTCTTGTGATAGATATCCTGGCCGCGAAAATGAACGTGCCCCTCGAAGCGAAACCCGCGCACCAGGTCATTCATACGGTTCAAGCACCGCAGGGCCGTGCTCTTACCGCACCCCGATGGCCCGATGAACGAGGTGATGCGGCCGAGTTCCACGCCGATGTGGGTGTCCCGGACGGCACGAAAGTTCCCGTAATAGAGGTTTTTGATACTGCAATCGATCACAACCTGTTCGGCGTCCCCAGCGGAAGCCCCGTTGTGAACCGGCTGTTCCTCGCGCGGCGTGGCCATGATCATCTGAGTCCTCAATTCGTGACACGTTTACGTGAAAAGAGCTGCCCACCGAGGTTGACGGCGAGGACCAGCAACACCAAAACCAATGCCGCCGCCCAGGCCAGTTCAATCTGACTCTCGTACGGCACGCGCGAGAAGTTGTAGATCAGGACTGCCAGCGAGGCTGTCGGCTCCATCAAGGCGAGTTCACCGTCCTGCACCACCCAGTAGTTGCTATTCAATGCGGTAAACAGCAGCGGGGCCGTTTCACCCGACGCGCGCGCAACCGCCAGCATCACGCCGGTCAGCATGCCGGGCAGTGCGGTCGGCAGGACAACCTTCCAGACCACCTGCGTCTTGGTGGCGCCCATCCCGACCGCCGCCTCCTTCATCTTCTGCGGCACCATCTTGATCGACTCTTCCGCCGTCAACATCACGATCGGCAGCATCAGGATCGACAACGCCACCCCGCCCGCCGGCGCCGAATAGCCGCCCGTCACCAACACGACAGTCGCGTATGCAAAGACACCCGCCAGAATCGACGGGAAGCCGGTCAGCATCTTGGCACAGAAACGGACGGCGGACGCCGTCTTACTCCGCGGACCGATCTCCGCCAGAAAGACGGCCGCCAGGATACCGAACGGAACGCTGATCAAGACGGCGATCCCGACCATCACCAACGTGCCCACGATGGCGTTTCCGAACCCGCCGCCGGTCTCGAAAGCCGATGGGGGCGTCTCCGTCAACAGGCTGAAACTCAACCGCTTCCCACCGCGCCAGGCCAACATGAACAAAACGGAGAACAGGGGAATGCAGGCGAAGATCGTCATCACGCCCGTGATGCCGCTCAACACGGCGCTGATCAACGTCCGGGGATGACGCAGCGACCGTTCCAGCTTGGGAAAATCAATGTCGGCGAAAGATTCCGTGATCTCGGCACTCAATGGGCAGCTCCTGACAATCGCTTCGAGGCACGTTGCATGATGGCCGTTCCGAGCAAGTTCACGAGCAACGTAATGGCCATGAGAATCAGGGCGGCGTACATCAAAACCGCCTCTTCCTGCTCACCTGCCTCGGGAAAGTTGTTGGCCAGCAGCGCGGCCAGCGTGTTGGCCGGAGAGAAGAGGGACACGGTAAGCTGGTTCGAGTTGCCGACCAGCATGGCCAGGGCCATCGTCTCGCCTAACGCCCGGCCAAACCCCAACACCAGGGCGCCGAAGATCCCGGTCGCGGACGAGGGGAGAATGACTCCCAGGATGGCTTCCCAGCGCGTGGCTCCCAAACCGAACGCAGCTTCTTTCAGCTTGTGGGGCACGGAGCTCAATGCGTCCCGCGACACGGCCGACACCGTCGGCAGGATCATGATCGACAAGACCAACGCCGCCGGAAGCATGCCGGGCCCGCTGAGCGACGTCTTGAAGAACGGAATCCACTCGAGGTGATCATGCACCCAATTGGCGGCCGGGCGGACGGTCGGAATGACGACGTAGATGCCCCACAGTCCATAGACCACGCTGGGAATCGCCGCCAGCAACTCGACGATGTTCTTGAAGACGACTTCCAGCTTCCGCGGGAGGAAGTCCTGAGTCAGGAAGATCGCGATCGCCACACCGAAGAAGCCCGCGATGATGAGCGCCAGAATCGAGCTGTACAGCGTCCCCCAGATCTCCGGCAGGATACCGAATTCGCCCTGGTTGGCGTCCCAGGTCGAGCTGGTGATGAAGCCCAGTCCGTGCGACTTGATTGCGGGGACCGCTTGTCCGCCGATCCGGTAAATAATGTACAGGACCAGCAGAATCGTCAGCCAGCCAAACAGGTACGCCAAGCCGCGAAACCCGCGATCCCAAGCGACGTCAAACGTCGAAGGCGGACTGGCCACCGAGGAAATCGAGTCCTCGGTATCGAATGTCGTTGACATCGGGCAACTCACCAAAAAGCCACATGACCCCACAGCGACCGGTCGGCCCGGCAATCACACCTCAAACAATGCCGGCCGGAGCAGCCGCCCACAAAGCTGGGCCGGCGAACCGCCGCGCCGCGCCGATTCAACCTACTCGATGTTCTCCAACGCCTGCTCGACGAGCGACACGACCGACTCGGGCAGCGGCACGTAGCCCATCTTGTCGCTGACCTTCTGGCCTTCGGTCAGGCAGTATTTCACCAGTCCCTTCAGCGCTTCCGCCTTCTGCGGATCGTCGTACTTCTTGTAACACAGCAGCCAGGTGTAACTGACGATCGGGTAAGCCTCGTCACCTTCGGGGTCCGGCAACCAGGCCCGCAGATCGGGCGGCATCTGGACATTCGCCAGCGCCGCCTGCCCGCTCTCCAGCGACGGCTGCACAAACTTGCCGGCGTTGTTCTGCAAGCTGGCCATCGCGGTCTTCGTCTGCTTGGCAAATCCGTATTCGATGTAACCGATGGCTCCCGGCGTCTGCTTGATCGTCGCTGTCACGCCGTCATTTCCGGGCGATGCAATAAACTTGTCGCTGGCCGGCCAGACAACCGTCTTTCCCGTCCCCGGGCCGTTGGCCCAATCTTCGCTGATCGCGGTCAGATGTTGCGTGAAGACGAACGTCGTTCCGCTGCTGTCGGCTCGCCGTACGACCGTGATCCCCTCGTCAGGGAGCGTCACGCCGGGATTCGCTTCCGCGATTGCCGGGTCGTTCCACTTCGTCAGCTTTCCGAGGAAGATGTTCGCATACGCTTCCCGTGTCAGCTTGATCTCATTGACACCCTCCAGGTTGTACGCCAACACCACTTCGCCCGCGGTCATCGGCAGCAGCTGCACTCCGTCGGCGACTTCGGCCATCTCTTCGTCCTTCATCGCGGCATCGCTGGCGCCGAAGTCGACCGTCTTGTTGATGAAGTCCTTGATGCCGGCGCCGCTTCCCTTCGCCTGGTAGTCGACTCGCACGCCGTCCTGGCTGTCGCTGTATTCCTTGAACCAGAACTCGTACAGCGGAGCGGGAAAGCTGGCGCCCGATCCGGTCAATTTGACCGTGCCGCCACTCGACTGGTCGCCGCCACCTCCGCCACTGGTTCCTGCGGCGCCGCCGCAGCCCACGCAGAGCCAACCCATCACCAACATCGCCATCGACCGCCAAATCATTTGATGCAGCACCGTTCGACTCCCAAACATGAACTGTTCCCAAAGAACTGAGGTACCTGCTGTCCGCGGCGTGCCGCGACCACCGACCCGTTCCTGGTTGGCGGGTCGCTGTACCGCACGATGAATACCACTGACCCCGCCCAACCTCAACCGCCAAACCGTCCAGGACGGTCGAATTCACGGTAGCTTGGCCGCCCCTTAACGGCATCTTAATGATCGTGGCCGGAGGGCCTCGATCGCCGCCTTTCGACCAGCTCACCCCTACTGTCGGCGCGAAACGTTCATTGCGAACGTCCGGCTCCCGGGCGAATGAGTAGCGGGGTCGTGACACCTCGGTCGCCGGCCAGGCGAAGATAGAAGAGGCCGATCCCCGCCAGGCCCAGCATCAGATTGGGCGTCTCGCCGACCCGCGTTCCGCCGCAGGACCATGGGCGGCCCTGAGCGGGAAACTGGTCGATCCCTTGACGCCCGACGGCGGCGGCAGCCTCGGACAACTCGCCACGCCCCAAGACGTGCGCGGCCTCGAGCAACAGCTCGGCACTCCCTGCCCGCCCGTGGCAGAGCGAGAATTCGGTGTGCTGACCGTCTTCGGTATCGAGCCATTCCAGGGTGCGAGCCAGAGCCGCCTCGATCTCCGCCGCAACCTGCTCGTCCTGGTCGCCCAGCTCCCAGGCGCGGAGTCGAGACAATCCGATCCCGACGGCACCGTGACACCAGGCGGTCGCGAAACAAGGTGACGCGGCGTGCCCGTTGACCGGTTGGTCCTCGTCGAGCCGAAAGTCGGGCCAATTGCCCGCCGACTCTGAGAAATGAGACCGCTCGTACCGCCAGGCCTGGTGTGCCGCTTCCCGAAACCGTTCCAATCCCGTCTGGTGATCGAGCTCCAGCAAGGCGGCGGCGATCCCCGCCGTGCCGTGCGCATATCCGGTCAGGTTTTGGTCCGCGCAGCCGGGCATCGTAGCCCACGACCAACCCGCCGCGGTGCGGTCGGCCTGGGCCAGCAAGTGATCGCCCTGCACGACCGCCGCGGCCAACAGCGGTTCGGAGTCGAGCTGCGACGCCATGGCGAGCTGCGCCATGATCATGCCGGCGCTACCATCGATCATGTCCAGCGTCGTGTCGCTGGTCGGCGTTTGGACGTCGGACTCGAGCCGGCCCCGAGCTTCCTCGACTAACGCCGGATCGTTCAGGACCGTGCCGGCTTCGAGAGCTGCCAGACAGATCCCGGCAATTCCGTCGAACAACCCGCACCGCCCCTCGGGCAACCTGGAAGTCGATGCCAAGGCATGCCGCAGCGCGCCGCGCAAGACACGCTCCACAACGGCCGATCGGCGGCGGCGGAGGTAGTTCGCCAGAAACCAGGCGACGCCCGCCGTGCCGGCATACAGGCTCCCGTCCAACGTCGCGAACACATCTTGCAAGCCGGTGTGGCCCGGCCGCTTCGTCCATCCGAGCCAGTTGCACGCATCGCCGGCCCAGACCGCATCGCGACAGAGACGGTGGGCGATTCGTTCGGCCACTTCCGAGAACTCTGGCAACGGTGTTTGCTCCACCGATAACAAGCTCATCAGACATCCTCCAGCCAGCACGCATCGTCAAATGGATCGCTCCGGTTGGGATTCAAGTATGGCCGCTTCAGCGACAGCCCTTTCCAGAGAAAGCGCCGATCGACGGCCGCCAGAAACGCATCCGGATCGGTCTGTCCAGCATCGCGCACATCAAGCAGGGCCGTCGCCAATAGCCGGCACCGATCCTCGCCAAAACTACGGCCGCCACCGGGATCGTCCGCCACGCCGACTCCGGCGTGGATTTTTCTTGTGAACAAGGGAACGTGGTCGCCCAGCGCCGGTCCTGATTGCCGGGCCGCCTGCAGGGCCAACCGGCCAACGAGATCAAGATAACACCGGGCAACAAACAGGACGATCGCATCAATGCGATCATAGTTTTCTCGAGACTGCTGACACTTGAGCTCGAACGGAACCTGGAACCGATTCAAGCTTGACGTCAACCGCTTGACCAGCGGCGGAGCCCCATCGGGCCCGACGTCAAAGTAGAAGCGAACACAGTCGGCCTGGTCGAACTGATCGCTGAGCGTTTCACCAAACGCGAAGTAGAATCCGGGCTGCAGGTTGACCGATTCACGAACTACCTGCAGGCGGACAGAATCTCCGTTGCGAGGCCAGCGTCCGGGGCCCCCGGGGTGCGCATAGTGTCCCGGCGGCACCGTCCGATAGCGGTCCCCCTGGCGGACCTGGACGTCACCGTGAGGCCCGACATGGCAAATCTCCCAGCCGGGATCCCAACCTGATCGGCTCTGATTGGCGTCCGACAGCAACGCGACCATACTCTCGTCTGGCCCACCATTGCCGCTGTCCACCGCCGGCCGCTCCCACCAGGTGCCTGCGAAGCGACGGACGAAACACTGCAGATAGAGCGTCCGCGTGAGTGTCTCGAAGAGCCGTTCCGTCCGAGTTTCAGCGGCCGCTTCACCCGCCGGCACGAACTCCTCGGCTTCGCCGCCGCCACGATCTGGTTCGCTCGCCTCCACCCGTCGACCGGCAAATGAGCAGGCATCGTGCGGACCGAATCGCACGGCTTGGAACAGGTCGACCAGGTAAGGTTCCCACGGGTGCAACGGCATCAGCGGTCCCCTGCGAGCAACCGCGCCACCGCGGCGGGTGTCTCGCCCAGCAGCCATTGGGCGGTCTCGAGCAGCGGCCCAAAACGGGGCTCGAGTCGTTCCGCATGCTGGTGGTGCTCGACAATCGTCAACAACAGGCGGGCCCCAACGAACTGCAGGCAATGGGCCGCGTTCGCGGTTGCCGCGTCTGGATCCAGCCTGGCACTGCGGCCGTAACCGTCCCACACGCGCCGCATGGCCGCCGCGGCCCCGGTCTCCCCTTCCGCAGCCCACGACTCCTGAATGCCCTCTTCCACATACAGATCGCGACTGAGGAGCGGTTCGGACAGATAACCCGCCATGCCGCCGGCCACATCCCACAGCCGATCACCCCAACCGGCCAGTTCCCAATCCGCCAAGTGCAAGCGGGGCGTCCCGTCGGAATTCGGCGAGACCAGACAATTGCTCCACTTCAAGTCTCCATGAATGAGCGACGCGGGCAACCAACGCTCGGCCAGCCCCGCCAGTTGTCGCGACAGGGAGGCATCCTGGCGGACGCGTCGGGCGAGTTCGCGGATAGCCGGCGAATCGTTGTCGTGGTCCCGGACGTGGAACTGGAATATCCAAGGGGCATCATGCTCGATGCCGGTTTCACTCCCCCGCACCAAGCCGGCCGACGACGCATGAAACTCGCCCAAGCCGGTCCCCAGAAGGTCACCCAACTCGCCGGGAAACGCCCCCACACGCCGATGGTACTGAATCCAGTCTTCCGCATCATCAATCAATTGAACAACGACGACATGGCGATCCGGATCGTAGGCAACCAGGCGCGGGAGCAGGCGCTGCCAGTCGCTCAAGCTGGAGTCCGACCACGCCAAACGGTAGCAGGAAGCTTCCCGTTGGAGCGACGCAATGCTGAGCGGATCGGTCGACTTCAGTTGCTTGACGAAGAGCCCCTTGCCGGGATCACCTGCGACCCGGAAGCTTCGATGCAGGCCATCAATCTCGCCGATGGCCAGTGGCGCGTGCACGACATCCGCACGGCTTCGGTAACCACTCGCCACGAGGTAATGGACGAGATTTGTCGAAGTCAAGAACATACACCCACAAACACCGCCAGGGCCCCCACGCGGTTCGTGCCACCCCGGGCCCGATGTCGTCGGGAACACGGCCTGCTTCGCAAGGAACCAATGTTTCCCGCGCGCACCAACTCCAGCGATCGCTCGTCGAGCCATCCACTCGGGCCAACGCTGACCTGTGATTGGCCCTGCCGCTCGTTCATTCCGCCCGCAGTGCACGCTGCGGTTCACAGGCATCACCAGCAACCGTCAGCACTACGGGGCGACGGCTGTCGGCCAATTCCGGGAAGATTCACGATGCAGTCGCTGGCTACCCGCCGCACTGTCCTTCGCCACGCCGAGTGAACGCTAGGGCGGCCAGGACGTGGTCGCGCCGCTGGGGGCTGATGGCGACGGCACCGCCGCATTGCCCTTCTCCACGCCGAGTAAACGACTCCGCGGCGATCACGTGCTGGCGGCGGGGTGGCAGGTAGGCGACGGCACCGCCACACTGTCCTTCGCCACGCCGCGTAAACGCTTCCGCCGCAGGTACATGGTCACGACGAGGTGGACAATAGTAAGCCGATGCGTTCGAGGTTGCTGAAGTCATCAAGTCAGCCTTTCAAAATACGAGCCTGGATGCCTGAAATGCCCCGCAGAAAACGACTCGAATGCTCTGGCTACCATGCTCGACGCACTCGCTCCCCCTCCTCCCTGTTTAATCCAAACCCAAGCTCATTGCAATGAACTTTGACCGCCCCTCCCCCCCTCCAGAGTCGCATCGAAGGTCCATTGCGTCCGCAAATGCGGATCCCGCAAAATGCCGCAGATAGGCAAACTTTGCTGCGATTATCGCGGATTAGCCGCGATCCTCCCGCTGGCATTGATGGGAAAACAACGACTTAGGAAAGCCGATTGAACGGTAAGGCGGCTGGGGAATGAAGGAATGTCATGCACAGCATGACCTACGGAAGTCCGGAAGCCGGAGGCTCAAATGCTGGACGGATGGAAGCCAAAAGAATGAAATTCCGTCGTCCAGCAGCAGCGACCACATTGGCTCCCCTCTCATTCGGCTTGTCTGGGAGAGAGGCCCAGCCGCATCAATAGTTCAGCTCGACGCCCGAATAGAAATTGAACCCTGGCTGGTAGACCTGCACGAAGTGCCGTGCATCGAGGTGTTCGCGATACTTGTTATCCGTCAGGTTTTCCACCCCGGCAACCAGCGTCACGGACTCGGCCGGCCGCCAATAGCCACGGATGTCCAGCACGGTGAAGCCGGGGGTCACTTCTTCCAGCAGCAGCGATGCCACTCGATCCTGCGTGTCCACCACACGGACCGCGAACTCGACACCGTACCGTCCTTCACACGGGTCTTGGAGCCGAAGGCCCAAGCGGGCTTCCAATGGTGACATCATCGGCAACGGCTGCTCGTCGAGCGTATTGCGGCTTTGTGTCAGGTCGAAGCCAAAGTAATTCGCCGCGTACGCTGTCTTGGTGACCGTCAAATCACGTCCCGCAGTGTACGCCGCCGTGGCAAACAGGGTGGCCCGCTGGTTGACGTCGTACTCGGCGTAGAGCTCGCCGCCGGCCAGAATCGCCAGGTCGGTATTGACGAAGCCGTATAGGGGAAACTCGGGAAGGCTGAAGTTTCCCAGCAGGTAGTCCAGGGTAATGTAATCTTCGACCCAGGCGAAGTAGCCCGTTGCGCCGCCGCGGAATCGACCGTAGTCCGCGTGCAGACCGGCATCCAATTGCCAGCGTTTCTCTGCCTCGACATGCGGGTTGCCAAACACGACCGACGTCGCGTACTGGGCCATCACGTTCGCCAGGGGCGCGCCGGCGTAGAGCTGGAACATGGTCGGTGACCGCTCGGCATAACCGCCTGCCAGGTTTACCGTTACCGCCGCATCAACTTCGTATTCGGCCGTCACATAGCAGGCCGGTAGGCGAAATTCCCGGGCCATGCTATCGACTTCCCAAAACTCGAGGAAGTTGTCCGCAAAGCTCGATTCAAGCGCCAGTGGTGCGGTGATAGCGGCGTCGTTGCGCACCCAGTCGAAGCGACCGCCGACCCGCACGGTCAGCCGCTCGTCCACCGGCCGCTCAAGCTCGAAAAACAACCCCGGGTTTTCCGTTCGTGCATCAGGCACGGGATAGTTTTCCAGCAAGCCGCCGGCAAACAGAGGCGCCCCGGAGGGCAGAATCGCCGTCGTCTGGTCGAATTCATCAATATTCTGGCGCAGGTAACGGAGATCGGTTCCGACCGTCAGGTTGGTACAGCCCTCGTCTCCCCAGGTCATGGCCGCCGAATAACCGGTCGACATGTTCTGGGCTTCCACGAAACCGGTCCATTCAGCAAAGTCCAGCAAAGGCATGAACGCCCGCTTGCCGGCTCCCAGGTTGTTCCCGTCGAAACGTGTCTGGTTATACCAGGTCTCAATCCGCAGCAGGTCAAAGTTAACGGCCTCCCGCTCCTCATAGGCCACTTCAAACCCGTCCGCCTCCAGGAATCGAATATCGTAGACATGGTTCGGCAATTCCACGCCTTGCTGTTCCTGCCTCAGGTAGGTGAACTCCAATGAACTGTTCTCGTCGAAGTCGTAACCAATGGCCGCGTCAAAGTTCTGCGAACGATAGCTGCTCGGCAGGCGGCTGCCGTCTCCCGTGCGATAGTCGCTCCCCGTGCCGTTGCTGTAGCCGACACGAAATCCATAGTCTTCCGCCCCACCCCAGACCTCTTGCCGCCCATACCATTGCGCTCCGTTCGTCTTGTAATCGGTCGACGTCCGGCCGTACGTCTGCAAGCCGCCTTCGTAACGGGGTGTGGCCAACAATTGGAAATCGATGAATCCGAATCCGGGTCCGTAACGGGCCGCGTAGGGGCCCTTGATCACAATCATGTCGTCAATCAACCGCGAGTCGATCTTGCTGACCAGCGTGTCCAGGTCGGGGCGGGCCGCAAACCAGTACGAGCCGGACGCGACAAGCTGACCCAGGCTGCTGCTGCGCAAACGGGGTTCATTTACGATCGGCGAGCGTTTTTGTGTCGTGACCCCCAGGCCGGACGTGGACTTGCCCAGCAGACTGCCCGCATCGGTCGTGACCAGCACCGACGCGTTGGTTCCCAGGATCACGCTGGCCGCAGGCGCGGCCGCGATGTGGCGACGGCCGGCACTGAGCAGGCTCGTACCAGGCCGAACGCGGTCCAAGCCATCCACGGCCGCCGACGTCGGGCCGATCGGGCTCTCGAATACCTGAGGACCAATCCGCAGCGGGCTTGAATCCTGTACCAGCCGAAACGCACCCGCCGGCATTCGCAGGGCCGCCGACAAGGGAATGGCATCAAGGGCACCCCGCCCGGAAGGCTCGCCACCGGCCTCGTCCGCGCCGGACAACTCACCCCGCTGGTCGCGCGACTGAAAGGAGGAAGATTCACCTCCGTCAGAAACAGCCACGCCCGCGCTGGGCGGATCGACCAATTCGCTCGCTCCTGCCGGTTCGAGTGCGAATAACAGGATCGCAAGGATCCACGGTGCCCGACGGTCGTACATACATCCACCTTGCCTGTTCCGCGACCATGCCGCGGGATCGAGAGCCTGAAACGTGCACCGACTCTCCCACGCGTTGCCGACGTCAATCGTCGTGCAGGCCGCTGCCGTGAGGTCAGGTGATGAGCTGCGATGGCGGCAGGACGCGCATGGCAATCGGCGACGTCCCTCCGCCTGTCATTCCTTACATCGCGAATATCCGGCACACCACTTGAATCCGCGCCAACCCGAACAATCGAACCAGGCGAATTCGCCTGCGACCAGGGTCGGGTCGTACCGGTTACGCAATTTGAAACGCAAGGCAACGTGGAATGGACGACCTCCCCCAAAAAATCCGCTGCCGCTCCGGGGCGGCAGCCGCGACCGGGATAATGCGAGGTCGATGCTCGCCCAGTCCGCCCGGCATTCGAGACAACGCGTGAAGGGAGGGGCGCCATTGAGAGGATTTGGCGGGACGACCGCGTCGTCCACGAACCGCTCAACGTGCCGCTGCGTCGGCGTCATTCTCGTCGGCGTCATCCTCGCCACGATCATCCGCACCCGATTGCGACGCCGGCCCGTTGATCCCCAGAAGGGTGGCCGCTTCTCGGCGGAGTCGCAGCAGCCGAAGGTCGCCCGGCGCCCACTTGTCCATCTGGGCAACGGCACGCTCGAAGGCCAGCACGGCATCGTTGCCTGTCGGATCCTGCTGCCACCTCGCCATCGCTCGCCAAAAGTCGATGCCGCTCTTGCCCCGCATTTGAACGACGGCCGCCTCTTCCAGCTTGTCCAGGCAGCGGGCCCATTCTCCTTGCCGGTACCAGGCCGCAGCGGACAGAACGAGATATTCGGCGTTGGTCGGATACCGGGCGGCAATCCGTTCGGCAATCAACCCGGCTTCGATGGGATCCCGAAACTCGTCGTCCAGGCAATCGACAAGAAACTTGCCGAGCTGGAATTGGCGGTACGTCTCGTCGCCCTGCTTGAGGTGCGCTTGCAGCGCCAGTTGATAAAACGTCTTAGCTTCCGCAGCCCGGTCCAGGGCGCGCAGAGAGTCGCCCAGGTAGATCAAAGACCAGATCAGACCGTCGCGGGTCAGGGCATCGGCCGGTGATCGAGTCAGCGCCTGTTCGAAATCGGCTCGAGCCTCCAGCAAGACGGTTCGGGCGGTTTCCGCGTCTTCAGCGACCAGATGGGTCGCACCAAGATTATTCAACACTTCGCCGCGCAGGCGAAGGTACTCGACTTGCTGAGGATAGGCGCCAATCAGCGCCGCGGCCTTTTCGCCTGCGGCGGCCAGATAGCCTTCGGCCAGGCTCAGCTTCCGCTGGTCGCGCAGGACCTGTCCGAAGGCCAGCGCACTACGGGCTTCCAGCAAATGATTGTAGGCTACGCTTTGGTCTTCATTGACCAGATCAACGGAAACCTGAAACGCGATACCGGCCCATGACGCGGCCTCCTCATTCCGTCCCATGCGGTGAAGCACCTGAACCAGGTTAATGGCGGCGGAAGCAGCCCGCTGCCGGTACTTGGGTACATCCGGGCGCATCTTAACGAGCGCCAGGTAGTCGTTGTGGCTGGCCTCGTAGAGCGAGAGCCGATTCGCCGCCTGACCCATCCCCATCTGGGAATTCGCCAGGGTCATCCGCGCGTCGGCCAGACCCAGCACATGGGGTTCCGCGGCGGTGCCGTCCAGATCAAGCTGCTCAAAGCTGGCCACTGCCTGCTTCAGCACTTCGACAGATTCCTGGACCTGGCCTGTTTTCGCCAGCAGCTCGCCGATCGAGATCCGAGTCTTCGCCAGGTCGACAAGGTCGCCCGGTTTTCCAAACCCGTGGTGCAATTGTGCGAATGCATCGGCCACCTGGGTAAGCCGATCGATGGCCGCCTGATCCTCCGATTTCCAGCGGAGAAGTTCCCCCTGATTGGCCTGTGTCTCGACGGCGGTACGCCGCACCTCATAGGTCTCCCGCGCTGTGGCGGGGAGCTTGGCGAGGATTGCGGCGGCCGCGTCGTAAGCATTACCGGCCTTCCTCAGTGAATCCGTAACGTCTCCGGCTGCGGGCATGGTCGCATTGGTCACGTGCAGGATCCCCAGCCGGTTGTAGCATTGGGCAAGGGCCACGGCCGTCGGGCCCGGGTCGTCGTGCTCTGCGATCAGCTGCTCGAACCTGGCAATCGCTTGTTGATAGGCGTCCTGCGATTCGGCAAACTCGCCAAGCAGGCGGCGTACATCGCCAAGCCGAACTTGGGCCAGCGCGAACTCGAGCCGCAACGTAGGATCGTCGCTTCGTTCCGCCGCAAACCGTTCGTAGCTGGCGGCCGCCCGCTGCAGGAGCCGTGCCCGCAGCGCATGGGCGCCAGGGTAATCCGCCAACTCGTCACTCAACCCCGTAAACGACTCATCAACGGTTCGACGAGCCTGTTGAAAGCGCCGCGTCGCTTCGGCTTGCGCCGCCTTGGTTTCCGCCAGCGCAACCTTTTCCGCCTGCCAGGCCGCGGCCACCTGTCGACGGGCTTCCACCTCACTGCGCCGCGCGCGTTCCACGAAAAAGAATGCTACGCCCCCAGCCAGCATCGCCAAGACGATGACGGCGACCGCCGCTTGCGCCCAGGCCCGGTGCCGCCGAATCCAACGCCAGGCCCGCTGCTGCCACGGCTCGACGTAAACCGAAACCGGCTCGTCGGCCAGGTAACGCTGAACGTCGCGCGCCAATTCCGTTGCCGTCTGGTAACGATCGTCCCGATCCTTGGCCATCGCCCGCGAACAGATTGCATCGAGGGCCCGCGGAATGGTCGAATCGACATCCCGCAAGCGAGGCGTCTCGCCCTCGGAGATGCGCCGCAAGAGCGCGCGGGTATCCTTCGCCGTGTTCCCGGTTCGCTCGCCCCGATGCGGCCCCTTGCCGGTGAGTATCGAAAACAGAATGGCCCCCAACCCGTAGATGTCGGTACGGGGATCCATCTTGTCAACCCGACCCATCGCCTGCTCCGGCGCCATGTAGGCAGGCGAACCCATGACCTGCCCCAACACGGTCTGCACAGGGCCTTCCTCGCCCGACATTTGCACCGGCGAACGGGGTGCGTCCGCCTCTGGCTCCTCGTCTGCGACGCGCTTCGCCAGCCCCCAGTCCAGGACCAGCACTTCGCCGAAGTCCCCAATCATGATGTTCTGCGGCTTCAAATCGCGGTGCATGACCCCGCGCGACGCGGCGTACGCGATCGCATGGCAGATATCCACAAAAGCGTTCAAGAGCTCCGGCAGTTCCAGCGGCTCGGCCTGGCCTTTCTCACGGTGCTGGTGGTACCGGGTAATTTTCTCCTGAAGCGTTTTCCCGCGCAGAAAACGCATCGTGTAGTACGGTGTGGCCTCCGGCGACGCATGTTCGAGTTCATAGATCGGCACGATGTTGGGATGCTCCAACTGGCCGGTGATTTGTGCTTCACGAATCAGCCGTTGCCGGGACCGCTGATCGTCCTTGCCCGGTCGGATGTTCTTGAGTGCCACCTCCCGGTTCAGATTGGGGTCGATCGCCAGCCATACTTGCCCCAGTCCGCCCTCGCCGTGAATCCGCGTCAGCGTGTACCGCGAACACTGCTCGGGCGTGTATTCGACCGTCTGTTGCCCTCCGTCGGCCGCGATCGCACCGGTCAAATCCACCCCGCCACTGGCCGGTTGCATGGTCAACGTATGCGGTAGACTCTTGTCCCCAGGTACCTGGGATGCAGTCGTCTTCCCGCCGTCCGCCGCTCCACCTGCTGCGCTCCGGTCGGCCGCCCCGCCGCCGGTCGCCGCGAACCGATCGACGCCCGACGGCACGTGGTCCACAGTCGCTTCGTCCTGAGAGGCACCTTCGTCGCGGCTGGCTGCCGGCGACCGTGCCGCGTTCGCGTCCAGGGGCTTCACACAAAGTGGCGCCGGCACGTCGGAATCGAGCGTCTGATCGTCGGCCAACTCCAGATCACCACTGCCGATGGTTTTCATGACGCGCTGCCAGTCCTGACCATGGACAGCGAAGAGCTGGTCCAGTGAACGATTCAGCTCAGCGCATTGGTCCGGCGACAACGCCCCCTGGTCGACCAGGATCGAAGGCAACGGACGGACTGCCTGGAAATGCTCTGCCATCGCGCTGACAAGTTGCGTCGCATCAACCAGCGACCGTCGTACGGCCAATACGCCAAAGACCAGGTCGCGGGTGGTTTCCATGGTTCACTCCTGGGGGCGCCCTGGGAGGCACCTGGAAGGGCGGGGATTGGAGAGTTTCGGTTGGTTGGGGAGAGACCTTCGGTCGGCGGTTTCGGCGGGGTCGGAGACCCGCGCCGAGCAATACTGGGCCCGCGCCGAGCAATGCTGGACCCGCGCCGGGCAATACTGCACCCGCGCCGAGCAATGCTGGACCCGCGCCGCGCAATGCCGGACCCGCGCCGAGCAATACTGCTGGCGCGCCGAGCAATGCTGGACCCGCGCCGAGCGAAACGGCAGGCAACCGACTACTGCCCAATGGGGCTTCCTGGTGGCGGTTCGAGCCGCGATGGCGGCCCAGCGGAATTGCGGGGGCGTCTCAGAAATTGTTCGATCTCGTCCATTGCTGCATTCAGATGGGCCCGATTCGCCAACTCGCCGCGATCACCCAGGCGCCGGCGGAGTTCGGTCCGCAATTGTTTGAGTCCATCGAGGGCGGTGGCCCGCGCCCCGTCACTGGCCGCCGAATCGCCAGCCAACGCGATCAACCGATCAATCACGGCGCGCTGGGTCGTCTCTTGAATCGCGACCAACCGCGGCTCTACCGGCGCGGGGCGTTTCCAAACCGAGGCAATCAGTTGATCGACAACACTTTGCAGACTCCAGTCCTGTCGTGGATACGCGGTCAGCCGAGAGGCCCGTTGCGGCTGCAATAGCTCGTCAAGCGTCAGCTCGGCGGCCACGCGTGCCGCGGCGAGCGGGTCGAAAATCATTGCCGTCTGCTTGGGAAACCGCTCGCGATCCAGTGGACTCGAGTACGGCCGAGGGGGCAGCAACCACAGCAACCGTTCAGGTACCGCCAGCGCCTCGGGCTCGATCGTCGCCAGCAGCGCATTCAAGGCCGACCGTTGTTGCGGGACCGGAACCGGCGTCATCGCCGCGTCCGCCGATCCGGCCAAGGGAAAACCGTAGTCGAAGCCCCCGATTAGCTTGGCGGTCGCCGCCAGTTGATAACGGTGATACAGGAAAATGGGGACCAGGTTGATCTCCAAGTCCGCGAGCGGCTGGTCGGCATCGAGCGTCTCCGCCCCCAACCGGCGTAAGGCAATCTCGCGAACGCGCATCACATGCTTCAGTTCGGCGACCGGGTCGGTGCCGTTATCCCAAAGATGTGCGCGGGGATGGGCGGCGCCGGCGGGACGCGCGTCGGCGTCGCTCAAATAGACCCACTGTTCGCGTTGTGCCTCATCCACCAGTTCCTTCAACCCGGCGGACTCGGCCTGCGCATCGGCGTACTCGGTGTACGCATAGCGGACAGTAAACCGGTCCCAGCTCCCGACACCCTCGCCATAGGCGTCGCGCAGGTCGAGCTGATCGCCGTCGCGGATGGCGACGCGTGGTGCCGGGTAGTCCATCACGGACGCTCGGTCACCATAGGTGCTGGCCGCAAAATTATGTGCGAATCCCAGGGTGTGTCCCACTTCGTGCGCTGACAGTTGGCGCAACCGAGCCAAGGCGACGTCCAACGGCTTCAGGTTCGGATCGAATTGCGCCAGGCTTGCCGGCGGCCCGCCTCCGGCCACGCCGCAACAACCACAGCGAAGCTGCCCCGCCCGGGGCGCACCGCCGGTGATCCCGTCAACGATCAACCGGTCCTGGCGGACCCGCAACGATCCCAGGATCACGTGCCCCTTGATAATCTCGCCGGTGCGCGGGTCCACAATCGATTGCCCGTAGCTCCAGCCGCGCGTGCTGCGATGTACCCACTGGATGACGTTGTATCGAACGTCCATCGGATCGACGTCGGGCGGCAGCAGTTCGACGCGAAAGGCATTGACAAAGCCGGCGGCTTCAAAGGCTGCGTTCCACCACCGAGCGCCTTCCAGCAGGGCATCACGGGCCGGTTGCGGTGTGCCGGGATCCAGGTAGTACACGATCGGCTCGCGGGGCGGACTCTTCTCCAATTGTGGGTCCGTCTTCTGTAACCGATGACGAACAATCCACCGCCGCTCGAGCGGTTCCGTTAAGGGCACCGAGTAATCGGCAAACCGGATCGCCAGGCAGCCAACGCGCGGGTCGGCGACTCGGGGTTGGTAGCCGTCGTCAGGCAACTCAACCAACGAATGGTGCAACCGCAGGGAGATCGCGCCGCCATCGGCTGCCGTCTCACGCGCTAACTTGCCCGGTTCGGAACTGCCAAACGTCAGTGTGGCATCCAGCTCGACGTTCTCCGGAAACGACTTACAGCGTTCCAGGTTGACAAAACTACGCCCGGCATCCAGCGTATACGCACCCTGTCCCGTCTCCCGCAACTGGTTGACGATACCGTGAGCATCCCGCACCAGGAGTTCCTTGGCGTCGACGAGCCCTCGCTCACCCGACTGGGCCACGAGGTCACCAGCCCACAGCACCGACTCGGCAAACGAATCGACCACCGCCTGCCGCTCCGCCCGATCACCGCGGGCGGCACGAAAACCCAGATTGCGGGCGATCAGGAACGCCCGGCGGCCAACCCGCTTAAACCGCACGACATGGGTCGCCCCCCACTGGCCGCGGTCCAGACCGACCGGGTTCGACCCCAGCCCCGCGCTGAGCCCTTCAACCAGCAGGAATTCGTCGTCCCAGCGGTCGATCTCCAACCAGACCGTGCCGGCCGTGGCGTCGGGGTAGAACCTGAAGAACCCGGACGCTGGCCGCAGCGCGGCCGTCTTGATTTCGATCGTGGGGATGGCGCCGCCTCCCGGATCGGCGGCAGCGGTGCTCACCACCGCGAACGCGAACCAGCAGGTCGCCAGCGCGCCCGCCCTTGCAGCCACTCGGCAGCGACTTGATGGAATCATACGATTGGACCTGCAACTTGAGATTTCGCACGGATCGAGCCGGCATGCGGTCGGTCAAGCGACGAAGGCAAGTTTCCGTCCGGCGGAAATTCTTGACAAGGCTGAGCCTCGGCCCCAGCTCGAGTTCCCCCGCGCGACATGTTCGCCCGCTCACGTTCGTCCCGATCACTTGACTCAACATGAACGAATTTGGCCCCGCAAGCAAGTTAGCCGATTCTCAGTCCAGCGGCGCGACTCGATGGAGAAATTCTGCCTGACGCTGGAACGACAACTGTTGCGAATCGAGTGCCCGAAAACCGTGGCCCTCACCCGGGATCTCTAACAAGTCGACGTCCTTCTGCAGCGACTTCAGTTTCTGATAGAAGAACCGGCTCTGGTTGGTCGACGTCCGGTAGTCGCGTTCACCGTGGATCAGCAGCAAGGGGACATCCATGTATTCGGCCCAGGCGATGGGCGACCGCTCGTGGTACGGCGCGGCGTTCTCGTCGTAGTCCCCCATTTCAGAAATCGTGCTGGTGGCGACCACGCTCTCTGCGACCGAACGCGCCAGATCCGAAACACCGGCCAGGCTGATCCCGAACGCGAACAGACCGTTGGGACGGGTCACGGCCCAATTGGTCATGTAGCCGCCGAAACTGAAGCCTGCCATACCGATCCGGCCCAGGGGAATCTGGAACCGATTCATCAGGTAGCGCAAGCCGTACTCGTAATCCAGGTAATCTCCGCCACCCCAGTCATGGTTGTTGAGGTCTTCGAATTCCTTACCTTGGCCCGAACTGCCGCGCGGGTTCGGCCCCAACACGATGTAACCCATCGCGACCAACAACTGGATGTTGGCATGCCATGACTTCGTCGTTCGGCCGTTGGGTCCGCCATGCGCCCACACGATGGCCGCTCGCCTGGCCGGATCGGAAGCGAGCTCTCGCGGCATGAACAACACCGACTCAATCTGCCGAGCCCCTTTGCCCTGGTAGAGATCGAAGGTCGGGTACGTGATGTCGCGCATTTCACACGGGTCCGCCTGGTGCTGATTCAAGTCGGGTTCGTATCCGACCGTCAACAGGTGTCCGCCGTGTTCCGCTGAGACATCGAGCCGGCAGACCAGCACTTCGCGCCCCTTGCGCAGCTTGGACGAGACGGAATACGTCCCGTCTCCCAAGGGATGGCACATGCACCACCAGAAATCAAACTCGGGCGAGTCTTGCCGAGTCACGACCTTACCGGTGGGGGCGTCGATCAGCACCAACTGCCCATGCCGGCCGTCGCGAAACTCGACGACTACCCGCCGGGTCCGGGGAACGTAAATGCCGTCCGCGGCCAGATACGGGTTCTCTTCGACCAAGGTCACCTGTCGCGTGTCCGCGTCGAATTCATAGACCGACTGCCGCTGCGTCCCTTCGTCGCTGATCAGCAAGAGCCGGTGCGCGTGCCAGCCGAGCGGCAGCAGAAAATTACGGCCAATGGCCATCTCCGTCACCACTTCGGTCTTCCCCGTTGCCCGCGAATAGATGGCGAGCTGCTTCCGGCTGCGGCTCTGATTCCGCTTGACCACAAACGCGATCCACTGATCGTCGTCATCGATGACGGGATCCATGTAGGGATAGATCTGCATCCTGTCATCGTCGGTGAAGAGCGGCGTCGGGTCGGCCGAGCGATCGAGCGGCAGTTCGAACAGGCAGGTCGTTTTTCCCAGCTTCTCCGGACGTCCGAGAAACACGAGCCGGTCGGCACGAGGAGAAAACGTGTAGCCCATCGTGTAGCCCACGTCCGTGACACGCTCCAGACCGTCCATGGATTCCGGCAGCCGGTAGACATTGAACGTCTCTTCGTTATTCTCATCCGACACGAAGTAGAACGACTTGGACGGCGGGTGATAGGTCGGGGCCCAGAACGAGCGCATGCCCAGATCGAACACGTCCTCCGAATCCGCTCCGCTCCACCCTTCCCTGGTGGCCGGAACGCGCGAAACCACGCCGCCCTTGCGGCCCCAACGAACCCAGTACAGTGTCCCGTCGTGCGGGTTCGCCATGCTCCGGATGGTGTAGTCGCCAATGCCGACATACCGCGTGAAGTCGATTTCCCGCGTCCCGTATCGAATCAGGTTTTGCTCTCCGGTGCCGGTCCGTTCGTGCGAGACTCGCTGCATGATCTGCCTCTTGTCTGCCCACCGCCAGGAGAACCGTCACGGGGGTTGCCAGGTTCGACGTGTCGTGCTTCCTTGCGGGTCGATGCTGCCCTCGCCTGCCCGCCAGCCGAGCGAACGGCGACCTCGCCTTTCGCAGCGGCGATGGATCATAGCAATTGGCGGCGGCATGTTGCCAGATGAGTTCTCCCCGCGTTCGAGCCGCCCGCCGGGGAGGACTCCGAATCGGCTGTTTCCGCGGTGGTCAGCAGGGCAACCGGTAGGTTAAAGTAACAGGGCGTCCCTCCCCTTGATCCCTCCCCCACCCGGCGTTTGAGATTGATATGGTAGCGTCCCTCTTCCGCCCACCGGTTGGTGCTCGCCTGAGATCAGCTCGCCTCGCCGCGGTCTGCCTGGTCATGATGATCTCCGAGATGGCGGTCGCCGAACAGGAGCTGAGCTTCAATCGCGATATTCGCCCCCTGCTCTCTGAAAAGTGCTTCGCCTGCCATGGTCCCGATGCGTCCCAGCGAAAAGCCGACCTGCGACTCGACGTCTCCGACGCAGCACTGGAATCGGCGATCGTGGCGGGCCAACCAGGCGAGAGCGAACTGATCGCGAGAATCGTCAGCGACGACCCTGACCTGCGGATGCCGCCGCCCGATTCCGGCCACTCCTTGTCCCTGGTGGAGATCGACCTGCTTCGCCGCTGGATTGCCGCCGGGGCCCGATACGAATCGCACTGGGCTTTCCTGCCGCCGGTCAAAGTTGCGCCGCCGGAAGTCGCCGCCGACGTCACCCATCCGATCGACCGGTTCGTCCTTGCCCGTTTGCAACGCGAAGGACTCCAGCCGGCGCCGCCCGCGACTCGCGAGCAGCGCATTCGCCGCGTCACGCTCGACCTGACCGGACTCCCCCCCACGCCGGACGAAGTCGCCCGTTTTCTGGCGGACAGTTCGCCGCAGGCCTGGGAAACCGTGGTTGACCGGCTGCTCGAATCGCCCCGTTTCGGCGAACACTGGGCCCGCTACTGGCTCGATGCTGCCCGCTACGCCGACACGAACGGTTACCAGTACGACCTGGAACGCGAGCAGTGGGTCTGGCGGGACTGGGTGATCCATGCGTTCAATTCCAACATGCCGTTTGATCAGTTTACGATCGAACAGATTGCCGGCGACCTGCTTCCCAATGCGACCGCGCAGCAAAAACTGGCGACGGCCTTCCACCGCAATCATCCGATTACGATCGAAGGAGGCGTCATCGACGAAGAGTATCGCACGGAGTACGTCGTGGACCGAGTCGTCACGACATCGACGGTCTGGATGGGCCTGACGATGTTGTGTGGCCGCTGTCATGACCATAAGTACGATCCTGTCACGCAGAAAGAGTTCTACCGTTTCTTTGCCTTCTTCAATCAAGTCCCGGAAAAAGGAAACAACGGCTTCGCCCCCAAGCTGCAGGTCGCTTCCCCGCTGCAGATCGCCGCGTTGGCTCGGTTGGACGACGAAGTCGCCAGCGCGTCACAACAGGTGGCGCAAGTGATTGAGAGTAACCCGGACGCCGTGCGAAAATGGGCCGCGCAGATTGCTGGCGATGTCCAGAACCAATGGCGAACGGTCGTGCCCGCCGAACGGCGTTCGGCCGGCGGCGCCGACCTGGTGGTCCAGGAAGACGAAAGCATCCTGGCGACCGGGAAGAACCCCACCACGGAAACGTACGAGTTCATTCTGCCGGTGGAGCATGAAGTCCACGCGATTCAACTTGAAGCACTGACCCACCCTTCGTTCGTTGGCGGCGGCGCCGGGCGCGGCAGCAACGGCAACTTTGTGCTTAGCGAATTCGAGCTGGCGGTTTCCGGCGAGCACGAACCGGACACGTTCCAAGCGGTCCGCATCGCCTCGGCCGAAGCCGACTACTCGCAGGCCAAATACCACATTTCCCAGTCGATCGACGGCAAGATCGACCGCACTGGTTGGGCCGTCGATGGTAACACGAAACAAGAAAACCGGACCGCCGTATTTCACCTGGCGAACCCGATCAAACCGGACGGAAGCTCCCGCTTGCGGATTCGCCTGCACCACAAGTTCGGCGGCAGCCATCATATCGGTCGGCTCCGCTTCTCCCTCGCGGACCGCCCGGTGAACGACGTACCGGCCGACGTGGCCGCGGTGGCGATCCTAGAGCCGACAAAACGTGGGGCCGACCAGCAACGCCGGCTGGCAGAATACGCGATCACGAAATATGGCGACGCCCAGCAACAAGCGGCCGTCGCCCGGCTCCGGGACGCCACGGCACGCCGGCAGACGATCGGCAAGACCCCAGCCACGATGGTCATGCAAGAACTGGCCAAGCCGCGGACGACACATGTGCTGTTCCGGGGCGAGTACGACAAGCCTCGCGAGCCGGTTACGGCGGGGACGCCCGCCGTTCTGCCGGCACTCCCCGCGGGCGTGCCCGCCAATCGCCTCGGCCTGGCCCGCTGGCTCGTCATGCCCGATCATCCGCTGACCGCAAGAGTCACCGTCAATCGATTCTGGCAGCGGCTGTTCGGCACCGGGCTGGTCAAGACCGTCGAGGACTTCGGCTCGCAAGGCCAATGGCCCAGCCACCCCGAGCTGCTTGACTGGTTGGCCGTCGACTTTGTCGAGTCCGGATGGAACGTCAAAGGGTTGCTCAAGCAGATCGTGATGTCTGACACCTACGGACAGTCCTCGCATCTGACGCCGCAACTGCTGCAGCGGGACCCGGATAATCGGCTGTTGGCGCGCGGGCCCCGCCTGCGGCTGGATGCCGAGGTGATTCGTGACAGCGCACTGCTGGCCGCCGGACTCCTCTCAGAACGGTTGGGGGGACCGAGCGTCTTTCCCTACCACCCGGCCGGCCTTTGGCAAGAGATCAACAACCGGCCGGGGTATTCGAGAACCTACCAGCAAGACTCGGGAGAGAAGCTGTACCGGCGAAGCCTTTATACATTCTGGAAACGCACGGTGCCCCCGCCGTCGATGGCCGTCTTCGATGCGCCCGAACGGGAATTTTGCGTCGTCCAGCGTTCACGAACGAATACGCCGCTGCAAGCATTCGTTCTCCTCCACGATCCGCAGTTCGTGGAAGCCGCTCGCCACCTGGGGGCGCGGATGGTTGGCGAGGGAGGCACGACGATCGACCAGCGGATTCAATTCGGCTTCCAGACCTGCCTGGCACGTCAGCCAACGTCCGCCGAACGGGAGGTGCTGACGGAGGTCGTCACCCAGCGTCTGGCCCACTACCGGAGTGACCCGGCAGCCGCGCGCGAGTTGATCGATGTGGGCGAATCGCCGGTCGACCCGGCGCTCGATCCGGCCGAATTGGCGGCTTGGACAACCGTCGCCCGCATCCTCTTCAACCTCAGCGAATTCATCACCAAGGGTTAGTCACGATGTTCGATTCGCAAACCCGTCGAACCTTTCTGCAGGCCGGATCGCGGCTGGGGCTCGGCGCCATCGCCCTCCAGCAGCTGCTGCCGCCCGCATCGTCGCTGGCCGCCACCGCCCAGGGCGGCCCGTCGCTGGCCGCGAACAACGGCCCCGGTTATCCGCCAGGCGAGGTCGGTCCGACCCATTTTCCCGCCCGGGCCAAACGCGTCATCTACCTCTGCCAGTCGGGCGCCCCGTCGCAGATCGACACCTTCGATTACAAGCCGACACTGGAGAAACTTGACGGCCAGAACCTGCCTGACTCGGTCCGAGGTGGGCAACGCCTGACCGGGATGACCGCGGGCCAAAAGTCGTTTCCGGCAGCCAAGTCGTTCGTTCCGTTTAAGCAACACGGCCAGTCCGGCCAGTGGATCAGCGACCTGCTGCCCCATCACCATAAGATCGCAGACGACATCTGCATCGTCCGTTCGATGTACACCGAAGCGATCAACCACGACCCGGCGATCACGTTTTTCCAAACCGGGCATCAACAGCCCGGGCGCCCCAGCCTGGGCGCCTGGGCCAGTTACGGGCTGGGCAGCGAAAGCCGCGACCTGCCCTCGTATGTCGTCCTGCTGGATAAGAACACCGATCCCCAAGCCCAGCCCCTTTATGCCCGCCTCTGGGGAAGCGCCTTCCTGCCGTCGAACCATCAGGGGGTCAAGCTGCGTTCCAGCGGTGACCCGGTTCTCTATCTGAACGATCCCACGGGCGGCAAGTCGGAAGATCGCCGCCAACTGCTGGATAGCCTGGCCAGGTTGAACCGGATCCAGATGGAGCAGGTGGGTGACCCGGAGATTGCCACCCGGATCGCCGCTTATGAAATGGCGTACCGGATGCAAATGTCGGTGCCCGACCTGACCGACGTCTCCAGTGAACCGCAAACCACCTTCGACCTGTACGGACCGGACGCCCGCGTTCCCGGCACGCATGCCTCCAATTGCCTGCTGGCCCGACGGCTGGCGGAACGGGGCGTGCGATTTGTGCAGATCTACCACCGCGGCTGGGACCATCACGGCGGCCTGCCGTCCCGGCACCCGAAATTGGCCAAGGAAGTCGATCAAGGTTCGGCCGCCCTGATCCTCGACCTCAAGCAGCGCGGCCTGCTCAAAGACACGCTGGTGATCTGGGGCGGCGAGTTCGGCCGGACCGTCTATCGCCAGGGCGGAAATGCCACCAACTACGGTCGGGATCATCACCCCCGCTGCTTCTCCATCTGGCTGGCCGGCGGCGGGATCTGCGGCGGCCTCAGCTACGGCGAGACCGACGACTGGGGCTACAATATCGTGGACCGGGAAGCGACCGGAGTCCACGTTCATGACCTCAACGCAACCATCCTCCACCTGCTGGGCCTGGACCACCGCCGCCTGAGCTATCGGCACCAGGGATTGGATTATCGGCTGACCGGTGTCGAGGAACACCACCCGGTCAAGGCGATCATCTCCTGAGACGGTTGCGACCTCCAGACAATCATCAACAACTCGATCCTTACCAACAATTCCAGGACCCCCCGCTCATGCAGACCGGCCTACGAAACGCACTCATGTTAACTCTCCTGGTCGGTCTGTCCGGCTGCAACGGCAGTCAGCAGCAGACGGAGGACGCCGCGCCACCGCGGACCGAGGTTGGATCGAGTGACAGTTCGCCGGCCGCGGACGCCGATGACGCGCATGTTGAACGACAGACCGCCGGAGACGATGAAGCGCTGGTTGCCGAATTGAAGGGGGTGGCGTCCGTCGTCAAGCTGAACGGCGACGGCCAGATCACAGAAATCCACTTTCAAGGTGTGGAAATCGATGACAGCCAGTTGGAAAAGTTGAGCGGCCTGAAGAACCTGCAGTCGTTGCGGCTCAACGACTCCGGGGTCGGCGACGAATCCATGAAGTTGGTCGGTTCGCTGACGTCTTTGCGAAATCTCGATTTGCGAGGGTGCCCCGTGTCGAACGCCGGCATGGCCCACCTCACGACGCTGAAGAACCTGCGCGCGTTACGATTGAACGGCGAAAGCGGCGCCACGAGCGTTGACGACGACGGCCTGGACGCGATCGCGCAACTGCCCAACCTGAAAGCCCTGCTGCTCGATTTCCTCTGGGTCAGCGAAGTGGGACTCGCCAAACTGGCCCCGTTAGAGAACCTCGAAGAACTCTACCTGGCGAAAACGCTGGTCGGCGACGAAGCGATGGTTGCACTCCAACCGTTCTCCAAGTTGCGGAAGCTGCGAATCTCACAGACACAGGTTTCCAGCGCCGGTCTGGAAGCCCTGGCGCCGTTAGAGAATCTGGAGGACCTGGACATTAGCGAAAACAGCCAGATCTTTGACGACGGCATGCCGCACCTGGCCCACCTGACGGCCTTGAAGCGACTCAATCTGTGGCGGGTGGCCGTGACCGATGCGGGCGTCGCCTCGCTGGCCGGCTTGACCAAGCTGGAATGGTTGAACCTGGACAACACCCAATTGAGCGATGCGGGCCTGGTGCATCTCGAGGACCTGCACAACCTGACCTTTCTCCACCTCGGCTCCACCGCCGTCACAGACGCCGGGATGCAGCACTTGAGCGGGCTCAAGGCACTCAAAGATCTCAAGGTGACGCGGACCGCCGTAACCGCCGACGGCGTCGCCAAGCTGCAAGCGCAATTGCCGGACACCGAAATCCAGCTCAAATACCTGGAAGGGGAATAGGGCAGACGTTGATGAAATGATCCGGCACGATGCCAAACGGTGGCCACCACGTTGGCCCGCAGTCGCTTGGGAACGGGGAACCCGTTCAAGACCCGTTGCAGCGTCTCGGCGGCAGGCCGTTCCGGGAAGATACTCGACCGGTAGCTGATGAATACGTCGTGTTCGAAATCCTGAGTGCTTTCGGTCCGTTGTTGCTCGGCTATGATCCATCTCCCTTCTGCCGCAAGTGCGGCGCTCGCCTGGTGATCCCGACCGCGGCACGAGGATAAGCCGGCGCCAGGGTTGGGATCCGCGCGACCGGCGGCGGCTTTACGTCCCGTCAAATCGGCAGGTCCAGCAGAAGCCGACGGACACGAAGTTAGCGTCAGCGTTGACTGCCGGCACGCGCCATTCTCAATCCGTCCGACCGGCACGTTCGTTTGTCGCCGGCACCGATTGTAGCGGCCGTATGGCTGCGTCGCGACGCGCGTGTGGCAACGGTGGTACGACGTGAACCCGAGATCACTCGTATGCCTGAGACCACGGTTGGCATTCATGCGCGTGCTGCGTAAGGAAGTCTGGAAATGGCTAATGGCTGCTAATTCGCGTCATACGGGGCGCCTCTGAATTTTTCACCAACGGCTCACTTGCCCACCGATCAAAGAGGACGTAAGGAAGCCGAGATGCGGGCGGCCACTCCGAGCCGTCCCGGTAGCCAGCACCATGCTCGGCCGAGACTCGTAACCGTCATCGAAGAAAAGGTTGGGTACGCGGAATGTACAATCGATTGAAACTCGCGGCATTGCTTGTTGGAGTCTTCTGCGCTGCTGCCAACCAGCGCGCTGACGCCGGCGATCTTCCGCATACGTATTGCAATGGGGCCTGTTGCCGGGGATTCGTCGCGGACGCGGAACTGCTCTTTCTGCAGCCGCAACGTGGCGAAGGGTATTCCAATGACGATGTCTTCGGCTATCGCACGTGCCCGCGCGTACGGCTGGGGTATCAGTTCGACAACGGTGTCGGCGTCCGTGTGCAGTACTGGAACTTCGATCACTTTGACGATGTCGGCCACCAGGGCAATCCGTCCTCGATCGACACCTACAACCTGGATCTCGACTTCTACAAGCGGATCTGCTGCGGTACGGCCACGACTTTGGAGTTCGCCGGCGGCATTCGCTACAACGAATACGAAGACTTCAACGCCACCGACAGCAACGTAGCGACCGAGTTCAGCGGGCTGGGCGGCTATGTGGGGGCTCAGGCCTGGCATTGCCTGGGTTACAACTGCCGCGGTTACGCACGCGGCAAGTGGGCCATCCTCCCGGAAGACCGGGTGATCAACGGGACCGACGGCTACGATATCACTCGTAGCCAGCGCGAAGTCGGCGTCGGAGTGGCGCACTGCTTCGGTGTCGGGCGGGCGCGTGGTCTGCTGCAGGCAGGATACGAATGGCAATTCTGGGACAACTACGAAGATGAAGCGAAAGGCGCCTTAGGTTTCAACGGCTTCGTCATCGGACTGAATGTCCTTTATTGATTCCTCCCCGCCGTCCTTCGATCTTCGGTTTCTGGGCAAACGGCTACCGTCCAGGCAAAACGCATCACGGAGGCAATGAGTCGCCCAGGACTTCCTGATGGAGAACATCGTTGCCAGACCGGATGATTTACGAACGGGAAACGATTCTGTGGACGTCGCTGTATCGCAGTCGTTTGCGGTGAACTTTCTGGAACCGCCTCGCGTATCATGCGGTACGTGTTCGTGTCCGGCGGGCACAGGTTTTGACGGAACCGGGGCTAACGCCCGACGGCTGATGAGTCATCCGGCCGTAGTGGCGAACGGCTGATGAGTCATCCGGCCGTAATGTCGAACGGCTGACGAACCATCCGTGCCAGGCAATGGCAACCTTGCACCGCTGCCGGCCGACGGTTGGAATCGGTGACGTGAGGAAGCGAGTCTTCAACCGTCTCAAGGGGTCTGTTCACCCCATGAGACGAAACGAGCCACGCCGCGTTGGATCGCGACGTGGCTTGTTTTCGTCATCGGGCCGGCAGCGCGGCAACCGGAGGCAACGATGACTCCGGCGACCGGCTCAATACTCGGTCACCGGATTCAGGCCGGGCTGCGGCACCGGGTACTTGCCGTTGGCGCCGGCCATCAAGGGCGACGGTCCGCCCAGCTTCAGGTCGGCCAGCCCCGGCGCGAATTCGTGTTCGCAGTTGAGGAATTCGTCGTAGGTGATCTTTTGCCCGGTGTGGGCCGCCATCCGGCCCATTGAGGTGACCAGGCTGGACTTCACACCCCGCTCGACTTCGTTATACGCTTCGTCCTCGCGAATCGCCTTGATCAGGTCGTTCCACTCTTCCTGATAAGGATTCGGTTCGGGCTCCGGGTAGGACCACACCAGGTCGTCCTTGACGAAGTTCTGCCCCTTGTAGACTCGGCTCCTGGCGGGTACGTGACCTCGGCTGGAGAAGATCGCGCCTCCCTTGGTGCCGTGCACGAAGGTCGCAAACTCATTCTGACAACCGGGAATCGTCCGTCCCTCGACGGACATCTTGGAACCATCGGCAAAGGTGTACTCGAGCGAGTACGTATCAAAGTTCTGATCGATCTTGTCGCCCCGGTAATGCCGGCCGCCGGAAGCCCGGGCCTCCACGGGCCACTCGCCTTTGGCCCAGCAGCCTTCGTCAATGTTGTGTATCAGGAAGTCGCTGACGGCACCGCCGCTGAGCCACAGGAAACCGTGGAAGTGCTTGATCTGGTGTTCGAGTTCGTTGACGCCCTCAGGAATGGGCGGCGCGGCCGCCGATCCCGTGGGGCCCGCCATCCGGTAGGCGCGGAGATGGAGCACATCGCCCAGCTCGCCATTGTGGATCTTGTCCGCCAGCGCCTGCCGGGCCTTACAGTGGCGGCACATCAGGCCGACGCCCACCTTGAGGTTCTTTTCCTTGGCCTTCTCCGCCAGGGCGAACATCCGCTTGCAGGTCGGACCGTCCACGGTGACCGGCTTCTCCATGAAGACATTGACGCCCTTCTCGATCGCGTAGCTGAAATGAAGCCAGCGAAAGGCCGGCGGAGTGGCGAAGATAACCACGTCCCCCGGATTCAAGGCATCAATGGCATGTTTGTAGGCATCGAAACCAATGAACTTGCGTTCCTCGGGCACGTCCACCTTGTTAGGGAATTTGCCCGCGAGACTGGCGTAGCTGGCCTTCTGACGGTGCGGAAACACATCGCCCATCGCCACCAACTTGAGCGGCCCGTTCTGGACGGACAGGGCGTTTACGGCGGCACCCGTGCCGCGACCGCCGCAGCCAACCAGGGCCACCTGAATGGTGCTGTCCTGGGCGGCGTGGACGCGCGGAGCGGCACCGGCAACCAGCGTCGACGCCGCTGCGATCGCGCCGCCCTGCTTGAGAAACTGCCGACGGTTCGAATCATTATTGTGAGTCATGGATGTGCTTCCTTGTGGGGACCTTGCGAGTAGTAAATCTAGCGAGGCAGGGCCTCGGACCGATAGCGAGCTGACGCTCGCGGCGTGCTAGGCCGCTCCCGTCGGTCGCTCAAACTTGACTCATTCGTAAAGCCAAGTCTGAAACAAGCCTTCTAGCGTGCTAACCGGCCGCGGTGCGATTCGCAGAACGGCAGACCGCCAGGGGGCCTACCGCCGCGCCTCCGCATCCCTTGCCTGTGAAACCTGGTTACGCGGCTATTCCTCCGGATCGAGCTGGATCGGTTCGGTCTTTTCCCATTTGGCGGCTTTCTCTGCTGCCGACGGTTCGACCAGCGGGCGGACGATGCGAAATCCGACGTGCAGTGCGTCGGTATGATACCAGATGCTGACCGGCTCTTGCGGATCCTGGATTTTCCAGTCTTCATTCGACCCTTCCCGGGCAGCGCTGCGGAGCGCTTCCGGGTGGTCATCCCACGAACCGCCACGAACGACGCGCGGGTACAGTTCCAGCGGAACGACCAACGGATCGGAAACGAGCTTCCCGTCGTAGGCGGCATAGGCCGCCGGCCGATGCTGATCCAGGACCCATTCGGCGACGTTGCCGTGCATATCGTAGAGCCCCCAAGGGTTCGGCTTTTTCTTGCGCACCTTCTGGTACGCCTCGTTGCTGTTGTCGTAGTACCAGGCGTAGTCGTCGATGACTGCCGGGTCGTCGCCAAACGAGTAGGCCGTGGTCGTGCCCGCACGGCAGGCGTATTCCCATTCAGCCTCCGTCGGCAGCCGATAGTAGCGACCCGTCTTGGCGGACAACCACTTGCAGAAGGTCCGGGCGGCGTGCTGGGTCATGCAAATCGCCGGATAACCCCGTTTCCCCATCCCGAACGACATGTCCGTGTACGGTTCGGTCGGCTTGCTGATCTGAAACTCGTCCGCCAACCGATCGCGGACCGTCGCTTCCGTGCCTTCCACCTGGCGGCGGAGAATGTCCAAGTCCGACATCCAGACTTCGTAAGCGTTCCAGGTAATCTCACACTCGGACATCCAAAACGGTGAAAGCTTGATTCGCTGCTGCGGCCCCTCGTCGGGACGACGGCCCTTCTCGGTCGCCGGGCTTCCCAGCAGGTACTCGCCACCCGGGATCGGAACCATGGCGATTTTCGCCCGCGAATGCTCGATCAGTTCCTCATACGGTTTCATCTCCGCCGGACTGCCGGCAACCGCGTCCGGAACCTCGATCGGTGCGGGGTGCGGGTCTTCGGCCCACGTTGCGGCAGTGGCCGCAAGTCCGACCGCGGCGAGCACGATGGCGGCGAGCACAAACCGTCCCGGGCAGCGTGATTCTGGCCACGGTGCAGCCATCCGCTCAGGTTGAATCAACTCAGGTTGGCGAGCAAAACGGATCAAGTGCATCACCCTTTCGTTTGAATCATGCGGTATACGACTCGTTGGATCGAAGCGGAAACGGCGGGTCCGCGGCGGGCCAATCCATCCCCGTATTGTAACCTCACGCGGGCAACAAAGGAAACGAAGGCAATGCGCGGTCGTGTGGCAACGCGGGCGGCGACAGGTCCGGCAGGTCATCTGGCGCACGATGCCGGGCAAGACGAACCTCGGCAATCTCGCGCCGAGGGCGCATTGGCTTTTCTTGACACATTCCCCTGGTTGGTTAGATTTGGTGCCGTATCCGACGTATCCAGGTCATCACGTTTCGTGGCCATCATTCGTTCTACGACATCGACAGCGCCTGGTGCTTGACCTTGAGAAGGACGCATCTGTCTCCTCATGCCGATAGCTACCGGGCACCCTCACGCCTTGATGCGCGGATCACCTGAGAGTCTGATCTCGTGACCTGCGTGCACGGTGCGCGCGTGGATCGGGAGCGACGCGCGGGAGCGAACCAGGATGTTGGCTCGATCCCTTGTTGGCGGTGGCCTTGCCACCGGAGGAACGGCGCCTTGACAACCGCCGGCAACTAGCCTGCGTCAGTTTCGTTTTCCGCCGCCTGGCATCAGAAGCGACTGACGCCTGGCCGCCGTTGTCAGGTGCCGCCCTCGACCGGTTCATTCGCGAGGAGGCTGATCATGGCGATCACTTGCCCGTACTGCGGGCACGGCATGAAAATCAAGCAGGCCAAGCCGGGGCGTTACAAACCAAAATGCAGCCAGTGTTCACGGCGATTTGAGGTCACCGTCCCGACAGGGGCAGGAGCGAAGCTCGACGTCCGGCCGCTGGCAAACGACACGAACCGCGAGAGCAGCCGCGAGGCTGCCGCAACAGGGACTTCACAAGCTGCGGCGCAGACCGAGCCGTCCGGCATCGATGCGACGCTCGCCCTCCCACCCGGCGCTGCTCCCGACGCCACCGCAGTGTCGCCGGCGGAGCCCGGCCAATCTGCCCCAGGCGGCTCGCCCGGTCAACGCACGGTTCAAGTCGACGAGACGCTCGATTCGGTCGCCATCCCTGGCCAGGACGCGCCGCATCGGCCGTCGGACCAGACCGCGCCAAATGCACAGACGGCGCCAATTGCACAGACCGCGCCGGTCAGCCACGTCGCGGCGGACGGTGCGACGACTCCGGAACGAATCGACGCTACCCGCGCCGCCACCGGGGACAACCTCGATAGCATGCCCCCAGCGGACGACATCACGGCCAGCCAACTGGGCGGCTACAAGCTGCTGAAGGTACTAGGGCGCGGTGCCATGGGAACGGTCTACCTGGCCAACCAGATGTCACTCGACCGCGAGGTTGCCCTGAAGACAATCCAGGCTCGGTGGTGCCAGAACCCGGCCAGCGTGGCGCGATTTACGCGCGAAGCCTACGCTGCTGCGCAGTTGACCCACCACAACATGGTGCAGATCTACGACCTGGGTGCGGACCAGGGAGTCAATTACTACAGCATGGAATTCGTCCAGGGGGTCTCGCTGGACAAACTGATCGCCGACCAGGGGCCGGTCGATCCAAGTGTCGCGGCGGGCTACATTCTACAGGCCGCGCGGGGCTTGAGCTTCGCGCATCGCCACGGCATGGTGCATCGCGACGTGAAACCGGCGAACCTGCTGTTGAGCGATCTGGGAATTGTTAAAGTCGCCGATTTGGGGCTCGTCAAGACACCTCAGTTGGTTGAAGAAGAAGATGCAACCGCCGAGAAAGCGGCCCTGGCCGCCTCGACGGCCAACGTCACGCAAGCCAATTCAGCCATCGGAACGCCCGCCTTCATGGCGCCCGAACAGGCGGAGGACGCCACGACGGTCGACCATCGGGCCGACATCTATTCGCTTGGCTGCACGCTCTACGTGTTGCTGACGGGACGGCCGCCGTTTGACGGGGCAACGGCTTTGGAAGTGATTACCAAGCACCGCACCGCGGCGGTCGTGCGTCCCGAAAAGATCGACTCCACGATCCCGGGGCCGATTTCCGACATCGTCGTGCGGATGATTGCCAAGGATCCGAACGATCGTTTTGGGAACCTGGACGACGTCGTCGAAGCGCTGGAGCAGTTCCTGAGCGACGTCGCGCCGTCGATCGGCGAGGAGGACGTCGCTCAACTGGAAGCCGCCGTCTCGACCTTCAACCGGGCACCCGTCGCGCAGCTGCGGCGGGTGGTGGCGATGGCATTCAGCGGGGCCGCCGCCGGGCTGGCGGTTGTCAGTCTCCCGTTCAGCTTCGCCGTCGCCAGCGGCTGGCTGGTGATGCTGGCCGCGGCGCTGTCGAGCTACTTCGTGGTCAGCGGGTTGCGCGAACAGGGCCCCCTGTTCCGAAAGACGCGTGAGTTCGTTTTCAGTTGCCGCTGGACCGAATGGCTGACCTGGCTGGTCGGCGGTTTCGTACTCCTGGCGGTTCTTCTGATCGTGGGCCCCATTTTTACCTGGCTTGGCTTCGCGCTGCTCGGCGGAGCCTGTGGCCTGGTGTTCTGCCTGGTTTTCGACAGGCAACTGGCCGCCGCGCGGCATGACGCGCTGGCGAGCGTCGAAGGGTTGCTTAAGAAAATGCGCATCCGGGGAATGGACGAGCCGGAGATTCAACAGTTCGTGGCCAAGTACGGAGGCTCCGCCTGGGAGGAGTTGTTCGAGTCGTTGTTTGGTTACGAGGCCAAGCTGGCCGCGCGCGATACACTGAAGCAGGCGGGACTGAGACCGGGCAAAAAGTTCCGAGCCTGGCGCGAGCCGCTGATCCGCCGCCTGGATGCCAACCTGCGGGGGACGCGGAAAGCGCGCGACCGCAAGCACCTCGAGCGTGTCGAAGCGGCCGGCCTCGAAGCGGCCGGAGTCGACGCGGCCCAAGCGCGGCAACAGGCTGAAAGCCTGGCGGTCGCAATGCTCGATCAGGCTGCCGAAGCTCGTCGCGAATTGGCCGCCGCCCACGCCGCGATCGATCCCAAAGTTGCTGCCGCGGCCAAGCGAGCACGTATCAAGGCCATGCTGGCGGAAGCGCGGAGCGGAAAGTATTCTCGCAAGGCGAACGCACCAGGAATCCTGACCCGGCTCTGCGGATTCATCTGCGGTCCCACCTTGCGATTCCTGCTCGGCTGCCTGCTGCTGGGCGGTTGCCTGTTCTGGATGAAGCGCCACGGCCTGTTAAGTTCAACACCGGACGCCGCCGAATTGCGTGAGGCCGTTCATCTGCTGGGTCCCGGCGAACCGTTGCCAATCCCGCTGATCGGCCAGTGGTTCGACAGCTTTAACCCGGGAATCGCCGGATTGCTGTTGATTTTCACCGCCTGCTTCCGCGGCTGGAAGATGTCACTATTCGCCCTGCCGGCAGCCGCTGTCATGGTGCTCGGCCCGACGCTCGGAGTCCCCGGTGTGGCTGTGCTAGGCGGGGCGCACACGTCGAGCCTGGTGATTGGCGCCGCGATCGCACTCGCTGGACTGGTCCTCGGTCGGACCCGAGATGAGTACGGCTCGCCTGGATGATGGTGATTAGCGTGGCACCAAGTTAACGGTTGAGTCAAGCTTCGTACGCCCTGTTTCGACGCTGCAGGTTTGAACACGGGACATCGCGTTGACCTGAGGTGCAGCCTTGCGCGTCATCAGCCGTTGGGCGTTAGCCCCGGTTCCCCTGATCCCCGATCGAACTCGGCAGTAACGCATTGCGGCTGATCGGCGCGGTGCCTGGCGTGAGGTCACTGCAAACGATTGCCGCACTGCGACGTGCGACGCATCGTCGTCCGTTCTTGCACGACGTGGGGAAGACAGGGATTCGGCAGGGATTGGAGACCTTCGGTCGGCGGTTTCGGCGGGGTCGGAGACCCGCGCCGAGCATGTTCGTAATCCGCGCCGAGCATGTTCGTGACCTGCGCCGAGCATGTTCGTGACCCGCGCCGAGCATGTTCGTGACCCGCGCCGAGTATGTTCGTGACCTGCGCCGAAGATTCGCCCGCGGCGGTGACATCAGGCACCGCACTTGTTTTGCGCTGTGCATGAGCGGCGGCGCAACATCAGATATGCCAGCCGTCGGGAAGCGTCGCTCCTTTTTCTACCACGGGGACGCCGTCGCGAATCACGCAGACTTCGTGTTCGTCTGAGTTTTCCAGGTTGGCCCCGTTGTTGATGTGCACGTTGCGGCCGATGCGGCAGTTTTTGTCCAAAATGCAACCGTCGATCACACTGCCATCGCCGACACCGATCGGAACCGTCTCGCCAGCGCGCGGCAGCCCGTTGGTCTCGTAGAAATCAGCACCCATCAGAATCGAGTTGCGGATCGTGACGTTCTCGCCAATGACGCAGCGGAGACCGATCACACTGTTTTCGATCACGGCCCCCTTCTTGATCCGGCACCCGTCTGCCACCACACTGCCGCGGATCTGGGCGTCCTCCACCACCGTGGACGGCAGGAAGCGGGCCCGGGAATAGATCGGCGCGGAAGGCACGTGAAAGTCGAAGGGCGGGTTGGACCCGGCCAGGCTCAGATTGGCGTCATAAAATGCCTTGATCGTCCCAATGTCTTCCCAGTAATCGTCGAACAGGTGGCATTGCACATGGCGAGCTCGAAAGGCGGCGGGAAAGACTTCCTTGCCAAAATCTTCGTAGGTGGTCTTGTTCAGGATGTCGACAAGGAAATCGCGATCGAAAAGATAGATGCCCATGCTGGCGAGGCACTCGCGGCCGTCGCTTTGAATGCCTTGGGCGTCGATCCAGGTGGGGTCGATGCGGACCAGGTTGATCTCTTCGTCCGTCTGCGGTTTCTCCAGGAACCCAACGACGCGGCCGCTGGCATCGGTACGCATCACGCCCAATGAGCGGGCATCTTCTCGCGAGACCGGCAGGGCGGAGATCGTCACGTCCGCACCCGTCTTCCGGTGCGTCTCCAGCATCTCTGCGTAGTCCATGCGATAGAGCTGATCGCCGGACAGAATCATGACCTGCTCGACGCCATCCTGCTGGATGTAGCGCAGGTTCTTGCGGACCGCATCGGCCGTTCCCTGATACCAATCGGTCCCCGTGTCGGATGTCTGCTGCGCGGCCAGGAGTTCGACAAAGCCACCGCTGAAGGCATCGAAACGATAGGTCTGACGAATGTGACGATGCAGGCTGACCGACATGAATTGCGTCAGCACGTAAATCCGATTCATGCCGCTGTTGATGCAATTCGACAGCGGAATGTCGATCAGCCGGTACTTGCCGGCCAGCGGCACCGCCGGCTTCGACCGGTACTTGGTTAACGGGCTGAGCCGCGTGCCGCGACCGCCGCCTAACACGAAGGAAATTACGTTGCGCATCAAAAACTCTCGTCGTGTGGAAAGGGTGCTCGCACTGAGACTCACGATGCCCGAACATATCACTCGTCAGCCCGCCTGCCCAGACGGGGGTCGTCGTAACGCAGGCGGTCCGCCCGCTAACGAACGACCAGGTTGACCAACCTGCCCGGCACGACGATCTCTTTGACAATTTGCTTGCCTTCCAGCCAGGGCTGGAGACTCTCGACCGCCTTGGCTGCCGCCAGCAAGTCGTCCTTGGTGATGTCTGCGGCGACGGTCACTTTGCCCCGTACTTTGCCCATCACTTGGACGGGAACTTCGATCGTGGCATCGATTGTTAAATTTTCATCAAAAGTCGGCCAAGGCTCGTACGCCAGGGTCTGGTCGTGCCCCAGGATCTGCCACAGCTCTTCGGCGATGTGCGGGGCCAGCGGCGAGAGCAAGAGAACCAGTTGTTCCATGGCGACGCGGGGTCGCGTCGATTCGCGGGTGAAGAAGTTGACGAATTCCATCATCCGCGAGATGGCCGTATTGAATCCAATCGTCTCGAGATCGTGGGTCACGGCCTTGATCGTCTTGTGGACGACGCGTTGCTGCTCGTCGGTCGGTTCGACATCCTTGACCGCCGGGTTCAAGGTGGCGGTTTCGCTGTTGGCATCGACGATCATCCGCCAGACTCGGTCCAAGAAGTTGCGGACGCCGTTCACGCCCGCCATGCTCCAGGGCTTGGGCGCTTCCAGCGGCCCCATGAACATCTCGTAGAGCCGCAGTGAATCCGCTCCGTAGTCGGTCACGATCTCGTCCGGATTAACCACATTGCCCCGGCTCTTGGACATCTTATGGGCTCGACTGTGGACGCGGATCGAGGCATCGTCGGTGCGCACGAAACTGTCGCCCTGCTTCTCCACCTGGTCCGCCGTGAGCTTCACGGAGGTGATTTGATCGCCCGACGTCTTGTGGATCTGACAACCGTCGGCATCCCGCGTTACGTCGCTGGCCGAAACCGGCTCGCCCCGCTCCGATTGATAGCCGGTGAATTCGATTTCGCCCAGAATCATGCCTTGGTTGATGAGCCGTGAAAACGGTTCAGGCGTCGAAACGTAGCCGCGATCGAAAAGCACCTTGTGCCAGAAACGGGCATACAGCAGGTGCAACACAGCGTGCTCGGCGCCACCGACGTACAGATCGACCGGCATCCAGGCCTTTTCCTTGGCCGGATCGACGAACGCCTGCTCGTTCTTGGGATCGATGAAGCGGAGGTAGTACCAGCACGAACCGGCCCATTGCGGCATGGTGTTGGTTTCGCGACGGTACTTCTTGCCGTCGATTTCCGGATAGAGCCATTCATCGGGAGCCTTCCCGAGCGGAGGTTCCGGTCGTCCGTGCGGTTTATAATCTTCCAAGTGGGGCAGATCGACGGGTAAATCGTCGACCGCGACGGGGCGGAGGTGCCCGGTCGGCTGACCTTCGTCGTCCAGCTCGTGCAGAATGGGAAACGGCTCGCCCCAGAACCGCTGCCGGCTGAACAGCCAATCTCGCAACTTGTAATTGACCGCCTCGCGTCCCAATCCTTGGGCCTGCAGATCCTGAGCGATGCGTGTCTTGAATTCCTCGGTTGGCGTGCCGTCGTATTCCCCCGAATTGACGGCGGTGCCCGTCCCGGCAAAACAGCAAGCGCCGCGGCGGATATCCTCCAACTGCTCGTGTTCCGACGGCTCGACCACGCACACGATGGGAATGTCGAACTGCTGCGCGAATTCGAAGTCGCGGGTATCGTGTGCCGGAACGGCCATGATCGCACCGGTCCCGTAGCTGATCAGCACATAGTCGGCGATCCAGATCGGGATCTGTTCACCATTGACCGGATTGGTGGCGTACGAGCCGGTAAAGACACCCGTTTTGGCTTTGCCCAGGTCGGTCCGATCGAGGTCGCTCTTGGCGGCGGCCTGCTGGCAATAGTCGGTGACCGCCTGCTCCTGGCTGGGAGTCGTCAGCCGTTCGACGAACGGGTGCTCGGGCGCAATGACCATATACGTGGCACCGAACAGCGTGTCCGGGCGCGTCGTGTAGATCCGCAAGACGTCGTCGGCCGGCTTCCGCGGCAGCCCGTGTTCCGCGCGTTCTGCTCGCCACGCTGGCTCTGCCTGTGGATCGCCGATAAAGAAATCAACTTCGGCGCCGGTACTGCGTCCGATCCATTCCCGTTGCATCGCCTTGATGCTGTCGGACCAGTTCACCAGTTCCAGATCCTCTTCCAAGCGGTCCGCGTAGTCGGTGATCCGCAGCATCCATTGACGCAGCGGGAGACGCGTCACCGGATACCCGCCCCGTTCGCTCTTGCCGTCAATCACCTCCTCGTTGGCCAGCACGGTCCCCAGTTCGGCGCACCAGTTCACCAGCGCGTCCGACTGGAAGGCGAGACGATGCTCGTCTTGGTACTGGCGAACGGCGTCTTCGCCCTCCGCTTCGACATCGGCGGGGATCGGCAATTCGGCGATCGGCCGGCCCCGCCGGGCTGCCGGGTCATACCAGGTATCGAACAAGAGCAGGAAGATCCACTGCGTCCAACGAAAATAGTCGACGTCGGTGGTGGACAGTTCGCGGCTCCAGTCGTAGCTGAAGCCAAGCATCTTCAGTTGTCGGCGGAAGGTCGCAATGTTCTTCTCCGTCGAGTCGCGTGGCGGGGTGTTGGTCTTGATGGCATGCTCTTCCGCCGGCAGCCCGAAGGCATCAAACCCCATCGGATGCAGGACAGACTTGCCCCGCATGCGTTCAAAACGACAGACAATGTCGGTGGCCGTGTAGCCTTCGGGATGCCCCACGTGCAGCCCGTCACCGCTGGGATAGGGGAACATATCCAACACGTACAGCTTCTCACGGCCGGGCAGTTCGGGAGCCCGAAACGTCTGGTTGGCCTCCCAGAAAGCTTGCCATTTCGGTTCAATTTCGGCGGGGTTGTAGCGAGGCATCGTGGGCAATCTGCATCCTGTTGGTGATTCTTGCTGGATTCTTGCGACCTCTACCATCCCCTGAGACCGGCGCACCCGCCACCACGAGCAGCATCGCATCCCCGTGTGGCTGCTGCAAAGCACGGTGAGTGTTCGCCTTGCGCCAAGATGGCGGGCAAGTCGACATAGTCTAATGGGTGAGACAATTCCGGCAAACCGGGAGTTCGCCGCGGACCGACTGCCGCCGCGGAGCAGGGACAAGCCGGGTGGAGCGGCCAGGCAAGCGCATCGAAAGTCGCCGGACACCATGTCGCATAACGCGTGGCTGTGCTAGAATCGGGTGCTTGCAATCACCCGATTTTCCCCTTGCTTGAGCCGAGTTTCCTTGATGTTATACGGGCAGCGAAAACTTCAGTTGGCGAAGCCGGAACGCGAAGCGATGGCCCGCGCCGGACGGTTTAACGGCGAATTGATGGACTATGTCCGCCAGTTCGTCAAACCGGGCGTGACCACCGGGGAATTGGATCGGCTGGTGCATGAGGAGACCCTGCGGCACGGCCACACTCCAGCACCGCTCGGCTACCAGGGCTTTCCCAAGAGTTGCTGCACCAGCGTCAATGAAGTCATCTGCCACGGCATTCCGGACGAATACGTTCTTCAGGACGGTGATATCGTCAATGTCGACCTGACCACGATCGTCGACGGCTGGCACGGGGATTCTTCAGAGACCTTCCTGATTGGCGAAGTTTCCGACGAAGCCCGCGCCGTAACACAGTGTGCCTTTGACTGCCTCTATGCCGCCATCGACGCGATCGCTCCCGGTTGTCGCGTTTCGGACATCGGCGATGCGATTGTGAAGTTGGCGAGCGGACGTGGCTTCAGCGTCGTGCAGGAGTACGTCGGTCACGGTCTCGGGCAGCAGTTCCATCAGGAACCAACCATCCCCCACTTCCCCAACCGCCAGGCCCGCCGCGATCGGTTGCACCCCGGAACCTGCTTCACGATCGAACCGATGATCAATGCCGGTGACCGAGCGGGTGTCACCGACAAGCAGGACCGCTGGACCGTCAGGACGAGAGACGGATCGCTTTCCGCCCAATTTGAACATTCGATCCTGATGACCGAGGAAGGGCCGCAGATCCTGACGCCCACCAAGAACGGCCCCCAACCCGGGCACACGTTCTAGCTGCTGTCCCGGCGCGGCGGCCGCGGATGGATCGCCTATCCAGGCACCCGCTTGCGACGGTCGCTGCGTTGCGGTCGCCGCCATTCGGCCGTGGATCCGTGAGACGGCGCCGCTAGCACCCGCTCGATGCGGGATTCCGCGGTTGATCTTGAGCCCGCCGGTCGCTTTCGGTATAAGCCTCAGCCTCCTCTCTTACGTTGGCATGGCGACTCCGCACGAAGGCTCCCACATGCACCGGTCATCGATTGCACCCCTGGTCATCCTGGGTGCCGTCCTCAGTTCCACTGTCGGCTTTTCCGAAGAGTATCGTTCGGCCTATCCCTACGATGTGCGAGTGACCGCCGTCAACGGCGTCCTCCGCTGCGGGCCGGGTGACGAGTTCTACGTAACCGAACGAATTCGGCAGGGCACGATGCTGGAAGTGTACCGCCAGGTCGCCGGCGGCTGGTTGGCGGTTCGCCCGACCGACGCTTCTTACAGCCTGGTCGCTGCCAGATATGTCCAGGAAACGCCGGCAGAAGACGTCGTGAAGGTGGTCGACGATCATGCCGTTTCCTGGGTGGGGAGTACGGCCGGCAGCAAGGAACAACTGCGGTGGCAAGTCCGTCTTGACGTTGGCGAACGGGTTGTCGTGATCGGCACCGAAACCTTGCGCACATTCGCGGGAGGGCCGAGCGAACTGCACTATCGGATCGCGCCGCCGTCGGGCGAGTTTCGATGGATCCACCAATCCCACGTGCGACACGCCTCGCAGCTCGATCGCCGCGAAGAGCCGCTCGCACCAACCACGCAGCTCGCGGACTTCCAAGTCGATGCGCAGCGCGCGGAGCCGCCGGCCGCCACAGCGCAGTCGGCCGCAGCCGGGGACGGGTTTGTGGCTCGCCGCCCCAATGACACCAAGACCGCCCCCATCTCGACCGCGTCTCGTCGCGAAGCACCGCGCCCGGCAACACTGCAGCCCAACGACGCGCGACCAGTCAACGAGGCTCCCGCCGCAACCGCCGATCTCCACCAGGAACCGCTGGACGACGGGGCATTCACCAAACGGCATCGTGCACTGGACGTCGAACTTTCGCTGATGGTTGCCCAGCCGGTCGATCAATGGCGCCTGGCAAGCCTGAAGAAACAGGCGGACGAACTGGCCGTGCAGGGGAAGACGCCAGTGGCCCGGGGGCGAGCACACTTGCTGGCAGAGAAGATTGCCGCATTCGAGGCCCTGCAGAGTCGGTATCTGTCGACGGACGTGGATATCGTTAGCGGCCCCGACGCGCCGGCGACGCGTCAGGCAAGCCTCCGAGTCGAGTCGTCCGGAGACGACCAGGTCGACCCGCGTTTCGACGGCGCCGGCTGGTTATTCCCCGTGCACTCCAAGAAACAGTCGTCGCCCCCCTATGCGTTGCTCGACGAGAACGGCACGATCTTGCAGTTCGTGTCGCCCGCGCCGGGGCTGAACCTCCATCGCTACCTGAAGAAAGAGATCGGCGTCTTTGGTCAGCACACCGTCGGCTCGCAGCTCGACAAACCCCACGTGACCGCCGAACGCGTCGTTTCGCTCGACCGCCACCGCCGCTAGTCTGGATCATTCTTCAGCCGCTTGGCGTTTGACGACCGTTCTTCCGCCCCTCCGCCGGTCATGCGATGCATGACGCCCGGCGGTCTCGAATCATCCCGGGATCGCCGGCCAAGACCGAGCGGATGGCGACGGTGGCTACTGCTGGTGCGCGGTAGACGGTCAGGCAATCCTTGCGCATGTCGGGCTCGCTCGACCCGCCAGTGCTGCCTGACTACCGCACGTGAATCGGCCGACGCGGCGACCGCGACTCGACGACTTCTCCGATCACGGCCGCCGGAATGTCGCTTTGTTCAGCCAGGCGTTGCATAACGGCGTTGACCTCGTCAGGACGCACTCCCAGTAGGAGGCCGCCGCACGTCTGGGGATCAAAGAGGGCCGCATAGGCCGGCTCCCGGCGGCTCGCTTCCGATACCTCGATCTCATTCTCCGCCGTTCGATTGGCCGGTGCCAGCGTGCTCTCGATCCCGAGTTCGCTCAGTTCGCCAGTGCCGGGCAGCAACGGCAGTGACGCAAGATCCAGGCAACAGGCGACGTCGCTTGCGGCGAGCATCTCCAATAAGTGGCCTGCCAGGCCGAACCCGGTCACGTCCGTCAAGCCGGTAATCGCGAATTCGTCGACCAGCGCCGCTGCCGCCTGATTGCTAAGCAACATACTGCGAACGAGCGCATCCATCCACGGCGCCCGACACCTGGCCTGCATCTGTGCCGCCAGCAGCAGGCCCGTTCCCAGCGGTTTGGTGAGGACCAGCCGGTCGCCTGCGCGGAGCCCGGACTTCGTGCGGGGCGTGCCTTGATCGGCCACCACGGTGTAGCCGATCATCAACTGGGGACCTTCAATGGTATGGCCGCCGATGAGCGTGGCCCCCATGTTACGAAACTCGTCCAGGCCGCCGGCCAACAATTCGTAGAGCAGTTGCTCTTGCTGCCGCGGCTTTCCGACGGGAATGGTCGCCACCGCCAGGGCCGCAAGTGCCCGGCCGCCCAAGGCGAACACATCACTGGCCGCGTTCAATGCCGCCAGGCGGCCGACCAGGTAAGGATCGTCAAGCGGTGCGGCAAAGAAGTCGACGGTCAGCGTGAGCGGACGTCCGCCCGGCGGTTGCAGGATGGCCCCATCGTCGGGTTGTTCCAGTCCCAACAGCACGTGCTCGCTGGGCGGCACGTCCAATCGGGCCAGGACCCGAGACAGAACCGAACCGCCAACCTTGCCGCCGCAACCGGCGCAGCGCATCCGCTGGTCGTCTCCGCCGGAAGGCGCCTGCGACATCTCCATCGGCCGGTAGTCCTGGTACTTGTCCATGAAACGACCGTCGATCGCATCTTTCCAGCGCCACGCCCAGCGCGAATGGACGGCCAGGCCGCGGTAGTCACCAATCGCCCGGCCGTCCCCCGTATTGAAGAGCTTGAGAAAGCCGCGTTGGGGCGCGTAGGGGCGCAGCGGGCGGTCGTCCAGCGACGCCCGCAGATTATGCCACAGGACGGGCCCCTGACGCACGGCGTACACTCCGGCCTTCGGTTGCTCGGACCCGATCGTCGTTCCCGAATCACCAACGGCAAAGATGTTCTTGTGCGAAGTGGTCTGCAGTGTCGGATGGGTTGCCAGGAATCCCCTCGCATCGGTCTCCAGATCCAGATGTTTGAGGAGCGGTGGTGGTGCGGCACCGGTCGCCCACAACACACAATCGAAATCCAGTTCTCGCCGGTCCGCCAGCGTCACCGTTCCGCCGGTGACCCTGATCACACGCTGCCCGAATTCCGTGCCGATCCGTTTGGCACGCAGCGCCCGGCGCACCAAGGCTGCCGCCCGTCGCCCGCCGCCGCTGACGATCTGCTGGTGGGCATTGACCAGCGTGATCTCGGCTGTTGCATCGCCGAACCACTTGCGCACGCGGGCCGGCAGACAAAGGGCGATCTCCACACCGCCGGCCCCGCCGCCCACAACGGCAATTCGCAACGGCTGCTCGCCACGGGCCGCGCGAACTGTCAGCAGCCGCTCTTCCAGCCGACGGAGGAACGTCTGCATCGGCTTGATGGGGATCACGGATTCATCCAGCGCGGCGACACCCGCTTCGGTCGGCACGGACCCAATCCCGATTGAGAGCAAGTCGTAAGGAATGGCCGGGCGGTCGGCCATCAGGACCCGCTGCTCGCGTGGATCGAGCCCGACGACCTGGCCGACGACCAGTCGAGCCCGGGACGCAGCGCACAGGCGGACCAGGTCGATCTCCATGCGTTCGACCGGATAGAGACCGGCCAACACACCCGGCAGCATGCCGGAATAGGTGGCGACGGAGAAATTCGAGATGCAGGTCAGCCGCGTCTCGGGCAACGGGTGCATCTTCCACATCCGCAGGATGTGAGCGTTGGTGTGGCCAACTCCCAGTAAGACAATCTCGTGACGCGGCAACTCCGTTTGCATAACGCTTCCCCACGCCCTGTGAGCTCGCCTGGAACGGGCCGTGGGCCGGTCCTGTGTGGCCAGCCAGTTGTCAACGACTGGCCCAGATTATTCACGAACGAACAACCATTCAGTGCAAGTCGCCGCGTCGCAATCGTTGGTGGTGAACTTACCCAAAGCGCCGCCCATCTCAGCCGGAACGCGTTCGCGTCCGATTTGCTCTGCGATCAACGGAACCGGGGCTAACGCCCAACGGCTGATGAATCTTCCGGGTGGAGAGTGAAGGTAGGCGATCACGTGCCGGAATGCAAAAAAGACGGCCGCTCGGTGAATTCACCGAACGGCCGTCCCACAACACAAGGTAGCAGAAGAAACTTACGGTACCAGCGTGCCGGTGGAGCCAAGGTCGCAAACGAGGGTTCGCGATCGGCCCCAGGCCAGTCTTGTTAGTACGTCAGAATGGCGTCCATTCCGAAGATCGTCTGATCCAGGTCCATCCCTGGAATCCACTCGTGCTTGACTTCCGGACGGAAGACGAGGTTGGCGTGCGGACGGTAGTTGACACCGAAGGTGGCAGCGTTGGTGGAAACGCCGTTGTTCTTCCACCATTCCACACGAGCACCCGCGGCCCAGCAATCATTCAACGTGTAGATGAAGTACTGGTTAATGCCGACGGTGTCACTTTCGTCAACCACCGTGGCTCCGGGCACGGGCGACGGGCTGCCGTCACCGGCGTCCAGGAGGTCGCTCTGCAGGACGTAGTTGAAACGCTCCGTCACAGCCACGTCCAGGACGAGGCTATGCGAGTACGAGTCGTTCTGCCCCGGCGCGATGAAGCCGAAATCGCCGTAGGTGCTCATGTAGGTGAACGTCACGTTGTCCGTCAGCCCCAAGCTGAAACCGCCCAGCCAGTTGCTGCCGTCGTTGAACTGGTCGAAACCAGTGTCCCAACCGGCGGTCCAACCACCGTAGAGCGTCACGTTATCATTCATGTTGTACGTCGCGATCGCTCCCGTGTGGGTAAACGGTTCGCTGTTGTTCATCGTGAATGCGTGGCTGTAGAAGAAGTTGTCGGGAGCGGTCACGACTTCGTACCCGATCAGCGTGTAGAAGTGGCCCGCCTTGACGGAGAGATCGCCTTTGGCCAATTCGACGTAGGCCTGCGGGATCGCAAATCCGTACTGGCCATGATCGAAGCCGTTCTGAAAGTCCCAGGTTCCGGGATTGTTTCCGAACGCCTGCGTGTTGTTGGCATCGATACCGTACAGGGCGTCGATCCGGAAACCCCAGTCCCAGCCGCAGGAACCATCGGCGACTCGCTCGGCGTAGGCCCACTGCTGATGCAGGTTGACGCGGTCTTCGTTCTGGTTGAAGAGATCGTGGTAGCTATCCTTGTTGTGGTAGCCAAACTGGGTCCAGCCGCCAAAGGTGATCCCCAGGCAGTTGTCACCCGAAGAGAGAGCGTAGGCTTCTGCCGGCCCAAACAGGTAGCAACTGCAGCCGCCCTTCCCGCCTTTGCCGCTCTTGCCGCCGCAACTGTCGCAGTCGTCCTTTTGCTCGCCGCCAAAGGACGCGGGCTGCAGCAGCTCGTCCGTAACGCTGGGAGCCGGCTCGCCAGCGTCGTCCGCGATGTTGTACGTTACATCGTCCGCTGCGATTGCCGCGCCAGTCATGGCCAGACACATCGCAAGCGTCTTGAATACCGAGAGTCTCATACTAGTGTTCTCCTGGGAAATCGGGCACCATCGAAACGGTCGAAAGCGCCATCGATGTCCGCCTTGGACAGCGCAATCTAATTTTGGAAGCAGTGGGGTGTCTTGCGGGGCAACGATGGCGTTGCATTGTTGAGAGCCCCCAACTTTTTAGATCGACGGACCGTGAAGATGCGCTTCAGATAATGCTGACCGCCGGTAAAGTCACCGCAAAACCGTCCCTTCAACAGCCCTTGGCAACAATCTTTTTCCCGCCCTGCGCAGTCCGCAAAGTCAACCGTACTCCCCCCCCTCATTCGTCTGGAATGCGCTGATCAGCGAGGTCCGCACCTGGGCCGCACGAGAAAAAAATCTGGCGTGGATTTCCACACCTGGCAGCTTCTCAAGCCGGTTGCGCAGCGACCTGGTCCCCATAACCAGGCCATTCGCCAGCCACCATGCCGCCGCCGGCGACGGTTCAGCTTGCCACCGTCTCGCTCGCCAAATCGCGCAGAACTCGCGCTCCAGCGAACTCAGCTTGAAACGAAAACAGCCCCCTCGAACCGGGAAGTCCGTTGACCCGTCGCATGCGCCCGAGCCAGTTGGCGAGCGTGGCGCGTTGCGTCATCCGCGGGGCAACGAGCGGAGCACCGTCAACGCGGCCTGTATATCCGGCGGCAGGGGTGCCGTGAAGGAGATCGGGTCGCCGCTGATCGGATGCTGCAGCGACAGCCGGTGCGCGTGCAAGGCCTGACGACTTAAGACCGCGTCCCCTTCCCCACCGCCGCGCATGTCGGGACCATCGCCCAGCAGTTCCGAGCGGGTAACCCGCGACCGGCCCCCGTACAGCCGGTCGCAGAGAATCGGGTAGCCGAGGTGCGTCAGGTGAACTCGCAACTGGTGCGTCCTGCCGGTCTTCGGGAGGAGCCGCATCAAGGCAAACCCACCGAACCGCTCGACGACCTCGAAAAACGTCTTCGCGTCACGGCTGCTGCCATGATCCTTGCGAATCGCCATCTTCTCACGCGAATAGGGATGAATCCCAATCGGCTGCTCGATGATGTCGCGATCGCGGTCCGGAACGCCGAGTACAATCGCCAGGTACTCTTTTTGCACCGTCCGCTGTTCAAACTGAGCGGCCAACTTGTAGTGCGCCTGGTCCGTCTTGGCAACGACCATGATCCCACTGGTCTCACGATCAAGCCGGTGCACAATCCCGGGACGGGTTGGCCCACCGACGCTGCTCAGCGTTTCAAAGTGGAACGCCAGGGCACTGGTCAACGTCCCGGCCCAATGCCCTTTGGCAGGGTGAACCACCATCCCCGCCGCCTTGTTCACCGCGATAAGATGTGCGTCTTCGAAGACAATGTCGAGCGGCAGTTCCTCGGGTTGCGGCGTCTCTCGTGGGAGTTCGGGAAGCACCAGGCGGACCTGCTGGCCACCCGTCAGCCGGTGCGAGGCCTTGGTCCGCCGTCGCCCCTCGACGTCAACCGCCCCGGCATTGATCACCCGGCGGAGATGGACGCGACTGTATTGGGGCAGCTTGCCGGCCAGAAACGCATCCAACCGTGTACCGTTGTCTTCTGGACCGACAACCAACGAGACAGATTCGGAAGCGGGCGGATCGGGCGCCATGCGTTATTGGTCGGTCCCGCCATTCGCCGCAGCGGGTTGCTCGGCCGCAGCAGACTCGTCCGAGTTCGACCCGTCCTCGGACGGCTCGGCGTCTGCTTTCTCCGCGTCCGGTGTGGCTGGGTCCGCTTCACTGGGGACAGGGTCCTTCGCGGCCGGTTGCTTCGCCCCCTCGGCTGTGGCCCCCTCGGCTGAAGTTTCGGCGGGCGTGGTTTCGGCAGGCGCGGTTTCGGCAGCTTTCTTGCCGTCCGGCTCGGCACCAGGGGGTTCGTCAGACGCAGGCGATTCGTCCGACGCACCTTCGGGAGCTGCGGCCGGCTCATCGGTCGGCAATGCCGATCCGCGATCGGATGTCGGCGCCCCTGTCGTGGGGACCGAAACGTCGGGCCGACCGGGCAATTCGGTCAAGTCGCGCGGCAAGTCGAGCCCGCCGGCATCGCCGCCGCCAGGGAAGCCACCGCCAGGAAAACCACCGCCGGGAAAACCACCGTCCGCCGCCCGTGGTTGGGGCGTCTGCCGATCGAACCACGCCAGAAACTCGGACACGTCGTCCTGCTCCAGACGTTCCAGGCGTGCTTTGGCCTGTTTGGCGAGGGCGCTTTCCGAAGCGGCCTTGGCTGCCCGGTCGAAATTGTCTTTCGCCTTCTCCACGTCACCCTCGGCCTCGTAAGCCTGGGCGAGTCCGAAGAGGGCGGCCTGTCTCAAGTCCGGCTGACCGAGGGCTCCCTTATCGACCAACTCATACAACTTCCTGGCGGCCGCCAGCGCCTCGGTCGCTTCGCCCCGATTGGTGTAGAGTGCCCGAATCCCTCGCGCCAACTCCAAATCGGCTTCACGCTGCATGGCCCACAGTCCCGGCAACGTGCCGGCGTGGTCCTCCGCCACGGATCGCAGCCGGTCGGGGCTGTCGCCGCTGGCGGCGGCGAAGTAGTCCGCCCAGCCTCGCGCCGATTGCTCGAACTGCTCGTTCGAGATAAACACGGCGACCATGGCAATGATCAGCGCGACCGCGGCACCGCCGACAATTAACTTGGAATACGGCAGGATGGCTTCCGTTTTGTGGCCCAGCCAGTCGGCCAAAACATTTGTCTGCAATTCGTGTCGTCGTTCGGTTTTCATCGTCCGTGCCAGCTTCGCTCAAGGGATATTACGTGCGAATCTCCTGCCGCCAGCGTCCCTGGAAGGCCTCCGCACAATGCTGCGCAAGTATAGGAGGGATCAAGGAATAGCGTCAAGGGCGAGCCGTTTCGGCGCGGGGCAGCGGGGCCGGCAGTAGGCGGTCCCGCTGCCCTTAGTCCGTTCGTGTCGTCTGCGCATACCGCTGGTAGGCGAAGTACGCGGGAACGCCCAATCCGATCAGAATCAACCCGGCCTTGGACTCCAAGGGGTTGGTCGCATACACCTGGGCCATGAACCAGACGTAGACCAGCAGGAACAAAACCGGCACGACAGGGTATCCCCACGTCCGGTACGGGCGCTGCGCCGCGGGACATCGGTACCTCAGCACGATCACCGCTAACACGCCGAGCATATAAAAGATGCTGGCCGAAAAGATCACGAAGTTCGTCAGCAAATCGAAAATGGAATCGTCACGCAGGCTGGCGACGACCTTCGACACCAACCCTGCCGAACCGTCCGCGGCAGACATCAACTCGTCACCCGAGCCCTGGGCGCCGGCCGGCTCGCCGGGAAGCCCTGCGGCCTCCACACCACCGGCCGAATGCAGCTTGGCGGCCGAGCGGTTGACCCAATGTTTGGCGCCGGCAACTCCCAGCACCAGGGCGATCGACATCGAGGCCATCACGGCAATCGCCATCGCCGGCGTACGAAACGTCGCATGGACCATCCCCAAAGACCGAAAAAAGACCTGGTCCCGCCCCATTGCAAACGTGACCCGCGGTGCTTGCAGAAGGTTGGTGTTGATCGCCCCGAAGGTACTGCACATGATGACGGCGGACATGGCCGCCAGCCCCCGTTGACCAAACAACCGGTCCAGCATCTTCTCCGCCGCATGGTCTCCCGCCGCGCGCATTTCCTCCATCGTCAACACTCCGTGGTAGGCGAAGTTCGCTGCCAGATAGAGGACAATCAACGTGCCGATTCCCGCAAACAGGGCGAACGGAACGTTCCGGTGCGGGTCGCGCACCTCTTCCGCCAGGGGAGTCACCCCGTGCCACCCGTTGTAGGCCCACATGACCGCCAGCAACACGGCGCCGACCTGTGCCGTCAAACCAGTTTGCCGGCCGGCCACCGTCGTTGCGTAGTTCGCCGGGTCGACCGTCTCGCTGACGAACGGAATCAAGGCAAACGGAACGATGGCCACCAATGCCAGAAACGTACCCTTGATCACCGTGACCGCCATTTGCAGCCGGCCTCCCCAGAGTACGCCGACGATGTTGACCCAGGCCATGGCAACAATCAATCCGATGGCGACCATCAGTTGTACTGACGAAGAGAGCCCTCCCTCGACAACGTTCCGCAACGACAGGCTCAACGACCCAACGAACGCCACGCTCAACGCCCCAATCGATGCCGGCTTGCCGAAGAAGACTTCGGTCCAACCAAACAAGAACGCAATCGGCCGGCCGTAGGCCTCGCGCAAGTAGACGTACAGGCCGCCGGCGCGGGGATACATGGCCCCCAATTCGGCAAAACACAGTCCGCCCAGAATGCACAGCAGGCCGCCAAACACCCACACGCTGATGATGACGCCGAAGTGGCCCGACTCGGCAGCAATGTTGCCCGGCTTGAGGAAGATGCCGGAGCCAATCACGTTGCCGACGACCACCGCCGTGGCGATCCGTGGCCCCAAGACCCGAATGAGGCCGGCGGGGGATTCCCCGGCAGGTGGTCCGGTAAGTGGCGGTTCAGGCATGGCTCAACAGGTCGACGCCGTCACAGAGCATGAATTTACAAACGTCGCGTTACATCGTCGCAAACGCCGCGGTAGCGACGGCCGATTGTGGGCCGTTCCAGAATGGAAAGCAAGTCAGCTGGCAGCCCGCGCTTCGAGTTTGACCGGCCTGGACCCGGCGGTTACGATCATTTTCGGCCCGTCGCCATGGCGGTTTATCGGAAATTCACGCCCACTGGGAGTTCCGCCGTCCGGACATGCGCCGGGGAGAGAATGGACGTCCCCCACCGAGCGGTTCGCGATGACGATCGGCAGCGCGCCCACCAGGCACGGCAGCCAGCCAACTCGGTAGACTACACAGCGCACCGTCGCCCTCCCACCACCAATGGCTGCCCGCCGCGTCACCACTCCCCCCTCCACACCTGACGTCGTCCGCCCCTGACCTGCTGCCCACCCCGCCCGGAGTTCATCATGCCCCTGCTACGAAGGCCATTTGTTTCGCTGTTGTCGCTGCTGGCCCTGCTGACGATTGCCTCCAGCGTAGGACGCACGTCCCGGGCTCAAGACGCCGAGCTCGACAACTGGAAGACCGTCGACGTTCCGCAGGTCTGGAAACGTCCGCCGGCCGGGCGCGGCGGCTATTCCTGGTACCGCTGCCTGGTCACGATCCCGGAGTCGTGGCGCGAGCAGCCACTGACACTGTTCTCAGAACCGGTCGACGACGCGCGCGGCCTCTACCTGAACGGCAAGCAAGTCGGCCGCGCAGGGGATTTTCCGCCCAAGTTTCGCAGCGGCCTCGGCAGCCAGGACCGCCACGTGATCGATCCGGAGATCGTCAACTTCGGCGGCCAAAACGTGATTGCCATTCGAATCTACAACAGTGACGGGCGCAGCGGCTTCAACGTGGCGGCACCGGTACTCTTCGCGGCAGAGACCGCGATTCGGCTTGCCGGCCCCTGGCAGATGCGCCCCGGCGATGACCTCACCTGGGCCTCATTGCGTGGCGGCGAAAGCGGCCCGCCCAAGACCTTCGCCGACGTCCAACCCAAGGAGGACGTCGAACGCATTCTGCGACAGTTGCCAGGCGAGGAAGGGATGCTGCCTGTTGCCGAGGCGCTGAAACGGTTCGAACTGCCTGACGACTTGCAAGTCGAAGCGGTCCTCAGCGAGCCGGACATCGGCCAACCGTTGTTCCTGGATTTCGACTCGCGGGGCCGCATGTGGGTCCTGAATTACAAGCAGTATCCTACGCCCGCGGGTCTCACCGCCGTCAGCCGCGACAAGTACCTGCGCACCGTCTACGACAAAGTCCCGCCGCCGCCGCCCCACCATTTTCCGGGCAAGGACCGGATCACGATTCACGAGGATACCGACGGAGACGGCGTCTACGACAACCACAAGACGTTTGTCGACGGCCTTAGCCTGGCCACATCGTTTGCCCGGGGTCGGGGCGGCCTGTTCGTACTCAATCCCCCCTACCTCTTGTTCTATCCGGACAGGGACCTGGACGACCGCCCTGATGGCGACCCCCAGGTCCTCTTGGAAGGGTTCGGAATTGAGGACTCGCATTCCTTGGCGAGCAACCTGCGGTGGGGTCCCGATGGATGGCTGTACGCCGCTCAGGGCAGCACGGTCACGGGCCACATCAAGCGATACGGTCGCGATGAACCGCCCGTGCATTCGATGGGACAGTTGATTTGGCGCTACCACCCGGAAACCCAGCAGTATGAAATCTTCGCCGAAGGCGGCGGCAACACGTTTGGCGTAGAGATCGATGCCAAGGGTCGCGTTTACTCGGGACATAACGGCGGCGACACACGCGGCTTTCATTACGTCCAAGGGGGCTACTACCAGAAGGGATTTGGGAAGCATGGCGAACTCTCGAACCCTTTCGCCTTCGGCTACTTCCCGGCCATCGCGCACCACAAGGTGGCCCGTTTCACACACAAGTTCATCATCTACGAGGGTGGGGCGTTGTCCGCCCAGTATGCCGGCAAGCTGTTCGGCGTCGGCCCGCTGCAGAGTCACGTCGTCTACAGTGATGTGCAGCCGCGCGGGGCAACCTTCCAAACGAAAGACCTGGGCACGGCCCTCACCAGTGCCGACCCGTGGTTCCGCCCCGTGGCGATCGAGCCCGGACCGGACGGCGCCATCTATGTCTGTGACTTCCACGAACAACGCATCGACCATGCCAGTCATTATCAGGGCCGCGTTACCCCGGACACCGGCCGCATTTATCGCATCTCGGCCGTCGGCAACAACCAGCCCGCGCCGCCGTTCGACGACCGCCGCTTGCGCCCCCGGCAACTTGTCGAACGACTGCGGAGCGAAAACCGCTGGCACCGCCAAATGGCGCTCCGCGTGATCGCCGATCGCCGCGATCCATCCATGGTTCCCGCCCTCCAGCAATTGCTGCAGGACGACGACGGCCAGACGGCCTTGGAAGGACTTTGGGCGTTGAACCTGGTCGGCGCTTTCGATGAACAGCTCGCCAGGACAACCTTGAAACATCAGGACCCGTTCGTCCGTGCCTGGACCGTCCGCCTGCTCTGCGATGACCGCAAAGTTTCCAGCGAAATGGTCACGGAGCTCGCCGCGCTGGCCGAGCGCGAACCGAACGTCGAGGTTCGGTGCCAGATCGCCTGCTCGGCACGCCGCCTTCCAGCAGCCGACGCGCTGGCAATGGTCGGCCCCCTGCTCCGCCGTGACGAAGATACGGACGATCCGTTCCTTCCCCTGCTGCTCTGGTGGGCCATCGAAGCCAAGGCGGAAAGCGGCCGCGCCGAAGTTTTGCACCTCTTCGGTGAAGATTCACTCTGGAACCACCCGCTGGTTCAGCAGCAGATTCTCGGGCGGTTGATGCGCCGCTACGCACTGGCGGGAGGGCGAGCGAATCTGGTGACCTGCGCACAACTGTTCCAGCTCGCCCCCAACGCAGCCAGCCGTCGCCGGTTGTTGGCCGGCTTCGAGGCCGCCTTCTCCGGCCGAACCCTGGCCGAAATCCCGGACGAGCTGGCCGACGCGCTGGCCAGCGTCGGCGGCGGCTCGCTGGAGTTGCGCCTCCGGCGGCGCGACCCGGACGCCGCTCGGCAGGCCCTCGAGCTGATCGCCGATGACAAACAGCCGGCCGACCAACGCCAGCGGTACATTCGTATTCTGGGCCAGATCGGCCAGCCGGACTCCGTCCCGGTCCTGCTCGAACTGGCGGAAAGCTCGCAAGACCAGGCCGTCCGGACCGCGGCCCTGACCGCCCTGCAGGCCTTCGATCAACCGGCCGTCTCGCGTGCCGTGATTGCCTTTCACGACCGCTTGCCCGCGGACGCCCAAACGGTGGCCCAGTCGCTACTGGCCAGCCGCAAAGCGTGGTCCGTCGACCTGCTGGACGCCGTCGAGGCGAAGGCGATCGCCGCCGAGTCCGTTTCCGACGCCACCGTCCAGAAACTGTTTTTCCACAATGATGAAGCGATCGACAAGCGAGTCCGGCAGCTATGGTCAACGGTCTCTGCTTCCACGACCGGTGAAATGCGGGCCGAGGCTGAGCGACTACAACAGGTGATTGCCGGAGCGGCCGGCAACCCTTATCGAGGCAAGAAGCTGTTTCTGAAGAACTGCGGAAAGTGCCATATCCTGTTTACCGACGGGGGCCAGATCGGCCCCAACCTGACGTCGTACAAACGGGACGATCTTCGCGGGATGCTGCTGAATATCGTCAATCCCAGCTTGGAGATCCGTGAAGGCTTCGAGAACTTCGTCGTCTTCAAGGATGACGGCCGCACCCTGAACGGCTTTATCGCCGACCAGGACAACCAGGTCGTGGTGCTGAAAGGGGCCGACGGCCAGAGCGTGATTATCCCCCGCGACGAGATCGAAGATATGCACGCCATCCCACGTTCGATCATGCCCGAACGGCTGCTGAGCGAGCTCGATGATCAGCAGGTGCGCGACCTGTTTGCTTACCTCCGTGCCACCCAACCGCTGCCGTAGGAAATCGATCCGGAGCAACGCAACCGCTTACGCCATCAGGTCCATGAGCACACTGGTGACGAGCACCATGCCGGAAATCAACAACAGCAAAAAGACGCAGCGCTGAAATTGCGTGGTGCTGAATCGCTGGTTCAACGACCGCCCGCACCAGAGTCCGATCGCCATCGCCGGGAGGCACACGGCCAGGCAGGCGAAGACATCCTGATTCCATCGTCCATAGAGAAAATGGTTCAGGCAAACGAAGATGCTGGCCGGAAAGAAGACGCTTTGGAGTGACGAGCGAAAGCGGCGCGGCTCCCAACCGCGGAGCGTGGCAAAAATGACCAGCGGCGGCCCCAGCGTGACATAGGCGCCGCCCAGCACACCGGCGGCGAAGCCGAACAGGGGCGCGGCGCGGTCGGTGCGGAGCCGGAAGAGGGTCGGCCGGAAGAGATTGTAGATCGCAAAGCCGATCACCAGCACAGCCAGCAAGATCTTGATCAGGACTTCAGGCAGATAGTCGACCCCCATGACGCCGAGCGGCACGCCGATCAGCGTCGCTGCGGCCAACCGCCAGGTCGCCTGCCATTCAACGCGCCGCCAATCCGTAAGCAGAATGGTCAGCGCGTTGAACGTCGCGCTGAGTGCAATCAGGGTGGCGGCAAACCGGACGTCAACCACCGCAGAGAGCAGGGGCATCCCAATCAAGGCCTCGCCGAACCCGAATGTCGACCGGGTCAGCGCGGCCAGGAACACGATGGCGACCACAACCAGGATTATGTGCGTTTCCACGTCCCTCGGCCGCCGCGACGACCTCCCTGAACTTGGCATGGCCGCGGTTCATGCCACCTCCACAGGGACGATGACGGCCGGTTGCAACCGTGGATGGCAACCCCCAACCTGACGAACGGACAGCCGGATTGACGAGCGATCGTTAGTTGCGACCGATGCAGTACAAGAACTTGTCATTGCGCAGCAACAATTGGCCGTTGTGTGCCACCGGGCAGGCGTTGGTCCGCGCGTCGTCATCGACGGTATTGTGGGCCACCAGCTCAAAGGTCGGTTTGGCGGCGACCACGTACGTGCCGTTGTACTGTGATGGGTAATAGAGATTGCCGCCGACCAGCAAGGGCGACGAGTAAATCCGACCCGGAGTCGGCTGCAGCCGCTGCTGATACAACAACTGGCCGTCTTCCGCGTCGAAGCAGAAGGCAATGCCCCGCTGGTCACTGGCCAGGTACAGATGCCCTTCGTGATAAACGGGTGAGGAAACGTTCGAGCCCTTGGCGACGCGCCACAGTTCATGAGTCTCGGTGACGTCCCCCCGCCCACCGGCACGTACGGCAAACGTGTATTGTGTGCCGCGACCACCCGTCACGTAGATGACGCCGGCATGGGAAACCACACTGGGGCAGGCGTACGTCGGTACGCCGTTGCACCGCCACAGCTCCTTGCCGGTTGACGGATCGAAACCCAACAGCCACTTCTGCACGCTCACGACCAATTCCGTTTCGCCATCCGCCGTCTGCACCAATGCCGGCGTGTTCCACGAGGATCGCATCCCATCGGTTCGCCACACCTGGTCGCCCGTTTGCGCATCCAGGGCAACCAGCGAACCGCTCTCGACGCTGGCGTTGATGATGACGAGCCCCTCGTGGAGCAGTGGCGAATTCGAAGATCCCCAACCTCGGGTCCCCGATCCGACCTCCGCGTGCCAAAGCTGCTCGCCCGACAACGTCAAGCAAAAGACGCCCGACTTTCCAAAGAACACAAACAACCGTTTTCCGTCCGAAGCAATCGTGCTGGACGCGTAGCCATGCCGCATGTTGTTACCGCCCGAATACGCAGACTCGGGAAGTTGAGGCTCGAACTTCTTCGCCCATTCCAGCTCGCCAGTCGACCGATCGAGGCAGACCACATGCCGTGTCAGATCAGACATCTCTCCGGGACCGCCTTCGTCCAGGCCGTAACCGGAGTAGCAGGTAAGAAAGATCTTGTCCCCAATCACAATCGGACTGGAAGTGCCCGCGCCGGGTAGTTCCGTCTTCCAGGCCACATTCTCCGTCTCGCTCCACCGCGTCGGGGCCGACTCCTGAAGACTCGTTCCCAAACCGCCCGGCCCGCGAAACTGCGTCCAGTCGGCAGCCAATGCAACGTCTGTCCCATACGGGGCAACCAGGCCAAGGCAAGAGATCAACGTCAATGTGAAGCGAGTCGTCATGGGGGGATTCCTCTCGAATTGAATCAAGTGAGACGGCATGCGTGGTGGAGGGGGGGAGAATGTGGCCGGGTTGGCGCGAAGCCCACCGCGGGAGGATTCCTTGGCTTTACGGATGGGCCCCACGTTGCTCATCCCCAGCCAATCAAGTCATCGCGACCAACCGGAACGGACCGAGACATGGTGAGCGTCAGCTCGCCGGTGGTTCGAGTCCCTGTCCCGTTAGCATACCTAACCGGCATCCGCCCGCACAATCGGCCCATCCCCGCAGGACCGTGCTTCGCGGGACGGCTGGACGCCCAACCTGACCGCCGACCTGCCGTGCTCTCATGTTGCCGACCACCGTGCCGGCGCAGTGCCGGCACGACCCGGGCAATCGGCAAAGATACCCTCGGATGCAAACTTTCCCGGGCTTCCCAAACAAGAATGGTCTCGCCAGCCGTCAAACTCGACCGATCAACGCTGCAGGTCCTCACCGGTGCGACCACCCCGCCGCCGCGCGTAATCGTGCCGGCTCATCCACCGATATTCCAACACCCTCCCGAAAGGCCCCCCGATGCAGCCCGCTGACCAGCCGTTGAATGACCATGTCGATGCCGTCATCCACACCAGCCCGCACCTGGCCGGCAGGCGTTTTCGAGTCCGTACCGTGGCCGATGGCGTCACGCTGGAAGGACGCGTCGGATCGTATTTTCAGAAGCAAATGGCGCAGGAAATCATCCTGCGGATTGACGGCGTTTCGCGGATCGACAATCGACTCGAAGTGGGTTAATCCTCATACCGTTCCGTTCATCCCCATACCGTTCCATTGGATTCCACACGTCCGCAGGTCATGCTTTACATGAAATGCGGGACTGCCCTTATTCCCGAGCCGCAATCTCGCTCAATCGGACTTCGCAGATCGTGTTCTTCAACGATGGGCGCGGCAAAACAACGGGCGACGAGGCGTCCCGATTAGCGTGGCTTGGAAGGGCGATGGCCCCGCACCGCGTGCCGCCGATCCCGGTACTGCGGAAACAGGTCCGCCAGCCCGTTGGCTTGCAAGCCGGCGTAGCAGGAGTCGCTCAGTCCGGCGATCCGCATCACCCCACCCGACTCTGTCAGGTGCGTTCGCAGCTTGATCAGCTCACCAATTACCTGGCTCGGCAGGACAGGCACATCCTCCATCTCGAGGACGAGCCGATTGGTAAACTCGCGATCGACGAGACCTCCAATTCCGTCGGCCAGGTCGACATCTCCCCCGTCGCCGCTCTCCGGTCCCTGCAGGCCGACAAACAGCCAGCCGGGGCCTCGATCGATGGCCACCGACCAGCCTGCACCCAGTTCCTGATTCATCCATGTCGCTCCTGCTAAGCGTTCCATCCCAGACCTTCGTTGCCGCTACGGCCCTGGGCTTCCCTGAATGACCGACTTCTCTATTTCGCCGGGGCACCGCCAATTCGGAAGCCTGCCCGCAGCCGGCACGCACGCGCCGGTCGAACCCGACCGATCCACCCGCGTGCATGCCTGGCACAGCGCCAGAATCACGCACGGGTTCGTTCGGTCAGAGCTGCCGCTGGCCGACCGCCGACGACACGCCTGCCGCGACAATCATCATACGTTCTGAACGGACTCGGGCAAGCCGAGCCGGATGCCGTGTCCCACCGGATTCCCTGCAGGGCCCGCTGGCCGAACCACGGTAGAGCGCGACCTCCCCCCTTGAACGTCGCGATGTGACGCGCGATACTTCTGCTCACCGTGACCGTCGCTGGGCAACACGCCGGCGGCCGCGATCCTCGCATCTGCAAAGGAGGTCCCCGCGGTCGAAGCCGGCAAGCGGACGGTCACGATTCCGCAGCGGGTACCGAGCGTGCTCAGAGCCGTCTCGCTCGCCGCCGCGGGTCGACGGCCCGGCGAGACGACAGGTTTCGTTGCTGAGTGAGGATCACCGAGCCCGTCCGGTGATTCCATCCTGACAAAGGCCCCATGATCCCAGGGATTCGCCCTGCGGATGACGTCAAAACACCAATTCGTTTAGTCGAGCTAGGAAAGAGGACAGACGTATGACACGCTCCGCCGCTGTGACGTTCAAAGGGAACCCGATGAGCCTGGCCGGTGAGGCCGTTCAAGTTGGACAAGCGGCTCCGGATTTTACCGTTCACTACTTCCAGGATGGCCTGCAAACGATCACGCCAGCCGACCTGAAGGGAAAGCCAACAATCATCAGCGTCGTCCCGTCGCTCGACACGGGCGTTTGCCAGGTTCAGACCAAGCGTTTCAATCAAGAACTGGGTGCACTGGGCGACAAGATCAACGCCGTCACGATCAGCCTCGACCTGCCGTTCGCCATGAACCGGTTTTGCGGCGCGGAAGACATTACGTCGATGCAGGTCGGCAGTGACTACCAGGACCGCAGCTTCGGTCAGAACTGGGGGATGCTGATCGAAGAATTGAAACTGCTGGCCCGGGGCGTTTTCGTCCTGGATGCCGAAGGCAAGGTTGTGTACGCCGAAACGGTCGGCGAAGTCACCGATGAACCGGACTATCAGGCCGCCCTGGCAGCCCTCCAGGGCCTGCTGGGCTAGCCGCATCGATTCACCAGCCGTTGGACGTTTCCCCAGCGGCTGATGAATCATCCGGGCTGACATCGCCGGCCCACGACCAGACCGGGAGCACGCCACGATCTGGCTCGCTACCAATCGTCGCTTGACGACACGTTCGTTGGTCAATGCCGTGATGTGGGTGCGCGGTTTGCGCGTGAATGTTGCGACGTGACGTGCTTGCGCGAGTGAGATTGGAGACCTTCGGTCGATGGTTTCGGCGGGGTCAGAGACCCGCGCCGAGCACGAATTGTGACCCGTGCTGAGTGCGAATCGTGACCCGCGCTGAGCGCGAATCGTGACCCGCGCCAAGCACGAATCGTGACCCGCGCCAAGCGCGAATCGTGACCCGCGCCGAGCACGAATCGTGACCCGCGGTGTGCGAGTCATCGTCGCCGGCGCGGTTTTACGGGGAACTGAGCGTCAGCCGGGCGTCGAGCACTTTGCCGATCCGGTTGGCCGACTCCTGCAAATGGGCCCGCGTGTAGCTGTCCAGCTTCTCATTGTCTTCCAGCACGCGATTCATCTTCTTCTGCAGCGCATCCAGTTCGGCGTAAGCAATCGTCTGGCAGTCATCAGGAGCAGACGTCTGCCCCATGGCCAGGCGGCTGAGCCGTCGCAATTGGTCTCGTTGGAGGTTTCTCCGCACGCTCGAGATCGCCGGTTTGCGGTTCGTGTAGTCACCATCGTCCTTGATGGTATTCAGTTCGGCGAAGACGGCGCTGTTGATCCGTTCGATGACTTCGGCCGTGGACAACACGTCCTTGTCCGCCGGCGTTTTCAGCTCGGTATCGTGGATTCGTTCCAAGACGGTCGTCGAGAACAGTTGGCTGAGAATCCTGGCCTGCCACATCGCGATCGTGGCGTGGAGCGGGAAATCCTTGCGTGAACTTCCCGACGTGCCCCAGTGCGACCAGTTGGACCGTGCCAGGTAACCAAACAGTTCCGCGGGGAAGTCGTACGCCTTGCTGCTGAACACTTCGGCTTCGAGCAGGTCGAGTGCCTCCCGCTGCTGCTTCACGTCGACCATTTCGATTGGCGGCTTGGCGTCCTTGTCGCCCTTGTGACTGCGCCGGGTGTGCAAGCCGCCGACGTACCGCGCCGCAAAGAACATCGCTTGACCGTGCTGCGAGAGCAGGATGTTGAAGGCCCGCCGCGCCTGGGTGTAGTCATCCCCTTCCTTGGTCGTCCTTTCGACGAGGTTGGGCATGACTTCCTTGACGATCTGGGCTCGCATCTTGGCAAACTCCAGTGCATCTCCTCCCAAATCGAAGCGATTGGAATCCGGGTCCGGGTCGGATCCCAGCGTATCCTCATCGGTCGCGTACTGCAGTTGCGGATCGCCGCTGCGTGCCGCAATCTTCTTGAGCTCGGCGACTTCGCCGGTCGTTCCCCCGGACAATGGCTTGTAACCATACTCGATCGCCCAGTGGTCGTACGGTCCCAGGGTGGTTGTGTAGTAATCCCCTTGCTTCCAATCCTTGGGGACAATGTTGGTGGGGTTGTAGTCCATCACCGAAGCCACCAGCGGCTGCCCTGTCTCCTGGTTCATCGCTTTGAGGTCGAGCATCTTGCTGGCCTTGAAATTGTGCCGCAGTCCGAGCGTGTGGCCGACCTCGTGCATGGCCACTTCCTTGAGGCCTTGCGTGATCATTTTCTGCTGCTGTTCGGCCGCCACTTTGGGGTCCGCCTTGGCCAGCAGGGCCGACGCACCGAAGGCCAGTTGCCGAGCCATCCCGCGGTTGAGCATGCAATTGGGCTGGTGAATTCCTAATAGGGTTTCTCCACTGTTCGGCTCGACCTTGGCGGCTTCGAGCGGACCGCCCGTCATCGCCGCCACCTCGGCCGGCGTGAGCGTCTCGAATTCTTCTTTCCAAAACTGCAGAAAATCCGCATCAAAGATGATGTCGGCGTCGAGGATTTCACCGGTCCTCGGATTCACCCGCGACGGTCCCATCGCAAAGCCGGCACTGGCGGTGATCCAACGAAAGGTGTTGTAGCGAATGTCCTCTGGATCCCAATCGTCCGTGTCCAACTGCTGGCGGACCTCCAGCGCGTTGACCCAGCCGGCGGTCTCGAAGGCCCGGTTCCATTCCTCGATCCCGTCCCGGATCGCGCTGCGATACTGGTGAGGGACCGTCTTCTCGATGTAGAAAATGATCGGCTTCTTCGGCTGAAAAGGGGCACTCGAAGCCCCCGGCGCTTTCTGCAAGTTCCAGCGGTTGATGTAGCGGGTAAACTGATCCCGGTCGCTCTTCTTGCTATAGTCCTTCTGCACCGTCATGAAGTAACCGACCCGGTCGTCGGCCATCCGCGGCACGTAGCCGGTGCTCTCCAACTTGCTGATCGAGTAATGGACGTTGATCGTCGCGGCCCTTGAGTCCGCCACGGTATCAAACGAAAATCGGCCGCTCGACGCATACGTGGCGGCAACTTCCAGCTCGAGGTTCTTCGGAAACGCCTTGACCTTGGCCCAGGTCGACCGATCGGCGGAGAAACCGAAGCCGGGCAATGTCTGGGCGATCTGCGGTAAATCGCTCATGAAGATCGGGGTCAGGTCGACCAGGTCGCCGCCCCGCGGACCCTTCGTGACAATCCGTAAACTGAACAAGACGCTATCGGTGAACGCGTTGCCGACCGCGATGTTCTCGGGATAGCCGGACTTGGCCTTGAAGCGGACATTCTTGCGAATCACGTGCACGCGATCGTCAATCTTGCGAAACTTCCAGACCCAGTCATCACCATTTCCCCAACTGAAACCTCCCAGCAACGGGGTCTGGCCGATGCCCTTGGCAATCGAAATCAGCACGATGTACTCATTGTTGTAGTCCGAACCGCCAAATTCACCGTAGAGCTTGCTCCCTTTCTGGTACACCGTGAGGAGCCCGCTGTGGACCTTGGCATCCTTCAACAGGACGGCGTGTGCCGGTGTCGACGACTTCGAGCTCGACGAAGGTGACGACGAGCTGGATGACGAGCCAGGATTGGTCGAGGGACTCTCGGCCGCAGTTTCACCGCGAGCTGCCTCCTCGGCGGGAGACTCGTTAGACACCGCCTCCTGGCCAGTTGCCGGCGAGCCGAACAAGGTGACAACGAACAGGGCCGAAACGAACAGAGCCGTCCACGACAGACACCGACAATGATTCATGCGTTGATTACCTCAAGGAGGGAGTTTCGGAGTGCTCGCTGGGAGGCGAGGCTGGAGGGATCGGGGCAACGCCCGGACTTCCAAACCAGTAAACTATAACCCACGCTAACGACTTTGCGGCGTAGGCAAGATCGAGGGCTTGGGGATTCACTGCATTCGGTTGATAACGAGGGAGAAGAGGCAACTTCTACAGCTCGCGACCAATTTAACAGTATTGCCGATTGTATTGCTTGACAACTGCCAGGCTGGGGAATGTCAGATTTACCGCAGATCAAGAACGTCCTGGACCATTACGGCATCCCCGTCGTTGAATCGATCGAGCCGCTTGGCAACGCCGGCGGTTTCAGCGGGGCCGACCTGTGGCGGGTAACGACTCCACAAGGCCTTTTCTGCTTGCGAAAGTGGCCTACCCGGGAGCCATCCGAACAACGGCTGCGGTGGATCCACCGTACGCTTCAGCAGGCGGCCGACCGGGGGCTGACGGAGGTCCCCGTCCCCCTGCCCCACCAGGGTCGTGATACCGTCCTGGTGTACCGCCGAGCCCGCTTCGAGCTTACCCCGTGGAAGCCTGGCCATGCCGATTTTCGGGCACGCCCCAGTTCCGCCCGGCTCCGTTCTGCGATGAATGTGCTGGGCCGATTTCATGTGGCGGTCGGGGCCGATGCACACCAGGGCCGCGACGATCTCGGTGTTTCGCCCGGCATAAACCAGCGGCTGCAACGTTTACGGGAGTTAATGGCGGGCGACGCGGCGCGGATCACGTCCGCCGTCGCCGGTTGCCGAGATCCGGACATTCGCGACCGCGGCCGGCGGCTGATCGACCACTTCGCTGGGGGTGCTCCGTTCGTCCTGCGGCAGTTGGAACAGGCAGCCCAACGTGAAGTTCCCCTGCAGCCATGCATCCGCGACATCTGGCACGACCACCTCCTTTTCACCGGTGAAAAGGTTACCGGCATTGTCGATTTTGGGGCCATGCGCCCCGATTCCGTCGCGGCCGATGTCGCCCGTCTGGTCGGCAGCCTGGCCGGCGACTGCCACCACACCTGGTCCGCCGCACTCGCCCACTACGAAACCCGCCGCCAGCTATCACCCGGCGAACGCCAACTTGTCCAAGCCTTTGACCGCAGCGGTGTGCTGATGTCCGGCCTCACCTGGCTGCAGTGGATATGCGTCGAAGGGCGGCAATTCGAAAACTGGCCGGGAGTCCTCGGCCGCCTGGACGACAACCTCGCTCGGCTGGACGATCTGGGTCGCACGATGGGAGCGCCCGGGCCGCAGTGATGAAATCGATGGCGCGAATCAAGGTCGCCGTTGGCCGATCACACGCGACAGGCACGCTCGGTTGGACGCCCCTACGCGGGCGTACCCGCCGATCGGTACCGCGCTGTTGGATCGATCGCCAATTGTGAGCAAGATCACCGACTTTTTTGCGGCGGCGGCCAATAATCTTGCCATCCGACGGCCTTCCACCGAACGCAGCATCCGTCATGTTGCCGGACCGTGGCGGAGGCCGCTCGTGGCTCCGTTGACCGCACATCGTGGGTGGTCCTAGAATCAGAGGACGCTCAGTAACCAAACTGCCCTGGTTGTTCCTGTTCGCCGCCGAGCCGACCATCACCTACCGAAAGTTACATTATGTCGCTCCGTACGTTCACCCCGTTCGTCCTCGGGTTGGCGATCCTCCTCGGCAGTTCGGCCGCCCATGTCGTGGCACAGGCGCCGGACGAACCGCAACTGAACCTGCTGGACCAACTCCAGCCCTTTCCCGGCGCACCCGGCCTCCCGGGCCAGGATCTGGTGTTGGCTGCCGAGTTTCGACTGGCCGAGGGAAGCCGTGAGGGGCGGCTCTCCGTGATCGCAACGATCGGCCCCGGCTGGCACTTGTACTCGGTGACGCAGAAGGCGGGGGGGCCGATGCGCTCCGTGATGAAGGTCGCCCCGTCCGACCAGTACGAAGTCATGGGCGAGTTCCGCCCCAACACCCCGCCGAATATCAAGACGTACGAGTTTTTCAAAGTCCCCGCCGAAGAGCATGACGGCGAAGTGATCTGGACGGCCCCGATCCGGCTCAACGAGTCCGTCGACCCGGCCAACCTGCAAATCATGATCGACTTTGAAGGACAGGTCTGCCAGGACGACGGAGTCTGCTTGCCCAAGACGGAGACCCTCACCGCCGAATTCGCGGGCACCTATGAAGCGGCCAAGGCCACCGGTCAGTATCGGGGGCCGCGCGATCACATCACGATTCTGGGTTCCGTTTCACCGCAATCCGTCCAGCCGGGCGGCACGCTGACCCTCACGCTAAGTGCCGAACCGGATGCGCCGTGGCACGTGTACGCGTATGCCCCCACGGAAGGTGACGGGATTTCCAAGCCGACGCTGGTGGTGGTCGAGCCGCCGGCCGGCTGGCAGGTCGGTCCCACCCAACCGTCTTCGCCACCCCATGAAGAAGAGACGGGCGACGAATTGGAGCCGATCACCCGGTACCACGAGGGTTCGGTTCAATGGACGACGACGATTCGTGTTCCCGACGATGCCCAGCCCGGAACGGTCGAATTGCGTGGCGCCATGGGCTATCAGGTCTGCACGCCGACCGGCTGCGACATGCCGCAAGCGGTCACTTACGTTGCCCGCATCAACGTCGGATCGCGAGACGATGGGCCAGCTCCCCTGGCGTTTGAAAAGGGCAAGTACGGGAGCGTTTCCAAGCTGGCCGCCGCCGCCGCTGCCGACGCCGCCGCCAGTGATCCTCCGGTTGCCGCCGCCAGCGGCACGCCGCTCGACCTCTCCAACCTCGAGACCACCACCGCCAACGCGGACGCACCGATCGCATTCGTCCTCCTGACGGCCTTTCTGGCAGGCCTGATCCTCAACTTCATGCCCTGCGTGCTGCCGGTCATCGGCCTCAAGGTCATGTCGTTCGTGCAACAGGCGGGCGACAGCCGCTCGCGAATCTTCATGCTCAACCTCTGGTTCTGCATCGGCCTGATGGCGGTCTTCATGGTCCTGGCGACGCTGGCCGTGACGATGGGGTTGAGCTGGGGGCAGCAGTTCAGCAGCGCCACCTTCAACATCGTGTTGAGCGCCGTCGTCTTCGTGTTTGCCCTCAGTTTCCTGGGCGTGTGGGAGATTCCCATTCCAGGGTTTGTGGGGACGGGCAAGGTCAACAACCTGGCCACCCAGGAAGGCCCCTCCGGCGCATTCTTCAAAGGCATGCTGACCACCGTGCTGGCGACCCCCTGTAGCGGCCCGATGCTGACGCCGGCCTTGACCTGGGCGGTCTCGCAACCGCCCTTGATCACGTACACCGGCTTTGCCTGCGTCGGCCTGGGCATGGCCAGTCCGTATTTGCTGATCGGTGCCTTTCCAAAGCTGGTCTCCTTCCTGCCCAAGCCGGGTGCCTGGATGGACACCTTTAAGAACGTGATGGGGTTCGTCCTTTTGGGGACCGTGATCTTTCTGCTGACCTTTATCGAGATTCCCTACGTCGTCCCCACGATCGCCTTCTTGATCGGGCTGTGGGCCGCCTTCTGGTGGATCGGCAGAATTCCGATTACGGCCTCATTCGACAAGAAGTGCGCCGGCTGGCTGGCGGCGGGGGCGTTCGCCCTGCTGATCGGGCTGGGCATGTTCGGCGGCCCCATCTTCCCGTTTAGCAGCAAGAATCTGCTGGCCGTCATGCAGGGCCGCTTCGATCGGGCCGTTGACCGGGAATTGGCCACGCGGCTCGGTTCGGATGCCGAGTTGGCCGCCTCGCCGGAATCCGAAAACGAACTCCCCTGGCAACCGTATTCCAGGTCGCTCCTGGAAAAACTGACCTCCCAGAAGAAGACCGTATTCGTCGACTTCACCGCCGACTGGTGACTGACGTGCAAAGCAAACGAGGCGGTCGCCTTGAATCAACCGGAAACCAAAGCTTTTGTCGAAGCCGAGGGTATCGTCACCCTGAAAGCAGACAAGACACACACCGCGCCGGAAGTCGATGAGCTGCTGCGGCAGCTTGGCAACAAGGGTGGATCGATTCCGTTCTACGCGATCTTCCCTGCCGACAACCCCAACAAACCGATTCTCATGGACGGACTGCTGGCCTCTCCAGCCCAGATCATCGCCAAGTTCAAAGCGGCCAACGCTGGCAACAGATCGCCCGATGGACATGCCGCCAACGACACGGTCATGGCAACGCCGGCCCCGTAACATGGTGGGAACAACGACGAAGCGAGGGAACGACGCCCCCGTTGTTTACGTCGCCCGTTGGTCCGTGCCGGCGGGCTGCTTTCGTGGAGCGAATGCCGAGCTCGTGATTTCTTCGTTCCGTAGCGAGTCAACAGCATGTGCGGCCGATTTACTTTGCGCGCCAATCTCAACCTCATCCTGCAGCAGTTTGCCCTGACTGAGGTCCCGGATCTGACACCCCGCTATAACATCGCGCCGACGCAGATGGTGCCCGTGATCCGCGCGGGCGCGTCCGGGCGGGAACTGGTCATGCTTCGCTGGGGCTTGATCCCCTCCTGGTCGAAGGACGAAAAGATGGGCAATCGCCTGATTAACGCGCGCAGTGAGACGGCCGCCCAAAAACCTTCGTTTCGCTCCGCCTTTCGCCGCCGCCGCTGCCTGGTGGTCGCCGACGGCTTCTACGAGTGGAAGAAAGTCAATCCTGATCCCGTCGGCGCCGAGCAATCTGAGCCGGCAGACGACGACACCAGCAGGTCAGCCCGTCCCAAGCCGCGCCGCACGGCACGGAAGCCGCAACCGGTCAAGCAACCTTACTTCATTCAGATGCGTGATGAGCGTCCGTTCGCGTTTGCCGGCTTGTGGGAGACCTGGCCAGGCCCCAAGGGAGCCGAACTGCCCGCGCCGATCCAAAGCTGCACCATCCTGACGACCGAACCGAATGACTTGATGCAGCCCTTGCACGACCGGATGCCGGTGATCTTGCCTTCGGCCGACTACTCGATGTGGCTTGACCCCGAGTTTGAATCGGTGGATGCCCTGCAGGCCCTTCAGCGACCGTATGCAGCGGATGAGATGATCGCCACCCCAGTCAGTACATTCGTGAACAGCCCCAGAAACGACGCCCCGCAGTGCATTGAAGCCGCGGAAGTTTGACGAGCGGCGGCGCCCTGGGACGCACCTCGATCGATTCCGCAGTTCTGCTTGCTCGACCTCAGCGCGGGAGGGCGGCGCACGCCGTCCGCCTACTTCAATGTCCGCAGGTAAGCAACCAGATCGCGCAACTGCCCGCCGCTCATCGCCCGCTCGAGACCGCCCGGCATGATCGACACACCGCTGGGGCGCATCTCTTCAATCTCCGCATGGGGCACTCGGATCTCCGCCTGATCGGCAGTCCGCACAAACACGGCTTGGGCGGTCTCTCGCGTGATCAAGCCGGCAACGACTTTCCCCGCAGTCGTCACCAGTGTGTGGCCTTCGAAGCCGCGCGCTAGTGACGCATTCGGGTAGACGATCGCCTCCAGGAGATCACGATCATTACGGCGCGAACCGATTTTGGAGAGATCAGGACCAACCTGGCCACCCTCGCCTGCCACCCGATGACAAGTCGCACAGGCTGCCTGGCGACCCTGAAACACCAACTTGCCCCGCTGTGGATCACCTCCTGCCAGCGATTCCTGCAACGCCGCCAGGTGGCGTCCCTGCTCGGCGGTCGACGTCTGCAACTTGGCCAACAGTGGCTGGGCAGCCGGCGCCACTTCCCCGGAGTCGGAGCGAAACATATCGCGAATCCGGTTGGCAGAGAGACTGGAAAGCCCTGGCGATTGCAGCAGCGCCGTTGCCAATTCGTCGCCGGCAGCATGCACCATATCCGGCGCGTCGAACGCGCCCAACAGGGCCGGTAGCTCCAAGCCGCCGGCGTGTCGCATCAACCGGGCAACCTGCTTCGCCTGGGCCGGCGTGAGTTGCGCCGTCCCCAGGCAGCGGGCGGCTGCCAGTCGGCGCAGGGGTGGCACATCGGTGGCCAACTGGTCAACCAGCAACCCGAATTGCTCCATGCTCACCGGCTCACCTTGATTCGCCAGGGCGCCGAGTGCGGAGATCCGCAAATCGATCTCGCGCTCCCCATCGTTCGCGATTGCCGCCAGCAGCCCGCCCGCTCCCGCTCCACCGATCGCGGCGCTCGTCTTGACCGCTTGCTCGACCAGCAACGGATCGGAGTCGCGCATGGCGGCACGCACGGGCGTCAACCAGGCTGCCGGAAGTTCGGGCAGCGCCGATTGGGAGATGACTTCCAGCAACTGGAGTCGGCGGGCGCTGGGTGTGTCAGCGTTCGCCAGTGTCTCCGCGACAAGCTGCTGCACGGCGGGAGTCTGCTCGAAGGCAAGCAGCGAACCGCTCAACACGGCCTCGTCGGCAGACGAGAGTTCCGGCCGTTGCAACATTCGGGCGGCAACTTCGACAATCTCGTCACCCCAAGTTGGACGTTGCGAAATGACCTCCAACGCAGCATTCCTCAGTTCCAGGTTGTCGGTCTGCAATAGCCGGGCCACCGTCTCGCGCGTCAGCAGCCGGCTCTCCAGTTGATCCAAAACGATTAAAGCGGCGCGGCTGACGCGCGGATTGCCATCGGCCAGCGCCTCTGCCGTCATCTCTTCCGCACCAATTTCCATCAGGGCAAATATCAGCGCGTGCTCTTCGACCCGCTGACGCTGTTCGCGCAACGTTGCCAACAAGTGGGGCACGGCGTCCGCCTGCCCGATCCGCCCCAACGCCGTTGCAGCTTCACGCCGTACCGCCGGCGCGTCGTCGTCCAGCAGCCGCACCAGCCCGGCAACGGCGTGCCGATCTCGGAGAACACCCGCCGCGGTGGCGGCCGCCAGGCGTACGTCGGCCGAATTTGCTGCCAGTTGCTCGCGCAGCGCGGACCGCGCTGATTCGGAGCCGATGCGCGCCAGGCCCCAGACCGCGGCCAGACGGAATTCCCGGGTTGCCTCAGACGAGTCCTTGGCCCCAGCCCAAGTCGCCAGTTTCGGGACGGCCGCGTCGCCGCGCCGGACAACTTCAGCCAAGGCGAGGTCCTGCACAGCCGGCCGTCCTTCCCGGATGAATCCCGCCAGACGGTCTAGCTCCTGAGCGGACCAGTCGACGTCACGGCGCCGAGCGTCCGCTGTCCGGGGTGCTCCCTGGCGGCGGATCCGGTAGATCGCGCCCAACACGTTCGGCTTGGCAATTTGCGATGTCGGGCAGCCGATGCGGAACCAGCCTCCCGTGTCAATCACCAACAGGCTCCCGTCGGCATCTTCCAGCACGTCGGTGGGATGAAAATCAGCGAACGTCGAGGTGAGAAAATCTTCCGCCTCGGCAGCAAATGTCGGCCCCTCGCGGCGCAACCGCACTCGCTTGATTTTGTGCGTGTTGAATTCGGTCACGAACAAGTTGCCTGTCGAGCCAGCGCCCAGCTCGGATCCCCGGTAACGGGTCATGCCGGAGACGGCGACGTGCCCGAAATTGTGGACCGGTGCCAACAGGTCCCCGGTGCGCCGAAACTCGGCGGTCACCTTCGGCTGGTCGTACCGCGGATACACGCCACCGTGCATCCAATGCACCAGGCAGTCGCCCCGCTGGCGAAACATGATATTGACCGTCCCCAGCATTTCGCCGGTGGGCAAGAAGTCAATTTCGACCGGGTTATCCATCCCGCCTCCGCAGTGGACCCGCACATCGCTGCCGTCGGAGTTACAGGAGAAAATTCGTGCTGCCTTGCCGGCGCTGGTGACCCGGCCATTCTGATCATGAAACTCGTGGCCGTGCCGGCCTTCACACCAGTAGATTCGGCCGCAAGGTCCGAGAAAACAACCATGGACGTCGGCCGCGTTTCCGGTATACCCGAAATCCGACACCAACCTGGTACGGACATCGGCGACACCGTCGTCGTCACTGTCCTCGAATCGCCAGATCGCTCCGGACGATGCGACAAATAGCCCGCCTTGATGCCACAGCGCCCCCATCGGAAAGGTCAACTGGTCGGCGAAGATCGTACTCTTCTCGAAGACCCCATCGCCATCTCGATCCTCCAGCATCCGGATGAAGTTGGGAAGCTGCTTCTCCAGGTCGGGGCGACGGAGGTTCTCGCCGGCCGCTTCCGCGACAAACAATCGCCCTCGATCGTCAAATCCGGCCATCATGGGGTGTTTGACGATCGGCGGTGCGGCAGCGACTTCGATGGAGAACCCCGCGGGCACCGTCATCTGTGGCGGCTCAAACGACTCCGCCGCCGCGCCAGGCGACACGCTCAGCCAGGCGCCAAGCAACACGAAGCTCAAACAACCGTGCGCCATCGTTGATCGCCGTTTCATTGTCTTGCCTCTCGATTTGCGCCATGTTCCGCCCATTCGGTCCGTGCAGACCAGCGTCCAGTGTGCGAGATCCATCGCGCTCGGTCAAGAAAGCGACGGACTGCCCGTCGGCACGCGATGCGACACAGGTCAATCGGCCGACTCGCGGACCAATCGCCCGTATTCGTTCCGCCGATCGGCATCCACGGGCCGCGTGAAACAGCTTACGACGACGAATACCGGAACGTTCCAGAGCAGGCCCCAGGCGGTTGAGTCCATCGGAACGGCCTGCTTGAGGCCTTGGATCACGGCCACAACCGGTTCACAGAAGGTCCCGTCCGCGGCAGCCGCCAAGGGGTCGAACATACCGCCAAAAAAGAATGCGCCGACCAGGCCCGCCGCCAGCCCGCAAGCTGCCCCGGCCGCCGTACCCCGCCGCAGGAAAAGCATGTCGATCGTCAGCGGCAGCAACTGGCAACTGAAGCCGATCGCCACCAGGCCGAGCAGCGCGATCATCCGCATCACATCAAAACTCGAGTCGGCCGCCGGCGTGGAATAGCTTCGTAGCACCATCACCAGGGCGGCAAGCGTCGTGACAACAATTACGCCACGGCCCACCCACAAGCGTTCGATCTGGGTCGACTGCGGCCGCAAGAATCGATCGTAGACATCACGCACCGTCAAGGCACTCAAGGCGTGCAGGTTGCTGTCCGCCGTACTCATCGAGGCGGCCATGATCGCGACAATCACCAGCGAAGCGACCACGGTGCCGACGGTCGCCCCCAACATCACCGGCAGTTGGCCGCGGAGCACCACGATCAAGATCCGATCCGGCTGCTCGACCGCCGGATGCGCGACCGCCTCGGCCCCGTCGCCCACCAGGGGAAACAGGGACTGCCCGCCCAGGCCGACCAGCATCACGCCGAGGAGAAAGCATGGCGGCAAAGCCAGTGCGAACAGAAGCGCGCTACGTTTCAATGACTGAGAACTGGAAGCCGAATAGAATCGCATCCACTGCGCCGGCTGCACCAATGAACCGACCGACGCGAACATGACGATCGTCAGCATTTTGGACCAGGGGAACGCGGCAACCGGACCGGGTGAAGTGAGCGAGGTTGCCGGCAATGCCGACACCGCCTCGCCAAAACCCCGCACACCACCAAACGCAGAGATCACCGCCATCCCGCCCAGGAGCATCCCGCCGATCAGCAACAACCCCTGCAAGGCGTCCGTCCAAGCAACGCTCCGCATCCCGCCGATCATGATGTAGAACATGGTAATCAGCGCCAGCACGACCGCACCGACCTGAAAAGCATCGAACGTGCCCAGCACTCCCAGGGAAAGCTGCCGGCCTTTGAACATGACCGCAGAAATTTCTCCCCCCGCCTTGATCTGAATCATCACGTAGGGAATCGCGTACAGGTAGCCGGCCAGTGCCACCAGCAGGCGGAGCGTGACCGGGCTTCCGTAATAGTCAGAGATCATGTCAGCCGGCGTCACGAACCCTTTGGATTGGCCGATGCGACGGATGCGTGCGCCCAGCAGGTAGACGGTGGCGCCCGCCAGCGGAACATTCAGAGCGAACAGGGCGAAGACCACGCCGTGGCGGTACACAGCCCCAGGCGCGCCGAGAAAAGCAAACGCACTGAAGAATGTCGCGATGATCGTCAACGACGTGATGAACCAACCCTGCGCGCGGCCCGCCAGGTAATAATCCTCTTCGCTCGGCTTGCTCCTGGCGTACCCCAGAACGCCCAGCCCCAACAGGACCAGGAGATAGCACAGGGCAATGAAGATCGCCACACTTTCGAACTGTTGCGCGTCCGCCATGTCAACGTCGCCCCCCGTCAACCGGCTTCCAGACGTAACAGTAAGCCACCACCACGACACCGATCTCGACGGTGCACCAGAAAATGCCCCAGACATAGAGTCGCGGGAGGCCGAACCATGTCGACGGCTGATTGACCAGCAGAATGCCGGGACCGGCACCCATCAGCATCGCCCCGGCAAAGATCACTGCCAGGATCCAACCCAACTTCGAACGCGACTCGGGCGGCCCCGACGGCTGACCCTGATGCATGTTGCCTCCCTTGAATCATCCTGCTGTGCCGGGCCCTCGGGCACGGATCCCAATCACTTTCCCAACGTCGCCCTGCGTAGGTCATGCCGCGGATGACATTGGTTCTCGATAGTTCTCGTAGGTCATCTCGTAGGTCATGTTGTGCACGACGGAATGCGTCCTGAAACTTGGCAGTCATGCGTTCTGGGATTCGCCACGAACGTGTTACTCACGACCTCCCGCCGGTCCGGACCGCTGAATCGATAAGAATTGTTCATGACTCGTTCCCAGGATGCCGTGTCGAACGGGCTGCTGACCAGGTTCGGTTAGTCGATCGGATCCGATGTCGCATACGACCCAAGCACGTTCAGGCGCACCGTGCGCCGCTCGAGTGCCGCGAGTGCTTTCTTGACCTTGGTGTCGTTCTCGTGACCCTGCGATTCGACGAAGAACAGATACTCGCTCTGGCTCCCCGGCATGGGAAAGGATTCGATCCAGGTCAGGTTCAGCCCCGCACGCTTGAAAACGGCCATCACGTCTGCCAATGAGCCGGCACTATGGGGAATCTCGAACATGATCGCGGTCTTGTCATGACCGGTCCTGGCGGCGGCCTGACCGCCGATGATGGCGAAACGCGTCACGTTGTGCGGATTGTCTTCGATGTTCTCACAGACCAGGTCGAGGCCGTAGTTGACGGCCGCCAGGCGGCTGGCAACGGCGGCCGCCCCCGGCTTGCCGGCCGCCAATTGGGCCGCCGCCGCCGTACTGGCCATCTCGACCGTGCGGGCCCAAGGCAAGTGGGTCGCCAGCCAGTCACGACATTGCGACAACGCTTGCGGCTTGCTGTAGACCTCCCGAATTTCTTCTCGCGGCGTACGGGCCAGTAGATTGTGATGGATGGCCAACTGAACTTCGCCGCAGATGCGCAAGGGATGTCGTGCGAACATGCCCAGCGTGTCCGCCACTCGGCCGTCAGTCGAATTCTCCAGCGGCACCACTCCGTAGTCCGCATGCCCCCGATTCAATTCGTCGAAGACTGCCGAGATCGTTGCCACCGCGGCCAAATCCGCGCTCGATCCAAATCGGCTTGTTGTCGCCAAGTGACTGTAGCTGTACTCCGGCCCCAGGTAGGCCACGCGGACCGGACGCGTCAGCGAGCGACCGCCGCTGATGATCTCGCGAAACACGGATCGGATCGTCGCCTCGGGAAGCGGCCCCTTGCTGGCGGCGACGGCTCGGTCCAATGTCTCGTCATCGACGACGTCCCGCGACGGCTCGTCAGCCCCGTCGTTCTCGTCCGCTAACGCGGCCAGCTTCTTGACCAGCTTCGCCCGTTGATTGAGTTGCTTGACGGTCTCACGATCGAGGCGTTCTAATTCGCGGCGGAGTTGGGCGGCAGAGGGTGCCTTGCTACGCGAACTGACGGCGGCGGACGGGGACTTCTTTTTGGCCATGAGGGGCAGGTTGTCTTGCGGGTCGTCACAAATGGGGAAGGGCACTGCGGCCGCTTGCTGAGGGATAGCGGCCCAATCCCACGGCTCGTGCCAACTCAAGGCAGCGCGAAGGTCGCCACACCCTGAGCCGTCGTGCTTGGTGTCGGGACGGTAATTGTGGGTTCCAGCCGCGGGTCGGCGGGGCAGGCCGGCACGCGGACGACGATTCGGATGCCGGCCGGCGCAGCCTCCTGCACCGACGCCACGCCCCCGGTGGGCTGTCCCCTTGTACTAGCCGCCTCGTCCAATGTCAATTTGGCGCAGCCGATCGAACGTGCCTCCAAGCCGTCGAATCGCCCCATGTCAAAATGGCAGGCCCCCGGCGAGTGTCCTTCGACTGATGCACCAAGACAGAATACGATCAGCACACAAGACCCTACGAAATAATAGCTTACGCCACCACCTGCCCAGTGCGCCAGATCTCTGGCACGGCCTTTGCTTCTCATGAGCCGCAACCACCGGCAGTTGCCGGACCGGTTGCTGCAATTCAATATCCAACGCCGCCAGGCGAACTATTTCGACGACCAAGACAAAAGGAGCGGATCATGGCTCAAGGCGAAGTTATCATCGGCATCGATCTCGGTACCACGAACTCTGTGGTGGCGGTGATGGAAGGCAGCGAAGCGAAAGTCATTCCCAACGCGGAAGGCAACCGGCTGACGCCCAGCGTGGTCGCGATTACGGAAAAGGGGGAGACGCTGGTCGGCGAGCCCGCCCGACGCCAGGCCGTTACCAACCCGCGCCGTACGATTTACTCGGCCAAGCGGTTCATGGGACGGCGCCACAGCGAAGTCGCCTCGGAAGAGAAGATGGTGCCTTACGAGGTCGTCGGCGGACCAAACGACTACGTGAAGATCAAGGTCGACGACAAGGAGTATACGCCGCAGGAAGTGTCCGCCAAGACACTGCGGAAACTGAAGGAAGCGGCCGAGTCGTACTTGGGCCAGAAGGTCAACAAAGCCGTTATCACGGTCCCGGCGTATTTCAACGACGCGCAGCGGCAGGCGACCAAGGACGCCGGCCAGATCGCCGGATTGGAAGTCGCCCGCATCATCAACGAACCGACCGCCGCCGCCATGGCCTACGGGCTGGACCGGAAGAAGGACGAGCGGATCGTCGTCTTCGACCTGGGTGGCGGTACGTTTGACGTCTCGGTGCTCGAAGTCGCCGACGCAGGCGACGAGGGCGGCGAGAGCCGTGTGTTCCAGGTCATTAGCACCTGCGGCGACACGCATCTCGGTGGTGACGACTTCGACGAAGAACTGATCAACTACGTCGCAGAGCAATTCCAGAAGGAGCAGGGGATCGACCTGCGGAAGGACGAAATGGCCCTGCAACGTCTCCAGGAAGCGTGCGAAAAGGCGAAGAAGGAGTTGAGCAGCGTTCCGCAGACCGATATCAACCTGCCGTTTGTCACGGCGGATGCGTCCGGACCGAAGCACTTGCAGGTCAACATCACCCGCGCCAAGTTCGAGGAACTGATTGACGGACTTGTTGAACGGTGCCGTCAACCGGTCGAGCGGGCAATGAAGGACGCCAAGTTGAGCCCCAGCGACATCGATGAAGTCGTCCTCGTCGGCGGCTCCACGCGTGTCCCCAAGGTCGCGGCGATGGTCAAAGAGATCTTCGGCAAGGAACCCCACAAGGGTGTCAACCCGGACGAAGTGGTCGCCGTCGGTGCCGCGATCCAAGGCAGCGTGCTGGCCGGTGACCGGAAAGACGTGCTCCTGCTGGACGTCACGCCGTTGACCCTGGGTATTGAGACCGAAGGGGGCGTGTTCACCCCGCTGGTCGAGCGGAACACGACGATTCCCGCCGAGAAAAAGAATACCTTCAGCACGGCCGCCGACGGACAGACCGCGGTCACGGTCCGCGTCTTCCAAGGTGAACGGAAGATGGCGGCCCATAACCGGCTGCTGGGCGAATTCAACCTGGAAGACTTCCCGCCGGCGCCGCGCGGAGTTCCGCAGATCGAAGTTAAGTTCGACATCGACCAGAACGGCATCCTGGCGGTTTCTGCCAAGGAACTGAAGTCCAACAAGGAAGCCTCCGTGACCATCAAAGAATCGTCCGCCCTGGACGAAGCGGAGATCCAGCGGATGCAGGAAGATGCGGAAGCCAACGCCGACGAGGACAAGCGGCAATTCGAGCTGGCGACCGCACGGAATGAAGCGGATCACTTGACCTACCAGTTCGAGAAAGAAATCAAAGAGCACGAAGACAAGCTCTCGGATGAGGATCGCGAACCGTTGAACAAGGCAATTGAGAAATTGCGGGAAGCCGCCAAGGGCGAAGACCTGGCAGCGATCAAGTCCGCCAAGGACGAACTCGAACAGGCGCGCATGGCGTTCGGCAAGATGGTCTACGAAAAGACCGAAGGCGCACCGGGCGCCGACGGGTCCGACGGCGACGGTGGCGGCGAGGCATCGGCCAGCGAGGACGACGCGATCGACGCCGAGTTCGAGGTGAAGGACAGCTAAGAACCGCAGACGGGCCGCTTCGCTGCGGGCCACCCCGCTCGGCGCGGGCAACCTACTCGGTGCGGCAACCTACTCGGCGCGGGTCTCCGACCCACCCGCTCGGCGCGGGTCTCCGACCCCGCCGAAACCGCCGACCGCAGGTCTCCAATCCCCATTCCGTTGGGTTCCTGTTGTCCCAAGCGTCCTTAACGTCAACCTTGTCACGCACGTCGGTCCTGCCGGCGTCACGTGAACATCAAGCGAAGCAAACTTCAGGCAACTGGCTCGGCGTACGCGCCGAACGGACGAAAGGGAGGTAGATCATGGCATTTCGGATGGACAAACTGACAATCAAGGCTCAAGAAGCCGTCGCCGCCGGTCAGGAACGTGCCGCCGAGCAGGGTCACCCCCAGTACGATCCACTGCACCTGCTTTCGGCATTACTCAGTGAAGAGGGCGGGATCGTCGAGCCGCTGCTGAAGAAGACGGGGGTGCAATTCGATCAGCTCAATTCGATGATCGCCACCGAACTGCAGCGGTTTCCGCAATCCAGTGGCGGCACGCCCCCCCAGCCCAGCCGCGAACTCCAGCAGGTGCTGGAGACCAGCCAGCGCGATGCGGCGGCCATGCAGGATGACTTTGTCTCTACCGAGCACCTCCTGGTCGCTCTGACCAAGGTCGAATCCAAAGCGCAGAACGTCTTGCAATTGAACGGGATCCGCACCGACGACCTGTTGACGGCACTCCAGGAAGTCCGCGGCTCCGCCCGTGTCTCGGATCAGTCCCCCGAGGATAAGTACCAGGCCTTGCAGAAGTACGGGATCGACCTGGTGGAATACGCCAACCAGGGCAAGCTCGATCCCGTCATTGGACGCGATACTGAGATTCGGCGGGTGATCCAGGTCCTCTCGCGACGGACCAAGAACAACCCCGTCCTGATCGGCGAGCCGGGTGTCGGGAAGACCGCCATCGCCGAAGGCCTGGCCCTCCGGATCGTCCAAGGCGATGTGCCCCAGAGCCTGAAGAACAAACGAGTGATCGCCCTCGACATGGGCGCCCTGATCGCCGGCACCAAGTTCCGGGGCGAATTCGAAGAGCGAATGAAGGCGATCCTCCGCGAAGTGCAAGACGCCAGCGGCGAGATCATTCTCTTCATCGACGAACTTCACACGCTGGTCGGCGCGGGTGCCGCCGAGGGTGCTGCCGACGCCGCCAATCTGCTCAAACCGGCGCTCGCCCGCGGCGATCTCCGCTGCATCGGTGCCACCACGCTGGACGAGTATCGCCAGCACGTGGAGAAGGACAAGGCCCTGGAACGCCGCTTTCAGCCGGTCTTTGTCGGCGAACCCAGCGAAGAAGACACGATCTCGATTCTGCGCGGCCTCAAGCCCCGCTACGAATCTCACCACGGTGTCAAGATCCGCGACGCGGCCTTGATTGCCGCCGCCCGACTCTCCTCCCGCTACATCACCGACCGCTACCTGCCGGACAAGGCCATCGACCTGGTCGACGAAGCAGCCAGCCGGCTGGCCATGGAATTGGAGAGCGTGCCCACGGAGATCGATGAAGTCCAACGCCGGTTGCGCCAATTGGAACTCGCCCAACGGCAGTTGGCGGAAGAGACTGACGAAACCGCAACGGCACGCCTCGAGGAAGTTGAGAAAGAGATCGAGCAGTGCAAGGCGGAACTGGCCAATCTTCGCGAACAATGGGAAGCTGAAAAACTAGGGGTCGAAGACATCCAGAAGATCCGCCAGGAAGCCGAAGCGGTGCAGCTCGAGTTTTCTGCGCTGGAAACGGCAATCAAGGAAAAGCAGTCGATGGGTCGTCCCGTCGGCGAAGACGAATACCAGCGCCTTTACGAATTGGATTCGGCGCGGCGGCGGATCGCCGAGCGGATTGAGAAACAGGAAGCGGAAGACCTGGAGCAACCCGCCGCCCAGCAACCGCAGGAGCGCCGTCTGCTGCGCCAGGAAGTCGGCGAAGATGCCATCGCCGAAGTCGTCAGCACCTGGACCGGAGTCCCAGTCTCACGCATGCTGGAAACAGAGCGCGCCAAGCTGTTGGTGCTCGAAGAACGACTCCACCAACGCGTGGTCGGCCAGGATGAAGCGGTCGAGGCGATTGCCAACGCCGTTCGCCGGAGCCGGAGCGGACTGCAGGACCCCCATCGCCCCATTGGGTCGTTTATCTTCCTGGGACCGACCGGTGTCGGCAAGACGGAACTCTGTAAGGCACTCGCCGAAGTCATGTTCGATGATGAATCCGCCCTGGTGCGGATCGACATGAGCGAGTACATGGAGAAGCATAATGTCAGCCGGTTGATCGGCGCACCTCCCGGCTATGTCGGCTACGAAGAAGGTGGCAAGCTGACCGAAGCGGTGCGGCGCCGGCCCTACTCCGTCATCTTGCTGGATGAGATCGAGAAAGCGCATCGCGACGTCTTCAACATTCTACTTCAGGTCCTCGACGATGGACGGCTCACCGACAACCACGGCAAGACGGTGGACTTCACCAATACACTCGTCGTCATGACCAGCAACATCGGCAGCGAATTGATCCAGCGCATCTCCCAGGAAGGCGGGTCGGAGGAGTCGATCCGCGCAGCCGTCACCACGGCAATGGAGTCGCGGTTCCTGCCAGAATTCCTCAACCGAATCGACGAGTCGATTATCTTCCATCCGCTGGACCGAAAACAGATCCACCGGATCGTGCAACTACAGGTCAAGCATCTCGCCGACCAGCTCGAACAGCAAGAGATCGGCCTGACCGTAACCGAGGCGGCGATCTCGGAGATCGCGCAGCTCGGCTACGAACCAATTTACGGCGCGCGACCGCTCAAGCGAGTCATTCAACAGCGAATCCAGAACCCGCTGGCGACCGAAATGCTCAAACATAACTTCCAGAGCGGCGCCCACTTGAAAGTGGACTATGTCGGCGGTGAATTCACCTTCGAGGAATCCACCGATCCGGAAGATACGGGAGAGGCCAAAGTCGTGGGGGCCGAGGTCGTTTAGGGAACGGGGCGTAACATGAAATTCGCCTGGCGAGCGGCCAACGGATCGCGCCGGCATGAACCGCGGCCCGATCAGCACGGATTGGAGAGATGGCGCCTACCGCGAGTGACTTGCTACGGCGAGTGACCACGAGCTACCGTCGCCGATTTGCTCTACCGCTCTTCCAGCCCCCAACGTTCCACCAGTTCTTCCGCGCCCGGCGTCAGTTGGCGGAGCTTGGCCGCGATCGCAGCCTTATCGGACACACTGGCTTTTTCAGCCCGCTTCTTGAGGTGCTCGACCTTCTTCCGGCGAGTTCGACGGCGACTGATCTCACGGCGACGTTCACTTCCTGCCACGCGGTTGGCTCCTTGTACGATTGGATTGTGCAATGACGCGTTAGCCGCCATGCGGCATCAGCTGATCGCTCTGCAGAAGGCGGCCAGCAACCAGTGATGCGGCGCTCCCGACGAGCGGCGCACGTTGCTAGCCTGCTGGTTCTAGCACGTTTTCCAGGTGGTCGTCAACGGCGCGTCAATTCCACCCCAGCACGAACCTCACCTGGAAGCCATGCGGTGTATGCCGTCCAGGCCTCCTCGTTCAACCATCTGCCCCCCGGTCATCGGCCGCACACGGCGCGGCGCACCGGTCCGCGGCAACCCGGCGAGCCACCCGCAGCCTCGCGCGCCGTTCCCACAACCGAACAAATTACCAGGACGCCCCGTGCTGATAGACCGGGAGATGCCGATAGTAGACTTCCAGCATGAACAGGGAGAGGCAAGTTGTATAAAGACGGCCCGCCTCAATCCCGTACTTGTCGCCCACTGGATTCCAGCTCCCCCGATTTCGGCCCGACGTTTCCTGATTCTGCGGCAGGACGCGCCTCATGGTCTCATTCCACTGCTCCCACGGATCCCCTCCCATGTGATGCAGAACCTGGGTCGCGTAGTACCAGTAGTAGACGTCTCGCTCCGCCCAGTCGATGGGCCGCTCCAAGACCCGATCGACACCGGTGCGCAGTCGAGGATCATCGTGGGGCCAGCCGAGATATTGTCGACACAGGAGGGCCTCGGCGGTCATTACAACGGACGGCTGGTCGTCCGGCGTGTAGCGGTAATTCGAACCGTCGTCGGAGACATGGTCGAGGTAAATGGATACCTTGTCCAACGTCGCCTGCGGCACGTCGAGCCCCGCCATCCTGCCGCTCTGCAAGCCCATCACAAACCAGCCCGTGACCGATGTGTCAATGTACTGCCGCGGCATGTATCGCCAGCCCCCCCCTCCCCGGCCGTCGTCGGCCTGAATCGCCGCCGCATAGTCCAAGGCGCGTTGGGCCGGCTGCCGCAATGCCTCGTCTCCGGTCATCCCGTAAAGTTCGCAGAGCGCGATCGTTACCTGGGCTTGCGTATACAGCCGATGGTTGTCAACGCGAACGTGGCGGATGACCGTTCCTTCACGATCTTGCAGCTCGAGCAGTGCCTGGACACCCCGCTCGACATTCCGTTTGAAATCTCCTTGGTGATGGGTGTTGCCGGCGCCTTGTAGGGCCAGCAGCGCCATGGCGGTCGCCGCCGGCCGATTCTCGAAGGTTCCGCCGTCCGGATACGGACCTTCCAAGCTCCACGAGCCGTCGCGTCCCTGGTTCCGAGCCAGCCACTCCAATCCCAGTTGCACCGCATCTTCGGTCTTACCGGTTCCTCCATAGGCGGCCAGCAAAGCCCGCTTGGCCCCTGCCCGCCGGCCTTCCAAGGCCCGGCCGATCGCCGGCGCATCCGCCGCTGCCGGCGTCGGCTCGATGGGTTCGATTTCGATCTCTTCCGGGAGGCGGATCGCGGCCAGCGCATTCTCCACCCGGTCGGTCGAAAGGGCGACTTCGAGGTCGGGCGTTTCGGTCGCCTGAAGAGTCGGAATGACGACCGTATCGCTTACCAGCTGATCACCGATCTCTTCGCTCTGGGCGACCACGATCTCCAGGAACACGTCCACCGCCTGCGGCACGTAGAGCAGGCCCAGGATGATCAGCAGCGTCGCGTGAACGATGGTGCTGATCATCCATGGTGGCGTCGCTTCCAGGACCCGTCCGCTCGTGCCAGGCCGAGACGCCGACGACGTTGGCAACGACGGAATAACGGTGATTGCGGCGCTGTTCGCAGGCAAGTCAGTCGCCCGATTGTCCCCGGCCTGGACGCTCCGGCGGCCCTTCGTCTGTTGAGCGAGATCGCTGCGGTTCACTGGCCGCTGTCCGGCTGCCGGCGCGGCGAGCGACTTGTTGGCGGAGGGCGACCCGGTGATTGCTTTCCGCTGCGGCGTAGCGGCCGACTTGGCGATGCCAGCGGTGGATCGCCGTTCGACCTGGGAGCGACGCTCGACGCGCCCGCTGCTCGACCCTTGGCGATTCGCCGCCGCGTCCCCACCGGCGGGCCCGGCTGTGGACCTCGATCCGTCCTCGGCGACCGGCCCGGTCGCGCGATTCCCGACGTTGGGAGTCCGTTTGGCGACCGCCTGTTCGCCGCGCCGCGACGATTCGGCCGGTGCGATCGACGCAGGCTGTGCCGACGCCCGCGGCGCGGTTGCGTCGACAGATTGCGAGGCCGCTGCAGGAGGCAACGGCACAGGCGGGCTTGCTCCAGGTGCGACCGTACCGGGAACGTCAAAGTCCGGACGATGGGATTCCGGACGATGGGATTCCGGGACGCTGGCATCCGGCGAGTCGACCGCAGGCGGCAATGGCGGAGGCGTTTCCGGTGGCCGCCAGGTTGGATCATCGTCGTCCAGTCGCGCCGGCAACTGGGGCGACGCAGCAAGCGGCTTGGCAAGTTCCAGCGGCTGGGGCAGTTCGGGGGAAGGATATTCCGCTTCGCGTCGCTGGGGATCTTGCGATTCTGGTAGCGGGCGGTCGTCGTCGCCTGCAAGGCTGGCCGCATCGTCGACGGATGGCGGCAGTTCGGGCACTTGCGTGAAGTCCATCTCTCCGTGGCCTGGCGTCTCGTCAGGCGAGTGCTTCTCGGGCGGAAGATTGGACATCAGCAATTCCTGGGGCTCGCGAGCGAGGCGTCTCCTATTCGCAACACATCAAAGGGCGTTCGGCCAGCCCCGCGGAATCTGAAGCCCGCACGAAGACAAGAGCAAACTGCGCGTCCGATTTCTTTCCTGGTTCGAGTCTATCAGCGGCAGAATTCAGCGCCAAGCAAGAACTACCGTGTGGCCCGTCACTTGCGCCGGATACGGGCCCCAGAAATAAGCCCAAATTCAGCGACCAAAATGCACGATCTTCAACAGATTCAACCGCTGGGGCCTCGACGCCCTCGGAGGAAACAGTAGAATGGGTGCTTCGCGACGCCATTGTCGTGAGATCCACCGACGCGGGGTGGAGCAGCCCGGTAGCTCGCGAGGCTCATAACCTCGAGGTCGCAGGTTCGAATCCTGTCCCCGCAACTTGGGGTGTTGGCATGATGTCGCATCCAATCGCACACCCCGGTAAAACCGGGGTTTTTTCATGCGCGGCCGGTTGCGATTGCGATACCGTGCGACCCGAAACGTGTGATTGCTGCGCCGCTTTTTGCGCCGCCTTCGTGCCGGTCGCCAGATCCGCTTCGCTCGACCCCGCCACCGCCGCCGCGAAGTGTTCGTCCGTGGTCATCAGGTAATGCCGCATCGCCACCGATGGCGTGTTGCCCAGCCAGGCGGTCACCACCTGAATCGGGAACCGTTCGACCAGTTCCGTTTCCCGGCTGGCCCGCAGATTGTGAAACAGCCGTGGCCAGGGATCCAGCCCCGCCCGCCGGACGATCTTACTAAACGTGGTCCGCAGGTTTGCATTCAGCCAGCCCGCAGGCCCCTGCGCCGCCTTGCGGTACTTCTCATCGACCACGAATTCCGCGCCGTCGGGGGCCAGTTCCCGAGCCTCGGCCAGAATCTCGCGCAGTTCCGGGAACAAGGGAATCGTGCGGGTCGCCTTCCCGGCATGATGTTCAGTCTTGGGCGAAGTCACCGTTACCCGATCCGCCGCCCAATCAATATCTGTCCACCGCACGGATAGCGTTTCGCTGGGGGGTCCGCAGCCCGCCGAATCGGGCCAGCCCCACAATGCACCGCCAATGGTAGTCCGGGCAGACGTTCAACACGCGGGCCGTTTCCTCCCGGTTCACGAACCTCTGCCGATCCCGGATCCCGGCCGCCGGCGCGTTCACTCCATCAAACGGATTCTCGCCGATCAGTTTCCGCCGCTTCATGGCACGGAAGAACGAGCGGGCCACCTGCAGTCGCTTGTGAATCGTGGTCGGGGCCAGTTCGCGGGCAACCAATGATTGCTTGAAATCATCCGCATCGCCGGGCGTGATCGTCTTTACTTCCCGGGCTTCGCCGAAAAACCCGGTCAGATCCCGCACTACCACCCCGCGAACCACCTTGGTTGCCGGCTTCAGATCCGCTCGGCCATCAAGGTATGAAGCCAGAAAGGCCGCCAGGGTCGCCGCTGGCAGGGCCTTACGGGCCGGAATCAGCCCGGCTCGGGCCAGCTTCCCAGCCAGGGAATCGGGTATCTCTGCCGTCCATTGGGCGGTTGTCGGGTCGATCGCATTGCGGGCCGCATGGGCGGATAGAATCGCTTCCACCTTGGTTTTGATTTCCCGGGCATCGGGCAAACTCATCTTGCCAAGCCGGATCGCCTTGCGGTTACCGTCACCGTCGATGAACAGAATCCGTTTCCGGCCGTTGGGGTCTTTTGCGATGCTCGCCATTATTCCTACTCGCCTTTCTCTTGCACGAACCGCAGCCCGAGAACCGCGCCGATCTTGTCCAGGGAATCCGTTGTCAGCCGGCCGGTTCCGCGAATGAACCGATGCAACTGGCTGGCATCGACACCGGACCGCTTGGCGATTTCGTATCGCGAAAGATCGCCGGCTTCGATGATGTGCCGCAGTTGCCCGGAAAGGGTAGTCGGTTTCTTCGTCTTTCGTTTTGCCATTCTCGCCTCGATAGTTGTTTGCTAGCCCATCACCATTGTATCGGTAGTTGGCTAGCAGTCAATTGCTTCAATTGTCTTTGCGGCCGGATGTCCGTGCCAGCAAATCGCCGGGCCTTCGTGGGCGGATCGCACCGTAGGCACCGCCAGTTGCCTGCCAGAGTTTGCCACAATTCCAGCGTTCCGCATTCCGCGCACGGGTCGGGCGGGTCGATTACTTCGATCCCTTCATCTTCCAATTCGCCGGCCTCGGGATAGTCTGCCCACACGGCATCCGCCGCCCGCAAGTCTTCCATTACATCGGGCGGGAATAGCGGGTCGCTTTCCAAACGATCCAGGGCCGCTTGCCAGACCGCCGCCGCATCGGTTTGGTTGACGGGGGCCGGGTCGGGCGCGGGCCGCAGCACCGCCAGCAGGTCGGCCTTGTGGGCCTTCATTCGGGCAATCAGGTCTGGCGTCAGGGCGTCTTTCGGGGCGTCGATTGCCAGCCCGTTGTCATCAGCAATACCAAGGCGGATGCCGTGGGCGTCGCAGTCTGCCAGCAAGTCGGCAATTATCGAACGCGCGTCGCTCATATCGTCACCCGCACGCGGTTCGTGTTTTCGGTTTGCTTCAGAGCGCTCCCAATATTCCCAGAATTGCCGTTTCCCGGTTCGCCAGGCGAATTGTGGGAATTGTGGGAACGCTTGTCAGACTTCGCATCGGCGAACGTCGCGGGATTAACGTCAAAAGTGGGCGATGGGGGCCGGCCGGGGCCGCTCGTTTCCGCCGGCTTGGGCCGGATGAATCCCCGCCGGGTCAGTTCCGCTAAGGCCGGGTCAATGTCATCGGCCTTCGGGAAACGCCGCTTGCCGTGTTGCTGGGCGTCTCGTTTGGTGAACTCCCGCCGGTCGTGGCGTTCAATCCAGCGCAAGACGTAGCGGGCGTCATCGTCGGACGTTTCTTCGCTGGCCAACATCATGTTCAGCACGGCTTCGGCGTGGGGAACCAGATAGCGTGCAATTTCAACGGCGGCCGCGATGCACGATTCCTCGATGCACCCAGCTGGGCCATGCTCCACGCAATGCAGCACCGCCGCCAGCCGTAGCGTTGCGCCGGCCAGCTTCGCGCCCCAATCGCGCGTGATTTCCATTTGCCCGCCTTCGGCCAACATCGCTTCGATTTCCGATTCCCATTCGCGCAGCAATGCCGCAGCGCCGCCCGACAGTTCTAAGATGATGTCGCCTTCCACTTCGGCCAGCTCCCGCACTGCTTGGCGATACGAATTCCGCGTGGCATCGGAAACCGGCGCGGGCGCGATTTCGCGCCGGCCAATCCAGCTTTGCGGGGCCGCGTACAGAAACCGGGCCAACAGCCCCCGCCCGCGAAAGGCCGCATTCTCAGCCAGCCCCTCGATCACCGCCGGCTGCATCGCGTAGGCGCACGTCAGCGCCGGCCGTTCCACGCGCACGCTCTTGCGGCTCACCCGATCCGTAATCAGGTCGTCACCGGAATGCCCCATCAGGTACACGCCGAATTGCGGAATACCGCTCTTGGAATACAAGCCGGCCATCAGGTCGAACACGCCCCCTTCCGGCGACATACTGGCGATGCGTCCGCCTTGGTCGGCTAGCATGATGCCCAGCTTTTCCGCCGTGGCGTCATCGACAATCAAGCGGGGCAATACCGGCTCGGCCCCGTCGGCCAGGTCCGCCGCCAGGTTGCCGGCTTCGTGTCGGGCTTGCGCGGCTTCGTCGCCGTGTTTCTCGGCCGCCGTCTTTTCCAGCTTCCGCAACCGGGCGTCGTCTTGCCGCCGGTCGGATTGTGCGCGGGCCACTTCCGGCCGCGCGGCTTCGATCAACTCCGCTTCCAATTCGCGAAGCGGTTTCATCGCATCGGCGAAGACGGCCGACTTGCGGTTTCCCGGCTCTAGCAGCACGGCTGTAAACAGGTTCACCGGCTCACGCCAGCCGGGGCGCGGTTCCACCACCACGCGCCGGGCAATTCCGACAGAGCAAACCGCCAACGCCAACAGCGCCGCTAGGTCGGCCGGCGTTTGCGTGGCGTGCGATTCGGCTTCCACCCACCGCCGCAGTGTGTCGGGCAAGACGTGGGTCGGAAAGTCGGGCAGGTTCAGCACGTCGAAGGAAACGATTTCCGGCCACGGCTGCGCAGCGGGCGTCCAGACGGGCGCAGCTTCGGTCAGTCGCTTCAGTTCCGCTTTCGTACCGCCGGCTGCAATCCAATCGCTTGCATCGCCTTTCGCCGGCAAGACGGGCAATTCGACGATCTGCACCGATTCGGCGATGCCGTGGACCGATAGAGCAACTTGCTGGGCGTGGTTGCGTCCCGCGTCGTCATTGTCGGCCAGCACGATTACCCGCCGGCCACGAAGAAACGCCGAATGCTCGGCCGTCCACTTCCCAGCGCCGCCCGCGTTGCACGTCGCCAACACGCCGATGCGGGCCAGGTTGTCGCAATCCTTTTCCCCTTCGGCAATCACCACGGGCCGCGCCGGCTCGGCGAGTAGTTCGGGCAGCCGATAGGGCACGACGCGCACCCCTTTGACTCGCCAATCCCAGCCGCCGCCCGGCTTCGGCCGCCGTTGCCGAAAGTCTTTCGGGTCAAATCGCACGGCTTGCAACAGTAGGTTTCCGGATTCGTCGCGGTAATCGTATTGGGCGACAATGCGGGACCTGCCGTTCCGCGTGGGCTTGCTTGGCGCGGGCGAAGTGTCGGCCGTGGGCATCAGGTCCGCCACCCGCAATCCCACCGCACCACAGATCGCATCGACCGTACAGCCCGCGTGACAGTTCACTAGCGCCCGCCCGTCATCGCCCTCGGATACCGAAAGGCTTGGGCGTCGATCCTCATGGGCCGGGCATCGCGCCGACCATCCTTTGCCGTTCCGCTTGGGATCGCAGTTACGATCGGCCAGGGCAGACAGAATCCGTTCTAAGGGGGGTATCATTCGTTGCCCCCATTATTTTGTTCGCCGATCCAGCGTTGCAGGTCATCGACCGGATACCGCACGCATCGTCCTAGCCGAATGTGCGGAATCTGGCCAGATGCGGTCATGCTCCACAACTTTCGCGGGCTAATGGCCAGGTCCTCGGCAGCTTGTCGGGGTGTCAGAAGAAGCCTCAGTGAATCGCCTTTACTACGTCGATCCATCGTGTATCCTTACGAATGAGTAGCCTGCTTCGGCAGTGGCCCGTCACCCAGCGTGATGGGCTTTTTTAATGGACCGACCGGGAATCGAACCCGGAAGAGGTAAGGTGAGTAGCCTGCCTCGGCGACCACGCCCCGGCCCGCCATGCTAACGAGCATGGCCTCTTCGGGGCTCTGCCGCGTGCTCCTCAGAAGACGCTTCAATTTCCTTGGCCGTCTTCAGCACGATGCCGAGTCGGCGGGCCTCTTCCTCGATCTCGTCGAGACGCTTGCGGATTGCACTTGCGCTTGGGATGTACTTCAGGGGGTCGAACGGCTTTGCCATAAGAAAATCCTTCAAAACCGGTTAGGTCTTGAAGGATCTTATTGGGTCGGCAGGTGGCAAATCTCGGTCAAGAGCAAGTCATTCTTGACCTAGTTTTGCCAGGCGGGAGTTGTTGTCGTTCCGTTCCAGTTTCCACCCAATCTTGTGCAGTTTCGGGTTAACTGCCTTGCGAATACCGTTGAAGGCGTCGTCGTATGGCGCTTCCCAACTCACTTTACGGTCGATGGCAATTGCCGCCAGCGGACATTCGCCGTCCGCGTCGATGGTCAATTCGAGCACGCGACGTTGCTTACCCTTTAGATTGTCACGCACCCACTCCCCCAGATCATCAAACCTGCCATCATCGTCCCGTTCGTCACGCTCTTCGCTTCGATCCATCTCCCGAACCGTTCGTATCTGTGCCATCACATTCAGTATGGCAGTGCGCAGTAGACGCAACCGTTCCACTAGAACGCAAAAGTAGCGGACCACCTGTTCATGCTGGCCATACTCCAATCCCAGAGACAGTTCAGAGCGTTCCCGGCTCGACCGTTCGGTCAGCACCAAATGAACCTTCGTTAGCAGATTCAATGCGTTTTCGGCGTACGCTTGCCCCGACCATGCCAGAGCATTGACCAAAGACTCAATCCGGCATTCCACAGTTTCAAAGTAGTCTGCCACAAGACGAAGATTGGTAGCGATCCCGTGGTCCCCGTCATCGTTGTAAACAGTCTCTTGTGACCGATTAAAAATCCACTGCTCTGGGTCGTCAGCTTGTGTCACCTCCAGTAAATCACGAAACAGTTCCAACGAAGTTTCAGCCAGTTCAGCCGGGGGCGGCGGATTAAGTTTAGCACGCCGCTTTTCTTCCGCTTGCCGCTCGAGGTTTTCGACGTGCGCTTTCCATAGCGGATCGAAGTCGGGATCATACGGCGCCATGAGAGGTCCTATTCTGATTGGCAGGGCGGACCCCGTCGCCGTAACCGAATAGGAAATCGACGACGGCGGAGTCCAGCGGCGGGAGCAACTCCGCCTACCCTTCGTGATGATCGCGGGACCAACCGCGACCAGTTGAGCGCCGAGTGGTGAGTTCGGTGATCTCATTCTGAGCCGTGTTGATAACGATGGCAACGACCCTAGCCCCCGTTACGGGTCCCTTCCCAGATACAGCCCCTTGCGGTCGAAGACTGCGATCGAGCAAGAAACGGACAGAGTACGTACGGACTAACTCTCAACTTGTCGCGATGGCGGGGGAAACGGCAGGGTTCGCCTGCATGGAAAGGACCCGGTCCGCCTCGGCTCAGTGAGTGTTTGTGTCTCGGGGGTGCTGCGGGAACTACGCGCAGGCCTTCAAACCACCCAGAAGGACCCAAAAGGCGGCCTCCCGGCCGGCCCGGGGTCGTTGGGTCCTTCCCTGGGGATCGCCGTGGCGCTCGGGATTTCCGGGCGGGCTGGAACGAAAGACAGTACCTACCGCGCCTTCACGTCACTTGGTACCGTCGGCTGCCCGGACCATCGCCAGGATGCCGGCCTTCACCGCCTCGGGCAGGTCGGGCCAGCACTCGATTACCGCGATCAAATCGGGGTCGGCTGGGGGTGAAATCTTCGCGAAGTGCGCCGGATTCTGCGCCGCTTTCAGCAGTCGGGGGCGTTTCCCCCGTGTTTTCCGGGGGTAGTTCGAATCCTGTCCCCGCAACTTGAACCCCACGGTAGCGAAAGTTCGCGACCCCGGGGTTTTGTATTGCGCTGAGGGAGAGACGGGGCGAGTTATCCGCTGGATTCGCAAGGGTTTGTGACCTGAATCCGGCGTTTGGAGTCTCTATTCCGACGTGGCGCGCGACACCAGCTATTCACACGCTCGGCCCTTGGATGCCCCATTTCTGGCCCATACTCTCGGCCGTCTCACCGTCTCGCGCGGCCTGGGTTAAGAGGTGTTGGCTTCGCCTTTCGGTCGCAACCTACCGGGGTTGGCTTCCGAGGTTTGAATCGCCCGAAATCGAAACGGCCGCCTTCGGATTAGCGGGCGTTTCGACCGGCAAAGCGGGTGCGGACCTCCCGCCTGGTGTGACCTTCGAACAACCCGATTGCCTCAGCTGGAAGACTCGCGGTGAAGTGTCTGGGAGGGCAACTCATCGAAACGCTGTTGGTAGTCGGCGGCGAATTGCCCCAAGTGCCAGAACCCCCACGCATTGGCGACGTCGGCCACCTTGAACCTCCGCGGATCCGCAACTCGTAGCTGTCGACGGACCGAGACAAGCCGGAATGCATTCAGGTATTCCTTCGGACCGATGCCAAACCGCTCGACGAACGCATACTCAAGCGTTCGTTCACTTACGCCCGCAACTCGACAAATGTCACTGACTTTAATCCCATCGCCAGCGTGCTGCTCGATATAGGTTTCGGCGCGATCCAAGGCCGTGAGTCGTTTTCCCCGTGTCGCCGGAGGACACCTCCCTTGACTTTGGGCGATGGCCGTCAGCAATCTTCTTGGTAGCTCGCAAGATAGTTGCCGCAGAAACACTGCATCTGAAAGTGCAGTCGGCTTATCGTGCACAAAGCTGCAAATTCTCAGCAAGCAGCGTCGCAACTCTTCAATTGCCGACGAATCGACGCGAACGGCATCGACTCCGCCACTCGCCTCGTCGATATCTCCCACCTCCAAGTTTTCACCAACGGATGAGAGCAACTCCTTGGGAAATGAGCATGTGTAAACATGAAAGTCCGAACCAGAGACGCTCGACAACTCTGCCCCATCGGGAAACACCATCAGGCTTCGGCCGTCAATCAACTTACCGCGCCACTGAAGCCGTAAGTTCGGGCTGGCGGGGACGGCAATCGTTCGCATTTCGGCGGGCGGCATACCCTTCTGCCTGAGCGACCGACTAAAGCGAGCGTGGGAGATGTGGACCCCGTCGCCGGCGAATTGCATCAGCTTGCCAACGAAAGCCCCCCGGTCCAGTTGCCGAAAATCGACGTTCCACGCCTCGGCTTCGGCTGCCAGGTCGTCAACGTCGGCGAATATGCGTCGTTGCAGGTACGTGTTGGGGATTTCTCGGGACATCAGTATGTAGCGAGTCAAGCTTGCCAATTTTGCGGATTTTTGATGTTGTCACGATTGCCTCTATCCTACGATCGATGAAATTGCTTTGCCAGCAAACTCAACCAAACTGCTCGAATTGGAGCCCGTCAGTGAGCAACAGGGTCACCAGCCCCCACGCAGCCCGACACACGGGGCGTCCCCCGCTGCCGCCTGAGCGCGTCAGACGCAACCGTGTGGTCACGATGGTGACTGACAGTGAATTTCAGCAGCTGCAAAGCCGTGCCGAAGAAGGCAACAAATCCGTATCAAGTTTCGTCCATAGCATCCTGCGGCAGTTGCTTGCTGATAAAGCCAGAGTAAATGAAGGGGAAAAACCATGATTCGTAGTTTAGTTATCCTGCTACTGATGCTTCTGTGCGTTGGTGGTCGTACAGTGACGGCACAAGAGGCAATCGTTCACGACGCCGAGTACTACATCCTTGAAGCCCAGAATGGCAAGAGGTGGGCTGCCGAAGACGAGAAGCTCAACGAGAGGCTCGCCGAGCTTCGAAGGAAACACGGTACGCCGCCAAACATTGTTCACATCATGTGGGACGATACGGCGTATGGAGATGTCGGTATCCCCGCGATCCAAATGGTCCGCGGGCTCAAGACGCCTAACTTGAACAGAATGGCGCGCGAAGGCATCCTCTTCACGCGCATGTATACCGAAGTCGGTTGTACTCCGAGTCGAGCCGCGTGCATGACTGGCCGCCATCCCGTCCGAAACGCGATGTACAACATCGGCATGCTCCGTGAGATGCACGGGCTCCGCGCCAGCGAAGTCACGTTGGCGGAAGTTCTCGGCAAGGCCGGATACGCCACGGCATTTCACGGCAAGTGGCACTTGGGCGACATCGAAGAGAGCTACGCGCACAACCAGGGGTTCGATGAATCGTTCTTTACAGGCTACAACCAGATTCTTTCGCTCTGGACCCGCCGTGCCGAACAGGCAAACGCGACCATTGGCTTGTACGAGGACATGCTCCCCGAAGACCCATACAAGCTGGACGACACGTTCGTGACCAAAGGATGGGCAATGGTGCTGGAAGGCAAGGAGGGCGAGAAAGCACGGCAATGGGGCGACAATAGTTATGAGACCTATCTCAAGATTGACAAAGAAGCCCAACGACGCACTTTAGAATTCATCGAACGCAACGCGAAGGCTGACAAGCCGTTTTATGTCGCCAATTGGCCGATGATGGCATCATTCATGCCAACTGAGAAAAAGGTCTCGACCTCGCGGAGCCTACTGCAGGACGGACTCCAGGGCAACATCGATCCCTTCGTCGGCAAATTGATGGCGAAGCTCAAAGAGCTAGGCATCGCTGAAAACACGCTGGTCGTCTGCATGGCCGATAACGGTCCGATGGCACACAACCCGCCTCCGGGTTGCGGTTTCGCCGAGACGATCTTTCGCGGAGGAAAGGGCGATTTTCTCGAAGGCGGCGTACGCGTGCCAGCTCAAGCGTGGTGGCCGGGCGTCATTGATGACGGGCAGTTAGTTGGCGATATCATTCACGAAGCCGACCTGTTCACAACCTTTGCGCGTCTGGCTGGCGCGACGGAGGGAATTCCGACGGACCGTGTCATTGATGGAATCGACCAGACGGCGCTGTTTCTAAATGGCAACACTCATAGCCGTCGCGACCACGTATTCATTTACGCTGGTCCCAACCTGGGAGCCACGGTTAAAGGAAATTACAAACGACACTGGATTTCATCCGATCCGGTGGGCGAGGCAAGCGGTATTCCCGCTGGATTCTTTTTCCTTCCGTCTGACCCGCGTGAAAAGTCTCCGATGCTGGTGAACCTGATTCATTTGAAAAGCCCCTTCAACCGCATGCGACTCCGGCACCAGTTGTGGAAGAAGAAGTACCCCGACCAGAAGGAACGGCACGGAATTCCCTGGACCGGAATCGAAAACGCGACACCTGAGACCAAGGCGCTTGCGAAACCGCCTCTCGATTTGAAAAAGCTACCGTTCGATCCACTTGAGTACATCGAACACCTCGACGAATTGCCTTTCGATCGAAGCGCAGATCCAGGCCTTGGCGACAGGAAATAATTCGGGCGAGGCAATCTTCCCCGTCGTGCGACGAGCGTGGAAAATGGAGAACTGTCAGATGAAGAACCACGAGGACTCGCGGCGAAGTTTTCTCAGGGCAGGTGCAGCATCTGCAATCGGTGCGGCCACACTTGGTGCAAATGCCTGGGCAGATGACAAGCTTGCCCAGAATGGCGACGCGTCTATCACGATCGCCGGATATCCCTACGAACGTGTTCGAGCGATTCAAGACGGCCGCGTCAAGGTCGCTGGATGCAAAGTCAAGTTCGAGACGTCAAAGATTGGCGAATTGAATCAACATGTGTTCAGCGGCCCGCGAACGCGCGACGTCACGGAGGTGGGACTGATCCCTTACCTGCTCGCGTTCTGCAACGGCGGGCTTCGCGATTACCAGCTGCTGCCGATCTTTGTCTTGAAGGTTTTCCGTCACAAGAGCATCTTCGTTCATACGGACCGCGGTATCACCAAGCCCGAGGATCTCCGTGGCCGCAAGGTCGCAACGGTCGGCTATTCTTCGTCGGGTTTGACTTGGATTCGCGGTCTTCTGCAGGACGCATACGGAGTCAAGCCGGAAGACATTCATTGGGTGGTCACCCCCAAGGACTCTGCAAAGGGCCAGACCGGTGGCGTCTCAAGGTGGGAGAAGCTGCTGCCGCCAAAGAACGTGTCCATCACGCAGGCTCCAAAGGGAAAAGACGACTCAACCTTATTGCTAGAAGGTGAAGTGGATGCGATCTTTCATCCGGCAGAACCCAAAGCATACGTTGATCGTCATCCGAAGATTGATCGCCTGTTTTCCAACCCGCGCAAAGTAGAACTCGCGTATTTCAAGAAGACGGGGATTTTTCCCATCATGCACATCGTCGCTATTCGAAGCGAGCTCGCGAAGGCGGAGCCGTGGCTGCCAAAAGCAGTGTTTGATGCGTACTCAAGTGCCAAACAGCTGGACTACGACGAGATGCGTAAGATACGCTGGGCGTACAGCTCACTACCGTGGTACGGGCAGGAATTCAACGAGACACGAGAAATCATGGGCGAGAATTTCTATTCCTACGGCATCAAACAGAATCGCAAAGCACTTGAGGCAGCTTTCCGGTATCTGCACCAACAGGGGCTCGCAAAACGTGAGCTTACGATCAAGGAGTTGTTCGACCCGTCAACGCTCGAACTTGCAGACAAGAAGCAATAGGCCAGTCGCCATTTCCCAGTCCGAACCAACAAGTCTTGCGGTTTCATAAACGTCTGAGCGATCAGCGAGACAAGTACCCGCGTACGCCTCGATTACGCGTTCAAACGAACGCCAGTCACCCGACTGACAAGTTTGTACAACATTGGATCCGGGCGTAAGTTGATGACTCCATTGGAGAATCGGCTGCGAGCTACAAGCGGTGTCCTCAGCGGGACCACATCTCTGCGCTTAGCTACCAGCCTCCACCGCCTCCCTCCCTCATTCATCGTGTCGGACACGAGTTTGAGACAGGCCGCATGCAGAGCGGTGATGACACTGTCCACAAACCGTTCGGTGTCGAACTGGTCAGCGGCCCAATCCCGCACACTGTGGCGATCCATCGATTGGGCCTGTTTGATGGCGTCTATGAAGACCGCCAGAGCCCGCACGTCATCGTCCGATTCCGCACAGCGTGCACCGGGAGGCAGTCGGTCCACGACGACGCCTGTTACACCCGTACGCACGAAGGAGGCTCCGGTTCGTACGCCGACAGTCGGGCAGCCGGCGAGCAGGATATCCTGGAGAGCCAACGGCCCGTGGTCATCGTCCGCCAGGTACGCGCAGGCTCGCGATCGACGCGCGGCTTCAAACAGCTGCTGACGCTGATACTGACCGTAGTGGATCTGAATGTGGGAGGGAAGACTTCAGCCAGGGGACAATAGGGTCAGGTCTTGACATTTAACCTTTCTTCGAGCGGCGAGGTTTGCTCTGGCACTGGAGCTCTAATTCTTCGAGGAGACTGTTCCAGTGCGGATCCTCTCCACGTCGTGACTCTGCACGACTTAACAATTTGGAGATCGCCGCTACGCTGACGCCCCCGAACTGTTGCGCCAAGGTGGTTACCTTCTTGTCCGTCAACCGACGAAGCAAGTAGACGGCAGCAACACGGGCGTCGTTCCCGTGACGACGGATCTGCTTCAGATCCCTGGGACCAGCACCGAAATGATCCTGCACCACACGAAGAATGTCCGCTTCGGCAGGACGCCACGCCAGGCGTCTTCGCTGTGGAACCTTGGCATCTTCCGGTTCCTCAGCGAGTTCCTTGCGCATCTGTTCGACCCACGAACTCCGGCCGAGAAATAGACCTCCGACAGCCGACTTCACGGGCGAGATAGGCGGCTCGGCGATGCCCGCCTCGACAAACCGCTGGTAGGCGCGTCGCGCGTTGCGAAGGTCTTTGGAATGTTCCCGCAGCACTGTTTCCCAGTCGAGCCAGGCCGCCGCTCCCGCTGCGTCGCGCGCGAAACGATAAGCCGAATCGCTGCTCCAGCGGTACTGTTCGGGAAGCGGAGCCATCTTGGCTCGCACCGGATTGAGGTGGATGTACCGGCTCAACTCCCACGCGTGGCTCTGATCCTCGACCAGGATCGCTTTGAACCGACCTTGGAACAGCGAGCCCGAGCGGCGATAGCGACGATTGAACAGACTGGCGTAACCGGAATTTAAATCGTGCATTCCCGCTGACAAGTTCGGCTCGGGCGTACGCAACAACAGATGAAAATGATTGCTCATCAACACCCAGGAGAAAACGCGCCAACTGGACCGGGCGGCCACTCGATCAAGGAGCCGCAACCAATCTTCACGATCCCGTTCACTATCGACGATCACCCCCCGTTCCCAACCGCGGGCCGTCACATGATACAGACCGTTCGCCATCTCGATACGTAAGTGCTGCGCAATACGACCAACGACCAAGCCCAAAGAGACAAAGTTAAATGTCAAGACCTGACCCCAAAGAGACCCCTGTCGCGATTCCTCCCAGACATGCGGTATTCACAGCGGTGATGATGCTGTCCACAATCCGGTCGGAGCCGAACTGCACAGCGGCCCGATCCCGCACACTGTGGCGATCCAGCGATTGGGCTTGCTCAATGGACTCCACGAACGCTACCAGTGCCTGCTCGTCTTCGTCCGTTTCCGCACACTAAGGTCCCGGGGGCAGACGGTCCACGAGTACTCCCGTTTCGCCAGTCCGTACGAATGAGGCTCCGGTCCGGACGCCCACGGTCGCACAGCCGGCCAGTAGAATCTCCTGGAGGGCGAGCGGCCCGTGGTCATCCTGTGCGCTTCGAAAAACGCCTGTGACCATCGGGCTTTTTGGGGCAAGCCATAACCCGGCAGTCACCGGTCCGAATTCCAAACATGCAACTTCAACCCCACGGTAGCGAAATGAACGCGACCGCGGGGTTTTATTTTGCGCTGGTGGAGAGACGGGGCGAGTTATCCCCAGGAATCGCAGGGGTTTGCGACACTCGCGCCGTGTGGCGAGTCTCTCTTCCGACGTGGCGCGCGAAACGATCGATTTACATGGACGGCCCTCCGACGCCCCATTTCTGGCCCAAACTCTCGGCCGTCTCTCTGTCTCGCGCCGCCTGGGTTATCGACGGGTTGCCTTCGCTCTTTCGGTCGCACCCCCCCAAGGTTGGCTTCGGAATAGGGAAGGGAACGCGAACGTGCTACTTCACGCACAGAGGTCAGAGCAATTTCTCGATCAGACCGAGGGAAGAGCGGACCAGCTTGGCTTGGCCGGGGGCGAGTCTTCTGGGGCCGCCAACTTATACTGTTCAGTCGTGACTCAAAAACTGCGCAGAGAGAGCTTGGCCGAACGTCTCCGCAATCCGCTCCGCGACGAAGATCGACTGATTTTAAGGCTTTTCGTCTTTTGGTGTCAGATTGACGCGATGACGCGAGTTTAGTCTCCCAGGAGACAGTAATGACCGAATTTCCACAGACTCGATCCAGCCTTATCGCGCAAGTGCGATCCCCAGAGGATCGCGAAGCTTGGGATCAATTCGTGGTCATCTATCGCCCTGTCATCTATCGCATGGCACGGCGCCGGGGAATGCAGGACGCCGATGCACAAGACCTTGTTCAAGCTGTCTTGATGCGTGTGGCTGGGGCAATCCACCGTTTTGAAAAATCGGGTCCCGAAACCAGGTTCCGCCACTGGCTGCGGCGAGTCGCTTCGAATTCGATAGCCACTGCCTTTGCCCGACGACCCCAAGATGCAGGAGCTGGTGGATCCGAGATTCTCGATCTGCTCGCCGAGCAACCTGCCTCTGCACCCGATATCGAGAAAGAGCTCGCGAAGGAGGCGATGCGAGAAAGGTATTTGCGGGCAGCATCCGTGGTGAAGTCCGATTTTGATTCGGATACCTGGCAAGCATTTGAGCTGACCGTCGTCAAGGGGCTGCCTTGCGACGAAGTCGCCATTCAGCTTGGGAAATCAGTGGGCGCTGTCTACGCCGCTCGCAGTCGCATCATGCGCAGGCTTCGTGAGCAAGTACAACGTCTGCAGGAGAGCGGTATATGAACGCCCGAACGGATCGCTGTGATCGTCAGCGAATTGATCAATTCCTCGCGTCGGCCCCTGACGAATCGAGCGATGTTTCGCTTGTCGCGCATTTGGAAGTCTGTTCGGACTGCCGAGACTACATGGAGCAATCTGCCGCGGCCCCTCAAACCTGGACTGAAGCAGCGGCGTGCCTGCTCGCCTCGGAGTTCGATCGTTCCAGTTCGGTAGAGTACTCAGCGGCGTCGATGGAGATTGGCAAACCAGATGTCCCAATATCGATCCAAAGCGTCCTGAATTCACTCGCGCCCTCCGACGATCCAAATCGCCTCGGGCGACTCGGGGGATATGAAGTCTCTGGCGTCGTCGGCGTCGGAGGGATGGGGGTCGTGCTCAAAGCATTCGATACCGCACTGGATCGCGTCGTCGCGATTAAGGTCATGGCTCCGCATTTGGCAAGTCATGCAACCGCCAGGAAACGATTTGCACGAGAGGCCAAGGCAGCGGCAGCCGTGCTGCATCCCAACGTGATTCCGATTCACAGTGTTTCGAGTGACGAAGCGACGCCCTATTTAGTGATGGGCTATGTTCGCGGCGGTTCCCTGCAAAAGCGTCTCGACCGCGAAGGCACTCTGTCCACCGTTGAGATTCTGAGAATCGGATCACAGATCGCCGCAGGTCTCTCGGCTGCCCATGAGCAAGGTCTCGTACATCGCGACATCAAGCCTGAGAACATCTTATTGGAAGACGGCGTTGAACGGCTCACGCTAACCGATTTCGGATTGGCACGAGCTGTCGATGATGCGTCGCTGACCCAGCACGGCGCCATCGCTGGGACTCCGCAGTACATGTCTCCTGAACAAGCACGGGGTGAAGCGGTCGATCAGGCGAGCGATCTCTTCAGCTTGGGGAGCGTTCTTTACACGCTATGTACGGGCCGCGTGCCATTTCGCGCCGAGTCATCACACAGCGTGATGAGAAAGATCATCGACGAAGCCCCCACACGGATCCGTGAACTGAACCCCGAGATCCCAGACTGGCTGGTCGGGATCATCGACCGGCTAATGGCGAAAGATAAAAAGAATCGCTTCCCGTCAGCGAAAGAGTTGCACATCTTACTCGACGCCTGCCTGAGTCACTTCCAGCAACCAACGGCCGTCGATCTTCCGGAAAGTCTTCGATCGGCCCAACGAATCAAACAACGGCCCATATTCCGCACAACAATTGGAGTCTTACTAATGACAGCTGCTTTCACCTCGTTACTCTGGCTTACAGGGGCCCTGACGTTTCTCGTCCAAGATGGGCCAACCCAGCAGGAATCAAAAGAACCCGTCGTACCGCACCAAGAGGTTCAGGATGACGCATCTGACAAAGGCGATTCCACGTCAGAGCAACTGACATGGCCAGAACTACTCGGTCGCGACATTCCTCAGGAACATCTCGATCGCCTTCCGAAAGAACCGCTCATCCTGATTGACGGCCTGAACAGATGCCGAGGCAGTTGGTTGTTTGGTGGAAGCATGAAAAGCAACGATCAAGATGTTGATTTTGTGGCGAGCCTGCAGGTGGAGGGTGGTTTCAAGACCCATTTCGAAGAAGTTGGTCGTCCAGGTCCAGGTTGGCATCTGAGCATTCAGTGGCCACGTGAGAAACCCGAGCACACCTGGACGATCAGTCTCTTGCCAATGATGGAAAAGTACGACCTCCAGTGGCGCGGCTATGCTCAATACTCGCGAGTCGGTGAAGAAACAAATGCCACGAACAGGCACTTCTTTGATGGAAACTGGGATTCGCCAAGTCGAACGCTAACGCTGACACCCATGGCGGTACGGCGTCCCGAATCTGGAGCATCTTTCGGACCCGCGGAAAAAGCAGCTGCCGACAGCCAGTTTAGGATCACAGTCAAGGAAAATGGGGAACTTGAAATCAACGGCTTCAAGCCCGCTGGGACAATCAGTCTTTCCGGCAAGACGGCTGCTCGGATCGGCGATCCCTATGTTGAGCCGGACTTGAATCGGCTAACGCTGCCTAACGGTTACAAAGTAGCCTTTGCCAGTCGGTTGCAAGTTAGCCTCGTTGACAGCGAGGGTGGTGGGGTTGCCGGAGCCAGGCTCGAGAAGATTGGATGTCATGACAAAATTATCTATGGTCTCATCACTCAGAGAGAAGGCGTCGAAGAGCCGGAGGACACACTTGGATACTTCTGGCTGGACTCCGCAACAGGAGAGATAACAAAAGGCATGGAACTTGGGGCTTGGAGCAAAAAGCTCCGCGAGATGGGAGTCAACGATCCTCAGATGTTGAATCCGGAGCAAGTCGGTTCCAAGTTCTGACAGAACTAAGCTTTCTCTTAGCATGGCCATAACCCCGCAGTCACCGGTCCGAATTCGAAACAAGCAACTTGAATCCGCCAAGAGCGAAAACACGCTACCCGCGGGTTAAGAGACAAAGCCGACGCTAACCTCGTCGGCTTTTTTCGTGGAACACCAGGAATCGCAACGAGTTGCGATTTGGCGTGTCTCTTGGCCGAATGTCTCTCGTTGTCCCTTGCGACATCCTGGGTTGGTCACAGGGCGGCGGATTGGCTCGTCGAAACGCCCAAAGTCTCGGTTGTATCTGTCGCGCCGGCCTGTTCGGGTTAAGAAGCGTTTCGGCTCGCTAACCGGGCGGAAGCCTCCCGTTTCGGCCCGGTGGGCGGGGCGAACACATCAGCGAGGCGGGCATCCTCCAAGACTCCCGTTTGAAGCAGGCCGCGTCGGTCGTGCACCTCCTGCAATTGCGCGAGCATTTACCCGGAAGTTTCGAACCGTTGCCTTCCGAACCGACTCTCACGGCTGTCCGCTGCGAAGTCGGTATGAAGGTAGCCGTGTAAAGACGCCGGCCCGCCAGTTGGCGGGCCGGCGAGTTCAATCTGCAGTGAGATTCGGAATGAACCGCACTCTTATGGTTAGTGGCCACCGGCGGGAGACGAAAGCCGACTCAAGGCTTCTGCCGGACCAAACGAACCGCTCTTCTGACTCGGTGGGAATTCCTCAAACGTCTTCACAAATTCCCCAACGACGGCTTGCGCTGGGACAAACGTCCACATTTTGTCGGCGTACCACCGGAAGTACATCTTCGATTCTCGCATAAAACGCTCAAAGGGATCCTGCCGCAGGTTGACCACATAAGGCATGTTTACCGTTCGCCGCTCGGAATCCTGCAAATTGCCTTCCTGGATCGCGAAGTGAATCTTCCAGTCATTCACACGGACCGCGTTGAGATTCGCGTTGTCGTCGAAGTAAAAGATCGCCTTGCGTGGGCCCTCCTTAACTTTGCCCTGAAAAAATGGCATGAAGTTGTGGCCATCGAGATGGGTCTTGAAGGTCTTGCCATTCGCCTTGTGCCCCTTGAGAAGTTTCTCCTTCACGTTGGGGGCACCAGCCGCCGCCAGAAGCGTCGGTGCCCAGTCTTCATGAGACATGATTTCGTTCACGATCCGCCCGGGCTTGATAACGCCTGGCCATCGGACAACGCAGGGCACTCGCATGCCACCCTCCCAGGTCGTGCCTTTTTCGCCGTGGAATGGGGTGCAGCCGCCATCTGGCCAGGTCATGACTTCGGCACCATTGTCCGTCGAGACGACAACAATGGTGTTGTCGGCGATTCCTAGATCATCGAGCTTTTTGAGCAACTGCCCCACGACCCAATCGAACTCAGCCATGCCGTCCGCATACAAGCCGTACCCAGTCTTGTTCTTCCAGTCGTCCGACAAGTGGGTGAACACGTGCATGCGCGTGAGGTTGTGCCACAGGAAAAATGGCTTGCCGCCTTCGTGAGAGCGATCAATGAAATCAAGTGAATGTTTCAGAAGGTCTTTCTCGACGGTCCTCATCCTCTCCCGCGTCAGAGGCCCCGTGTCCTTTATCGTCTGCTTGCCAACCTTGCCGAACCGAGGGTCTTCGGTGGGGTCATCACGATCCGTCGCTTTGCAGTGCAGTACTCCACGCGGACCAAACGTTTCGTAAAACGTCTTGCCGTTGGGGAGGATCTTGTCTTTCGGGTATTGGGGGTCTTCTGGTTCTTCTTCCGCGTTGAGGTGATAGAGGTTTCCGTAAAACTCATCAAAGCCGTGTACAGTGGGCAAATATTCGTTCCGGTCCCCTAGGTGATTCTTCCCAATCTGAGCGGTCGCGTACCCATGCGGCTTGAGCAATTCGGCGATGGTCGGATCCTTATGCTGCAGCCCCTGTTTGGCACCCGGCATGCCAACTTTTAGCAGGCCAGTCCGAAACGGGTGCTGGCCCGTAATGAACGACGCACGGCCAGCGGTGCAGCTCTGCTGGGCGTAGTAGTCCGTGAACCGCACGCCTTCGCGGGCCACACGATCGATATTCGGCGTGCGGCCGCCCATCATGCCTTGGTGGTAGCAGCTGAAGTTGTTCCAACCAATATCATCGCCCCAGATAATGAGGATGTTGGGCTTCTTGTCTGTTTGGGCGTGGGCGGCGGGAACAGCGGCCAGAGCAACAAAGCTCACGACCATTGCTAGTAGAATTGGCAACTTTTTGGATCGCATACTGATTTTCCTCCGGATTTGGGGGCTATGGGCCAGCCTGCGGTGGAGCCGTTGCGAGTGCTGCCCAGCATTCAGACCGCAGGCTTTCGGCCACTGGGTAACGCCGCAACGGTACAGTAGAACAATGCCAGCAAGTTGGGTAAAGTAGAAAAGACTGTCAATATTCGGCAAAACCAGTGCCCGCCTTCCGCGACCTGCGGGCTACCGTCGTTGGATCAAGTGAAGCCCAATGGATGTCAGCGTTTTCAACCTACAATCGCAGGACTTTGAGGAAATGGAGCAGGCCCTAAGCGCCTGGGATCATGAGTATCAACAAATGAGTCCAGGGGTGTTTCGTGGCGGCCTCTTCCATACGCAGGCAGGATCGACAGGCATCTTCCGTAATCGCTGGGAACGCGCCATTCTCTATCAGGGCACGCCTCCACAAGGGACCGTCGCTCTGGCAATCTCCCTTGCCCAAGAGGGCGAGGCACACTGGATGGGCGAATTCGTCGGAATCGATGACATCATCGTGCAGCAAGCTGGGAAGCAGGGCGAGTATCTTTCCACGCCCCTTTGGGATAGTGTCGTGTTCGCCATTCCGGAGGTCGATTTAGCAAGACACGTCGCCGACCTTTCGCACGACGACCCCGAGAATGTGCTAAGCATGCACCGCGTTGTTCGTCTAACGCCGCAGGTGGCAGCTCAAATCCGCATGGCAAGTCTCGCGTATCTGGATGCCGTTCAATACTATCAGATGCATCCGAGTGAGCCGTCACGGCTTTCAGAGCTGGCAGACGCTGCCGTCGAGAAGATCGCTCACGCGCTTGCCTCGTCTCAAACGGTAAGCCGTTCACAACTGACTCTCGATCGACGCAACAAGCTCGTTCGCAAAGCGAAAGAGTTCTCGATGCGTCACGTGGACCAATCGCCACGGATTGGCGAATTGTGCCGCGAACTCGCGGTCAGCGAGCGGACGCTTCGTCATGCATTCCACGACGTTGCCGGAATCAGCCCTCTCGACTATCTGAAGATGCTGCGGCTCAATCGAGTCAAACGTGCGTTGAGTGAAGCCGACCCGACTGAGGTGTTAGTCAAACAGGTCGCCTACTCCAACGGCTTTACCCACCTTGGTCAATTCTGCCGGGACTACAGAAAACAGTTCGGTGAGCCACCCTCGCGAACTCTCCGACGCATCTGACGAGGAGCCATTTTACTAGCCAAAGGCAGACGCTTTGATCGCCATGCCTTGTAATCGAGTCGATCTGCATTCGTTAAGTGTTCCCACACACGCAGAACCGGAATGAGCTGGTGAGCGGATCTATGGCCGCGGGCGCTCAGCTTGGAGGAACCCGAGAGATTGGGAAGAGGAGCTCCGGCCGGTGAAGAGCGTGAACAAGGGCGAGTCGGCCAACGCGGTGTGCTGAATTACGCGAAGACGCTCCTGATTATGGTATCGTAACCGCCGAGATTCTACTGGCGATACCAGCGAAGGCTTGCACGATCATTTCCACGATGCGTTCCGTATCGAACTCCGTGGCCGCTACGTGTCGAACAGACTCGCGGTCCATCGAGTGAGCTTGCTCAATGGACTCCATGAACGCTGCCAGAGCCCGCACGTCTTCGTCCGATTCCACGCACCGCTGTCCTGGTGGCAACCTGTCCACCACTACGCCCGTTTCGCCAGTCCGTACGAAGGAGGCTCCGGTCCGCACCCCGACGGTCGGACAGCCTGCAAGGAAAATCTCCTGGAGAGCCAGCGGCCCATGGTCGTCGTCCGCCAGGTACGCACAAGCCCGTGAGCGTCGGGCGGCTTCAAATAACTCCTCACGTTGATACTGTCCGTAATGAATCTGGATGTGTCGGGGAAAGATCTCGGCCAGGTGCTCAAGCAGCTGCGGTCGGTGCCCGTTCTTGGCGTAGATGAGCAAATCGTACTCATCCGGCAGCGGCTCGCCTGGCCAGGGGTCGATTGGGTATGGCCACAGGATGATGGGCGATTGGTTGGCGGACCCCCGGTGCTTGGCGATTAGATCTCGGTACCAGGGTACAATAGGGTCAGGTCTTGACATTTAACCTTTCTTCGAGCGGCGAGGTTTGCCCTGGCACTGGAGCTCTAATTCTTCGAGGAGACTGTTCCAGTGCGGATCGTCTCCACGTCGTGATTCTGCACGACTTAACAATTTGGAGATCGCCGCTACGCTGACGCCCCCGAACTGTTGCGCCAAGGTGGTTACCTTTTTGTCCGTCAACCGACGAAGCAAATCGACGGCAGCAACACGGGCGTCGTTGCCGTGACGACGGATCTGCTGCAGATCCCTGGGACCAGCACCGAAATGATCCTGCACCACACGAAGAATGTCCGCTTCGGCAGGACGCCACGCCAGGCGTCTTCGCTGCGGAACGTTGGCATCTTCCGGTTTCTCAGCGAGTCTCTTGCGCATCTGTTCGACCCACGAACTCCGGCCGAGAAATAGACCTCCGACAGCCGACTTCACGGGCGAGATTGGCGGCTCGGCGATGCCCACCTCGACAAACCGCTGGTAGGCGCGTCGCGCGTTGCGAAGGTCGTTGCAATGTTCCCGCAGCACTGTTTCCCAGTCGAGCCAGGCCGCCGCTCCCGCTGCGTCGCGCGCGAAACGATAAGCCGAATCGCTGCTCCAGCGGTACTGTTCAGGAAGCGGAGCCATCTTGGCTCGCACCGGATTGAGGTGGATGTACCGGCTCAGCTCCCACGCGTGGCTCTGATCCTCGACCAGGACCGCTTTGAACCGACCTTGGAACAGCGAGCCCGAGCGGCGATAGCGACGATTGAACAGACTGGCGTAACCGGAATTCAAATCGTGCATTCCCGCCGACAAGTTCGGCTCGGGCGTACGCAACAACAGATGAAAATGATTGCTCATCAACACCCAGGAGAAAACGCGCCAACTGGACCGGGCGGCCACTCGATCAAGGAGCCGCAACCAATCTTCACGATCCC